>NZ_PGOI01000006.1 GCF_002794355.1 Pseudorhodobacter sp. MZDSW-24AT | reverse complement strand
GCCCGGATGGTCCGGGGATGGATCATGTCGGTCGGCCTGGAGCCGAGCGCCTACGGCACGCATTCAATGCGGCGGACCAAAGTGGCGCAGGTCTACAAGAAGACCGGCAACCTCCGGGTTGTTCAACGTCTTCTCGGCCACATGAAGATGGACAGCACTGTGCGCTACCTCGGCGTCGACATCGAGGATGCCTTGACGCTCTCAGAGGGGATCGATCTTTGACGAACCTTCCCGGCCGGCGCGCCCCGCGCCGGTCGGCCCAGAGCGACCGTTCGATTTTTTTCTCAATGAACGACAGCTTCGCGCCCCCATATCGAACATCAATGGGGGCGCATTCAATCAGACGTCGATGGCGATTACCCGCAATCAAGCAGCCTGTTTTTCCCCGAGATTTCCGGCCTCGACCAAAGCGGAGACAATCACGCCCGCCACCAGGGCCCAGAAGGGTGCGCTGATGCCTATAAACGAGACGTTCGACATGGCGACGGCGAGCGCCACGAAGGCGCCTGTCTGGTTGCCGAGCGACTTGCCGAAAGCGTTCTGGAAGGCCGACAGCAGCACGCCGATCATGGCGAGGCCGGCGACGGTGCCGATGAGAGCGGACGGCAGGCTGAGCACGATCGGAACTGCAGCGCCGGCGAGGAGGCCGAAGGCGGCGAAGAGCACCCCGTTGACGACGGTCGCGGCATAACGCCCCTCCTTGTTCTCGCCCGCCTGCTCGGACGAGCATATCGCCGTCATCGGGCCCGCAATATTGGCATTGTGGCCGCCGAGGAAACCGGCTGCGACACCGCCGATGCCGGAAATGATCGTCATCGCGTTGACCGGTGGCCTGTAGTCCTCGGCCATGAGCACGCCGGTCGCCTGCGCGTTCTCGGCGCCGATCACCAGAAGAGCGAGTGGGATGGCAATTGCGAAGAAGGCATCGACGGAAAACACCGGCATCGTAAATTCAGGCGCGGCGAAGGAAATGTTGGCCGCGCCGCCGCCGACCGCACCCGTCGCAAGCGCGACGATCAGGCCTGCGACAAGGGCCGCCAGAACCGGCGGAATGGATTTGGTCAGCCGCATCGAGACAAAGAAGGCCAGGATTGCCGCGCCGGCAATCAGTGGCGCCGAGCCGAGCGCCGTCACTGTGCCGACGGCGAACCGGATCAGCGCACCGGCAATCATCGCCATGACGATTGGCATCGGCAGCCAGCGCATAACCTTGCCGATAAGTCCGGTGACGCCGAGCAGCAGAACCAGCAGGCCCGCTACGATGAAGCCGCCGACGGCCTCGTTGAACGGAATGGTCGCAAGCGAGCCGGCGACCAGGGCCGCGCCCGGGATCGAGTAGGCGCCGTTGATGGGTTGCTTGTAATAGAGCGCGAGCAGCAGACTGATGAGCCCACCGAGCACGTAGATCGCAAAGAGCCAGGCGACGGTCTGCCCATTGCTGAGACGGCCCGCCTCGGCAGCCCCGATGACGATCAGGGCCGGACCGGAGCAGCCGAAGATGGCGGCGACGAGCCCCGCGCTCATCGTCTTGATGCCGAGATGTTTCGGCAGGTCGCGCAGACCCGACGCAAGGCCGGGTCCCCGTTCGACAAGGCGTCTTTCTTGCGTTGTCTGGTCGATGGTTTCCATGTTCATTCCTCCCGAAGCGGACCCGAAGCCGCTCCCTCCTCGTGGAAATAAAGCCGGGCTCCCGTCCGGCCGTTGGTTCAGCGCCCGACGAAGGCTGCCGCGCGTTTTTCGTGGAAGGCGAGCACGCCTTCGCGGAAATCCTCCGATGTGCGAAGCCGGCTGTAGCAATGGCCCTCAAGCTCGATGGCCGTCGACAGCATCGCGTCGTCCGTGTCGTTCAGGAGTTTCTTCGCCGTGCGCTGGGCCAGCGGAGAGAAGCCGATCAGTTCTTCGACAAGTGCGTCGACGGCTTTTTCCAGATCGGCATCCGCAACGACCTCCGACGCGATGCCCCAGTCGTAAGCTTCCTGACCGGTGATCCGCTTCGAGCGCATCACGATGTTCTTGGTGCGGGTGACGCCAACCATCTTCTGCAGGCGGGCCGAGCCGCCGGAGCCTGGGATCTGGCCGAGCTTCTGCTCGGGCAGCGCGTAGCGCGTGGTGTCGGTCGCGATGCGGAAGTCGCAGGCAAGCGACAGTTCGAAGCCGACGCCGAAGCAATAACCGCGGTTGGCGGCGATGACCGGCTTGGAGCAGCGGGCCGGTGCCGCGATGTTCCAGGCGAGGTGCGAGACATGCTCCGGGCTCGCCTCCAGGAAGCCCTTGATGTTGCCGCCGGACGAGAAGTGCTCGCCCTTGCCCGCAACGACGATGATGCGGACGCGCTCGTCCTCGTCGAGCGCCTCGAAGACGAGGCGCAACTGGTCGCGGGCCAGCATGGAGACCACGTTGTAAGGCGGATAGTCGAGGGTGATGTCGGCGCGCTGTCGGGCCGCATCCATCGTGACGGTGAAGCCGTCGAGTTTGGCCAGGCGCGGGTCCTGGAATGTGGCGTGTTCGGCCATGGAATGTCCTTTCGTTGGTCTGGCGGCGGAGTGCCACTCACTGATTTTCGGAAATGCGTTCTTCGGAGTATTCGCCGGCCACCAGCAGGCGGCGCAGCAGCTTCCCGACAGGGGATTTCGGGATCGCTTCGACGAAGACGAAGCGGCGTGGGCGACGGAAATTGGCGAGACCGGAATCGCGGCAATGGCGGTCGAGATCCTCGGCCGTGACATCGCCGCGCCGTTTGATGAAGGCGACAACGATCTTGCCCCAGCGCTCGTCAGGCAGTCCGACGACCGCGACCTCGGCGACGCCGTCGTGCAGCGACAGGCAGCTTTCCACCTCCACCGGCGAAACGTTCTCGCCACCGGTGATGATCATGTCGTCGGCGCGGCCGGTGACGAAGAGATCACCGTCCCTGTCGAAGAAGCCGGTGTCGCCGGTGAAGTACCAGCCGCCGTGAAGTGCCTTGGCATCCGCATCAGGCCGTTTCCAGTAACCGTCGAAGGCCTCGTCGCTCTTCTTCAGCGCGATGATCTCGCCTTCCTCGCCGACGGCCGCCCGCTCGTCCGGGTTGCGGCTGCCCAGCTTCACCACCCGGATCGTCTGGTTGATCCCGGCGCGGCCGGCGGAGCCGGGTTTCTCGCCCGCCTTCTGCTCGATTGTGAAGGTGTAGATTTCAGACGAACCATAGTGGTTGACGAAGAGCTCTGGACGAAATGTCTTGTCCAGCCGTTTCAGCAATCCGTCGGTCATCGAGGCGCCGGCATAGCCGAGCTTGGTGACGGAGGCGACGCGCTCGGTCGAAAAAGCCTCGTGATGCACGAGGTCGTGGTAAAGCGTCGGAACCAGATAAAGATTGGTGATCTTTTCCTGTTCGATCAGATCGAGCGCCTTTGCCGCGTCGAAGCGCGGCAGGCACACAAAGGTGCCGCCGATGAGCGAGGATGCGATCAGGGAGCGTACACCCATCGTGTGATAGAGCGGCATGACGCCCAATGTGCGCTCGCCATGCCGGTAGAGGTTCTGGGCGACATGGGCGACTGCGCCGGCGCGTTCCGCTTGGTGACGGCGCGGCACACCCTTCGGCTTCGACGTCGTTCCAGACGTATAAAGCATCAACGACCAGTCCGCGGCCTCTGCGACAGGCACCGCATCGGGTGCTCTGCCGTCCATGATGCCCGCGAGCGCCTCGGACGAAAACCGCGGCACGTGCTGCGCGAGGCGCGACAGGCGCACGGCCTCTTCTGTCGACGCTTCGTAGAAAACAGCCTTCGCGCCGGCATCCTCGATGCCGAAGTCGATTTCGTCGGCCTTTGCCCGCCAGTTGAGGGGCGTGATGATCAGGCCCAGAAACTGGCAGGCCCAATGCAATGACGCGTTCTCCCAGCGGTTCTGCATGGCGCTCAGCACATGGTCGCCGCGCTTCAGACCGGTTTCGCCCAGAGCTGCGGCAAGCGCCGAAACCTTGTGATACCATTGACGATAGCTAAGTCGCATCTCCCCGTCGACAATCGCGAGCGCGTCCGGGTCGCGCTCGACGCTCGCGAGGAAGCTAGTCCCAAGATCAAGCATTCGGTATCTCCTCCTTCCGTTGTTCCTCCGCGGCAGCTATTGCCGCCTCGACGATGGTCGCGTAGCCCGTGCACCGGCAGAGATGGCCGGAGAGGTAGTCGCGAATCTCTTCCCGGCCCGCGTTCGGCTGCTCTCGCAAAAGGACGTCGAGCGACATCAGGATGCCGGGCGTGCAGAAGCCGCACTGCAAGCCATGATGGCGGCGAAAGGCAGCCTGAAGCGGAGAGAGCTCGGCTGGGTCGGGAGTCAGCGCTTCGACTGTCCGCACATCACTGCCGCGCACTTGCTGGGCGAGCGTCAGGCAAGCGCGGGCCGGCTTTCCATCGATCTGCACGGTGCATGCCCCACATACGCCGTGCTCGCAGCCGACATGGGTGCCGGTCAGCCCGATCTCGTGGCGCAGCAGATCCGAGAGCAGCATCCGGTTTTCAGCCTCTGCGCGGACCTTCTGGCCGTTCAGCGTGAAATCGATCACATGCCTCCGGGCAGCGTTCATGCGCGGCATCGGCTAGCCTCCTTGAGGGTCTCGCGGCCAAGATTGCGGACTAGTTCGCGCCGGTAGCGGGCGCTTGCGTGAAGGTCTTCTCGAGCATTCAGAGACCAGGCGATGTCGTTGAGGGCATCGTCGAACTGGTCGTCGTCAAGGGCCGGCAACGGGAAGACACGAGGCCGGTCATCGACCCCGGCAATGCCGAGCCGCAATCCGTTGTCGTCGGCGACGGCAGCGCAGGCGACGATGGCGAAATCGCCATGCCGGCGACCGATCTCGCGAAAGGCATAGCCGCTGCCAGGTACAGCCTTCGGAAAGTGCACGGCTTCGATCATCTCGCCCTCAGCGAGATCCGTCGCCATCATGCCGATGAAGAAGTCGTCCGCCGTGACCTTGCGCTTCTGCTTGCGGCTGCGCAGGCTGACGGCGCCGCCGAGTATCACCAGAGAAAGCGGCAATTCGGCGCTTGGGTCTGCATGGGCGACCGAGCCACAGACCGTGCCCCGCGCCCGCGTCTGTACATGACCGATCCAGGGGAAAGCGGCGGTCAGCAGAGGCAGGTCGCGCAAGAGGTTCGGCCAGGCTTCCAGTTCCGCCTGGCGAACGCCCGCGCCGACGGTGATCTCGTCGCCGGACATCTCGATCCGGCGCAGTGCTTCAAGCCGCATGATGTCAATGAGCACGCTGGGGCGGGCAAGGCGCATGTTGAGCATGGGCACAAGCGACTGGCCGCCGGCGATGATGCGTCCGTCACCGCCCGCTTCGGAGAGTGCCGAGAGCGCTTCGTCCAGCGTGTCCGGACAGATGAAATCGAAGGATGCGGGCTTCATCTGCGTCTCCTGAAAAGGTTTGAAAGCCGCTGGATGAGGCCGGCGGCGGCGCCGGGAGGCGCGCCGCCGCCGGCATGACGGGCGAGCGCCTGGAAGAATTGTCCGATCACCACGCGCGCCGCGCCGTCGAGGAGGCGGCCGCCGACCGAGGCGACCTTTCCGCCGATGGCCGCCTCGTAGCGATAGTCGATGCGGGTGCCGGTCGAGGTTTCGGTCAGCGTCACGCGGCCTGTGCCGTGACCGGAACCAAGCGCGCCCTCGGTGCCGCCGGAAAGCGTGACCGCTTCCGGCGCGACCATGTCGGACAGGCGGATGTCGGCGCGGTATCGTCCCTTGACCGGACCGATACCAAGCGTGACCTCGGCGCGGAATTGCGTGTCAGAGATCTTTCGGACCTCGTGTGCTCCGGGAATGATGGCCTTCAGCGTGTTCGGGTCGAGCAGCATCGCCCAGACGGATTCGCGGGTGGCGACCACATCGGCCGAGCCTGAGCCCGTCAGCAACCGTTCGCCAGAGGTGCCGGCGGCAACCGGGACCACTTCCTGCGGCTTGGACGGCCGTTGCTCCTCGGCGTAGAGCCATTCGCTGACCCGGCTCGGCGATAGTGGCAGCCGGACGTCCTCGACACCGAGCGCATCGGCAACGGCGTTGGCAATGCAGACCGGCGTCGACATGCTATTGCCTTCGCCGACGCCCTTGGCACCAAGCGGCGTGAAAGGTGAGGGCGTTTCGTGATGGAGGATCAGCGGCTCAGGCGTCTCCATTACGGTCGGGATCAGGTAGTCGGCGAGCGTGCCGGCCAGGAAACTGCCGTCGCTACCATAGGCATATTCTTCGTAGAGTGCGGCACCGACGGCCTGTGCGAAGCCGCCGCGCACCTGGCCATCGACCATGCCGGGATGCAGGATGCGGCCGCAGTCGTGCATCGTCACGTAGCGGTCGATACGCACTTGGCCGGTCGCCCGGTCGATCTCCACACCGCAGATGTCGAAGATGAAGCCATGGCAAAGCGATGAGTTGATACCGTCCGTTGCCGTCGGCGCCTCAAGTTGCTCCGGCGTCCAGAAGACAGTCTCGCGGATGGTCTGGCCTGTTTCATCCGGCAGGGTGCCGGGCGCCCAGTGGCTTGCCGCCGCCACACGTCCGAAGGAAATGGCATTTTCCGGATTGTTGCGATCAAAGAGTTTTCCGGCCCTGAAGTCCACGCTCTCCGCCGTGACATTGAGTTGCGCGGCGGCGATCGCTGCAAGACGCTCCCTGATACGGTCGGCGGCGAGGGCCGCGGCGCCGGCGACGGCCGCGGCAAACCGGCTTGCATAATTGCCCGACGCGATCGACCAGGCGTCGCGCGCCGTGTCGAGTTCCGTGTTGACACGCACGGCCTCCAGGGGCAGTCCGAGCCGCTCTGCGACCACCTGCGCCAGAACGGTGCGGTGGCCCTGGCCCTGTGGCACCGAGGCGACCTTGACGGTGACAGAACCCAGTGGATCGATGGCCACCGTCGCGACGGACTGGGCGCCGTTCTTTGGCCCTGCCTTCGCCCGCTCGTCCGGCGACAGAACCGTCGTGATGTAGCCCATGTTGGAGACGCTCGGCTCGACAACCGTCGCATAGCCGATGCCGTAGAGACGTCCTTCGGCACGCGCATTATCCCTACGCAGCTTCAGCGCCTCTAGGCCGCCTTCCGCACAGGCGCGATCGATTGCTGTCTGATAATCGCCCGAATCCAGCAGCCCGCCGGTCGCTGTGCGATAGGGAAATGCGTCGGCCGGCACGAGGTTGCGGCGGATGACCGCAAGCCTGTCGAGGCCAAGGTCATCGGCGATCTTGTGGATGAGCCGCTCGAGCGCGAAATAGACCTGCGGTCCGCCAAAGCCACGGTTCAGTCCGGTCGGCGTCTTATTGGTGAGCACAACGCGGTTGCGGATGGCGACGTTGTCGATCGCATAGGCGCCGGTCATGTTGCCGTGCATGCGGTAGAGTGTCGCCGGTTCCGGTGCACGCAAGTGGGCCCCGCAATCTTCTAGTTGATCCCAGCTAAGCGCGGTGATGTGGCCGTCGTCGGCAACGGCCGCCTCCAGCGTCGTGACGCGGTTGGTTGCCGAGACAGAAGCCGTCAGGTGTTCGAGACGGTCCTCGATCCACTTGACCGGCCGGCCGGCGACGCGGGCGGCGACGGCGGTGAGGATGACATAGGGAAACACGCCCTGCTTGATGCCGAAGGAGCCGCCGGAATCGGGTGGCGTGCGCAGTCGCATGCGGTTGCCGGGCACATTCAGCGCGCGAGAAATCACGGCATGGATCGAGAACGGTCCCTGGAAATTCGCCGTGACGTCATAGGCGTCCTCACCGGGATCGTATTCCGCTATGACGCCGTAGGTTTCGATCGGCGTGCAGGAATTGCGCGGATAGGCGATGCGGATGGAAATTCGGTGGGCGGCAGTCGCGAGTGCCGCTTCCGGGTTCCCGTAGCGAAAAGTGCGCTCGTTGATGAGGTTGGTGCCGAGCGAGGGATGCAAGACCGGCGCATCTGCGGCGAGTGCCTTGTCGGGATCGACAATGGCGACCAGCGTCTCGTACTCCACCTTGATCAGGTCGAGCGCATCCTCGGCGACATAGCGGTTCTCGGCGACGACGAGGGCGACGGGTTCACCCACATAGCGTACCCGGTCCCGGGCAATCGGCCAGCATTCGACATTGGCCTTGACCCCGACGGTCATGCTGCGGGTAAGCCGCACCACATCCTCGCCGGTCAGCACGGCGAAGACGCCGGGCAGTGCACGCGCGGCAGTCGTATTGATCGCACGGACTTCGGCATGGCCATGCGGCGAGCGCAGGACCGCCAGATGCGCGGTGTCGCGCCGAACTGGCAGGTCGTCGATGTAGCGGCCGCGGCCGGTCAGAAGTCCGAAGTCCTCGACCCGTTGGACGGGCCGGCCAATGAGGCCCTCCGCTGTTTCCAATTTCATCATTCGCCCCTCCCGCACCCGTTTGTGAAGGGGTGCCGTAGCGGGAAGAGTGAAGAAGGGGGCGTGATCGGGCTATACCGCCGTGTATCAGACCTTACCGAGGAGTCTCAAAATCCTCGGTCGAGAGGCGGCTTACACTGCGGAAGATGCTGGGCGAGGAGCCGGCATGATCGTGAAAGAAGCGCGAGAAGTGCGCCGGCACGGAAAACCCGAGTTGATCGCCGATCGCCGCGAAGCTTTGCGTTCCGTCGGCGACGGCCGCAACCGCCTGTTCCAGCCGCTGCACGTTGAGGAAGACCCTCGGTGTCACCCCAATCGAGGTTTCGAACAGCCGGAAGAAATGCGCCCGCGACAGGCCCACGTCGGCCGCGAGACGATCGAGATCGGCGATCTTGCCCGGTGCCGCCTTCATGCGCTCGACGGCCTTGCGGATGCGGAAATCAACCCGATGGTGGGCGGCGAGGTCACGGATCGAATTCGGCACTGCCCGCCAGTCGGCGAAGCGTTCGATGACAGCGACCATCAGCTCGCCGAGAAGCACCTCGTGCATGGCGGCACGGTTCGGCTCCTGCACCATGGCCTCCGCAAGCGTGCGTGTGCGCAAGCGGATATCGAGGGTGATCGAGCCGACGTTGGAAGAGAAGAAGTCGGGCGCGTGGCTCGCCGCCCAGTTCGGCCGGAAATGACCAAGCCACTGCGGTTCAATGTAGAGCGCAAGGATTACTGTCTTCGGCCGCGTCGGGTCGTGCGCATAGGCATGAGGTTCCCAGGCGTTGATGAGAACCGCGCTTTCGTTCGTGAGCGGTACGAGCTTGTCGCGCACCGAAAACTGCGTGTCGGCGCCCTCGACCTTCAACAGGACATGGCAATGCGGGTGCGCGTGCCGCACCAGAGGCCGATCCATATCCAGCAGCGCCACCCTCCCGAAGCGGCCACGTGCGATGTGAAGTGCATTCGACATCGCTCACATATCAATCACTTTACAGAAATTACAAGTCCGAGATGGAAGCAGAGCGTTCCTGCCGATGTCGAAAGCATGGATGAGAATCTCAAGACCAGGTTGGAGACCCAGATTGGCAACCTTGAGCGCCGGATCGAGAATGTCATCGCACAGGAGGAAACCTCTGCCGCCAAAGCATAGCTCCTGCGTTCAATTCCCGGTAGCCCTGCGGCGTCATTCGTTTCATCGTCGCAAGTGTGGTCTCTAGCAATGTCTTAACGCTTGCAGGGCGAGTTGTGCCTCACCGCTTCTCCGCTGTCGCGGCGAATGCCACGCCGCACACCAACAGGCAGCTTTCCGTCCATGTCGATAAGAACACATCGCTGCGACGCCGCGTTGGACTTCACCGCCCCAACCGCTTCGCTCTCTCAGCCACCCTGACCACCTGCGCGCTCGCGGTCGCCGCTGCGCTTCGCATGGCAACAGGCGCTTGCACTGCCCCCCGCCCGATCGCCTCCCCCGTAGTGAGCGCACCGATCCTCGCCCTGCCCTGCACACCAGAGGTGTTCATCAGCCCCCGTAATACCCCAGCAGACCCACTGACGATCGCAGGTGCTGCAGCCACCATCAGGTTCCCCGAAATCCCCCGCACGATCAGGGGTGTTGCCGCGACGAAACCCTTGGCCAGGAACACCATCACGAAGAACGGGACCAGCGAGCCGATGTTTGTGGCTGAGTTAGGGTCGCCGAGCTGGGCCAAGAGCGAATTCGCCATTCCGACGACGGTCGAGAACATGGCGGCGATGACGATAGGGTAGAAGGCGTAGCTGATCGTCGTCGAGACCCATCTGTGGAAGAAATCCTTGGTCGCATCGAAGAGCGACAGCGCGATCATGATCGGCGCAAGGCCGAGCATCAGGGTCAGCATCATCTTGGCGAAGATGAGGACGATCCCGGTCATGAAGCCAAGGAGGCTGAGGAGCACCAGGCCGATGCCGCCGAGGATCGCGCCCGTCATCCAGTTCAGATTGCTGCCGATCGCGTTCAAATATGTCGCGAAGCGCTCGATCAGGTTGTCGAATTCTCCCGCGAAATGGGTTGCGCCTGCGCCACCTCCGCCGACCGACGAAACCAGCGCGCCGGCGACATAGTCGAGGCCTCCGATCACGGCGTTGGACACCGCGTTGAAATTGGCCCAGTTAAACGCGAAGAGACCTATCAGCGTCAGCTTGATCAGGTACCAGAAGAAGCTGGCCCCATCCATGCTGCGGAACTGGAAGGCCATGTTGATACAGACGCCGATCAGGGAAAGCGTGACCATCAGAAGGACGATCGTGCCGGTATTGCTGGCCACAGCCCCGAACTGGGACTCGGCAGCATCGACAAGGAAACCGTCGGCGGTTTCGACCATCCAACTGACGACGCTCATTACCAGTTGCCCTGAGCTTCGCAGATGTCTTGTACCGCTTGGCGCAGATCGTTGCGCTGCTGCCGGATCTCCCGCTGCGCTGCCGTATGTTCCGAGGCTGATGCCAGGCGATACCTTTCGTTGAATTCTTCAGAGGCATCTTCCCATGCCGGGAAGCGGACTTCGCAGCCGCAGTTGCCCGTCTCGACGATCTGTTCCCATGCGCGCAGTTCGTACAGATCCATCAACGTCAGTGCCTTGTAGGCCTCGCGCGGGTGGACTTCATCCATCCAGGTCGGTCGTGCGGGCCGGTCGTTGCAGATCCGGTACTGCTGAGGCGACATGGTCACGGTGAGATCGTTCGTGACCTGCGGTGCGGTCTGGGCCGCGAGGGGCGCGGCGAGCAGGGTGACAGCTGCGGCGAGGGTGATCTTGCGCATGGGAATTTCCTTTCGGTTCTTCATTCGGCGGCGACTGCGGGGCGCTTTGTGCCCCTGGTTCCGGCCTTGTTCTGGTCTGGATGTCTCGCCTGCACCGGCAGGAAGAACTCGGTGATGCCGCGGGCGCCGTCATGGCGGCCGGCCTGGATGATCACGTCGATGGAGCCCTCGATGTAGTCGACCATGTCGGCATAGGTCATCGGCACATCGGTCTTGAGCGCGGCTATGGCGAGACGGCGGACGGCCAGTTGCGGGGTTTCGGCATGCAGCGTTGTGAGCGAGCCGCCGTGGCCGGTGTTGATCGCCTCGAGGAAGGTCATGGCCTCGCGGCCGCGAACTTCGCCCAGCACGATCCGGTCCGGCCGCATCCGCAGGGTCGAGGCCAGAAGCACATCGGCGCTGCGGGCCTCCGTGTCGCGATCAGCAATCAGCGTCACGGCATTCGGCTGCTCGGGCCGCAATTCTGCAGCCTCTTCGATCGTGATGATCCGCTCTTCGGGCGGGATCAGGGAGAGGATCTTGCGCGCCGCGACTGTCTTGCCGGTCGAGGTGCCGCCTGAAACGATCATGTTGAGCTTGTTCTCGACGCAGAAGCGCAGGGCGGCATCGATGTCGCCGGAGGCCACCACATCGCGGAGCGCGGCGTTCCGTTCGCGACGCAGGCCTTCGAGGCTGCGCTCCTTGTCATAGAGGAAGCCAAGCTTGATGGCCTTCAGTGGCAGCGAGGAAAAGAACCGCAGCGAAATCGAAAAGCCCCCTTCCACAGCAGGCGGCTGGATGACCTGCGCCCGGATCGGCCGGTCGCGATAGAGGATCGAGACCGAGACGATGGGCTTCTTCTGGCTGAGCGTCGTCGACGCAGCCGAGGCGATCTGGTTGCCGAGGTCCTTGATCTCGGTCTGGGTCAGCGGCGTGCCGAGGCCGCGCATGAAATGATCGCCCTGAAACTCGCCCCAGACCCGACCATCGGGGTTGATGCAGATCTCGATCGTGTCGTCCCGCTGCACGGGCGCGCCCAGCCGGTCGAGCGAGGCTTCGAGATAGCTCGCCGCCATGTCAGAAAATCTCCAGATCGCGGTCGACCATGACCGTGATCCGGGTGCCTTGGTCGACATGGATCACGGGCCGGATCGCGAGATAATCCTGCATGACGCTTTGGGTGCTGTCGCGCAGGTCCGTGCCGACGTCACTTGCGATGTCGGCTGCTGCCTCATCCTCGATCTGTCCGGCCGCGGCTGCGGGCAAGGCCCCGATCAGAGAGATCAACGCGGCCGAGCCAAAACGCTGCGCGAAGCGGGTATCGACAAATCCAGTGGTGCCGGTGCGGCCGAGTTCATCCCCACCGAAGGCGCTGATTTCCACGGTCTGGTTGTCGGGCAGGATGATGCGGTCCCAGGCCACCATCACCCGCGATTGCGCGAGCGCCACATCGGAGCGATAGCGGCCTACGAGACGCGCGCCGCGCGGGATCAGGACGCGCGTGCCGTCGAAGGAATGAACGTCTTCGGAGACGATGGCGCGGATCGCGCCGGGCAGCGTGCTGTCAAGCGCCGTCTCGGTCACGGCCTGGATCATCGTGCCCTGCACGACGGTGTTGCCGGGGTTCACGATTACTTCAGCCCGCGTCACCGGGGCGGGCCTTGCGCCTGCGCGGACGAAAGCTTCGTCCTCATTCAGGCGTGCGGCCTCGAGGCTGTTCTCCCGGTCGGTCCCTGCCCCCATCCCGGAAAACGCGATCATGGGCGAGGCGATGCGCTCGGCCCGCGCCTCGGCCTCCGCGATCCGGCGGCGTTCAAGTTCGGCAAGCCGCAACTCCTCCTCGTTCGGCCCGAGGTCCGTCGGCGCGGGCGGCGTCAACCGCGCTACTTCAAGGTCCATGCGCAGCTGGTCAAGCTCGCGGCCGCGTTCGGTCAATTGCCGCTCGAGCGCGCGTTGCGTTTCAGACGAGGCCTCCTGTAGCGCCGCGATCTGCGCCGTGAGATCGGCGATGGCCTGCTCTGCGCCGCTATCCGATGCCTCGACGGGCCGCGCACGCAGGTCTTCGAGTTCTGCGCGCAGCGTTGCGAGACTTTCCATCAGCGCCAGTTCTGACGCGGTGGGGCCAGTCTCAGCCGGGGGCGGCGGTGCAGGCTCAACCACGGGCATGGGCGCGAGGTCGCCGAAGCCCGATACTGCGGTCTGGAACTCTTCCGGGGAGGCGGTCGGCAGAGGCGCTTCTGGCGATGGCTGCAGGGCGGCCCAGGCCAGGCCACCTGCGGTCACGATCCCGGCAACGCCAAGGATGGCGCTAAGCGGGGAGGGACGTGCTGCGCCGCGCTTCTTGTCGCCCGTTGCTTCAAGCGCCGCGAGACGCGCAGCAAGGTCTTCGGTGTCCTGGCTCATGACGCGGACCCACCCATATCCTGAACACAGACCTCGTCTTCGCCGAGGCGCAGAACCCATTGGCGGTTCACCCCCGAGACACGGATGACACCGTCCTCGAGCGCGGTGCTGTTCACCGCCCGCTCGCCGCCATTGGCATAGCGAAAGATCGCCGGGACCGGCGCGTTCCGCGCGAAGCGGAAATAGGTGAAGGTGCCGTCATCCCAAACGGCCGTCGGTGTGAACTCCTCTTGGGAGCTTACGGCATAGTTTGCATTCGGCGCCTCGGCCGCGACAGCCCGGGCCGGTTGAACGCCGCTCTCAGGATAACGGAACTGCACCACGTAATGGGGCGTCTCGCGCGCCTCGACGACGTGGAAGTAGTAGGAGCGGCGGTTCGTGTAGACCGTGATGTTGGTCGCGACGCCTGAGGCCGCAGGCTTGATCGCGAAGGCGCGGCCGCCGGGCACACCATCGAACTGGAAGCCGACTGTGTCGCCCGCGATGATCGAGCGGATCGTCTCGCCTTCGCCGAATTCGACGGTGGTGACGCGGGTCAGAGTGGTGACGACGCGGTAGACCTGCCCCTGTTCCCAAGTGGCGATCCGGACGCGGTTGTCATGGGGACCGGGGCGCGGCGTGGTCTCGGCAAAGGCTGCGGGTGCGGAGAGCACGAGGGCACCGGCGACGAGCAGGGCGTGAACAGGGGCAAGAACTGGAACAGAAGTCATTCGGAACGGTCCGATCGGATGGCATATTGGGTGACGGTGAAGCCGAAAGGGTTTTGCCAGACATCGTCGATCGAGCGGGTCCGTTCGGGCTGAAAAGCGAACATCAATGTTGCGGTGAATGATCCGTCCTGCGCCCCTTGCGGGCTGGTCAGGCGCTTTCTGAGGCGCACCTGCGCGCGGTTCTCACCGATGAGCGTGATTGAGGCGATCTCGACAGCCATCTCTGCCGCGGGGCCGTAGCGGGTCGGCGGATAGCTCTCCTGTCCCGAGGTCCACATGGCCCGCATGCTGGCCTCGGCAGCCCCGGTGGATTGCGCCAGCACCCGGCGGACGCGCAGATCGTTGTCGAGCTGGTTGTAGGCCTCGCGGTCGAGGATGTAGCGGTAGATCTGTGCCTCGATAATGGCGGGCCGCTCGGCAAGCCGCACCGTTTCGACCGTGGCATTGGGCAGGGCCATACCCGTCGCGGGATCATAGGGGACGACGACCGGCGGCGGTGTCTCGACCATCAGGGCAACGGCTGCAGCGGCAAGGCAGCCGAAGACCCCGAAGCCCGCCCCGCCAAGGCCGATCATCCGCCAAAGCTGCTCCCGGCGCAGCGCGCCATGGATCAGTTCCTCTTCGACGAGTTCCCGCGTGCTCATACCTGCCGTCACGTCCGGTGCCTTGCTCATGGCCGCAGGCTCGGCAGGGTGAAGTCCATGTAGCGGCGCTCTTCAGCGACGGTGGCAGCATCCACCACGCCGGCATTGCCCGCGCCGAGGGTCTGGATGGCTTCAAGTTCCCACATCCGCGTCATCGCGATGGCCAGTTCCGCCGTGACGCGGGTGTTGTGGTCCATCGACGCCTTCAGGTCCTCCATCTCCGGGATCATCGCGACGAGCTGTTCGACGCGTTCGAGCGACTGGGCCGCCTCAGCATGGCTGTTCTGGGCCGCCGCCGACATCACGGCGCCGGTCGTGGCGCGGGTGGCGACACCTTCTGCCCCCGGATTGCCGCTGGTCGCGATCTCGCGCAGCGAGTCCTCGTCGAACCCGGCACTGGCAAGCGCCTGTTCCATCTGCGTGCGCAGGGGCCCCGCGTTGGGGCCGATCAGGCTCGACCAGTCACCCGCCTGGATGCCTCGGATCAGACCGGGGATGTCTTCGAAATTGGCCTGCAGGAGGCCGTCGAGGTCACCGCCCATGGCGAGACCGAGAATGCTGCGTGGCCCGGTCAGCGAGGCATACATCTCCTCGAGCTGATCGAACTGCTGCTGCAGGAGGTCAAGCTGCGCCAGCGCATTGTCCAGAAGATCGGTCTGGATCCCGAAATCCTGCAGCATCTGCTGAAGCTGGCGGATTTCCTGGGCGATGTTCTGGGTATCGACCGTGGGCACGCCCTGTGCGGTGACTGGCCCCGCAAGGGCAGCGGTCAGCGCGAGGGTCGCGGCGGTGGTGGTGAGGGAACGGAACAAACGCCGGATCATCGCAATGTCTCCTGGGTGAAATCCATGAACTGCCGCTCAGCGGCTTGGGCCGCGGCCATGGCGAGCTGTTCCTCGCTCAGCGGCTGGGTATGGGCGGCCTTGATCCGGGTGCGGATCGCGACCAGCCGGGCCAGCTCGGCGCGCGCATAAGTGTTGAGCGCGATCGCCTCGTGCAGATCTTCCGTCTCGCCAATGCGAGTGATGATATCCTGCACCCGCAAGGCGGCCGCGCGGACCGAGACCAGCGAATAGTCGCCATAGACACCCGCCCCATGGGCCGAGAGGCTGAAGCTCGCATTCGCCAGAAGGACCGGATCGATCGTGCCGAGCGCATCGATGCCGCCGACGGCAGCGAGGTAGCTGTTGTACTGCTGCGGGATCACCACGACGTAGTGCTGGGTTTCTGCGAAGGGCGGGACGCCGCCGTAGTCCTGCACGTTGCCAGGGCCCGCGTTGTAAGCGGCAAGCGCGTGAATGATGTTGCCATCGAACATGTTCAGCATCATCGCGAGGTATCGCGCGCCGCCGGTGACCTGCAGATAGGGGTCGTCGTAGTAGGCCGGATTGATGCCAAGG
Organism: Pseudorhodobacter sp. MZDSW-24AT; assembly: GCF_002794355.1. Classification (GTDB taxonomy): domain Bacteria; phylum Pseudomonadota; class Alphaproteobacteria; order Rhodobacterales; family Rhodobacteraceae; genus Pseudotabrizicola. The sequence continues at coordinate 143,513 of NZ_PGOI01000006.1, read as the reverse complement.
TCGCTCGCGGTGGCGGGCATGATCTGCGTGAGCCCGAAGGCCCCCACGGGGGAGCGTGCCCCGATCTGGAAGCGGCTCTCCTGCCAGATCAGCGCTTGCAGCAGGCAGCGCCACTGGACCAGCGACAGTCCCGCGCGGCTCACCCCTGGCAGCCCATGCGTGTCACGTGCCGCGCGGATGATCAGTTCCTCAATCCCTTCCCGGGCATCGCCGAACATCCGGGCCGCGGCCGGGTTGTTGTCTTCGGGCGCATAGAGGCTGGCCGCAGCACTCTCGACGTCGCTAACAGCCCCCTGCCCCGCCTCGAGCCCGGCCACTGTGCCTGCGACATCGCCGGAGCCGAGGGACATCGCATCCATCAGCCCTTCGAGCGAGGCGAGTTGCTGGCGTTCAATCTCGGCCAGTTCCTCTTCGCGGGTCAGTCGGTCTTGCTGCATCGCCAGGTCGCGATCGGTCTGATCGACGATCGCTTGCCGCTCCGCGAAGAGGCGCAGGTCGAAGGTCGGCACGCCCTGGGCGACTGCTAGCCCCGCTGTGGGACCTGCCAGCGCAAGGCCAATCATCCAGAGGGGAAGCCAGCTCCGCATTGGCTCAGCCGCCCGTCCCCAGCATCACGAAATCGCAGGCCGTGTCACGCCGTGTGACGGCGGCACCCATGGTCGAGATCGTGGTCGTGGCGGTAGCCGCCTGTCCGGGCGCATCGCGGAAGTTGAAGCAATTGGCCTCTGCGGGATTATGCTGCGCGCAGGCTGCCAGGCTCAGGCCGATGCCAAGCAGCACGGCGCTGCGCGTGATGGTACGGGTCATGTCACTCTCCAGAAATCAGGGCGATCACGGTAGTCAGGGCCGACAAGGGCCTCGCCCTTCTCCATGCCACCGAGGATGGTCACGAGGGGGCCGAGGGCGCTGAGATCGGCGTCGATCACGACCGAACCCCGGTCATCGCGCACGAGGGCCAGCCGCGAGGCGGAGCCAACGCCCAGAAGCACGTCGAGTTCTTTCTCGCTGAGGCCGAGCATCGCGTAATCGGCAGCCGAGGCGCGGATGTTGGGCAAGAGCACCTGCGTCGGGACGGCTTCCACGATGGTCTTGCCGGTCCGGGTACGTTCGAGCTGGCTCGCATACTGGGTCATCATGACGACGACCGCGTTTTGCTTGCGGGCAGTCACCAGCCAGTTCGAGAGCCGCTCCGCGAAATACGCGTTGTCCAGCGCCTTCCAGGCCTCGTCGATGACGATGATCGTGGGCTTGCGGTCCTCGATCACCCGCTCGACCCGGCGGAAGAGGTAGGAGAGGACCGCCATGCGTTCCCGCTCGCTCTCGGAATCGAGGATGCCGGTCAGGTCGAAGCCCGCGACGTCAGCGTCGGTGCTGCCCCCGATCTGGAACGTGTCTTCTGCGTTCGCCCCGAAGATCCAGCCGTAGCGACCCTCGGCCGTCCATTCCTGCATACGCTCGAAGAGATCGCCTTCGTCATCGGTCGAGACCAGCAGCGAGGCGAAATCAGACCAGTTGCGCAGCCCCGCGTTCCCCGCACTGGCGTTCTGGCGCACGACCTCCTGCAGGCGGTTAGTCTGCACTGGGGTCAGCGGCCGGTCGCGGCGCTCGAGGAGGCTTGCCAGCCAATCGGCCAACCACGCCTGACCGCGGGCATCTATCTCGGTCTGCAGGGGATTGAGCCCCGTGGGTCGCCCTGCCCGCACGGTCGAATAACTGCCGCCAAGCGCGCGGACGGCCATTTCCATACCCGCGCGATAGTCGAAGACGAAGACCCGCGCACCAGCGCGCCGGGCCATGGTCATCAGGAAAGCCGCCAGCACGGATTTGCCCGAGCCGGGGCGGCCGAGGATCAGGGTGTGCCCGCCAGTGGGTTCACGGTCCGGTGCACCCTGTTCGTGGAAGTTGAAGCGAAACCCGCTGCGCTCTGGCGTCGGGAACAGCGTGATCGGCACGCCCCAGGGCACTTCCCGACCAGTCTTGCCGAGCGGCGTGCGGTGGAAGGTGGCGAGATCGGCGAAGTTGTGGTTCGTGATCGCAGCCTTGCGGCTGCGCGCACCGGTGTTGCCAGGATGCTGCGCCATGAAATGCGCCCGCCCCCCGAAGGCTTCCGAGATCAGGTTGATGCCGGAGGTGGCCGAGATGTTGCGGATCTCGGCCGCGATGTCGTCGAGCGCGGCCTGGGATCGCGCATAGACAGCCACCGTCATGTGGTGCTCGCCGAAGATCAGACGTTTCGATTCCAGATCGTCCTGGGCGAGTTCCAACTCCTGCGCGAGGCTGACGGCACCGTCATTGGCGGCCTGCATCAGGCGCAACTGCCGCTTGATCCGGCCGGCCATGATGTTGGCGTTGATCGGCACGAAAGAATGGGTGACCACCATGTCGACGGGCAGGTTCAGCTCATCGAGCATCAGGCTGTCGGTCTTGGCGGGGTAGTTCTTCACCGCAAAGATCGCGCCGAGCTTGTCGCCCACGGCGCCATCGGACAGCGCTATGGTCGTGCCGCGGAAGGTGACCCGGGTATTGGCGACATCCTCGGCGATCACACCGAGGCGCGAGCGGGGGAAGAGCGGATGCTCCTCGCCCGTGTTGAGCGAGCCAAGGAAGCCCAGAAGTTCGCCGGTGCTGGCGGCAAGCAGCCGGGGTTTCAACTCGTCGAAGGACGACAGGAGAAACCCCACGACCTCGTCGAGCTTGCGCAAGCGGCGTGTTGTGTCCGCTGCGTGACGCGCACGCAACGCGCCCAGACCGAAGGGCAGTCGGCTGCCCGCCTCCGGGCGCTTCAGCACGGTCAAGGTCAGTGTCTTGTCGCGCAGGCCAGCTTGACCCAGATGCGCGCGCCACCGCTGATCGACGGCAGCCGCGAACCCCTCGCCCGGGATGGGCGGCAGGGTCACGTCGACCGCTTTCGACACCTTGTGCAGGTAGAAGGAGAACTCGGTTCCGACCTGCGCGACGATGCCTGCCAAGAGCCCGCCGATCCGGTCGAGATGGGCGTCCTCGCTCGTGGTGCTGTTCACCCCCTCGAGCCGGATGCATTGCATCAGTTCGTTGCCCCTCGTCCGGATCGTCCGGTCGGTCACGAGGCTCACATAAGGCAACATCGACGAGAGCCGCTTCTCGCCCTTGACCCATGCCGGCAGTGCCGTCAGCGGCTCGAGGGCGTCGGCCACGTCATCGGCTACTCCATCACGGGGCATAGCTGTCGCCTCCGTGCAGTTTGCGGTTCGTCGTAGGCGGGGTTTCCTGCAAGGTGATCACCAGGACATCGAGGAAGTTCGAATCCCAGTCCGCGGCTTTCCAAAGCGCCGGCCAGGCCAGCCCCGCGAAGACGGCCACCACCCAGCTCTGCACCCAGAGGAACAGCAGCGTCGAGCCGAAGAGCCAGACCATGGCGTACATGATCGGCAAGCCCATCAGCTTGGGCGGCCTGAGAAGGCCGATGAACACGCGGGACTGGTCGGACATGGGTCTTGCTCAGGTCGTCCAGATGGCTGCGACGATGGTGGGCGCTGCGGCGATGCCCGCGATCGCAACCACGACCCAGAGCGCTTGGCGGAAATCGAGGATGCCGAAGAGCCAGGAGAGGAAGACGCCGATCAGCGCGAGCGTGCCGATCACAATGCCCAAAGGACCGGTGATCGCATCGACGATGCCTTGCAGCAGGGTCTGCACGGGCGAGAGGTCGATGCTTTGCGCAAGCGCCGGTCCTGCCAGGACGATGAGGGCCATCGCGCCGAGCGCGACAATAGAAGGTTTGGACGTCACGAAAGGTCTCCTCTCAGCCGCTGGAACACGGCTGTCACACGGGCCACATGGCCTTGGGTTTCTCGAAAGGGGGGAATGCCGCCATGGCGGGTGACCGCATGGGGACCGGCATTGTAGGCCGCGAGCGCCAGCGCGGGATCGCCGAACTGCTCGAGCATCATCAACAGGTATCGCGCCGAGCCGTCGAGGTTCTGGGCGACGTCATGGGGATCGACGCCGAGATCGCGCGCGGTGTCGGGCATCAGCTGGCCGAGCCCAATGGCTCCAACCGGGCTCAGCGCACGCGGGTTATAGGCGCTCTCGACCTCGATGTTGGCGCGATAGAACAGCGCCCAATCGGTGACCGACAGACCCGCCTGGCGCAAAGCATCATGACTGCCGTAACGCAAGGCGGTGGTCTCGATGGCATGGAGGATTTCGGGGGAGGCGCGAACGGCGCGTGGGGTGATCGCTGCGGCAGCTGTCATATCGCTCAGGGGAGCATCATTCCCACGGGACTGCGGTGCGGCAAAGAGAAAGAGACGATCTGGAAGGGGCCCAATCTGGGCGTCTTCGTCGCCGGTGAACGAGCGCAGGTTACTCGCAGTCTCGGCGGTGTCGATCAGTCGGCCATCGGGGCTGACCTGGAAGATGAAACCGTCGGCAAGGGCCGGGGGTGCGGAACAAACACCTGTACCCAATGCAACGACGAGCGCAAACGCGCAGTCAGTTGTCCTTGACCAAAACCGGGCCGGTCCTTGGCTCGGATGTCCGTCCGGGGGCTGCGTGACGCTCGCGGGCACCCTCGACGAGCGGGATGCTGGCGGTCGTGCAGCCCATGTCGGCAAGGAAGCTGACAAGGCCAACGATGGTCTTGAAATCGCGCAGCTTGAGGACACTGCGGCTGGTGACGAGCATCTTGTCGGAGCTACCGTCCGGAGCAACTGCCCGGATGACCCAGGCGCCGTACCAACTGTTGTGGCGCTTCTCGGCCCCTTCCTTGCAGACCACCTCGATAAGGTAGCCTTCGGCAAGGAGGCCGCGCAGTCCGTCTTCTGTAACCACATTCGGGGCTTCTTCTATCATGGCCTTCCCTTGGGTCCTTTCTCTGCCTGAGGTGCAGTCTCGGGCCCACGGGGTCGCAACACCGCGGGCGATACAAGACAACATGAACGATAGCAAGACAATTAAGACGACTTGACGAAGATCACCTTGCTCCGATAACGGTGATAACTGACAAAATCGTGATCTTAAAGGCGGCAAAGGAGTTTTGCCCTGCACATGACCTGTGCGCGCAACATTACCCTTGTGCTGCTGATCACCGTGCTCGTGGCGGGTGGTCCGGCTCACGCTTGCACCCCGCCGGAGCGGCCGTTCCTGCCCACATCACGCGAAGACATGCGCGCCTATGCGGATCTGATCCGCGGGGACTTTGAGGCCTACATCGCTGAAGTGCAGGACTACTTCCGCTGCCTCGACGAGGAACGCGCCCGCACATTCATGGAAGCTCGCGAGGTCAGCGACGACTATGCCACGTTCCTGAATGCTGTCGAGTAAATGCGCTCCGCTTCTTTCCAAAAGGCATCCAGATCGACGGGCTTTGGCTACGGTTTCCAACCAAGTCTTGGATTCTGTGGGACATACCAAAGGTCTCGAACCTGTGTATCGTCGCTGTTAGGGGTAGGATTAGCGTCCCGAACTCGGAATGTCGTTGGGATTTTCACTGCGCTCCCAAAAATCAATGCATGTTGCTTCGGCAGAGATGGAAGCCGCCTCAGAACGGTCTCCGAAATAAATGGCGTCATCTGCTTGATCTGCGAGAGGTCATCAGGATTTTGAATCCGATGAATGATGAAGTTGTTGCATTGGGAGAGGACCGTCTTTGAGAGCTCGCTCGGCCGTTGCGAAGCCACAATCAAGAAAGCCCCGTATTTCCGGCCCTCTTTGGCAATCCGCTGAAAGGTGATGCCCGCGTCAATGGCAAAGCGGCTCGGGCGCTCAGAGATGTAGCGGTGCGCTTCTTCAAGGATCAGATGGACAGGCATCTTGTTTCGGGGCGTCGCGCGGCGCATCCGGTCGAAGATCAGCCGTGCAACAACGGCAGAGGCTAGTTCGACGATCTCGTCCGAAGCATCGTTCAGGTCGATGATGCAAAGCTGCCGTTCTTTCCGGTAGTTTTTCCCTTGCCTGGCAATTCCCAAAAGCCGATCCACGAAGTGGGTTGGCTCTCTATCGTGATCTTCGAGATTCTCGACTGCCGCCCGCAAAAATTCGAAATCAGGGTTATCGGAAACCGACTTCAAGCGCGTCACCATTTGCGAGCAGTAGTCGCGTATCTGCTTGTTTCCGTTTGCCTCCTCGTAGTGAAGCGCAAGATCGAGCGCCGCAAGTAGCCTGTCAAAGGTGAACGGCTTGTTCGCATAGGTTGGTAGGACCGGCTCTTCCTGGACAAAGTTCGACAGAAACTCTGCCAGCCCTTCGGCGTCGGCGAGCTGTCCATAATTCACGCCGACTCGGTGCCTGATAGCTGCGATGCTGATGTCCTGCGTATTGAACGATGCAAGAATCGACAAAATACGGTCTGACTTGCTGGCGCTGCTTGCATCACTTTGCAGGATCGCGAGGACAATTTTGGCAAGGACGTGGTTTTGGATCGCCGCGATCCCGTCGTTGCCCTCAACGACACCATCGTCCTTCTCTGCGAAGAGGGTAGTTAGGCCGAGTGCAGTTCGAAGCGCGGGTTGCTGTGATCGGTCGCTGGCGCGCAAAAGAAGCGCCCACTCATCAACTGTCATGAACCAGTGCGGCAGCCGGAAGCGGCTTACTCCTTCGCTTCCCAAGATGCTCCTCGTTGAACCCTCTATCTCTGCGCCTGGATCAGTGGCTTTGAGATAGCTTGAATTGATCGACAACGGCAGGTTGTCGAGCGCTTGTCGATACTCGCCATTGACATCAAAGATCACAAAAGCTGCGCCAAGTGCTCCGAAGTCGTCTGGCTTCATGAAAACAGACTGAAAAATCGAGGCAACCGTGCAAGATTTTCCGCTTCCAGTATTGCCCAGAACGGCGATGTGCCCCCCGAACAGGGCATCAAGCTGCGCCTTAACAGGGTAGTCTTTGAACACGGCCGAGGTGCCTATTTCGATCGTATGGGGAACCGTTCCTTCACTTGCAGCGCCATCAGCGTCGATTTTTGTCTGTCTATCTGCCGGCTGCTCCACGTTGAAGATGCGGTCTAGGTCTTCATCACGCGCATAGAGGGCGTCTGCATAGAGCGGGGGAAACGTCGAGACACCGAACTTGAAGGAGCCTCCCAGGACAGGCATAGAGCCAACAGGGACCACATCAAGGAATTTTGCCGCTGTGGCTTTGTCCATTTCTGGGCCGCTGACATAGGCTCGCGAAAAATCCTTTTCGCTGAGGCCGATAACCTCCAAGACGACATACTCGGATTGGGTCGGCACCATGAGATATGATCCCAAGGTCGCGACATAGTGGACGTCGTCAAAGCCAACGACCGTGAAGTTATCGCTGCCACGATGTAGCTCGACGACCAAGCGATCCGCTGCAACGCTTACTATCTTGCCTATGGCGCGGCTTGCATCATCCCTCGCCATTTTCGCCACCCTGCTGCTTGGAAAGCAGCTTCTTGAAGACTTTTTCGATAGCCTGTTCTTCTTTCTGGTCAGCGCTCGTTGGCATCAAGTCCTGGACGATACTGTTGAAGTAGTGTGCCTTCTTGCCCGTCTCCTCGTCGCTGCCCCAAATGAAGGAAATCCTCGGGTCGCCGAGCGCTGCGAGTTCTTTAGTCACCGGATTATTGAGGTCGTCAGGGTTGAGAAACGCGACCAGGCGGAAGCCGGGGAGGGTCAGCCCTTGAAAAATGATGTTGTTAATGTGCTCGTCGCCAAAGCTGAAGCCCATCACCAAAAGGACGCTTTGGTCTTGAACGATCTGGCGCTGAAATTCACGGAACATGTCCGAGTAGGGCGAGCCAAAACTCGCCGTCTGCTTTGAGGGCGTCGGATAGATCATGACGCGATCCTTGGAAGGGTCGAGCTTGTCAGAAGACTCCCGGATCGGGAAAAGACCCATCTCCTCTTCCGTCCAGTTTACAGACCCGTGAAGCTTGCAGAAATGCACGTATCCATCAACCGCCGCCCATCTTTTTGACGAAATATCGAGCTGCTCGGCCAGGGCACGGCGGTAAGTGGAAGGGTTGAATCGGCGCTCAACCGTGCCCGCAAACCCGTTGGAATAGGGGATGCCAGATCGATCCATCGCCCGTTCGTTGAACAGGTCATAGTTGGTGGTAAAGACCCAAGGTGGGGCGAGCCCACGGGATCGAGTCGCCAGAGACTGATAGAAGCGCCGGTAAAGCGTTACGATGGTTTCATCTCCGTGGGCGAATCGTCCCTCGGTGCATTTCTGTAGGATGAACCTCTTAACACCCGCGATGACGGCTTCGACAGCTTCATGCGCTTCCTGAAACTCACTCTTGGCGCTCGTCCTGCAAAATCTCTGCGCCGTCATGAGGACTTCCATCATTCGCTCAAGGTTTTTCTTGAAGTCTTCGTGCGTTAGATCGATACCAAGCTGGTCCCTGAGCGCATCTCGTTGTTCAGCCGAGACAAAAGCACCGACGCCGGGGAGACCAGGCATACCCTGAAGCGTTGTCTGGAACTCTGCCGCAAGTGGTCCCATCGTCGGGATGCCAAGCTCATGGCCGTCATGCACGTAAGAAGAGCAACCTGAGCCAATGAGAAAAGACAGGTTCTTGGAACCGAATACCTCTGCCAGATGCCGCCGGATGACATCAGCGCGGTCGTCAAACCCTGCTTCTGGTGGAAGCTTGGCAAACTCGTCTTTGCTTCCTTTTCTGAAATTAATCAAAAGTTTACCTCAATTGCTTCATTGTTTTCTATGGTGCCACTCATCATTCTCTCACTCATCTCGTTCTGGAAACAGCCCCGGCATCCACCGCCCAGCATACTTGGCAGGGAAGGCCAGATTCAGCGGCGCACGGGTCGATGCTGACGAAAGCGCCCCCGCTTCGAGGAGCGCAGATGTCACCCGCCGCGCAGTGCGGTCGCTTGTGCCAAGAATGGTCTCGACCTCCCCACGCTCGATCTGCCCCTGATAGAGCACAGCTTTCAGCACGGTATCGGCTTTCGGTGGCAGCGCTCCAGCACGCATCTCCTCTTCCGCCCAGATCAAGATGCGGTCCCGCAATCGGTCGGGCCGCATGAGCCCTGCCATGAACTCCACCTGGTCGATGCAGATGCGCAGAAAGAACTGCGCGAAGGAGGCAAGCGCAGCCTCGCTCAGCGTGCCGCGGCCGTCACGGTCGCCACGGCGGGGGCCGTCACACGCGGCGAGGTGCTCCTTGTAGGCTGCCTCCTGCCGCGCCAGCCCGCGCGCCACTGACCAAAGGCCGCGCGTGTCCAGGGTCTTGCGCAGCATGGCGTAGGACATGAGACGTGCAACGCGCCCATTCCCATCAAGGAAGGGGTGCACCCAGAGAAGCCGGTGATGGGCGCAAGCCGCGGCAAGGATCGGTTCGATCCTGCCGGGAAGGCTATAGGCTGTGTGCATTCGGTCGAGGAAGCGGGGGACGGCACCAGGGCTGACGGCGATATGCCGTCCGACTTCAACGTATCTTGTGCGCAGTTCCCCGGGCACAACCGGGATTTTCTCGCCTGTCTTTGGGTTCTCGACGAAGAGAAGCTCGGGCGGCAAGAGTTCACAGAACCGGCGATGCAGTTCGATGATTGACGCAGGCGCGGTCGGTGGTTCCGCCATGCTATCTTCGTCGATCCATTTCTGCACGGCGACATGCGCCCTGGCTTCAAGCTGAAGGTTTCGCTTCTTCGGATCGGCGCTGTAGTCGTTCCGCATCGCGCGTTCGATGTCGATGGGATGGGTGTCATGACCCTCGATGAGGTTGCTGTAGTAGCAGTTCATCGCCCGCACGAGATCGGCAAGCGGCTCTGCAATTGAAGCGGGCAAGCTGCTGCGGAACGCAGCGGACTTCTCCGCCAGATCGAGCACAAGATCATTTAACCCCGCGCGGGCAGGAGAGCCATCTGAGACCATGAGAGGCTCGAACAAGCCTACCGTCTCGCCGTCATCACGGACCATCACATGACCTTCCCTCTGGCCGCTTTCTTGGCCGTACGCAATCTCCACAAAATGAATATTTATCATAGTAGTGGGCTACAGGCTACGGAGATCACGTCCGGTGATTTGGCCGGTTCTCTTTCCACTTGCGCTTGGCTTTGGGATCCCATGGCGCAATCGGCGCCCTGTAGCCACGTCACGCGTCAGACCGTCATCTGCGACCCGCCCTTGGGGGGTCACACCACAACTCATGCGATGAAATATCCTTGCTATCGTTAGTGTTGTTTTGTATCGCCGAACCATTGTAGTAGGAGTCGGCGTCATGAAGCACAGCGTCAGAACCGCGACAGCCGCCGCGGCCATCACCGTATCGAGCCTCGTCGGGTCGGTCGAGCCGGCGCAAGCCTATCAGGTCGACTGCGCCATCTTGCTCTGTCTGGCAGGCGGCTGGCCAGCATCGGCGCCTTGTGCCCATGCAAGGGCGGTCTTCATCCGCAGGATCACGCCCTGGCCGATCGAGCCGCCCTTGCAGATCTGGCGCTGCCCGATGGGGGCGTCGTTCAGCGCCCCTGCCGTGGAGTCGCCAATGGAACGGTTGTACGACATCGCCTTCCGGGATGCGCCTCAGGTCAGCGTGCCGCAAGATCCCTTGCCCTTGGTTCAGGTCCAGTCTGACGAGCGAGCCGACATCGACATTTCGGGTGATGCTTTCGACTTCGTTCGCAGCATCCGCGTCTTTCACATCCAGTTCAGCCAGCGCCAAAATCGAGATGGCGATTGCATCCGATCCGACGGCACACGTCTTGGTTCCTACGGCACGCAAGGTGATTACCACTGGCGAGGTTCGAGCGTAGCCGCCGTGCCTACAGCATCTGACCTTCCTCGCCCAAGCGGCTGCGGACAGGTCAACTACCGCTCGGTCTTCGTCGATTGGCGGGATCATGAGGGGAACTACGGCTTCGAAGAGGTCCGCTACTGAACCTGTGCGGGCCTCCATCTGGCGGGCCCGCTTCCAATACATTGTGCACCGGAGACCGTGCACTGAACCCAAAAAGGGAAACGACGCCAGACCGTAAAGCCTGACGCCGCGCTAGAAGAACCCGTGAACAAGGATCTTCTAGCGCACCGTCCGAACCTCTGCAACCGGCAAAGTTGTTTTGCTGGCAAGAATGTTGTTTGCTCTCGGCATGGGGTCGTCTCTCATAGGAGACACCGACCATGGAACCCACGACCGGCCTGATCCTCCGAAGGATCACCCAGACAGACTTATCCGTTTCCGCCCACAAGCTGGCAACCGTCATCCTCGACGCCATCGCGTGGAAGGAGGGCTACAACGGGCTGCCGCGAGGGACGGCCGCTTTCACCCTCGCTGATCTTGCGTCCAAGATGGGCATCTCCCGTCAGTACCTGACAGAACTGCTGGCTGAACTCGAGGCATCCGAGCTGGAGCTGAGGCGAGAGAAGCCAAACGGCAAGTTCGCCCCATGGCTCTTCCGCTTCACGGCCTTTGATGCAGAGGGTGAAAATCAGGATGTTGAGTCAGGCACAGGCGACACATCACTATCTAGAAAAGAAGATAACAAAAATGTATTCTCAGGACAGATCACCATCGGCGCCGAGTCGAACGTCTTCCAGACCTGTTGGGCGGAGCTGATCAAGGCGGCAAAGAAGGCCCTGCCCTGCTGGAACGTCGACACCCAGGTAATCTGGGACCGTTTCCTAGCCTTCAACCGATCGCGAGGGAACGACAAGGTTCCGGCCGGCTTCCTCCTAGGCTTCATGCGCAGATGGCGAACATCACCAGGCACGGTAAGCCGACCGGAGACAGCGGCCACGCCGGAGAGAGCGCCCAATCCATGGGCGCGCGATCTACACAATCAGATAAAGGCTGCGCCAAGTGGCAACAGGCAGTTTCACGCGTCTGACTTGTGTCGCCTCATCGGGCAAACTGCCTATGAAGCGCGTATCCATGACGTCATCCGGCAGTTCTCATGCCCCAGATTCACGGCGACGCTCGCGGTCCATGGGCGAGCTGTGTTAGCCGGCGAGATATCACGATGACCCAGTCTTGGCGCGTGGCCTGCAATGCGCGCCTGTCTGAACCCTGCCCACTACCCGGGGTCTACAGTTTTCAACCGGGTCTGGACCGACCGCCTGATTCCACGAACCTGTGGTCGGGTGCTTTGACTGCTGCTTGCGCCAGCCCCCGCCCCTTGATCAGCGCATAGACCGCCGGGATCACGGCAAGTGTGAGGATCGTCGACGACACCATGCCACCGATCATCGGCACGGCGATGCGGCTCATCACCTCGGACCCTGTTCCGGTGGCCCAGAGGATTGGCATCAGCCCGACAATGACAGTGGTCACTGTCATCATCTTCGGGCGCAGCCGTTCGACCGCGCCGACCATGATCGCGGCGTTCAGGTCATCGCTGGTGAAGGGCCGCTTGTCGCTTGCGGCTTTGGCCCGGGCTTCATTCAAAGCATGATCGAGGTAGATCAACATGATCACTCCGGTTTCCGCGGCAAGACCCGCCAGCGCGATGAAGCCCACGGCAACCGCGACCGACAGGTTGAACCCCATGGCCCACATCAGCCAAACGCCGCCGACCAGCGCGAAAGGAAGCGACAGCATCACGATGAGGGTTTCAGTCATCCTGCGGAAGTTGAGGTAGAGCAGAAGGAAGATCACAGCCAGCGTGATCGGCACCACGACGGCAAGCCGCGCCTTGGCACGCTCATAGTATTCGAACTGTCCGCTCCAACCCAGAGAGTAGCCGTGCGGCAGGGTCACTTCGCCCGCAACTGCCGCCTGCGCTTCGGCGACATAGCCGCCAAGATCCCGGCCCGCAATGTCGACAAAGATGTAGACGGCCAGCTGCCCGTTTTCGGTGCGGATGGACGTGGCACCCCGCGTGCGTTCCACGGCGGCGATCTCGCCCAACGGCACTGTGCCGCCACCGGGCAAGGCCACCTGCACCTCACGCGCGATGGCGTCGGGGTCTTGCCGCAGAGCCGCTGGATAGCGCAGCGCCACGTTATAGCGCTCTCGCCCCTCCACCGTCTGGGTGATCGCCTGCGCGCCAAGCGCCATGGCGATCACCTCCTGCACGTCTGCAATCGACAGACCATAGCGGGCCAGCCGTTCCCGGTCCGGCACGATGTCAAGGTAATAGCCGCCGATCACCCGCTCGGCATAGGCGCTGGTTGTGCCGGGGACATTCCGAAGCACTGCCTCGACCTGCCGCGCGACGGCCTCCATCTCGGTAAGGTCGGTACCATAGACCTTGACCCCGACCGGCGTGCGGATGCCGGTCGCCAGCATGTCGATGCGGGCGCGGATCGGCTGGGTCCAGGCGTTCGACACACCGGGGAATTGCAGCGCGGCGTCCATTTCCAATCGCAGACTTTCCATCGTGACGCCGGGGCGCCATTCGTCGCGCGGTCTCAACTGAATGATCGTCTCGAACATCTCAGTTGGAGCAGGGTCGGTTGCGGTTTGCGCGCGGCCCGCCTTGCCAAAGACGGTCGCCACTTCGGGGAAGGACCGGATGATGCGATCCTGCATCTGCATCAGCTCTGCCGCCTTGGTGACCGAGAGGCCCGGCAAAGTTGTGGGCATGTACATCATCGTGCCCTCGTCCAGCGTGGGCATGAATTCGGACCCCAGCTGCCGGGCGGGCCAGACGGTGGCGAACAGCGCCGCAAGCGCCAGCACCAGCGTCAGGACTCGCGCCTTCAACACCCACTTGATGACGGGACGATAGGCGGCCATCAGCACGCGATTCACCGGGTTACGGTGCTCTGCCACGATCTTTCCGCGCACGAAGATCACCATCAGCGCGGGCACCAGCGTGACCGAAAGTAGCGCCGCCGCCGCCATGGCGAAGGTCTTGGTCGCCGCCAATGGGCCGAAGAGTCGTCCCTCCTGCCCCTCCAGCGCGAAGATCGGCAGGAAGGACACGGTGATTATCAGCAGGCTGAAGAACAATGCCGGTCCAACCTCGGAGGCGGCCTCGATCAGCACCTCAAGCCGTGGCTTGCCGGGTGCGGCCCTTTCGAGGTGTTTGTGCGCGTTCTCGACCATCACAATGGCGGCGTCGATCATGGCGCCGATGGCGATGGCGATGCCTCCCAAGCTCATGATGTTTGCCCCCATACCAAGCGCCCGCATGGCGATGAAGGCCATCAAGAGGCCCACCGGCAGCATGATGATCGCCACCAGCGATGACCTGACATGCAGCAGGAACAGGAAGGTGACCGCCGCCACCACCAGCATTTCCTCGATCAGCGTGGTGCGCAGCGTCTTGATCGCCGATAGGATCAGGTCGGACCGGTCGTAGACGGTCACGACCTCCACCCCTTCAGGCAGGCTTTGAGCGATGGTGTCGATCTCGGCCTTGGCATTGTCGATCACGTCGAGCGCATTGGCGCCCACGCGTTGCAGCACGATGCCGCTCGCCACCTCGCCCTCGCCGTCGAGTTCTGCGATGCCGCGGCGCTCATCCGGCACGATCTCGACCCGCGCCACGTCGCGCAAGAGGACGGGCACGCCCCCTTCGGCACGGATCGGCACCATCTCAAGATCGGCCACGCCGTCGAGATAGCCCCGCCCGCGCACCATGAACTCGAATTCCGATAGCTCGACCGTGCGCCCGCCGGTGTCCATGTTGCTGGCCGCGACCGCGCTGCCGATGTCAGACAGCGTGATGCCAAGCGCCCGCATCCGCACCGGATCGACCGTGATCGAGTATTGCTTGACGAAGCCGCCGACGCTGGCGACCTCGGATACGCCGTCGGCGCGACTGATGCCGAAGCGCATCACCCAGTCCTGCAAGGACCGCAGCTCAGCCAGGCTCAGGTTTTCGCCTTTCAGCGCATACTGATAAACCCAGCCCACGCCAGTGGCATCGGGGCCAAGGGCGGGCGTCACCCCATCCGGCAGGCGTGCGGCTGCGGCGTTGAGATATTCGAGCACGCGGGACCGCGCCCAGTAGGGGTCCACCCCGTCCTCGAAGATGATGTAGACGAACGAGATGCCGAAAAAGGAAAACCCCCTCACCACGCGCGATTGCGGCACGGTCAGCATGGCCGAGGTCAGCGGATAGGTCACCTGATCCTCGACCACCTGCGGCGCCTGGCCGGGGTATTCGGTCAGCACGATCACCTGCACGTCCGACAGATCGGGGATGGCGTCGATCGGCAGCGTACGCAGCGACCACAGGCCCGCAGCCACGGTGAAGACGGTGGCGAAAAGGACCAAGGCCACGTTGCGGGCCGACCAGGCGATGATGTTGGCGATCATTGCTCGGCCTCCGGCGCAGCAAGCGCAGCCAGGGCCGCGTTCAGGTTGCTTTCGGCGTCGATCAGGAAAGTCGCGGCACTGACCACGCGGTCACCCGCCGCCACACCGCTGACAATCTCGATCATGCCGTCCCCCCGGCGGCCGACCGTCACCGGTTCGGGCCGGAACCGCCCTTCACCCAGATCGAGGATCACCACCCGTTGATCACCGGTGTCGATCACCGCCCCTTCCGGCACCTGTACCACTGGCGCGCCCGCCAGCATGATCTCAACATCAGCGAACATGTTCGCCAACAGGCGGCCGTCCGGGTTCGGTAGCTCGATCCTGAGCTTGCCGGTGCGGGTCATCATGTCGATTTCCGGATAGATCGTGTCGATCCGGCCCGTCATCGGATCCCCGCCCAGTCCGCGAAAGTTGACGCGCACCTCGGTCCCCGGCACGATATCCATCAGCGCCGCTTCCGGCACTTCGGCGATCACCCAGACGGTCGAGGTGTCGGCGATGCGGAACAAGGTCTCGCCTGCCTCCGACATCATCCCTTCGACAGCCATCCGTTCCAGCACGACGCCACCTCGCGGGGCCATGATCGGGATGCTGACCGTCGTCTGGCCCTCAGTCGCAATGCGGTCAATCACTTCGCCCGGCACGCCGAGGTTTTCCAATCGTTGCCGCGCACCCTCCCTTAACCGCCCTTCCGACCGCACGTCGGTTAGGAACTGTGCAAGGGCGGCAGCGATCTCGGGCGAATAGAGCGTCACGAGCGGCGCACCTTCCCTGATCATGCTGCCGGTTGTCACATCGGCGACGGTTTCGATGAAGGCATCGGCGCGCAGCGAAATCACGCTGATCCGGCGTTCGTCCAGTTCTACGATTCCCGGCGCGCGCAATGTGGCCGCCAGCGGGGCTAGCACCGCCTCGGCCGTCCGCACCCCAGTGCGCTGCAACTTGCCAGGGCTGACGGTGACCGACCCGTCATCGCTGTCGCCGCCCTCATAGACGGGAATGTAGTCCATCCCCATCGAATCCTGCTTTGGCACCGGCGAGGTGTCTGGAAGTCCCATCGGGTTGCGGTAGTAAAGGATGGTCCGCTCGCCTGGTTCCGTCATGGCCGTTTCTGCAGCGGGCTCTGGTGCAGGGCCCAGCGAGAGATCCTCGCTGGCCAGGACAGGCAGGAAGGCCCGCCCATCCGCCGTTTGCCGCGCGGTGGCCGACCATTCGGGGAATCCGTCTGGATGCCTCCAGTAGATCACCGGGCCGGTTGGCTCTGCTTGCGGAGCATCGACACTCGGCATGGCGGCCGCATCATTGCCTGTAAACATGGCAAGCTGCATCTCGGCCATGGCTGTCAGGCTGGCCACAGTGATCCCCTTTTCGCCAGCGGTCAGCCCGACCCATCCGGCTGTTCCCGCGACAAGGACTGCGGCTGTCAGCTTGCCAAATGCGCTCATGGCTCGGCTCGCAGTTCCAGCTCTGCCTCTACGGTTTCAGGTTCACCCTGCACCTTGGCCGCCACCGAAAACCGCCATCCGCCCGCCATGGTGAGATCCGTGCTGAACAAGTAAGTGCCCGGAACTTGGGCCGGCAATGCGGTGACGGGTGAGGTCATCGTCTCCATCCCGTCGGGGGCCATGTCCATGCGCGTGGCATAGATAACCGCGCCCTCGACCGGCTGGCCGGTGCGAAGATCGGTCAGACGAAGTTCAATCGTCACCCCAGATCCGACTCGATGGTCGGTCGAGACGACTTCGAAACGGTAGTCGTCGGCACCTGCCCAGAGGGCACATGCGCCGATGAGAAGTGCCAGAACGGAGCCGCAGATGCGGCGGAACATGTTTGTCATGAGGAAGACCCTTTGATTGCAACGATCGCGCACCCGCGAAGCCAATCGGCGCAGGTGCAAACGGCATCATCCGCGCGCTTGCGCACGCGGCCGGGTCAAATGCGGGGAGGTCGCCTCAAGCCATCCGGCGGAAGCCCGGATGGAGGATGCAGGTCAGGAAGCATCAGGACTGCAGCAGATGCCTCCTCGGTAACAGAAAGCCCTGGGACTTGTACCAGAGCGAGCATTGTCATTCCGCCACGCGCCATCATTTCGCAGGCGACGCCGCATGCCTGATCATCAGGGCAATCGCCTTCGCAGCACGGATCGGCGGCTGCCGCGATCTCTGCCGCAAGTCCGGCCGATACCTCACTGACTGTGGCCCCGAACAGGGACACGGCCAAAAGCACCGCCATAAAGGATCGGACAAACCACGACATTAATAATCCATGCCATGTGGACACAAGTTCGGCAACGCACATCCGCTTGAACGAGTGCATTTGGTGCTCAGGCTGCCCGGGGCGCAAAGAGGATGATTGCCGCGCCAAGCACACAAATGGCGGCACCGGTCATGTCCCAGGTATCCGGGTGCTGTTTCTCGACAAGCCAGAGCCAGGCGAGAGAGGCGGCGATGTAGACACCGCCGTAGGCCGCATAGGCACGCCCTGCGAAATCCGATGGCGCGAGGGTAAGGAGCCAAGCAAAGACCGCAAGGCTTAGAATGCCGGGAATTAACCAGAGTGCGCTCGCTCCCTGCCGCATCCAAGCCCAGACCGCGAAGCAACCGGCGATTTCGGCGATGGCTGCTCCGGCGTAAATGGCGAGCGTTGAGGGTGCGGTCATTGCGTCGCCTCTGTCTCCGGATGCCGATGATCGGTCGCACACAGGGAATGGTCGCCCAGAACTTCGATCACCCTGCAATCGGCGATTTTCCCGCCTGCGCATTGCACGACCATGCGTTCCAGTTCGCTTTTCAACGCCGTCAGCCTCGCAAGACGGCTTTCGACCTCAGCCAGTTGCGCCTTGGCGATGGCATCGGCGGCGGCACAGGATTGGTCGGGCTTGTCCGACAGGCTGAGGAGATCCCGGATCGCCTCGAGCGTGAAGCCCAGATCGCGCGCATGCCGAATGAAGGCGAGCCTTTCCATCGCCTTGCGGCCATAAAGCCGCTGGTTGCCCGAGCTGCGTTCGGCTTCGGGAAGCAGGCCGATCTGCTCGTAATAGCGGATCGTCGGAACCTTCACTCCGGCGGCTTCGCCCAATTTTCCGATGGTCAGCATCAGATTCCTCTTGAAGCTATAGTTGCTAGAGACATTAGGTTACTGATTCGATGAAATCAACTGCCCGCCCTGCGGCAGGAGGAATGACGATGCCAGAAGCTGCACGCGAAACGTCCTGCGACTGGACAGTGACAGGCATGGACTGCGGGTCCTGCGCAACTAAAATCAAAGATGCTGTCGCGCGTCTGCCGGGAGTAAGCGGCGTTGAGGTCGGGATCATGTCGGAGCGCCTGCGACTGACGCTCGATGAAACACAGACCGGGAAAGACAGGATCGAGAAGACTGTCCGCGCACTTGGCTACGAGATTGCGCCACGCACGGCATCGGCGAAGAAGGAGTTCGTTTTGCCCCGACAAGCTGCAGTCGAAAAGACTGACGCGGATGCGGATGTCAATCACGCCAAACACGATCATGCCAGTCACAATCATGCCGGTCACGATCACGGCCTAAAGGCAGCCGGCACCAAGCAGGACGAGTCCAGCCACGGTAGCGCCGGCCATATCCATGACGACCCTGCTGACCGGAGCAAGCGGTGGTTTCAAACGGCCAAGGGTAGGCTGGTGATCTTCACTGCCTTTTTGCTGGGTGCCGCCTGGATCATCGAATATCTTGCGCCCGAGATCGGCAAATGGGCCTTCGTCGCGGCCTGTCTGATCGGCGTGGCCCCGGTGGCGCAGCGTGCCTTTGCGGCATTGCGGATGGGGCAACCATTTACCATCGAAAGCCTGATGACCATCGCTGCCATCGGCGCGCTGTTCATCAATGCGGCCGAAGAGGCGGCGCTGGTCGTTTTCCTCTTCGCCGTGGGCGAAGTTTTGGAAGGCGTCGCGGCAGGCAAAGCGCGCGACGGGATCCGGGCACTGGCAAATCTTGTCCCGAAGACCGCGCAACTCGTCACCGGCGACACCACGCGCGAGGTGCCTGCCGCAAGCCTGAACGTCGGCCAGACCGTGCTGGTCCGCCCCGGCGACCGGATTCCGGCGGATGGCGAGATCGTGGACGGCACGTCGGGCGTCGATGAAAGCCCGGTCACTGGCGAAAGCGTGCCCAAGACGCGCGGGCCGGGGGATGCGGTCTTCGCAGGCGCAATCAACACCGAGGCAGCGCTGCGGGTAAAAGTCACCAAGGGCGCGGAAGACAACACCATCGCCCGCATCATCCGTCTGGTCGAAGAGGCCGAGGAGGCCCGCGCGCCGACCGAGCGCTTCATCGACCGCTTCAGCCGCTGGTATATGCCCGCCATCGTTGCCGTGGCGGCGCTGGTGGCGCTGGTGCCGCCGCTGGCGTTCGACCAGCCTTGGGACACCTGGGTTTACCGCGGTCTTGCCCTACTGCTGATCGGTTGCCCTTGCGCGCTGGTCATTTCGGTCCCCGCTTCCATTGCCTCGGCTATGTCCACGGGCGCGCGGCGCGGCCTCTTGATGAAAGGCGGTGCCGTGATCGAGGCGGCGGCGAAGGTTGATGTCGTGACCTTCGACAAGACCGGGACGCTGACACATGGTCGTCCACAGGTGACGGACGTCGTGCCGTTCGGGGCCACCACCGAAGCCGAGCTTCTGGCCGTTGCGGCCGGGGTCGAGACGGGGTCGAGCCACCCGCTGGCCATCGCCATCCTGAACAAGGCAAAGGACGCAGGCGTGGCCGCGCTGTCGTCGCAGGATGCAAAGGCGTTGACGGGGAAAGGCGTGGTCGCGACGGTGGGTGGTGCGCCGGCATGGGTCGCCTCTCCGCGTTACGCGATGGAAAATGGTGGGCTTGAAGGCCTTGGTTTGCGACAGGCCACAATCTTCGAAGAGGATGGCAAGACCGCTGTTGCGGTGTTCCGCGAGAAGACCCCACTTGGGTTGATCGCCATGCGAGACGAGCCACGGGCGGACGCCAAGGATGCTGTGCGCCAGCTGACGGCCATGGGGGTGACCTCGGTGATCCTGACCGGGGATAACCCCCGCACAGCCTCCGCGATTGCCGGAAGCCTCGGCCTGAAGTTCGAGGCCGACATGCTACCCGAAGACAAGCTCGCCTATATCCGCGAGATCGGCTCCAAGGGCGGCGTCATGATGATTGGCGACGGTATCAACGATGCGCCGGCGCTGAAGCAGGCGTCGGTCGGCGTGGCGATGGGCTCGGGCACCGATGTGGCGCTGGAAACCGCCGATGCGGCAATCCTGCGCGACCGGGTGACAGACATCCCCGCCACGATCCGCCTGTCGCGTGTAGCGATGGCCAACATCCGCCAGAACGTGACCATCGCATTGGGGCTGAAGGCCGTGTTTCTGGTGACCTCGGTTTTCGGTCTGACCGGCTTGTGGATTGCAATTCTGGCCGACACCGGGGCGACCGTGCTGGTGACGCTGAATGCCCTGCGCTTGCTGCGGTTCAACCCGGAACGAGAGAGCTGAGCAGATGATCTCTGGATTTGGCTGGGCAGCATTGGCCCTTCTCTTCGGCTACCTGGCTCTGTTCTTTTGGGGCAGCGCGCTGGCCGCACAAGCGGCAGGGCGGCCTGTGTGGCTCTTCGCCCGCGCAACAGGTCGCGACCGACTGGCCGCCATGGGGTTCCGCGTGGCCTTTGCGCTCGCCTTCTTCGGGCCGCTTCTCTGGCTCGCCGTGCCTATCCTGCACAAGATCGATCCGCTTTGGACCGAGGGGCGCGCCCTCCTCCTTGGTCTGGTCGGGGTCTTTGTCGCAGGGCTCGGCGCGATGGTGGCCTTTGCCGCGCAGATGTCGATGGGATCCTCCTGGCGCGTCGGCGTGGCAGGCGGCGAGACCGGCGATCTGGTCTCGAACGGGCTCTACCGCTTTAGCCGCAACCCAACCTTTGTCGGTCAGTTTGCCCTGCTGGCAGGTGTTGCGATGGCGGTTCCGGCAGTCCCGACAGTCCTCGCGCCAATCCTGTTTCTCTGGTCGGCCAGCACGCAAGTCCGGTCGGAAGAGGCCGCCCTGCATGACGCAATCGGGTCTGACTATGACCGTTACGCCGCATCGGTCCCGCGCTGGATCGGCATAAACCGAAAGGCTGCACGATGACCCGAGCGGTGCTGATCTGCCTGATCGCTGCCACAGTGGTGGCAGACCAATTGACCAAGGCAGCGGCCCTGTCTGCGCTGTCGCAGGGGATTGCGGTCCCGGTTTTTCCGGGCTTCAACCTCACCCTTGGCTTCAACGAGGGTGCGAGTTTTGGTATGATGGGTGGCGTCATGGCGGGCAAGCCGCTCCTGATGGCGGCGCTGACGGGCGCGCTGACGCTTGCCTTCGCCGTCATGGCTTTTCGGGCGCAGCACCCGCTGGAACGAATAGGTTATGGCCTGGTTGTGGGTGGGGCGCTTGGCAACATCATCGACCGCCTGCGACAGGGTGCCGTGACCGATTTTCTTGATTTCTATTGGCGCGACTGGCATTGGCCCACGTTCAACGTCGCCGATATTGCGATCACTCTGGGCGCGGTCTTGATCCTTGCCGCCTCTCTTCCCCTTCGACGCCGCAAGGAGCCTGTTCTTGACCAAAGCTGACCCGCAGAGTCTGTCGCGCGACGATCTCTCACTGATCGCCGCCTTCCTGATTGCATTGGCGGCGACGCTTGGTGCGCTCTTTATCGGCGAAGTGTTGGGACAGATGCCCTGTACGCTCTGCTGGTATCAGCGCATCGCCATGTTCCCGCTCGTACCAATCCTTGGTCTGTCGCTCTGGCGTGCAGACGGCATAGCGCGCACATACGCCTTGCCGTTGGCCTTGGCCGGGCTGGCGCTAGCGGCCTGGCATTCGGGCCTATACGCCGGCCTCTTGCCCGCGCCTATCGTGCCTTGCACTGAGAATGGCCCATCCTGCACCGGCGAGGCACAGATGATCCTCGGCCTGCCCATCCCCTATCTTTCAGCGGTCGCCTTCGCGGCGATCCTTGTTTGTCTCCTCTTGCCGAAACGGCACCGCCCATGAACCGTCGCAACCTCCTGATCGGAGCATCCGCAGTCGGGCTTGCCGCCTTTGCAGCTGGCACCATCATCCTGAACCGTCGCCGCGCAGCCGAGGCAGAGGCACTGGCAGCCGCCACGCCCACCGCAGATCAAGCGCTTTTGGTCCGAGAGTATTCCCCCAGCTTCGGTCCCGCCGATGCGCCCGTCACATTGGTCGAGTTCTTCGATCCCTCTTGCGAGGCCTGCCGCGCTTACCACCCGGTGGTGCAGGAAATCCGACGGCAGTTTCCGACGCAGGTCCGCGTTGTGCTGCGCTACACCGTCTTCCACGAAGGCTCGGACGAGGCCGTGCGCATCCTCGAGGCCGCGCGGATGCAGGACAAGTTCGAGCCGGTGCTGGACGCACTTCTCGAGCAGCAGCCCGGTTGGGCCGTTCATGGCTCACCGGAGATGGATGTCGCTTGGGAAATCGCCGGTGCCGCAGGTCTCGATCTAGAGAAGGCGGAAACCGACCAGTTCTTCCCGGGGATCACCGGCATTCTGAACCAGGACGCGGCCGATGTCGAAGCACTGGCCATCCGTCAGACCCCAACGTTCTTCCTGAACGGCAAGCGGCTGGAAAACTTCAGCGCCGACAGCCTGATCGCCGATGTGCGTTTTGCGGTGGAAAACGCCTGACGATCGGCGTTCAGGACTTGTTGGCGAAGGCTGCGAACAAGGCCAGCGTACGCTCGCTGACGTGATGCTCGATGCCTTCTGCGTCGCGTTCGGCCGTCTCGGCGTCCAATCCGAGGTTGATGAGAAAGCGCAACACGATCTCGTGCCGCCGCCGACACTCCTTCGCAAGCGCGCGGCCCGCATCCGTCAGAAAGACCGAACGATACTTGGCGCGCGTGATCAAACCCTCGCGGGCCAGACGGTCCAGGGTCTTGCTGACGGTTGGCACCTTCACGCCAAGCCGTGCGGCGATGTCCACCGGGCGGGCTTCGCCGTGATCGTGGATCAGTTCGGCAATCAGCTCGACATAATCCTCGGCCAATTCGCGGCTGCGCGCCTCGCGCACGCCCTGAAACGCTTCTGCCCGCGCATCGGTAGGGCGGTCATGGGTTGCGGGCTGCGTCTGGGGATCAAGATCGTGCTGTGTCATCCGTTGAGTGTCGCACAGGGAGGATTGACAAGTAAAGTCGCGCCACTGATTGTTAGCAATGTCTAACTTTATGCGCCGAGCCTTTGGTGCGACCTTGCGACTATAGAAAGCATCAACCCATGCCCGCAAACGCCTGGCGACAAGAGCGAGAGACGCCTTCATTGTCCGAGGTCTTCCGCAGCATCGCGGTTGGCAATGGCGGCACCAGTCGGTTCCGGCGCTTCCTTGCGTTCATCGGCCCCGGATACCTTGTGGCCGTGGGCTACATGGACCCCGGCAACTGGGCGACCTCGCTCGCAGGCGGGGCGGCCTTTGGCTACACGCTTTTGTTCGTGGCCCTGCTGTCGAACATCATGGCGATCCTGCTGCAATCGCTCTGCGCCAGGCTGGCTGTCGCCTCGGGGCGCGATTTGGCGCAGGCCTGCCGCGATGCGTTCCCCAAGTGGATGTCGGTCCCGCTTTGGGTGCTTGCGGAAGGGGCGATCATCGCCACCGACCTGGCCGAGGTGATCGGCACCGCCATCGGCCTGAACCTGCTGTTCGGCATCCCGCTGGAGATCGGCATCTTCATCACCGCCGCCGATGTATTCCTGATCCTGTGGTTGCAGAACAAGGGGTTCCGATGGATCGAGGCGCTGATCATCTCGCTCATGGCGCTGATCGCCGCCTGTTTCGTCGTGCTGATCGCGCAGGCCGATCCGGTCTGGGGCGAGGTCATCGCCGGGTTTGCCCCCAGCCGCGAGATTTTCGGCAACCCGACCATGCTCTATCTGGCGCTTGGGATCATCGGTGCGACCGTGATGCCCCACAATCTGTATCTGCATTCCGGCATCGTGCAGACCCGCGCCTTCGGCCTTGACTTGCCCGCCAAGCGCGAGGCCCTGCGGCTGGCGACATGGGACAGCACCATCGCGCTGATGTTCGCTTTGACGATCAATGCCTCGATCTTGATCCTTGCCGCCGCCGCGTTCTACACCGTCGGTGAAAACGATGTGGCCGAGATCGACAAGGCGCATTTGTTGCTGGAGCCCTTGCTGGGGTCATCGCTGGCGCCGATCTTGTTCGGGGTGGCGCTGCTGTGCGCCGGCCTCAATTCCACTGTCACCGCCACCATGGCAGGCCAGATCGTGATGGAAGGGTTCATCAATCTGCGCATCGCCCCCTGGGCACGGCGGCTCATCACCCGCTGCCTTGCGATCGTGCCCGCGATCTTCGTGATCCTGCTTTATGGCACCGAAGGCGTGGGGCAGCTTCTGATCCTCAGTCAGGTAGTGCTATCATTCCAGCTGCCTTTTGCCATCGTGCCTTTGGTCATGTTCACCGCCAGCCGCGCCAAGATGGACGAACTGGTGGCTCCGCGGTGGTTGACTGCCTTGTGCTGGTTGATCGCGGCGGTGATCATCGTGCTAAACGTGAACCTGCTGTCGACTGTTCTGTTGGGCTAACGCCAGCCAGCTCCTACCGGATACCAAAGGTGAAACCGGTCACGGAATCCCGCTTGAAGTCCAAGGGCGTGGCCTAGCAGAGAAATCAGATCAGCAGCACCTGAGTGCCTACTTGTGCGATGTCGTAGAGTTCTATGGCATGCTCATTGTACAGACCGATGCAGCCATTCGATGACCTGCGTCCGATCTTTCGAGTGTCGTGAGTACCGTGGATCAAGTAGGCTGGCCATGACAGATACAATCCCCGAACACCCAGTGGGTTGTCAGGTGCACCGCCCTCCACCATCTTCGGCCAATCTGGGTTTCGCTCGAGCATGGAAGCCGTCGGGCGCCACGGCGGGTTCACGGCCTTGCGGACAACCTCGGTTCGCCCGAGCCGGGTCAGTTCCACGGACAGAGGGACGGACGATGGATAGAGAAGGTAGATCGATTGATCTTCTGACCAAAAGTGCAGTGCACGTGACTTGGTGTCCGCAAGGATCGCGCCACCGCGGGTGTTCTCAAAGTAATCCTGCCACTGAGGCATCCGGAAGCTGGACACGTTGTTCCGCACGCTGCTGGAGACGGGAGCTTGAAACTCCGTGCTGCCTTCTTGCGCCCAGGCTGGCAGGGATGCAAAACTGGCCACCCCGATTGCGCCCCTCAGCAAAGCCCGCCGCTTCATCAAATCGCTGGTCATGGAACACTCCTCCAAGCGCTTTTCGAGTGTGAGTATCGTTCGCTCGTGGACGAGGCAAATCAAACAGCCGTTAGCACGCGGCACTCGGGGCGATGAGCGCGACCATCCTTTCTCCCCGCAACCGCACACTAGTTTATCTGGCGGCTTGCAAGCGACGAAGATGTCCCACCAACTCTTGGTCGTTTTGTTCTAAGCGGAAGATCCTTCCACAGTTTCAAGCCCACGTCGAAAATCGACCGCTGCGCCACCAATCTGACAATGCCGTGATCTTCGAACATATGCGTTGCACCTCAAGCTACTAGAGCAGCTATCCATCCCTCCCATTTTAGGGGTTGTGGCAAGAATGTACGTTTCAAGCGCACACCAGTTCTCGAGCCGGAAGCCTGTCCAAAGCTGGGCCAGTTTGGGGGCCGCCATCGTGGCAGGTGTCCTTTTCGTCTTGGCTCTGCAGCCATACTCGATCTTGCCACTTGCGCTGATCGCCTTTGCTCTGCTGGCAGTGTTGGTGCGTCGCGCATCCGGTTTCATCGCGTTCAGGCTGGGATACTTCTTCGGCCTCGGTCAATTCGTGCCCGGGCTTTTCTGGATCACCGAAAGTTTTCAGGTTGAGGCGGACCGGTTCGGTTGGCTGGCTCTGCCGGCGGTTCTTGGTCTTTCGGCGCTTCTGTCGGTCTTTCCTGCCCTGGCCTGCGCTCTGGCGGCACGGATGGAACGCGCCGGGTTGCCGTTGGCACTCTCGATGGCGACAAGCTGGACCGCCACGGAGTGGCTGCGAGGCCATGTTCTCACCGGGTTTCCCTGGAACCTGGCTGCCTACACACTCTCTGACTGGCCGGTCGCTGCGCAGGCTTCCTCTGTCTTCGGAAGCTACGGCCTGGGATTTCTTCTGGTGCTCTGCGCCGCGCTGGCCGGACTGGCTTTTGTCTCGGCCGCCGACGGGAAACGCATCAGCCGCCTCGCCACTGCGGGCGCGATCGCCTTGTCGGTGACCGCATTTGGTGCAATGCGCTTGCTGTTCGCCGATGTGCCGTCAGAGCGCGGCGCGCAAATCCGTGTCGTCCAGCCGAACATCGCACAGAGTGCCAAATGGGATGATGCCACCCGAAACTCAAACATCCTGAAACTCATCGCGCTTTCGGCCCAGCCCGGCGACTTCGACATTCTGCTCTGGCCGGAAACCGCTTGGCCAGGGTTCCTGGCAGAGGATGCCGGTGCCCGGGCAATATTGGGCTGGCTCTTGCCCGAGACCGGCGTCTTGCTGACAGGCAGCCCGGAACGGGAGGAAACCGGGGCCGGGACAGTCTACCGGAATGCCGTGCTTGCTATCTCTCGTGACGGCACCATCCTGACCCGCTATGCCAAACATCATCTCGTCCCGTTCGGTGAATACGTTCCGTGGCGGAGCCTTTTGCCCCTTCAGCGTCTGGTTCAATCGCTCGGAGACTTCACGCCGGGGCCAGGGCCCCGGACACTGGCGTTCGGCCCACACCCCTATGCAGGGATCGCAATCTGCTATGAGATCATTTTTCCCGGACACGTGGTCGATGATGCGATCAGACCGGACTGGATCTTCAACGCGACAAACGACGCTTGGTTCGGTGCCTCGATCGGGCCGTGGCAGCATTTGGCATCGGCCCGGATGCGGGCCATTGAAGAGGGCCTGCCTCTCGTCCGGGCCGCCAACACGGGAATTTCGGCAGTGGTTGATTCCTACGGGGCAACATTGGCCATGCTCGAAATCGACACGTCAGGCGTGATCGACATCCGCTTGCCCCGCCCATTGCCCGCAACCATCTACGCCCGCTTCGGAGACTGGGCGCTTCTCTTTCTCATGCTCACTTCGTGGGCGATCAGTGGCTATTGGGCCCGGCAGCAACAGGCAAACCTGAAAGGTGCATCGAAATGATCGGGCCGCTCTTCGCAATCATCGGGTTCCTTTGGGGTTACCTCGTTGCACGGCGGCGGGGCGGAAAGACCGTCGACCGCCTGCAGTACGGCGCAGGCTTCGCCATCGCCTTCGGGCTGCTCGGCACTCTCCTTGGAATCGCTCTCGCAAGGTATCTTGGGGCAGCCTGATCGGCGAAACATCGCCGATCCTGAAATCCTCACTTTTTCGTCGGTTGAACCTCTAGTTGCTCGAGGTTCTAGACGACAGGCTGATCTCGCCTTCCGGACTGTTCATGCGTCTTCGTTCTCTTCGGATTATCCTTTGGATCGCCGCCACTGCGGCGGTCATCACGTTTTTGGCGGTGCGGTGGTGGCCTGCAACGGACGACACCGCAACAGCTGATTCAGCCTTTATGCCTACCTTCGCGCTTGCAGACAGCGAAGGCCGTATGCGCACGACTGCCGAATTTCGCGGAAAGTTCCTGTTGGTGTTCTTCGGCTTTACAAGCTGCCCGGATGTCTGTCCGACGACGCTCTCCGAAGTCGCTCAGGTCATGGATGATCTTGGATCTGCCGCGGGATCGGTGCAGCCGATTTTCATTTCAATCGATCCAGAACGGGACAGGCGTTTAGGGCTGGATGACTACACAAAGGCCTTTCATCCAGCGATCCTTGCTTTGGCAGGAAGCGAAGAGGATACAAAGTCTGCGGCCGCAAGCTTCAAGATCTTCTACGAGCAGGAGGCCGACACTTCGTCGCCGGACGGATACACGATGGCGCACAGCCCTAGCCTTTATCTCATCGGCCCAGACGGGGAGTGGCTGCGTCAATTCACCTACGGTACATCTGCTGCCGAAATCGTTTCCGACCTTCTAACAAGGCTCTGACCCATGAAACACTTCCTTCTCGCCACAACACTGATCTTCTCCGCACCTGCAGCAATGGCCTGTGAGACCGTGACAATCGGCGATCTTACCGTTGAACATGCTTGGTCCAAGGCGACAATCGGCGCGGGACGGCCCGGAGTGTTCTATGTCGAGATCAAGAACTCCGGGACGACCGACGATGCGCTCGTTGGCATCACGACGCCAGCAGCCGGAATGCCGATGTTGCACGAGACTGTCGTACAGGATGGCATCGCATCGATGCCGCATGCGATGTCAGTCCCGGTCCCTGCCGGTCAGAGTGTCCAGCTCGCGCCGGGTGGCTACCACGGCATGCTGATGGAGCTGACGACGGCCCTCAAGGAGGGCGACAGCTTTCCGGTTACCCTTTCCTTCGAAAAGTCTGGCGAGGTTACCGTGAATGTCGACGTCCTCTCGTTGCGCGCGGAGGGTCCGGATTGCGCCGACGCAGGGCAATAATCCTGGGTGCGGGAGGGGCAGTCGGAGCCGTCGCCTTCATGCTGGGCGTCGGGGCCTATCGCACGCGCAATCGGCCAGCCCGCAGCGAGGTCCTGCCCGTGCCGATCGGTCAGATGACCTGGACATTGACCGACCACCAGGGTCGCTTGGTCCGACCTTCTGACTGGGCCGGTCGCCCTGTCATGGTATTTTTCGGCTTCACCTGGTGCCCGGACGTCTGCCCGACCACATTGAGCGACATATCGCTCTGGCTCGAGGAGCTGGGTGCCGACGCGGATCGTTTGATCGTGGCGTTGATTTCGGTCGATCCGGAGCGCGACACGCCCGATGTCCTAGCCGGTTACGTCAGCAACTTCGATCCACGCATCATTGGGCTGACGGGCCCTGCTGACGAGGTCGCTCAGGCGGCCGCAGATTTTCGCGCAACCTATCGCCGCGTCGATAAGGAGGGCGGCGACTACACGATGGACCACACCGCCGGTGTATTTCTTTTCCACCCCGATGGGCGCTTTGCCAGCATCATAGACTTCCATGAAGACCGGCGTTTCGCCGTCCCCAAACTCCGCCGAACCCTCAGTTGAAAGGTCATTCTGCCAGATGATCCGCTCCGCATTTCTGATCCTTGCTATCGCGGCTTTCGCCCCGCTCCAGGCAGTGGCCGATCCTCCGACGGCGCATTTGCCCGTGGCATTCGAAGCCACAATCGCCCCCGGTGACACCCTGGACAGCGTCCTTGGTCACGCAGGAATCCCCGGGACGGTCCGGGCAGAAGCAGCCCTTGCGCTCTCAGGTGTCTACGACCTGACGGACCTGCGACCTGGCCACCGGATCGAATGGACTACGGCGTCCTGGGATCCGGCATCGCTGACACGCCTATCGCTCTTCGTGGAAGATGGTGTGGAGATCGCTCTCTCGTTCGACGGGCCGATCGCGGCACAGCGTCTTGACCCGCCGGTTCGTGAGACAGACCGGCGAGAGACCTTGACCCTCAACGGAACTCTCTATGACGCCCTGATGGCACGAAATGCACCCGAACGATTTGCGGTTGATTTGACCGCACTGCTTGCGGGTCAGGTCGATTTCAGGCGCGATCTCAAAGGCGGAGAAACCTTCGCGCTGGTCTGGCAGGAAGATCAGCTTCCCGATGGCAGCATCGCGGGAGAGCCTCGCCTGAGTTACGCCAGACTTGAACTTGCGGATCGCGTGCTCGAACTCGTTGCGACCGAAGCCGCGGGTCCAGTCATAGTCTTCGAAGACGGTGAAGCCGTGCAGCGTTCAGCGGCGCCCATACTTGGCGCACGACTGTCATCCGTTTTCGGCCGCCGAAACCATCCGGTGTTGGGCGGCGTGCGCATGCATACCGGGATCGATTATGCGGCACCTGTGGGGACCGACGTCTCGGCAACTGGTGCCGGGCGGGTGATCTTTGCGGGAACGATCCGCGGCTACGGCACCACGATCGACATCGATCACGGCGGCGGGGTTGTGACGCGATATGCGCATCTCTCTGAAATTGCCGAAGACGTTCGCGTGGGCACACGGGTCAAGGCTGGAGACGAGATTGGTGCCGTCGGCGCGACCGGGCTCGTGAGCGGCCCCAACCTTCACTACGAAGTTCGTGTCGACGGCCGACCGGTTGACCCGAAAGATCAGGATGCCCTGCCGGAACAAGAGATTGCTTCGGCAGAAGATCTCGATACCCTCGCCACCTGGCGCAGCGAAACCGGCTTCATGACGGCGATCGATGGAGAACGTGGATGACGGACTATCGCATCGGCCGCCGCGAGGTCATTCTGGCAGCGACCGCCTTGGCCATAGCCCCTGCTGCAAGGGCACAGGAAGAACCGCCGATCCATGTCGTAAAGGGGCGTGGCTGCGAATGTTGCGATGCATGGGTGGACTATCTGCGCGAACAGGGGTTCACGGTTACGGATGAGGTGTCGATGGGAACCTTGTTAATCCGCTTCAAGATGGATCAGGGCATACCAGCAAAGGCGTTTTCCTGTCACACGGGCACTGTTGACGGCTATGCGCTAGAAGGCCATGTCCCGGCTGCGGATATCCGCAGGCTTCTTGACGAGCGCCCTGACGCAGTTGGCCTCGCCGTGCCCGGCATGCCTTACGGCTCGCCGGGCATGGGATCAGAAGACGGTCGGGACGCCTATGACGTTCTGCTGGTTCGCCGGGATGGAAGCCTGGAAGTTTTTTCAAGCTATCCGGCCGCCTGACATGAACTGTAATTATATCGGATCAGCCAGACTGCCTGTGCGTCTTTTGGTGCTCACGCAGAAAATGGTGTCCGGTCATGTTATTTTGACTAACCGAGGTTTCAGCACAACGTCGGATTATCGACGTCAATTTTTGCCGTAGGCGCTGTACAGCAGCCGAATACGGCGGGACAGTTCTGACGACCTGAATAATGAGGTGTCGGCAGACTATCCCGCTTAGTACCCGTCAAGAATCAGCTCGCGGCTGGTTTGGCGACTTTGAGGAGAGTGGCCGCAACCGCTCGACCTGAGTTGAAGACAACCAGAACAAGCCGCTCGTGACCCATCCCAACTTTGGGAGCATGAACCAATTGTCAATCGCGCGATCAAGCGCATTTATAGTATCTGACCGAAGCTATTTGAACTCGGCCTAAATTATAGACGAACTAGCGGTGTCAACCAGCACTAAGAGAGCAATAGTGAGCTTACTATAAAAAGCCCAAAAGTAGCCGCAGAGTTGCCAATGCGCACCCGTTAACTGACATCGCTCGATTATGAAACGCGCGGGGGGCACCTATGCGACTTCTCAGAAAAGTGAGTGAACTATCACACAATGTGCGATCAAGACTGGCTCTCCTCGCCACAACGCTTGCATTTCTTTCGGCTCAACCCTCCTTCGCGATCGATAACCGACAGACTGACACTGAAATGCTACCTATAGGGGCAGTCACCTCAGCTCCAGATGGGGCGTCAAATGTGTGCAATGTTTACGTTTGGGCTTGCGCGCAATCTGGTCGCACATTGAAGATTGGCGAGTTGCAACTTAGAGAGCTGCGGAAAGTTAATACTCGAATCAATCAGTCGGTTCGTTCGGTGAGTGACTTACAACAGTACGGTATCGCTGAACGCTGGACGCTGCCGACCAAAGGAAAGGGTGATTGCGAAGACTATGCCCTTTACAAGAAGTACGAATTGACGCGCGCTGGATTTCCGGCCGAGCAGCTACTGATCGCAACTCTTCTTGATTTGAACAGAGCGTCTCATGCTGTTCTCGTCGTGCGCACTGGCGCCAATGATCTCGTTTTGGACAACCTAACCAACAAGATCGTACCATGGCACAAGACAGGATACACCTTTTTGAGAATGCAGGACCCTCGGAAGCCCAAACGATGGGTTTCAGTTATGGCAGGGGGGATTTTCCTTAGGTGAGAGTGTATTGACGGGCGTTCTGTGACATACTTTTCAACTTGGTTGTGTTGAATCTCACAAAGGTTTTTTTGGACGCTTCAATTCCAGAATCTGATTGCGCACCAAGAGTAAGTCAGAGCGCGAAGTTTCAGCTCTCGAAACTGCCGGGCCTGGAAGAATAGCCCACGACCAGTCGGCGCAAGATCGATGCCCGTCGCGGACTCTCCGCGACGGGATTCTCATCTTTTTCGTTATTGCTTAGCTTCATCATTGACTGATCAGCCCTGTGACCTCGTCTCACGTATAGAGGAGAGAATGCTGCACTAAGGTAGAATGTTGCAACTGAGCGACGCTTGACCGTTGATCCTTTCGAGTTGCCAGCGTCGCGTTCAAACGCTACCCGAGACCCATTGGGTCAGAAGAAAACTGCGATGCCGATGACATGGTACTGATCCGGCGCGATGGCGAGCTTGAGGTCTATACCAGCTATCCGGCGGCCTGAGATCACATCCGTCTAGGGTCCGATCTTTGGCTGATGGTCTTCGACCAACACCGACTTATCCCTCAGAAGGAACCAACGATCTGGGCAACGGCGTCCTCGCTGTCCCACGCAAACGGGCCTTGAAGACGTCCGATCTCGCGGCTCTGCCGGTCGATCAGAAGAGTTGTCGGCAAGCCGATGAAGGCAAGGGCAAGCTGAACCCGCAGCTGCTCGGCCCAATAGAGCGGCAGATCGACGAGGCCGATCTCGTCGTAGAAGCGCCGCCCCCTTCCGATCCCCGCGTCGTCGATGCAGAGCGGAAGCACCGCGAAATCGGCGCCGCCCAGCCGGGACTGGAGCCGGTCAAGTGTCGGCATTTCTTCCCTGCAGGGCGGGCACCAGGTCGCCCAGATGTTCAAGAGGATCACCCGGCCGGCGAAATCGTCGAGTTTCCGCGTTGTGCCTGCTTCGTCGAGGATCGGCGGGGACAGCAGCGGTTGCGGGTCTTCGCGCAGCCGGAAGGGCGGGCGCGCCTCGGCGGACCCTGCAAGGAAGGGCGCGGCGAGGGCACCAAGGACGGCACGGCGTCCGATGAGTGTTGGCATGGGTCCGCTCTCTCCGGGAAATGGCCCGGACCCGCAGGCAGGCTGCGGGTCCGGCCGTGCGTCAGGCCGACACCGCGAACTCGGTCATCATGCCGGTCGAAAGGTGCGGCATGTGGTGGCAATGCAGCATCCACCGCGCCGCCTCGCCCGCGTCCACCGCGACCGTCACCATGCCCATCGGCGGCACATGCACGGTGTCGCGGACCGCGCCTGCGATCCGGTCCATGCCGACACCCACTACCTGGAAGGCGTGGCCGTGCAGGTGCATCGGATGCGCCATCATCGACATGTTGTGGAACATGATCTCGACTCGGTCGCCGGATTTCGCAGTCACCGGCACATGGGACCCCCAAGTCTGGCCGTTGATCGTCCAGACATAGGGCATCATGGTGCCGCCCAGCATCAGCATCGGCTGCGAGGCTGGCGCGCGTTCGGGCAGCGGGGTGACGGCGCGCAGAGCACCCTCCTGCGCCAGATCACCGCTGAAGGCCGGATGGTCGGCCTCCGACATCTCGGCGATCCTGGTCACCGCCGCGCCCGGCGTGGCAAGGATGACACCCGTCCTTTCCTTGGCACCTTCGCGCAGGGCAAGGATCGGGAAGGCCCCGCCCTCGCCCGGCACATCCAGTTCGATATCCAGCCGCTGGCCCATTGCGACGCCAAAGCGGCTGCCGGGCAAAGGCCGCACCGGCTCGCCGTCCACCGCGACCAGCCGTCCCGGCAGCGCGCCAGTGTCGATCCAAAACACGGTGGCGGCCGCAGCGTTGATGACGCGGACGAGAACGCGGCCGCCCTTGTCGATCGGAACCACTTCGGGGTCGTCCAGCGTGCGATCATTGGCAAGATAGGCGTCGAAGTTGTAGTCGTTCAGGTCCATCGCCATGCCATCCATCCCCGGCATCGCCATCATGTCCCCCTGACCCATGGCACCCATGTCCATTCCGGAATGGTCCATGCCGCCCTGCCCCATCTGGCCATGATCCATCCCGGCCATCGACGCGCCGCCGGTGATCTCGGCCAGCACCTCGGCAGGTGGCTTGAAGGAAAAGTCGTGCAGGAACAGCGTCACTTCCTTCCGGTCTGCCGCCACATCCTCGGCTCGCCGCACCACCAGAGGCGCGGCCAGCAGCATCATTTCATGCTCGGGGATATGGGCGTGCATCCAGTGTGTTCCGGGCCGTGCCGCGAAATCGTAGGCGCGGGATTCACCGGGTTGCAGCATCGGCATCGGCAGGTCGGGCACTCCATCCTGCGCGTTGTCGGGGATCTGACCATGCCAGTGAATAATCGTTGGCTCGGCCAGCGCGTTTGTCAAATCGACCGCGAACGCCTGGTCCGGATCGAGGACAAGGCCGGACCGGCCAGCGCCGTCCAGAAGCCCCCAGACGGTTGCGGCTTTGCCCCGCACGTCAATGGTGCGGGTGGCGGCGGTCAGCGACATTCGGCCGGACTGGGCCCGGACCCGTGCGGGAAGCATCAGTGAAGCGGCCGTGGCCGCAGAAGCGGCCAGAAAGCCGCGGCGAGAAAAGGGCGACATGCGAATTCTCCTGTATCGCGTCGTGAATTGGACAAGCGGTCCCCGGCGAATGCCGCAGCCGCAGGCTCAGATCACGGCGATCTTCGGAGGCGGACCTGGGGGCGGAATGGCCAGCGAGGCGGCAAGGATGTCGACACTAGCCTCCACATCGGAGGACCGCGCGACAGTTTCCGCAACCCGGTCCGGCGCAGGAAAGGTCGCTGCCGCGAACAGGCAGTGTTGCTGACAGATCAGCTGCTGCGTCAGGTCCTTCGGGCCGTCAGTCGCGGGCATGTGCGCCAGGTGGCCGGCCATCGCCATCATCTGCGCATGGTCTGCCTGAGCTTGCTGCCGTTCGCCCAGAGCCAATACGGGAAGGATTGCCGCCAGGACGTAGGCGGCGAGGATCAGGACATGCATGCGAAACGTGAGAAGCGCCATATCTGAGACATCTATCAGGATGGCCCGCTTCCGTCACCTGACAGTTTGGTGTCCCTGATCGGCCCCCCGATTTCTAAAGCTGCGGCATCAAAGCCGAGTTTCCGAATTCCCTGCCCCACTATCGCAGAGTTTACTGGAATCCGTCGCGATTGCGCAGAACCTGCGCAAAACGCGGGAGAGTGAATCGATGTGGAAACTTCTGTTCGCCATGGCGGCAATCCTTGGCCTGGCATCCTGCGGTGCCGAACCGATCTGGGCACCCGAGGAGGCCGTGGCCGCCGCCCGCTACGAGCATCCCGGCCCGACCTCGGTCACGCTCTTCACGGTCCTCTCGACACGCAGCGGAGCGGGAGCGCATGCGGGCCTGCTCATCAACGGATCGCAGCGCGTGCTGTTCGATCCGGCTGGCACCTGGCGGCATCCCCGGCTGCCCGAGCGCAACGACGTGCACTTCGGGGTCACCCCGAAGATGGTGGATTTCTACATCGACTACCATGCCCGCGAGACCTACGACGTGGTTGAACAGACTATCGAGGTATCGCCCGAGGTTGCGGCACTGATCATGCAGCGGGCAATGGCCTATGGCGCGGTGCCGAAAGCAAACTGCACCATCGCGCTGTCGCGGGTGCTGGAAGGGGTGCCCGGATTTGAAAGCCTGCCGATGACCTGGTTTCCGAAACGGATGATGGAGGGGTTTGCCGAGTTGCCGGGCGTCTCCGCACGGACGATCACCGACGACGACGCCGACGAGAACCACGGGGTTCTGCTGGTTCAAGCCGGGGACCCGCGGCTGGAGTAGCATTTCGGTGATCAGTCGCCGGGTTCATCAGACTTTGCTCGCCGATCCCCGCACTTGCAGCTATGTTTCCCGTAAAGTTCCAACGAAAGGCCGACATCATGACACTGTCCCGGCGCAAGGTTCTCGCCGCCGTTCCTTGGCTGGCCGCCATTGCGGCTACCCCAGCACTTGCCGAGGGCGACGAAGCCATCCACGTCGTCAAGGACCCCGGCTGCCCCTGCTGCAACGGGTGGATCGGACATCTGCGCGACAGCGGCTTTCGGGTATCCTTCGAGGAACGCAGCATCGAAGAGCTTGCGGCGTTCAAGCGCGAGCGTGGCATTCCGGAAGACCTCGCGTCCTGCCACACCGCCACCATCGGCGACTATACTGTCGAGGGGCACGTTCCCGCCGCCGACATCCGCCGTCTTTTGGCTGAACGACCCGTCGCCGTCGGTCTCTCCGTGCCTGGCATGCCCTACGGGTCACCCGGCATGGGACCCGAGACCGAGCGCGAAGCCTATGACGTCATCCTTGTCGGGTTCGACGGCAGCAGTAGCGTCTTCACGAGCTACCCTGCAGCCTGATCCCGCTCAGTCGTGCAAGGACTGCCCAGAACCAATGACGCCTTGCGCCATTGGTTCCCGGGTCACCAGGACAGACCGGATTCGGTTGACCTCCAGGCGTTTAGCAGTGCTTCCTTGGGTACCACACCGTCCAACGGTCTGACTGCGGCGTCGAGCCTGCGAGCCGAATGATAGGCCGTTGCCGCCATTAAGCCGGGCGTCGCGCCATAGGCGAGCCGGTAACGCGACACAAAACCGTCGGTTCCGTCTGCGCTGTCCCACCCATCCGGCAGTACGAACTGCCGCAAGACCGTGCTTGCCGAGGCATACGCGCGCGCGGCGTCGCTGGCCGCGGGTTCGGCGCCAATGACAATGACGACATCGGTCGGCTCGTCGGGCGTACCGAACAGTCCTTCGACCAGCCCCGCCGCATCTCGTGGCAGCGGCAGCAGTTGCACATCAACCCCACCGAGATGTCCGTCCGATGTTTCGTTGGCGTGCCCGTCCCGTTCGTCGGCCGCTAGGAGGAAACCGCGCACCGCTTCTGCCAGACTTGCGTCAACGTCCTCGCCGACGACCAGAAGGCCGACGGTGAATGAATGCGCCGAAGCAATCCCTGTCAAGGCGATCCACAAAGTGGCTGCCACGACGGAATGCCTGATCCGGCCCAAGACCGTCTCGGTGATCGTGAAAGGCCGCTGAAGTCGGAAACCGAAAAGACGCGTAAGACGGATACTCATTCGGCGGCCCGCGCGGCGGCTACCACCTCGGCAAGCTGAGCCTTCTCAACAAAGCCCGGAATCAGTTGATCACCCACCACGAATGACGGTGTGCCGTTGAAGCCGAGAGCCTCGGCCAGACGTAGCGACGTGGCGATATGTTCCTCGACTTCGGGCGATTGCATGTCGACCTTGAGCTGCTCGACATCGAGTCCGACCTCGCCCGCGATCCGCAGCACCGACTGCTCGTCCAACTTCGCCCGCGCACCCATCAGTGCATTGTGCAGTTCAGCATACTTGTTCTGCTTCCGTGCAGCCAAAGCGGCCCGCGCCGCGATCGCTGATCCTTCGCTGAGGATTGGCCATTCTCTCAGAACAAGACGGATGTTTCCGTCCTCGGCCAGCAGGGCGTCGATTTCAGGCATCGCGCGTTTGCAATAGGGACAGTTGTAATCGAAGAACTCCACCACCGTCACGTCGCCTTCCGGGTTGCCGAGGACCGGAGCGTTGGGGTCGCGCTCCAGCAGGGCGCGCTCGTCGGCCAGGGTCGCGGCAACGGCGGCAGCTTGGGCCTCTGCCTGGCGCGCCTCCAGCGTCTGGAGAGCCTCGAGCACAAGCTCCGGGTTCTCGCGCAAGGTTTCGGCGACCAGTTCCTTGATCCGATCTTCCGTAATCTCCTGCGCCAGGGTGAGGCCGGGAGCGAAAACGAGCGTGATAGCAAACAGGATTGACGTGACGCGCATGGGAAGAGCCTTGTGTGACGGATTAAGATTTTGAGTTTCAGGCGGTCTGCACCCTCTAGTCCCTGGAGAGGCAAGCGGGAATTGGGAGGTCGGTGGCCTTACTTGCGGCTTCAAGGCGAACCTGCTTCCATCTGGCTGCGTTCAGCCTGTGCGGCACGAATGCGGTCGGGCCAGGTCGACCGGATATAAGCGAGGACGGCCTCGATGTCGTCCTCGGTCAGCTCACCGCCAAACCCGGGCATGCCGGAGGTGAAGTCGACCCCCATATCGTCCAGCACCGCCTGCCCGCCGCGACGGATGTAGTCCCGCAGCATCGCGTCCCCATGGTGCCAGGTGTGGCCCGTCTCGTCGTGGGGCGGCGCGGGATAGGTGCCGTCCTCCCTCGCCGACTGCCAGTCCGGCTGCCCTTCCAGGTTGGCACCGTGACAGGACGCGCACTTGGCCGCGTAAATGACTCGCCCGTCTTCGATGTCGGGCGCATCATGGAAGAACGCTCGCGCGGGAACCGGCGGAAGAACTAGGGCGACTGCGGTCATGGCGACCCCAAGAAAGCTTCGGCAGGACACCCTTCTGAGACGGTGCATCATGTCCGGCTCACCGTGGCGGTGATGCCGTCCGGCGGCAGGATGCGTTCGGACAGCAGGGCGAGGTCCTCCCGTATGCGCGCCCTCTGCGATGCCGGATAGGCGTCCTCAGGCGGCAGGCCGCCATGCTGTGCAAACAGCATGATGTCGCGCGCAATTGGCGCCGCTGCCGTTGACCCGCCACCGCCGTGTTCCACCACGATCGTGACAGCAAAGCGGGGCGCGTCAAAGGGTGCAAAGGCCACGAACAGCGCGTGATCGCGCCGGTTCCACGGCAGCTCGTCCTGCGAGCGGACGCCTGCCGCCCGCTCGGCAGCGGTGATCGAGAAGACCTGGCTCGTTCCCGTCTTGCCGGCCATCGCCAATGTCGGATCGGCGATCCGCGAGGAATAGGCCGTCCCGCGCTCGTGGTTCGAGACCTCGAACATGCCCTGTCGCACAATGGCCAGTGCATCGGCCGACAGGCCGAGCGGGGCCGGAGCAGCCGTATCCTGGTCCTGCCCGGTACGCGGTCGCACCAGTCGGGGCAACACCGCGGTCCCCGAAGCCAGTCGCGCCGTCATGGTGGCAAGCTGGATCGGCGAGGCGAGCGTGAAGCCTTGCCCAATCGAGGCATTGATGGTGTCCCCGATCAGCCAGTCCTGCCCGTACCGTTCCTGCTTCCAAGCACGCGATGGATTGTTGCCGTGCGCCATGCCGGACAGCGGAAGGTCGTACTTCTGGCCAAGCCCCAGCCGGTCGTTCATCGCGAAGATGCCGTCAATGCCGATGCGCTGCGCGACCTCGTAGAAGTAGACGTCGCAAGACTCGCGCAGCGCGCCGACCATGTTCACTCGGCCATGACCACCGCGCTTCCAGCAGTGGAACCTTCGGCCGGAGATCTCGACATAGCCATTGCAGGCGACAGTCTCTTCCGGGTCCATCAGCCCGGTTTCCAGCGCGGCCAGCGCATTCGACATCTTGATCGTCGATCCAGGTGGATACGCGCCCTGCACCGACTTATCGGCGAGCGGCCGATACTCGCTGTCTCGGAGCGCATTGTAGTCTCGGCTGGAAATCCCACGCACGAAAAGGTTCGGATCAAACGAGGGGGCGGACGTGCAGCCGAGCAGATCGCCGTTCGTCACATCCATCACGATCGCGGCCGCGCTTTGGCCTTCCAGCCGGACGCGCATGAAGTTCTGCAAGTGGTGGTCGAGCGTGATCTGCATGTCCGGGCCCGGGGTGGCCGGATCGAGAGCGAGTTCGCGCATTGTGCGGCCGGACACGTTGACCTCGACGCGGCGCGTGCCTGGCAAGCCGCGCAAGGTGCGTTCGTGGCTTCGTTCAACTCCTGTCTTGCCGAATTCAAAATCGGGCAGGCGGAGCAACGGCTCATTGTCAGCCGCTTCGTTTTCCAGATCGCTGTCGCTGACTGGCCCGACATAACCGACCTGATGCGCGAAATCCGGCCCGAAAGGATAGACGCGCGACAGGACCATCTCGGGCTGCACACCGGGAAGGACAGGTGAGTTCAGTGCCACGATCGACAATTCTTCCCACGTGACGCGGTCTTTCACCGTTACCGGCACGAAGGCTCGAACACGGTCGATCTGCGCCTTGACCTTGGAGACAGTCTCTGCGTCCAGGCCGAGCAGCACCTGCAGCTTTTCCAGAACGTCGTCGACATCGCGGGCTTCTTCCTTCACCAGCGTGATGCGATATGCCTGCTCATTGTCCGCAACGATTTTTCCAGCCCGATCAAGGATGCGCCCCCTGTCCGGTCGCACCAGCCGCAGGCTGATCCGGTTTTCCTCGGCCAGCAGGTAGTATTGCTCGGCATCACGGACGCTCAGTTGCCACATCCGGACACCAAGGACGCCCACCACTGACGTCATCGCACTACCAACGATCAGTGCCCGGCGGGTTGTCTTTTTCGCCGCCTGCACGAGGTCACGTTCCGATCTACGCATGGCTTCCCTGCTCTCTTTGCGGCTCAAGAGCAGCCTTGGCGCGAATCGTACGCAGGTAGGCCCCGGTGCGGAGCCCAAGGACGATCACAACCAGCCCGACGAACCAGTACTGCAGGGGGTTCGGCTCTGGTGTCGCCCGGTGGAAGCTCAGGAAATGCATGAACAGGAAATAGGCAACATGGACCACGGTCAGCCACCACATCGGCAGAACACCCATCTGCAGGAACTTCCATCCCGAGACGCCAAGACGGCGCATCGCGAAATCGCTGGAGGTTGCCGCCAGCAGTGCCGCGAGGACCAGCGCAGCGATGCCGATGGCATTGGCGAGACCGAAGCCATGCTGGTACATGACATAGGCCAGAAGTTCGGGATGCCATTCGAACCCTAAGAGCCGCATCAGATCCCATTGGACCCAGCCGACGAGGATGATTGATGCATGCACAAGTACTAGAAGGCAGCCGTAAATGCCCATCTCTCGGCGGAAGGGCAGAAGCGGAACCGCCACCCGCAGGAAGCGTGTCAGCGGCCCTAAACCCATCGACAGGGCAATCAAGACGAGCGAGGCATCACCGAACGCGCGGTTCCAGCGGTGCATCGGGCTCCATTCCGCATGAACCGAAGCAAAGCCGATCAAGAGACCCGTCGCGACCATGGC
The DNA here is from genome assembly GCF_002794355.1 of Pseudorhodobacter sp. MZDSW-24AT. Classification (GTDB taxonomy): domain Bacteria; phylum Pseudomonadota; class Alphaproteobacteria; order Rhodobacterales; family Rhodobacteraceae; genus Pseudotabrizicola. Next base: position 102,374 of record NZ_PGOI01000006.1, on the reverse strand, counting down.
CACAAGCGCGTGTCGGACCATCACCTTCCGCACAAGTCGGCGCATCCCAGAAAGCGAACCTGTTGAAGTATTCACTTTAGCCCTCCCATGGGAGGATTTTCGCTGCTGACGACGACGGCGGCACCTGCCCTGTCATCGCGAAACGCACGCCACGTCCTGAGCGCCGCCATGCTCATGATGATGACCCCGGCCGCGGCGAGCCAGGGCCTTACCGGGTCGAACCAAGCAAGCAACGCCGGTCCGCCGAAGATCAGCATCAGGATCTTGTTGCAGGTCGGACAGGCAATCCCGAGGAAACTCGCAAGACCGCCTGCCCCGGACGTCCGCAGTCTGCATCTGGGAACCCAGAGCGCGACTGTCACTCCAGCCAAGAGTGCCGTCAGGACGGTGGCCCCGAACTCCCACGGGCCGACCGGGGTCATGCGGACAAAGAGGGGGTTCGCCCACACTGCGGTCACCGTCCCGAGGACGGCGAACAGCGCGACACCGACGGCGGTGCCGCGAAGCCCCCTGCGCAGGGTGTCGTCCTGCTTTGCCTGTTGTGTCGCTCCGTCACTGTGCATCAAATTCAACCTCTGCACGATCCTCGCCAAAGCCAACACTGACCACCCAACGTCCAGCCATTGGCAACTTGAGATTTGCTCGCCAGACCCCGGCCTCGACTAACTGAAGCGGCGGATCAAAGCCGTCCATATGCATCTCCAACATCGCGAAGTTCACGTCCGGCCTCATGGCAGCAGATTCGATGGCATCGGCATCCGGTGTGAACTGGATCTCGAGGCGGACATCCCGGTTTCCGAGCGCATAGACCTGGACGTCGATCCGACCATCCGGAAGGACTTCCGACACTTCGGCTGTCGGCACGCTCTGATCCGCAACGGTGTCTCGCAGATCGAGTGTGCGCACCGTTGCCCAGATGAACGCGGCAACAAGGGCAAAGACGCACAGAGCAAGCGCCACTGCGAGCACTCTAGTTCTCATTGCCCATCTCCATTTGCGAGTGGTCCATCCCCGCCATCGGGGTCTCCGTGGCAGGAGGCGCGGGTTCCGGGATGTCCCCGCTGCCGTCGGGGTCGAGCAGGTAGGTCGCGATTGCCTCGCGGTCGGCGTCGGTGAGGTACGAGGTGCCCTCAGCCACGACCTCGGCCATGCTGCCGCCGAAAGCATCCCCATTGGGCAGCAGCCCCGACTGGAGCGCATAGGCGAGGTTCGCGACCGTCCAGCCGCCTTCTAGAAGGTCGGCTGTCAGGATCGACGGTGCCTTGCTGCCGCCGGGAAGGCTGTCGTTTCCGGCGAACCGGGCGGAGTCGTCCAAGCCGCCCGCAAGCGTTCGGCCGGTATGACAGGCCGCGCAATGCGCCGCCCCTTCGACCAGCAAACGCCCGCGGTTCCATGGCGATGATGTGCCCATCAGCGCATCCGTCTTCGGCGCGTCGAGGTAGGCGGCGCGCCAGAGCTTCAGGCCCGAGCGGAAATTGAACGGAAACCCGACATCATGCGCCGGGGCAGCATCCGCAACCGGCGGAACGGTGCGGAACGCTTCCCACAGGTCGGCGATCTCCTGATCCGTGAAGCCTGCATAGAAAGAATATGTGAACACCGGATAGTAGGGGTCGCCCTCCGGAGAGACTCCCTGGCGAACAGCCTTGGCGAAATCCTGAATGGTCCATGCACCGATCCCCGCAGCGGTGTGCGGGGTGATGTTCGGGGGCACGAAAGTGCCAAAGGGTGTGTCGAGCGGGGCACCTCCAGCGAGCGCCAGCCCCTTGGCGGTCGCGTTGGTGTGACAGGACACGCAACCGCTGGCGCGGGCTAAATAGGCGCCGCGTTCCGCGTCCCCCGGCGGGAATGCGGCGGGCTCTGGTGCGCCGATGGGCCATAGCACCAGGACACCGGCCCCGAGGCTCGCCGCCACGGTGGGGAAGATGACGGACGTGCGGATCAGACCCCGCATGGTCAGTTCCGGCCCGCACGGAACTGCGAATGGCAAGACGAGCAGGTTCCACTGATCCTGGTGAAAAGATCGTCCGCCGCGAGCGTCGTCAGATCAAACTCGAGCGTCGCTGGGTTCGATGTGCCGCGCGTGACCTGAAGCTCTGGGATCCTCTCGCCATACCCCATCAACTCTGCCACCGTGAAGCCCTTCTTGACTTCCGGAGCCGGGGTCATCGTCATTGCCGAATGATCCATCCCGGCCATATCGTCGGCGGGTGGAAGCGCCGGTTCCAGCCCGTTCGGAGCCGCCACGGCGAGAGCGTCGGCGTAGGTCTTCAATTCCTCGGCAAGCGCTGCGAAGTCCTGCCAGTCGGACCAGATTTCCGGCTTGGCATAGGTCACCCCTTCGAGGCTGCCTTCCGGGAACAGCGACAGCATCGTCTCGCCCGCGTGACCAGCGATGACGCTCGCACCCTCCGACACGATAAATGTGTCGTAGGGGATCGTGCCTTGCATCATCGGCGCCAGCTCCGCCACCGTGTCCCGCATCGCCGTCATACCGTTCATCCGTTCCAGGACGACACCCGTCGCCCCGTTATGTGCCAGCGCCACTGCCGCAACTGCGGAAGCGGCAAGCGCCAAAGCGCCTGTCCATTGTGGTTTCATCTGCCTGACTGCCCTTGGTTTCTTGTTGTTGACCGATCCCGCGTCCCGCCTCCGGCGGGTCGCGCGGCTTGCGCAACTGTCTGGTGTCAGGCTGACAGAGATTGAACTGTCGACAGAGCTGCGGAGAGCCTATCGAACCGTCAGACGCACGTCCGGCCTGACTGTCAGATCCGGGTTCGGGGGGGAGGCAGGGTCACAGACGGGCCGCCGAAGCGGCGTTGCGACTGCTTCGGGTCCGGTCGCAGAGTGATCACGATTGAAAGGGACAGTGCTGTGACCGGCCCCTCGGACACGACGAAAACAGTGCAGGCGAGGCCTGGGTGGCATGCAGGTGCCGGCGTGGTCTCTTGCCCTAAGTTACTCGCGATCTCGATTGACGTCTCGGGATGATGATCCTCGACAGGGCCCGCCTCTGCGGTCTGTCCCAGGATCAGGCCAAGCGCCAGGACCAGGGACAACAGCCACATCGACACCAACCGCAAGAACCTGTGCGAAAACAGGTTCTTGAGTGGGTTCGGTGAGGTCGACGAAGGTTTCATCTTGCTAGATCAGCTTCACTTGCGTCCCGACCGGCGTCCGGTCGAAAACTTCCTCGATATGTTCGTTGTAGAGCCCGATGCAGCCGTTCGACGAGCGGCGACCGATCTTGCGCGTGTCGTGTGTACCATGGATGCGGTAGTATTGCCACGACAGGTAAAGGGCGCGGGTGCCGAGCGGGTTGGTCGGGTCGCCGCCAGGCACGAAGGCCGGCCATTCCGGGTTCCTTTCCCGCATCGACGGTGTCGGGGCCCAACTCGGGTTCACCCGTTTCTCGACGACCTCGGTATAGCCCCGGCGGGTCAGCTCGTCCGACAGCGGGACCGAGGTCGGGTAGAGGTACATTTGACCGTCGCTCGTCCAGTGCTGGAGGACCTTGGCCGTCGTGTCAGAGATGATGATCCCGACGCCCAGAGCATCGAAGTGATCCTGCCACTCGTGGGTGCGAAAAGCCGAGATGTTGTTACGGACCGGGCCAGGCGTGTCTTCCGACGCGCTGGCGGCGCGACCGGTCACGAAAGGCGCGGCAAGTGCTCCGGCAACAAAAAGCCGTCGAGTGAATCGCATGTTCTGCTCCTTTTTGAGCAAGGTTTGCTTCCTTCCAACGTGGGAAGGTCAAACGGCTTTGCATCGCGGCCGGGTCACAAACAGGTGAATGCGTTGCGTTTTCGCCAATCCTGGAAGGAATTTGGTGCTTCACCTAGATGTGATCAGTCGGCACTTAGGTGAGAGGGTGTATGCTCCAACCATGCGATTGATTACCGCCCTTCTGTGCAGCTTCTTCCTGCTCGCCATCCTTTTCGGACTGGCGCATTCAGAACGATCGCCGAACGGAGCGCATGCTGACACACTTCACGCCCAGCCCCTGATACAGGATGCGCTCTGCGGCGAGGGGTCAGGACACGGGACGTGTCATCTTGTTTTCCCCGGCGAGCCATTGCTTGTCACTCTGATGGCGGTGGCCGGATCGTCGCATTTCGAGATCACGCCGGTCATGGGCTCCAGCCGCAGTTTGGACCCCCATACCCCTCCGCCGCGACGCGTCTCCTGAACGAACCCGATCCTTCTCGTTCCTCTCAGGAGACAGCATGATTTCCCGACGCTTCCTCATTGGCGGGGCCGCACTTGCAGCGCTGTCCTCGCCCACCATCCTTCGGGCCCATACCCAAGAACCGTTCGTGCTGGCCGACGAGTTCCAGCCGCGTGAGGTGCGTGTCCGCGAGCAGCACGCGCCCGGACAGATCCTCGTGTTCCCGCGAAGCTTCTTCCTCTACCATGTCTTCGACACCGAGCGTGCGATCCGCTACGGCGTCGGTGTCGGTAAGGCCGGACTTGCCTTCAGGGGGTCCGCGATCATCGAGCGCAAGGCAGAATGGCCTGCTTGGCGTCCGACGAACGACATGATCCGCCGCAATCCTGACCGTTATGCCCAGTTCGCCGATGGTGTCCCAGGCGGGCCGAACAACCCCCTTGGGGCGCGCGCGCTCTACCTTTACCGGGAAGGGCGCGATACCTACTACCGTATCCATGGCACGACCGAGCCGTGGTCCATCGGCCAGTCCGTGTCGAACGGTTGTATCCGGATGCTAAACGAGCATGTGATCCAGCTCTACGAACAGGTGCCGGTTGGAACACCGGTGACTGTGGTGTGAACGTGAGACGCCGCGACTTTCTTGTCTTCGGCGGGATCGTTGCCCTGATCTATGGTCTGCGTGCCCTTCCCTGGGACCGGCTCCCGGGCCGAGGGCCGCGCTATGCCGACATTGCGGATCTGCCGCCGTTTCGCCGCCATGAAGGGAGTGGCCAAACGTCCGGAGCAACGCCGGCATTCATTGGCCTCGATCCGCCGTCAGAAGATGCAGACCAGCGCCTCGCGCGTGCTGAAGTTGTGCGTGTCGACCCCTGCCCTGCCCTCTTTGGCACCGACGGGACACCGGGAGTCGTGCCGATTGCCTATTTCAGCGAGTTCCGCTGCCCCTACTGCCGGGTGCTGGAGCGGGACCTCGACACATTGCTGGCCGAATTTCCTGCCTCCTTCCGCCTTGTCCAACATGAACTCCCCATCTTCGGACCTCCCTCCGAGCTTGCCGCGCGCGCTTCGGTCGCGGCTGCACGGCAAGGCAAGCAGCAGGAGCTTCGCCGCCGCTTCATGCGAACACCGCTCGTGGCCGAGGAGGCCTCAGTCCTGCGCGTGGCGGCCGACGTCGGTCTCGACGCCGACCGGCTGGCCCGCGACATGACATCCCCGGAAGTGCAGGCAGACCTCGACCGGACGCGGGCACTTGCCGACATATTCGGGTTTGTCGGCACTCCGGGCTTGGTGGTGGGACGGACCGTCCTGAACGGCGCGATCCCCTATGCGCTGCTGCGCCGGATTGCAGAGGACGAAGCATCCATGCCGGACCCGGTCTGCTGAGGTCATGAACACGCCGTCGCACATGCTGATCGGGGCTGCCGTCTGCACGCGGCCACTAGCACCGGCAACCTTGATCGCAGCGCTCGCAGGAGGGCTAGCCCCGGACCTGCCGATGTTTGCGATGGTGCTCTGGGCGACCCGGGTTGTTGGCGTGCCAGAACATGAGGTCTTCAGCACGCTTTTCTTCTCAGAGACCTGGCAGTCGGTCTTTGCGATTGACCACAGCTTCTTTTTCTGGGGAGGGCTGCTCGGGTTGGCTGTCTGGCGCAGACAGATCATCCTGCGCGCCTTTGCGGGTGCCGGTCTCCTGCATGCCCTTGCGGATTTCCTGACCCATCACGATGACGCCCGCCGCCAATTCTGGCCCGTCTCGGACTGGGTGTTCCGCAGTCCGGTCAGCTATTGGGACGCGCGGTTCTACGGCAATGTTTTCGGGTTGTTCGAGGTCGCCTTGGTCGTGACGCTGGCCGCCTTCCTGTGTTGGCGGCTGGCGCGATGGCGGGAGCGTCTGCTGGTCCTTGTCGTCGCCGCGCCGGTCCTGCTTCCAGTTCTGATGACCGGCAGCCTGCATGGGCTGCATGGTATGGGATAAGCGCGTCAGCCCTGGTAGCGCCGCAAAAGCTGGGCGTTGATCGCGACGATGATGGTCGAGGCCGACATGAACACCGCCCCGACTGCCGGGGTCATCATGAACCCGGTCCCGAAGGTGATCCCCGCCGCCATCGGGATGGCAAAGGCGTTGTATCCCGTGGCCCAGATCAGGTTCTGCACCATTTTGGAATAGGTTGCGCGCGACAGGCCGAGGATTGCCTCGACATCGCGCGGGTCGGAGCGGACGAGCACGACGTCGGCCGATTCCACCGCCACATCCGTGCCTGCGCCGATGGCGATGCCGAGATCAGCCTCGACCAGCGCCGGGGCGTCGTTGACCCCGTCGCCGACCATCGCGACCTTCAACCCGCGCGCCCGCAGTTCCCGCACCTTGGCCGCCTTCTGGTCCGGCAGCACCTGGGCGAAGTATTCGTCGAGGCCCAGCTCCTTTGCGACCGACTTTGCAACACCCTCGGCATCGCCCGTCATCATGATCGACTGCACACCGCGGGCCCTGAGCCGGGCAACCACGTCGCGCGATTCCGCCCGAACGATGTCCGCCAGCGCGAAAAGCGCATGCGGCTTGCCGTCCTTGACCAGAACGACCACCGTCTTGCCTGCCTCTTCCAATGCCGCAAGGCGCGGATCAGTGACGGGCGTGTTCTGTCGGCGCAGGTGGCCGGGGCTGACGATGGCCACCTCCTGCCCGTCCACCCTCGCGGTCACGCCCGCGCCGGTGATGCTCTGCAACCCCTCCGGTGCCGGGAAGGCGATTCCCTTGCCCGTTGCAGCCGCCACGATCCCCTGCGCAATCGGATGCTGCGACTGGCTTTCGACCGAGGCTGCCATGCGCAGCGCCGCAGCCTCGTCGCCACCCTCAAGCATGACGATATCGCTGACGCCGAACCGCCCCTCGGTCAGTGTACCTGTCTTGTCGAACACCACAGCGTTCAGGTCGCGCGCCCGCTCAAAGGCTGCGCGGTCGCGGATCAGGAGGCCGTTTTTGGCCGCCAGCGACGTCGAGACTGCCACCACCAGCGGCACGGCAAGGCCAAGCGCGTGGGGGCAGGCAATGACCATCACCGTCACCATCCGCTCCAGTGCGAAGGTGACGCTTTCGCCCGCCCAGATCCACCAGACGAACGAACCCAGGCCGACGGTGATGGCGACCCAGGTCAGAACTGTGGCCGCGCGGGTGGCAAGGTCCTGGGTGCGCGACCGGCTGTTCTGCGCGGCCTTTACCATGGCGATGACCTGCGAAAGGTAGGTCGCCTCCCCAGTTGCCTTGACCTCGATGGTGACCGCGCCCTCGCCGTTGACCGCCCCGCCGATAACGGTCTCGCCGGCCGTGCGCGTCACGGGCTTCGACTCGCCCGTCAGCATCGCCTCATTGAACGACGAGACGCCGTCGGTGATCACGCCGTCCACTGGCACCTTCGCGCCCGGGCGGATCACCACCCGGTCGCCGGCGATCAGCGCCGCCACCGCCACCTCCTCGGTGCCGCCATCGGCCGTCACCCGCAGCGCGGTGTCGGGCAAGAGGCGCACCAGTTCCTCCAGCGCCCGCGATGCACCGAGAACCGACCGCATTTCCAGCCAGTGACCCAGCAACATGATGGTCACCAGCGTGGCGAGTTCCCAGTAGAACGGTTCGCCCCCCGGAAGGCCAAGGGTGACGGCGGCGGAGTAAAAATAGGCGGTGGAAATCGCCAGCGCGACCAGCGTCATCATCCCCGGACGGCCGCTGCGAACTTCGGGAAGCGCGCCGGTCAGGAAGGGCCAGCCGCCCCAGAAATAAATGATCGAGGACAGGGCCAGGGCCACCCATTCCTCGGCGGCGAACAGCGGGGCCATCCCTTGCCCAAGGAAATCGCGCACCATTGGCGACAGGACCAGGACCGGGATGGTAAGGACGAGGCAGACCCAGAACCGGCGGCGGAAATCGGCCACCATGTCGCCGTGGCCTGCGTCGGCACCACCGCCCTGCGGCGCATGCCCCATCGCAGCATGATCGACGGATTTCGCGCCAAGGCCCATCGCAGCGTGATCAATTGAGGACTTTGCACCATGCCCCATTGCGGCATGGTCCATTCCGGCCATCGGCGGCGGGGTGTCCGGTTGCTGCGCGTTGTTGGTCATGGAACCGAACTCCCTGCGTCCCGGATTTGCAGGGGGCGCGGCCAATCCCGACCGCGCCGCCCAAGGTCATCATCCCGGGCTTACATGCCCTTGGAGGCGAGAAACGCCTTGAGCGTGGCGATCTCGGATTCCTGCGCAGCGATGATCGCCTCGGCCAGTTCGCGCATCCCGGGATCCGTGCCAAATTCAAGCTGGATCTTCGCCATATCGATGGCCGCTTGGTGGTGCGGGATCATGCCCGCGGCGAAATCGACATCCACGTCACCCGTATAGGGCACCATCATGTCCGCCATCATCTTGTCCATCGCGGCCGCATAGGCCACGGTTGCCGGATCATTGGCCAGTTCCGGCGGGATCAGCGTGGCATGGCTCATCATCGCCATGCCATCGCCCCCCATGTTCATGCCCGAGTGGTCCATCCCGGCCATGCCGTCCGACTGGGCATACACGTAAGTTCCGCCTGCCACCATCGCGGCGAGAACAGCACCGATTGCGATCTTCTTCATGGTCGTTTCCTTTTCTCTGTTGTGGAAAGTCTGTGCTTCAGGCGGGCGCGTAGCCGACCTCGGTCAGCGCCGCTGTCAGCCGCTCACGGGGGGCCACAGACTTGACGTCGACCTTGTGGGTTCCGGGGTCCGCGCTGACCTCCGCCGCCGGATCAACCGACTGGATGGCCTTCGTCACGCTGCGCACGCAGCCGCCGCAGGTCATGTTCTCGATATGGAACTGCATGAGTGCCTCCTTCAGCGTTTTGCCTCATGCGCCATCAGATAGGGCTTCCCACGGTTGTAAGGTCAACCCCACAAAGCCGTGAGGTGAAAATTGAAGTTACCCCTTGACCTTCCCATGATGGGAAGCCCTATCTCCGTTTGCGGAAGCACCTTGAAAGGAGTCCCGCAATGAACATGCAGGCAAGGCAACCATCCGTAACCGCCACAGCCCGGATGGTGATCGACGTCGAGGGCATGACCTGCGCCTCCTGCGTGGCGCATGTCGAACGGGCCCTGAAAGCGGTGCCGGGGGTGGCAACGGCATCGGTCAATCTCGCGACCGAGCGCGCCGAAGTGACCGGCCCGGCGCTGGACCGCGCGGCTTTGGTACAGGCGGTGGAGGGTGCAGGCTACGCCGTACCCGCGCGTCCCGTGGATCTGGAGATCGAGGGAATGACCTGCGCCTCCTGCGTTGCGCGGGTGGAACGGGCGTTGAAAACGGTGCCGGGCGTGACCTCTGCCGCCGTCAACCTTGCGACCGAGCGGGCGACAGTGACCGGGTCTGCCGATCTGGCATCGCTGATCCGTTCAGTTGCTGATGCGGGGTACGAGGCCCGCCCCGCTGCGCCTGCCATGGCTGCGGCGGACGAGACCGCCGCGAAGAAAGCCGCAGACGAGGCGTTGCTCAAGCGCGACGTGCTGATTGCCGCCGCGCTGACGCTGCCGGTGTTCGTGCTGGAGATGGGGTCGCACCTGTTCATGTGGGTCCACATGGCGGTGATGAACACCATCGGCATGCAGGCCAGCTGGCTGATCCAGTTCGCCCTGACCACCGCCGTCCTGTTCGGCCCCGGCCTGCGCTTCTTTCGCAAAGGCCTGCCCGCGCTGGCCCGTCTGGCCCCCGACATGAACAGCTTGGTCGCGGTGGGCACCTCGGCCGCCTACGGCTATTCGCTGGTCGCCACCTTCGCCCCCGGCGTGCTGCCGCAAGGGACCACTTTCGTCTACTACGAGGCGGCAGCGGTGATCGTGACGCTGATCCTGCTTGGCCGCTATCTCGAGGCCCGCGCCAAGGGCCGCACGTCGGAGGCAATCAAACGGCTGGTCGGCCTTCAGTCCAAGACCGCCCGCGTCGTCCGGGACGGCGCGACGGTCGAGGTGCCCGTTGCCGAGGTCCGCCCCGGCGATGTGGTCGAGGTCCGCCCCGGTGAGCGGGTGCCGGTCGACGGCGAAGTCACGTCCGGCGCAAGCTGGATCGACGAAAGCATGATCTCGGGCGAACCCGTGCCCGTCGAAAAGACCGCAGGCAGCGCCGTCACCGGTGGCACCGTCAATCAGACCGGCGCCTTCACCTTCCGCGCGACAGCGGTGGGCGAAGCGACGATGCTCGCGCAGATCATCCGCATGGTCGAGGCCGCACAGGGTGGCAAGCTGCCGATCCAGGCGCTGGTCGATCAGGTGACGATGTGGTTCGTGCCCGCTGTCATGGCCCTCGCCGCGCTGACGTTCGCCGTCTGGCTGGTCTTCGGCCCCGACCCCGCGCTGACCTTCGGCCTCGTCAACGCCGTCGCCGTCCTGATCATCGCCTGCCCCTGCGCGATGGGTCTGGCCACGCCCACCTCGATCATGGTCGGTACCGGGCGCGGTGCGGAACTGGGCGTCCTCTTCCGCAAGGGCGAGGCGCTGCAATCGCTGCAAGGCGTGAAGGTGGTGGCGCTTGACAAGACCGGCACGCTGACCGAGGGCAAGCCCCGGCTGACCGACCTCGTGCTGGCTGACGGCTTTGACCGGGCCGCGGTCCTCGCCGCCGTCGCGGCGGTCGAGGCGAAGTCCGAACACCCGATCGCCCGCGCCATCGTCACGGCGGCGGCCGAGGAAGGGTTGCCCCTGCCCGACGTCACGACCTTCGACTCCGTCACTGGCTTCGGTGTCACCGCCGTTGCGGGCGGGCAGAAGATCGAAGTCGGGGCCGACCGCTACATGGTGAAGCTCGGCCTTGACGTAACCCCCTTCGCCGACACCGCCGCGCGGCTTGGCGACGAAGGCAAGTCGCCGCTATATGCCGCTATCGACGGGAAGTTGGCTGCGATCCTCGCCGTCGCCGACCCGATCAAGGACACCACACCGCAAGCGATCCGCGCCCTGCACGCCCTTGGCCTGAAGGTCGCCATGATCACCGGCGACAATGCCCGTACCGCCAATGCCATCGCCCGCCAGCTTGGCATCGACGAGGTGGTGGCCGAGGTCCTGCCCGACGGCAAGGTCGATGCAGTGAAGCGGCTGAAGGGCATCGGCCAGCTTGCCTATGTCGGCGACGGCATTAACGACGCGCCCGCGCTGGCCGAGGCGGATGTCGGCATTGCCGTCGGTACCGGCACCGACATCGCTATCGAGGCGGCGGATGTGGTGCTGATGACCGGGCGGCTGACCGCCGTGTCGGACGCCATCGCACTCTCCAAGGCAGTGATGCGCAACATCCGGCAGAACCTGTTCTGGGCCTTCGCCTACAACGCGGCGCTGATTCCGGTTGCCGCAGGTGTCCTGTGGCCCGCCTTCGGCCTCCTGCTGTCGCCGATCTTCGCCGCCGCCGCGATGGCCCTCTCATCCGTCTTCGTGCTCGGCAACGCACTTCGGCTGCGGCGGTTCGCGCCAGCGGTCGTCAACTGAGGGAGACCTGTCATGAACATCGGTGAAGCCGCAAAGGCCTCGGGCGTGTCCGCCAAGATGATCCGCTACTACGAATCCATTGGCCTGATCCCGGCAGCAGGACGGACCGAGTCGGGCTATCGGGTCTACGCTCCAACCGAAGTGCAGATGCTGCGCTTCATCCGCCGGTCCCGCGACCTGGGCTTTCCCGTCGAGAAGATCGAAGAACTGCTCGCTCTTTGGCGCGACCGCACCCGCCAGAGCGCGGACGTGAAGCGTCTGGCGACGGAGCAGATCGACGGCCTCGAACGCAAAGTGCGCGAGATGCAGGCCATGATCGACACACTGCGCCACCTAGCCGACGCATGCTGCGGCGATCACCGGCCCGAATGCCCAATCCTGGCTGACCTCGGGCACGGGGTGGAGCATGGATCTGATTGCACGACACAGCAGAGCGGCAAAGAAGTACCGGTGCAGCATTTTCACTCCCGGTAGTCAGTTGACTTCGCGGGGGTTCGGCGCAAAGCTCTCATTGTTTGGTGTTCAAGGGGCGCAGCGTCCTGGAACTCAATCGGGAATGAGGAAGGGCGGACCCAATTGCGGCGCCCAAGGCCTCAGCCGCCCCCGCGACTGTATGCGGTAGCGGTCCTTCATCGTGCCACTGGGCCAATGCCCGGGAAGGCGAAGGACTGTGTTAATCCGCGAGCCAGGAGACCGGCCAAGCGATGGCGCAACCCTAATCCCGTCGGGTGTGACGGGCGGAGAACCTTCATGTCCACCAGAATCCTGTCCGCCACAGCGGAGCAATCGAAGAGCCAGTTCGGACCAATCCTGACCAGCGCGCTTATTGGCGCAGTGCTGATCTTTGCCGCTGGTTTTGCTTCGCCTGACGCATTGCACGCTGCAACGCATGACACACGTCATGCGACCGGTTTTCCCTGCCACTGACGTTTCTGGATAATCGACATGACAAAGACCTCGCTGTCCGGCGGGGTAATCGCGGGTGCCATCGCGGGCCTCGTGGCTGCCGTTTTTCAGTTCTTTCTCATCCAACCCCTGATCGTCGAGGCTGAACGGTATGAGACGGGCGAACTCGTTCTGATCGGGATCGAGAGCAACAAGCCCGACCCTGCACCTAACCCGCTAGAAACGCCCGGCCATGATGCGCAGGGCGCGGAAAATACGGACAACTTGCTTGTGCGCAATGGCTTGACGGTCCTGACCCTGATCCTCACCTGGGCGGGCTTTGGCCTGCTGGCCGGAGCCGGCCTGACCGCGTTCCGGGCTCTGCCCGGCGGCGGGAGGATCCCGGCCACAGCCCTCGGCCTTATCGGCTTTGCCGTCCTGTCCCTTGCGCCTGCAATCGACCTTCCGCCCGAACTGCCCGGAATGGAGGCAGCGGAACTGGCGGACCGGCAACTCTAGTGGGTTGCGACTGTCGCGATGACGGCTGCCGGCATCTTCTTTGCTGCGGGGTTGCGGTCCTGGCCCGGGCGGCTCGCGGGCCTTGCCCTGATCCTGGCACCCCACCTTTTCGGAGCGCCCTTGCCACCCGTTTCTGCCCCGGCAGTGCCGCCCGACCTTGCGGCGCTCTATGCGGCGCGCGTGCTAAGCGTGAACCTGATCGGTTGGCTGGTGCTGGCCATCGCACTCTTGCGGCTTTTGCCAGAAGCAGGCGCGAAGGCCGATGCTGACGGTTTGACGGAGCCGGGGTGAGAGAAGGCAACCTAGGCTGCGCGTGCACACCACATGCGAAATCTTCCCTGCCCGGTCACTTCTCGGATCAAACCTCGCGCCTGCATCCAGGCCATGTTCCGCTGAACGGCCGCGCGACTGGCGCCGGTGATTGCCTCGGCCATTGGGGCGGAGACAAGGGGCCATTCGGTCAGAACTGCGCGCAAGGCTGGGGGCGTTTTGCCCGAGAGCGTGACCATCTCGGTTTCGGACCGCGCTGACCAAGCCTCGATGTCGTCAAGGTGCCGCATCGCGGTCCGGCTTGCTGTCTCCATCCCGTCGAGCCATCGCACCAGTCGGTCAGCAGCAGTGCCACCGGCGCGCAGCCCGCCTGCCCCGCCCATGGCGAGAGGGGCAAATATCGCTCCCCTGCCCTCTCCGGTCGCAATCCGCGCGGCCGTGACAGCCGCTTCCATCCGGTCTCCGTGCTGCCCGAGACCCGCCAAACTCCAAATGTGAAAGCCCATGCAGGCACGGCTGATCGGGTGCAGGTCGGCAGCTTGCGCCATCAGGTCCAGCCAACCGCCCGCGCGATCCGCAAAGGGCTCCGCCTCATCCGCCAAGTTCTCGGGGTCACGACGATCCACAAAAGCAGCCAGGTCCACCTCCGGCCTTGGCCCCCCTATCAGGCGCCGAACCGCCCATCCGACCCGCGCCAGGGCGACACTGTCGTCCTGCACGCCAGACAGGCGCAGGGCGATCCAGAGCGCCAGTCGATCCGGCCCGATACGGTCGCCTGCGAACCAGCTTAGGTCGGCCGCTTCGATCAGGGCGAGCCTGTGGCGCCAGCCCTCAGGCCCCCTCCGCAACCGCTCGTCCAGCCCACCGAGCCGACCTGCGACATGGGCGAGCCGCGCGGCATTGTCCGCCTCGGCTTTGCGCCAGTCGTCGAGGATCGCAGTCTCGCGGGGTTCGCCCCTTGGGCTAGGCGGCAGATCGTCGGGCTCGTCTTCGATCGGACCGGGCAGGAACCACAGATCATCTTCGGAACTCTCCTCGACCTCTTCTACCCAGGTCAGGGGCTCGTCAAAACTATCATGTGGAGCAGATGCTTGCGGCTTCATATGTGCAAAATACGTACATTTTGCACTTTACTCAATGGTTTTCTCGGACTGCGTCTGCACTCCTTACATAGCACGCGCGCTCGACTGCCTGCGAGACCACTCTGATCGCGCACAGCCTGAGGAAACCAGCGGCATTTCGCGGACCTCGGCCGTCGAGAGCGCCCTTGCATCCGTTTACAAACGGTCGTTTATTCGTAGTAGATGAAACTGCAAACGGCCTGATTTTATGCCCCTGATCGGCTACGCGCGCGTCTCGACCGAGGATCAGACCCCCCTGCCCCAGTCGCAGGCCCTGAAATCCGCAGGCTGCGTCGAGATCTACGAGGAGCAGGCCTCGGGCGGGAACCGCGCGCGGCCGGTGCTGGCGCGCGTGTTGGAGCGGATCGGCAAGGGCGACACGCTGGTCGTTGTGCGCATCGACCGCCTGGCGCGGTCGCTGTCGCATCTGCTGGAGGTGATTGAACGGCTGGAGGCCAAGGGCGCATTCTTCCGCTCGCTCATGGACCCGATCGACACGTCCTCGCCGCAGGGCAAGTTCACCCTCCAGGTCCTCGGCGCCGCAGCTGAGTTTGAGCGCGCCCTGATCCGCGAACGCACCAAGGCCGGGCTGGCTAGCGCACGGACCAAAGGTCGGGTTGGCGGCAATCCGGGCCTGCGCGCCGGTGATCCCGCCGCGCTGCGCAAGGTACGGCTGGCGCGGCGGGACGGATACATGGAGCGCCTGAACGAGACGGCGCAGGACTGGGTTCCCCATGTTCGCCGCCTGCGCCCGGACCTGGCCTGGGAAGACTTAGTGCGCATCATCAACGGTCCCTTGCCCCGCGAGCGCCAATGGACGCAAGGTCGGCTTCTGCGCGCGGTCAACGCCTATGTCCGGGACGGCTTCCTACCGCCGACGGTACTGGACCGCGCTGGCCGCCGCGAAACCGACGACCGCCTGCCCGCCATCGTCGCCGCCATTAAGGGAGCGGACCCCGACATCACGCTTCAGGCGATCTGCACTCGATTGGAAGCAATGCGCGAGCGCACGCCTCGCGGGCGGACAAGCTGGCAGCCTTCTTCGGTGACGATGCTGCTGGAACGGGCGGAGAAGCTAGGGCTGTTGCCTTGACGATTCGAAAGTGCGCTCATCCTTAGAAGGCAGTACGGGCGACAGCACCACAACATGTAGCAAGCGTGAACTCTGCCTGAGCTGGTAGAAGTTCATGTTTTTCAATGTCATGACGGTCAGTAAGGCTGACGACGTGCCCGATCATCCGTCAGCATCAGCCACGAGCTGTAGAATTTTCTTGCACCACTGTCAGACATAACGCATTCATTGTCGTAGCAGAAAATCGCGAGAATTTCGGTTTTCTGCGCTACAAAGAAAACGTTGCTCCAAGGAGCACAGTGAGTGTGGGTAAACCGCACCACGATCTAGATGAGGGCAGTATGACCGAAGAGCGTGTTTTTGCAGAGCTCCAGAGCGACGCATCCACACTGCATGAGTCGATCCGGATGCATTTGGAGCGCAATTTTGCGCCTGACGCCCGGAAGTACTTGAGAAACTTTTCATCGACAGAAGCGGCGGAATTTCTCGGGCTCGCGCCTGGTCACCTGCGCAAACTCCACGCGGAGGACAAGATCCCCGACGTCCCGCTCGATGAGCGTGGAAGGAAACTGTACTCAGCCGACGACCTTGCGCAGATCCGTTTGGCTCTGGCGCGAACCACCCGCGACCCTTCGCTTTATCTGCGCGGGCGGGTCGGATCAGAGCCGCTGCAGATAATCTCTTGCGTGTCGTTCAAGGGCGGGTCAGCGAAGACGACGACCGCGGCATATCTCAGCCAATGGTATGCCCTGCACGGCTACCGGGTGCTCGTTATCGACATGGACCCGCAGGCCTCGCTTTCGTCGATGACCGGTTTGCGGCCTGAAATCGACTTCACGCATCAAGGCACGATCTATGATGCCATCCGGTATGAGAACCCTGTGCCGATGAGCGAGGTGGTGCGGAAAACCTACTTCCACGGCCTGGACATAGCCGCCGGTGGCCTGATCCTGTCGGAGTATGAGACCGAGACCCCCTACGCCCTTCGACGTGGCTCCGAACCACCCTTTTACCTGCGGCTTCGCGAAGCAATCCTCTCGGTTGAAGCCAACTATGATCTGGTGTTCATCGATTGCCCTCCACAGCTTGGGTTCTTGACGCTCTCGGCTCTTGTGGCCTCGTCTTCGATCATCATTCCAGTGGTGCCGAACTTTATCGACGTGGCATCCTTGGCCCAGTTCCTGACCATGACCTCATCCTTGCTTGATACGATCAGGGACGCTGGAATGACGTTGGAGTACGACTTTCTCCGCTACCTGGTCTCTCGCTTCGAACCCTCTGACGGGCCGCAAGCGCAGGTTGCCGGACTGCTACGCGCCAACTTTGGCAAACGCGTGTTGACCGAGACGTTTCTGAAGTCCACAGCCGTCTCGGACGCTGGCCTTACACATCAGACGTTGTTCGAGGTCGGTCGCGGTAGCATGAACCGCAACACTTATGACCGCGCGATGGAATCAATCAACGCTGTCGCGCGGGAGCTGGAACAAGACATCCACAGAGCATGGGGGCGCGGCTGATATGGCCAGGAAGAACATGTTCGAAGGCATCACTCCTGCCTCTCGGTCGGAAGAAGATGCCAAGGCACCCCTGCCCCGCCCGGCCGCCAAGATGCCAGAAGTATTTCAAAGTGCTGGGCCGATCGCAGCCATCCGCAACGATCTGCGCAGTGTCGGGTCTCGATCAGTGCAGGACATCGATCCTGAGCTGATTGAAGACACCGGGTTAAAGGATCGCATCGGAGCGCTAGACGACGACATTGCCGACCTGCGCGAAAGCATTTCCAACCACGGCCAGCAGGTTCCGATCCTGCTGCGGCCGCACCCGAAACTGAGCGGTCGGTATCAGGTGGTATACGGGCGGCGCAGGCTTGCTGCAATCCGTGGCCTAGGAACGCCGGTCAAAGCCCTGATCCGCACCCTTTCCGACGAAGAGGCGGTCCTGGCGCAAGGCCAGGAAAACAACCTTCGCAAGGACCCGTCTTTCATCGAGAAAGCCTTGTTTGCAGGCGATCTGGAGGAGGCGGGCTACGATGCGCGCGTGGTTCAGGACGCGCTAAACGTGAACCGCAGCCATACGTCGCACATGCGCAAGGTGCGCGAGGCATTTCCGAGACAAGTGCTGGAACGCATCGGTGCCGCGCCGTCGATCGGATGGAAACGCTGGTACGAACTCGCCGTTGTGGTGCTTGAGAAGAAGATCGACGTTCTTTCCGTCCACCCTGCCCCCTTCCCTGAAGGTTCCAGCTCGGACGAGCGATTTGCGGCCTGGGTGAAAGCTCTTCCAAGGCCGGATACCCCTAAGGAGAAACGCCAACCGAGGGGCACAACGCCCTTCACGCTGATGGCGCAAGATGGGTCTGCTCTGGGAGAGGTCGCCCTTACCAAAGGGGCATTGGGCTTCCGGCCAACGGCGCAACACAGGGATTTCGTGGCCTGGCTGCATGCAAATGCGGATGACGTCTTCTCGCGCCTACATGAAGAATTTCTCAGTCAGTCCAAGAAGAAGGACTGAGGGAATGCAACGACAACAACAGAGGAGCAGTGTCGGAAAAGGATAGGCCTCCCGAATGGAAACCACCCGGAAGGCCCGCGCAAAACACAGGGCGCCAACCCTGAGAATGCTCATCTTCTAGCACGAGCAGACTAGCGCAGGCCCGAATCGCACGCAACATCGCTTCGCGGTGATCCGATATCTTTTATCCTTTTTCTGGAGAAGAACGGACACCGACAGGCAGGGTTGCAAGGTCTTCACTCGGCTGACCCGAGCGTTCCGCCCGATTCAACATGGAACATGTCATGTCTTCGCCCGTGCAGCGGCACGTTCGGCGCACCAATTCCTCATATCTGACCGACCGCAGCACTGTGACGCCGGTTAAGACGGAAGACGCGCGCTGGTCACTTCTGGATTTGGTACGCCGTTGCCGCAAACCTCTTGGTCTGAGAGACCGCGACATTGCGGTTCTGCGAGGTCTTCTGTCGTTCGTGCCCCAGTCGGCCGACCCAAACTCACTTGTTGTCTTTGCCTCCAACAGGGCGTTGATCGAGCGCTGTGACGGGATCGACGAACGCACACTCAGGCGCCGCCTCACCAATCTGAAGGCAAACGGATTGCTGGCTCGAAAGACGAGCCCAAACGGAAAGCGATATCGGGTACAAGATGAGTGCGCCGAAGCCAAACTAACCTACGGCATCGACCTCGCGCCACTTTTCGGCATCCGCGATCACCTAATCGCACTTGCAGAAGAATGCTCCCGAGAAGAAATTCGGTGCAAAGCGCTCCGGTCAGTGATCAGGGACATTCTTTACCACGGGGCTGCGACCATTCAGCCCGCACTTCACGGCCTTGCGTGCCGCTCACTGCGTCGTTCATTGTCTTCAGAACAACTGGCCGGTCTCATTCAGGAACTGCAGGAAAACCTTCCCCAGACAAGCGCTGAGACATCGTCCGTTGCAGATGCAGTGACCGCCAACGACAGTCAAAATGACCGGCACATTCAGAAGTCAAAAAAAGAAAACTATGAATCTGAAGCTGCGCCTGAGAAAGTAAGCACGGCCAATCGATCCAGCGATCCAGAAAGCACTGATGTCGGACAAGCCAACGATATCACGGTGTCTGAGTGCATGGCCCTGGCCAAGAATGCAGCATCCTTCGCTGCCGTAACTGCAAAGGATTGGGGCGATGTCGTTCGATTGTCCGACACCCTTGCTCCGGCGGTTGGACTAGCGAAAACCGACGTAGAGACTGCACGAAAAGCGATGGGCGCTCTTGGGTCAGCACTCGCCATTCTTGGTATCATTGAGGCGTTCGACAGAATTCGGCAACCGAGGGCCTATCTACAAGCACTAGCCAATCGGGCGGCCAGTGAAGGCATCGACTTTGTCCGTATGTTCCGCTCCCTCACAAACTGCAGCGCTGCGTCAGCGCGTCGTATGACCAGTGCTTGATGTATACCCGGGTAAACATAGCCCCTCTGATCCATGTATACCCCGGTAAACATGGAGCCCACTTCGAAGAGGGAAAGGTTGGGGGTTTGAGGGGTGACGGGAGGTGAGATCGGGAGAGTGGCTTCCGGCGCCCGTCGTGGAGAAGATCTGATGGCGAAAGTTGCCCAGAACATCACCCTGTCCCCCTCGCGGGACATCCCCTTCGACAAGCTCGTGCTGAGCCAGTCCAACGTGCGGCGCATCAAGGCAGGCGTCTCGGTCGAGGAACTGGCCGAGGACATCGCGCGGCGCGGCCTGCTGCAGGGCTTGAACGTCCGGCCCATGCTCGATGCCGATGGGGTCGAGACCGGCATGTTCGAAATCCCGGCCGGTGGTCGTCGTTTTCAGGCACTGTCGCTGCTGGTCAAGCAGAAGCGGTTGGCCAAGACCTCGCCGATCCCCTGCATCGTGCGGGATGCCGCGTCGGAGATCCTGGCCGAGGACGACTCGCTCGCAGAAAACATGCAGCGCGTCGCACTGCATCCGCTCGACCAGTTCCGCGCGTTTCAGGCCTTGCGTGAAAAGGGTCAGGGCGAGGAAGCGATCGCGGCGGCCTTCTTCGTCACGCCGCAGATCGTGAAGCAGCGCCTGAAACTCGCTTCCGTGGCCCCTGCCCTCCTCGAGGTCTATGCCGAGGATGGCATGACGCTCGAACAGCTCATGGCCTTCACGGTGAACCCGGATCATGCGCGTCAGGTCCAGGTCTGGGATGCGGTGAAGAACTCCTGGAACAAGGAACCCTATGCCATCCGGCGCATGCTCACGGAGACCTCGGTCCGGGCCTCGGATCGTCGCGCGGTCTTCGTTGGTGTCGATGCCTATGAGACCGCGGGCGGTGTTGTCCTGCGCGATCTCTTCCAAAGCGACGACGGAGGCTGGCTGGAGGACCCTGCCCTGCTCGACCGCTTGGTCGCCGAGACGCTTCAGGCCGAAGCCGAGGCATTGGTCTCCGAGGGCTGGAAGTGGATCGAGGTGGCGACCGACCTGCCCTATGGCTACAGCCATGGTTTGCGGCGCTTGGCCGGTGATCCGGCACCGATGACCAACGAGGAAAGCGCTGCCCACGCTGTTCTCCTCGCCGAGTATCGCGGGCTGGAGGAGGAATACTCCGGTCAGGACGAATACCCCGAGGAGATCGATGCCCGGCTCGGGCAGCTCGAGATGGCGATGGAATCGCTCGAACAGCGGCCGCTGATCTACGACCCGGCCGAGGTTACGCGCGCGGGCGTCTTCGTCACGCTGGATCGGGATGGCAGTCTCGCGGTCTATCGCGGCTATATCCGGCCCGAGGACGAGCCGCGTGCGGAGACCGCGGTCCAGGATGGCGATGGCGCGGACGCGATGGGGCAGGGGAGTGATGTCGCTGGTTCGGGCTGGCAGCCCACTGCCTCCTCCACACCGGGCACCGTCATCACCTCGGGTGGTCAGCCTATCAGTGCGGATGCGTCCGATGAGGAAGATGACGGCGCGCAGAAGCCTTTGCCCGAGCGACTGATCATGGAACTGACGGCCCACCGGACCTTGGCGCTGCGGGAGGCCATCGGGCGCTCGCCCGACGTGGCGCTGACGCTCCTGCTCCTGAAGCTGGTGACGGATACGTTCCGCACCTCCTCTGCCACGGGCAGCTGTCTCGAAGCTTCCGTGCGTCACGTCTACATGTCGGCCCAGGCGTCCGATCTGAAGGACAGCATCGTGGCGAAGCTCGTCGATGAGCGTCATGCAGCCTGGGAAGCCGATCTGCCTCTTGGCGATGATGCCGCGCTCTGGGACTATCTGTCCGTTCTCGACCAAAGCAGCCGTCTGGCGCTCTTGGCGCATTGCCTCAGCTTCGGGATCAACGCGCTCCATGAGAAGGTGAACCCCTATGGGGCGGGCATCTCCGCCAGCGGCCTGACCCGCCGCATGGCCCATGCAGATCTGGTGGCGCGGGCGGTCGATCTCGACATGGTCGAGGCGGGCTGGGAGCCGACGGTCGATGGCTACCTCAACCGCGTGCCCAAGGCCCGGATCCTCGAGGCCGTGCGCGAGGCGAAGGGGGACAGCACCGCGCAACTTCTTGATCACCTCAAGAAGGGCGAGATGGCCACAGAGGCCGAGCGGCTTCTCAAGGGTAGCGGCTGGTTGCCCGAGGTCCTGCGCCGCGCTGATCTGGCGGTGGACGACGGCGAGGGGATTGCAGAAGGGCAGGGGGAGGACGCGTGCGAGGCCGAGGATGTCGATCTCCCGGCCTTCCTGACGGCTGATCTGCCGGAGACCGCCGCGTCGATGATGGCTGCGGAGTGACCTGAGCCATCCGTGGAGGCGGGGAAACCCGCCTCCAATCTCACAAAATACAGCAATATCAATATGATGAATGCGAATACTCGCATTCGGTATGAGGAATCATGTCTGCAACAAACATCATCGACTCAGCACCTTTGGGGGCGCTGATCCGCTATACCGACGGCAGTCCCAAGCCGCCGGCACGTTTCACCAAGCGGCTGGCAGCTTGGGAGCGTTCGAACGGCGTCGGCCGCCTTGTGAAGAAGGAGCCTCCCCGGGTCTATCCGACCTGGACCGCTCCGGCCTCCTTCACCCTGCATGAAGGGAACTTCTCTACGGACGGGGTGATCCTCGTCACCATCATGCGCAGCCATTCGGCCGACAGCCGGTTGGTCTTCGAGGTGGCCGAGGAACCGAAGCCCGGGCAGGTCCGCGTGCTTCTGGACTTCGGCGGCAACACTGAATTGCTGCATCTGGCGGAGTCTGTCACCGCGGCCGAGCTCTGGATTGCGCGGGAGGGCTATCGCAACGCGCGGCTCGAAATCGTCGGTGCCGAGGAGGCCGATAGGGCAGGGGGCCCGGACCTGGCCGCCTGAGCCCTGACAATGCATGAGGGGCCTGCCGAAGGGCGGGCCTCTCACCGACCACACTCTCGTCCCGCGAAATCGCGGGGCACCAAAGGATCCATCCTCCAAGACGGAGGCCTCCAACCAAGAGCCTGCCCGGGAGGCTTGCGGCGTTGAAAGCATCAGCGGGACAACAGGCTCCAATCGTCAGGGCACCATCCCCCGCTCGCCATTCCCTTCCTTGCCCCGAATCCTGTCTTCGAGATCAACCCACAAGGGGTCGGACTACGGGCAAGCCCGTGCCGCCGGGTGGATTCGGACGAGCCGAACGCACCCGGTGATGTCAGCCAGTCTTCGGGTCTGCGGGCTCCTGTCGCGCGGGGGATGGTTCCCCGCCTCCAAGACAGGAGCCAAACAGATGTCCCGCAAAGATGCTCACGCCTTCGCCGCCTCCCTCGCCGCCACGCTTATGGTCTCGATCGTCGTCTTCGAGGCAGGGGATGGAACCTTTGGCGCCGTCCCCGCCGATGAAATCGACGGCGACGAGGTTGTGATCGTCTCGGAATACGATCCCTTCGGGTGAGGCTTCGGCCTCACTTCTCGAGGGCCTGGGAAGGGTAGCGGTGCGCCACATGGCCCACCGTGGCCCGATTGATTTCCCTAGCTTTGCAGATGGATTGGGCAGCTTTCGTCAGCGGCCCAATCGGCAAAGCTCAAGTAGTAGACGCTGACTCTCGAACGTCCGGAGACCATGGCCGCAAGGGCGGCGAGTGCGGCGCGACCCCCGCCGTTGCAGTGGCTGACGATGGGTTTACCGCCGTCGAGACCCGTTTCATCCAGCATCCGCGCAATAGTTGCCGCTGGCTTCAGGCGCGTTCCGTCCAGAAGGTCGGCATGGGAGAGGTTCCGTGCACCAGGCAGGTGTCCGCCACGGTTGTTCCCTTTCAGATCCTCCCCGCGATACTCGGCTTGCGTCCTCGCGTCGAATATCTGCACCCGATCCAGTTCGCCCTTCAGCGTATCCCGGTCACGCAATTCGACCGATCCCGAACCCGGAACCAGAACAAGCTGTCCAGTGTAGTCCGGAGCCTGCTGTGGAGACATATCGAGAGCATCCACACCACCGTTCAGCACAGCAGCGGGAAGACCGAAGTATTGCAGCATGAACCAGACGCGCGCCGCTTCGGTCATGCGGCCATCGTCTATGACGACTGTCAGAGCGTCAGGCCCCACACCGAGCCGGGTGAATGCCTCCAGCCAATATGCGTCGTCATCCAGACCTGACCGGCTCTTCAGGGCGTGGCGGACCCAATCGGCAATCGGAACGGTCCGCAATCCCTCGATCTTTTCGTCTGCTGCGGGTACGTAAAGCAGGCGGATCGGGCCGAGACCGGCCAGCTCACTCGGTTCAACCAACGGCCGCTGTTCCATTTGGCTGTGGTCCCCTTCAGTTCTTTCCCAAAAGTCGTCGCCATCATTTAGGCTTTGCGCCATTGGTTGCCAATCGGATCAGCTTCTTGCCCTGCGAACGGAGCTGGCAAGGCTCCGGTTCAAGTGATTGACAATCCGCCACCTTCCCGCGACAAAAAGGCATGGGGATCCGCGACCTCCCCACGAGGCGTCAGCTGAAGATCGCGTTCCATTCCCGACCGATTTCTTCCGAGGAGGAACGCATATGCCTGCGCCCGACGCCATGTCTTGTGAACAACTTGCCCGCCTCGTGGGCACACCGAAAGCCCCTACCATCCTCGACGTGCGGCGCGAAGCCGTACGGGCGGGCGATCCCCGCCTTTTGCCTGGCGCGCGCGCCTTGGCCGAGGTGGATCTGTCGCTCGAGGGGCTGGCACGGATTGCCGCCGGGTTCCAAGGCCCCGTGGTCGTGGTCTGCGCCGAGGGCCACCGTTTGAGCCAGGGCACTGCGGCCTGGCTGAGGCATGAGGGTGTGCATGCCGAGTATCTGATGGGTGGACAGGCCGCGTGGACGGCGGCAAATCTTCCGCTCATCGACCCCGGCAAGATCACTGCTCGTGATGCACAGGAGCGGTCAATCTGGGTCACCCGGTCTCGGCCCAAAATCGACCGCATCGCCTGTCCATGGCTCATTCGCCGCTTCATCGACCCGCACGCGGTGTTCCTGTTCGTGGCACCCGCCGAGGTGCAGGGCGTAGCCGAACGCTTCGGCGCCATGCCTTATGACATCGAGGGCGTCTTCTGGAGCCACCGGGACGACCTGTGCACCTTCGATGTGCTGCTGGCCGAGTTTGGCTTGTCGACCCCGGCGCTGGACCGGCTCGCACTGATCGTGCGGGGCGCAGACACGTCGCGTCCCGATCTTGCACCCGAATGTGCCGGTCTGCTGGCGGCTTCGCTGGGCCTATCGCGCATGTATTCCGACGACCTCGAACAACTGGAGGCCGGGATCGCACTTTACGACGCCTTCTATCGCTGGGCCCGGGACGCGACCGAAGAACAACACAACTGGCCGACCAACACGGGCAAACAGAAATGAACAACGAGACGACCTATCCCACCCTGTCCGAGGCAACGAAGGTTTGGGCGCGTATCGCCGCGCTGTCATTCGGCGGTCCGGCAGGTCAGATCGCGGTGATGCACCGTATCCTGGTCGAGGAAAAACGCTGGATCGGCGATGGGCGGTTCCTGCATGCGCTGAACTTTTGCATGCTGCTGCCGGGGCCGGAGGCGCAGCAGTTGGCAACCTACATCGGCTGGCTGATGCACGGCGTGCGCGGCGCGCTGGTGGCGGGGCTGTTGTTCATCCTTCCCGGGATCGTGGCGATCATGGCCCTGTCCTGGGTCTATGCGATCTGGGGCGACGTGGGCTTTGTCTCGGCGCTATTTTTCGGGCTGAAGGCGGCGGTGCTGGCCATCGTCCTGCAGGCCGTGGTGCGGGTGGGCAAGAGGGCGCTGAAGAACGTCGCGATGCAGGCCATCGCGGCGGCATCCTTCGTCGCAATCTTCGCCTTTGCCGCGCCCTTCCCACTGATCGTCGCTGCAGCGGCGCTGATCGGCTGGGCGGGTGCCAAAGCGGGACTTGCGGCGTTTCAGGGCGGCGGCGGACACGGATCGGTCGGCAAGACCCATGTGGATGATGCGACCACGCTTCTGGGCGAGGAACATGGCGACCTCACCGGCGCGGCCCGTGCGAGCGCCTTCCGCGCCGGGGCAGCCGCGTTGGTTCTGTGGGTTCTGCCCGTGATCGCGCTGGTCCTGCTGGCGCCCGGCAGTGTCTTCGCTGACATCGCAACCTTCTTCTCGAAACTCGCGGTTCTGACCTTCGGCGGCGCCTATGCGGTTCTCGCCTGGGTCGCGCAGGAGGCAGTGGGCACCTATGGCTGGCTGGAACCGGGTGAGATGCTGGACGGCCTTGGCATGGCGGAAACGACGCCAGGGCCGCTGATCATGGTTCTTCAATTCGTCGGATTCATGGGGGCGTTTCGTGAGGCGGGCTGGGCCGCGCCACTTTTGGCCGGAACACTCGGCGGGCTCCTTGCCACCTGGGTCACCTTCGCGCCCTGCTTCGCGTGGATCTTCCTCGGTGCACCGTTCATGGAGCGGCTGCGCCAAAACCGCGCGCTGTCGGCGGCCCTTTCGGCTGTAACAGCGGCGGTGGTCGGCGTGATCCTCAACCTTGCCATCTGGTTCGCGATCCACGTCGTTTGGCGCGAGGTGGCGCGTGTGGAGGCCGGCCCACTGTCTCTCGAACTGCCGGTCATCGCCTCGGTTGACTGGGCTGCGGCGATCCTGTCCGCCTTGGCACTGCTGGCGGTCTTCCGGTTGAAACTCGGGATGGCCACGGTGTTGGGTGGGGCCGCCGCGCTCGGTGTGGCGCTACATTTGGCGGGACTTGTCTAGGCGGGATCAGGCAGCCTTCGGCCAGCGGCGATGCAGGTCGTCGATCACTACGACGTGGGTGTGGTGCTCGCCATGCTCGACCAGATGCGGGTGCCCCGGTGGAAGGTCTGGGTGGTCATGCGGGAGGACTGACTCGTCGTTCGCGGGCCACAGGTGCCAAACGGCAGCAAGGCCCGCCGTTCCGATCATAGCCAGAGTAACTGCGGCCGTTGAGAGCCCGGCTCCCGCACCGATCCAGCCAGCAAGAGGATAGGTGACCAGCCAGCAGGCGTGAGAGAGGGCGAATTGCGCGGCAAATACCGCGCCCCGGTCGGCCTCGCGCGCGGATCGGTTGATGATCCGTCCGATGGGCGTTTGCGTCAGTGAAAAGCCGAAGCCGATCACGACCCAAAGCGCGATCAGCGCGGGAAGGCTGCCCACCAGGGGCACCAGCGCGACGCCTGCGACCATTAGGGCAGCGCCACCGATCATCACGGAGCGGTCTTCCAGACGGTTCAGGATGCGCGGCAGAAGGAAGGCCGCCAGCATCGACCCCGCGCCAAAGCCTGCAAAGGCGAGCGCCACGGCTTCCTCGCCCAGTCCAAGCCGGGCCTGCGCCAGAACGACCGTGTTGACGTAAACCATGGCTCCAGCTGCCGCAACGGCGGCCTCCATCACCATCAGCCCGCGCAAGCGGGGGGTGCGGATGTAGATGCGGATGCCCTTGGTCACGTCGGCCCAGAAGTGGCCGGGTTCTGCCTTCGCCCGCGCGGGCAGGCGCGCTGTCACGACCAGAAGGGCCGAGGCGATAAAGCCCGCGACCGTGCCCAGAAACAGCACCGGGAAGCTGACGACCGTCAGCAGGGCCGCTGCCAGCATGGGCGAGGCGAGCTGTTCCAGATCTTCGGCAAGCCGGAGGAGGGACAGGGCATGGGTGTAGTCATCCGCGTCCTTCAGCACGTCTGGGATGACCGCCTGGAAGGCTGGGGTGAACCCGGCAGAAGCGGCCTGCAGGAAGAAGATCAGGACATAGACCTGCCAGACCTGATCCACGAAGGGCAGGAAGGCGATCACGGCTGCGCGGACCAGGTCCAGTGCAACCAGAAACGCACGGCGCGGCAGGCGTTCGGCGACAGCTGCTGCAACTGGAGCCAAGGTGACATAGGCCACCATCTTGATCGCCAGCGCCGTGCCAAGAACCGCACCCGCGTTGTCGCCCGCCAACTGCCAGGCAAGCAGCCCAAGCGCCACCGTGGCCAGCCCCGTCCCGACCAGCGCCACGATTTGCGCGGCAAAGAGGTGGCGGAATGTGGGGTTGCGCAGGGTGCTAAGCATCAGAGCAGCTTTGTCAGGGCCTTGATCTCGGCCAGATCATGCGCGCCCCCGCCCGTCAGGCAGTGGTCGATGTGATCGTGGATCAGCGCCCGCTTCGCCTCGGCCACGGCGCGTTCGACGGCATGCAGTTGGGTCGCCAGATCGACGCAGGGCCGTCCCTCCTCGATCATGCCGATGACGCGGCGCAAATGCCCCTCGGCGCGCTTCAGCCGAGTGGCGATGGCAGGGTGGCTTGCGTGGGTGTGATCTTCCGGCATATACCGATGCTATCCCCCCAGGGGGGATGAGGCAAGAAGCGAAGCGGGGTCAACCCGGCAGAAAAATGATGCGTGCAGCGGAACCAGCATGGCGGGGGGTAAGGGCGCTTTGGGCGGTCCTATGCCTTGCTCTGTCGCTGGCCAGTGCCCCCACCGTTGAAGCCGTCAAGCATGGTCCGGGGGCGATGGCGGCAGAGGCCGACCACCGCGCTTATCACGCTGAGCATGGCCATGCACATGACATCGCTGGTGCGGATCATCACGATTCAAGCGACCACGACCATGTCGGCGCCGCGCTGCTCGCACCGCCCGAGGCGGAAGTTCCTCCGCCACCCGAGCGGACGCTGCGCCCGGACTCCCTTGTCGCCTCCGGCACCATCCGTGATGGCCCGCGACGGCCGCCCCGACTGACGTTGATCTGAGCCGCCGCCCGGCATCCAGGGCGGTCAGATCTCTCACGTCAGGAAACATCACATGATTCAGTTTTTTCGGGCGCACTGGCGCCCCCCGATGCCATGGCAGGCGCTGATCGCCCTCGCCACGCTGTTCACCGCCCTGCTGCTTGCAGGCGCGGCCCTTGCCCACAACGTCACCGAAGGCGACGCAGGGTACGTGCAAGAGGTGACGGGCTTTCGCCCCATCGCCTTCATCTACCTCGGCGCCAAGCACATGGTGACGGGCTATGACCACCTGCTGTTCCTCGCCGGGGTGATCTTCTTTCTCTACCGGGCGAAGGACATCGCCACCTACGTCAGCATCTTCGCCATCGGCCATTCGGTCACGATGATCGCCGGTGTCTGGTGGTCCATCTCGATCAACGCCTACATCATCGATGCGATCATCGCCTTTTCGGTGGTCTACAAGGCGCTCGACAACCTCGGTGCCTTCCGCCTGTGGTTCGGGGTGCAGCCGAACACCAAGGCCGCGACGCTGATCTTCGGCCTGCTGCACGGCTTTGGTCTGGCGACCAAGATTCAGGATTACGACATCTCGGCCGACGGCCTTCTGGGCAACCTCATCGCCTTCAACCTGGGGGTCGAGCTTGGCCAGTTGATGGCGCTCGCCCTGATCCTGACGGCGATGACCCACTGGCGGGCGCGGCCTGCCTTCGCGCGGCAGGCCTATGCCGCGAATGTCCTGATGATGGTGGCTGGCTTTGCCCTGATGGGCCTGCAGATCACCGGCTATTTCGTCGCCTGAAAGGAGGGCGAGACCCATGACCAACCGTTTCGATATCTCGAAAGCCCCCTTGCGGGCCGAACCCCGCCACCCTGCGGCGGCCGCACCTGTCCAGTCGGTTCCGGCCACGCCGGGCGGGCTGATCCGGTCCACCCTGTTGGCCGCCGGCGCGGCAGGGGCGATCCTTGTCCTGTTCTGGCTGCCCGCCGAATACGGGATCGACCCGACCGGGGTTGGTGCCCTGACCGGGCTGACCGAGATGGGCGAGATCAAGCAGCAGCTTGCTGCGGAAGCCGCGGCTGATGCACAGGCAGCCGCAGCGGCGCCTCTCGCCGCCGTTGAAGCCACGCCTGCCACGGCCGCCCCCGCGCCTGAAATCCTCGCGCGGCTTGACCGGATCGACGCCCAGCTTGCGGCCATCTCTGCCGTGATCGGCACCCCGCCGGGCCTGACCGAGGCCGCGGAAGCGGCCCCGGTCGCGGCAGAGCCAGCGCCCGACGCGGCGGCAACACCTGCGCCCGACCCGGTCGACGCCGCTGTCGCCGAGGCCGCCGCTCTGGAACCGACCGCCGAACCCGCCACCCCCGAATGGCGCGACGAGGTCAGCTACACCCTGAACCCTGGCGAGGGGATCGAGGTGAAGCTCTCCATGGAGGAAGGCCAGACCGCCCGGTTCTTCTGGACGGCGAACGGCAGCGTGGTGAACTTTGATCTTCACGGCGACGGCAGCGGCCAGAAAATCAGCTATGAGCAAGGTCGCGCCATTCCCGATGCCGCAGGCGACCTCACTGCCGCCTTCACTGGCAACCACGGCTGGTTCTGGCGCAACCGCACCGAGGCGCCGGTCACCGTGACACTGCGCACGGGTGGGGATTACGCAGAGATCAAGGCTCCGTGATCACTTCGGCTGGGGCAGACCAAATCTGTCTGCCCCAGCCGTACCCGATGTTTCTAGATCGCACTCATTTGCCGGATGTGGACTCGCTAGCGTGGCTGAAAAACTGCCCTGCGCAGTTTCCACGTCCCCTGACTAGATTTCCATTTGGCTAGTGGTCTTCCCAGATGCCAGCGCGTTTGCGAACCACTGCGGTTTCAGGCCAGGGCCAGACCAGGTGATGCCTGCGTTCTCAGGGTGGCGATACCTCGCCACGGCTGGCGCACGGGTGGCTTTCACCTCAACACCGATCAGTTCGGCGAGGGAGTAGCCCATCTCCTTGGCGATTGCTTCCAGCTTGGTGCGGGCTTCGGCCTTGTGACGGTCCTCATAGGTGGAAATCGCCTTGGCGAGGTCCTTCTGCAATTGCCGCAGTTCCTTGAGCGACATCGCCTCGAGATTGAAATCAGCCATTTGGCCCTCGTGTCCTGAATGATGCGTCCGGGATAGCCGTCATGTCGCAACATCGCAAATCCCACGGAGGTCACCGCGATAGGGTAGGGGGGTGAGGTCGGTTTGAGTCGCAGGGTCGGTGTTTTCGTAAATGCTTTAACCCCGTTGCCGTGGCCAGGAAGGCCAAGTTCTGTGAGAGCCTCAGGTCGCCCCCATCTCCGGTGCCATCCCTTCGACTGACAATCCCCTAAGCCTGTTCGGCCTCTGGCGCGCAACCCCGCGTCAGTCCGGGCCGGGTTTGCCTCCAGCCAAGCCGCCTATGATGAGGCGTTAGCGGGCGTGTTCCAAACGCTCGGCCAGCTGGAGAATCGCCTGACCGGCGAATACCTTTTTGGCTCTCCCTTTTCCGAGGCCGACAACCTTAATCACCCTAATCCGCTTCGACGCCGCCTACCATGGCCTCTTCAAGACTAACCTGCGCCGCATCGCCGACTACCCGCGCCTTTCCGCCTACATGCAACGCGTCTTGCGCCTGCCCGGCGTGCAGGAAACCGTCAACCTCGACCACATCAATGCCGGATACTACTCGATGACGGCGCTCAATCCCACCGGCATCGTCCCTGTCGGACCGGAGCTGCCGGCAGCCTTGGCCGGATGATGCGGACGCGGTCATCAACTGGCCCGCGCTGAAGTCACGCTGCGGCGTAGCTGGCATAGACTTCTGTTGATCCGTCTCGCCGGATGAGGAACACCTCATAGGCTTCACGTTCGCCTGCCGGCCCCATGCCCGGCGACCCGTAGGGCATGCCGGGCACGGCAATTCCGATGGCGTCCGGACGCTCGTCCAGCAGACGGCGGATATCGGCAGGCGGAACATGTCCTTCGATCATGTATCCCGCAATCTTGGCGGTGTGGCACGAACCCATGGCCGGCGGGATACCGTTGTCGAGTTTGTACTGCGCGAGCGCCGCTCCTTCGCTCTCCTCGACCGTTACTTCGAAGCCATCGGCCTGCAGGATGTCGACCCAGGCCGAGCAACATCCGCAGTTGGGATCCCTGAGGACGTGAAGACCAGGTCTGGACTCGGCCGTGGCCGGCACCGCTGCCGTTACTGAAACAGCGCAGGCGCCAAGCACGAAACCGCGGCGAGATATCATCAATCGCATTGTAGGCCCTCCTGTTCGCAATAGCGCACCCGCGCCAAGTCGCGTGGTTTTCAGGTCATCCGTACCACGCCCTGATTCTTGCTGATTTAGTCGGGAAATCCATCCAGTCGCAACGCAATCGACTTCCATACACGGAAGCTTGAGCCGAAGTGCGCGGATCAAAGCAAGGCCACCCTTGACCTTCCATCAACTGGAAGCCCCATCTTCAAAGCAAACCAGATGCTCGGGAGACTCTCATGCAATTCCAAGTCGACGACATGGCGTGTGGCGGTTGCGCCAGAAGCGTCACCAAGGCGATCCATTCAGTCGATCCGCAGGCGAAGGTCGATATCGATCTCGACTTGAAGCGCGTCACCGTGGTGTCGGGCGCCGATCAGTCCGCCGTGGCGGCCGTGCTTGAGGACGCGGGGTTTCCGCCGCGCCGCGCGGCGTGATGTCCTGCCGACTGTCGGTGACGATGCCAGGAGGAACGTGCTGATGGCGAGCGGGTTGTATTTTCTGGCACAGCGGTTTCCCTTGATGGACCAGTACTGATGAAAAAGACGGCGTGGATCTGGAGAATGGGATTGGCAGCGTTGCTCACGCTGGCCTTCGTCCTTGTCTGGCCGCCCGTCGGCACTGAGAGCGCGTCTGCCGAAGACCACGTGGTGCAGGCAGAAATGCATCGCAACCATGCGCGCATGGAACAGGATGATCAGGTCGGCCATCTCAACGTCAAGTCGAACGCAGACTGTGGCGCTGCGGCAATGGCCTGTTGCATGATGGCGCACTTCCGTCCGGGCATTTCGGTCGGACCGCAAGACCTGTCCGTGATTGTCTGCGGAGACGGGGCGACTTCTGCATCAGCAGTCCATGACACGGGCAGCGATCCGGGGATGGTGCTGCCGCCGCCCCGACGTATGGCTGTCTGATCGCCAATGAAATTCACACAATCAGGAAAACTCACGATGAACATCGCAAAGACGATCTTCGCCGCGGCTGTCGCCGCAACTGCCTTCTCGGCGCCCGCTTTGGCGCAGGACGCGGAGTTCAAGCTGCCCGAACAGTGCACGACAGCCGCTGCCTCGGGTGGCATTGACCATTCGGCCAT
This sequence comes from Pseudorhodobacter sp. MZDSW-24AT, assembly GCF_002794355.1. Lineage (GTDB taxonomy): Bacteria > Pseudomonadota > Alphaproteobacteria > Rhodobacterales > Rhodobacteraceae > Pseudotabrizicola. Next base: position 69,829 of record NZ_PGOI01000006.1, on the reverse strand, counting down.
GGGTCATGGCGGCATGCACGGTAATCATGGCGGCGCCATGGGCTCGGCCATGATGGACATGATGGGCATGGGAGGTGTGGACCTCGCGGCCCAGCCGGAACACGTTCAGGAGAACATGCGCAGGATGATGATCACCATGCCGGCCATGCACGACGGCATGATGATGGAGGATGCCGACGTGGCTTTCGCCTGTGGAATGATCGCCCACCATCAGGGCGCCATCGACATGGCGGAGGTGCTGCTCGCACATGGGGACGATCCGCAGATGCGCGCGCTCGCCGAAGAGATCATCGCAGCGCAGGGCCCCGAGATCGAGCGGATGACCGCCTGGCTGGCCGAGAACGCCAACTGAGACCCGGATGGCCGCGCGGTTCAGCCGCGCGGCCACGTCCGTTTGTCGCTTCGAAATTTCTTGAGCTTCCAGTAACTAGAACCCCTATACTGGAACGGCAAGGTCAGGAGATGCTCCATGAACATCGGGACTGCCGCTAGGCAATCGGGCCTGCCGCCCAAGACGATCCGCTACTACGAGGAGATCGGTCTGCTGACCGCCGACCGGGCTGCCAACGGGTACCGCGACTATTCCAACGAGGACGTCCACCGGCTGCGCTTCGTCCAGCGGTCCCGCAGCCTCGGCTTCTCGGTCGAGGAATGTCGCCAGCTGCTCTCCCTCTATACCGACCGGGACCGCGCCAGCGCGGATGTGAAGGCGATCGCCACCGAGAAGCTTGGCGAGATCGACCGCAAGATCGCGGAACTGACCGGGTTGCGGGAGATGCTCGGGCATCTTGTCGAGAATTGTCACGGCGACGCCCGCCCGGATTGCCCGATCATCGACGGGCTCTCGGGAAGGTCGCGCGACCACTAGGAGTCAGGAGATCGGAACGATGATGGGCGACGGCATGATGTGGGGAATGGGGCTGTGGGGCGTGGTGGTCGCCGTTCTAGTGGTGCTCGTCGTTGCCGCACTGGTCAAATACGTCTTCTTTCGCTGATGGCTGGGTCGTGGCGCCGACAGGGGCACCGAATGCCGGTCAAACCGCTCTTGCCCGGTCGGCATCTGTTGCCTGCATTCTCCCTGATGATCGGGCTCATGCCGGTTCCGGCTGCGGCGTTCCTCCACGCTTCCGAGACGGACACCGACTCCGGCCGCGCGCTTTACGTCGAGCACTGCGCAGCCTGCCACGGCGTGGATCTGGAGGGACAGCCCGACTGGCGCAGCCCTGACGCCAACGGCCTTTATCCGGCGCCGCCCCATGACGAGACGGGCCACACCTGGCATCACGATGACGCCATGCTCATCGACTACATTGCCCGTGGCGGGCAGGCTGTCCTGGACGACATGGGTGTGACCTTCACGTCGAGCATGCCGGGCTTCGAGTCCGTGCTTGCGGAAAGCGAGATCGAAGCCATTCTCGACTACATCAAGTCGACCTGGCCCGAACACATTCGCGACGCGCAGGCGCAGCGGTCCAACGCGGCTGCAGATTGACGTTTTCCCGACCCCCGTCAGACCTTCCGAAAAAGCCCGAAATGGAACCGCTGCACGCTGCCCCAGGGTGTACGATGTTCGTGGTTCAGCGATCGGACAAGCCGATATCCGCTACCCAGCCGTTCCGAAAGCAGGGCCGCGTCATAGCGCGCGACCGGCAGGCCGCTGCATTGCGTCGGGCCGTCGGGCGCGAAGGTTCCGATGATGGCGTGGCCGCCGGGGAGCAGGGCGCGATCCATGACCCGCAGATAGGCGTCCTGGTCGGCGGCCCCGGTCAGGAAGTGGAACGCGGCCCGATCATGCCAGACGTCGAAGCGGCCGGTAGGCTGCCAGTGCAGGATGTTCGCCACCACCCATTCGACCGGCGCATCCTGAGGCAGTCGCGAGCGGGCTTTCGCAAGAGCGGTGTCTGAGAGGTCGAGCACAGTTATCCCGCGGAACCCCTGTTCCAGCAGGCAGTCCACCAGCCGAGAGGATCCCGCGCCGACATCGACGATGGCCGCGTCCTTGCCCACGCCCGTCGCGGCGATGAGATCGAGCGAGACCTGCGGGCGGTCCTCGAACCAGCTCGTCTCGCCCTCCTTCTTGCTCTGGTAGACGTCTTCCCAGCGGTTCGGTTCCTCGGCCATCGTCAGTCCCTCACAAGTCGATCTGCCTGAGCCGAAGCGCGTTGGTGATCACCGACACCGACGACAGGCTCATCGCTGCGGCGGCGATCATCGGCGACAGCAGCATCCCGGTGAGCGGGTAGAGCAGCCCCGCTGCGACCGGCACCCCGAGCGTGTTGTAGGCGAAGGCAAAGAACAGGTTCTGCTTGATGTTGCGCAGGGTGGCGCGGGCGAGCTTGCGGGCCCGGACGATGCCCATGAGGTCGCCACCCAGCAGGGTAATCCCGGCGCTTTCCATCGCCACATCCGCGCCGGTGCCCATGGCGATGCCGACATCGGCGGCGGCCAGCGCGGGCGCGTCGTTCACCCCGTCGCCCGCCATGGCGATCTTGTGGCCATCGCGGCGCAACTGCTCAATCAGGTCCTTCTTGCCCTCGGGCAGGATGCCCGCGCGCACCTCGTCGATGCCGAGCTTGCCCGCCACCGCCTGCGCCGTGCGCTCGTTGTCGCCCGTCGCCATGAGCACCCGCAGCCCCTGGGCATGAAGTTCCCTGATGGCCTGGGCGGTGGAGTCCTTGATCGGGTCGGCTACCGCCACAATCCCGGCAAGCGCGCCATCGACCGCGACGAACATCGCCGTCTTCCCCTCGGCGCGTAGCGTGTCCGCCTTCACCTCGGCCGCACCCGGGTCCAGCCCCATCTCCAGCATCATCGCGGCATTGCCGAGCGCCACCGCGCGTCCGCCGACCTGGCCGCGCACGCCTTTGCCGGTGACGGCCTCGAAGTCGGTCGCCTCCTGACGCGGCGCACCCTGCGCCTCGGCGCCCTCGACGATCGCCTCGGCCAGCGGGTGTTCCGAACCGCGCTCAAGCGCTGCGGCCAGCGACAACAGGTCCGCTTCCGGCAGGTTCCATATCGCGATGGTGTCCGTCAGCTTCGGCTTGCCCATGGTCAGGGTGCCGGTCTTGTCCACGATCAGCGTATCGACGCCCGCCATGCGTTCCAGCGCCTCGGCGTCCTTGATCAGCACGCCGGCCTGTGCCCCGCGTCCCGCCGCCGTGGTGATCGAGATCGGTGTGGCCAGCCCCAGCGCGCAGGGACAGGCGATGATGAGGACCGACACCGCCGAGGCGATGGCGAAGACCAGCGCGGGCTCGGGGCCCACGGTCAGCCAGACGACGAAGGCCGCGATGGCGATGACCACCACGGTCGGCACGAACACCGCCGACACGCGGTCGGCGAGCCCCTGGATCGGCGCGCGCGACCGGCGCGCGTTCGCCACCATCGCCACGATCTGTGCGAGCACAGTGTCGGACCCGACCTTGCCCGCCTCGATCACGAGAGAGCCGTTCTTGTTGATCGTGGCCCCGGTCACCGCATCACCCGGGCCTTTCTCGACCGGCATCGACTCGCCGGTCAGCATGCTCTCGTCCAGTGCCGATCGCCCCTCTATTACCGTCCCGTCGACCGCGACCGCATCGCCGGGGCGGACGCGCAGCCTGTCGCCTGCCATGATGTTTTCCAGCGGCGCGTCGTATTCGGTACCGTCCGGCAAGATGCGCCGCGCGGTCTTGGGCGCGAGGTCCAGAAGGGCGCGGATCGCGTCGCCGGTTCGTTCTCGCGCGCGCAGCTCCAGCACCTGGCCCACGAAGACCAGCGCCACGATCACCACTGCCGCCTCGTAGTAGGTGCCGACCCCGTGGCCCATCCGGTAGGCGTCCGGGAACACGCCGGGCAGGAAGGTCGCGACCAGCGAATAGAGATACGCCGCGCCCACCCCGAGGCTGATCAGCGTCCACATGTTGGGCGACCTGTTCACAACCGACTCCCAGCCGCGCCGGAAGAACGGCAGCGCCGCCCAGAGGATGATCGGCGTCGCCAGCACGAACTCGAGATAGCTGGCCGTCTGGTGGCCGACCCAGTCACGCACCGGCAGCGCCACCAGCTCGCCCATCGTCAGAATGATGAGCGGCACCGCCGCGGCGGCCGAGATCCACATCCGCCGCGTGAAGTCTGTCAGTTCCTCGCTCGGCTCGTCCGAGGGGACCATCGGCTCCAGCGCCATGCCGCAGATCGGGCAGGCTCCCGGCGCATCTCGGACGATCTCCGGATGCATCGGGCAGGTGTACTGGACGTTATCCGGGGCGGCCTTCTTGCGGCCAGCGGCGCGGCCCGAGGCGTAGAACCACGGATCGGCTTTGAACTTCGTCTGGCACTTGCCCGAGCAGAAATGGAAGTCCTTGCCGCCGAAGTTCTCGGTCCGAATGTCCGGCTTCAGGGTCACCGTCATGCCGCAGACGGGGTCGATGTCCGTCGGGCCGGTTGCAGGCGCATCGTGTTGCGTCGGCATTTCGTCGTCGGTGCGGACGTGGCTTGCGTGGGGATCGACGGTGGACATGACGTTCTCCTTTCGCGGACCGTGCCGCGCGAAGGCCAAGGCATGGCCTTCGATGCCAATGTGGACCTTCCCGTGACTGGAAGGTCAAGGCCAGATGAGACCTGACCCCGAGCATTGCGCGACGAAGCTGATGGGCTATCGTCTGATGGTCCCGCTATCGTAACGCATACGCACGATTGCGGCTTGGAAAGGTTTTCTCTGATGAGTCGTCTGTCGCATTCAGAAATCCACATGGTGCATCGCATCGGCTGGTTGCGGGCTGCCGTTCTCGGGGCGAATGACGGCCTCGTCTCAACTGCGAGCCTGGTCGTAGGGGTCGCCGCGGCCGGATCTGGTCGTCCCGAAATCCTGATCGCCGGACTTGCCGGCCTCGTCGCCGGAGCGATGTCGATGGCTGCCGGCGAATACGTCTCTGTCAGTTCGCAGACCGATGCGGAACAGGCCGACATCGCCCGCGAGACGCGCGAGCTGAAAAATACGCCCAAGGCCGAGCTCGTCGAGCTCACACGTATCTATGTCGGGCGCGGGCTCGACGAAGGTCTCGCACGGCAGATCGCGCTTCAGCTGACCGAGAAGGACGCGCTTGGCGCCCATTCGCGTGACGAGTTGGGCATCTCGGAAACTGTGACTGCGCATCCGATCCAGGCCGCCCTCGTTTCGGCGGCAACCTTCGCCGTCGGCGCGGTCGTTCCCCTTATCATCTCGGCCCTCGTGCCTGCCGCTCAGATAACTCTCATCGTCGCGGTCACTACTTTGATCGCGCTGTCGGTGCTGGGCGGGCTCGGTGCCTCAGCCGGCGGTGCGGGGATCGTCAAGGGAGCCGTCCGCGTCACCTTCTGGGGCGGGCTCGCCATGGCAGCGACAGCAGCAGTCGGTATGCTCTTCGGCGTGACGGTCGGGTAGAGGATGTCGTGAGAAGAACTGTCGGCCTTGATGATGCGCTCTTGCACCGCATCCGGTTCCTAATGCCAGGGGCGCAGACATGGCCGCCTGAGCCCTGAGAATGCGTGAGGGGCCTGCCGAAGGGCGGGCCTCTCACCGACCACACTCTCGTCCCGCGAAATCGCGGGGCACCAAAGGATCCATCCTCCAAGACGGAGGCCTCCAACCAAGAGCCTGCCCGGGAGGCTTGCGGCGTTGAAAGCATCAGCGGGACAACCGGCTCCAGTCGTCAGGGCACCATCCCCCGCTCGCCATTCCCTTCCTTGCCCCGAATCCTGTCTTCGAGATCAACCCGCAAGGGGTCGGACTACGGGCGAGCCCGTGCCGCCGGGTGGATTCGGGCGAGCCGAACGCACCCGATGATGTCAGCCAGTCTTCGGGCCTGCGGGGTCCTGTCGCGCGGGGGATGGTCCCCCGCCTCCAAGACAGGAGCCAAACAGATGTCCCGCAAAGATGCACACGCCTTCGCCGCCTCCCTCGCCGCCACGCTCATGGTCTCGATCGTCGTCTTCCAGGCAGGGGATGGAACCTTCGGCGCCGTCCCCGCTGATGAAATCGACGGCGACGAGGTTCAAGTGATCGCTGAGGTCGACCCGTGGGCATAAGGCCCACGGTTTGTCCCGAGAGCTCGGCATCGGGGCAGGGTCCCCGATCCGGTCCGTTCGGCTTTCAGACCTCTCGGTGGCCCGGAAATCTGAACCGACGCGGAGGTCGGCACGACTGCCCAAGGAGCCGAACGCCCGGTGTCGAGTTTACGGTCCGCCCGAAACGTCGAGGAAGAGTTTCACCAGGGCGACGTTGATGAAGTAGTTGTGCTTTCCAGAGCGATGCTTTTCGACAAAGCCCTGCTCAGCCAAAGTATCGAGATACTTCGCGGCCGTCTGCCGACTGACATCCAGATCGTTCTGCAGATATTCGATCCGGGTGTAGGGATGGCGAAACAAGTTGTTCAGAAGTTCCTGGCTGTAAATCTTCGGCAAGTCTTCACGTAGCCGATGCTTCACGTCCGCCATTTGCTGTCGGATGCCGGTGACGATCTCGACTGTTGTGGCAGAAGTCTCTGCAACGGCCTCCAGCATGTAGATGACCCAGGGTTCCCAATCGCCCGTGTCGCGCACCGCCTGAAGGTGCCTGTAGTAGTCCGCTTTGTTACGGGTGATGAACCGCGACAGGTAGAGCACCGGGATGTCGAGCAACCCCGTTCTGGTCAGATAAAGTACGTTGAGGATGCGCCCGATACGTCCGTTGCCATCCGGAAACGGGTGGATGCTTTCGAACTGATGATGGATCAAAGCCATCTTGATGAGCGGATCGAGCTCGCTGAGTTCATCGTCGTTGATGAACCGTTCGAGCGCCGTCATGTGGCGGACAATTTCGTGCGCATCCTGGGGGGGGACGAAGACGATCTCCCCTGTTTGCTCGTTCTTGAGGGCAGTACCCGGTGTCACTCGAAATCCATCGCTGCGGCCCTTCAGCAAGCGGAACATGTCGATGAGCGCCGAATTTGGGATCAGGCCGCCGGTTTCGCCCAAGCGTGCGTATCCGAGCCGCAGAGCGTCGCGATACAGCGCTACTTCTTTGGCCGCCGGGGACTGCGGATCGTCAGGGAAAACATCCGCCTGAAACAGTTCATCCTGCGTTGTGACGATGTTTTCGACTTCCGACGAAGCCTTGGCTTCCTGAAGCGCTAAGGTATCGATCAGGATGCCTTGGTTCGGAATGGTCTTGGCCTGACCCTTCAGATCTGCAAGCGCGCGGCTGGCGCGAGCGAGCGCCTTCAGGACCGGAACGGTTTCGATCTCGGCCGGGGGTGGCAGGGCGGGAATGGCATAGGTCGGCTTTAACATGTGCTCCGCGTCGTGTTAAGAAATCGTCGTTTTTCTAACATGATCGAACAGTCGTGTCAGCAAAAACCGGTTTCCTTAACTTGGGCCATGCTTCGCCCGGGCGGGGTCACCCAACTCCGTCAGACCGCCAGAGCGCTCGGGTCCTTGCCGGCGTTGATGTGGTCTGCGAACCACTGCGGTTTCCGGCCTCGGCCAGACCAGGTGATGCCTGCGTTCTCAGGGTGCAGGTATTTCGCCACGGCTGGCGCACGCATAGCTTTGACCTCGACGCCGATCAGTTCGGCTAGAGAGTAGCCCATCTCCTTGGCTATGGCCTCTAGCTTAGCGCGGGCTTCGGCTTTGTGCCGGTCTTCATAGGTGGAAATCGCCTTGGCGAGGTCCTTCTGCAACTGCCGCAGTTCCTTGAGCGACATCGCCTCGAAATTGAAATCAGCCATTGGGTCCTCGTGTCCGAATGATGCATCCGGGATAGCCGACAGGTCGCAACATCGCAACTCGCACGGAGGTCACCGCGATAGGGCAGGGGGATGAGGTTAGCTTGAGCCGCATGGTCAATTCTTTCGCAAGGGCTTGAACCCCTTTGCCTTGGCCAGGAAGGCCGAGTTCTGCAAGAGCCCCACGTCGCTCCTGTCCCCGGCGCCATCCCTTCGACTGACAATCCCCTAAGCCTGTTCGGCCTCTGGCGCGCAACCCCGCGTCAGTCCGGGCCGAGTTGCCCTTTCAGGGCTGCCCGCTCCACCCCGGCCCTCTGGAGGTTTCCGGTCGCCGTTCCGTCTCCCGTGCACGCCTCAGCCGACTGGCTTTTTCCGGGTCTTGTCGAAGGGACGGTCCCAGGGACAGAAAACACAGGAGCTTACCATGCAGAACATCGTCATCCTCGCCGGCAACATCGGTCAAAAGCCCGAAGTGCGCGCGACCCAAAGCGGCACGAAGATCACCAACTTCACCCTGGCCACCTCGCGACCGCGCCTCTCGGAAGGTCGCGTGATGCGCGACGAGAACGGCTACCGGGTCATGGACACCGAATGGCACCGCATCACCTGCTTCAACGGTCTCGGCAAGACTGTCGCAGAGCACTGCGAAAAGGGCATGAAGGTCCTCGTCCACGGCCGCATTCACTACACCAAGTGGACCGACGCGACCGGCACCGACCGCTACGGCTGCGAGATCATCGCCGAGAAGGTCGACTTTCTGAGCCGCCCGAAATCGGCCGAGTTTGAGTCCCCCGAGCTGGTCGACCGCGACGACGAGATCCCGTTCTGAAAAGAACGGGGTCTCCCCCTCGGGGCCCGGCGGGGAAACCCGCCGGGTTCACTTCATTAAGCTGCGGCCTTGATCGCGTTGCGGTAGACGGCCGTTTCGAAGTCCACATAACCCCCGACTGACGCCGGATCGGCAAATGGCAGGATCTGCGTGGCCCAGAAGCCGCCTATGCCATTCTTTCGGTCGATCCAGTAGTAGAGATTGGCCAGCCCCGCCCACGCCAGCGCGCCTGCGGGGCGGCCGGTCGGGGCGTCTTCTTCGTTCACCATGAAGGTCAGCGCCCAGGATTTTGGCATGCCGGGGAAGAACTCGGCATAGTTCGACAGGCTGGGGATGACGCTGGGCAAGCCCTTGATCTTCAACTCGCCAAGGCCGTTCTTTTCAGCCATCGCAACGGTTTCAGGTTTCAGGACGCGGCCGTTTGGGCCGTTGCCGTCGTTCAGCCACATGCGGATGAACTTGGCGTAGTCGAGCGCCGTCGAATACAAGCCGTGCCCGCCCATGTCGATCTCGGGCGGCTGCGGCAGGGTCCAGTCCACCAGCGGCGACAGCACCCCTGCGGCATCGCGCTGGTGCATGGTTGCCATACGCGCCCGCATGTCGGGGCGCATCGCAAAGGCGCTGTCGGTCATGCCCAGCCTGTCGAACACGCGGTCCTGCATGGCGACACCCAGACGTTGGCCGAGGATGCCTTCGACGACCTGTCCCGCCCAGTCGATGTTCGATCCATATTCCCAGTCTTCGCCGGGATCGAACAGGATGGGCGTGGTGATCGCCGCGCGCGATGCCGTCACGACCGACGGCTGCCCGTGGTCGGTGGCCAACCGATTGTAGGTTTCGTTGAAGAAGTCATAGGCAAACCCGGCCGTGTGCAACAGCAACATGCGCGTGGTGATTTCGCGCTTGGGCGGGCGGAAGGTCGGATTGCCCGACGCGTCGAACCCGGTGATGACCTGGCATTTGGCGATTTCGGGGGCATAGGTGCTGGCCGGCGCGTCAAGGTCCAGCTTGCCCTCTTCGACCAGTTGCAGGCACACGGTGCCGGTGATGGCCTTGGTGGTGGAAAAGATGGCGCAGACCGAGTCAGTCGTCATGTCAACCGATCCGTCGAGTTGCCGTTTCCCGGCGGCGCCTTCATAGATGTTGCCCTTTGCGTCTGTCGCAACGGCAACCACGCCGGGAACGCCGGGTGTGCCGGAAACCGCCCGCGCCAGAACCGCGTCAGCGGCTGATTTCAGCGATGTGTTCATGTTCATCCTCCCAAATGACCACTCCGCCATCATCTTCGCCGCCACGCTTTGGTCGGCTGCCGAGATGGCCGAGTGCGTTTGCCCGTCCTCCTCGACGGGATGCACCAGAATTAGGAAGGGAACGGCAGCCCGTCTGTCTGCCATCGGAAAGCCCTGTCTGCCATCGGCAGATATTCAGCGACGCAGGGTATCGGAAGGACGTTCCCCGAACCGCGCCTTGTAGGCTTTGGCGAATTCACCAAGCGAAATGTAGCCCCAGCGATACGCAACCATCGAGACGGTTTTCCCTGCCTCGGACGAAATCAGGTCGCGCCGCACGCCTTGCAGCCGCTGTTCGCGCAGAAAGTCTGACGGTGCATAGTTGCGAAACTTGCGAAAGGCCGCCGTCAGGCTGCGGATTGACGTGCCGGCCGCCGCGGCGACCTCGCCCATGGTTGGCAGGCTGGCCGCGTGATCGGTCATGTATTGCTCGGCCAAACGCACAGTCTTTGGTGCGAGGGTCTGGGCCGGATCGTCCAGACCAAGCCCGGCCCTTGCGGCCCATTCGTTCAGCAGATGGATGCAGATCGTCTGTTCCAGATGCCGCCCGGCCCGGTCATGCGCCAGGCGGTCCGGCGCTTCGGCAAGGCAGGCCACGACATAGTGCATCAATGCCAGCCAACTGGAATTCTCGCCGCCGATCCGGCACTTGTGCTGCCAGAGTGCATCGCCGGGTACAAAGCCGAACCAGTCCTTGCAGACCTGTTCCAGCACCCGGTGGGGGATGGTCAGGTTCAGTTGCAGGTGGTCGGGATCGAAATCAACGTTGTAGTCGGTGCGGCTGCAATCCACCACGAACGACCCGCCGATCGGTGTTTCCACCGCGTTGTCGGTATCTACCCAGTGCCGCGCGGTGCCCCCGATCGTCGTAAGCACCACGGCGTTTCCGGCATCCTGCGACCAGTCGCGGATGTTGACCGGGATGCCATAGGCAAAGCGCGTGACGGTGATCCGGCCGATCATCGCTGAGTGCATTGTGGAAAGCGGCCGGTCGAATTTGCCCGTCGGTGAAACGTCATAAGGCATGTAGACCTTGCTCGACCAATCCTTGATCTCATCCCAGTCATCGGAAAGCACCTTGTGATCCTGGTGGATCGGGTTTCCCTTGGCGTCCAGCAGCAAAGCGTTCCTGAGCATACTGCTCCCCATTCTACCTAAGACCCAAACCGCCCACTCAACTTCATTTTTCGTCCAATTGGCTTCGAAAGTCTATGATTACGCACCGCCGATGGGCAGTTGCGACGAAAGCATCTAGTGGCACACAGTGTGAAGGTTGGCGCCGGACAGCAAGCGCAGGAGTTTTCCATTTTGGCCATGAAACAAACGTTTGCGTCCTGCGTCTGAGAGTCCGAGTTTGGCCGGTTTACCGGTGACGGGTTGAGGCTGGGAGAGTGGCTCCCGGCGCCCGTCGCGGGAGATAGCCGATGGGCGTTGTGGAAGTTCTGGATCCGGTCGCACCGACGCGGGCTGGTGGCTGGAAAGTGGATGTAAGCCGGGGTGAGCGGAACGGGCGGGTGTCGTCCGAATGGTTCAACCGGCCCGATGACGAGCGGTATCTGTCGCTAGACGATCTTTGGGCCAGTGTGAAAGGTCGCTCCGAGCGCAGCCGCAGCCGGGTCGTGCAGACGGCGGACATCCGCGTGGAGGCCGCGCGCGATAACCCCGAGCGGTTGCATCTTATGCTGCCGAAAGCGCATGAACCGGTCGCGCCCACGCACTGGGCCTTCGGCCAGCTTGCCAGCATCGTCGGTGCCCCGGCGTCCTACCTGCGGCAGTTGCCCGCGCCGCTGGCAGGGATCAACCTGCAATACGGCTTGACCAATCACCGGGCTGAGCAGGTGAAGACCTTCGAGACGGAAGACGGCCGCACCGAACTGCGCGCGGTGACTGGCCCGGACTATGGCCGCATCCATGATCACGAGTTGGTCGAAGCGGTACAGCGCATCGCGGGCAATGGCACCGGCGACACGCGCTGGAAGGTGCCGGGGGTGCTTGACTGGTCGACTGGGGTCTACAACCCCGATGTCGAAATCAGCCGCGACACGACCACGCTCTATGCCTCGGACCGCGACGTCTTCCTGTTCTTGGTCGATGATCGCAACCCGATCGAGGCGGGGCGGCTGCCCGACGGCTCCCCCGATCTCTATTTCCGGGGCTTCTATTGCTGGAACTCCGAGGTGGGCGCCAAGACGCTCGGCATGGCGAGCTTTTACCTGCGGGCGGTGTGCCAGAACCGGAACCTCTGGGGCGTCGAGGATTTTCAGGAGATCAAGATCCGCCACTCGAAATACGCCGCCTCGCGCTTCGCCCATGAAGCGGCTCCCGCGCTGACGCGCTTCGCCAATTCCTCGCCGCAGGGCTTCGTGAACGGGATCAAGGCGGCGCGGCAGCAGATCGTGGCACGGACGGACGAGGACCGGGATGACTTCCTGCGCAAGCGCGGCTTCTCGAAGGCCGAGTCCGGCAAGATCATCGAGAAGGTGCTGATGGAGGAAGGCCGCCCGCCCGAGAGCATCTTCGACTTCGTGCAGGGCATCACGCGGCTTGCGCGCGACAAGACCCAGCAGGATGCCCGCCTCGATATGGAAGGGCGCGCCAAGAAGCTCCTCGACCGCGTCGGCTGACGCTTGGTCCGACATCGCGACCGCCCTCGCGCGCGGCGGTCGCGCTTTCTCCTTCCACATGCACGCCACTGGCCCCGCCCCGAGAGGGCGGGGGGCTTCGGCCTGCGCAATTCAGCGAGAACCTTCATGACCCCCCAGGAAGAAACCGTCATCCTCGAGGCACGCGACATCCTCGGCCGCTACCTCAGTCAGAACCCGGTGATCGGCAGCTGGCAGGCGCTGATGGACTATTGTGCGCTCACCGTTCGCGGCCCAATCGAGCGGTTCCACGTCCTCTATCTCGACCGCAAGAACCGCATCATTTCTGATGAGCTTCTCTCGACCGGCACGGTTGACCATGTCCCAGTCTATCCGCGCGAGGTGATCAAGCGGGCGCTGATGCTGAACGCCAGCGCCCTGATCCTGATCCACAACCACCCGTCGGGTGATCCGACGCCGTCCGAGGCTGATCTCAGCATGACCAAGGAGATCCAGAAGGGGTGCAAGTATCTCGGCCTGACGTTGCATGACCACATCATCGTCGGCGGCGGGACCGAGCTGAGCTTGCGGGCCCTCGGCAAGCTCTGATCGTGGCACCAGACTTGCTACCGTCGCCCCTTCGAGGAAGAGGGCGGCGGTTTGGTCTTTGACGGATGAGGCGGGGAGAGAGGCTTCCCGCGCCGTCGGAGATCTCCCCATGTTCGACCTGCCATTGCCTATCCACTCGACCACTTACGCGCGGGTCGTCCCACCGCATTTTTCCTCGGACGACGCTGACCACAATCACCCCTTCGCCCTGACCCTGTCGCGCCGCGCACCGGCCGATCTGATGTCGGGCCGGGCCGCTCCGCTCGTCCTCGCCCATTTCGCGACCTTGGCCGTGGCCATGCAGGGCGCGATCGACCATGCCGAAGGGATTGCCCCGGATGCTGCGCCCCAGCTTCTGGCGATCCTCGACCGCGACGAGCGCCTTGTGCTGGCCGGGGCCGCTAGCGATGGCGCCGTTGCGTGGAGCCACCCGGTGATTAGCGCGGCCGAGGCGCGGGGCGTGGTGACTGAGGCAAGCCAGCTGCGCGCGCTGGCCTGCCGCACGGCGGCCTGGTGTGAGCCCTATCTGGCGGAACGGCTGCGCCACCGCGCCGACCTTCTTGACGGGCGTCTCGTCGACCCGCTCTGGCGCGCCTTCGCCGCCCGGGCGCTGCAGGTCGCTGCGTGAGGCCCGAGAGACAGAGGAGGGCAGGGGGGATTTGGAGCTTGCCCCGGGGGAGAGAGATCGCCCGGCCCGGCTTCGATCCCTTCCTCTTACCGGAGACATCCGATGATCCCGACTGAACCCACCCTCGCGCCCCCGATGGCGCCCTCAACCGTCGACATGGGCCAGATCTTCGCGGCGCATGCCGAACGCGCTGCCCGGATTGACGCGCTGCGTCCCGGCAACAAGGATCGCCTCTTCGATGGCCTCACGGCCGCCAGCATCACCCATGTCACCGTGACCTTTGACGGTGCCGGTGACAGCGGCCAGATCGAAAGCATCGGCGCATGGTCCGGCGAGACCGCGGTCGAGTTCCCGAAGACCGAGATCGAATACGCGGCGCTCACCTGGGACGACCCCGAGGTCGAAATGCGCAGCCTGTCGCTTGAGGATGTCGTCGAGCAGCTTGCCTACGATTTCCTCTCCGATACCCACTGCGGCTGGGAAAACAACGACGGTGCCTGGGGCGAGTTCTGCTTCGATGCCGCGGCCCGCTGTATCCATCTCGAGTTCAACGAGCGCTTCACCTCGTCTGAACTCTTCACCCATGACTTCTGAGGGGGTGGCCATGGCACATCCGTATCACCACGCCTTGTCCTCGGTGAAGAAATGGGGCGGCACGGTCGACGATTTCATGGCGGTGCATGCCTGGTTAGATGTTATCTGGACAGGCAAGCGCTTTCTTTACGCTGAGGGTAGCGATAGTCCATAGGAGGGGCCCCGCCGTCCGCACTGCGCGGATCAAAGCGCTGGCGGTGAGGACGGCGGGGAGGTCCCTGTGGTCTATCGCGGGGCCGCCGCAGAGTTCATTCTTCAATTGGTTCTTCCAGGTCGACCAAGAGCCTTTCGATGCGGTTCGCGATGCCGTTGTGCCGTTCGACTTCTCGCGACCACCCCCGTTCTCTGGCATCGGCTGCAAGCGCTACTTCGAGTTTTCTCCTGTCTCGAAGCCGACCAGCATAGGCCTTACTGGTCACAAATTTTGTGCAGCTGAGATACAGGTCGCATTCGCAAGGCCCCTCTGAGGGCAGGCGAAGACAATGGCCAAGTTCGAGCTCAGTCTTGATGAAGTTCGACTTCAGCCAATCGATCGCCGCGCACGACAGCTTGCCTGCGCGGATCGCATCTGCACCCGGGCCGGCAATCGTTTCGCCGGGTCCCAGGACGCTGCGGTAATCGCGCAGCACTTCGGTGTCGCTGATCCTAGCGTAGACCATCGACATATGAGGGGTCTGATGACCGAGAACACTCATGATCGTGTGCAGTTTCGCCCCGCGCTCGGCCAGTTGCGTGCCTACGGTATGTCGAAACCGGTGAGTGCTGACTGTGGGTTTGCCGTCATGATCGATAAGCCCGGCCAGCGTGCAGAGTTGGTTCAGTGGAGCCTGCATCAAGTAGTCTGGCGAAATCCGCCCGCCGCGGCGATAGAAGACATATCGAACAATTTCGCCAGTCCTATCGTCCCGGATCGGTCGGTCATTGGCTTCCAAACGGCTAGCGATCACCTGGCTCAATGCCGTGGCAGCGTCATCGTGGAGCGGAACAAGGCGCTCCCGCATCGTCTTTCTTGCAGGAATTCGTAGGCGATGGGTCCCGTCGGGATAGCGATCCAGACAGTCGATGCGGAGCCGGACGATCTCTCCCCTTCTAGCCCCTGACCAGCGGGCAACCAGAAGTGCTGCACGCTGGAATGCACATTCGATCTTCGGAAGATGCTCCATCAGACGTGAAAGCTGATCGTCGGGTATGAACCGCGGAACGCGGTGCGCTAGCCTCGGCAGGTCACTTGGGTCGAGGAGCGGGCGTGTGGGGAAGTTCGGCCAATCCCAAGCCGCACCGTCCGCGAGAAATCTGGCAACGGCACCTGCTCGTGCGCGCCGGGCAGTAATGGACAGTGGCGCGCCGGTTCGAGGCGCGATGTCGTGCTGCAAGTGGCGCAGGTAATCGTTGAAGAGGTCGGGCGTGATGTCCGCAAAGGTCTGAACCTTGGGTTGCAAGCCCGCGAGGTAACCGATGAAGTGGCGCATCGACACGGCTAAGTGGTCGACCGTCGGGCGCGCCAAGGTCAGCTGCCTTTTCGCAACCCAGCGATCCGCCCAGTCCTGAAGATCAGGCCGCGGCGATGGGATCGGTTTGCGCTTGTCCTGTATGATCTGTGGGCGGACAACATCATTTCCGTTGTGGAAGAGGAGAAGCTGCAATCGCCGGGTCTGGTTGTGCCAACCTCGCAGAAAGCCGTTCGGGAAGTCTTCCTCTTCCTTTCTGAACAGGTGAGCGTCACTGCGCTCTGCGAATGCTTCGATACCGGCCATCATCTCGTCAAGGTGGCGCTGTCGGAGATCATCGAAGGATCGGATGCCGGTGTGCATGGCGAGCCGGGGCAGGATGACGTGAAGCGACGCCCGCACGCTGGCTGCGGAATAGCCAATCCGCTCGCTTTCCGCGACCAACTGGTCCAAACCAGTGTAGGCGCCTAGGGGTGCCATCGTCTCAGCAACGCGCATGTTCCCGACGGCAAACAGAAAGTCGTAGTCCAGCTGGATGCAGTCAGTCATGGCGGCGTAGTACAGGTAACTGCGCGCCCGAAAACTGACCGGATAAGTCGGGTGTGCCTGCGTGTCGCCGCTCAGGCGGCCAATCCTGATCGGCAGGGGGGCGGAGAACCAGTCGTTGATATCCGGCCAGCTCTCGACAAACCTAGATCGGTAAAGCAGCCGTTGGCGCCGAAAACTGTCGTCCATCGGAATGCACGCCAGAAAGGCCGCATAGTCCGCTTCGTCCGCATGTTTGAAGGGGCGGGGATGACCGGTCTCGGTTTTAGGAGAGATCTGCTTCACGGCTGATCTCCCCCTTCACCCCGCGCCGGGCGATCAAGGCCGAGGGCCCGCCGGTATTCGGTCACGACCACGGCATCGGAGACCCTAGTATAAATCTTCGTCGATTCCGGCGATGCATGGCCCAAGCGCTTCTGCAGGGTCAGCTCTCGCATCCCCGCCTCCCACATGCGTGTCGCGTGGGTGTGGCGGAGTGCATGGGGGGTCATCCACTGTTCTCGGATCCCGGCGCGGTCGCAAGCACGGGCAAATAGACGGGCCAGCGCAGAATAGGACAATGGATCCTTACGATTTGCGCCTCCCCCGCCTACGAGGAAAACGAACAGCGCTTCGGCATCGTGAGGCCGTTCATGCATGACGTACGTGTTCAGTGTTTCCAGGGTCTCGCCATCGTGCAAATCGACTATGCGCTCGACGCGGGACTTCGATCTCGCGCCCTTTGGATGATCGTCGCAGCAGCGGACGAAGATGCGACGACGCCCGTAGCTTATGTCTTTCATCTGCAATCCAAGGACCTCCCCTGGGCGTAGGCCACCATTCAACATGAGCAAGATCAGGCTGCGGTCGCGGAGATTGCGGGTGGCGGCCAGTAAGCTTTCAACCTGATATTGGCTCATCGGTCGGGGGAGCCGTTGCACCGTTTTCAGGCGCAATTCTCTGATCTCAGGCTTATGCTGCGAAATACCTGCCAGAAAAGGTTTGTGTCGGTCGCTCACCCGCCAGGAAGTCCGATCCTGCCTTCTGACTATGGGGTTTGGCCCGCTGAACGCTCCTGTGAAAATCGCCCAGCGATAGAAGGCGTCAACCGCCACGAGGATGCGATTGATCGTGGCGGCTGAAAGGCCCTGCTGAACGGCAGCCCCCTCGCTCACCACCAGTCTGATCGAAGTATCCCGGCGCTTGCGTTTGGCGTTTACCGACCGGAGGTACTCGAGGAATGCGGCCGAGAGTTCGGGGGAGAAGGAGGTCCAGTGAATTCCTTGGGTTGAGAGAAAGGTCCAGAGATGAATGAGGTCGCGTGCATAGGCGAGGGCGGTGTTCGGCGAATACGCCTTCGCCCCAAGGTAGCCGACAAATCTGCAGATCGGGTCGACTGCGTTGCCGTCCATATCGGTCACAAGAATGGTCGCGCCACCGTCGGCGCTTCTCAGTTTGAACATTTGCGCCTCGGTGTTTTTGCGGGTCGTAACAGCCAGCATAGGGCAAAACGCCACCGTCGGCGTGCTGTCCACATAATCGACCAGAGCAAGGAGATCACGGCTGACTTCCGGCACCGGGCCTTGCGCCACCATGCGGAGGGCATCTTCATGGCCGAGACGATCTTCGGCCAGACCCTCACCCTCTCGACCGGGCGCATCATCCCGACCCGCTGGGTGGGAGAGCAGCATGTGAAGGAAGACCTTGGCTTCATCCCGAGCTTTGCTGACTGGGTGAAGGCGATCCGTCCCGAGCCCTGGATGGGCCGGACCGCGCGGATCGAGGCCCTGGTCGATCCGCATCTCGCCTCGCCCGTGGTCGAGGTCGCCTGAGATGACCGATCCGGCCTATCAGCGCCTCGGCCTGCCGGTGACGGCTTCGCCCTACGCCGTCCTGCGCGCGGCGGTCCGGGCGCTCCACCCCGACACGCGCGCCGTGCGCGGCTTCCGGCCGGCGCGCAAGCGCTTCTACCGGCAGATGCTCTGCGCGCATTCCATGCGACAGGCGGTGGGCGACAGGCCTACCGGCTGATCGCCCCCAACCACCCTTTCATCCCAATCCAGTGCCCGGCCGCTCGGTCGGGTCTTCCCATTCAGGAGGTCCCCATGGCGGATTACTTCACCCATTTCTCGTGCCTGCTCGACGTTGGCACCCCCGATAAGGCTGCCCGCGCGCTCGCGCTGTTCCAAGAGCTCCGCGCCAAGGATCAGGACGCCGAGGACCCGGAGGTCGCGGGCTTCGACCTCGTGCGCCAAGACGCGCCCGAGGGCAGCGCCCTCTGGATCCATGACGACGACCACGGCGATGTCGAAGCCGTCATCCGCTTCGTGCTGCGCCTTGCGGAAGAGCTCGACCTCACCGGCCTCTGGGGCTTCCAGTACGCCCTGACCTGCTCCCGGCCGCGCCTCGACGCCTTCGGTGGCGGCGCGCATGTCATCGACCTCGGCGCGCGCAATTCCATCGGCTGGACGATCAGCCAGGAATGGCTTGCCACTGCTCTGCACGGGGAGGACGCAGATGCCTGAGGTGATCTGCACCACCGTCTACCAGTTCCCCGAGCTTTCGGATGCGGCCAAGGAAAAGGCGCGCAGCTGGTATCGCGAGCTTGGCCCCCACGATGATTGGTGGGACGCGGTCCATGAGGATTTCGAGAGGGTCTGTGACATCCTCGGCATCCGCCTGAAGACCACGCCCGCGCGCATGATGGGCGGCGGGACGCGGGCCAAACCCTGCATCTGGTTCTCCGGGTTCTGGAGCCAAGGCGATGGGGCCTGCTTCGAAGGCTACTGGTCCCACGCCAAGGGCGCGGCAGCGCGCATCCGGGACTACGCGCCCACGGACGCGACACTGCATGGCGTCGCCGACCGCCTGCAGGCCATCCAGCGACGTAACTTCTACCAGCTCGCTGCGGAGGTCAGCCACCGCGGCCGCTACTACCACGAATACACCATGGCCGTTGACGTCACGCGGGACAGTCCGACCTGGCAGCCGCCGACTGAAGACGCGGAGGAGATCGTGACCGAGGCGCTGCGTGATCTGGCCCGCTGGCTCTACCGCCAGCTTCAGGCTGAATACGACCACCTGACATCGGACGAGGCCATCGAGGAGGGGATCATCGTCAACGAGTACACCTTCACCGAAGGAGGGCGCCGCTTCGGGTGAGACGGCACGGTTGAATACTGTCAGAAAACCGCATATGTTTCTGACAAAGGAGCGATCATGGAGCGCATGGCCGAGAGCATTATGAAGGTCGCGATGACGTTGCCGGAGGGGGTGCCCTTGGCAGCGAAGGGCCTCTTGCACCTCGGCTCGCGCGCGGCGGTCGATCAGACGCTGTCGCGTCTGGCCGCGCGCGGCGAGTTGATCCGTGCGGGACGCGGCATCTACATGCGCCCGGTCCAGACACGCTTTGGTCCGCGCAGTCCGTCGGCTGAACAGGCGATTGAAGCGCTCGCTGTGCAGCGGGGCGAGACGATCGTGCCGAGCGGTGCTGCCGCGGCAAACGCTTTGGGCCTGACCACGCAGGTGCCGGTCAAGACGGTTTACCTCACCTCGGGACGAAGCCGTGTGCTGAAGCTTGGCCGGCAGGCAGTCGAACTGCGTCATGCGCCGCGCTGGCAGTTGGCCCTTGGGAGCAAGACCTCGGGCCAGGTTGTCCGGGCTCTGGCATGGCTCGGTCCGGATGAGGCTCCCAAGGCCATGCAAATCCTGCGATCCAAGCTCACGGAGACTGCAAAGACAGAACTGGTATCGGCTGCGCCGCAGTTCCCGACCTGGCTGGCGCGATTGGTCGGAGAGATGGTCCATCCACGCGCCTCGATCGCGGCTGGCGGCTGATCTGCCAAACCGCAATTGCACCAGAGGATCGTAAAGATGACAACGCCCGATATCGAAAGTCCTGACCACACTGATCTCAAGAAGATCGACCATGAGCGCTTCTTTGAGGCTATTGACTCACCGCCTTTGCCGACCGAAGCCCTGCGCTTGGCCTTTCGTCGGGCGAAAATGCGGTCAGTTCAGCGCGACACAGGGCTTGCAACGACGGACTGAGTTCGCCGGTCTTCTGGACTTCCCATAGACGTGCTGAGGACGGCGATGTCTCTGCCCCCGTCTCGCCGGTGCAGGACATGGTTCAGCTCAGAAGTTTCAGCAGGGCGTCGCGCTGCGCTGCGTGCTTTGCGGGGTTTTCGCGCTTCAGCTTGTTCAGGTTGACGAGTTTCCACTGCACGGCGGGCAGCTGACCCGCCTGCGCCCGGTCGATGGCCGCAAAGTCAGGCTCCCCGTCTTGAAGTGTCAGAAGGAACTGCCTCGCTTTGTCGTCGAGGCGCGATTGTACATCTGCGATCAGCCTGAGGCGCGTCGCCAGAAGCGAGTCGAGAGGAACGGGTGTTCTGGTCATTCCCTCGAACTCCCGCGCGTAGGGTTGCTCGAGGTCGATCAGATTCGGATCGAGAAGCTCATGCGCCGGCCGGGGCGAACTGGCGACATAGATCAGGAAGGTCTGGAAGAGGTCCTGCGTCAGGCCCTCGTTTTCGTAAAGGAGCGTGACGTCGTAGAGGTCGCGGGGATGCTGCCGATCTAGGGCAGCGTGCAGCTTGCCTGCGAACAGGTCCTCGAAAGAGACGACCTGTATTTCAGCATAGCCGTAGGCGTCCTCCACGGCGCCCGAGACGATACGGATTTCCGGGTCGTGAACCACGCCTCGGGTCACAGGCGAGGTTTCGATCTTGATCTCGGCATTGCCGAGGCGTGCAAGCAGCCGTGTGTCTCCGCCGCCGCCGCCTTGGATACGCTGCGATTTCGCGCCGCGGATACCGGCCTCGATGGAAGCTGCGATGCGGTCCATTGCCGCATTGATCTCGTCCAGGCTTTCGGCGCGTTCCTTGATTGGCAGGTAGGTCAGGTCGATATCGACCGACAGCCGCGGCAGGTCCCGGTAAAAGAGGTTGATCGCCGTCCCGCCCTTGAGCGCGAAGACGCTTTCGCCTGCGACATGGGGCAGGACGCGCACGAGGAGCGCAACTTGGGCTTCATAGGTCTCACGCGCCACTGCCGACCTCCGGTTCCACGAAATCTTTCGGCACCATGATCCGATAGCGGGGGTGGATCTTCCCGCCCTGAACCAGGGCCCGGTCGCCGCTACCGAGATCAAATGCCTGCGGGTCGATCCGCTTGCGCCAAGGATGGTCGTGGCGGTCGGAGAAAACGAAGAACAGGCGCTTGACCTTGATCTTGCGGCAAGTCTGGAGGAGGTCGGACAGCAGTCTTGGGCGCAGGGTCGTCAGGCTCTCGAAGACCATGTCGACAGTGTGGAAGCTTTCATGGTCAGGTAGTTCGTCCATGGCCTCCAGGATCGCGCGCTCCGGCGTCGACATCGTGAGACCCCAGTCCCACGGCTGGCCGGTCGTTTTGCCCTCGATCAAGCCCAGTTTCGGGTCGGCAAACAAGGAACGGGGGCGGATTCTGATCTGGGCATCCGTCGGTAGTTTCGCCAGCCAATTGGGGATACTGTCCCCATACACCCAGACAGGAGCGCTATCGCCGAGGCGCAGATAATGGGCATGCCCCTGTTCGCCGAGCGCCGTGGTGCCGCCGACATGCAGGTCATGACCCATGATGTGCTGCGTGGAAAGGATGCAGGTCTTCCAGTCGATGCTGTTTGATATCGGGATGGCTGCGGTGCTGGGGAGTGGGCGGCGGAATACGCCTCGGGTGATGCGGTCGAGCCAGCCGCGCTTCACATAGTCACGGAAGCTCTCATAGGCGATGCCGTGGGAGACGAGCCATGCGGCATCGACTAGGTACCCGGCCGGCACGGCATCAAGCAGTTTCTTCAGATTTTGTGACCTTGCGGCGTCCATGATATCTAAAGTGACATATTTTTAAAGTGAGCACCATGGATTTCTTTGACGGAAGCGACACTTTAGCGTTTTGGACGCTCCAAAGTCAGAATTTCCAAAGAACTGAGGGTAGCTCTAATTGATGGGAGATTTGAATGCGCTGGGATAAGAGACGGCTACAGATTTGCGGTGGTTGCCGAAGGTCGCAGCGGAGTACCTACCGGAGCGCCGCCGCGACCAGACCGTGGTCCTTCGGACAGAAGCTTGACCGAGGCTGATGTCCCTAAGCGCCCCTGCCAACCTATAGGTTGGCAACTGCGCTCAGTTTGCCAAGCCACGGTATCGTTCTCACTAGCGATTGCCTTGTCCTACAATAGCTTGCGGGCCCGCAGTGGAGCCCGACAAGACGTGTTCGACTACATCGAGTTCTTCTACAACCCGCAGCGCAAACACGTTAGGAACGGCATGCTGTCACCGATCGCCTTCGAACAGCAGCAGAAACTGAAACTGCAAGGAGTCTAGCAAACTAGGGGCTGTTCACTGACCCTAAGGACCTCGTCCCGTTGTCAAACCCGCTATGGACTGCGCAAGGGAGTCACGGTCCAGCCCGAAGTGGTGATAGAGGTCGCCGATTGTGCCAGTCTGGCCGAAATGCTCGACCCCGTGTGACACTGTCTTGTGCCCGCCGACCGACCCTAGCCAGGCCAAAGTGGCCGGGTGTCCGTCAATGGCCGTGACCAGCAGACAATCTCGTGGCAGGTCCGCCAACAATGTCTCAATGTGGCTGCGTGCCGCCCGGTTACCACGTGCGCGGGCGCGCTGTGCGGCCGTCCAGCCCGCGTTCAGCCGATCGGCCGAGGTAACGGCCAGCACCCCCACATCGCGGCGGTGTTCGCCGATGATGCCCGCTGCCGCAATAGCCTCAGGCGCTACAGCCCCCTGATAGGCGATCACTGACTGGCAATTTGGTCCGGGCTTTCGCAGCCAGTAAGCTCCGTCGATGGCTCCTTGCAAGAAGGCGTTGTCGTGGCGCTTGCCCGGCTGTTCGAGCGGGTTTGTCGTCAACCGCAGATAGACCGACCCGCCTGTTTTGTCGCGCAGCCAGGTGCGTTCGTCCGGGTCGCCATCGCCGTCGCGTTGAAGGTAGTCGAAGGCCCATTCCATGATCACCGCCAATTCATCGGCAAAGGCCGGTTCAAACGCCGCCAAACCATCCTGCGACATGCCGGTCAAGGGTGTCCCGATGGACTGATGCGCGCCGCCTTCGGGCGCCAGTGTAACGCCCGACGGGGTGCCGATGATGATGAAGCGGGCATCCTGATAGCAGGCATAATTCAGGGCATCGAGGCCCCGATGCACAAAGGGGTCATAGACTGTGCCGATGGGGAACAGCCGCTTGCCGAATAGGCTGTGTGACAAGCCCGCCGCCCCCAGCAGCAAGAACAGGTTCATCTCGGCGATGCCCAGTTCGATATGCTGTCCCTCGGGCGCAAACTCCCACTTCGCGGTCGAGGGGATGCGGTGCTCAATGAAGGCATCGGCCTGCGGC
The DNA here is from genome assembly GCF_002794355.1 of Pseudorhodobacter sp. MZDSW-24AT. GTDB lineage: Bacteria > Pseudomonadota > Alphaproteobacteria > Rhodobacterales > Rhodobacteraceae > Pseudotabrizicola. The sequence continues at coordinate 46,215 of NZ_PGOI01000006.1, read as the reverse complement.
TGACGCGCAAACAACTTGCGCCGGTTGACCCAGGGGCCGAGGCTGGTGGTTCCCGTTACGTCAGGCGAGGTGGTAACGATCCGCGCGGCCAACGCAGAGGAGCTCTTGGAAAGTTCGTCGAGGATCTTGCCGAAGGCAGCCTGGGTCGAGATCTCGCGGCCAGTATCGACGATGATCTTCGGCACGGCAATGCGGTCGTCGTGATAGCGGCGGCTGCCATTTGCAAAAAACGGCACACGCGAGAGGAAACTGCGCAGGGCGGTCGGGTCTTGGACGGTGGCCATCGGCTCCCACTCCTGGCCCTGCGGCACGCCCATGTGCCTTTGCCATGACGCAAACTGAGTGGGGTTCATCAGCCCGCCGTGGTTGTCCTTGTGGCCGGCAATCGGGGTGCCCCAGCCCTTGATCGTATAGGCGAGAAAGCAGGTCGGCCGGTCGTGGGTGACGGCGTCAAACGCCTCGGCCATGGTCTGCACGCAGTTGCCGCCCAGGTTTTCCATCAGCGCTGCCAATCCTGCGTCGTCGCGCCGGTCGATCAGCGCCGATACATCGCCCTGATCGCCCAGATCCTCCATCAGCCGCTTGCGCCAGACGGCCCCGCCCATAAAGGTCAGCGCGGCGTATTGCTGGTTCGGGCAGCGGTCGATCCAGTCGCGCAGGGCGCTGCCTCCCGGCTCGGCAAAAGCCGCGCGTTGCAGGGCGCCGTATTTGACCCGCACCACATCCCAGCCGAAGGCGTCGAAGATCTGCTCGATCCGCGCAAACAGCCCTTCACGCACGATCCCGTCCAGCGACTGGCGGTTGTAGTCGATGATCCACCAGCAGTTTCTCAGATCGTTCTTCCAGCCCTCTTGCAGCGTCTCATAGACGTTGCCTTCGTCCATCTCGGCATCACCGACCAACGCCACCATGCGGCCCAAAGGCAGATCGCCGCCCCAGTCCTTGGCGGCGATATAGTCCTGCATGATCGACGCAAACGACGTGATCGCGACGCCAAGGCCGACCGATCCGGTAGAGAAATCGACATCATCCACGTCCTTGGTCCGGCTGGGGTAGCTTTGCACCCCACCGAAACCGCGGAAATTCTCCATCTTTTCGCGGGTCTGGTTGGCCATCAGATATTGGATGGCGTGAAAGACCGGCGAGGCATGGGGTTTGACCGCGACCCGGTCTTGTGGCCGCAGCGCGTGGAAATAGAGCGCTGTCAGGATCGACACCATCGAGGCCGACGACGCCTGATGCCCGCCGACCTTGATCCCGTCTACGTTGGGCCGGATGTGATTGGCGTGATGGATCATCCAGTGCGACAACCACAGCAAGCGCTGTTCAATGGTTTTCAGATGGGGAAAATCAGGCATCGGCAACTCCTTTAGGCAAGAATATCGCAGTCCCTGGGCGAGATACTTGCATTTTACCTGTCTTTTCGCACTCCGATTGCTCATATTCGGCGTCAAATTGACAAGGAGCGCTGATTTTCGGCGTATATCATATGAAACTGGATCAGATCGACCACCGAATTCTGAAAGAGCTGCAGGCAGATGCGCGCATCTCACATCAGGAACTGAGCGAGCGTGTCGGCCTTTCGCCCTCACCCTGTGCGCGGCGCATCCGTCGGCTAGAGGCTGACGGCTTCATCACCGGCTACAGCGCCGTGGTGGACGAGGTACGCATGGGCTTTGGCTTCAGTGTCTTCGTCTCTGTCAAGCTGGATCAGCAGGTGGACCGCAAACTTGTCGAGTTCGAGCGTGAGGTCAAACTCTGCCCCGAAGTCGTGGAGTGTTGGCTGATGACCGGCAGCTTCGACTATCTACTTCGAATTTCGGTTGCCGACCTGAACGACTTCGAGCACTTTTTGACCGGACGTCTAACGAAGATCGGCGGAGTCGCTTCGATTGAGTCTTCAATACCTATCCGATGGGTAAAGCGGCAATCCGCGCGGATCAGCTGAGCTTAGGACGAGACTCCAGACGCAATCAAGTCCACCAGATGACTGATCAGATCGCCCGCAAGAAGATCGCCTAGACCTGTTCACCTAGCAGCCCGGAGAGCGCCGCGTTGATCTGCGGCATGTAATCAGGCTCGATGGCGAAAAGACCAAGATGGCCTGCCTTGCCGTCGATCACGGTCAGGCGGGCACCGGGGATCAATGCTGCCTCTGCGATGCAGGTGGCCACAGGGAAAATCTGGTCTGACGATATCGGCATCAGCAGCACCTTAGACTTCACCTTCGCGTAGGCGGCCTTTGCATCGCCGCCCGCATTGCCACCCACATCGGCGCGTTGCCATTTGCTGACCTGTGCCAGCAGGTTGTTGGCATCCATCGGCGCGAAATAGCCGGTCATGAAATCGGTCAGAAAGGCATCCAGAGACGCATGACCCAAGGGTTCCCATCCCTTGCGGTCTAGAAAATCAGGGCACCAAGCAAGGTTAGTCCAGTAAAGCGCGTGCTGGCGCAGTGGCACTGCCATGTCGGCAGCGGCATAGGCTCCGCCGTTGAAGCCTGGAGCAGAGGTCAGGATGTCCTGGACGATCTTGCCTATGACCACGGCATGGGGGCGCGTGGTGCCAACCCCCGCCAAGGCCGCAACGCGCTGCGCAAAACCGGGGTAACGGCAGGCCCATTCCAGCGCCTGCCCCGCCCCCATCGACCCGCCGAACACCAGCGCCAGATGATCGAGGCCAAACGCCTCGGTCACCAGCCGGTGCTGTGCATTGACGTCATCTCCCATTGACACTGCGGGAAAGGCCGCCCCCCCTTGCGCCGCAGAGTTAGAGGGCGATGTGGACAGGCCTGATCCCAACTGATTTGCCAGAATGATGAAATACTTCGATGGGTCCAGCGCATGGCCCGCGCCTATGTAAATTTGCTCCATGATCTTGGTGGTGCCCGTGTACCAGGTGGTGACCAGCACTGCGTTGTCCTTGGCCGCGTTCAGCTTGCCTTGGGTGGCGTAGGCAATTTGCGCGTCCTTCAGCACCTGCCCCGAGGTCAGGGTAAAATCGCCAAGGCTGTGCAGATGAAACGGACCGTGGTTTTCCTGTGAATAGTAATCACTCATTGTCGCCATCTCCTCAGGTTGCAAATTTTTCAGGCCACAAGGCGGCCTTGGTGGTATAGCCGCAAGCAGTCTTGCGGCACGTCAAAACGCACGATTGCCCCGACCGTTTCGGCCCCTGCTACGGCACGGATGCGCAACGACGCGTCGCCGACCGACAAGGCCAGCACCTGATCGGCACCTTCAAACCAAATGCGCGTCACGGTGCCTGCCAGGGGGCCACCCGCAACTGCATGCTCCGGGCGAAAGGCCAGTGTCAGATCTGTGGTAGGCAGGTCCGCGGGGGCTGTGCGGGACAGGCCGGCGCCGGGGACAAGCACCCGGTCACCCTCGCGCACGGCGGGCAAAAAGTTCATCGCTGGGCTGCCGATAAAGGTCCCAACATGGGTGGTGGCAGGGCGTTCAAACAGCTCTTGCGGAGTGCCCGCCTGTATCACCTCACCGTGGTTCATCACGACAACTGTATCGGCAAAGGTCAGCGCCTCGTTCTGGTCATGCGTGACCAGCACCATAGTCAGGCGAAACTCGCGGTTGATGTCCTTCAGGATCTTGCGCAGCTCGAACTTCATCTGCGGGTCGATCACCGTCAGCGGTTCGTCCAGCAGCACCGCTGAAACATCTTCGCGCACCAGCCCGCGGCCCAGCGAGATCAGTTGTTTCTGATCTGCCGTAAGCGCCACGGCGCGGCTGTTCAGATGCCGCGACAGGCCCAGCCGCTCGGCAATCGCCTCCACCCGCGCCTTGATGCGGGGGGTGGGCACGCGGCGGCACACCAACGGGAAGGCCAGATTTTCGCCCACCGTCATCGACCGGTAGATCACCGGCACCTGAAACACCTGCGCGATATTCCGCGCGCCGGTGTCTTTATCAGTCACATCCTGCCCGTCAAACAGGACCCGGCCCTCAGACGGCTTCAATAGGCCCGAGATGATATTGAGCATGGTGGATTTGCCACAACCAGATGGCCCGAGCAGCGCATAGGTGCCGCCATCGCGCCAGGTCATGTCTAGCGGTTTCAGCGCATTTGTTCCGTTGCCGTAGGAGTGGGCCAGTTTGGCCAGACGAATTTCTGCCATGTCAGACCCCTGCCCTTTGCCCGTCTGCGCCAAAGACTAATCCTTTGTGCAGATCAAGATGCACGCCCACCACATCACCGGGGCTTCGCAGCACGACGCTTTTTTCCTGCATCACCAGGTCAAGGCCGTTCAACGACAGGTGGGTCAGCGTTTCAGACCCGGTGACTTCGGTAAGCGTGACCCGCGCCTGATGCGGCCCGCCCGCGCGGATATCGCTTGCGCGCAGGCCCAGCGTGTAGGCACCCGACGGCAGAGTAATTGCCTGCTGGCCAAGCGCGCCGAAATCGGCAACGCCGTTCTGGTGAAATGGGATCGGGTTGATCGGCGGGTCGTTCACGACACTGGCGGCGGTCAGGCTGGCCGGGTTGGCAAATACATCACGCGGGCTGCCCGATTGCACGATGCGACCGTCCGCCAGCAGAACGATCTGGTCGCCCATCTGCAACGCCTCACGCGGATCGGTCGAGGCGTAAAGCACCACTGTGCCCGTCTCTACGGCCAAGAGGTCAACCAGATCTTTGCGAAATGCTTCGCGCAGATTGTAATCAAGGTTCACAAACGGCTCGTCCAACAGAAGGACCGGGGCCTTTTTCACCAGCGCACGGGCGATTGCCACACGCTGTTGCTGGCCACCTGACAGCGCCGAGGGGCGGCGGTCCACCATCGCGGCAAGACCCACGCGCGCCAGGGCCGCCTCGGCGCGGGCGGCGGCGTCGGCCTTGGCCACACCCGCGCGCACCAGCGGGAAGGCCACATTGTCTCGCACGTTCAGATGTGGATAGTTGATGAATTGCTGCGTCACCATCGCCACCGGGCGCTTCCAGGGCGGCAGGCGCGTCCAACCCGTGCCGTCCAGCAAGATCTGGCCCCTGTCCGGCGCAATCAGCCCCGCAATCGCGCGCATCAGCGTGGTCTTGCCCGCCCCGGTGCGGCCCAGAATTGTGGTCAGCGTGCCGGGCTGAAAGCTGGCGTTGATGGCGGCCAGATGCGCCACGCTCCCCACCAGCAGCTCAAGATCTGTGATCTTCAGCATCAGCGCACCGCCCCGGCCAAGCCGCCCTTTGACAGGAACCGCTCTACCACAAACGCCAGCACAACCAGCGGCGCGATAGATACCAGCGCCGCCGCCGACAGCGACCACCACGGCGTCACCGATGAATTCAGCGACACGATGGCCACTGGCAAAAGCTGCGTCTCGGTAAAGGTCAGCGTGAAGGCAAAGAAAAAGTCATTCCAGCCAAAGATGATGCAGAACATCCCGGCCACCACCAACCCCGGCAGAGCATTGGGCAGGATCACCCGCCAGAAGGTGATGATCGGATTGCAGCCATCCATCCACGCCATCTCATCCAGCCCACGCGGCACGCCGTTGAAGAAATCGACCATGACCCACACCGCAATCGGCATCAGCAGCGCCACATAAACGAGGATCAACCCCGGCAGACTATCCAGCAGGCCAAGCGAGCGCAGCATCAGGAAAAACGGAATGGCCAGCACTATAGGTGGCATGATCCGCTGGCTGATGAAGAAGAAGGTAATGTCGCTGTTGCGCATCCACAGAAACCGGAAGGTGAACCGCGACAGCGCATAGGCGGCCAGTGTGCCAAGCGTGATGCTGATCACGCTGGCCGACAGGGTAACGACGAGGGAATTGTAGAACGGCTTCACCACATTGATGCCGCCCACCCCGCCGAAAAGCGACTGCCAGCCCTGCAAGGATGGTTCATACTGCACCCACGGGATCCATGTCGCCCCGCCGGTCACGCCATTGGCGGATTTGAAACTGGTGGTCAGCGCCCAGAGGAACGGGAACACGACAAAGGCCGACCACAGCGCGATCGCCAGATATTTCAGTGCCAGATACAGGGTTTTCATGCCGCGTCCTTTACCAATGCGCGCACCAGAAGCTTCGCAATCACCGTCAGCGCCACGATCATGATGATCAGGTAGGTCAGCGACAGCGCCGCCGAATAACCGATCTGGAAATCCCGCATCCCCCGAATGTAGATGTAATAGCTGGATGTTTCGGTACTGGTGCCCGGCCCGCCAGATGTCAGCACATAGACCGTTTCCATGATCTTTGACGCCTCGATCAGGCGGATCAGGATGGCCCCCACCGAAATCGCGCCCAGCATCGGAAAGGTTACCGAAAAGAACGTTCGCACAGGCCCCGCACCATCAATCTTTGCAGCGAGATATGGCTCGTTCGGCAAGGACAAAAGCCCCGCCAGCAGCAGCAGAAACATGAACGGCGTCCATTGCCAGACCTCGACCATCACCACCGCCGCAAAGGCCCAGCCTGCGCTGGAGAGCCAAGGTGCGGCGCCGATGCCGAGACTTTCCAGAATGGGGTTCAGCGGGCCGAGGCTTTCATGAAAGATCGTGCGCCACAGCACCGACATGACGACGGGCGTGGTCATCATCGGGATCAGGAACAACACCCGGAACAGCCGCCGCGCGGCTAGGTCGCGCCAGACCATCAGTGCCAGCGCAAAGCCAAGGACATATTGGATCAGCACCGTCGTGACCGAGAGCAGCGTCAATCGCCCGAGAGCCTGCCAATAGCGGGCGTCCTCCCACAGGCGGCCATAGTTCTCGCCGCCGATCCAGTTCAAGCCGGGGTTATACACATCCCAGGAGGAAAAGCTGACGCGGATGGTGAACAGAAGCGGGAAAAGGATGATCGCCACCAGCACCAGAAGGCCGGGCAGAAGGAACAGGTATTTCTGGCGGTACATCGGCGTGCGGTCCTTTTAGGTTTCGGATCGGCTTGGTTGCCGTCACTAAAGCCGCCCCACCCAACCCTCCGCCCCAAAGGCGGGAGGGATAAGCGGGATCTGCAAAGCTGTCTTGCGACGCATCCGGCAAGACGTGCCACGTCAGTGCAGGGGCCTCCCCCATGGGGAGGCGATGGGGGTGGGGGGGGCTGCAACAGCCCCCCTTTGATCACTTGTCTTCCAGTGCCACCACGTTTGCATAGGCGGCTTTCACCTTGTCCTTGCCAATCCGGTCCACGATTGCGGTCCATTCGGCGGCCACACCATCCAGCGCCTCTTGCGCCGTGGCCTCGCCCGATTGCGCCCGTGCCACACCTGCAGCCAGCGACGACATGAACTCGCCCACCCCCGGGACGCGCAGGTCGAACACCTGATTGGGGGCGCTGTCCACCGCCTTCAGCGTGTCGGCATAGGTGGTGGCAACGGCAGCATCCCAGCCAAGGTCGTTCTGATAGAACGCCGGGTCGAAATGTTCGGCCCGGTACGGGTTCACGCCAAAGCGGCCGATTTGCAGGTCAGCCATGGTGTTCGCCTCGTTGGAAAAGAAGCACAGATAGTCGAATGCCATATCCTGATTGGGGCTTGCCGCGGCCACTGCAGACGACCAACCCCAGGTGACATATGATACCTGATTTGGCGTCTCGAACGTATCCCACGCGCCGGTGGTGCGGTTCCAGACCTCTTTCGCGCCCGGCAAGGGTGCTGCGGCCACCTTATTGCGGATCGGGCTGTCAGCCTGCATGGCCTGAATGAAAGCATCGTCCCATGAATAGGACATCAATGTCTGCCCGCCACCGAACGAAAAGATCTCATCCCCCAGACCGAAAGACGTGCCACCGGGCGGCATCGACGCCTGTGCCGCCACGAACAGTTCCAGCCCGCGCACCCAGCCGGGGGTGTTGATCAGGGGCGTCATGGTTTCCAGATCAAAGAAGAAACCACCCTTCACGTCGGGGTGCTTGGCATAGGCCGCAACACGGCTGATGAAGGCGGAAAACATCAAGTCGTCGCGCTTGGTCACTTCGGCAGTGCCGAAGTTCGGCGCACCGTCGCCGTCAAAGTCGAAATCGTTGAATACGGCGGCGACCTCGTTATATTCCTCCCATGTTGCAGGCACGGTCAGATCGCGGCCAGTGGCCTCTTTGAACTTCGCCTGCATATCCGGGTTTGCGAACACATCGCTGCGGTACTTCAGATAATGGCGGTCGCCGTCCATCGGGTATTGCAACAGCTTGCCATCCACAAGCGACACGCCACGGTAGGTGTCGGTCACAGATTTCATCCCCGATGTTTCCTGATATGCCGCAGGCACTTCGGCAAAAAACGGACTGAAATCCCCCAGCCACAGCGAGGCATGGAACAGCACGTCATACGCCGCCTGCTGTGTCTGGAACGGAATCATGATCCGCTGGAACAGATCGCCGAACGGCACGTGCACCACGTTGACGGTGGCCCCGGTCAGTTCCTGAAACTGCTGAGCGTGCAGCGCTGTCGGCTCGCCGATCACCGGGATGGCATGGGTGATGATGTTCAGCGTGCGCCCGGTGTAGTCCTTGGCATCAATCGCTTCGAAGGAACAGGTGCCCGGCACATCGGCCTTGATGCCGTATTTGGTGTAATCCTCAGCCATTGCCGTGCTGGCAATCAGGCTCAGGGCCGTCGTTGCGGCAAACGCGCCGCGCAGCGTTGTCTTGGTCATGGTTTCCTCCCGAAAGATCATGTTTATTGCAAGGGAAGCGGACGGTCAGGGGACCAGAACCGCACGTCCCTTGATCTTGCCGTGGTGCAGGTCTTGCAGTGCCTGATTTGCTTCGCTGAGTTTGTAGTGCTTGGTCGCCAGTTCCACCAAACCGCGGTCAGCCAGCGCCATCAATTCGGTCAGTTCGGCCCAGGTGCCGACAAGATTGCCGATAATGTTTCGCTCGGTAGAGATCAGGTCAACGGTGGGAATATTGATGTTTTCGCCGTATCCCACGATGTAATAGCTGCCGTTGGCTCGGGTCATGTCGAGCCCCTTCTTCGTGGTGCCTTTTTCGCCCACGAAGTCGATCACTGCCTCGGCTCCCTTGCCGCCAGTCAGCGCCAGCACGGCGTCAACCTCGTCACCGTCAGCCTTGACCAGATGATCGGCCCCGCCTTCACCTGCCAGTTTCAGCGACACATCGGAAATATCAACGACGATGATCCGCGCTGCACACATGGCGCGCAGAACCTGCACACCGATGTGGCCCAGACCGCCCGCGCCGATGACAACCGCCGTCTGGTCGGGCAGCAACACTTGCGCGGCTTTCTTGGCTGCGCGGTAGGCCGTCAGTCCGGCGTCGGCATAAGGGGCCACGTCCTTGGGGGCCAGCGTCTTGGGCAAGGCTACAAGATTGCGCGACGATGTCAGCAGCGCCTCGGCATAGCCGCCGTTGCTGTCCAGCCCCGGAAACTTGCCGTCACCGTGCATGTCATGGCCACGGCGGCAGGCAAGACAAGTGCCACCCGTGACCTTCGGGTGCACGATGACCGGATCGCCAATCTTGAAGCCTTCAACCTCAGGGCCGATTTCTTCGACCCAGCCTGCGTTCTCATGCCCCATAATGAGCGGCAGCAGCTTATCGCCGGTGGGGTCGGTGATCGGCATCCACACGCCTTCAACGATATGAAGATCGGTGCGGCACACACCGGCCCCGCCGATGCGAACAATTACATCTGTCGATTTTGCAATCTTGGGATCCGGCACATCTTGCAAGGTCACCCAGTTTGGCGCGGTCAAAGCCATGTCGTATTTGTGAAGAACCTGCGCCTTCATTGGGTGACCTTTCCTGTTTTCCGCCCGGTCGGGCATTGTGGTTGCATGACCGACAAAGCAGCCTTCCGTCGGCCCGGCAAATCAAAGGCTTCCCCCCTGCGGAAGCGTTCAAAATGTGGACGAAACAGCCCCAGAGCGTGGGTTTTCTGAACAGAGTCCAAGCGATTCAGAGCCATGTGGACAGCATGCGGCCCCATCATCCGGCCACTGTGCAAAATCTGGACAGTCGCCTGCGAATCGGTTGGCGCGTTGACAAAACGGCTCTGGCCACTTAGCAAAAAGGGGGGTCAGCCTGGGGAGGAGGACCGACAATGTCACATCAAAGCGCGGCGCTGTCGCGCGCTCGCATGATGCTTGAATCGCAAGGGCGGTTTCCGGGCGGCGCATTGCCGGGTGATATCTCTGATAGCTGGCTGCGCAGTCTTGGGTTCGGGCTTGATCCGCTGGCGCGCAGCGAGGGCCTGGTTCTTACTGACACAGCCTTTCGCGCCAGCCGCGCGGACCACGCCGACCTGATCCATTTCGCTCGGCCAGAGCTGGAACTGCTGTTCGACCAGATCGCCGGGTCAAATTTTATGATCGCGCTTGGATCGCCCGATGGGGTGGTGCTGGACACGCTGACCGACGGTCAGTTCGCCGATACTGATGCAGGGCGAGCCGTCATTGCGGGGTCGGTCTGGACAGAAGCGACACGGGGTACGAACGCCTTGGGTCTGTGCATCATCAACCGCGCTCCGACGCAGATTTACGGTGGCGAACATTTCCTGCGCGCGCATGGCGATGTTAGTTGCATTTCGGCCCCGATCTTTGACGGGCGAGGTGGTCTGGCGGGGGTGCTGGATGCGTCATCCGGGTCCACGATCCGGCAGCAACATACGGCGGCGCTGGTGCAGATGTCGGCGAGCAACATAGAAAACAGCCTAATTCGCGCCACACATGACCGGATGATCGTTTTGCAGTTCCACCCAAGACCGGAATATCTGGGTACGCTGTCGGTGGGCATGCTGGTGCTGGATGAAGAGTTTCGGATCCATGCCGTGAACCGGCGGGGCGAGATGTTTCTGACCGGGTTCAAAAACCTGCTATCCGAACGGTTTGACCGGCTGTTCGACCGGCAGTTCGAGGATATTGCGCAGCGCCTGCTGCAGGGCGAAACCCTGCGCCTGCGTGACAGAATGGGGTCGGGTGTGTCGATGCGCTGCGTGGCAAACCGCGCCAGCTTCGCGCTGGCGGGGCGGCAAAGCCCAGCGGTGTCGATGCCCGCCAAACCTGTTGCTGTCGCAGACCGCGAAGCCGACCCGTTCCGCGAGATCGTGCTGGATGACCCCGACCTGCGTCGCGCGCTGTCCGGCCTGCCGGATGCGGCGCGCAACGGCCAGCCAATCTGCCTGATCGGGCAAAGTGGTACGGGCAAAGAAACCTATGCCCGCATTGCCCACGCCATCGCGCGGAAGGGCAAGCCGTTCGTGGCGGTGGATGCAGCCACTTTGAATGCCGCGCAGGCAGTCACAACACTGCTGGGACAGACGGAAAGCACGGGCCTTTTGGCCGAGGCGGCAGGGGGCAGCCTGTATCTTGGGGACATGACGGCCCTTGCCGGACCCTTGCAGATGGTCATCGCTCGGCTGCTGGAACAGGGCGAATATCGCCATCCGATGACCGGCGCGCTTGTGCGGCCCGATGTCCTGTTCTTGCTCGGCGCGACCACTGCCCCGGCTGCGGCTGACCTTGTCCCACAACTGCGCTATGCAGCGATGGGGACGGTAATTACCCTGCCATTGTTGAACGACCGCAGTGATCTGCCCGCGCTCGCATTGCGCTTTGCGCGGGCAGCACGCGCTGATGCCACGCTTGGGCGAGGGGTCGCAGACCTGCTGGCGGCACATGATTGGCCGGGCAACCTGCGCGAATTGCGGGCGGCGATGGCCCAAGCCGCGGGGCGGCGGCAGAGCGGGCCTGTGCAGATGGCGGATTTCGCAGGCCTGCTGGTCAATAGGTCACCCCCTACGATTCAACATGCCTGTGCCAGTTGTAAAGGCGTGCAGTGGAAGGCCGATCAGTGCCTTGCCGTGCGAGCAGCCGTGCGCCGCCACGACGGCAACGTAACGCGTGCGGCGCAGGAACTGGGCATGTCGCGCACCACGGTCTACAAGCACCTTGGTGCTTCGAACTGACCGGCTGCAACTGATTACAGATCATACATGACGTTGATGCGCGCCACATATTTGCTGGTACCCGCGCCCAACCGTGCGCCTGCATGCAACACTGACGCCCGGTTCTGCCCGTGGCGAAAGAATAGAGCCCGCCCGGTGTGGGGGGTGATGGTGGCCCCGGCTTCGCCCTTGTCGTAAAGCACCGTTTCGCCGCCGATGATGCCATCCTCGGAACCGTTCAGGTACAATAGCATCGTCAGCATTGAATGGGTGCCGCGCCATTGCGCCATGGCCGTGCCGTCTGTCGAAAGCCCGAATCCCGGCCAGTCGCCATCGGTATGCAGGTTAAATTCATCCCCGATATCGTAACGGTACATGTTGATCCGCTGGCTAAGACGCGGTGACAGTGCGCGCCCTTCAAGCGTGGCGGGAAGCAAGGGTTTCAAGCGGCGGTGCAGTTCTGCCATGGCCGCCTCGGGCGCAATCCAGTGCACGGTCTTGTTGCGGCGCATGCCCGGAGGGGTCTGAATGCCGGGGGCAGCATCGCGGTAGCCCAGACTTTCGGTCAGGTCGATAAACCGCGCCGCTTCGGCGCGGGTGATCACGTCTTCCATCAGAAAGGCCAGCTTTTCGCCCAACGGCACGGCTTCAAGCCGTGTTTCGGGTGCGTGTGCTGGGTCCAGCAGGCCCGGCGCGTCACAGGTCCAGATCGGCGTGCCCTCTTCAAAACCGCCTTCGGGCAAGGTGCCGGTCAAGCGGGCGACAACGCGGGCATCAACGGTAAGCTGGGTCATGATGTCGGAAACTTTCGGGGTATGACGCGGGAAGATTGGGCGGATGGATGGGATATCCCCATCCATCCGTCTTGTTTGGGATCAGACCCAATCAGCCGGCAGATAGACAAAGCCGCTGTCCTTGGCCTTGAATTTGCCAAAGCCGGGGAAGTTAACATGGGTGAACGCCGTCAGGATGCCATCGGCGGCTGCCATATCCAACAGTTTGCGGCGCGACTGCGCCGCAAGGGTGGCATCGGTATCAAACCCGAAACCGGCCTCAGGCACCGCCGTGTGGATGGCGATGTTGTGCAGCGTGTCGCCCATGATCATCATCTGCTGGTCACCGCTGGCAATGTGCAGCACCGCATGACCCATCGTATGGCCAGGCGCGTGCTTCAGCGTCAGGCCGGGGAACACCTCACTTTCGGCCACTTGCCGCGTGCGGTCGGCATAGGCGCCAAGCGTGCGACGGGCGGATTCGAACAGGCCCTTGGCACTGTCGGGGGCTTGGGCAAGGATCGCGTCATCGCCCCAGAACTTCATCTCGGCTTCATGGACGACGATCTCGGCATTCGGGAAGACCGCTTTGCCTTCCGCGTCCACCAGCCCCTCGGCGTGATCGGGGTGCGCGTGGGTCAGGATCACGCCGTCGATCTGGTCGGGCGTGATGCCAACGGCGGTCAGGTTGGCCAGCGTATTGCCAAGGCCGGGGCCGAACAGCTGTGCGCCCCCAAGACCTGCATCGACCAGATAGGTGCCGGTTTCGGTGTTCACGACAAAGGTGTTGATCGGGGTTTCCAGCGTGGAATCCTGACCGACCGACTCCAGGATAGCGGCCATATTGGCGGGATCGACGCCCGAGAAGTAATCGGGGCTCAGCGCCAGAACGCCGTCCAAAAGTGCTGTTACCTCAGTAGTGCCCACTTTGACACGGTGAAAGCTGGGCAGGGTCACACCAAGCGGCGCGCGGGCAAAAGCGGGGAGTGCGGCACTTGTGCCAAAGGCGGCGCCCATCAGGGCGAAGGAGCGACGTGTCAACATCAGGTACCCTTTCATATATCAAATAAAGGCGGATTTCCGTGGGTCGTAATCGGATGTCTCCGTCGGTCCTTTAGCGCAGTTTGGCACAACGAGTATGACCTGATCAGCGAATGCAACGAACAGGCACTGTGCGCTTTTCTATGATTGAATAATGACCAGCGAATATTCAGCAACAATATCAATGTGAAGCAGCAATTCAACGCGCTGCATTCTGACCGTTGTCATCCCGAAGTGTGAATAGTGGTGGATCGCCTCGATGCCCTTTTTGCGGCCATATTCATTGTTTTTGTGGACGCCAAAGGGCGTTTGCAACGACACCGTATTCCAGACCTTGATGAGACACTGCCCTGCCTTTACCCGGACGGCCACGCGCAGGCCACGACTGATAGTGCGGGTTCACAGCGCGCCGATCAGGCCATGGTCGCTGCCATTGGCGATACGGCTTGCATTATGGTCAGTGTCAAAGGGGATGAGCACGCCCACTGGGCCGAATGCCTCTTCGCGGGCCACGCGCATATAGTTGGTCACATCAGCATAGACTGCCGGGGCGATGTCGAGGCCGCCGTCCTGCCCTGTGATCGTGGCAGCTGCGCCACCAGTAATCAATTTGGCCTCGTCCAATTTCGCCACGTCGAAGAACGCCTGTACCCGGCCAAACTGCTGTGGTGTGATGGTCGGCCCCAAGTGTTTCGCCGGGCACAAGTGCCTCGGCCACGCGCTTTACCGTCGTCACGAACGTCGGATACTCTGCGCGCCGCATAAAATGCCGCGTGCCCACTTAACAGACCTGCCCTGCATTCAGAGTGAAATTCTTCACCGCCCCGGTCGCGGCAATGTCAGGGTCGGCATCGGCAAAGATGAAGTTGGCCGATTTTTCCACAGGTCCAGCGTCAGGGGAATGATCTGATCAGCCGCGATTTACCTTCCGACGCGGTCCAAGCCGACAGGCCCGGTAAGGGCCATGTTGGTGTAGACTTCCAATCGCATGTGCCGAAAATCAGCCTTTGATGAACCCGACCAACACCCCATTTGGCGCTGAATCTGCATAGGTGCACCACGCACACAACCCTTTCTCTCGATGAAGATGTCCTGTTTTTAGCCAAGGCAATCGCGGGTCAACAGGGGTGCTACTTTTGGTAAGGTGGTTTCCGGGTTTGCGCGGCGTTCCTTGCAACGACCTGTCTCCCGGGCCAAACGCAAGGGCATCCCACTGCTGGCATCACATCTCGACATCGAGTACATCTAACAGAGCACAGTTGCCGCTCGTCTGAGATGCTCGATCACCTGTTCCCGTCGATCCACTTCGACATGAGCCCCTTGTCGCGGAAGCATTCATCCGGGACGGCGCGGCGCTTGATCCGTGCGAGCTTCTCCGCGAAGGCCACCTGCTTTGAGGTCGGCAGCCGCTCCATGTCCGACACCGGCTTCAGCTGGGCCTGCGCATCGATCCAGGCACTCAGGGACCGACGGTCCTGATGAACCTCCCAGGGCAGGAGGGTCTGGTTGCGCACGGCGAGCGAGCGCGCGTAGGCGATCTGCTTGGGCGTCGCGGGCAGGGCATGCGTGGTGCTGTCCATCGGGAAACTCCCTTTCTGGCTTGGTCCCAAAGATAGAACATAACAGGAACAAAATCAAGCCAAGCGTCCGGGACGCGTCGGCTCGAGAGGAAGAGGGGGGGCCGGGGAAGATCAGGCCTGAGGGTGCCCGAGAGAGGGTGTCCGGGCCTGATCCTGTCCTTCATTCCGGAGTTCCCCGATGACATATCTCGCGCCTGTTGCGCCTCCCGTTCCTGTTCCATCTCGCGATGCCGCGCGCGCGATCCTCGCCGTGGCCGAGGCGCTGCAGCCCGATCTGGCGAAGGGCTTCCAGATCGACGCGCTGCGTCTGCGCCTCGAGATGGAGCGTGCCTTCGGCGGCTCGGATGCCGACGGCGACTGGGACTGGAAGCTCGCCTATGAGGCGGGCGAGGTGGCGCTGGTCCTCTTCCTGCGGAAATTCGGCCGTGCGCTTTTGGCCCGGGCTGGCTCGCCCGCTGCCCTGCTGCCGGTCCTTGCCAAGGTGGCGGGCCTCTTGCCGACGCATACCCGGCGCTCGGAGGAGATGGAGCGATTCCAGCAATTCTCGACGCCGCTGCCCATGGGGCTCGCTGCACTGGCCGCCGCACAGATCACGCCGCGTGACCTGGTCCTTGAGCCTTCGGCCGGGACCGGGCTTCTGGCGATCCTCGCTGAGATCGCGGGTGGCAGCCTTGCGCTGAACGAGTTGGCCGACACCCGCGCCGACCTTCTGCGCCTCCTCTTTCCGGGGTACCCTGTCACCAGTTTCGACGCCGCACAGATCGACGATCACCTCGACGCGGGCTTGCGCCCGAGCGTCATCCTGATGAACCCGCCCTTCTCGGCTGTGGCCAATGTCGATGGCCGGACGACCGAGGCGACATCCCGGCATTTGCGATCGGCGCTCGCGCGCCTTGCCCCCGGTGGGCGGCTCGTGGCCATCACCGGCGCCGGTTTCGGGCCCGACGCTCCGGCATGGGCGGAAACCTTCGCCCGCCTGACCGAGTCTGCCCATCTGGTCTTCACCGGTGCCGTCTCCGGTGCCGCATTCGCCAAACACGGCACCAGCTTCGAGACCCGGATCTCGGTCTTCGACAAATGCCGGGGCGGTGAGCAAGGCGGCATCACCGCCGATCTGGCGCGCCCGATTTCGCCGGATGTTGCCAGCCTGCTGTCGCTGATCACTGCCCACGTCCCCCCGCGCCTCGCGCTGGCGCAGGTCGCACCAGCCCGGCAGGGCGCCACTTCCCCCGTCCCGGGAAATCCTGCCCGCACCACGCGCAAGGCCATCAGCACATCGCGCGCCACGCCAGCAACACCCCCCACCAACACCGCTCCACAGATCGAGGCCGCAGACCTTGCCTATACCCTGCGCGGTCCGACCGAGGACGGGGCAGCTGGTATGCGCCTATCGGATGCCATTTATGAGACCTTCCGCCTGCAGGCGATCGACATCCCTGGCGCTGCCCCGCACCCGACCAAGCTGGTCCAGTCCGCGGCGATGGCTTCGGTCGCGCCCCCGAAACCTTCCTACCGCCCGAAACTCCCCGCCGCCGTCCTGCGCGACGGACTGCTGTCCGACGCGCAGCTTGAGACCGTGATCTATGCCGGTGAGGCGCATGGCGCATATCTCGCGGGGTCTTGGATTGTCGACGAAACTGGCGACATGGTCTCGGCCGCACCCGACGATGCCCCTGACGCCGTCCGCTTCCGCCGTGGCTTCTTCCTTGGCGATGGCACCGGTGCGGGCAAGGGCCGCCAGTCAGCCGGGATCCTGCTCGACAACTGGGCCCAAGGCCGACGCAAGGCGCTCTGGATCTCGAAGAGTGACAAGCTGCTCGAGGACGCTCAGCGCGACTGGTCGGCGCTCGGCCAAGAGCGTCTTCTGGTGACGCCGCTCTCGCGCTTTGCCCAAGGCCGCGACATCCCGCTGACCGAAGGCGTCCTCTTCACTACATATGCGACACTGCGCTCCGAGGAACGCGGGGCCAAGAAATCCCGCGTCGACCAGATCGTCGACTGGCTGGGTGCCGACTTCGACGGGGTGATCTTGTTCGATGAAAGCCATGCCTTGGCGAATGCTGCAGGGTCCAAGGGCGAGCGCGGCGACACCGAAGCCTCGCAGCAGGGCAGGGCGGGCCTGCGGCTCCAGCACAAGCTGTCCAATGCCCGCGTGGTCTATGTCTCAGCCACTGGGGCGACCTCAGTTCACAACCTCGCTTACGCGCAGCGGCTCGGTCTTTGGGGCGGGGAAGACTTCCCCTTCTCGACCCGCGGGGAATTCGTCGAGGCTATTGAAGCCGGTGGCGTGGCAGCCATGGAGGTGCTGGCGCGCGACCTGCGCTCGCTGGGTCTCTACACGGCCCGGTCGCTTTCTTATGACGGCGTCGAATACGAGATGCTGGAACATGCGCTGACGCCCGAGCAGCGCGGCATCTACGATGCCTATGCCGGGGCCTTTGCCATCATCCACAACAACCTCGCCGCCGCGATGGAAGCCGCCAACATCACTGGCGAAAGCGGCACGCTGAACCGCCAGGCCAAGTCCGCTGCCCGCTCGGCCTTTGAGTCCGCGAAGCAACGGTTCTTCGGCCATCTGCTCACCTCGATGAAAACCCCTACTCTCATTTCCAGCATCGAGGCCGATCTGACCTTGGGCCATGCGGCCGTCATCCAGATCGTCTCGACCGGCGAGGCGCTGATGGAACGCCGCCTGTCGGAGATCCCCACCGACGAATGGAACGACATCCGCGTCGACATCACCCCGCGGGAATATGTCCTCGACTACCTCGCTCATTCCTTCCCGGTGCAGCTCTACGAGCCCTTCACCGACGGCGACGGCAACCTGTCGTCGCGGCCTGTCGTGCGCGATGGCCAGCCGGTCGAATGCCGCGAGGCCGCTCGGAGGCGCGATGCCCTGATCGAAAAGCTGGCTTCATTGCCACCCGTGCCCGGGGCGCTTGACCAGATCGTCCAGCGCTTCGGCACCGACCTCGTGGCCGAGGTCACCGGCCGGTCACGGCGGATCGTGCGCAGGGGCGAGGGACATGCCGCGCGGCTTGTCGTCGAAAGCCGGGCGGGGTCTGCCAACCTCGCGGAAACCGCCGCCTTCATGGACGATCAGAAGCGCATCCTGATCTTCTCGGATGCCGGCGGCACGGGGCGGAGCTATCACGCTGATCTCGGGGCGAAGAACCAGCGGCTGCGGGTCCACTACCTGCTGGAACCCGGTTGGAAGGCGGACGCTGCCATCCAGGGCCTCGGGCGGACCAACCGCACCAATCAGGCGCAGCCGCCACTGTTCCGACCGGTGGCCACCGATGTGAAGGCGGAAAAGCGGTTCCTCTCGACCATCGCGCGCCGCCTCGACACGCTGGGGGCCATCACCCGCGGGCAGCGCCAGACCGGCGGGCAGGGGCTGTTCCGACCGGAGGACAACCTCGAGTCCCCCTATGCCCGCGATGCCCTGCGCCAGCTTTACCGCCGCATCTATCGCGGCGATGTGGCGGATTGTTCGCTCGGGGCCTTCGAGGATGCCACCGGCCTCAGCCTTACCGACGATAACGGGCTGAAGGATGACCTGCCCCCGATCACCACCTTCCTCAATCGCCTGCTCGCACTGACCATCGACATGCAGGCCGTGCTCTTCTCGGCCTTCGAGGACCTACTCGATCAGCGAATCGAGGGCGCCATCGCCGCCGGGGTCTACGACCTCGGGCTTGAGACCCTGCGAGCCGAGAGTTTCTGCGTCACCGATGCGCGGGTGATCTACACCCATCCCGGCTCCGGCGCAGAAACCCAGCTTCTGACCATTGCGGAAAAGCGGCGGAACACGCCGACTTCTCTCGCGGACGCTCTCGACTGGCTCCACGACCCGAAGGCACGCCTTCTGGTCAACAGCCGTTCAAGCCGCGCGGCGGTACAGGTGCCCGCGACCAGTCTGATGCTGGACGATGGCACCATCGAACCGCGCCTGCGTCTGATCCGGCCGACCGAGGCGAACACGGTTCCCGCGAAGATCATGGAGGACACCCACTGGTTGGAGGCCGACCGCTCGGCCTTCGCCACCGCCTGGACGGCGGAACTGGCCGAGGTGCCGGAGTTCAGCGAGACCACCTTGCACATCGTGGTTGGCCTTCTCTTGCCGATCTGGAAGCAGCTCCCCCAGGACGAAACCCGCGTCTACCGGCTGCAGACTGACGACGGTCAACGCATTATCGGCCGCCGGGTTTCGCCCGGCTGGGTCGCGACCACTCTTGCTGACGACGCACCGAAGCTCACGGCGGCGCAGGTCCATGCCCTCGTTCTTGAGGGCAAGACCGTGGTGCAGCTTGCCGAGGGAATGGAGTTGCACCGGTCCCGCGTTATGGGCGTCAACCGGATCGAGCTGTCCGGCTTCACGGAAGCCGCCAAGGACCGGCTCAAAGCCGATGGCTTCTTCTCGGAGATCATCAGCTGGAAGCTCCGCCTCTTCTGCCCGACCGACCCTGCCGGCATCGCCGTTCTCGAGCGGCTTCTTGCACGTTGTCCTGTGACGGGACTACATGCACGCGGGGGTTGTTGAGCCATGTATTCCGAGACCGAAGAGGTGATCCGCGCTCTGGCGCAAAATGCAGAGAGCGTCTGTCGCGCTTACCTTCCCGCCGGACGGCGGGAAGGGTCCTACTGGATCGTGGGCGACCTGCAGAACAACCCCGGCCGGTCGCTCTTTGTGCGGCTGACTGGACCCGCCTCAGGGCCGGGCGCGGCTGGCAAGTTCACCGATGGCGCAACGGGCGAGCACGGTGATCTGCTCGACATCATCCGCGAGAGGACCGGGATCTCCCGCTTTCCTGATCTTCTGGCCGAGGCCCGAGCGCATCTTGGTCGTCCGCAGCCGGTTCTCCCGGATGCGCCTGCGCCGAAGAAGGCCAAGGCCCCCGGTGGCACACCAGCGGCGGCGGCGCGGCTCTTTGCAGCCTCGGTGCCGGTCGCAGGCACGCTTGCTGACACCTACCTCCGTTCCCGGGGCCTGACCCAAGGCGGCATGATGAGTGCCCTGCGCTTTCACCCGACGTGCTGGCATCGGGACGAGGGTCAGACCCGGAGCGTCCCCAGACCAGCTCTGATCGCCGCGGTCACCGATGGGGCAGGGGCTTTGCAGGGAGTGCATCGCACCTGGCTGGCACCTGACGGACAGGGGAAAGCGGGCGTCGAGACGCAGCGGCGGGCCATGGGTCACCTTCTCGGCAATGCCGTCAGGCTGATGCCGCATGACGACATCCTCGTCATCGGCGAAGGCATCGAGACCATGCTGTCCCTTGTCGAGGCAGTGCCCGGCCTTCCCGTCTGGGCGGCGCTCTCGTCGGGTCACCTCGGGGCGGTCCTGCTGCCGAAGGGGGTGCAGCGCCTCTCCATCGCCATCGATCGCGATCCGGCCGGGCAACGCGCGGCAGAGAGGTTGAGCGCCAGAGCCACCGAGGTCGGGATTTCCGTGCGGGTGCTGGAACCGCTTCTCGGGGATTTCAACGATGATCTCCGGGCGAACGGCAAGGAGGCACTGCGCCAGCATCTGGCATGTCAGATCGGGCCAGAGGATCGGCATCGCCTGTCAGGCTGAGCTGCATCGCGCAGGGGCCGGTCAGGGGACAGCGGGGCAGGGATCACGGGCCCCTGTCATGGCTCTGGATCGTCGCTTTGCCTCTTTCCGGGCAATCTCATCCACCCGTCACCCACACGGCCTTCAAGAGATGGGCAGGCGGCCGTCAAAGGGGCCGCCCCTTCAAGGACGGGGGGCGACTGATTTCCGCCGGCGGGGACGAGCCCCGCCTTTGCATCGCGAAGCAAATCAGCCGCCCCCCGTCCTCCTCCACATGCGTTCCGGCCCCGAAAGGGGGTGAAGGGCCGTCCCCTCCCACGGCTTTCGCAGCCCATGAAGGCCGCGCGGGATGACGCGCGGACCAGTTGAGGCCCGGAGGCAAGAACCGATGACGATCCACACCCACGACGACGCGTATGAACCCGCCCACACCGCATCCCAGACCGCCCATGCGCTCGACGAGCTGCAGCTCTATGGCTACCGTCCCTTTGACGAGCCCGATCCGCGCCCGATGCCCGATGGGCAGCGCCTGGCTGTCGCCGTCGCCGACATCTTCGACGCCCTCGTCGCGACCCTGGAAGACACCCGCATGGAACCCGACCTCGAAGAGGTGCTCTGGGGCCAGGTCAACCTCTTCCACCGCGCCACGGCCCGGATCGAGCGGTCGCTCGATGAGAACGAGCAGGCCCAACGCCGCCTCCAGCGCGAACAGGACGGCTCCGAGGTGAAATCCACCGAACTCGAGCGCCTGACGGCGGAAGGCCTGACCCTGATCGAACGGCGCAACTGCATGGACATGATGCGTGATCACGCCGCGACCGAGTTTGTCCATCACACCGGCTCCATCTGGCGCCCCCGCACCGGTTCGATGGTGAACCGCCAGCACATGACCGCAGCGCTGATCGACAGCCGCGACTTCCTGGCCGCCAAGCGCCGCGCGGAGACCGAGGTGATGCTGCCCGCAGGCCCCAAGGTCGCCCTGACCGGTGGGACCGACTTCAACGATCACCGCTTGATCTGGGGCAAGCTCGACCAGGTCCGGACCAAGTATCCCGACATGGTCCTGCTGCACGGGGGAAGCCCAAAGGGCGCCGAACTCATCGCCTCCAAATGGGCCGAGTCCCGGGGCGTGACGCAGGTGGCCTTCAAGCCCGACTGGACCAAGCACGCCAAGGCGGCACCCTTCAAGCGGAACGACGCCATGTTGGATGTTCTGCCCGTCGGCGTCCTCGTCTTCCCGGGCAACGGCATCCAGGAAAACCTCGCCGACAAGGCCAAGAAGCTCGGCATCCCCGTGGTGAAGTTCGAGAGGGGGGCGTGAGCCCCCCCCCCTTGCCACTCCCAAATCAGCGGCGGGTGAAAGGCACAACCTCTCCTGCAGGGGCCGTGGCAAGCGGCTTCGCTGAATCGGATTTCAGCGACAACTGCACAATGCTGCCTTCTCGGGTGAACCAACCATTCGGAAGTCCGGCCAGGTTCTCTATGTCGGAGGGATGCATCGTGAACTCGACTGAAAGGAGATCTTCCTTGGTTCGGGTTCCGGATTCTACAATGAGGCTGATGGCGTTGCGCAACATCGAAGGTTCCGGAACTGGCCAGTCGCGATCCAGTGGCTCCACCTTGTTCCAGCCATTGGCAGAGTAACTCTTGTAGAGTTGGGTGC
This sequence comes from Pseudorhodobacter sp. MZDSW-24AT, assembly GCF_002794355.1. Lineage (GTDB taxonomy): Bacteria > Pseudomonadota > Alphaproteobacteria > Rhodobacterales > Rhodobacteraceae > Pseudotabrizicola. The sequence goes on along the minus strand of NZ_PGOI01000006.1, from coordinate 23,742 downwards.
CATGGTGTTCTGGGATAACGTCGAGATCTAGGAGCCGTCGGATCTGTGCCTTGACCGAAACCCGCCACCGCTCTTTGACCGAAACGAGACCAGCCAATGAATAGTGTTGCACTTCATGCACATAGGTGGTCTCGGGCAACAGGAAAGCGCTTGCAAAACGGAAAGCCTGGCGCTCAATTTCCTTCAGGTCCGACTTCAGCTCTTCATGGCTGACCCCCTTGTGGAGGATCGCATGCCCCAGTTCATGAGCCGCATCCATCTGTCGGCGGGGCAAGGACATCTTGTCGGTCGCCAGGAGGATGTGGGGTCGTTCATCGCCGCGCGACCAGCTGCATAGCCCGTCTAGCTTCGAGGTTCCCATCTCGATGGAACCAACGACACACCCAATCCGTTCGAGAATTGCGACGACGTCCGTAATCGGGCCTTGGCCGAGCCGCCAGTGCCCCCGCAAATCTTGAGCAATGCCTTCGATATCCTCGTCGCGCAGTTGGCGGTACGTCAGACCTTTCATCATGTCGGGAATATCGACTGCAGGAAAATCCACATAATGCTGCAGAATGGAGGAGATTTCCTGAAGCCACTGCATCTGCGTGTCTTGATAAGACGTGTCGCGCTTCAACGCGCTGGAAAGCGACCGCGAAAACATCGGGTGATCGCTGCCGTGAACGGGCCGCAAGAAATATTCCCGCCGAACGCGCAGTTCGCGAGAGAGTGCCGTGAGAGCATCTGCATCGGGTGCATGTGTTCCGTTTTCCCATCGGGAAACGGCACTAGGCGAGACGCCGATTATCCGAGCCAGCTCCTTCATGCTCAGAATTCGCCGAGCAGCCCGCAGTTCCGCTAGGCGTTCTGGCATGAAGCCAGGCGTTCCTACGCGCATTCAACCCTCCCGTCGGTATCAGTGATACCGTTCATTTAGTGCCGGTATCGTCCTCCACCTCGGGCGGCAACTCGGGGGGGACGAACGGTTTCACCTTCGATTTCAAGCGCACCAGTCCAACGTCGGACGGAGCCGATGCAGAAGAGCGTACGGTTTCGGTGGCATCGGCATCATCGGCAAGGAACTTGTCAAGGCGTTCGTAAAACAGAAACTGATCGTAGGCAGAGTCGATCACGCCAATCGCGATCTCCTCAAGCTTTCCGGACTGTTCGCGGTCCCGGGCGACCAAGAAGAGCACGAAGATGTCTCCCGGCTTCGGGCCCAAGCCGTCGAAATCGAAACTGGGCATAAGACTGAAGTTGAGCGTGACGCCCGCGAGGCGCGACCGGTTCTTGGCCGGAAGCTTGCTGGGCTCGGGCATGGCCGCAAGGCCAAGGATAACACCCGGACCTTCCCCACCGAAGCGCATGAACGGCTGAAAAATCTTCAGGTTGGTGTTGGGAAGCACTCCACCAGCTAGGGGCAGACCGTCAAAGCGCGCACAAATTTCCTCGAATGCTTGCTCCATCATCCGGAACCGTGCTTGCCCTTCGAGTTCGCGACCACGCTTCCTGTCCAAACCGGCGTGATCTCGCACGAGTTGAAAGGCCCGCAGGGTTTCGGCGCCCATCCGGTCTTCCAAAGCGAGAAGCAGGCCGCGCTTCAGAAGTTGTTTCCAATCGAAGTCTGCCATTCGAGCACCGTCCGTGCGATTCAGTGATTGCGTTATGACGGAAAGATGCCACATATTTTTGCGTAAAGCAAGCATGACCAGATGACGGCACCACACATCATCTCGGCCCGCCCCGATCTTCTATGCAAAATGTAGGCACGATCGCTTAGATTGCACTACCTGTTGTGAAACTCGACGACTTGGCCTGAAAACCGCCACAGTGGGTCCGCCGCCTGGCAAGTGACCGATCGGCTTTCAGAACCATACCTCGTCGCAATTGTCGACGCTTGGATGGCCGAGGCCCGTTCCAGTCAGTGACGCTGTCGTCCTTCGCAGCGATGGTCTCTGTTCGTCGTATGCAACACCGCCGCGCATTGGTCTTCCGTGGTGAGGCCGGTCACAGATCTGAACATCTTGCCCATTCGGCAGTTCTATCGGCGCCCCTGCCTTTAGATTGAATTCCGGTGTTCAGGTGCTGCTCGGTGTTCCAGCGGCTCCGCAGTCTCGGCGCGGGGTAGGGCGATACCCTGACCTTGAGGCAGGGAGCATGGGTGGGCGTGCTGATCTCATTCTCCCCTTTTCGGGACGGTTCTTCGTGGGCCTGACATTGCCGGATGAGGTCGGCTGAACTCGTCTGCTTGGGTTCCTCTCCCCCTGTGGTCTGGTTGAGGCACCTCCCCTTCGACTGACAATCCCCTAAGCCTGTTCGGTTTCCTGCCCGCAACCCCGCTCCTGTCCGGGCCGTGTTGGCCGCAAAGCGTCCTGCCCGCTCCACCCCGGCCCCTCGGGGGTTTCCGGCTGGTCCCTTGGCCCAGCCGTGCAGACGTCTCCCGCCAGGCTTCTGCCGGGTCTTGTCGAAGGGATGGTCCCTCGCACCAGACACAGAAGAAACACCATGCAGAACATCGTCATCCTCGCCGGCAACATCGGTCAGGCCCCGGAAGCTCGCGTCACCCAGGGCGGCACGAAGATCACCCACTTCACACTCGCCACCTCGCGCCCCCGCCTGTCGGAAGGCCGCCCGATCCGCGACGAGCACGGCTACCGCGTGATGGACACCGAATGGCACCGCATCACCTGCTTCAACGGCCTCGGCAAGTCGGTCGCCGAGAACTGCGAGAAGGGTATGAAGGTCTTGGTCCAGGGCCGCATCCACTACACGAAGTGGACCGATGCGGCGGGTGTCGACTGCTACGGCTGCGAGATCATCGCCGAGAAGGTCGACTTCCTCAGCCGCCCGAAGACGGCCGAGGGCGAAGGCCCCGAGCTGGTCGATCGCGACCGCGACGACGAGGTCGGCTTCTAAAGCCGACCAAGACCATACTCGGCGGGGAAACCCGCCGGGCCAAGAGACAAGTCAAGCGTAGCAGAGAGATCCCTGCGTCACCAAAGCAACCGGATCCCTAACTCGTTGCTATTTGACGAGTAGATCGATCAGCTTAGCGCGCTCATCCCACCAACTTTCGGGACCGCCGCGAAGTGCACTGCGCACTTTGTCCAGATACTTCCGCCCCCGCCAGGTGTCGGCGGCGAGGTCGACCAGCTCTTTCCAGAGGTAGCCGTCGTTCACGACAGTTCCGAACTCAATTGGTGGAAGGTCCCGGTCTACGAATTCCTCAACGACAGCGCGACGTAGCTTCTCGCATTGGTCCCAATCACGCCAGGCCGAACCATAGGGCAGTCGCTGCTTAGCTATGCGCCAAGCAGCGTCCGAGAGGCGCTCCCGGGCCATGGCCTCGTGAAGACGTTGTACGGAGAGAAAGAAAAGTCGGCCCCTCGACGTTGATCGCCATCCTCTGGCGCGGTTGAATAGGAAAGCAGCGAGCAGGTCTTCGGACGCAACGTCGTCAGAAGTCCTCGTGCGCTCGACGGCCACTACCCAAGGGTCTGTCCCAACGCTGTTCGGCACAGCGTCGGGGTCGAGGACTTCTGCGAGGACTAAGAGCAACGGCCGGTGCGCAAGCCCTCCATCTGACATCTTTTCAGCTATGTCGTTCGTTCGCTGGGCAATGGCACGGATCCAGCCCATTCTTGAGCGAATCCCTACGACATCCATCCCAGATAGGATGTTCAACACCGGACTGATGCCAAAGCAGTCGACCACCATCCGCGAACAGTCGTCTCTTTCGGCCTCCGCAATTGCGCCGACGATTCGCGTCGCATGCTCTTGATCAATGTCTAGCGAGCGGATCAGTGCCAAGGCGTCGATGGCGGTGATCCGCCAAAACGACGCGTGTTCGAGGACGTCCGGGCGGGACAAAAGCACTGCCGCGGCTGCCGCAGGCATGACGTTAAGCGCGTGCACGAGCTCTTCGGGGTCGGCTCCCGGAAGGGCCGCTGCGACCGCTTTCTGCAGCGGACCCTCCTCGGCTAAACCGTCGGCGAGCAGATCGGGTCTCCAGCGTAGGACAGCGCGGCCAACGATGGCCGGGTCGACTCCGAGCAGGTCGCGGTCTGCTCGGACCTGCTGAAACGCGAAATCCAATAGCTGGTGGTCGTCGACCACAGATTGCGTTAGCACGACTCGCGCGGCTGCGGCCCGTCCCATCCGGCCCTGTCCAGAACCCAACCTCTCGAGTTCGGAAACGGCGGTCGCCAACTTCGACTGACCGGCCTCCGGCTCCAATGCCCCGTGCAGGTGGATCAGTGGAACCATCGCCGCTCGGCCGTTAGTGACGTCTGATCCCACGTCCCGAAGGAATTGCCGAAGGTGCGATCGCTCAGGCAGCACTAGGTCGTCGACGAGAGCATCAAGCCAGTCGCCCTGTTTGACCGCAGTTGCGACGATGCTGTCCGGCATTTTCGATCGAGTTGCTCGGCCCGCATCCACGAGCTGGAGGTCGAAGGTGTCCGCCGACGTCGAGCGATCGTCCGCAGAGAAAGAGCTGAAGCGGAAGGCTCGCCGCAATCGGGGCCACTGCTGCATCCAGATCGCCAACACTAGGACGTCGTCGCCGGGACCCTCGCGTTCAGCGATGATCCTGTTCTTCGGTTTACCGTAGAGCGCATTTGCCCATTGGCCGGCTCGGTCGACATCGTGGGCTGGCACAACCATCGGCGTCCTCGTCACGGCGACCTCCAGCCGTGCAGCATACTCGGAGCCGCCCCCCCCAGATGGACGCCGGAAGCAATCGAGCAGGCTGAGTGCCGAGCCCAGACGCGCAAGGTCCCCAAAGTCAATCAGAAGCGAATGGGTCCACACGCAGCCCGGCCGGCTCATCTCAGGTGCTGCCCACGTCCGAGCAAGCACGTATTTGCCCGATTCAGCAAGCGGGTAGCCGGTGAGGTAGCCCTCCGACGGGATGCGGCTGCCGCTAGCGGAAGCGTCGCTCAGCACCAGCATGTTGCGCGCATCGGACTGCGGTGGCTTGAACGATCCGTAGATCAGCCGATGGCCCTCGCTGTACCCGTGGAGCGTCTGTTCAAGCCTTATGCGGTCCATGTTCAATGCATAAGCCATTGCAACGGTTCGGTCAGGTCCGTCGACTCTTGCTCGCCGAAGACGAGGCGGATGCGGTCAGCCGGGATGTCCACTTCGCGTAGCCGGTCCGCGTCGCGACCCTTCATCGTCTTCTTCTTCGAAGCTCCGTCTTCGACCGGTTCGGTGTTGTCGTCATTCCCGTCGTACTCTCCGCCCTGCGCACTAACGCCGTAAACTCGGCTCGTCCAGCCGTCGCGACCGGCTTCGATGTACTGTGAGAGCAGTGGCATTTTCGCGGTCAGGAAGGCGTCCGGTGTGAGCCTCTCCCCCTCAACTTTGTCCCAGGCGCTGATCATAACGACGAGCCTGCGTCCGGCTCGCCCAACAGGCGGGTGCGAAATCAGTTGGAGGAGATCCACCAGTTGCACCTGGGTCGGGGCGAGACTCGGATGCCACTCCTTCGCGAGTGCCTCGACCTTCTGCCTACCCGTCGCCCTGCGCTGCGCGGCTCGCTCAGTGACCCAAGCAGGCGCCTTCACCTTGTTGCCGTTGACAAGGAGCATGATGTTTCCGTCTGCTAGACTCTCGCCGAGCACGCGCCCGAGCTCGCGGTTCTCCCACATCGCACGGAAATCTTCGCCAGGAGCATCGGGCAGGGCGACCTCGACCACGTTCCCGTGAAGGTCCTGCAGGTTCATTCTTACTGCGCTAAGACCGGTGAGCCTGGTCCGAGCTTGTTCAGTCGCCTTCCGCCAGACCCTCACGATCTTTCGCAAATAGCTGTGATCGTTCTTCCCGATCGACTCGATGGTAAGTGCCTTCTGGAGTCTAGGTTCGTTCACCAGTTCCCAAAGCGCCGCTATAAAGGTCGTCTTACCGGATCCAGGTAGGCCGATGATCGAGATCGAGACTTGTTTCTTGATGCTGTCAGCCACCATCCATCTCCTTGATCCTGAGGCCATCGAACACTCGACCGTTTCGGTGGCGGACCCGAATTGCCTTCGGCTGCGCGCTCGGTCTCAGCCAGAAGTCCAGCAACTCATCCAAGCCTGCGCCGCGCACGAGGTTCACATCTGCGGGCGAGGCGGAGGTGACGAAGGTTCCGAACTCGCCGAAGTGGTCGGCGAACGCATCTCGGACATGGTCGGCAATTGCTCTGAAGTCCTGCTCGACTCGATCCTTACGGGGCGATGCCTGTACGGCGTCATTTTTGGTCAGCACAATGGCAAGGTTTGGCTTCCTCAAGAATGCGCCGTTCTCGGCCATGCCACGGACAATGAGTGGGATGGCCCCCATGACGTCCGCACGATCACTAGGTGATGTGAGCCGCCGCCCGTCCACTAGTATGGTGATTACATCTGCCCGCCGCAGTTCGAACATGCCAGCCGCGTTCGCCGCGAGATCTGCAACTTCCTCGTACTCCTCTCCCGAACGGTCGGCAATCAGAAGTGACTGGAGTACACCATTACGCTGCACGTCAATATGGTAGAACCGAACCTCACCCCGCTTGGTGCGCTCGGAGTGCGGCTCGTTGCGTTCCGACGCGACCCTTGCATCGTGGCAAATCATTTCGAAACCGTGCAGCGTCGAAGATCCAGCGAAGACGCTGTCGGAAACCGCCCGCAGCTGGAAAAGGTCAAATAGACCCGCGATGACGCTCGTTTTACCGGAATCGTAAGCCCCGATCAGGCCGATCATACGCGACGGCAGCATGGCTAGTATCTTGTCGGCGCCCCCACTATCTAGCGGGAGAGCGTCGGGCAAATGGACGCCGTCGAACACGCTGGTAGATTCCTGACCGTCACCGACCTGCTCGTCGTCCAGCTCCTCGGGTTCCCTACCGTAAAAAGGGCATTTTGTGAGATCATCGTGGCCTTCGACGCACTTACCGCCTTGAGCGATGCGGCATTCGCGGTTCGCGCAAATTATCTCTGTTTCTGCCATTTGGGATCAACGCAGCCAAAGGTTTTCGCGGTAGAATAACTCCGCTAGGGCCAAGGGGGACATCGCTGCGGCATGGTCGATTCCTGTGATGGCGGCCCAGCCCGCGATCCAACCATCACCGGGCCCGGTCTCCTGCCGCTTCAAGAGAGCGAAGTGGATTGGAGAGGTCGCGGGGGACGGCTTGCAATTCTTCAAGGCCGCTGCAGTCCAGTCATCCGTGACTGCGTTCACCGCATCTACGATCCTCAAATGTCCGGTGCAATCGACGCCCGCCCGTGCCAACAGTGCCGGCACTGAGTTGGGACCGGGAACGATAGTGGTCAGCGAGGCCAAATCTCGAGCGAGGACGAGCGGCTTCTGAGTGGCTGGGACGTCGGTGAACGGTTGGTCGGGCATCAGGGCCCTTTGCCCGAATACCCAGGAAAGCATATCTAGCTCCTCGTCTGCCTTCTTGTTGGCGTGGACCAAGATCTTCGTCGACGCATTGAACTTGGTGACGACGTCGGCGAGGGCTTGGTCCACCGCTTCGGCAAGTTGATCGAATACGCCCTTGAACGTAGACGGCGCGTTGGCCTGAGCTGAAGAGAAGTCCAACTCACAATCCAATTCCGGAACTTCGATCTCGACCTTTCCGAGATCGGTCCGCTTGCGCCGACTGGCGGCAAACTGTGAAAGAGCGTTCTCAGCCGCCGTCACCAGATCGATTGGTAGTGTAACCTTGCGTGCGCCGTTGCAGGCGGTCGTTATCACTGCCATCGCCGCTGTAGATTTCGTTGTGAAGTATTGCATCAGCGCTGCAGCCGCAAGGATCTGGTCTTGCCGAACGCCATGCTCGATGGAAGGATCGGCATCCGAAAACGTCTTGCGGAACGCCGCAAGTTCGGTTGCCAGATCGTCCTGCTGGTGACCGCTGGCTGGCGGCTTGGTTTGGAATACAAGACGGGCGAGCATCTCTACCCGCGAGTTCGTATAGCTGCCGACGAATTTCTCCACACCGGTCCAACGCAGGGACCTCTGTGCACCGTCGGTCGAAATTTCGGAATAGAGTTTCGGAAAGTCCATATGCATATTAATCTCGCTCTCCCTTGTTTATTCCCGCACCTTGACCAGCTTCTCAAGCTGATCAAGGAGGTTGCGCTCGGATGCGCGAATCAACGCAACACCGTAGCGCTGCAGCTCCGGAAGGTCGACTTCCCCCTCACTGATTAGGCCAAGTTCGAGCGCGATCTCACGCCGGTCGCTTGCGTCTAAATCCCAGAAGCGGTCGACAAGATGCTTAGTTGCGGGGTCGCCCATGATTGCCTCTAAGCTTGCGTGGGGGAAAGGGGCTATCGCCTCCTCAACGGCAGAAAGCGACGTCTGGGAAGGTTGTCCACCCGGGGCTATGTCTTGGAGTTTTGTAGAAAGCATGTTGTTCGAAGAGATAGCTAGTGAGTCCTGGCCTGATTCTATCGGATTGATGCGACTTTGTTTGACAGAATCTCCGGCCGTGCCCGCCCGTGTTTTGGTCAGACGCCATTCTGCTACAAAGTGCTTAAGCTGACGATGTTGGATCGCATGTTCATTCTCGATCTTCACGATTGAGAAGTGGTCCGACCCAGGTACTTTGTAGGGTTCGGCAAAATAGCAGGCTCCAGAAAATGGCTCGACTACCTGTTTGCGTAACAACCAGCGTGACGCAACGAAGCGATCTTCAATTAGTTCCTTTCCCGATATTGGAAGAAGTGCCCGCTCCTTCAAGTTCCGAAAGTCATGGTCCAATTCATGCAACCAAGCATTAGAACGGGCAGAACGTAGTGCGGCCACCTGAAGATGTCCGACAATTTTCGCTAGGGGACTCACCAAGTTGGCGTAATCTGAGCCAAGCGATGGCGAAGCCAAAAGGAAAAGCGCGATTTGCACTTGGCGACTAATCAGTTCGGCGGCTTGTGATACTAGATATCTGCGCGCTACGATTCCCCCCATGCTATGGCACACAAAAACCAACTCCTTTGAACTGTTTACTCCATCGACGGAAAAATGTTCCTTCAACGCATTGGCTGCGTCGACAAGACCATAGTTTCCGGAGAAAAAACCCGTTCTATACGTAAAAACGTAAACGCTAAGAGCCGACATGTCCGGATCCTTGGCGGCAATTTCTGGCCAATTGGCTCCGCTTGGATGCCGCCAGCAGCTTTCGCCGCTGGACAGGACGCCGTGAATAAATACAAGGACGGGTGCGTTTGGCAATCCGCGTTTAACCCAATCACCCTTCATCGCGCCCCCATCGTCGTCATACCTCAAGATAGCAAATGCGGCATCGGACTGCACGGGAGAAACACTCGGTTTGCACGTCTATCCGGTTGGTTCGCCGATCTCCCAAGTGATCAAATGGTAGTTTTGTCGAAGCGTCGCAGGTCCTTCGGACGTCGTCCTGTGTTCCTTTGCGGCATCAGCAGCTATGCGAGAGTATGTCTGCGCTTAGATTTCTTTGAACTTGGAGCCGTCAGTCGGTATGCAGCCCCAATCCGGTCGTTGGCTCTTGCCGCACCGAACGGTTGGCGAAAGTCCCAAGTATTACATAATCAAAATTATGCGATGCGACCTTCGGGCTCCGTAAACCAGACACCTCTTCCCGCAGAACACTGCGCTTCAGCCCTCAGGGAACAGGATCGCTTCGACATTCATCGCGCCGTTTAGGATGTGAAGGATTGTGATCCGGTCATAGCCTTTAAGGTAGAAAATAAGATAGCGACCATGGACGCGTCGACGGATGCGATGATGCTCATAACGTGGCACGATCGGCCAAGCGTCTGGCATGTCGGCAATATCAAGACAGCGCTCGTAAAGTTCGCGCACGAAGCTCAAGGCGCGCGTTGGGTTGTCTCGCGCGATGTGATCTGCGATTGCTTCCAGGTCGGCCTCTGCCGCGCTGGTGAAATCGACATTCATCCCGATGCGCTACCCATGCTTTGATACTTGGCTTCAAGCCTAGTGACCACATCGGACACGGGTTTGACACGTCCCTTCTCGGCGTCATCAAGACCGCGCGCCAAGGCCAAATCGAGCAAAGAAAGCCGAGCCTCACGTTCTTGGATCAGGCGGATGCCTTCCCGCAGCACTTCGCTCTTCGAGTTATAGCGACCTGTCTCTACAAGTTTTGCGACGAAACTTTCAAGCTGCGGTCCGAGGTCAGCGCTGATCATGGGCCCTCCGATCTTTGCCCTATAAAGTAGACCTATTGATAACTGTTATCAACATTGAAGTTTTCTCTGTCTATTTCCCGCACAAAGGGAAACGCGCTTCTTCGCCGATCGCTGCTCGGCCACTTGCCCAAAGGTTGCGCTTCTGTTCCAGTCCACGCACGTCGATTTTGATTGAAGGCATAGGCATGGCTCAGAGCAAAGAACTCCCAATCTGGCCGGAGGCTGCACGAGCAAGTGCCCGGCGCAGCATCGTGGCGGCTGACCTGGTGATTGAGGGTGACGTCACCTCCGCAGGCGCGTTTGATATCGAGGGACGGATCGTCGGATCTGTCCAAGCACCCCAGGTTGTGGTTGCGGCCACAGGACGGGTTGAAGGCTCGGTGATTGCCAACGACCTTACTGTCTTGGGGTCGATATCTGGGTCGGTTTCGGCGCGAAATGTGCAACTCGGGACGAGTGCTGTGGTTCACGCCGATGTCTTGCATGAACGGATTGCGATTGAGGCGGGCGCCGAGATGGAAGGCCTTTTGCAGCGACATCGCTGATCGATAGTTGGCTGTAGATTTTACCCGTGTTTTGCGTCTACCGGATTATAGCCTCGACGCGATTTCTGCCGCAGGGTTCGGTCCGCGGACTGCTGTGCCTCATTGATACTCGGCAATGTTTCGATCGTTGTGCGGCCGTTTGTGCCTATCCGACCCCAATGGCGCAGGACTGCAACCTCACCAAAAAGGGTTGGCGCGAGGTCAATATGGTAGAAGCGCGCCATGTTGGCGTTCGGGTCGATGCGATGCAGATATGTGTGAGCCATGGTAGCCTCCGGCGTAAACCTTGTGCCGAACAGCTTTCGATGTCCAATTCAGTTTCTGAATCAATCTGGGCCGAAAGATTCCGGAGTGTGATGAGCACAACGTATCAGCAAAGGCCCGTCGCTCCATACCTTGTCGGTTGGGCAACTGGCGACAGGACAAGTGCTAGCGTGTTCACTGTCTGCTGTAGGGCATAAGACACCGCGTCGTGGGCGTGAGGTTAAGCTGCCTTGCTCATCGGCTCGTATCGAATGCTTGCCACTGCATCAGTCAGCCATGCCGGCTGCAGATCGCCATTGTTCCATTTGTAAAGATATCCCACCAACCTGTCCGTCCTTTTGCAGAGGATCCGCATCACGGGCTCAGCGGTTAGCCGAGATTGCATGTGGCCTGGAGATTTGACGGCCCCTGCCGTTGGTTTCTTCGCGTGTGGCATTCGAAATTTTCCGACGTTGTTCAGGTTGAGGGGCAGCGCTTTCGCAGCGACGCACAGGCGTAGTTTGGCCTGCTAGATGCTGTGCGAATGACATTGGCGTGTGGTCAGTTGCTACCCCAGGTTGTGCGGGCTAGATGCTGCCACGCGGATGCGAGATCACGTCCCATTACGAACCAGTGTGAAATTAGTCGAAAAGTTTCCTTGTATGCTGCTGATAAAGAACGGAAAGTTTTTCATCTCGCCAGAGCGAAGTGACGAAGACTTCAAGGAACTGTTTGCACGCGTCGCGGCTGCTGGGGTTGGCCGACCCGTCGACAAGGATGGCGTTCCTCAGGGTCCATGGACGCCCGATCTCTTGGCGGATGCGATCTCTGCAATCGACGCGAACCGAGCTGGCATTGAGTTGCGCACTGTCCAACTCTGGTTTGAGGACAATGAGAAGGGCATCAGTGCTACCAACATACGTTGGCTTGCGCGGGTTCTGGGCTGCAATGATCCTGAGGCGACCAGTGCTTGGCAAACGGCGCTGAGTGCAGCCCAATCTAGGTTGGTCGCCAAAAGGCGAACTCGTAAGCGTGAGGACCTTGCTCCTGAGCCAGAACAAGTCGAAGGTTCGACTGCCGCCGCAGACTTGGAAGAGCTGCAGGTCGAAGGCGCTCCGCGCCGCTTTGATCTGGCAAGCTTTACCGAAGCGTTATTCTCAAGAGGGTCCCTGCTGTCGCTGCCGGCAGCTGTCTTCGCAGGGGCGGTCGCGCTTCAATTCTTGTCCTATTTCCTGTCCATCCACAGCTTCACATATGTCCGAGAAGACGGCGTGATGAAACAAGTCGGGTTTCTCTGGGCGCTGAATTGGACTGTTCTGTTTGTGCTCTTGTTGCCTCTTGGCCTCGCGATCGTTGCCGATTTGCTCGCGAAGTGGAAAAATGTGAGCCGCCCCGTGCTCGTGGCAGGCTTTGAGGACGGTGCTCAGATAGAGCCTTGGTCGAAAAGGGTTGCCGCCTCTGGCTATACCTATTGGACCGTATTCTTGATCTGTGTTGGCTTTGCAGGCTTGTTCCAATGGATAAGTGTTCGCCTGCTTCCCTTGTTGAATGGTACGAGAGATCAGGCCATCGATTGGGGATCGATCGCGCTGGTGCAGCCGGAGCAAATTGGGATCTTCGAACAGACCGCGTTCACCGGAATAGCCTATCTCTATATGTGCCTGTGCTTTTATCTGTTCTTTGCCGCAATGGTCCTGTGTTCCAACATGATCGACGATGTTGTGGCCATCCGCACCGTCCTGGCGGCTTCAGAGGGAACTGATCGGTCGGATGAGCTAAACGCAAGCGCCCGTGAGATCCTTAGGGGGGTATTTCGGTATACGGCACTTGGCTTGCTCGTCGCCACCTGCATGAAGATTGAAAGTCTCTATCGACTGACGTCTGCCTCTAGCGTCTGGGCTTGGCTGATTGCTGATGGACAGGCCGCATTTGGATTGCAATCTGCGCCTATCAGTTGGGCGTCATCTCCCGGTTTGACGCATTATACCAGTCTGCTTGTCGCGTTTCTTGCTATGGCCATCTATCTTTACGGACGGGTCCGACTTGGAGAGTTGGTGTCTGCTGACAGGAAAACGCTTCGTCCCGGTCTCGCTATTGCAGTTTTGTTTATGGCATATGTCCTCGCCGGCATCGTTCCAGGCTTCTCTATACTTGTTTTTGCGGCTTCAATCGTCGCCTTGCTAGGCCTCTTCGATCCTGAGTTCAGGTTTTTGGTGCGCCGTACCGGAGGGTCACATTATGCTCCATAAATGGCTGGACCAATGGGATGAGCGCAGGATGCGGCGCCGTGATGACGTCAAACATCCCTCAGAGCTTGAGCTTGATCCGTGGCGCGCCTTTCCTGAAGCGAAAGATTTGGCAAGCTTTGCTGAATTTTGCAGACACGCGGAGATGATGGTCGGTCGTTCGAACAGCTTCTTCGCCCCAGCCGAAAATCTTTCCGATGTTACCCATCAAGATGGGTTTCTGAGTTTCCGATCTGACATTTCGACCGGAACGATTGAGAATGACACGGTGTACGCCAAGGTGTCGGAGGCAAAGTCATCCGATCACGCCCTAATAGTCTTCCATCATTGGAATGCATCTGATCGAAACGCGCAGCTTGCCCAGTTTTTTGCAAAACGGGGCATCACCGTGTTTGAGATGGCACTGCCCTACCATCTGGAACGTAAACGGCTGGGTTCTCTGCACGCGGATTACATGCTCAGCCCTAACTTGGGGCGGACACTTCAATCTGTTCGCCAGGGTGTGATCGACGGGCGACAGCTTGTGAGGATTGCAGAGCGCGCCGGATATCGAAAGATTTCAGTTCTCGGGATCAGTCTTGGGTCATGGGTGGCGGGCCTGATTGCTGCGCATGACCTTTCTGTGCACAAGGCGAGCCTCTTGCTCACCGGTGGCGACCTTGCTGAAATGGTTTGGACGGGCGGGGCAACGCGACACATCCGAACAAGTCTAGAAGGCAAGATTGAGCTTCAAGATTTCCAGCGGGCTTGGGCTCCGCTTAACCTGACAAACTATGCCCATCGATTGGCCCGACCTTCTCTGGACCTGCAGCTCGTGCTTGCGCGACGCGATCAGGTTGTTTTTCCAGCTTTGTCCGAGAGGTTTGTCGACCAGCTGCGAGGTGCAGGGGCCTCGCCTGACGTCAGGTGGATGAATTGCGGCCACTATTCTCTTACGTTGCCACCTTTTGTCGTTTCCGTTGGGCTCAACGCGCATCGGTTTTTTGCGCGCTAACAATTGAGCTGCGCTTTATTCGTCCTGCGGCGTTGGTAGACTGGGGCCTTCGCTGAGTTCGACTATGATCGCGTCGATTTCGGCCCAGACACGGGGCTCCAACTGCCCTCGGATCAGGGTCCACTTACTCAGCACGTCCAGCGGGTCGTGGGCGCGCAGGAGGGTGGTCACAGCGCCGACATCGACTGCCAGCGAGGTTCGTGCACGCCATTCGGTGATCCGTGTGCGCTGCTCCTCGGCGGGAGGGACGAAGTCGGCCCCGAGCTCCCAGTTCTTCACTGCACGGCGCAGGGCGGCGCGGATGACATGGGCCGGATCGACGCCGCAGTCGATCAGGGCGTCCTCCTGCCGTTCGAGGGCGTTCACCCGGATGTCGATCTTGCGCGTCGCCGGACTGCGGCGTGGGCGGGTGGGAGATACCATGGCCGCGGATGCAGCACGCTCGGCCGTCTCCGGTCTGGGCTGAGGAGCGGGCGCAGGCTGCGTACTTGGCGGCGAAACAGCGTGACTGTCCAAGACCACAGGCTCGACGTTTGCAGCTTCTGGCATCGTCTGAGCTCGTAGAACCTCTTCCCTTCCCGGGTCTTCTACCACCTCTGGTCGCAGGGATGCAGCATAAGCCCGGTCGGGCCGCGTGATTGTCGGGATTCTCTTCCTCACAACCCTGTCCTCACGCGGCCAAGATGTTGTTGAGGATGTCGGTCGCTTCTTCGAGAGCCTCGACCACGTGGCGCACATGGGGGCGCATGAGGGGGTTCGGATCGGCCTGCTTCTGCAACGCCACAGCGTGCAGGAGGCCCTTCTCGTCCATTTCCTTGTAGACATTCCGGCGCATCATCACGGTCTCGACCACCGGGAACCGCGCAATAGCCGCCTCGATGAGGGCCGCATCTGCGCGCGTGGTCTTGGGGTCGACCATGTTCAGAACGACGTGGTGCCGCGGCAGGCTTTCGGGATCATCGACGCGGGCACGCAGTTTCTCGAACCAGTCGGCGGTCTGCGCGCCGACATCGAGGTCGGAGGTCGAGAGCATCACCGGGGTTACGATGTGATCGGCCAGAACGGCGATCCCGTCCGACCACTCGGCCCCGACGCCAGCTGTATCAATGAAGATAAAATCTGCCGAATCCGCCGCATAGACCTGCTCGATCCGGCGATCCACGGCTCCCACACTTTCGACGGTCGCAGATCGCAGGAGCGGTGATCCCAACCCCGCGGCTTCAGCCCGTTTGTGCCAGGTGCCGAGCACGCCGGTGCTATCGGTATCGATCAGAAGGACGCGACGCCCGGCGGCAACAGCAGCACTTATCAAGGCGCGCGAGAGCGTGGTCTTGCCACTCTCCCCTTTCCGGGCCATCGCAGCGATCACCACGAGATTGTCGTTCGGCATGGTGGGTGGACCTCTCGCAAGAATAGTGAAACGCAGCAAAGATGTTTCCATGTCGCTAACCCCCGTGTGCGACGGCGTCAAGCAGAAGACGTGATGCAGGTTCCCTTGGGCGGAATACGGGGTCCATGGTGCATCGCGCAGGGAGCGAAAAGCACCACGCTCTTGACACCTGATGTTCTCCCGTCCGCGCGATGCGGTCCCCAGATGACGCGCGACATGCGACATCGGCCATAGTGCGCGACGCAGGAGGCGTGACGCATACCGCACGGGACGTGGACCATCGGGCACCACGCGCGATGCGGACAGCACGGGCCATCTGCCACTCGCCAGAAGCCGTGCTGCAGGGCGCGCAAAACGCGGTCCAAAGGACGCGATGCGCGGTGCAGGCAACGCGGGACGCGTTGCATTGAGCGCCTTGCGCGCTGCATTTGCCAAAGGACGTCAAATCGGCCCGAGAGGCCGATTTTCTGCATTGAGTACAAGCCCTTGCGGCCTTCTCCGCTTGTGCTGGGAGAAGGCGGGCTTGTACGAAGTTGGCAAGAAATAGGAACGTATACTTCACATGAGCAGCAGTCGCAGACTGACCGATCAGGAGCGCCGTCAGATCGTCCGGGAACGGGCGAAAGGCGTCTCGGTCAGTGCGATCAGTGCGGCGCTGAAGGTCTCGCCCAAGACCGTCTACAACGTGCTCGGCCGGGGTCGTTCCGCCGTCTCCGCCAATGACAGCCGCACCCGTGTGCTGACCATGCGCGTCTCCGACCGCGACCTTCGCGGCTTCGATGCGGCTCTCGCGCGACGTGGGATCGCGCATCGTTCGGACGCCATGCGCTGCCTTATGCTGGCCGCTGACGATCTTTTGCGCCCCGATGAGGGCATGACGCATGAACTGAGGGGGTTGAGCGCAGCGCTGAACCGGGTCGGCAATAACGTGAACCAGGTCGCGCGCCGCCTGAACGAGGCAAAGCTCAAAGGCGAGCGTCTGCCCTATACCCCCGCCAGCCATGTCGAGATCCGCGATCTCGCGGTGCTCGTTTTCGACATGGCCGACCAGATCCAGGAGATGTTCCGCGCGCGGCGTCGCGAACTGGACCTCGAGGTCACCAAGGCCCTCGCCGGTCTGGCGCGGCAGGAAGCGGAGCAGGTGGCCAAACATGGCGTGGAGTGAGGTGCGCGGCGTCAGCCCCGCTCTCTTCGATCGCGACTGGAGCCGGGTTTCGGGCAGTTGGCAGGGCCTGTCGAAGAACGCGCAGATGGTCCGGGCGGCACGCGGCTACTCGCCGGCCATCTTCAAGCCGATCTCGAAAGGCGGGTGCCACACGGGCGCGCAGCTAAAGGCCCAGCTCACCTACCTCACCACCAAATCGAGCCATATCCTCGACAGCCGCGGCACCCATGATGGCAAGAAAACCCTGACCGAGGCGGAGATTGACCGGGTTGTCCGGCGCTTCGAGAACCAGTGGGGCGAGCGGCACAGCCCGAAGCTCGGCCATACCTCGCATCTTCTGATGGCGTTTCCCGTCGGCACCACCGGCGAAGAGGTACGCGCGATCACGGAAACAGTCTGCGAGCAGTTCTTTCAAGGTGAGGGGTCGCAATTCGACTATATTGCTGCAATACACCAAGATCGCGCGCATCCACATGCGCATATCGTTCTGAACCGCCGCAGCAAGGATGGCGAAATGTTCTTTCTCGGGAAGGATCACCACTTCAACTACGACGCCTTCCGGGTGGCGATGGTCGAGGCGGCACAGGTCCACGGGATCCGGCTCGAGGCAACACGGCGTCTCGACCGGGGGGTCACGACCTACCGTGCCGAGATTGATGAGGTCTACAAGGCCCGTGACGAAGGCCGAGCGCCCGTCGAGCGCCAGCGCACAGGCGCTGATCTCGCCGCGGCGCTGGAAACGGTGGCGCGCAATGCGCTGACCTATCGGGGTCTGGCGGCCGAGGCGTCCCGGTCGAACTTCGATGACGTGGCCGAGGCGCTTGAGCGGGCCAGCACCATCCTTGCCAGGGGCGGTCAGATTCAATCTGACGGAGCCATCTACATGTCCCAAGACGAAACAACGTTTGATACGCTGATCACCGAGTTTTCTCAGAACATCCGTCAGATCGAAGCGGCGATCGACCGGGCACCCGCATCCGAGCGGCCGGAGATTGAGCGCAAGCTCACCGATGTGCTGGCCTCCGTTGCGCATCTCAATCCGCTCGGTGAACGCTCGGCCGCCCTCCTCGACGCACCGTCCCGGGACGGGGTCTATGCGCGGGCCAATATGCGCGAGGACCAGATGGGGCGCCTCGACGACGATGCGGTGAAGACGCGCCTCAGCGAGGCGCTGCAGGGCACTGGGATCGATCCCGAAGCCGTGGCCGCTCGCATGCGTGAGGGCGCAGGCAATGCCGCCCTTGAGCGCCAATGGCTGGCGCAGGATCTGCGCGCTATCGCCAAGGCGGGCGATCTCGATCTGGAGAAGGGCGAGGACCGCGAGAAAGCCCTCGACAGGCTGGAAGCCGTCCATGTCCGTCTGGGCGACACCCTGACAGATGCGCGCATCCTGCGGGCCGCCGATGAGGTGGATGACACCAAGGATGACCCGGTTGCCCTGGCCGAGCGCGTGACGCTGCCGGAGCGCGAGCGCGCGGCGGGCGAGCCCGACATTTTCGTCCCGTCTGAGCGCCGGAATTTCCAAGACCTTGTTGCTCAGTTCCGCCGGACGGATTTCGACCATCCCTTCTCTGATGATCCGTCCGTGCGCCGAGCCGGTGCCGTCGAGGTCGAAGAGGCCCGCGCCGCCTTCAACGCCTTCGCAGAGCGGTCGCCGGATCATGCCGAACTGGCGTCGATAGCCTGGGACAAGATCACTGACAGCCGCAAGCCGCAGGAGTTCGCCGTCGAGGAAAAGGACCGCACACTCCACGTCGGCGACATGTACCTCGCGCTGCGGGATCCCATGCAACATCTCGGCCCGATCACGGAAGACGACCGCACCCTCGCGCGCTACCGCGCGGAAATGCCGGACGAGGAGTTCGGGGCGGCGGTGCAAGAGGAAATCAATCGCCTGCGCGCCATGGGGGCATCGCGCGCCTATATCAGCGAGCGGAGCTTCGACATCGAGGATCAAGCGCGGCAGGACTATGCCGAACGGCGCTTTATGGCTGAGACCGCCCCTGATGTGATGACCTTCCTGCAGCGGGCAGAGGCCGAGGACGTGAAACCGCTCACCGAGACTCACGGCCAGCGCCTCGCCGCCCAGATCGACCGCAACCTCACGCCGAACGCGGTGACGGCGCTGCGCGCGGGGCACGCGGATGTGTTGGAGAAGTTCACTGAGCACCCGTTGCGGCAGCTGGAACTCGCCAAGGCCTATCTGGAGAGCAGCGAGGTGACGGCTCACGGCCCCGCCATGGAGCGGGTGCTGGATGCCTTGGCCGAGGAGCAGATCGAGGCGCAGCGGGCACGTCACGACGCTGCGCATGGCGAGAAAGGGATCACCCATGGATAAGGGGAAGATCGCAGGCGGGATCCTGAGCCTTACGCTGGTCGGCCTCGCCATCGGCTATGTCGTGGCCACGGGCTACCTGTCCATCCGCTATGGGCTGTCGACGCAAGCCTTCGACGTCACATTACTCGCGCGGGAATACCGCGCCCTCGGATCCAGTGCCCCTCGGGACTTCCTCTGGGTGAACCTGATACTCGCAGGCTTCGGCATTGCCGCGCTGATGCTGAGCGTCACGCTTCTCGGCGATGCCCTGACGCGTTTCGGCACGACCCATTGGCAGACCCGGGGCGAGATGAAGCGCAACGGCTTCTTCGCCAAACCTGGCGGCGGCTTCCTTCTCGGCAAGCTTGGCCCTCCGAAATCGAAGCGTCCCTTCCTCGTCTCGAAGACCTTCCCGCATGCGCTGATCGTGGCGCCCACGGGCCGAGGCAAGGGCGTGGGCTTCGTGATTCCGAACCTGCTCACCTACAAGGGCTCGGCCGTGGTGCTCGACGTAAAGGGCGAGAACTTCCGCGAGACATCACGCTTCCGCGCCAGCATGGGCGACAAGGTCTTTCGGTTCGCGCCGACCGACTGGGACCGCCCCACCCACCGCTATAACCCGCTGGCCCGCATCGCGGCGATGACCAATCCCGACCGGCAACAGATGGAGTTGAAGCTCACCGCCAAGCTCTTCCTGCAGACCGACAACGAAAAGCTGAGCGGGCTCCTGGCCGGGGGCATCGACCTCTTCGTCGCGGCCGGTCTTCTGGCCTTTGAGCGCGGCGTTCCGACCATCGGCGAAATCTACCGCATCACCGCCTCGGGTGGTGACAAGCAGAAGGAATATCTGAAGCGAGCGCATGAGGTGAAGAACGCATCGGCCAAGCTGATCTTCGAGCGCATGGCCTCGACCAACAACGACACCCTGACCTCGTACCTGTCGCTCCTGATGACTTCGGGGCTCGACACCTGGGACAACCGCGCGATCGACGCGGCCACCGCGACCTCGGATTTCTCCTTCCGGGATATCCGACGCCGCCCGCACGCGATCTATCTCGTGGTAGAGTCCGAGATGATCCGTCCCCTCGCCCCGCTGATCCGGCTGTTCTTCTCGGACCTGATCGCGTCGTTGCAGGCGCAGGAGCCGGGGGACGACGAGCCTTGGCCCGTGATGATCATGCTCGATGAATTCGACCGGCTCGGGAAAATGCCGATCGTCGCCGAAAGCATCAAGACGCTGCGATCCTTCGGCGGAAACCTCGCCATCGTCACCCAGACCATTCCGGCGCTGGACGAGATCTATGGCGAAAACACCCGCCGGTCGCTTCAGGGCGGCGCAGGCGTGAAACTCTACCTCACCCCGTCCGAGCAGAAGACGATCGAGGAACTGAGCCAGGCTGTGGGCAAGACCACCAAGCGCGTAGTCACACGGTCCCGTGCGGTCGGGCGCAACCCCTTCGAGGGGCGCAGCGTCTCCGAGCGGACCGAGGACACGCCGCTTCTGACCGAGGACCAGGCCCGCCGGATGGACCTCGACGAGGTGATCCTCGTGATCGACGCGCAGATGCCGATCCGCGCGCGGCGGATCAAGTACTTCGAAGATCCGGCACTGAAGGTGCTTCACGCGGGTCAAGCGGGGAGTTTCCCGTATCCGGATGAGGACGGGCTGCGGCGCGATCGGCAGATGACCGAGACGCGGGAGACCGTGGAGAAGCTGAAGCAGGAGTTGCAGGAGGTGCGCGCGGCTGCAGGGGCGAATGGTTCAGCTTCCGCGTCGAAGGTTGCTGAGACACCTGCAAAGGAGCCTCCACATCCGAAACCAGCGCTATCAGTTCGGGCGTGGGGTCGAGCGGCTCGAGTGGCCGCTGGTGGTGCTGGGGCAAGTCAATTGTCATTCGATCTGGCAGCTCTGGGGCTTAAGGAGGCGGAGAAGACCGAGCTGGAGACGGCGGTTCAGACGACAAGAGCCATCATTGCCGAGTTTGCGTGACCGGCCCTTACGGCCCATAGCTGCCGCTCGGCAAGGTGGCCGGCGCTGCAGTGCAGCTTCACCAGACCGGTCAATTGCATATGCGGCAGCATTTTCGGTGGGTGAGCGTCGGCAGAGTGGAACAAAATGCCGATTCGCTGCGGTTACTCAGCCGCTTTGGCGTGATCTCAATTAAAGCAGCAAAGCGCCCGATGGTTTGCACCAGGCACCTCTTTCTCAAGGCAGCTCAAGATTATTTGGCAGCGAGGATGTCAAAATTACGGACGTTTGCAACCACACCGTCGTTCCATCCGCCAGCGACCAGTTCCGAAGCCCTTTCATTCAGCAGCTTGGCAACTTGTCCGGCAAAGTGCGCTTCGCGGCCAGAGTTGTCGGCAAAGATGTCGAAGATGGCAAAGTTGCTCTCGTCAATTTGCAGCGCCGCCCAGAACAAAGTTTTTGGTTCGGTATCTGCAACGATGGGGCCGGCGGCGGTCAGCAAAGCTGCCAGTTCGGGGCCTTTACCCGAAGCAGCTTCGAGCTTGATGTACGTTGCGGTCGTTGCCGTGTCGAGATCAACCGGCGCCTTTACCGACAGGACATCGGAGTTGTTGATATTCGCGACAACACCGTCTTGCCATCCTCCGTCGACCAGCGTGTCGGCATTTTGGTTCAACGCCGCAGCAACCGCTCCTGAAAAGTGAGTATCGCGTGCGTCTTCATCTGCAAAGATGTCAAAGATTGCGAGCGTATCCTCGGCTTGCAGAGCAAACCAAAGCACAGTCCCCGGCTCTGTTTCTCGCACGATGGGTGCGGCGCCCGCCAGAAACTCTGCGAAGGCTCCGCTCTGGCCTTCGGCGGCCGGCATGGCGATGTAGCTGGCAGTATGATTTTCCATTGGATTGTCCTGTGCAGTTGCAGAAGTTGTGATCAGTGCCAGTGCGGCGAATATCGGAAGGATTTTCATGTTCATGGTCGTCCCCTGACTTAAAGTTCGTCGTGTTTGGTTTCGATGCACTCTTGTCCCATGGCGGATGGGTCAGACTCCAATTCCGAAGTTCTATTTTTTGATAGACATGGACTATGGAGGTTGCTTTGATGGCCTGCGTTGAAATGTGGCGGAGAATGCGGCGATGGAAATGAACCAGATCAGGTATTTTCTCGCTCTCTGCGAGCACCGAAACTTCACCCACGCAGCCAGTGCCTCCAATGTCTCCCAACCTTCCTTGACGACTGCGATCAAGAAGCTTGAAGACGAGCTTGGAGGTGAGCTCTTTGTCAGGGACCGTGCAGGATGCAGGCTTACAGCCCTCGGGAAACTCATGCTGCCAAGGTTGCAGAGGATTTACGATGAGACGCGCCAGGCGAAGGCTGAGGCGGTCCGTCACATGCGTTTGGAGCGGGTTCCAATCTCTCTCGGTGTCGGCGAAACGATTGGCCACAACCTGATTTCGGCAGCTATGGAGCGTACGCGTAAGCGGTTACCGCAAGCCGAAATCGAATTGATTGTTGCATCATCCTCCGAGCTTCTTGGCGGGTTGCGAGATGGTGACTTTGACGTTGTCGTCACCGCGGACAAGGTCAGTGCAGACCTCTATCGTATAGATTATCTCTATGAAGAGGACTACAAGGTTGTGGTTTCAAAGTCGCATCCGTTGTCTGAACTAAAGGCGATTTCTCTTTCGACGCTTGCTCAAACTGACATGCTTGACCGACTGAATTGCGAAATGCGGGATACTTTGCATGGAACCTGCGCGGATCATGGTCACGAACTTTACGCCGCCTATCGGTCAAATCGCGTGGATTGGTTGGTCGAACTTGCCCGACAGGGATCGGGTGCGGTGATCCTGCCAGTCACAGCTATTCCTTTGGACATCGGCCTAGTGTCTATACCAATCGATGGCCTTGAAATATCAAGAACTGTTTTGGCCCTTCGATATCGGCACCAAACGACGAGACCAGAGACAAATGATCTGATCCGCGAGATGATGCGAACGCAAGCGTAGTGGGTTTGGCAATCGACAGTGGCCCATCGTGTATCATTCTGCACTTAGGGCTCAGACTAGGCTTTCGTGGCATCAGGCTCGAATTACGAGTGACCCTGAAATCGGGGGTAGGTCACGTCGTGCTTCGTGTAGCATGGCAGGGCGCTAACGCTGAGACCATAATTGCCGCTTTCATGTTTCAGACAGTGTGTCTTTTGCACGCGCAGCGAAAGTCGGCAATCCGCCCGACGCTCCCCCTCCCGGCCTGAGACGTGGTATCCTGTAGTGGTCGGCATGACCGAAGAAGGGTCGGCCCGGCGGACAGGAGGTAGTCCCATGTCCGTCGATTTTCTTCCCGTCCTCCATCCTGTCCGCGCCCCTTGGAACAAGGGACGCATCATCGGGCAGAAACGCCCGCTGCTGCCCCGGCATGTTTGGTCCATACGCGTCCGCCTCGAGATGGCGGGCAATGCGCGCGACCTGGCGCTGTTCAACATGGCCGTTGACAGCAAGTTGCGCGGTTGCGATCTCGTCGGCCTCAGGGTCCGGGATGTCTTCGCCGCAGGGCGGGTCAAGGAACGAACCTCGAAGATCCAGAGCAAGACGGGAGACCGGTCCGGTTCGAGATCACCGAGGCGACGCCGCTGTCCCTCGAGCGCTGGAGTCACAATCCCGAAATGTTCGGACTGGAGTTCCTGTGGCCCAGCCGGATCCACGGCACCCCGCACCTGTCGACGCGACATTAT
>NZ_PGOI01000005.1 GCF_002794355.1 Pseudorhodobacter sp. MZDSW-24AT | reverse complement strand
CCCGCCTACCACCACAACACGCGCCCCTCGCCCCACACGCGCCGTCACGGCCACACCGCGACGCTCATCCGCCCCCCCATTCCGGCGCAACCCATCCCAATCGAATCTCCCGGTGGATCGACGAATACGGCCAATCCACGGCGTGCCGCACCAAGCCGTGCTTGACCGGGTTGCCCCAACAATACGCGACATGCGCCGCGTAATCCGCCTCATCGCGGATGTGATGCTCCCAAAACCGGCGCTGCCAGATCCCTTTTTCACCCTTGCGGATCTTGCTGTGCGATCGCGGCTGCGCCGCCAATCCATGCGAGAACCGCCCTTTGATCATGGCCCACCGCAGCCCATAGGCGCGATCCCCGGCTGGCATCTGCCAGACGCAATGCAAATGATCGGGCAGCACCACCCAAGCGGCGATTCCGAAGGGCCGCTCTGCCTGAGTCTGCGCGACGGCACTGCGCAGGGCGGCAATCTCCTGGACCAGCAGATCACTGCCGCGTGCGGCGAGGCACAGGGTGAAAAACACCCGCGCCCCCGTCCATTTCGGTCTGACATATCGCGCCATGCCCATGAGCATCGCATCACAGGGTTAACGCGCCCCTAAAGCTCGACAGGCGAAATCCCCCGCCGCGCGCGGAACCCAAGGTGCTGTCACAACGTTGACAGGCAACCAGATTTGAAAGGACATCCTATGAAAGGCGCATTGGCTTGGCTGATCGGCATTCCGATCCCGATCATCATTATTCTTTATCTGATTGACGTATTCTGATCGGACCAACGCAGTCTGAACCGCCCGTATTGGGCTAAGCGGCCCAGAGCCGCCTGAAAGACTTTCGCCTGTGCCAAGGCGAAAGTCTTTTTGCTTTGCGCAGGATCACGCCACCGCAAAGATTAACAAACCCTGAACATTCAGATGCTAAGCCTTTGATTCCATGCAAGAACGCCGCATGTAACACAGGGATATTTTCAAGAGAGGGAATTGGCGGACCCGGAGCGATTCGAACGCCCGACCCTCAGATTCGTAGTCTGATGCTCTATCCAGCTGAGCTACGGGTCCGCTATGGGGGCGATGTATCCCCCCCCGCCGGGCTTTGCAAGGGCAAAAGTTAAAGACCGACAACACTGTTTTCAGAAACTTGCTTGGGCAGGTGAATCACGAACTCCGTCCCCTCGGAATCGCTGCGGCTCAACTCCAACCGCCCCCCATGACCGCGAATCAATTCGGCCGCGATGGCAAGGCCCAGCCCGGTGCCGCCCTTGCGGGTGCCGCCTTGGAAGGCCGCGAACAGATGCTCACGCGCCTTGGCGGGCAAGCCCGGCCCAGTGTCGCCCACCCGCAGCCACCACGCGCTCTCCCCCTCGCCAGCCGAGATCTCGACCGTCCCGCCTGTCCCCGTCGCCTCCATCGCCTGCCGGGCGTTGCGCAGGAGGTTGGAAAGCACGCGGTACAGCTGCTCGCTGTCCGCGCGCAAGGTGAAGCCGGGGGGAATGTCGATCAGCGCGGTCACCGGGCTTTCGCCCAGCAAACCCTCAGCCTCCACCACCTCCTCCACCAGCGGCCGCAAGGCCAGCCTTTGCAGGCGCGGCGGCGGCTCTTCGGCCTTGCCAAAGGCCAGCGTCGCCTCGCACAGGCTGACCGCGCGGCTGATCGAGCCCACCAGTTTCGGCGCGGCCCGCACCACCATCGGATCGGCGCTGCCCTCGATCCGGTCGGCGAAGAGCTGCGCCGTGGTCAGGATGTTGCGCAGGTCATGGCTGATCTTCGCGACAGCCCCGCCCAGTTGCGCCAAGCGTTCTTTCTGTCGCAAGGCCCCTGTCAGCTGCTTCTGCATGCTTTCCAGCGCATCTTCGGCCGCGCGCAACTCCACCACCGGAGACGTCGGCGCGATCACCCGGCGTGCATCCTCGGGCGCTTCGGCATAGGCCTGCATATGGGTCACCACGCGGCGGATCGGCGCCACAATCATCCGCTGCACCGAGATAAACAAAAGCACGGCCGTGACCGCCGAGATCAGCACCGATAACACCAGAATTCGCAGGCCATAATCCAGCATCGCCCGCCTGAGCGGCCCGGTTTCCATCGTCACCTCAATCAGCAAACCCGCTTGCTGCACGGGATTTCCGATCACCCGGATCACCCGATTCACCGGATCCCGCAGCACGACAAAGGCATCGCGGATCAGATCAAGCGGGCCCGAGGCGCGCAGGTCATAGGTATCATAGATCGCCGCCGGGATCGGAGAGGACAGCACAAGCTGGCGCACTTCATCGCGGCGCAACACCACGTTGAAGACGCCTGCGTTCACCAAAAGCTCGGCTTCCAGATCGGGGGCGATCACCTCATCCGTCGTCAACAGCGCCAAAGAAGCGATCTGCGCCTTCTCCAGCCGCAACAGCAGGTAATCCGCCCGGAAGCGCGCGATGGACGGCACCAGAATGAAGACTTCGGCCAGCATGACAAAGGCAATTGTCAGCAGCAGGAACCGCCCCGAGAGCGTCTTGAAAAACCCGCCCTGCCTTGCCTTCACCCTGCCCCGTCCTCCTGTCGCATCGCGTCAGGGCAAAACCCGCTGCACCAGACGCACGAACCGCTTGAGCATAGGATTATCAAAGAGTTTCGGGGAAAAATAGGCTCCTGCAGCACGTTTCGAGATTTCCCCCAACGTCGGATAGGGGGCCACCATGCCCGCAATCGCGCTGATCTTTGCGCGCGACGCAATGGCAAAGGCCCAAAGCCCGATCAGTTCCCCCGCCTGCGGCCCCACGATCGAGACGCCAACCGGGCGGCCCTTCACCACCATGACCTTCAGCAGCCCGGTGGTCTTGCCCTCGGCCTGCGCGCGGTCGTTGTGGTGGAATTCCTGACACAGAACCGTCACCCCTGCGCCGTGCTCTTTGCGGGCCTCTGCCTCGGTCAGGCCAACCTGCGCCAGTTCCGGATCGGTATAGGTGACCCAAGGGATGTGGCGCGTCCTGGCCTTGGCGGGCAGGCCCAGCACGATCTGCCGGATCACAATCCCGGCGTGATAGCCTGCCACATGGGTGAATTGCAGCCCGCCTGCGGCATCCCCCACCGCATAGACGCGCCGATTCGAACTGCGCAGATCCGCACCGACTGTCACGCCTTTACGGTCATGTTGCACACCGGCAGCCTCAAGATTCAGCGACTCCAGATGCACCTTGCGCCCGACCGCGATCAGCAGATGCGAGCCTTGCACAGTGCGCCCGTCCTTCAGCGTTACCGTGATGTCCCCGGCCGCTCCGGCAAGTGCCGTCACCTCGGCATCTTCCAGAATATCCACCCCTTCGGCGCGCAAACGGTGCAGCACCACCGCCGCCAGCTCGGGGTCATCACGACCCAAGGCCCGAGAGCCTTCGATCACCGTCACTTGGCACCCAAGCCGCCGATGCGCCTGCGCCATTTCCATTCCGATCGGACCGCCCCCGATGATCATCAAATGGGCAGGCCGCTCCCGCAGGTCAAAGATCGTTTCGTTTGTCAGATAGGGCACGGATTCTGCCCCCGGGATCGGCGGCACCAGCGGACGGCTCCCGGTGGCGATGACAAAGCGCCGGGCCTTGATGCGCGTCTCCCCCGCTTCGACCGAATCAGGGCCTGTAAAACGCGCCCATGCCCGGATGACCTGCACGCCCAGTCCCTCGAACCTTTCCTGACTGTCGATCGGGGCGATGGTCTGGATCACCTGCGCCACATGGTCTTTGACGGCGCCGAAATCCACCTCTGGTTCCACCGGCGTGATGCCGTATCTGGCACCGTCGCGCATCGCCTGCGCCGCCTTTGCTGCGGCGATCAGCGCTTTCGATGGGATGCAGCCCGCGTTCAGGCAATCTCCGCCCATCTCGCCGCCCTCGATCAGCACCACGCGCGCGCCCATCTGCACGGCGCCTGCCGCAACAGACAGGCCGCCCGACCCCGCACCGATGATGCAAATATCCGTGTCGATCTGGCGCATGTCAGGCCTCTTTCTTGAAACGCTTCATAAGGATCGGAACCGCCGACAGCGCGGCCAGCCCAAGCATTGGGCCCAGAACATGCGGGGCAAACAGGATCGACAGATCCGGCGTCTCGCCCCGCGCGAACACCTCCCCCAAACCCGCCCCCACCGAGGTAAACACAAATGTGCCCGGAATGATCCCAACAAAGGTGGTCACCGCAAACCGCAAAACCGAGGTGCCCACAAAAGCCGGCAGCAAATTCGCAACAAAGAAGGGCACCCCGGGCACCAGCCGCATGATCAACAGCGCCGACCATTCGTTTTCACGCAAAGCGTTCTGCAAGCGCGCCGCCGCCCCACCGCTGCCTTCGATCCGGGCGGCGACATCCGCACCAAAACCCGCGCGGGCCGCCAGAAACACCACAATCGCCCCCAGCGTGGCCCCGCCGACATTGTAAAGCACGCCCGGAAACAAACCGAACAGAAAGCCCCCCGTCAGCGTCGCAACCGTGGCCCCCGGCAGGCTGAAGCCCACAATGGTGATATAGGCCGCCACAAAGGCCAGACTGGCAAAGGCAAAATGACTCTCTCGAAAGGCCAGCAAGCTGTCGCGATGCCGGGCCAGCGTGTCAAAACTGATCTGGTCGCGCAGCAAGAACGCTCCCACCACAGCCACAAGGCCAATGGCAAGGATCGGCAGGCGCTTGGCCCAAGGGGATGCAGAGGCTGACATGGAATCCTTTCGGCGGGTCTTGCTTTTCCTACGCAGGACAGGCGGTATGTGTTTCCGCAAAACGGCTTTGCAACAGAGCCTTCACGCGGCCTTGATCGATTGCCACAGAACACAGCTTCTGTGTTTTGTTGGCGGAATTCGGCGCAGCCTGCGTTGACTTGGGCGCAAAGCCTGCGTAAAGGACGGGCTTCAAGTTCCCTGCCCTCGAATCCTTGAGGTTCGGGCAAGCCGTCTGATGGAGAGCCGCGATGAAGCGCACATACCAACCGTCCAACCTGGTCCGCAAGCGCCGCCATGGTTTCCGCGCCCGCATGGCCACCAAAGGTGGTCGTCTGGTGCTGGCCGCCCGCCGCGCCAAGGGCCGTCACAAGCTGTCCGCATAATCCTGCTGGCCCCTTTCCGGGCCGCATATGGATAGGCAAGACATGATGCCGTCAGAGGATACAGGCCAAGGCAATGCAGCCGAAGCGCCTGATGCGCCTCTGGCGGTTTCGCTTTGCATAAGCACCTTGCGCCACCGGCCCGAGTTTTTGCGTGCAGCCTCTGCCCGCAGACAGGGAACCGGTGGTTTTCTGCTGCAAGCGCGCAACCGCCACGATGGCACCGCCGGGGTGCAGGTTGGCTTTACCGCGTCCAAGAAGATCGGCAACGCCGTGTTTCGCAACCGCGCCAAGCGTCGGTTGCGTGAAGTGGCGCGGGCCGTGCTGCCCGCCCTTGCACAACCCGGATGGGATTATGTGCTGGTCGCCCGTCCCGGGGTGACGGTGGACCGTCCCTTCACGCTGCTGCTGGCCGATCTCGAAGGCGCGCTGCGTGCCGTGCATGGCCCGCGCAAATGACGCGCCGCGCATGACGCCGCTCGCGCATCTGGTGGCCTTGCCCGTGCGCGCCTATCGCCTGCTGCTTTCGCCGTGGGTCGGCCATGGCTGCCGCTTTCAGCCCACCTGTTCGGTCTATGCCCTCGAGGCGCTCCAGCGGCATGGCGGGATCAAGGGCGGCTATCTAATGGCCCACCGTCTGTGCCGCTGCCACCCTTGGGGCGGCCACGGCTACGACCCGGTGCCGGGCGCGGACCCGGCGCATGACGCCTCACTCCAGCGTGGCGATGATCGCCCTTAGCGTCTCAATGCCCTCACCCTTTTCCGAACTCGTCACCACGATTTCGGGAAAGGCCGCCGGATGCTTGGTCAGCGCCGCCTGAACTTGCGCAATCGTCTCGGCCCGCGTGGCGGCATTCACCTTGTCGGCCTTGGTCAACACCACCTGAAAGGTCACGGCGGATTTGTCGAGCAGCGTCAGGATCTCCTGATCCACTGCCTTCACCCCATGCCGCATGTCGATGAGCACGAAGGCCCGCCGCAAGGTCTGCCGCCCTTGCAGATAAGACCGCAGCAGCGCCTGCCATTTCTCGACAATGGCCACCGGCGCCTCGGCATAGCCGTAGCCCGGCAGGTCGACCATGTAGCGCTGCGCACCCAGAGCGAAATAGTTGATCTCTTGCGTGCGGCCCGGCGTGTTCGACGCGCGCGCCAGTGTCTTGCGCCCGGTCAGCGCGTTGATCAGGCTGGATTTACCGACATTCGACCGCCCGGCAAAGCACACCTCAATCCGATCCGCCGGTGGCAGCCCGGGCATGGCAACAACGCCTTTGACAAAGTCGACAGGCCCCGCAAACAGCAGCCGCCCCAGTTCACGGGGCTGGTCATCTGGCAACTCGGCCAAGGGAAAACGCGCAGCGCTCATAGCACCTCCACAGGGTCGCCACAGGCAATGGGACCGGATTTCGTGACCAAGGCGTAAATGCCAAAGTCCTGATGGCCAAAGGCGCTTTGCAATGCGCCCAGCGTATCGGCGTCTGCCCTGCCTGTCTCGGGGTTAACGGTCGTGGCCTTGCAGCGGGTGATCCGCTCCACCAGCCGCAGTTCGGCCCCGCCGATCCGCAGGCTGCGCCCCAAAAGATCACCTTCGGCCCAAGGTGCCAGCCCTTCCAGCCACAGATTGCCACGCCAGCGATGCACAGACAAATCGCAGCCAAGCCGCGCGCCAAGATCGGCATTGGACGCAAGATTGAGCACCGCGACGTAAGGCTCGGGCACATCAGTCATCGCCTGCCCGCGCACATGCCCCACCCGGGCCGGTGCCGGGCGGTCTTGCGGCCAGAGCGGCCGAAGCCATGCAAGCAAGGCCGCCTCGTCCCGGTCGGGTGCCACGACAATCTCACCGGCCTTGGGATGGTGCAACGTCACCTCCCGCGCCGCCTCATCCAGTCGCGCACGAATGGCCATCAGGTCTGGCCCCGCCACACCGCGCAGAAAATTCATCTTTGCCGCCCAGCCTGCCAAGCGTTCCACCTTGGCGGCGTCATGCAGCACGGCCCATTCCCGGTCGAACGGCAAAGCGCGCCCCTGTGTCAGGGACGCGCTTGCCAGTTCCTCAAAGCCGATGGATTTGATCGGATGGCGGCAAATGTGGGCCAGCCGGATCATTTCTTCTTGGACTTCACACTCTTGTCGGCCACGGGCACCGGCTGCTTGCGCTTGAAGCTCGACTTGATGTTGCCGAACAAGTCCGGCTTGTGCCCATGACTGCGCATGATCGCATATTGCTGGCCGAAGGTGATCACGTTGTTGGTGATCCAGTAGACGACCAGACCGCTGGCAAAGCCGCCCAGCATGAACATGAAGACCCAAGGCATCCACGCAAAGATCATCTGCTGCGTCGGATCGGTGGGAGCCGGGTTCAGCTTTTGCTGCAACCACATGCTGATGCCCAAGAGGATCGGAAGCACGCCAATGAAGATCAGCGCAAGGATGCTGGTCGGCTCCGGAGCGGCCCAAGGCAGCAGCCCGAACAGGTTGAAGATCGACGAACTGTCCGGGGCCGACAGGTCATTCAGCCAGCCAAAGAACGGGGCATGCCGCAATTCGATGGTGACAAAGATCACCTTATACAGCGCAAAGAAGATGGGGATCTGGATCAGGATCGGCAGGCATCCCGCAGCCGGGTTCACCTTCTTGTCCTTGTACAGCTTCATCATCTCGCGCTGCATCATCTGCTTGTCATCGCCCGCGCGCTCTTTCAGCGCCTCCATCTCGGGCTGCAACTCCTTCATCCGCGCCATGCTGACATAGGACTTATAGGCCAGCGGCAGAACCAGCAGCTTCAGGATGAAGGTCAGCGCAATGATGGCCAGACCCATGTTGCCGATGGTCGCGTTCAGCCAGTGCAGCAGCGCAAAGATCGGCTTGGTCAGGAAGAAGAACCAGCCCCAGTCGATGGTATCGATGAACCCCGGGATCGGCTGTGCGGTGGCACCGATGGCGCCTTCGTTCTGATAGGCGCGCAGGGTTTCCCACCGCTTGGCCCCGGCAAACAGCCGTTGAGTGGTGGTCACCGTCTCGCCGGGGGCGACGGCCACCACGGCCTGCCGCGTCTCGGTCTGGTAGATATTGGCCTGCGGCACGAATTTCGTCACCGAGGTGAAGGGCTTGCCTTGCTCTGGCACCAGCACCGTCATCCAGTATTTGTCGGTAAACCCGATCCAGCCGTCGGTCTGCGCCTCGACGACGGTGGCTTGCGCGCCTTCCCGCTCGACCAGGGGCAGATCGGCCACGTCGTCATAATCGGTTTCCGTCAGCTTGCCATCGGCGCGGGCGACCACGCCTTCGTGGCTGACAAAGAAATTCTCAAGATTGGTCGGTTTGCCATGACGGGCCACGATCCCGTAAGGGAACAGCCGCGCCTCGGCGGTGCCGGTGTTCTGCACGCTCTCGGTCACGGTGAACATGAAATGTTCGTCCACCGAAATTTCGCGGGTAAAGTTCAGCCCGTTGCCATTGTCCCAGCGCAGGGTGACGGGTTGACCGGGCGACAAGGTGCCGCCGCCTGCGGGCATCCATTCGGTATTGGCTCCGGGCACGTCTTCAAAGCCAAGCGCGCCCGCAGGCCCCCAGCCAAACAGGGCGTAATAGGCATTCGGCTGTCCCACCGGGGCCAGCAGCCGCACGATTCCGGAATCCTCATCCAGCGTTTGCTGATAGGTTTTCAGCTCCAGATCGTCGATCCGTCCGCCAAGCAGCGAGATAGACCCGGTCAGCTCTGGCGTATCGATGGTCAGGCGCGGCGCCTCGGCCGCTGGCGCGGCGCCATCGGCTGTTGCCGTCGCTGTCCCACCCGGCTGCACCGCTGCGGGGGGAGTCGTGGCGTCCGTCGCCGTCACTGTCGGCGCATTCGGGTCGACCACAGGTTCTGGCGGCGGAAACAGCACAAACCAGACCATGATGACCACAAAGGACAACACAGTTGCGAGGATAAGGTTCTTGTTCTGATCGTCCATCGGGACTTCCGCCACCATTGTTCAGGTCAGCGGTCGTTCAACAGAAGGGGGCGGCAAAGGTCAAGCGGTTTTCCGGTTTTGGGCCCAGTATTGATGACGCAGCTTGGGCAGGAACGCCGGTTTCTGCGCGGATCCTCGCGGCGGCGCCCGGCGCCAAGGCATGCACCGAGGCCGCAGGGTAAGGCCGCCACGCAACGCTCACCCCCGGCCAAATTGGCGCGCCTTCACCCTGTTCTTCTCATGGCGTTCGATCCAGCCAAAGGTTTCTTCCACGGACATGGGGCGGGCGATGCCAAAGCCCTGCACGTGTCTGCACCCCAACTGCGCAACCGTCGCATGCTCACCCGGTGTTTCTATGCCTTCCGCCACGGTTTCCAACCCCAGCGGGTCACACAAGCCCATGATCGCAGCCACCATGCGTTTCTGGGCAGGATCTGTATCGCACCGCTGCACAAAGCATCGGTCCACTTTGATGCGCCGCACGGGAAAGCGGCGGATATTCACAATCGAGGCTTGCCCGGTCCCAAAATCATCAAGGTCAATGCCGCAGCCCAGAGCGGAAATCCGGGTGAGCGTGGCCACGATCACATCCTCGTCAGAGCGTGCGGTGACCGATTCCAGCACTTCCACCGTCAACCGCTCTGGCGCCAGAGAAAAGCGGTCCAGCTCCCATTTGAGCCGATCCGGCAAGCGGGGATCGGCCAGTTCGCTTGCCGAGACGTTGACGGAAACACGGGCAATCTGATGCCCCGCCTTATCCCAGCGAGACAAGGCCGAAAGCGCACCGTAAAGAATGCGTTCCCCCAAACGCCCGGACAGTCCGGCATCATGCACCAGCGGCAGAAACTCAGCCGGAGAGATGAGCCCGCGCTTTGGATGCTGCCACCGGGCCAAAGCCTCGAACCCGGTGATCTCACCGGTGTGGGTGGAGAGTTGCGGTTGAAACCACGGGCGGATCTGGCCTTCATCCAAGGCAAGCTCCAACTCTGCGCGCAAGGCGCTGCGGTCGGCGCGGCGTCCGACCATCTCGGGCTGAAAGGCGCGGATGGCGCCGGGGCCGTTGCGCATCGCCTCATCCCCCGCGGTCCGGGCCGCATCCAGAAGGGCCGCGCCCAAGGGCGCGGGCGCACGGGCCGCCAAACAGAACCCCACCGAAACAGACGGGTGCACCGTCACCTCTGCCACGGCCAAAGGCGCTGTTGCCGCCGCCTGCAGCCGCGCCGAAATCTGCACCGCCTGTTCCAGATCAAGCCTTTGGACCGGGGCCAGACTGACGGCAAAGCCATGGCCCGCCAGCCGCGCCACCACATCGCCCGCCCGCAAGGACAAGCTCAACCGTTCGGCTGTGCGCAGCATGACCTGATCAAGCACCATGCGCCCATGGCGGGCGACCAGCAGGTCGGGCTCATCCAGCATCAGCACAAAGCAGGCCGTGGTGCGCGCATTCATCACCCCCTGATCCAATACCCGGTCCAGATTGGCAACAAAGCGCGCCTCGGTCGCGAAACCTTCAAGACCGGGCGCGACCGCCGGAGGGGCCGCCCGCGGCTTGCCCCGCCCCAGCACGGCCAAAACCAGCGGTGCCGCGACCGCAAGGGTCAACAGCCCCGCCTCTCCTGCCAGCCAATAGGCGGCAAGCGACAAGGCAGGCAGCAGAATCAGCCCATCGGTGCGCGCGATGGACCGCAGGTTCCGCCACCTTGCCGCTGCGCCGACTGCTTTGCCCTGCATGCCGCCCCCGTGGTGCCAAGGGCCGCTTGCCCCCACACAAAGGCTAGCGCGGGCAGGTGAGCGATTGTTTAATCTGCGTCGCGCAAGTGCGGAGGATTTTCCAGATTGCCAGAAACCTGCTGCATCAGCCCGGCAAAATCGAACAGCGCCGGATCGGCCAGATGCGAAGGCCGCACATTCATCAGCGACCGGAACATCACCTGCCGCCGTCCGGGCACCCGCGCCTCCCAGTCATCCAGCAGCTTTTTCACCTGCGCCCGCTGCAAGCCTTCCTGACTGCCGCACAGGTCGCAGGGGATGATCGGGTAATTCATCGCCTGCGCGAAACGCGCGCAATCGGCCTCGGCCACAAAGGCCAAGGGGCGCGCGACAAAGAGATCACCGTCCTCGTTCAGCAGCCGTGGGGGCATGCTTGCCAATCGGCCCCCATGGAACAGGTTCATGAAGAACGTCTCAAGAATATCGTCCCTGTGATGGCCCAGCACCACCGTCGAGCAGCCTTCTTCACGGGCGATGCGATACAGATTGCCCCGCCGCAGCCGTGAACACAAAGAGCACATCGTGCCGCCCGGCTTGATCTTGTCGATCACCACCGAATACGTGTCTTGATACTCGATCCGATGCTCCACCCCCATCCGGTTCAGAAACTCTGGCAGAACCGTGGCGGGAAATCCGGGCTGGCCTTGATCCAGATTGCAGGCCAGAAGATCCACCGGCAGCAAACCGCGCCACTTCAGCTCATGCAAGACCGCCAAAAGGGTATAGCTGTCCTTGCCGCCAGACAGGCAGACCAGCCAGCGGTCACCGGGGCGGGCCATGCCATAGGTGTCAATCGCCTCCCGCGCCTGCTGCACCAGCCGTTTGCGCAGCTTGCGAAACTCCAGCCCCTTGGGGGCACCATGAAACAACGGGTGAATGTCGTCGGCTTCGTCAAGCATGGGGGCCTCCGCTGGGATGCCCGGATATGCGGGCAGCAAGGGGCGCTCGTCAAGCGTTGCCGCTTTCCTCGCTGCGGGTGCTCCGCAGGAAGCGCCCCGTCAGACGTGCTGCGCCCCGTTCACCTCGATCTCGGCCCCGGAAATATAGCTCGACTGGTCCGAGCACAGAAACCAGATCACATCAGCCACTTCCTTGGGCTGGCCCAGCCTTTGCATCGGCAGCTTTTCCACGATCTTGTCCGTTCCGGGCGACAGGATCGCAGTCTCCACCTCCCCCGGCGCAATCGCATTGACCCGCACGCCCAAGGGCCCGAAATCATGCGCCATCTCCCGCGTCAGCGCCGCCAGCGCCGCCTTGGACGTGGCATAGGCCGCGCCTGCAAAGGGATGTACCCGCACCCCGGCGATCGAGGTGACATTGACCACCGACCCCTTGGCCGCCGCCAGTTCTTCGCGCAGGCCGCGCGCCATGATCACCGAGGAGAAGAAATTGACGTGAAACACCTGCCCCCAGGTCCGCAGATCGGTGTCGAGCGTGTTCAACCGCGCCCCATCCGGCCCCTTGGGGCTGATGCCCGCGTTGTTCACCAAGGCATCCAGCCGCCCGTTCACCTTTTGCTTGATCGTCTCGATCGCGGCGATGGTCTTGTTCGGATCGGCCAGATCCAACTGAATGTGATTGTCTTCGCCGCCCGGCCAAGGGCAGCGCGGATCAAACGGCTGGCGCGAACAGGTCAGCACCCGCCAGCCTTCGGCCGAGAACCGCTTGACCGTCGCATGGCCGATCCCGCGGGAAGCCCCGGTGAGAACAATGGTTTTCTGGTCAGGCATGACGCACTCCTTGGCTGCGGCAAACCCTACGCTTACGCTCAGGAAAGGCAAGGCGGGACTGGGTGCTTGGCAGGCCGCCGCAAAGGGGTTACGAACCTGCAACCCCCGGAGGCCCCATGAAACAGCAGACCCTGACCATGCAAGATGCCCTGAACACCGCCAAGATGCTCTCCGAAGCCCTGCCCTATCTGCAACGCTACGCCGACTCGGTTGTGGTGGTGAAGTTCGGCGGCAATGCGATGGGGGATGATGCCGCCATGGCGGAATTTGCCCGCGACATCGTGCTGATGCGTCAGGTGGGTGTGAACCCGGTGGTCGTGCATGGCGGCGGTCCGATGATCAACGACATGCTGAACAAGCTGGGCATCAAATCCGATTTCGTGCGCGGAAAGCGGGTGACCGACAAGGCCACCGTTCAGGTGGTGGAAATGATCCTTTCCGGCCTTGTGAACAAGCGCATCGTGCAAGCCATCATGGATGCAGGCGGCCGTGCGGTCGGCATCTCGGGCAAGGACGATGACCTGATGGTCTGCGAAGCGGATGATCCGGAACTCGGCTTCGTCGGTCGTCCAGTCGAGATGAACGTGCAGGTTCTGCGCGATCTTTACAAGGCCGGGATCATCCCGGTGATCGCGCCCGTCGGCACCGGGATGGCGGATAATGAAACCTTCAATGTCAACGGCGACACCGCCGCCGGGGCCATCGCGGGCGCCTTGCAGGCGGATCGTCTGCTGCTGCTGACCGATGTCGCCGGCGTCAAGAACGCGGCCGGCGAAGTGATGACGCAGATCACCCCCGATGAGATCCGCAAGATGACCGCCGAAGGTGTGATCTCGGGCGGAATGATCCCCAAGACCGAAACCGCGCTGTTGGCCATTGAACAGGGGACGCGGGCGGTGACGATTCTGGATGGCCGCATCCCCAATGCCTGCCTGCTCGAGCTGTTCACCGATCACGGCGCGGGCAGCCAGATCCGCTCGACCGAGCCGCGGGTCAAGCCTCTGGTACGCCGCTGATCAACCCGGCACGCCCGGCCGATCGTGGGATGCCTCCGGCGGGAGTATTTGGGAAAGGTGCAAATGCAAGAGCCCTCCCTTGACCGATTGAGCGCACGGCTTGCCCCGCATTTTCTAAAAGTGCTGGGCGGGTTTGACTGCACGGGGGAGCCGGAGTTCCCGGACTGGGCGCGTTCGGTGGTGTTGCTTGGCCCGCAGGAGCCCGGGTTCTGGGCGCATCTGAAGTGTCAGCCGGAATGGGGCGCTGCCGATCCGGTGGACAGTTGGTCGCGCCGGGTGATCGGGCGGCTGGCCTGTGATCTGGGCGGCAAGGCGCGCTTTCCCTTTGGCGGGCCACCCTATCATCCGTTTTACGCCTGGGCCTTGCGGAGCGGGCAGATCTGGGAAAGCCCGGTCAGGCTTTTGGTGCATCGCAGCCAAGGGTTGCTGGTCAGCCTGCGGGGGGCGTTGATCCTGCGGGAGCGCTTTGACTTCGCCTCGGGGAAACGGCCCTGTGACGGTTGTGCCCGGCCATGCCGCGACGCGTGCCCGGTCGGCGCGCTGACGGAGCAGGGTTATGATCTGGCGGCCTGCCATGGCTATCTGGACACCCCGGAGGGGGCGGAGTGCCTGCAAGGCGGATGCAAGGTTCGCCGCGCTTGCCCGGTGTCGCATGGCTATGCAAGACTTGCCGAACAGTCGGCCTATCACATGGGTCGATTCCACAGGGCGGGGTAACCGCCCGTTGTTTGGGGGGAGTGGAATGAAGCGCCTGATCTTGACGCGGCATGCGAAATCGAGCTGGGATGACCCGCTGACGCCGGACCATGAGCGGCCCCTGAACGAACGGGGGCGTGGGGCGGCGGCGGATCTGGGGCAATGGCTGGCCAGCCGCGGCTATGTGCCGGGTGAGGTGCTGTGCTCGGACAGCTTGCGGACCCGCCAGACATGGGAGCGGATCGCCCCTTCCCTGCCGGGCGCGCCGGTGCTGGCGCTCAAGCCGGCGCTCTATCATGCCGGGCCAGAGGTGATGCTGGCGGTGCTGCGCCATGCCTCGGCCGAGACGGTGATGATGATCGGGCATAACCCCGGCATCGCGGAATTTGCCGGGCGGATCGCGGCGAAGGCGCCCTTGAACCCCGAGTTTGCGCGCTACCCCACCGGGGCCACGCTGGTGGTGGACTTCGCGGTGGAAAGCTGGGCCGAGGTGGATTTCGGGCGCGGGCGGGTGGAGGATTTCATCGTCCCGCGCGAGATCATGGCCTGACCGCGCGCGGCCCTTCCCCCTGTGTTACACAAAGGGAGGGGCCGTAGAATCAAGGGCTTGGCTTTTCAACTTTACGAAATCTTCACGATTTCCCACATGGAGCCCGCAGCAGGGCCGAGCTTGCGGCCCAAGCGTCTTTCGGGCATGACGCAGGATCAGACTCTAGGACAAGGCGACAGGCCATGGATTACGGCAAATCGGGCAACCCGAAACTGAGCAAAGACCAATCGCGCCAGAAAGACCCCAGTGCCCAGCCGGGCAAGGCGTTGAAGGCCAAGGCCCCCACCAAGATCCCCAACAAGCGCCCGAGCAAGGAAGAGCTTTTGGCGCAGATGAAGGCCAAAGCATCGGGCAAGGCTGAGGGCTGAGGTTTGGGCCCCCATCGGCGTCGCTCTGCCTGCGCAGACGGCCTGCTTGAAATTGTATAGTTTCTATACCATATTCACCCATGCCGTTCGAGTTTGATCCTGCCAAAAGTGCTGCAAACCGCGCCAAGCATGGCATTGATTTTGAACAGGCACAGGCGCTGTGGGACGACCCTTGGTTGATCGTCGCCCCGGCGAAAACCCTGGACGAGCCACGCTTTATCGGGATCGGCAGGATCGAGGGCAGGCATTGGGCGGCGATCTGGACGCCACGCGCAGGCGGCCTTCGGATCATATCGGTGCGGCGGGCGCGCAAAGAGGAGATCAGCGTGTATGAAGGCCACTGAATTCGACGCCAAATTCGACGCCGGGGAAGATCTGGGCGACGCGGTGGATTGGTCAAAGGCACGCCGCCCGCAAGATGCGCCCAAACGGGTGAACGTGGATTTTCCGGCATGGGTGGTGGACGCCTTGGACCGGCAAGCCCAACATCTCGGCGTGACCCGGCAATCCCTTATCAAGATGTGGATTGCAGAGCGTCTGAAATAGCCTGCCATCCCATTCCATGGAAAAGGGCCCCCGCAGGGGCCCTTTTCCAATTTGCGTAGTGCCGACCTTTGCGGTCAATGCCCCAGAATCTGCGACAGGAACAGTTTGGTCCGGTCGGATTGCGGGTTCGAGAAGAACTCTTTCGGGGCGTTCTGTTCGACGATCTGGCCTTGGTCCATGAAGATCACCCGGTTTGCCACGGCTTGCGCAAAGCCCATTTCATGGGTGACGCAGAGCATGGTCATCCCCTCTTCGGCCAGCTGGATCATGGTATCCAGCACTTCCTTGATCATCTCGGGGTCCAGCGCCGAGGTGGGTTCGTCAAACAGCATGATGCGTGGCTTCATGCAGAGCGAACGCGCGATGGCCACCCGCTGCTGCTGACCGCCCGACAACTGGCCGGGATATTTGTTCGCCTGTTCCGGGATCTTTACCTTGCGCAGGAAGTGCATGGCGATTTCCTCGGCCTCTTTCTTCGGGGTCTTGCGGACCCAGATCGGGGCGAGCGTGCAGTTTTCCAGAATGGTCAGATGCGGGAAGAGGTTGAAGTGCTGAAACACCATGCCCACTTCGGACCGGACCTTGTCGATGTTTTTCAGGTCCGAGGTCAGTTCGGTGCCGTCGACGATGATCTGGCCTT
Organism: Pseudorhodobacter sp. MZDSW-24AT; assembly: GCF_002794355.1. Classification (GTDB taxonomy): domain Bacteria; phylum Pseudomonadota; class Alphaproteobacteria; order Rhodobacterales; family Rhodobacteraceae; genus Pseudotabrizicola. The sequence goes on along the minus strand of NZ_PGOI01000005.1, from coordinate 24,566 downwards.
GCTGGTGTTCCTCCAGCCGGTTGATGCAGCGGATCAGGGTGGATTTGCCGGACCCGGACGGGCCGCAAATGACGATGCGCTCCCCCCGGTTCACGGTCATGTTGATGTCGCGCAGAACGTGAAAGGTGCCATACCATTTGTTCATCTGCGTGATCTGGATGGCAACTTCGTCGCTGACCTTCATCTGGGACGGGTCAATCTGGCGGGCTGTGGCTTCGGACATGTTCCGGCTCCCTTAGCGATGATCGGTTTTCAGCTTGCCTTCGAGATACATCGAGTATCGCGACATGGCGAAGCAGAAGACAAAGAAGATGGTGCCGACAAAGATATACGGCTCCCAATAGATGCCCTTCCAGTCGGTCGAGGCGCGCACGGCATCGGTGATGCCTTTCAGCGGGTCGAGAAGGCCCACGAAAACCACCAGCGTGGTGTCCTTGAACAGGCCGATGAAGGTGGACACGATGCCGGGGATCGAGATTTTCAGCGCCTGCGGCATGATGATGAGCCGCTGCGCCTTCCAATAATCGAGCCCCAGTGCGTCGGCGGCTTCATACTGCCCGCGTGGCAAGGCGGCGAGGCCACCGCGCACCACTTCGGCGATATAGGCGGCGGCAAACAGGACCACCATGATGATGACGCGCAGGATGATGTCGAAATCGGTGCCCGGCGGCAGGAAGTAGTTCAACAGCAACGAGGCCGTGAACAGCAGGGTGATCAGCGGCACGCCCCGGATGAACTCGATGAACCCGACCGAGAGCTTGTTCACGATGAACATGTCGGACTGACGCCCAAGGGCCAGCATCACGCCCAAGGGCAGCGAGAAGGCAATCCCGGTGAAGCCGATGGTGAAGGCCAGCACAAAGCCGCCAAACTCACGCGAGCGCACCGATTGCAGGGCAATGGGCAGGATGGATTGCAGCGCCTCGGCGGCAGGACCGGCAAGGAAGAGCCACCACAGCACCGGCGCCAGCACCGCAGCGATGGTGGCAAGGATGGTGCCGGCGATGGGCTTGACGATCTTGGCGGCGGCATAGCCGATGGCAAAGCCTGCCAGCGCCATGACCGGCACCCAGACCGACCCGCCCCACAAAAGCCAGAAGCCGACCGCCGGGTAGATCAGCGAGAACCACAGCATCTTGCGCGGCAGTTTGTCGAACAGCACCGGGGCCACGGCGACGCACAGGAGCACGAAGGCCAGAACCGGGCGCCAATACAGGTGCGACGGGTAGAAGCCGAACAGGTATTGCGGCCAGCGTTCGCGGATGACCGCCCAGCAGGCCCCGGTGACGCCTTCGCCATAGCGTTCGGCGATGATCTGGCGGCATTCGCTCAGCGAATTCGCGTTCCAGACCGAGCGTGACAGCCAAGGCGCGATGTGGATCACCAGATAGGCCACCGCAGCGATGCCGAGGATGGTGAGGATGGTGTTGAGCACCGACGAGAACAGATTTTCGCGCAGCCATTTCACGGCCCCCGACTCGGTGATCGGCGGGGCCTGTTGCGGCAGCATCTCGGTGCGGACGAAGGTGCTTGTGCTGGTGTTCATCTCAGCGCTCCTTCAGTTTGACGGATTGGTTGTAGACGTTCATGGCACCAGAGATGGTCAGCGAAATGATGAGATAGATCAGCATCAGAAGCAGCATGGCCTCGAGCCCGCGGCCGGTCTGGTTCAGCGTGATGCCGCCCAGCGTGCCACGCAGATCCATGTAGCCGACGGCGATCGCGAGCGAGGAGTTCTTCGTCAGGTTCAGGTATTGCGAGATCAGCGGCGGGATGATGACCCGCATCGCCTGTGGCAGGATGATCAGGTTCATCGTGCGACCGGGGCGCAGGCCAAGGGCAAAGGCGGCCTCGGACTGCCCGCGCGAGATGGCGTTGATGCCGGCGCGCACGATTTCCGCGATGAAGGCGGCGGTGTAGAGCGTCAGCGCGAGCCAGAGCGCCACCAGCGAGTTCGAGACTTGCAGACCGCCGGTGAAGTTGAAGCCTTGCAGGCTGGGGTAATCGAAATGGGTGCCCAGCACAAATTTCAGCACGATGATCGGCCCGAACAGCGCCAGCAGCGATTGCCACCAGGTGGTGGGGCGCAGGCCGGTGGCTTCCTGAATGCGGGTGGCCCGTTTCAGGATCGCGCGGTTGATCAGGAAGCCGCCCACCAGCGCCACGATGATGGCGGTGAGGTCGAGGTTGAGCCAGATCGGCCCCAGTTGCAGCCAGCCCAGCGAGCGGTCGAACACCAGCCACGGAATCGCGGTGTAGCGGTTGGTGAAGGCCACGGTGTCAAACAGCACCATCGAGGCCGCCGGATTTTCGCCGCGAAAGGCGTTGGGGGCCGGAAGCGCTTCGGTGAAGACGGTGTAGATCATCAGGATCCACAGCAAGAGCGGGATGTTGCGGAAGATCTCCACGTAAACCGTCATCAGCCGGGCGATCACCCAGTTGTTCGACAGCCGCAAGACCCCGGCGATCACGCCCAGAATGGTGGCCGCGATACAGCCCAGAAAGGCGATCAGCAGCGTGTTCAGCAGACCCACCAGCGTGGCGCGGGCGTGGCTGCTGTCGTTGGAATACTCCACCAGCGTCTGGTTGATGTCATACCCGGCGCGGTTCCACAGAAAGCCGAAGTCGATGCCCCGCCCCAGTGCGGCAAGATTGCGCAGCAGGTTGTCGATCAGCCAGGCGGCGCCCAGCATGACCAGAAACAGAACGACAATTTGGATGGTGATGGAGCGATAGCGGGTGTCGTAGATGAGCATCCCGAGCCGAAAGCCAGCTTTCGGTTCTTCCGTAACTACGGCCATTTATTTTCCCCTGACCTCCGCGCGCTTTCGGGCTTGTGCCCTTGTTGGTCGGGATCGTGCCCCGGCGCTGCGGAAAACCTTGTTCTCGATTTGGAAGGGGCGCGCCATGTTGGCGCGCCCCGGTCTTGTCAGCCGATCAACGGAACGGCGGGGTGTAGAGCAGACCGCCTTGGGTCCACTGGGCGTTCAGACCACGCGCCAGACCGATCGGGGTCGATTCCCCGATGGTGGCCGCGAAGATCTCGCCATAGTTGCCGCCGGCCTTGATCGCGTTCTTGGCCCATTCCGGGTCCAGACCGATCATCGCGCCGAGGTTGTCCGAGGTGCCCAGCAAGCGCTGCACTTCGGGGTTCTGCGACGAGGTCGCCAGTTCGTCGATGTTGGCCGAGGTGATACCGAATTCTTCGGCAGCGATCAGCGCATTCATCGTCCAGCGGATCACATCGCCCCAAGCGCTGTCACCATGGCGCACGGCCGGCCCAAGCGGTTCTTTGGAGATGATTTCCGGCAGGATCACGTGGTTTTCCGGGTCGGCAAATGCCGCACGGGTGGCCGCGAGACCGGAGGCGTCGGTGGTATAGGCGTCGCAAGCGCCCGCCAGATACTGCTGCTCGCCTTCGGCGTTGGTTTCGATCGGAACCGCCGTATAGGTCATGTTGTTGGCTTTGAAGTAGTCAGCCAAGTTCAATTCCGTGGTGGTGCCGGTTTGGATGCAGATCGTGGCGCCGTTCAGTTCTTTCGCCGAGGACACGCCCAGATCGGTGCGGACCATGAAGCCCTGACCGTCATAGTAGTTCACGCCGACGAAATCCATTTTCAGATCGGTGTCGCGCGAGAAGGTCCAGGTGGTGTTGCGGATCAGAAAGTCGATCTTGCCCGAGGTCAGCTGTTCAAAGCGGTCGGACGAGGTGGTCGGGATATAGACCACCTTCGATGCGTCACCAAAGATCGCGCCAGCAACGGCCTTGCACAGAGCCACGTCGAAGCCCTGCCATGCACCGCTTGCGTCCGGCGCGGCAAAGCCGACCAGACCGGTGTTCACGCCACAGTTCAGTTCACCACGGGCCTTGACGGTTTCCAGCGTCGAGGTGCCCTGCGCCAGAGCCGCGCCTGCAAGCAGGGTGGTCGCCGCGAGGGTGCCGAGGAATACGGATTTGTTCATTCTTACCTCATCCTGAGTTGCCGGCCTTGCGCCGACGTTTTTATGTGCCCCGAGGCCGGTTGATGGGCGGACGGGGGCGAAACTGATGGAGGTGAGCCTCTCCCAGTTCGCCCAGTTTCCTCCGAAGCGGTTTGAAAGGTCAAGCGTGTCGCTGAAAAATGCCTAAAATCTTTGCATTCAAAGGGTTTGGCGGCATGGTTCGGCAGTTTGGCGCGGGACTGCCCGCAATTTGGGCAGGATTGTTACCCGCACAATGCCAAGAATCGCTCCGCCGTCAGCAAAGCGATGCGGCGCTGCGCCTCTTGGGCTGCAGCCTCTTCGTCTTCTCCCCAATGCTCATTTTGCCATGTTTCGTCGATTCGGCTCAAGGCAAAGGCCTCCTCGCCGGTGAGCCGCCCACGCGCCACCGCCAGCCCCAGAATCAGCGAGCCGGTGATGGCCACCAGATCGTGCAAGGCCGCGAGTTCAAAGGCGCTGTGCTCTGCCACCAGCGCGCGCAGCCGCGCAAGGCTGGACTTGGACTGCGGGATCGGGATCACGCCATGGGTGACCGCCAGCCCTGCGCCCAGATCCGCGCGCGCCCAGGCCAGCAAAGGGGCCCAGCCCGCCTCTTGCCGCTCCACCAAAGCCTGCGGCACGGTGGCCCGGTAGCACAAAAGATCCGTGCTGCCGTAATTGGCGATCTCTCCCACCACGCCGTCAAATTGCGGCGCCACCTTGTCGATGGCGGAATTGGCCGCGCGCGTCAGCGGCATGGTCTCGGGCTTGATCACCCCGTGCTGCTGGTCCCATTCCGCCGCAATCGCCTGCGCCATCGCCAGCGTTGGCAGCACCAAGGGCTGCTTGGCCGGGGTTTTCACCGGGCGCGTGTCCAGCAACACGGCAAAGCCACCGGCACAAGGCTCGGCCCGCGCGGCCTCCCAAAAGCGTTTGGCAGCCCAAGTGCTCATCGCAGGCTCTCAAACGGGTCGGCGGGAACGTCGGTTTCGTTCCAGTCGAGCAATTTCCAAGTGCGCGCCATATGCTCGGGCAAGGGCGCGGTGAAGGTCATCATCTCTTTGGTGATCGGGTGCTGCACCGTCAGGCTGCGGGCATGCAGGTGCATCTTTTTCGACATCTCGCCGCCCGCTTGCGCGCCCCAGCCATCGCCCATGTTTTCCTGTGCCGAGCCGCCGTATTTGCCATCCCCGATGATCGGGTGGCCGAGTTCCGCCAGATGCGCGCGCAGCTGATGCGTGCGGCCCGTCACCGGCTCCAGTGCCATCCAGCTCATGCGGGTGCCAAGGAACCAGAGCGTGAAGAAATCGGTATGCGCGCGCTTGGCATCGGGAAAATCGGCCATCTTGGCCGGATGCACGCAGATCATCTTTTCGCCTTCGCCACGCCCGCCGCCCGGAGCCTTCATCAGCCCGTATTTGATCGACCCTTGGCGCGGATGCGGCACACCGGCGACCAGCGCCCAATAGATCTTGCGGGTGTTGCGGTGGCGCAAGGCTTCCGAAAGCGCGCGGGCCACCCGGTCGGTGCGCGCGAGCATCAACAGACCCGAGGTGTCCTTGTCCAGCCGGTGCACCAGCTTGGGCTTGTCCTTGTAGCCGAACTTCAAGGCCTCGGCCAAACCGTCGACATGGCGCTCCCCCTGCCCCGAGCCGCCTTGCGACGGCAGGCCGGGGGGCTTGTTCAGGATGATGATATGCTCATCCTTCCACAGCACGGCGTTCTGGATCATCTTGGCATCGGCAGCGCTGATGCGGCCTTCGGCAGGGCGGCTGGGTGCCTCGGTGTCGGGCAAGGGCGGGACACGGATGGTCTGGCCCGGCGCCACACGGTCGGCCGCCTTGGCGCGGGCGCCATCGACGCGGATCTGGCCGGTGCGGCACATCTTTTCGACATGGCCTTGGGTCAGCTGCGGAAAGCGGCGCTTGAACCACTTATCAAGCCGCTGTGCGCCCTCGTCTTCAGAGACTGTCAGAAGTTTCACGCCACTCATGTCAAAGACCTTGCAGATGGGAGGCCCGCCAGATGTGCGGCAAGCAGGAAAGCAAAGCGTTTCTTTGCGGGTCCGGCGCGGAATTGTCAACGTGCGCGCATCATGCAGGCTTGGCGCGCGCCTTGCCGCTTGCACCTTTCTCAAATACTCCCGCGCGGAGCGCTACCCGCCCTGCCGCTTGGCGCGCAGCTTGGCAAAATAATCGACCCGCTTTTTCAACTCGCGCTCGAACCCGCGTTCGGGCGGCAGATAGAACACCGGGCGCTTCATGCCTTCGGGGAAGTAATCCTGCCCCGAGAACCCGTCCTCGGCATCATGGTCGTAAGAATAACCCGTGCCATAGCCGATCTCTTTCATCATCTTGGTCGGCGCGTTCAGAATGTGGCGCGGCGGCATCTGGCTGCCGGTTTCCCGCGCCGAAGCGCGCGCCGCCTTATAGGCCACATAGACCGCATTCGATTTTGGTGCGAGCGCGAGGTAGACCACCGCATTGGCCAAGGCCAGTTCGCCTTCGGGGCTGCCAAGACGTTCATAGGTGTTCCACGCATCCAGACACACCGCTTGCGCTTGCGGATCGGCAAGGCAGATGTCCTCCACGGCCATGCGCGTCAGGCGGCGGGCCAGAAAGCGCGGGTCCTCGCCGCCTTCCAGCATCCGGGCAAACCAGTATAGCGCGGCATCCGGGTCTGATCCGCGCACCGATTTGTGCAAGGCGCTGATCAGGTTGTAATGTTCTTCCCCCGCCTTGTCGTATTTCGCGGCGCGCCGCATCAGCCGGGTGGCCAGCTGGTCGCGCGAAAGCGGCTTCTCCACCCGCCAGGCCGAGGCCTGTTCGATCAGGTTCAAAAGCGCCCGCCCGTCGCCATCGGCCATGTCCAGCATCGCCTCGCGCGCCTCGCCCGACAGCGGCAGGTTGCGCCCCAGCTCCATCTCGGCGCGCTGCATCAACCGCTCCAGATCGGCCAGACCCAGCCGCTCGAGCACGATCACCTGCGCCCGGCTCAGCAAGGCGGCGTTCAGCTCGAAACTGGGGTTCTCTGTCGTGGCCCCCACCAGAAGGATGGTCCCATCCTCCATATGCGGCAGAAACCCGTCTTGCTGCGCCTTGTTGAAGCGATGGATTTCATCGACAAACAGCAGCGTCCCCTGCCCGTTCTGCCGCCGGATGCGGGCCGCTTCGAACACTTTGCGCAACTCCGGCACGCCGGTGAAAATTGCCGAGATCTGCACGAAGGCCAGATCGGTTTCATCCGCCAGAAGCCGCGCGATGGTGGTCTTGCCCACGCCGGGCGGCCCCCAAAGGATCAGCGATGACAGGCTCCCCGCCGCCAGCATCGCCCCCAGCGGCCCCTCGGGGCCCAGAACATGCGCCTGCCCGATGACATGCGACAAGGATTGCGGGCGCAAACGGTCGGCCAAAGGCCGGGGGCCTTCGGCTTTGGGGCTTGCAGCGGCGGTGTCAAACAGGTCTGCCATCCGCCCAACTTAAGCGCAGAGCGCCCCCGCCGCTAGAGCCGGAAACGCAGGCGCACGATCTGACCGCCGCGGTTGACATCGATCGCCCACCGCCGGGTCTGGTCCCGCGCGGACTCGGCCACATCCGCAGGCACAGCGATGGGGCGCTCGTTGATGGCCAAGAGCACATCGCCGGGGCGCAGGCCCACCTGCGCGGCCAGATCCTGCACCTGCGTCACCGCCACGCCCGCGCTTTCCATCGCCAGCCCCATCTCAGCGATCAGCGCCGGGTTGATCCGTGCCACGCTCAGGCCCCGCAAGGCCACCGGTTCGGTGATGGTCACGGGGTCACGCGGCGGGCTTTCGGGGGCCGCGATCAGCGTCACCTCGGCCGACTGGGGGCCTGCCTCAGTCAGATAGGTGACCGGAACCGTGGCACCGATCCCCAGCGCCGCAAGGCGGAACATCATCTCTTGCGGCGTGTTGGTCGCAGCCCCGCCCACGGAGAGCACCACATCCCCCGCGCTCAGCCCTGCGGCGGCAAAGGGGCTTTCCGGGTGCAGATCGACCAAAAGCACCCCATCGGGCCGGGCAAGTCCCATGGCCGCCGCCAGCCCCGCATCCATCGCCTGCCCTTGCACCCCGGCCCAAGGCCGTTCAAACCGCGCGGCACCCGCCTTGGCCTGCGCCACCACCGTTTCCACCAGATTGGCCGGAATCGCAAAGCCAATGCCATTCGACCCGCCCGACCGGGTCAGGATCGCGGTGTTGATGCCCACCAGCCGCCCTTGCATATCGACCAGCGCCCCGCCCGAATTGCCGGGGTTGATCGCCGCATCGGTCTGGATGAAATAGCCGCGCCCCAATTCCACCGAGCTGCGCGCAAGGCCCGAGACGATGCCAGAGGACACCGTCTGCCCCACCCCGAACGGGTTGCCGATGGCCAGCACCAGATCGCCCACCTCCACCTCATCCGAATTGCGGAACTCCAGCGCAGGCAGATCGGCCGCATCCTGCAAGCGCAGGATCGCCAGATCGCTTTCCTCATCCCCCAAGATCAGCTCGGCGGCATATTCCCGGCGGTCGTTCAGCACGACCCGGATCTCGGTCGCCTGCCCCACCACATGGTAATTCGAAACCACGATGCCTTCCGCCGCCACGATCACACCCGAGCCCAGCGAGTTCTGCACCCGGGGCTGGCTTTGGCCGAAACCATTGAAGAACTGGTCAAAGAACGGGTCCCCCGCAAAGGGCGACAGCCGCTCTTCCACGACGCGGCTGGCATAGATGTTCACCACGGCGGGCGCGGTGGATTTCACCACCGGCGCAAAGCTCAGGCTGATCTCGGCCTGCGAGGCCGGGACGCGCCCGGCGGCGGCATCGGTTTGAGCGGCCAGCGGGCTGGCACAGAACAGGATCAAAGCGGCAAGGCGCAGCATGGACAGGTCCCTTTGATAAGTTTGCCTTGCGATATGGCAAGCCATCCGCCGCTTTCAACCGCCTTCACGCCGCCTCGGGCCACGGGCGGGCCACGGCGGCGGGGCTGCAAAAGCGAAAGGCCCGCCCCCGCTGTGCGGGGACGGGCCTTATGCCTGCCGATGGCGCAAGCGCCAGACAGCTTATTCTGCAGCGTCAGCCGCTTCGGTGCGGGCGTGATCGGCAGCACCTTTGGCGTTCACGTCGCGGTCGACGAATTCGATGATCGCCATCGGCGCCATGTCGCCATAGCGGAAGCCTGCTTTCAGAACGCGCACATAGCCGCCCGCGCGGTCCTTGTAGCGCGGCCCGAGGATTTCGAACAGGCGCGCGGTGTGAATGTCTTGCTTGAGCTGGGCATGGGCCTGACGACGGGCGTGCAGGTCGCCGCGCTTGGCCAGGGTGATCAGCTTTTCGATGATCGGACGCAGTTCCTTGGCCTTCGGCAAGGTGGTCTTGATCTGCTCATGCTCGATGAGCGAACCGGCCATGTTTGCGAACATCGCCTTGCGGTGTTCATGGGTACGGTTCAGTTTGCGGTAGCCGTTAGAGTGACGCATGGAAATCTCCGTATCGCGTGTTTTGCTTTGTCCGGTGCGGCCTACGTGCCGCCGCACTCACCTTGGGGCGTTGGTGCCCATGTTTTCCCCGGACGTCCGGGCATTTGGTGTAGGGTGCGTGCGCGCACGCACCCTACGAAAGCCTTCGGAGCAGCGCGCCCCGTGACCTCAGAACTGGTCTTCGAAGCGCTTGGCCAGATCTTCGATGTTCTCTGGCGGCCAGTCTTCGACTTCCATGCCCAGATGCAGGCCCATGCCCGACAGCACTTCCTTGATTTCGTTCAAGGACTTGCGGCCGAAGTTCGGGGTGCGCAGCATCTCGGCTTCGGTTTTCTGGATCAGATCGCCGATATAGACGATGTTGTCGTTCTTCAGGCAGTTGGCCGAACGGACCGACAGTTCCAGCTCGTCCACCTTCTTGAGCAGCAGCGGGTTGAATTCCAGCCCGGCATCCACTTCGCCCAGCTTGGCCGATTCCGGTTCGTCGAAGTTGACGAAGATCGACAGCTGGTCTTGCAGGATGCGCGCGGCATAGGCCACGGCGTCATCCGGCGTCAGGCTGCCATCCGTCTCCACCTTCATCGTCAGCTTGTCATAGTCCAGCACCTGACCTTCGCGGGTCGGCTGCACTTCGTAGCTGACTTTCTTGACCGGCGAATAGATCGCATCGATCGGAATCAGACCGATCGGCGCATCTTCCGGGCGGTTCTTGTCGGCCGAGACATAGCCTTTGCCGGTGTTGACGGTCAGTTCCATGAACACATCCGCGCCATCATCAAGGTGGCAGATCACGTGTTCGCGGTTCAGGATTTCAATGCCGTTGGTTTCCGAGATATCGGCGGCGGTCACCACGCCCGGCCCTTTGGCCGAGATCGACAGGCGCTTCGGCCCCTCGACGTCCATCTTGATGGACACGCCTTTCAGGTTCAGCACGATATCGGTCACGTCTTCGCGCACGCCAGCCACGCTGGAGAATTCGTGCAGCACGTTGTCGATCTGCACCGAGGTGATCGCTGCACCCTGCAACGACGACATCAGCACGCGGCGCAGGGCGTTGCCCAGCGTCAGACCAAAGCCGCGCTCCAGCGGTTCGGCGATGACGGTGGCCACGCGGCCCGCATCTGCGCCCGGTTTCACAACCAGTTGCGTCGGTTTGATCAGTTCTTGCCAGTTCTTATGGATCATGCTGTCGCCTCCATCCTTGTCCCATTGCCCATGTCCAGCAAGCGGTGGGACGCCCGAGGGTCCGAAAATGCCGAAATCGGGCCGTGCGATGTCGCACGGCCCGACGATAGGAAGATAAATTAGACGCGGCGACGCTTGGGCGGGCGGCAGCCGTTGTGCGCCAGCGGGGTCACGTCGCGGATCGAGGTGATGTTCAGACCAACAGCGGCCAGCGCGCGCAGCGCCGATTCGCGGCCCGAACCCGGACCCTGCACTTCAACCTCGACGGTCTTCATGCCATGGTCCTGTGCCTTGCGGGCGGCATCTTCGGCAGCCATCTGGGCGGCATAGGGCGTCGACTTGCGCGAGCCCTTGAAGCCCATGGTGCCCGAGGACGACCACGAAATGGCGTTGCCCTGAACGTCAGAGATCAGGATCTTGGTGTTATTGAACGAAGAGTTCACGTGAACCACGCCAGCGGCGATGTTCTTGCGCTCTTTTTTCTTGGTGCGGGTCGATTTGGTATCGCGTGCCATAGTGCCCTACCCCTTATTTCTTCTTGCCAGCAATGGCTTTTGCGGGGCCCTTGCGGGTGCGAGCGTTCGTATGCGTGCGCTGACCGCGGACCGGCAGGCCCTTGCGGTGACGCAGGCCACGATAGCAGCCAAGGTCCATCAGGCGCTTGATGTTCATCGAGACTTCGCGGCGCAGGTCACCTTCGACGGTGAAGTTCGCGTCGATGAATTCGCGGATCGCCAGCACTTCGGCATCCGAGAGTTCGTTCACGCGGCGCGCGCGGTCGATGTTGAGCGCAGCACAGACGGTTTCAGCATTGGCGGGGCCAATACCAGTGATGTAGGTCAGGGCGATCGGAACCCGTTTCTGGGTCGGGATGTTAACGCCAGCAATACGTGCCAAACGTGAGTCCTTTTCATGGTTGCGGTTCCGTGGTGCCAGAACCTTTTTTCACAACTCCATCAGGGACCGACCCCGATGATGCTTTTCCCCGAAAATGGGAAACCCCGGCACGATTCCATGCCGGGACGCTGTGCTGTATGGTCAAATGACGCGCCCGTCAAGAGCGGCGCCGGTGATTTCAGGCTTTGTCAAGAATTTTCGCGATGTCGGCGGCGACGCTGTCCATCTCGGCCAGCCCGTCCACCGTTTGCAGATTGCCCTTGGCATAATAATAGCCCGTGAGCGGCGCGGTGTTCTTGTAATAGGCCCGCAGACGCACCTCGAACACCTCGGCGGTGTCATCGGCACGCACAGGCTCCCCGGCGGCGCGCGCCTCATCGGCGCGCTTGACGATCCGGCCCACAAGCGCCGCATCATCCACCACCAGTTCGATCACCGCATCCAGCTTCAGCCCTTTCTGGGCAAGCAGCTCGCCCAAGGCATCCGCCTGCCGCAAGGTGCGGGGAAAGCCGTCAAAGATAAAGCCGCCTGCGGCCCCCTTCTCCAGCTTTTCCGCGATCAGGCCGATCACGATCTCATCGGTGACAAGCGCGCCGCGCTCCATCACCTCGGCGACGCGGCGGCCCATCTCGGTGCCGCTGGTCTTGGCTTCGCGCAGCATGTCACCGGTGGACAGTTGCACCATGTTGCGGCTGTCGACCAGACGTTTGGCCTGCGTGCCCTTGCCGGCCCCCGGGGGCCCCAGAAGAATGATGTTAGCCATAAGTCAGCGCCGTGCCGGGGCCTTGGGCGCCGTCTTCTTGCGCCCACGCAGTTGCGATTTCTCGATCAGACCTTCGTATTGATGCGCCAGCAGATGCGACTGCACCTGATTGATCGTATCCATGGTGACCGACACCACGATCAGCACCGAGGTGCCGCCGAAATAGAAGGTAAAGCCGAACTGGTTGCGCAGGATTTCGGGCAACAGGCAGACCGCCGCAAGGTAAGCCGAGCCCAGCACCAGAATGCGCGTCACCACATATTCCAGATATTCCTCGGTCTTCTTGCCGGGGCGGATGCCCGGGATAAAGCCGTTCTGGTTCTTCAGGTTCTCGGCCACGTCTTCCACCTTGAAGGCGACGTTGTAGGTGTAGAAATAGCTGAAGAACACGATCATGCCGGTGAAGAACAGCAGGTAAAGCGGCTGTCCCGGGCCAAAATAGGCCAGGATCGTCGACATCACCGGGCCTGTCTGCGCGCCCGAGAAGGTGGAGATGGTGACTGGCAACAGCAAGAGCGACGAGGCGAAGATCGCCGGAATCACGCCCGCCGGGTTCACTTTCACCGGCAGGTGGCTGGAGCCCCCGTCATAGACCTTCATGCCGACCTGACGACGCGGATACTGGATATGGATCTTGCGCAGCGCGCGCTCCATGAACACCACAAAGGCGATCACGGCGATCACCATGATGATCACCCCGATGATCACCGCAGGCGAAATCGCGCCCGAGCGGCCTTGGCTCAGGAATTGCGCAATGGCGGCAGGAAGTTCGGCCACGATGCCCACGAAGATGATCAGCGAAATGCCGTTGCCGATGCCGCGCGCGGTGATCTGCTCGCCCAGCCACATCAGGAACATGGTGCCGCCGACCAGAGTGATCACACAGGCCGCCTTGAAGAAAAGGCCCGGATCATGCGCAAGCCCGCCCGCCTCGAGGCTGGCGGCAATGCCCCAAGCTTGGAAGGTCGCCAGCACCACAGTGCCATAACGGGTGTATTGGTTGATCTTCTTGCGGCCTTGCTCGCCTTCCTTCTTCAGCTGTTCAAGCTTCGGAACCATGGCGGTCATCAGCTGCACGATGATCGAGGCCGAGATATAAGGCATGATGCCCAAGGCGAAAATGCCCATCCGGCTGATCGCGCCGCCGGTGAACATGTTCAGGATGCCGCCGATTCCCGCACCGGCCTCCTCCATGAAGGCCCGCAACTGCACGCCATCGATCCCCGGCACCGGGATATAGGTGCCAAGCCGATAGACGATCAGCAAGCCAATGGTAAAGAAGATGCGTTGGCGCAAGTCAGTCGCCTTGCCCAGGGCGCCCCAGCTGAGGTTCGCCGCCATTTGCTCTGCAGCAGATGCCATATCCGGTCTCTTTCAAAGACAGCGCCGCCAAACCGTTTTCCGGTCGGCGGCGCGGGAAAACTAAAGGTGATGTAAGCGACCTGAGGGCCGCTCACAACTCCTATTTGGCTTACTCAGCCGCGGCCGCCGGAAGCGTGATCGAACCGCCAGCCGCCTTGATGGCCTCGACTGCCGCTGCCGAAGCGCCCGAGACCACCAGTTTGACAGCCGATTTGATCTCGCCCTTGTTCAGGATGCGGATGCCATCGCGCTTGTGGTTGGTCAGGCCAGCGGCCACCAGCGCGTCTTCGGTCAGCTCTGCCTTGATGTCGAGCTTGCCGGCGGCGATGAATTTCTCGATCAGGCCGAGGTTGATCACCGCGAATTCCTTGCGGTTCGGCTTGTTGAAGCCGCGCTTGGGCAGGCGGCGATACAGCGGCATCTGGCCGCCTTCGTATCCGCCCAAAGCGACGCCGGAACGCGATTTCTGGCCCTTGATCCCGCGGCCAGCCGTCTTGCCCTTGCCCGAACCGGGGCCACGGGCGACGCGCTTTTGCTTGCGGGCGGCGCCGTCATTGTCACGAAGTTCATTCAGTTTCATGTCGCACTCTCCATCGCCGGAACATCCCCACCTGCGACGGGCAAGGACAACACGGCATTTCTTGTTGATTCTGTGACCCAGCGGCCACCGGGGGCGTATAGGCCCTGCGCGGCGTCAACGCAAGGGTCCCTGCCCCGCATCGGCCGCTTGTGGCCCGCGGCGCAACGGCGGCACCGCCGGAAACACCGCCCCGCGACAGACCGGGCAAACCGCATCTTCGGCCACGGCGCCGCTCGGCAGGCGGAACCGGTGGCCCACTACCCAAGGCCCGCCAAAGTTGCAGGCCAAGCATTGGCTGCACCGCCGATAGCGCAGATGCGGCAGGCCGGGCCAAGCGGGGGCCGCCAGCGCGCGGCAGCGGATCAGCCGATGCTGCACCTCGATCCCGCTTGCGGGCAAGGGCAGCACCCGCATCGCGAACAGCCGCTCCACCTGCGGGCTGTCACAGCGGTACAGCTGGCCCATGACGCTTTGGTTGCGACGGCAGTCGTAGAAGATCTGCTCCAGAAAGCGGCGTGTGGCGGGGCCGTCGATGCTGTCGAACAGGCTTTGCCCCAAGACCTGCACCGTCAAAGCCCGGGCGCCGCCATTTTCGATGGCAAAGCGGTCCCAATCGCCGAATGTTGCAGAAATCAGATCCCCCGACGTCAGCCGGTAGCCGCGCATCTGTAAACCCCACGCTGGAAAAACTGCAGGGCATCATCGGCAGAGCCGCTTAGATCAGGGTTAACGGGGCGTTCGCAACGCAAAACGCCCCAAGGTTTCCCTTGGGGCGCCTGTCTCTGCGTAGGGTGCGTGCACGCACGCACCTTACACCGCGGATCAGCCGCGCTCTTCGATGATCTTCACAAGATGCGGGATCTTGTTGACCATGCCGCGCACGGAAGGCGTGTCTTCCAGCTCGCGGGTGCGGTTCATCTTGTTCAGGCCCAGACCCTTCAGGGTCGCGGTCTGGATGGCCGGGCGGCGGGCGGCCGAAGCCACCTGCTGCACGACGATGGTTTTCTTGGTGTCCGCCATGATCAGGCCTCCTGCACTTCAGCTTCGGGCTTCTTCAGGATCTCGGCCACCTTCTTGCCGCGACGTGCGGCAACCTGGCGGGGCGAGGTCTCTGCTTTCAGACCGTCGATGGTGGCGCGGATCATGTTGTAGGGGTTCTGCGAGCCGATCGACTTCGCAACAACGTCCTGGATCCCCAGCATCTCGAAGACGGCGCGCATCGGACCACCGGCGATGATCCCGGTCCCGGCCACGGCCGTCCGCATCACGACTTTTCCGGCGCCGTGGCGGCCTTCCATGTCGTGGTGCAGGGTGCGGCTGTCCTTCAGCGGCACGCGGATCATCTGGCGCTTGGCCTGTTCCGTTGCCTTGCGGATCGCCTCCGGCACTTCCTTGGCCTTGCCCTTGCCAAAGCCGACACGACCACGCTGGTCGCCGACCACGACGAGTGCTGCAAAGCCAAAGCGCTTGCCGCCCTTCACGGTTTTCGAAACACGGTTGATCGCAACCAGACGGTCTGCGAACTCGGGCGTTTCCTCACGGGTTTCCTGACGACGATCGCCGCCGCGGCCCCGATTTTCACGTTCTGCCATATCCAAACTCCTCAGAACTTCAGGCCGCCTTCACGGGCAGCATCGGCCAAAGCCTTGATCTTCCCGTGAAAGAGGAAACCACCACGATCGAAATACACGTCTTCGACCCCGGCCTTCTTCGCCCGTTCTGCAATCGCAGCGCCGATCTTGGCCGCAGCCTCGACGTTGTTCTTGCCGACCAGGCCCAGATCTTTCTCCAGCGTGGAGGCGGACGCAACGGTCACGCCTTTCACGTCGTCGATCAACTGGACGCTGATGTTCTTGGACGACCGATGCACCGACAGACGCATGCGCCCGTTTGCCATCGCCTTGATTTTGTTCCGAACGCGCAGGCGGCGCTTGAGGAACAGCTCTCTTTTGTTCAAAGCCATTTTGCCACCCTTACTTCTTCTTACCTTCTTTGCGGAAGATGTATTCATCCTTATAGCGGATGCCTTTGCCCTTATAGGGCTCGGGCTTGCGCCATTCGCGGATGTTTGCTGCAACCTGACCAACGAGCTGCTGGTCGATGCCTTCCACAACGATTTCAGTCTGCTTCGGCGACGTCACGGTGACGCCCGCCGGAACGGCGAAGTTGACTTCGTGGCTATAGCCCAAGGACAGTTTCAGCACGTTGCCAGCCACCGCAGCACGGTAACCAACGCCCTGAATCTCAAGCTCTTTCTTGAAGCCGGTCGAAACGCCGGTCACCAGGTTCTCCACCATGGACCGCGCCATGCCCCATTGCTGACGGGCGCGCTTCGAGGTGCCGCGCGGGGTCACCTTGATCACGTCGCCGTCGATTGCGATGGTCACATCGTCGGTTGCGGTGAAGGAACGGGTGCCTTTCGGACCCTTCACTTCGACAGTCTGGCCAGACACCGACGCCGAGACGCCTTTGACCAGAGAGACGGGTTTCTTGCCGATACGAGACATTGCACCCTCCTCAGAATACGGTGCAGAGCACTTCGCCGCCAACATTGGCGGAGCGTGCAGCTGCATCGGACATGACGCCCTTCGGCGTCGACACAATCGAGACACCCAGGCCGTTGCGGACCGACGGGATGTCCTTGACGCCCATGTACACACGGCGGCCCGGCTTCGATACGCGCTTGATTTCGCGGATCACCGGGGTGCCTTCGTAGTACTTGAGCGAGATCACGAATTCGCCCTGACCGTTGTCGGTCGGGTTCTTTTCGTAACCACGGATATAGCCCTCGGACAGAAGCACATCCAGAACACGGCCGCGCAGCGTGGAAGCTGGGGTCGAGACAGTGGATTTGCCGCGCATCTGAGAGTTGCGGATACGGGTCAGCATATCGCCGATAGGATCATTCACAGGCATGTCTGCTCTCCCTTACCAGCTGGACTTGACCATGCCCGGGATCTGGCCGAACGAGGCCAGTTCACGCAGCATGATCCGCGACAGTTTCAGCTTACGATAGTAAGCATGCGGACGGCCCGTCAGCTGGCAGCGGTTGTGCAGCCGCGTTGCCGACGAGTTGCGGGGCAGTTGTGCCAGCTTCAGGGTCGCGCCAAAACGCTCTTCC
This sequence comes from Pseudorhodobacter sp. MZDSW-24AT, assembly GCF_002794355.1. Taxonomy (GTDB): domain Bacteria; phylum Pseudomonadota; class Alphaproteobacteria; order Rhodobacterales; family Rhodobacteraceae; genus Pseudotabrizicola. Next base: position 7,214 of record NZ_PGOI01000005.1, on the reverse strand, counting down.
ATCGGCTTGGATTGGTCTTCGATCACCGCCTTCAGCGTCGCACGCTTGGAAGCATATTGCTTCACCAGCTTGGCGCGCTTCACTTCGCGGTTCACCATGGATTTTTTTGCCATAACTCTGGGTCCTCGCGCTTACGACGTGAAGGGCATGTTGAAATGCTTCAACAGCGCCTTGGCTTCCGCATCGGTTTTCGCGTTCGTGCAGATGATGATGTCCATACCCAGAACTTCATCGACCTTGTCGAAGTTGATTTCCGGGAACACGATGTGTTCTTTCAAGCCCATGGCATAGTTGCCACGGCCGTCGAACGAGGTGCCTTTCACGCCGCGGAAGTCGCGGACGCGGGGCAGAGCCACGTTGATCAGACGGTCCAAGAATTCATACATCTTGTCGCCACGCAGCGTGACCTTGCAGCCCAGCGGCATCAGTTCCCGCACACGGAAGCCCGCGATGGACTTCTTGGCATGGGTGATGACCGCTTTCTGACCGGCGATCTGCGACAGCTCTTCGGCAGCCTGTTTCACCTTCTTGGTGTCTTTGACCGCTTCACCGACGCCCATGTTGAGAACGATCTTCTCAAGCTTGGGGATCTGCATGTCGTTCTTGTAGGCGAACTCTTCCTTCAGAGCCGCGCGCACCTTCGAGACGTATTCCGCCTTGAGGCGCGGGGTGTATTGAGCAGCGTCCAGCATCAGATCGCATCCCCTGTGGTCTTGGCAAAACGCACCTTCTTGTCGCCGTCCATGCGGAAGCCGACGCGGGTGGGTTTGCCGTCCTTGTCCACGATCGCCAGGTTCGACAGATCGATCGGCATGGACTTGGCCACGCGACCGCCCTGAGAGCCGGCGGATTGCTTGGTGTGACGGATGGCGACGTTCAGGCCCTCGACCACGGCTTTGTTGGCGGTCGGGTTGACGGACGTGATTTCGCCCTTCTTGCCCTTGTCCTTGCCGGTCAGAACGATGACGGTGTCACCCTTTTTGAGTTTCGCAGCCATCAGAGCACCTCCGGAGCCAGCGAGATGATCTTCATGAAGTTCTTGGCGCGCAGTTCCCGCACCACCGGCCCGAAGATACGCGTGCCGACGGGTTCACCCTGGTTGTTCAGGATGACAGCGGCGTTGCGGTCAAAACGGATGGCGGTGCCGTCTTCACGACGAACCTCTTTGGCGGTGCGCACGACAACGGCTTTCCGCACGTCGCCTTTTTTCACACGGCCTTTTGGAATAGCTTCCTTGACCGACACCACGATGATGTCGCCCACGGATGCATAGCGGCGGTGCGAACCGCCCAGAACCTTGATGCACTGAACTCGGCGAGCGCCGGAGTTGTCAGCTACATCCAGATTGGTCTGCATCTGGATCATTTGGTTTCTCCCGACCTTTGGGGACGGTCATGCAGGTGACGCCCCAGGGTTTCGATTATCGCAAAACGCGTGCTGACGGCCTTATGCCGAAACAACAACCGTCCAACGCTTGGTTTTCGAAATCGGCGCACATTCCTCGATGCGGACGGTGTCACCAACCTTGAATTTGTTCTCTGCATCGTGCGCACGATACTTCTTCGACTTACGCACGGTTTTTTGCAGCAGCGGGTGCTTGAAGCGACGCTCGACCAGAACCGTGATGGTCTGTTCGTTCTTGTCCGAGGTCACGACGCCTGAAAGGATACGCTTGGGCATGATAAACCTCTTACTTCGCCGCTTCGGCGGCTTTTTGGTTGAGAATGGTCAGAACGCGTGCCGCGTCACGACGCACAACGCGCATGCGCGCGGTGTTCTCAAGCTGGTTCGTAGCGGCCTGGAAGCGCAGGTTGAAGGCTTCCTTTTTCAGAGCAACGAGCTGGTCGCGCAGCTGATCGGGGGACTTGCCCCGGAGTTCTTCGGCTTTCATGCCGTGTTCCTTTTTTCAATCACCAGAAGGCCCCGTGACGTGCAGGGTAACCTTTCACCCGGTGGATCAATGACAAACCAACGATTCCGAGTCGCCCCGGAACCGCAGGATGCGTTCCATTACAGGGGGGGGGAGGCAATGGCAAGCACAATCGCACCACACCGAAATCGCGTGGGAACGAAAAAGCCCCCGCCGTTTCCGGCAGGGGCAAGGGCATCGTAGGGTGCGTGCACGCACGCACCTTACGCGGGTTATTACCAGTCTTCGCGCGCGACCACGCGGGTCAGCACCGGAAGCTTCATCGCGCCAAGGCGCAGGGCCTCGCGGGCGATGACTTCCGACACGCCGTCGATCTCGAACATGATGCGGCCAGGCTTCACCTTGGCTGCCCAGTAATCGACCGAACCCTTACCTTTACCCATACGCACTTCGGTCGGCTTCGACGACACCGGCACATCCGGGAAAATGCGGATCCAGACACGACCCTGACGCTTCATGTGACGGGTGATCGCGCGGCGGGCCGCTTCGATCTGACGGGCCGTCACACGCTCTGGCTCCGTGGCCTTCAGCGCAAAGGAGCCAAAGTTCAGCAGGAAGCCGCCCTTGGCCTCGCCGTGGATACGGCCCTTGTGCTGTTTGCGGAACTTAGTCCGTTTCGGTTGCAGCATCTCTCATTACTCCCTTACGCGCGTTCGCGGTCGCGACGAGGTTGACGCGGAGCCGCGCCTTCCTGTGCTTCTGCGTGACGGCGGTCATGCGCTTGCGGATCATGCTCAAGGATTTCGCCTTTGAAGATCCAGACCTTCACACCGATGATCCCGTAAGGGGTCGAGGCTTCGGACAGGGCATAGTCAATGTCGGCGCGCAGCGTGTGCAGCGGCACGCGGCCTTCGCGGTACCATTCGGTCCGTGCGATTTCCGCGCCACCCAGACGGCCTGCCACGTTCACACGGATGCCAAGGGCACCGATGCGCATCGCGTTCTGCACGCCGCGCTTCATGGCACGACGGAAGGACACCCGGCGTTCCATCTGCTGAGCGATCGACTCGGCCACCAGCTGAGCATCCAGCTCGGGCTTGCGGACTTCGACGATGTTCAGGTGCAGTTCCGACTTGGTGAAGGCCGACAGTTTCTTGCGCAGGGTTTCGATGTCTGCGCCTTTCTTGCCGATGATCACGCCCGGACGTGCTGCGTGAATGGTCACGCGGCACTTCTTGTGCGGACGCTCGATGATCACCTTGCTGATGCCGGCCTGCTTGGCTTCTTCGTGAATGAATTCACGCATGCGCAGGTCTTCCAGCAGCAGGTTGCCATAGTCTTTCGACTCGGCGAACCAGCGGCTGTCCCAGGTGCGGTTGACCTGAAGACGCATCCCGATCGGGTTAACCTTCTGTCCCATTATGCCGACTCCCCGGACTGACGAACCTTGATGGTGATTTCAGAGAACGGCTTCATGATCTTGCCGAACCGGCCACGTGCCCGCGGACGGCCACGCTTCATCACCAGGTTCTTGCCACACCAGGCTTCGGCAACCACCAGGCTGTCAACGTCCAGACCGTGGTTGTTCTCGGCATTGGCAATCGCCGACTGCAGGCACTTCTTCACGTCGCCCGCGATGCGGCGCTTGGAGAAGGTCAGGTCGGCCAAAGCCTTCTCAACCTTCTTGCCGCGGATCAGGCCCGCAACCAGGTTGAGCTTCTGCGGCGAGGTGCGCAGCATACGGCTGATCGCCATTGCTTCGTTGTCCGCCACGCGGCGCGGATTCTTTTCCTTACCCATGGCTTACTTCCTCTTGGCTTTTTTATCGGCGGCGTGACCGTAATAGGTCCGCGTCGGCGAATATTCACCGAACTTCTGGCCGATCATTTCTTCGGTGACCGCAACCGGAATGTGCTTGTGGCCGTTATACACGCCAAAAGTCAGACCAACGAATTGCGGCAGGATGGTGGAGCGGCGCGACCAGATCTTGATCACTTCGCTTTTGCCCGAGGCGCGCGAGGCTTCTGCCTTTTTCAGGACATAGCCGTCGACGAACGGGCCTTTCCAAATGGAACGTGACATGGATTAGCGGCCCTTTTTCTTGGCGTGACGCGAGCGGAGGATATACTTGTCCGTCTCTTTGTTCGACCGGGTGCGGTTGCCCTTGGTGCCCTTGCCCCACGGGGTAACCGGGTGACGGCCACCGCTGGTGCGGCCTTCACCACCACCGTGCGGGTGGTCGATCGGGTTCATCGCGACGCCGCGAACGGTCGGACGCACGCCCATGTGGCGCTTGCGGCCAGCCTTGCCGAGGTTCTGGTTCGAGTGATCCGCGTTCGACACGGCACCGATGGTGGCCATGCACTCTTGACGGACCAGACGCAACTCGCCCGAGGACAGGCGGATCTGGGCATAGCCACCGTCACGACCCACGAACTGGGCATAGGTGCCCGCCGCGCGTGCGATCTGACCGCCTTTGCCGGGCTTCATCTCGACGTTGTGAACAATGGTCCCGATCGGCATGCCCGAGAACGGCATGGCGTTGCCCGGCTTCACGTCGGTTTTCGCGCCAGCGATCACGCTGTCGCCAACCGCCAAGCGCTGCGGAGCGAGGATGTAGGAAAGTTCGCCGTCCGCGTATTTCACGAGGGCGATGAATGCGGTGCGGTTCGGGTCATATTCGATCCGCTCGACGACCGCTGCGATGTCGAATTTACGACGCTTGAAATCCACAATGCGGTACAGACGCTTTGCGCCGCCGCCCTTGTGCCACATCGTGATACGTCCGGTGTTGTTCCGTCCACCCGTCTTGGTCAAGCCTTCTACAAGGCCCTTGACCGGGCGTCCTTTCCACAGCTCCGAACGGTCGATCAGAACCAACCCGCGTTGGCCAGGCGTCGTCGGTTTATACGACTTGAGTGCCATGCTCTCTGTCTTCCGTCAGCTAAAGGGTCTGAAGGGTCAGACCCGAATTATAGGGCCCCGAAGGTCCCCGGCTTATAGGGCCCCGAAGGTCCCCGGTGGGAAAGTCTGGTCCGGGCAGCGCCCGAAACAGACCTATTCTGCAAAAAATCCGCGGCCCCGGAAAACCCGGGGCCGCGAGATTCGGCGCCTTCTATCAGAGGCCGGTGGTGACGTCGATAGTGTTACCCTCTTCGAGCGTAACATAGGCCTTTTTCTTGTCGGAACGCTCGCCGGGACGGCCCTTGAAGCGCTTGACCTTGCCTTTGGTGATGGTCGTGTTGACCGCCTTCACCTTGACGCCAAAGACAGCCTCGACGGCTTCCTTGATCATCGGCTTGGACGCATCCATGGCAACCTGGAACACAACCGCACCATTTTCCGAGGCCAGGGTGGCCTTTTCGGTGATGATCGGCTTCTTGATCAGGTCGTAGTGCTGGGGTTTCGCGCTCATTTCAGACGAGCCTCCAATGCTTCGAGCCCTGCTTTGGTGATCACCAGAGTGTCACGCTTCAGGATGTCATAGACGTTGGCGCCCATCGTCGGCAGCACGTCGATCCCTTCGATGTTGCGCGCAGCCAAGGCAAAGCCCTGATCCACAGCCGCCCCATCGATGATCAGCACGCGCTTCCAGCCCAGTTCCTTGGCCTGTTTGGCCAGGATCGCGGTCTTGGCTTCTGCCATGGCCAGCGTGTCGACGATCACCAGTTCACCCGCCTTGGCCTTGGCCGAAAGCGCGTGACGCAGCCCGAGGGCGCGCACTTTCTTCGGCAGGTCATGGGCGTGGCTGCGCGGCAGCGGGCCCTTGACCACACCACCCTTGCGGAAGATCGGCGCCTTGCGCGACCCGTGGCGTGCGCCACCGGTGCCTTTTTGGCGGTAGATCTTCTTGGTCGAGTACGACACTTCGGCGCGGGTCAGCGTCGAATGGGTGCCAGCCTGTGCTTTCGCACGCTGCCAGCGCACCACGCGGTGCAGGATGTCTGCGCGCGGGTCCAGACCAAACAGGTCGTCGTTCAGATCAACCGAACCGGCCTTGCCGCCGTCGAGTTTCAGAACATCAAGTTTCATGCTTCACCCCCTTCGGCAGCAGCAGCAACCGGAGCAGCGGAACGGATCGCAGCAGGCATCGGCAGATCGGCCGGAGCCGCTTTCTTCACCGCATCCTTGATGGTGACCCAGCCGCCCTTGGAACCGGGGACCGCGCCCTTGACCATGATCAGACCACGGTCAGCATCGGTGCGCACGACTTGCAGGTTCTGCGTCGTCACGCGCACGGCACCCAGGTGCCCTGCCATCTTCTTGCCTTTGAACACCTTGCCGGGATCTTGGCACTGGCCGGTCGACCCGTGCGAACGGTGCGACACCGACACACCGTGCGAGGCCCGCAGACCACCGAAGTTGTGGCGCTTCATCGCACCGGCAAAACCTTTACCGATCGAGGTGCCGGCGATGTCGACGAACTGACCTGCCAGATAGTGGTCTGCCGTGATCTCGGCGCCCACATCGATCAGGCAATCGTCGGTCACGCGGAATTCGGCGACCTTACGCTTGGGTTCCACATTCGCCTTGGCGAAGTGGCCGCGCATCGCAGCCGAGGTCCGCTTGGCCTTGGCCGCCCCTGCGCCCAGCTGAACAGCCGTGTAGCCATCCTTCTCGGCGGTGCGTTGTGCCACGACCTGAACGTTGTCAAGGTGCAGAACCGTCACCGGAACCTGCTTGCCATCTTCCAGGAACAACCGGGTCATGCCCAGCTTCTTTGCAATAATACCAGAGCGCATCTGTTTATGCCCCCTTACACTTTGATTTCGACGTCAACGCCGGCCGCCAGGTCGAGCTTCATCAGCGCGTCCACGGTTTGCGGGGTTGGATCGACGATATCGAGCAGGCGCTTGTGCGTGCGGATTTCCCACTGGTCGCGCGACTTCTTGTCGATGTGCGGACCACGGAGAACCGTGAATTTCTCGATCTTGTTCGGCAGCGGGATCGGCCCGCGAACCTGTGCGCCTGTGCGTTTGGCCGTGTTCACGATTTCCTGGGTGCTGGCGTCCAGCACGCGGTAATCGAAGGCCTTCAGGCGAATGCGAATGGTCTGACCTTGCATTTCTTGTTCCTTCGGAACGTAGACGGGGCAACATGCCCGGCCCATAGGTTCACATTTGTGGATGGTCTGCGGCGCGCCCGGAGTCCGGGCGCGCCGCGCGTCACTAACCTGTCATCCCCCATAGAACAAGGGGATTCGGTATCTTTAGGCGATGATTTTCGACACCACGCCTGCGCCGACGGTACGGCCGCCTTCGCGGATGGCGAAGCGCAGTTTTTCTTCCATCGCGATCGGTGCGATCAGTTCAACGTTGAACTTCAGGTTGTCGCCCGGCATCAC
>NZ_PGOI01000004.1 GCF_002794355.1 Pseudorhodobacter sp. MZDSW-24AT | reverse complement strand
ATGTTGACGTGCGGTTTGTTCCGTTCAAACTTTGCCTTTGCCATCTGGGCAACTCCTCATTCATGTATCGGATGCGGCGGGTCGCCCCGCCCTACAGGGGTGGTAGGGCGGGGTTCACCCCGCCGCACCGGATTAAGCGTATTTCTTCTGGATCTCGTCCGAGATGTTCTGCGGAACCGCGTCGTAATGGTCGAACTCCATCGAGAACACGGCCCGGCCCGAGGTCATCGAGCGCAGCGTGTTGATGTAGCCGAACATGTTGGCCAGCGGCACCATCGAAGAGATCACGTTGGCGTTGCCGCGGCTGTCCTGCCCCGTCACCATGCCCCGACGCGAGGTCAGGTCGCCGATGACGCCGCCGGTGTATTCTTCCGGGGTGACGACTTCGACTTTCATGATCGGCTCGAGCAGTTTCGCACCGGCCTTTTTCAGACCTTCGCGCATGGCTGCCCGCGAGGCGATTTCAAAGGCCAGAACGCTGGAGTCAACATCGTGGAACGCACCGTCGATCAGCGCAACCTTGAAGTCGATCACCGGGAAGCCTGCCAGCGGACCGGAGTCCATGACCGACTTGATGCCCTTTTCGACGCCGGGGATGTATTCCTTCGGAACCGCACCACCCACGATCTTCGACTCGAACGAATAGCCTTCGCCCGGTTCGGTCGGCGAGATGATCAGCTTCACGCGCGCGAACTGACCCGTACCACCGGTCTGCTTCTTGTGCGTGTAGTCGATTTCATGCTCGCGCGAGATCGTTTCGCGATAGGCCACCTGCGGCGCACCGATGTTCGCCTCGACCTTGAACTCGCGACGCATACGGTCGACGAGGATGTCGAGGTGAAGTTCGCCCATGCCCTTCATGATGGTCTGACCGCTTTCGAGGTCGGTTTCCACACGGAAGGACGGGTCTTCGGCAGCCAGACGGGCCAAAGCGATGCCCATCTTTTCTTGGTCGGCCTTGGTCTTTGGTTCCACCGCGATCTCGATCACCGGGACCGGGAAGGTCATGGTTTCCAGAACAACGGGGGCCGCCGGATCACAAAGCGTGTCCCCGGTGGTGGTTTCTTTCAGACCGCCAAGCGCGATGATGTCGCCTGCGAAGGCTTCGGTGATTTCCTCACGCTCGATGGCGTGCATCATCATCATACGGCCAACGCGCTCTTTGCGCTGCTTGGTCGCGTTCAGCATGCCGTCGCCCTTGGCCAGCTTGCCCGAATAGATCCGGGTGAAGGTCAGGGAGCCCACGAAGGGGTCGTTCATGATCTTGAACGCCAGAGCCGAGAAGGGCTGATCATCATCCGCCGAACGGGCGATGTTGCGGGTTTCCGTCTCGTCACCCGGTGCGAAGCCCATGTAGGGCGGCACGTCGAGCGGGCTTGGCAGATAGTCGATCACGGCGTTGAGCAGAGGCTGCACGCCTTTGTTCTTGAACGAAGACCCAGCCATTACGGGGATGAATTCGATCGCCAGCGTGCCCTTGCGGATCAGCTCGCGCAGCTTCTCGGCCGAAGGCTCGTTGCCTTCGAGATAGGCTTCCATCGCTTCGTCGTCTTGGCCCACTGCGGTTTCCAGCAGGTTCAGACGCCATTCGTCGGCTTCGTCCTTCAGCTCGGCACGGATCGGCTGACGCTTCCACGACGCGCCCAGATCTTCGCCCTCATAGACCCATTCTTCCATGGTCACGAGGTCGATGATGCCTTCCAGCTTGTCTTCGGCGCCAATCGGCAGAACGATCGGAACAGCGTTTGCCCCGGTGCGGTCCTTGATCATGCGCACGCATTTCATGAAGTCAGCGCCGGTCTTGTCCATCTTGTTGACGAACACGATCCGCGGAACCTTGTAGCGGTCAGCCTGACGCCACACGGTTTCGGTCTGCGGCTCCACACCGGCGTTGCCGTCGAGCAGAACCACAGCGCCGTCGAGCACGGCCAGCGAACGCTCGACTTCAATGGTGAAGTCCACGTGTCCGGGGGTGTCGATGATGTTGAAGCGGAACTTCTTGCTCTTGTCAGAGCCGTCGGTGCCCGGATCAATCTGACGGTTCCAGAAGGTGGTGGTCGCAGCCGAGGTGATGGTGATCCCACGCTCTTGCTCTTGCTCCATCCAGTCCATCGTTGCGGCGCCGTCATGCACCTCACCGATTTTGTGCGATTTGCCTGTGTAATACAGGATACGCTCGGACGTGGTGGTCTTGCCGGCATCGATATGGGCGATGATGCCGAAGTTCCGATAGCGTTCCAGCGGATAGTCGCGTGCCATGTAAACCCCTTACCAGCGGTAGTGGCTGAACGCTTTGTTCGCGTCGGCCATCTTGTGGGTGTCTTCGCGCTTTTTCACGGCGGTGCCACGGTTGTTCACCGCGTCCGAGAGTTCAGCAGCCAGACGTTCTTCCATGGTGTTTTCGTTGCGCTTGCGGGCAGCGATGATCAGCCAGCGGATGGCCAAAGCTTCGCGGCGCTCGGAACGCACTTCGACGGGAACCTGATAGGTGGCACCCCCGACGCGGCGCGAACGCACTTCGACGGACGGTTTCACGTTTTCCAGCGCTTCATGGAAAGCCTGGATCGGTTCACGCTTCAGGCGGGTTTCCACGCGGGAAAGCGCACCGTAAACGATCGATTCTGCGACGGATTTCTTCCCGTCCAGCATCAGGTTGTTCATGAACTTGGTCAGAACCCGATCGCCATACTTGGCATCGGGGAGGATTTCGCGTTTTTCAGCGGCGTGACGACGAGACATGTTTCAAACCCTCACTTCGGACGCTTCGCGCCATACTTCGAACGACGCTGACGACGCTCTTTCACGCCCTGGGTATCCAGAACACCGCGCAGGATGTGGTAACGCACACCCGGAAGGTCTTTCACACGGCCGCCACGGATCAGAACAACCGAGTGCTCTTGCAGGTTGTGCTTTTCACCGGGGATGTAGCTGATGACTTCGAAGCCATTGGTCAGACGCACCTTGGCGACTTTCCGCATAGCCGAGTTCGGCTTCTTCGGGGTGGTGGTGTAGACGCGGGTGCACACACCACGCTTCTGGGGGCAAGCTTCCAAGTGCTGCGACTTGGTCTTGCGCACGTTAGGCTCCCGCGGTTTGCGGATGAGCTGCTGAATAGTCGGCATTCACGTTCCTCGTGTTGCTGTCAATACTCGCCCCAGACCTTGGGGCACTGCTTCTCGACGTGTGCCTTGCGCGAATCGCAAAGCACAAAACCGCACTTATCCCTGCGCAGGGATAACGCGGTGGACTTCCAGAGGATCGGGGCTTTTGGCCCGGATCTTGACCACATCAAGCATTCTGGGTCCGAAATGCCGATCTCTCCGCATGTCAGATAGCCGGGCGTATAGGGGGAGTCGCACCTGATGTCAACAGGAGCCCCCCGCGCGGCCTTGTGGCCATGGGGCGGGCGCCATCCTGCCGCCCCTTTGGCTCAGGCCGGGCGCGCCTTCATCTTGCGCTCGCGCCACAGGGTGAACAGCCCCGTCGCCACCACCAGCCCTGCGCCCGTCAAGGTCAGCGGGTCAGGCAGCGCGCCAAACACCAGCCAGCCCAGAAGGATGGCCCAGATCAACGCGGTGTAGCGGAACGGGGCCACAAAACCAATGTCCCCCACCCGCATCACCATCACGGCGAACAGATAGCCCACCACCAGCGCCATCGAGGCCAGCAGCACCAGCCCGCCCTGCCCCGGCGTCAGCGGCTGCCAGCCTTGCACAAGGCTCGACAGCCCCGCCGCCGTTGTCACCGCGACCGAGGCCCAGACCGCCACCATCACCGATGGCACCGCTTGGCTCACGCTCCGCGTGCTCAGGTCACGCACCACCACAAAGGCCACCGACAGCAACCCCATCAGCGACCAGACGTCAAACCCGTCCGGCCCGGGGCGAATAACGATCAGCACCCCCACAAAGCCAATCAGAATGGCGGTCAGCCGCCGCCAACCGATCTTTTCCTTGAACACCACCGCCGCCGCCAGCGTCACCGCAAGCGGCAGCGCCTGCATGATCGCCGACAGGTTCGCCAGCGGCATATGCATCAGCGCCGCCAGAAACAGCACGGTCGAGATGATCTCGGCCACGCAGCGCAGCCCCACCATCATCCCGTCTCGGCGGGGCAGCGCCACCTTCCACTGCCCCATCAGCTTGGCCAGCAAGATCAGCCCCACCAGCATCAGCCCGCCGCGCATCGCAATCGCCTGAAACAGCGGAACGTCCTGCGTCAATGCCTTCATCGTGGCGTCATTCAGCGTAAAGGCCGCCATCGCCACCATCATATAGACCGCGCCACGCGCATTGTCGGAAAGCTGCATCCACCGTCTCCTGCCTTGCGCCCTTGCTTAGGCCGCAGGGCCGCCGCCGGAAAGGGGCAGAGATGTGTGGGTTACAATCTGGGGTTACATCGGCACGGGGCTCTCCCGAAATCGGCGCTGGCGTTCAGTTATGTTATACAATAACAGAAAGGCGCAACTGAAGTATGGAGGTGGGCCATGACCCGCAAAACATCCGTCATCCGTCCTTGGCTGTCGACAGCCATGCTGCTGGCCGCCAGCACAGCCCAAGCGCAGGATGTGCCCGAACAGGCCCATCGGCTGTTCGTCGGCGATCACGCCAACGGCGTGGTGCACGCGCTGGATGCCGACACCGGGGCTATGTTGGGCGATTTCGCGCTCGACATGACCCCTGCCCTCACGGCGGTGGGCAGCACCGTCTTTGCGGTGCAAGGCGCATCGGGCAAGGTGGCGCTGATCGACAGCGGCATCACGCTGGAAGATCACGGCGATCACGCCGATCTCAAGATCACCGATCCGGCCTTGCTCAACCTCACCCTGACCGGCACCACCCCGGCGCATGTGGTGGAAGGGTCGGGCCAGATCGCGCTGTTTGACGATGGCACGGGGGCGGTGCAGCTCTTCACCGAAGCGGCCCTGCGGGCCGAACCCTTTGCCCCCGTCACGCTGGAACCCGGCGCCGCCCATCATGGGCTGGCCGCGCCGATGGGCGATTATCTTGTTGTCTCGGTGCCGGGTGAAACGGCGGATGCGCCGCGCGTGGGCGTCAAGGTCATCGACCAAAGCGGCGCACAGCTGGGCGATGTGATGCCCTGCCCCGGCGTGCATGGTCAGGCGCAATCGGCGCGCGTCTTTGCCTTTGGCTGCAAGGATGGCGTCGTGCTGGCCACCCCGGCAGCGAATGGCGGCGCGCCGGTGTTGCAGCATCTGCCCACGGCAGAGCTGGGCGAAGGCAATGTCTCTACCCTCAAGGGCGGCACCGCGCTCCAGTTCTTCCTTGGCAATTATGGCCCCGATGCCGTGGTGCTGATCGAACCCGGCAGCGACGCGCCCTTCCGCAAGATCGCGCTGCCGACCCGCCGGGTGGATTTCGCGCTTGACCCTGTGATCGCCCGCAACGGCTATATCCTCACGGAAGATGGCCAGCTCCATCTGCTCGATATTCTCAGCGGGACGATCACGCAAAGCGTCACCGTGACCGAGCCCTATTCGATGGACGGCCACTGGCGCGACCCGCGCCCGCGTCTGGCGGTGGCAGGCGGCCACATCGCGCTCACCGATCCGCTGAAAGGGGTGGTGCGGCTGATCTCGACCGAAACCTTTGCCGAAGTGCGGCAGATCCCGGTGGCCGGGGTGCCCTACACCATCGTGGCCGTCGGCGGCTCCGGCGCCGCGCACTGACGGCGCACCCGCGCACCAGCCAGACCAGAACAGGGGGGGGGCGGCACCACAGGGCCGCCCCCTTTGTCATGGGCGGGGCTCCGCTGTGGGAAAGTCTTGCCAATTCCTTAACGCGACCGGGTCAACCCATTGAAAGTATGAGAGTCCCTCAGTTGTAACACAGGGGGAAAACGAAAAACCCCCGCCTGTCTCACAACAGGCGGGGGCAAGGGTTTCAACGGTCAGACGATGCTCAGCCGCGGCTGTCGAACGGGTCCGCCAGTCCGGCCTCGGTCGCCAGATCGACCACGTCCTCCATCGGAGCGGCCAAGGCTGCGGCCTGTTCGGCCTCGCCCCGACGCGCCTCGATCACGTCGGTGTCCCGATCGGCGGCGATCTTCTTGACCTTGCTGGTCGCGCCACCGGTGCCTGCCGGGATCAACCGGCCGACGATGACGTTCTCTTTCAGGCCCACCAGCTTGTCCCGCTTGCCCTGAACCGAAGCCTCGGTCAGCACCCGCGTCGTCTCTTGGAAGGAGGCCGCCGAGATGAAGGACCGCGTCTGCAGCGACGCCTTGGTGATCCCCAGCAGCACCGGCTCGGCCTTCGCCTCGCGCCCGCCACGGTTGCGGGCCTTCTGGTTCTCTTCGTCCAGCTCGATCTTCTCGACCTGTTCGCCCTTCAGCAGCGTCGTGTCGCCCCCGTCCAGCACTTCCAGTTTCACCAGCATCTGACGCACGATGACTTCGATGTGCTTGTCGTTGATCTTCACGCCCTGCAGTCGGTAAACGTCCTGCACCTCGTCGATCATGTAGTTCGCAAGCGCCTCGACCCCCATGATCCGCAGGATGTCATGCGGAGCCGGGTTGCCGTCCATGATGTAGTCACCCTTCTGGACGAAGTCGCCTTCCTGAACAGGAATGTGCTTGCCCTTGGGGATCATGTATTCCACGGCCGTCATCGTCTCATCGACGGGTTCCACCGTGATGCGGCGCTTGTTCTTGTAGTCTTTCCCGAAGCGGACGTAGCCATCCATCTCGGCGATGATCGCGTGATCCTTCGGACGACGGGCCTCGAACAGTTCCGCCACGCGGGGCAGACCCCCGGTGATGTCCTTGGTCTTGGCGCCTTCGCGCGGGATACGCGCCACCACGTCGCCGGGCTTGATGTCCTGCTGATCTTCGACCGACAGGATCGCGTCCACCGACATCGGGTAGCTGATCGGGTTGCCATTTTCCCCACGCACAGGCTCGCCCGTGGACGGGTCCATGATGATGACTTCCGGCTTCAGATCGTTGCCCTTCGGCGCAGAGCGCCAGTCGGCCACGATCTTCTGGGTCATCCCGGTGGCATCGTCGGTGTCTTCGCGGACCGAGATCCCCGAAATCAGGTCGACGAACTTTGCCACACCGCCCTTTTCCGCGATGATCGGAAGGGTGTAGGGGTCCCATTCGAACAGCTTGGCGCCACGCTTCACCTCGGCCCCGTCCTTCACATGGACCTTGGAACCGTAGGTGATCTTGTGCACCGCGCGCTCGTGCCCGGTCTCGTCCACGATGGCGATCGACATGTTCCGGCCCATCACGATCTGCTCGCCATTGGCGTTTTCCAGCAGGTTCGCATTGCGGAACTCGATCTTGCCTTCTTGGCTGGCTTCCAGGAACGACTGCTGACCACCCTGCGCAATCCCGCCGATGTGGAAGGTGCGCATCGTGAGCTGTGTGCCCGGTTCCCCGATGGATTGGGCGGCGATGATGCCGACCGCTTCACCGCTGTTCACCAGCGTGCCGCGCGCAAGGTCACGGCCATAGCACATGGCGCAAACGCCCTCTTCGGCCTCACAGGTCAGCGGCGAACGGATGCGCATGACCGCAATGCCTGCCTGCTCGATCAGGTCGGCACGACGCTCGTCGATCAGCTCGCCCGCGGCCACCAGCACCTCATCGGTGCCCGGGACCAGCACATCATCGGCGGAGACGCGGCCCAGAACGCGGTCTGCCAGCGTCTGGATCACCTCACCGTCGTTGACAGCGGCTTCGGCGGTGATCGCCCGGTCGGTGCCGCAATCATGGGCCCGCACGATGCAATCTTGTGCCACGTCCACCAGACGACGGGTCAGGTAACCCGAGTTTGCTGTCTTCAACGCGGTGTCCGACAGACCCTTCCGGGCGCCGTGGGTCGAGTTGAAGTATTCAAGAACGGTCAGACCTTCCTTGAAGTTCGAGATGATCGGCGTCTCGATGATCGCGCCGTTCGGCTTCGACATCAGGCCGCGCATCCCGCCCAGCTGTTTCATCTGGCTGACCGAACCCCGAGCACCGGAGTGCGCCATCATGTAAACCGAGTTCGGTTCCTGTTCGGCACCGGCATCATTGAAGCGCGGAGCCGAGATGGTCGACATCATGGCTTCGGTCAGTTTGTCGTTACACTTGGACCAGGCATCGACAACCTTGTTGTACTTTTCGCCCTGAGTGATCAGGCCGTCCATGTACTGTTGTTCGAATTCCTTCACCTGATCGCGGACTTCGCCCACGATGTCCCACTTGTTTTCGGGGATCAGCATGTCGTCCTTGCCGAAGGAGATCCCGGCCTTGAACGCTTCGCGGAAGCCCATCGTCATGATCTGGTCACAGAAGATGACCGACTCTTTCTGACCGCAATAGCGGTAGACGGTGTCGATGACGTTCTGCACGTCTTTCTTCCGCAGCAAGCGGTTCACCAGATCGAAGGGCGCCTTGGCGTTCAGCGGCAACAGGTTGCCCAGACGCAGACGGCCCGGCGTGGTTTCAAAGCGCTTCCACACTTCGTTGCCATGCTCGTCGATTTGCTTGATGCGCGCCTGAATCTTGGCGTGCAGATGCACGGCACCGCCCGCAAGCGCATGTTCGACTTCGTCGACATTGGTGAAGACCATGCCTTCGCCGACCATGCCTTTGCGTTCCATGGTCGTGTAATACAGACCCAGAACCATGTCCTGCGACGGAACGATGATCGGCGCGCCGTTGGCGGGCGACAGAACGTTGTTCGTCGACATCATCAACACGCGGGCTTCCAACTGGGCCTCAAGGCTCAGCGGGACGTGCACGGCCATCTGGTCGCCGTCGAAGTCGGCGTTGAAGGCCGAGCAGACCAGCGGGTGCAGCTGGATCGCCTTGCCTTCGATCAGCATGGGCTCGAACGCCTGAATGCCCAGACGGTGCAGCGTCGGCGCGCGGTTCAGCAGAACCGGGTGTTCGCGGATCACCTCATCAAGGATATCCCAGACCTCCGGGCGCTCTTTCTCGACCAGCTTCTTCGCCTGCTTCACGGTGCTGGAAAGGCCCTTGGCTTCCAGACGCGAGTAGATGAAGGGCTTGAACAGCTCCAGCGCCATCTTTTTCGGCAGACCACACTGGTGCAGCTTGAGTTCCGGGCCGGTCACGATGACCGAACGACCCGAGAAGTCCACGCGTTTTCCCAGAAGGTTCTGACGGAAGCGGCCCTGCTTGCCTTTCAGCATGTCGGACAGCGATTTCAGCGGGCGCTTGTTGGTGCCCGTGATCACACGGCCACGACGGCCGTTGTCGAACAGCGCGTCCACCGCTTCTTGCAGCATCCGCTTTTCGTTGCGCACGATGATATCGGGCGCACGCAGTTCGATCAGCCGCTTCAGACGGTTGTTGCGGTTGATGACGCGGCGATAGAGGTCGTTCAGGTCGGACGTGGCGAAGCGGCCACCGTCCAGAGGGACCAGCGGGCGCAGTTCCGGCGGGATCACCGGCAGCACGGTCAGAACCATCCACTCGGGGCGGTTGCCCGACTCGAGGAAGGATTCGACGATCTTCAGACGCTTGATGATCTTCTTCGGCTTCAGCTCGCCCGTGGCTTCCTTCAGCTCTTCGCGAAGGGTGTCGGCAGTCTGTTCCAGATCGATCGCAGCCAGCATTTCGCGGATCGCTTCGGCACCGATGTTGGCGGTGAAGGCGTCAGCGCCATACTGGTCCTGCGCGTCGAGGAATTCTTCCTCGGTCATCAGCTGACCATAGGTCAGATCGGTCAGACCGGGTTCGATCACGACGTAGTTTTCGAAGTAAAGGATGCGTTCCAGATCCCGCAGCGTCATGTCCAGCATCAGACCGATGCGGGACGGCAGCGATTTCAGGAACCAGATGTGGGCGACAGGCGCGGCGAGCTCGATATGGCCCATCCGCTCGCGCCGCACCTTTTGCAGGGTGACTTCGACGCCGCATTTTTCGCAGACAACGCCGCGATATTTCATGCGCTTGTATTTGCCGCAGAGGCATTCGTAATCCTTGATCGGGCCAAAGATACGCGCGCAGAACAGGCCGTCACGCTCGGGCTTGAACGTGCGGTAGTTGATGGTTTCCGGCTTCTTGATCTCACCGAAGGACCACGACAGGATCCGCTCTGGCGAGGCCAGACTGATCTTGATTTCGTCGAAGGTCTTGATCGGCGCAACCGGGTTGAACGGGTTGGTGCTGAGTTCCTGGTTCATTTCATACCTTATGAATGGGGGCGGCGGGGGAAGGTGTGGTGCGTGCAAGCACGCACCTTACGGCTTCTGGGTAGGGTGCGTGCTTGCACGCACCCTCCTGAAACATCGTCACTCTTCCTCCGCATCCAGGAGTTCCATGTTGAGGCCCAAACCGCGGACCTCCTTGACGAGAACGTTGAAGGATTCCGGCACGCCGGCTTCAAAATTGTCCTCGCCCTTGACGATCGACTCGTAGACCTTGGTGCGGCCTGCCACGTCATCCGACTTGACCGTCAGCATCTCTTGCAGGGTATAGGCGGCGCCGTAAGCTTCCAGAGCCCAGACCTCCATCTCCCCAAGACGCTGACCACCGAACTGCGCCTTACCGCCCAGCGGTTGCTGGGTCACAAGGCTGTAAGGCCCGGTCGAACGGGCGTGCAGCTTGTCATCGACAAGGTGATGCAGCTTGAGCATGTATTTCACGCCCACGGTCACCTTGCGCTGGAACTGCTCGCCGGTGCGGCCATCGAACACCACCGACTGGCCCGAGGTGTCGAACCCGGCGCGGGTCAGCGCGTCGTTCACGTCCAGCTCCTTGGCGCCATCGAAAACCGGCGTGGCGATCGGCACGCCTCTGGTCACGTTCCCTGCCAGTTCCAGCAGATCGTCATCTTCACGATCCGCAAAGGCCTGTGCGTAGGTTTCGTCCCCATAAGCGATCCGCATGGCTTCCTTGACCGGGGTCAGGTCGCCCTTGCGCCGATACTCTTTCAGCGCCTCGTCGATTTGCAGGCCCAGACCGCGCGCGGCCCAGCCCATGTGGGTTTCCAAGATCTGCCCCACGTTCATCCGGCTCGGCACGCCGAGCGGGTTCAGAACGAGGTCGACCGCGGTGCCATCTGCAAGGAAGGGCATGTCCTCGATCGGAACGACCTTGGAGATAACCCCTTTGTTGCCGTGACGACCGGCCATCTTGTCGCCCGGTTGCAGCTTGCGCTTCACCGCCACGAACACCTTGACCATCTTCATCACACCCGGAGGCAGATCGTCGCCGCGACGGACCTTTTCGACCTTATCCTCAAAGCGGTGCTCAAGCGCGCGCTTCTGGGCTTCGAACTGGTCGTGCAGCGCTTCGACATCCTTGGCCTCGGCTTCTTCACCAAGGGCCAGCTGCCACCACTGGCCACGCGACAGCGTGCCCAAGAGTTCGTCGTCGATGGTCGACCCTGCCTTGACGCCTTTCGGGCCTTTGACAGCCGTCTTGCCCATGATCAGGGTTTTCAGACGCGAGTAGATGTTGCGTTCCAGAATGGTCAGCTCGTCGTCCCGGTCACGGGCCAGACGTTCAACCTCTTCCCGCTCGATCTGCAGGGCGCGCTCGTCCTTGTCGACGCCGTGCCGGTTGAACACCCGCACTTCGACGATGGTGCCATAAGCCCCGGGCGGCAGGCGCAGCGAGGTATCGCGCACGTCCGACGCTTTTTCACCAAAGATGGCGCGCAGCAGTTTTTCTTCCGGCGTCATCGGGCTTTCGCCCTTTGGCGTGATCTTGCCCACCAGAATGTCGCCCGGAGCCACTTCGGCGCCGATGTAAACGATGCCCGCCTCGTCGAGGTTGCGCAGCGCTTCTTCACCGACGTTCGGAATGTCGCGGGTGATTTCCTCTGGCCCCAGCTTCGTATCGCGGGCCGCCACTTCGTATTCCTCGATGTGGATCGAGGTGAACACGTCGTCGCGCAGGATGCGTTCCGAAATCAGGATCGAGTCTTCGTAGTTGTAGCCGTTCCAAGGCATGAACGCGACGATGACGTTCCGGCCCAGTGCCAATTCACCGAAATCGGTGCAAGGGCCATCGGCGATCACCTGCGCGCGCGCGACACTGTCGCCCACCTTCACCAGCGGGCGCTGGTTGATGCAGGACGATTGGTTCGAGCGCTTGAACTTGCGCAGGCGGTAGATGTCCACCCCTGGCTCGCCCGGCTCCAGCATCTCGGTGGCGCGCACAACGATACGCGTTGCGTCGACCTGGTCGATCACACCTGCGCGGCGGGCCATGATGGCCGCGCCGGAGTCGCGGGCGACAACCGCCTCGATCCCGGTGCCGACAAAGGGTGCATCTGCCTGAAGCAGCGGCACGGCCTGACGTTGCATGTTCGAGCCCATCAGAGCGCGGTTGGCGTCGTCGTTTTCAAGGAACGGGATCAGCGACGCTGCGACCGACACAAGCTGTTTCGGCGAAACGTCGATCAGGTCGATCGCGTCTGGCGGGTTCAGCATGAATTCGCCTGCTTTCCGAGAGGAAATCAGGTCATCGGTGAAGCGGCCTTCCGCGTCCTGCGCCGCGTTCGCCTGAGCGACGGTGTGGCGCATTTCTTCGGTTGCCGACATGTAGACGACCTCATCGGTCACCTTGTTGTCGACCACCTTGCGATAGGGTGTTTCGATAAAGCCGTATTTGTTCACGCGGGCGAAGGTGGCCAGCGAGTTGATCAGACCGATGTTCTGACCTTCCGGCGTTTCAATCGGGCACATCCGGCCGTAGTGGGTCGGGTGAACGTCGCGCACCTCAAAGCCTGCACGTTCCCGCGTCAGACCGCCCGGCCCAAGAGCCGACAGACGGCGCTTGTGGGTGACTTCGGACAGCGGGTTGGTCTGGTCCATGAACTGCGACAGCTGCGAGGAGCCAAAGAATTCACGCACCGCAGCCGCAGCCGGTTTCGCGTTGATCAGGTCTTGCGGCATGATCGTGTCGATCTCGACCGAAGACATACGCTCTTTGATCGCACGCTCCATACGGAGCAGGCCCACGCGATACTGGTTCTCCATCAATTCGCCAACCGAACGCACCCGGCGGTTGCCGAGGTGGTCGATGTCGTCGATCTCACCCTTGCCGTCGCGCAGCTCGGTCAAGGCCTTGATGCAGGAGATGATGTCGTCACGGTCCAGCGTGCGCTGGGTGTCGGGCTTGCCCAGATCCAGACGCATGTTCATCTTGACCCGGCCAACGGCGGACAGGTCGTAACGGTCCTTATCGAAGAACAGCGTGTCGAACAGCTGGCTTGCGGCCTCGACGGTCGGCGGCTCACCCGGACGCATGACGCGGTAGATGTCCATGAGCGCGGTGTCGCGGCCCATGTTCTTGTCCGCCGCCATGGTGTTGCGGATGTAGGGGCCGACGTTGACGTTGTCGATGTCGAGTACCGGGATCTCGGTGATGCCTTGATCCAGCAGCACCTTGACGCTGCCGCCCTTGACCTCGCCATCGCGGTCCAGTTCCCAGGTCAGCTCGTCACCGGCCTCGACCCAGATCTCACCGGTTTCTTCATTGATGATGTCTTTGGCAACGTAACGACCCATGATGTGGTCGAAAGGCACCAGCAGCTCGGTGATCTCGCCGTCATCGATCCACTTTTTCACCATCCGCGGCGTCGCCTTGTCGCCGGCCTTCAGGATGACTTCGCCGGTGGCGGCATCGACCAGATCAAAGGTCGGACGGGTGCCGCGCACACGTTCCGGGAAGAACTTGGTGACCCAGCCTTTGTTCTTCACATATTGGTAATTCACGGTGTTGTAGTAAGCGTCCATGATCGCTTCCTGATCCATGCCAAGGGCATAAAGCAGGGTCGTCACCGGCAGCTTGCGGCGACGGTCGATACGGGCGAACACGATGTCCTTGGCGTCGAATTCAAAGTCGAGCCAAGAACCACGGTAAGGAATGATGCGGCAGGCAAACAACAGCTTGCCCGAAGAGTGGGTCTTGCCCTTGTCATGGTCGAAGAACACGCCGGGAGACCGGTGCATCTGGCTGACGATCACGCGCTCGGTGCCGTTCACGATGAACGTCCCGTTCGAGGTCATCAGGGGCATGTCACCCATGTAGACGTCTTGCTCTTTGATGTCCTTGACCGACCGGGCCCCGGTGGTTTCGTCGACATCAAACACGATCAGACGCAGCGTCACCTTCAGCGGCGCCGCATAGGTCATGTCGCGCTGCTGGCACTCGTCCACGTCGTATTTCGGCTTTTCCAGCTCGTATTTCACGAATTCCAGAACGGCCGTTTCGTTGAAGTCCTTGATCGGGAACACCGATTGGAACGTGCCCTGAATGCCCTCGCCATCAGCGGGTTTCGGGCCCTCGCCCGAGTTCAGGAACAGGTCGTAAGAAGATTTCTGAACCTCGATCAGGTTCGGCATCTCCAGAACTTCACGGATCTTGCCATAATAGCGGCGGATGCGTTTCTGGCCTACGTAAGCTTGCGCCATGCTCGTCGTCACCTTTGTCTGTCGTGTCGCGGGCGAAGGAACGTCGGGCCACGTTCATGCGCCGCTGGCGAAGGGGGATTGGCTCTATTCATGCGATCCGTCCCGTAGGACCGCTCCCGAGCCGCGCCGCACCTGGAGAGAGATTTTCGCAAAAACCCCTTTCAAGACGCGTTTGGCTGGGGACGGATCTCTCCATCCCCAGCCGGAAATCATCGTTGCGGATCGCTCCGCAAGCGCGATTACTTCAGCTCGACCTTGGCGCCAGCCTCTTCGAGCTTCTTCTTGAAGCCTTCTGCGTCGGCTTTCGAGACTTGCTCTTTCACCTTGCCGCCAGCTTCGACCAGATCCTTGGCTTCTTTCAGGCCCAGACCGGTGATCGCGCGCACTTCTTTGATCACGTTGATCTTGTTTGCGCCAGCGTCGGTCAGGACGACGTCGAATTCGGTCTGCTCTTCAGCCGGAGCTGCAGCAGCGCCAGCCGCCGGGCCAGCAACCATGACAGCGCCGCCAGCAGCAGGCTCGATGCCGTAGGTGTCTTTCAGGATGGTTTTCAGTTCCTGAGCCTGCAGCAGGGTCAGGCCAACGATTTCTTCGGCGAGTTTGTTCAGATCAGCCATTTTTTCATTCCGTTAATAAAGATGGGGTTCCAACGACGTGAGATCAACCCACGCAGGACGCGAAGATCAGGCGGCTGCCTTTTCCTCGATGGTCGACAGGATGCTTGCGATGTTCGAAGCAGGCGCGCCAATCGCACCAGCGATGTTCGAAGCCGGAGCACCGATGCACGAAACGATCTGAGCAATAAGCTCGTCACGCGACGGCATGGACGCCACAGCCTTGACACCGGCTTGGTCCAGAACGTCTTTGCCCATGGCACCGCCGAGGATCACGAACTTGTCGTTCCCCTTGGCATATGCTTCGGTGACCTTCGCCGCAGCGACTGGATCTTCCGAATAAGCAAACACGGTCATGCCCGTGAGGAGGTCACCCATCTTAGCGCCGGGTTTCCCTTCAAGGGCGATCTTGGCGAGCTTGTTCTTGGCAACGCGAACGGACCCACCTACTTCGCGCATTTTTGCGCGCAGGTCCTGCATCTGTGCAACCGTCATTCCCGCGTAGTGAGCAATCACCACAACGCCAGAGCTTTCGAAGATTTGGCCGAGTTCCTCGACCACTTTCTCTTTCTGGGCTCTATCCACAGTTTCACTCCAAGTATGGGGGTCTCCCCCCGGCTCAAGTTGGCCCCTGCGAACAGGGGCATTCGGGTCCGCGAAGGGTTCCGTAGGCCAAGATCACCCGAGGGTGAAAATCGTCTCGTTCCCCATCTCAGGCAGGAAGATTAAGGCCAGATGGCCACCCACCGTCTCGGACAGGACCGGGCGCTTGCGCCCGGCCATCCCTCCCCCGAAGGGTCGGGAATTTCAAAAGCCTCAGGCCGAAGCCGAGGTCAGGTCCAGCGCGATGCCGGGGCCCATGGTCGAAGAAAGCGAGACTTTCTTGACATAAGCGCCTTTTGCACCGGTCGGGCGGGCCTTGGTGACGGCGTCAACGAAGGCACGGACGTTTTCAGCCAGCTTGGCATCGTCGAACGAGATCTTGCCGATCCCGGCATGGATCACACCGGCTTTTTCGACCTTGAACTGCACTTCGCCGCCTTTGGCCGCTTCGACAGCGGTTTTCACATCCATCGTCACCGTGCCGACCTTCGGGTTCGGCATCAGGTTGCGCGGGCCAAGGATTTTGCCAAGACGGCCAACGATCGGCATCATGTCCGGCGTCGCGATGCAACGGTCGAACTCGATCTTGCCCTGCTGGATGGTTTCCATCAGGTCTTCGGCGCCAACGATGTCTGCACCAGCGGCCTTGGCTTCATCAGCCTTGGCGCCACGGGCGAACACGGCGACGCGCACGGTTTTGCCGGTGCCGTTCGGCAGCTGAACCACGCCGCGGACCATCTGGTCAGCGTGACGCGGGTCAACGCCCAGGTTCATCGCGATTTCCAGCGTCTCGTCAAACTTGGCCGAAGCGGCCTTTTTGATCAGAGCCACGGCATCCTCGACAGAGACCATGTTCTTACCGTCGAACAGGGCGCGTGCAGCAGCGGTGCGTTTTGCAACTTTTGCCATGATGATCAGCCCTTCACTTCGATGCCGCAGGACTTGGCAGAGCCAAGGATGATCTGCATCGCCGCTTCGATCGAGTTGGCGTTCAGGTCTTTCATCTTGGTTTCGGCGATCTGGCGGATTTGCGCCACGCTCACCTTGCCAGCCACTTCGCGGCCCGGCTTTGCCGAACCTTTGGCGCGGTTGCGCTTGCCAACCGGCGGCAGACCAGCCGCCTGCTTGAGCAGGAACGACGCAGGAGCGGTTTTCAGCTCGAGGCTGAACGACTTGTCCTGGTAATAGGTGATGATCACGGGCGTCGGGGTGCCGGGCGTGAGATCAGCGGTCTTGGCGTTGAATTCCTTCACGAACGCCATGATGTTCAAACCGCGCTGACCCAGCGCCGGACCGACCGGCGGTGATGGGTTCGCTTGGCCCGCTTTGACTTGCAGCTTGAGGCTGCCGATAATTTTCTTGGCCATCTGGCCTCTCCTTTGTCACTGCATCCACCCGGAATTGGAGGATGCGGTTTAGTGGTTCGGTTCGTCACCGCGCATGCACGCGGCGCTCGCCTCCCACACGCTGCACTCAGACCCCTTTGGTGACCTGAGTGAATTCCAGTTCAACCGGCGTGGCGCGACCGAAGATCGACACCGACACCTTCAGGCGGCTGTGCTCTTCATCAACATCCTCGACCATGCCGTCAAAGCCTTCGAAGGGCCCGTCCGTCACCTTGACCTTCTCACCCACATCGAAGCGGATCAGATTGCGCGGCGCAGCCTCACCCTCTTCGACACGGTTCAGGATCTGGTTCACTTCCGAATCCCGCATCGGCATCGGTTTGCCTTGTGGGCCAAGGAAGCCGGTCACGCGGTTGATCGACGAGATCAGGTGATAGCCGCGGTTTGTCATCTCCATCCGCACCAGCACATAGCCGGGCATGAAACGACGCTCAGACGTCACCTTCTTGCCGCGACGAACCTCGATCACCTCTTCGGTGGGGACCAGAACTTCGTCGATCTCTTCGGTCAGGTTGGCCTCTTCCACGGCCGTTCTGATCTGTTCGGCAACTTTCTTCTCGAAATTCGAGAGAACGCTTACCGAATACCACCGCTTGGCCATGCCTGCTTCACCCTGTCTGCCCGAGCGTCATGACGCCCGAAATTCATATCTGTTCAACGACTTACGCGAACTGCCTGTCGCCCCGGAGGAACAAAAAACAGCGCGCAACACGAATCATTGCGCGCCGGATCGCCCTTGAACTTGGGGCGGCATACCGTCCCCGGCCTTGGAATTCAAGGGCTAACGCGTCCGCCGCCGAGTCAGAACGCGGTCAGCACGGCCGCAAGTGCGGTGCGGATGCCAAGATCGACCAAGCTGAAGAAGGTCGCCGTAAGCGCGGCCATGATGAACACCATGATCGTGGTCAAGACGACTTCGCGCCGGGTCGGCCAAACGACCTTGGCCACTTCGCCGCGCACTTGCTGAACAAACTGAAGGGGGTTGGTCTTGGCCATGTGTCGGGTCCGGTCATTTGGGTTCGTGGGTCAGATACGCCCTTGGCCCCGTGAATTCAAGCCGGAACCGTTCGTCCCGGCGCCGCGTTACGCCGCGCGCCGCCGCCGCAAGGCCGCCAGCCCCGCGACACCGGCAAGCAACAGCCACCCCGCCGCTGGCAGCGGGACCGCCGGAGGAACCACCTCGGGCGTCGGGATCTTGCCAGCCCATGACTGTTGATGCACCTGCCCCCCTTGCGTGAAGGACGCAGCCACCAAAGTGCCGTGAATGTTGTTGCCGTTCGTCACGGCCGCCAAAGGCGCCAACACAGAGCCAACCCAGCGATTTGACAACGTCAGCGACGTGGCTTCGTAAAAGTTCCAGATGACATTCGAACCGATGCCGACAGGGGTATTGAAGTTCTTGGCAAGGTTGACCGACGATCCCGACACGTTGATCAGGATCGACAAGGCGCCGTTCAGGTCGATGTTCAATTCGTTTCGGTTCAGATCGGAGGCCGCGATCGACAGAACGGTCTGCTGACCCGCCAGCCCCACCGCTTGCCACCCCTGCGTGCCGTTGAAGTTGGACAAGCTTGCATTGGCCGATTGCGCGCGGATGTCTTGCGAGGCCTTCTTCAGCGTTTCCTCAAAGCTGGCGGCCACCGCGTCCAGTCCTGCGACGCCGACCTGCACGGAACCGGCATTGTTCACCTTGGACGGCGCCACAATCGCACCACCGACCTGCACAGAGGCGCCGCCCTTGGTGTTCACATCGCCCGACCGGATATCGCCCGCGACGGTGACATCCGCAAAGCTCGAAGGCGGCAGCGTGTAATTGCTGGTGGTCATCGACCCGGAGTTGCCGACCAGATCACCCCCGACAAAGGCCCGACCATGCACTTGTGAATTCAGGCTATGATTGCCGAAAACCACCAGATTGAACTGGCCCATGATTTCATCAGCGGTGAGCGTCGCGGCGGCCACGGGGCTGGCGGCCAGAAGCGCCGCAGAAACCAAGCCAAACAAAGGGAATCTCACAACACGCATCGCCAAATCTCACCTTATGAAAATGTGGCCAAGTCATAAGCCAAGGCGGGTTGAACGGCGACTTTTTTAGAAAAATCTGCGATTTGACGTTCCGTCACATGCAGAGATTTCAACCCCAAAGAGTGCCGTAAAATTGTGCCACAATCGGGGATATGTGCATTTCAAGCGAATCACCCAGACTGACCCAGAGACAGGTCGACTTGATTCACATCTGTGGGAAATGGCAGGGGCAGCAGGGCTTGAACCCGCGACCTACGGTTTTGGAGACCGTCGCTCTACCAACTGAGCTATACCCCTATCCTTACGCGGTGGGTTACGGCAGCGGCGCGCGCGCGTCAAGGGGCAAACGCGGTTTCCAGCACGTCGATGTCGTCGCCGACAAGCGCAGGCAAGGCCCCACGAAGGCGCGCCAAGGGCTGATCCCACCACGCCAGTGCAAGCAGCCGCACAATCACCTCGGGGGCAAAGCGCAGACGCAGAACCCGCGCTGGATTTCCCGCCACGATCGCATAATCGGGCACGTCGCGGGCCACCACGGCCCCCGCCCCGACAATCACCCCATTGCCAAGGGTCACGCCCGGCAGAATAAGCGCGCCATGCCCGATCCAGACATCATGGCCGATGATGGTATCCGGCAGATCCGCAAAGCTGCCGCGATAGGCTTCCAGCGTCTCCGGGTCAAAAACGCCAAAGGGATAGGTGGTAAACCCCGTCATCGCGTGATTGGCCGAGGCCGTGATGAAACGCACCCCATGCGCGATCTGGCAGAATCGCCCGATCACCAGCCGCTCGGGCGCGCCGGGGTAAAGATAGGGGGCCAGATGCGCGGCCCAATCCTGCGGCGGCGCGAAATCATTGGCGTAGCTGTGATCGCCGATCTGCATGTTCGGGTGATCGATCACGCGGTTCAGATGCACCATATCGGGATGTGTGCGCCCATCGGGAAACACAAGCGGATGTGTGGCGGTCGGGTCAAGGAATGGCATGGACGGGCCTTTCGATCTGAGACGTTGCAAGAACGGGTCAGGCGGTCTGGTCCATGTCGATCTCCTCCGGCAGGGCTGAAGCCTAACAAAGCCCGCCAAGTGCCGCAAGCGCGCGGGCCTATGAAAAAGGGGCGCACGGTTCCCCGCGCGCCCCAAATCTCTCCAAAGCGGTTGCCTCAGGCGATGATTTTCGACACCACGCCTGCGCCGACGGTGCGGCCGCCTTCGCGGATGGCGAAGCGCAGTTTTTCTTCCATCGCGATCGGGGCGATCAGTTCAACGTTGAACTTCAGGTTGTCGCCCGGCATCAC
>NZ_PGOI01000003.1 GCF_002794355.1 Pseudorhodobacter sp. MZDSW-24AT | reverse complement strand
TGGGCTTCCTGCCCGCAGACCAGATCCGCGACGGGGCCGAGGTGGAAATCGAAATCCTCGGCGAACGCCGCCCCGCCCGCGTCCACCTTGCCCCCCTCTGGGACGATGGCGGCCGCATGCGCGCCTGACCCGACGCCCCCCGCCGTAGGGTGGGTGGTTCCGGGGCAAAGCCCCGGGTTCACCCACCCCTCCCCACCCCCGCCCACACGCGCCCCCGGCGCCTCGCCAATCATCACGCCCGCGTCACAGCCCCCCCTGTGACCCAATCTTCCCTTGCGGCGCCCGCCCCACCCGGCCAGACTGCACGATGGAAAGCCGCGGCACTTCTTAACGAAAGATGAATCCCACACGGTCAACCCATTGATTTAAAACTAAACCATGATGTGTAACACAGGGGACGACACACAGATGCCCAAGGCCCCGCCGCTGCAAATCCTGATCCTCGCCGCCGGCAGCGCCCGCCGGATGCGCGGGGCCGACAAGCTCACCGAACCTGTCGATGGCCAGCCCCTGCTGCGCCAGATCGCCGCCCGGGCGGTCGAGACCGGGCTGCCGGTGACCGTTACCCTCTCCCCCGCCCACCCCGCCCGGGCTGCCGCCCTGCAAGGCCTCCCGCTCCGCTGCCAGACCATCGCCGACGCCGCCCAAGGCATGGCCCATTCCCTGCGCGGCGGCCTCGCTGGCCTTCCCGCCGAGGCCGCGCTGCTCCTGCTGCTGGCCGACCTTCCCGAGATCACGACAGCAGACCTGCGCCGCATGGCCGAGGCCCATGCCGCCACCCCCCGGCTGATCCTGCGCGCCACCGACGCCAGCGGCACCCCCGGCCATCCTGTCCTCTTTCCCGCCTGGACGCGCCCCGAACTGATGGCCCTTTCCGGCGATGCGGGGGCGCGTCAGATCCTCCAGCGCCACGCCGCACGCGTCCGCCTGATCGCCCTGCCCGACCGGCACGCCACCACGGACCTCGACACCCCCGAAGCCTGGGACAGCTGGCGGTCAGGCCGAGCGTAGCAGCCGCGCCTCATGCGCGCGCAGACTGGCCCGCGCGGCCGGATAGGCGGCGGCACCGTCGTCGCAAAGCTCGGGAAACAGCGCGAGCACCTCCTCCCGCTGGGCACGCGCCATCCCGCCCAGCATGCCTGCGCCGGGCTGAAAGCTCTCGGTCCAGCAGCCCTCGGCCTGCACGATCTCGTGCTGGCTGCACATCAGGTGAATATAGCTGACCCCACGCGGGATCCCCTGTGTGATCCCCGGCTGCCCCACCAGATGCAGCGCCGCCACCAGCACCTCCCTCTCTCCAAAGAGCAACTCGGCGCGCGCCGCCTCGACCAACATACGGTGCTGCGGCGAGACCAGCATATCCTGCCGCGGCAGCCCGTCACCAAGCGCGCCGCGCGCGATGCACACAGGCCGCAAGGCCGGGGCCACGACCAGATCGGCCCATCCAAGATCGCGGCGGCCCACCCAGCAAATCTCTTGAAATCCATCGTCCCGCGTCAGAACCTGATCGCCCGGCTGCAACCGGTCAACGGGCCGCAGCCCTTTCGATGTGGTCAGCAAGGTGCCCGGGGTAAAGCAGGGTACGACGGTCTCGATCCCCGAGAAAGCAAGCGTGCCGATGACCTGCCCGCTTGAATCGAGGAACTCCACCTCTCCACGCGACTTGTCACGCGACGCGAACCGGATGTTGGTGGACTCTTTTCCCCACGCCTGCAGATCCAGCGTGTCGAAATTGTCGCCGTCGTCCCCACCAAAGATGGTGTCGCCGGGGCCTCCGAAAAACAGATCGCGCCCGCCGCCGCCGTAAAGCACATCGCCGTCTTCGTCGCCGTGCAACGTATCGCTGCCGTCACCGCCGTAAACGGTGTCGGTGCCGGTGCCGCCAAAAAGCAGGTCGGCCTCACCTTCGCCCCAAAGGACATCGTCGCCAGCCCCACCATAAAGCGTGTCGTCGCCGCCACCGGACCAGATGGTATCGTTGCCGTCACCGCCGTCGATGACATTTGCTCCGGTGAGCTGGCTGCCAGTGATGTCGTCAATCCGGTCATCCCCGGCGCCGCCGTAAACCGTGTCCTGACCTGACCCAAAGAAGATCGTGTCATTGCCACTGCCACCAAAGCTGACGTCATCGCCCGCAGCCGCCTCCAGCAGATCGTCGCCATCACCTCCGGTGAGCCTGTCATTCCCGTTGCCGCCGAAGAGCTGGTCGTCGCCTGTGCCGCCGTCCAGCGCGTCATCCCCCTCGTCTCCGTGCAGCGTGTCATGGCCGCTCCCGCCTGCGATGTAGTCGGCCCCGTCGCCCCCGTAGAGCAAGTCAGCATCCGCTGTGCCAAAGTAAGGCGTGTCCACACGGTTTGCGTAAAGATTGGTGTCGGGTGTCACGAGCCGCGTGAGGGTGATCGAGGTGATCGGGCCGCTTGCCAACAAGGCCGAGTCTGCATTGATCTCATACTCTGGCGCGAGAAAAACACGACCATCGGTCAGCTGTATGACGACTGCGCTCAACTGGCCGCTCGCCCCATCGGCGAAGGTGACCGTCGCATCGTAGACTTGCGTCGAGTCTAAGTAGGCGGGCACACCGTCGATCAGGAAGTATTCGGTGGTGGCCGATGAATTATCATTGTCGGACAGAACGCCATCACCGTTCAGATCCACCGCCGTGGCACGGACAATGTTGCTCGACAACGGGGCCGTTGCGCTGCCAAACGTCAGGCGCAGACTGTCTGCTGTTTCGGAACTGCCGTTGCTTTCATTGGGATCGATGTCTGGAAACGTCCCGAAATACAAAAGATTGTACGTCTGCGATGAGATGCCGGAGCCGTAGACAACCCCGTCGTCGCGTCCGCCGATGAGCGTGTCATTGCCTGCATCACCGTAGACGGTGTCGTTCCCGGCGCCGGAATCGACGAAATCGCTTCCACCGCCTGCGTCGATCTGATTTGCGTCATTATTGCCGGTGATGGTGTCGGCGAAGCTGGTTCCGACAACGTTCTCAATCGAACTTAGGCTGTCATTGCCCGAAGACGCTCCCGAAGCCGTGCCGGTATTCAGGTTCGTATTCACCGGGGCGGTTTCCGTCGCGTAGGTGAGCGTATCGGTGCCGCCGCCGCCGTTCAAAGTGTCATTGCCTGCACCGCCTGAGACGGTGTCGTCGCCGATCCCCCCCAGCAGCCGGTCACCGCCACCCCCGCCGAACAATTGGTCGTTGCCATCCCCGCCATCGAGAAAGTCTGAATCAGCCCCGCCAAACAGCGTGTCATTGCCATTGCCGCCCAAAAGCCGGTCTGCCCCAGTGTCACCAAACAGGCTGTCATTGCCGTCCTGCCCATTCAGGCTGTCGGTGCCGGTTCCCCCATAAACAGTGTCATTGCCTGCATTGGCATTGACCACATCATTTCCGCCACGCGCCTCGATGTAATCGCCGGAGTCGTCCGAGCCAGTGATGATGTTGTCCTGATTGTTGCCGGTAAACGTTCCCATATGACCCGTTCCAGAAACTTTTAGTTAAATTGTGAATAATTGGGGAACGGGGCGGCACTTTGGCGGAGTGTGTCAACACTGTGTCTCTGGGCTGTGCTGCCACTGTGCGACCTGCCAACTGACTGCAAAAAAGGGGGCTCCTTTCGGAGCCCCCGCCTTCGAACCAAGTGGCTTTCGCCACCTGATCCGTACTGCATCACCATTTACCGCACCAAAAGACGCGCCTCGTGTTTCTTAAGGGTCTTGCGCGCCGCCTGATAGGCGTCGACGCCTGCCGGCGCCTTCAGTTCAGGAAACAACTCAAACAACTCGTTACGCTGTGCGTTTCCAAGCCCTTTGAGCGTGTAATCGCCCGGCTGGAAGCTTTCCGTCCACGCGCCGTTGGACAAGACCACTTCATGTTGGTCGAACATGAAATGATGGTAGGTCGTGCCAACGGATTCCACTTGATGCACGCCCGCGCCGCCGATCAGATGTTTGGCGGCAACCAAAACCTCATGCTCGTCAAAATACAGCGCGGTGCGGTCATTGGCCACCAGAAGACGGTGGTTGGGCGAGAGCATCATGTCGCGTTCGGGCAGACCATTTCCAAGGCTGCCCGCCTTGACGATGATCGGGCGCAAATGCGGATTGGCGGCAAAGTCGCGCCAGCTCATCTCTTTGCGACCCATCCAGCGGATTTCCTGAATGCCATTGTCGCGGGTGATCACCTTGTCGCCCATACGAAGATGCTCGACCGCGACCTCGCCGCGCGGTGTGGCAATCAGCGTTCCCGGAGTGAAGCAGACAATGTTCTCGATGTTGTAGAATTCCGAGCGACCCGTGACATTGCCTTCGGCATCGAGGTATTCGACAAACCCGTCAAATCCGTTGCCGTCGCTGTCGACATTGGTGCGCACCACATTGCGCAGGCCAGTGCCGCGCAAATCGAGCGTATCAAAATCGTCCCCCTCTGATCCGCCGAAGACAGTGTCATTTGCCCCGACCCCCGTGAAGGTGTCGCGGTCTGCCCCACCGAAGGCCTGATCCGCGAAGGCGTCAGGTGCGCCGGTTGCGGGATCGCCCAAATGGATCAGGTCATCGCTCAACCCACCGAACAGCGTGTCAGCGCCATCTCCGCCGATCAGCGTGTCCGCGCCGGCGTCACCAACCAGCAGATCATCGCCGGCCCCGCCATCAAGCAGGTCATCTTCAAACCCGCCTTCCAGCGTGTCATTCCCGGCACCGCCGCGCAGAGTGTCATTGCCATCGCTGCCTTGGAGGACGTCGTCTCCGTCACCGCCATCGAGGAGATCGTCGCCCAGCCCCCCTTCCAGCAGATCGTTACCGATCCCGCCGAACATCACGTCATCATCAGCGCCCCCATAAAGGGTATCATCGCCGTGATCGCCATAGAGCGTGTCTGCGCCGTCGCCACCGAAAATCAGGTCATTGTCGACACCGCCGTAGATCAGGTCATTGCCTTCGTCTCCGAAAATGCTGTCGTCATCATCCATGCCGTAAATGGTGTCATTGCCAAACCCGCCGGTGATGAGATCGGCGTTGTTGGCCGGACGGAGGTCGCCCGCATCGTTAGGAATGTTGATCACGTCAGGGAAGGACAGGTCGAGCCCCCCGAAGATCAGGTCATTCCCCCGACCGCCGTCGATGCTGTCATTGCCTTCCGAGCCGATGATGGTGTCGTCGCCCGCCCCGCCATAAAGCGAGTCGTCATCCACACCGCCATCGAGATAATCATTGCCATCCCGGCCGAAAACACGGTCGGCGTCGTCCCCGGAAAAGATGGTGTCGTTGCCGTTGCCGCCGTAGATCGTATCACGGTTATTTTCCGGATCGCTGTCCGCCGGGTAAAGACCCGGATAATCGACGTCGGGCGCCGGGCGGCCAGTGCGGGTGTCGATGAAATCATCGCCCTCACCGCCATAAATCACATCACGGCCACCGCCGCCGAAGATCGTGTCATCCGCATCGTCGCCATAGACAACGTCGTCGCCCCTGCCGCTGTGGACCTGATCGTTACCGTCGCCGCCGAAGATGGTATCATTGCCTTCCCCGGCAAGGATCGTGTCATTGCCTGCGCCTGCCACAATCCGGTCGTCATTGGGGCCATCGCCCGGAATGATGGCATCATTCCCGTCGACAACATCAGCGTCGAACGGATCTGCATAGGCACCGTCAATGAGATCATCGCCCGGGGTGCCGCGCACCACGCCATCGCGCCCATCTCCTCCGCCCACCTGTACCACGACCAGCGCATCGTCGGTGCCACCGTTGCCGTCGGTCACAGTATAGCTGATGACCGCAGCACCGGTGAAGCCGGGGTTCGGGGTGAAGGTCAAGGTTCCATCCGGGTTCACATCCACCGCGCCATCGGGTGAGTTTGGCGTCCCAAGGAAGCTGAGCACGTCACCGTCCGGATCACTGTCATTCGCCAAGACGTTGATCACCACCGGCGTGGCCGCAGGCGTGGACGCGAAATCGTTCTCGGCCGATGGCGCATCATTCACATTGGTGATTGTCACCGACACCGTCGATGTGGCCGTGTTCCCGTCGGGATCGCGGATCGTGTAAGTGATGGTGTCCGTCGGGCCGTTGTCATCGCGCGGCGCGGAATAGGTGATGGTGCCGTCGGGATTCAGCGTGACATCGCCTCGTTCGGCACTTGCTGAGATCACAGTCAGCGGTTGCCCGGTTGGGTCGGTATCGTTTGCCAGAACCTCAATGGTGATGTCAGTGAACTGAGGTGTGGTGACCGCATCAGGATTGGCAACGGGCGCGCCGTCCGTGGGCGCAATCACGTTTTCTATATTCACAAAACGCAAGGTGCCGGTGCTGGCACCGTCTTCACCGAAAAAGGTGACCGTGCCGTTCTCGGCGTTGTCTGCGTCATAGCTCACGGTCAAAGGACCCAAGCCGCGCAGATCAAGGGTGTCAAAGTCATCGCCGTCTTCACCGCCGTCCACGAAGGCGCCGGGTCCGACATTGACGAAGCTATCACGATCCGCACCACCGAACAGGGTGCCGGCCTCGCCGCCGCCATCGATGCTGTCATTGCCAGCACCGCCATAGATCAGGTCGTTGTCAATACCCCCGAAGAGAACGTCATCACCTTGACCGCCATAAATCGTATCGTTGTCATCCCCGCCATAAATGGTGTCATGACCCAAACCGCCAAAGAGCGCGTCGCGGTTGTTGTCAGGATCAGGGTCGACGTCATCGGCAAGCTGCGTCGGATCGCTCGCATCATCCGGTGTGCCACCATAAATCAGGTCGTTGCCGAGATCACCGGTCAGCGTATCATTGCCTTCGCCGCCGATCAGAGTGTCATCGCCATCATTGCCTTGAACGCTGTCGTCGTCATCGCCCGCGTCGACAAGATCATTGCCCGCGCCGGCCGCAATGACATCACGGTCATCGCCGGAAAAAATGGTGTCATTGCCTGCGCCACCATAGAGGGTATCGCGATTGTCGACCGGATCGCCATCGGCGGGGTAAAGCCCGGGAAAGGCGCGGTCAGGCGAGGAAGAGCCTGTTCGGGTGTCAATGAAATCATTGCCTTGCCCGCCGTCGCCCAAGGTGTTTCCACCTCCGCCGATCAGGACATCGTCGCCTTCCCCACCGTCGAGGGTATCATCGCCTGTCCCGCCATCGAGCACGTCATTGTCACCGCCACCCACAAGCGAGTCATTGCCTGAACCGCCAAACAGAGTGTCCTGCCCCGTTCCACCGCCAAGGACGTCATCGCCTTGACCGCCAAAGAGGACATCTTGGCCGCTGTCGCCATTCAGCGTGTCATCGCCCGCCCCGCCGGAGAGGGAGTCATTTCCTGCGCCACCGAAAACCTTGTCATTGCCGTCGCCCGCCAACACCGTGTCATCACCAGCGTAGGCGTAGACGATGTCATCTTGCGGCCCTTGGCCAAGGAGAATGGCATCGTTGTTGTCGATGAAATCGCCGTCCGGATCGCCAGAATAGGCGCTGTCGATGAGGTCCCCACCTGTTGTGCCCTCTACGATGCCGTCACGTTCAGAGGACACGGGCGCGTTGTCCACTGTGTCAGAGATCGAGAAGAATTCGACAGCGCCGCGATAGTGCGCATCGATATGTTGCAAGGTGCCGGGTGTGGAGGTGTCTTGGCCCGCACCGATCAGCCAATTCTGGTTGATCGCGCCCATGTCCATCGTCAGCCCGCCCGGAACGACGTCGCGGAACGCGTCTCCGGTGGTCAGGTTGGAAATCTGGACAAAACCGCCGGGGCCTGAAGCGTCCCATGAATAGGAGACAAGAATGTCATCCCCAGCGTTCTGAAAACCCGGTTCGGTTTCGTAGAGGGTGGTGCCATTGAGGGATTCATGGCTGATCCGAATGGCTCCGTTGGGAAGTGTCTCGATGCGAAAGCCACCTTCCGTCACCCCCGCGCTGTCGCGCGACAGGATGGTGCGCGGCTCTGTTAGGGTGGTGCCCTCTTCCAGACTGAACTGGATTTCCAGCGTCCCTTGGGCGAGTTGAAACACGGAAGCATTATCGATTTTCACGATGTCATCGATGCCGTCAAAGCGCGCGCGCGCGCCGTCCGACGCGGCACCGTTGAAATAGGCTCCGTTCTGGGCGCCGTCACCGACGGCACTGTCGACAGCAGTCGTCGAAGGGTCGTTGAGGTTGTAGTACGCGATCACCGGCATCGCCCAGATCCTTAAAGCAACTGGGCAGAGATACGCCCGTCGAGAAGTGTCCTTCGACCGGAGTCCCGGTCGAAACATCGGTGTAAGATCTGTGGCAAACCGCCCGAGACCCTCCACCACGAAAACCACCGTCTCAGACAGCAAAAAACCGGTCAGCGTGGGCTACGCCTGTCAGACCATGCGCATATCGTACCCGATCAGGCGATTGACCAGATCGGAAGACAGCGTTTGTTTTAAGGTGCTTGGCAGCACAATGTCAGTCGACGGCCGCCCCCACGACCAATTGTCTCCCCCAGCGAGACGCTTCATGATTACCGTTCATTAAGACTTACGGGAAGCAAAAAAGGCAGCGGATCGGGTCGGCGCAGACATCCCCCACTGACCGCAAGCACCCAAAAACACGCAAAAATTGCAGAGACACACGCATAGCGTGCAAAAGGCGCCGAAGCCTGTTTCTCTTTAAGAAACCCTGAAACCTGTCGCCGGGTCCAAGTGCCTCGGTTTTCTTCGGTTTCGCGGGTTTGGTGGGGTAAAGTGCGCCACGCAGTGGGATGGCCGCAGAAACAATCAGGCACGCCCCTTTGCTCTGCGACACCGCCCTATCGCGTTCAGAGATTTTCGGTCGGATGGAAGGCCATCAGTTGCCAGTCTGGCATCAATCGCCGCTTTCGATCATGTTTGGTTTCTTGCAGGACCAACGCAACTGAGACGTCCTGCGAATCACAGGTGACGGTGACTTCATTTCGGAGAGGATGGTGCCCGAGGTCGGACTCGAACCGACAAGCCTTGCGGCGGCGGATTTTGAATCCGCTGCGTCTACCAATTCCACCACTCGGGCAACTTGAGGCATGCTTTACCTGCCCAAACGCGCGGCGTCAACAGGGTCTGCGCATTACAAGTCGTTGGTTGAAAAGGTATCGCAGGCGGCGATCTGCCCAGACTGCAGGCCGGCCATGAACCAACGCGCGCGTTGATCGGACGTGCCATGGGTAAATGTGTGGGGCATCGGGCGCTGACCCGCCGCACGTTGCAAGGTGTCGTCGCCGATCTGGCGCGCCGCATTGACAGCCTCTTGGAAATCAGCGCGGTCGATGGTGCCGAACTTTTGCGCCGCGGTGCGGGCCCAAACGCCCGAGAGACAATCCGCCTGCAACTCGATACGGACAGAGATCGCATTGCTGTCTGCCCGGCTTGATTGCGCGCGCAGCTGATTGGCCTGCCCAAGGATACCCAATTCGTTTTGCACATGATGCGCGATTTCATGGGCGATCACATAGGCCGCCGCAAAATCTCCTTCTGCGCCAAGGCGGCTTTCGAGAACGCTAAAGAAGGCCGTGTCCAGATAGGCCTTGCGATCCGCAGGGCAGTAGAAGGGCCCGGTCGCACCAGAGGCGCCACCACAGGGGCTTTGCGTCGCATCCTTGAAAAGCACGAGGGTCGCCGGACGATATTCGCGCGCCAACTGGCTGCGGAAAAGCTGTGCCCAGACCTCTTCCGTGTCGGCAAGGGTTACGGAAACAAATTCTCCGGCCTCCCGATCGGCTGCGGTGAGTTCAGTCTGGGGCCGCGTGGAGGGTCCTTGCTCTTGCAGAAGCGGGGTCACATCCACACCGAGGAAATAGCCGATGAGCAGAACGGCGATCATGCCCACCCCACCAATACCGCCCACGCGCGCGCCACTGCTGCTCCGGCGGTCCTCGATATTTCGGCTGCCCCGACGTCCACGCCAATCCATAGCTGCCCCTTAATGCCTGATTTCAGAGCTTCAGGGTAACCTGCTTTGCAGATGCCGGAAAGCATCCTTGACGTTGCCCTTTTGGCATGATGCAAGCGCAGCACCAGCAAAGGGAGACGACATGATCCGTGGCTTATACGACTGGACCATTCGTCTGGCTGAGCACCCAAAGGCCCTTTGGGCTTTGGCATTTGTCGCGTTTCTCGAAAGTTCGGTCTTTCCGATCCCGCCCGACATCCTGATGATCCCGATGATCCTTGCCGCGCCACGCAAAGCCTTTCTGATTGCGACGATCGCCACCGTGTCATCCGTGCTGGGGGGCATGTTTGGCTATTGGATCGGCGCCGTTCTCTATGAATCGGTCGGTCTGCCGGTGTTGGAGTTTTACGGCAAGACGGGCAATTTTGAAGTGTTCAGCGAACGCTACAATGAATGGGGTGCATGGTCTGTCTTGATCGCGGGTGTCACGCCTTTCCCTTACAAGGTGGTGACGATCCTGTCGGGCACGACCGGACTTGATCTGATGGTGTTCACCATTGCCTCTGTATTCGCCCGGGGCCTGCGCTTTTTTGTGGTGGCCGCATTGCTTTGGAAGTTCGGCGCACCCATTCGTGATTTCATCGAACGGCGTTTGGGCCTCATGTTCACCCTGTTTGTTCTGCTGCTTATCGGTGGCTTTGCTGTCTTGAAGGTGCTTTGATGCTGACCAACCTGCCATCGCGGGCCTATGCCGCCATCGCCGGACTGGGCTCTGCAGCCCTCCTGGCTGGCGCTTTTGCCTTTGAGCACCTCGGCGGCTTGGCGCCCTGTGCGCTGTGCATTTGGCAGCGCTGGCCACATGCCGCTGCTGTGGTGATCATGGGCCTCGCACTGCTGATGCCGAGCCGTTGGCTGATGATTCTCGGGGCGCTCGCTGCCTTGACCACCGCCGGAGTCGGCGGGTTTCACATGGGTGTGGAATACGGCTGGTGGGAAGGGTTGCAGTCCTGCTCCGGTGGGTCCATTTCGGGCATCAGCGTGGATGATCTCCTGAATCCCAACGCCGCCGTCGCAGCACCCGTGCGCTGCGATGCGGTGGCATGGTCCCTGTTTGGCCTGTCCATGGCAGGGTGGAACATGGTGATCTCCCTCGGCTTGGCGGCGATCTGGGGATTGGCTGCCAGCCGCAGCTGATCGCTGCGGGCTCAGGTGGGGAAATTGGGGCCGCTGTGAACCTCGATCAAAGCGCCGCCACAGAGGCGTGCGTGTTCCTGGATCGCAAATCTGTCGGTCATCCCTGCAACATAATCTGCCACGGTGCGTGCCAATTCGGTCTGATCGGTGCAGGCTTGAACCGCGTGTTCCCACTCTTCGGGCAACAAGCTTGGATCTGACATGAAGGCTGTGAACAGATCGCGCACCACTTGCGTCACCTTGGAGCGCACCGCCATCACCGAGGGCGCCCGATACATCCGGTGGAACAGAAAGCTGCGGATGGCCTTAAGCTCCTGATAGAGCGGCTTCGAAAACCGGATCACCGTTGTGCCGAGCATGCGGACATCATCCACCGACTGCGGCTGAGCGGCCTCGAGCCGCCCTTGGGCAACGGCGATGACATCTTCGACCATCCGCCCGAACACCCGGCGCAGCGCCTCGTGCCGGCGGCGCATTGGGTCGAGACCGGGGTAAAGCGCATCAACCTCGGCGAAAGCGGGGCCAGTCACGGGCAATTCCATCAAATCGGCTTCATCGAACAAGCCAGAGCGCAAACCATCGTGCAAATCGTGATGGGAATAGGCGACATCGTCGGAAATGGCGGCCACCTGCGCTTCGGCACTGGCATGGGTGTGCAAGGCCAGATCCCATTGACCATTTACCTCTGCCAAGGCGTAGGGCAGCGGGCCCGCATGTTTGGCATCTGCATTGGGGCCAATCACGGGGCCATTGTGCTTGGCAATGCCTTCAAGCGACTCCCACGTCAGGTTCAGCCCATCGAAATCGGCGTAGTGCCGTTCCAGCCTCGTCACGATCCGCAAGGCCTGCGCGTTGTGATCAAAGCCACCATAGGGCGCCATCAACTCTGACAGGGCGTCCTCGCCAGTGTGACCAAAAGGCGTGTGCCCCAGATCATGTGCCAAGGCAATGCATTCGGCCAGATCCGTGTTCAGCCCCAGCACACCCGAGATGGTGCGGGCAACTTGCGCAACTTCAATCGAATGCGTCAGACGGGTCCGGTAGTAGTCGCCCTCATGCTCGACAAAAACCTGGGTCTTGTGCTTCAGTCGCCGAAAGGCTGACGAATGGATGATCCTGTCCCGGTCCCGCTGATAGGGTGAGCGGAATGAGGACATCCGCTCTTGGTGCAGGCGGCCGCGAGAGGCATCGGGAAGGCAAGCAAAAGGCGCAAGCATGGAACTGCCCGTTCTTGTTGATATCTTGTTCTGCCCTTATATTGCACTGTGAACCCCAAGGATATGTGAAAAATCATGGACCTGACGCTCCCTCCGCGCGTGACCGACCGCGCCTTCGCCCGATTGGCTGAAATCGCCGAGTTGACGGGAGAACAGAAGTCTTTGCGTGTCGCCGTTGAAGGTGGCGGATGCTCGGGCTTTCAATATGAGATCAAGCTCGACGATCCCGCCGACGACGATCTGGTGCTGGAAAAGGATGGGCAACGGGTGCTTGTGGACTCCGTGTCATTGCCTTTCTTGCAAAACGCCGTGATCGACTTCACGGAAGAGCTCATCGGAGCGCGTTTCGTGATTGAAAACCCCAATGCCAGCAGCAGTTGTGGCTGCGGAGTTTCGTTTTCAATGTAACGAAACCAGTGGGAAAAGGCCGCCCCGAGGGGCGGCTTTCCCTTATTCTGCGGCAATGGCATCGCTGGATTTGCCTTGCAAGTGGGCCAAGCGTGAGATGCGATCCATCCGCACCTGATCCAACAGCGCAATCCCCCCTGCCCCCATCACCAACCCGGCACCAACGATGGTGGTGATGGCCGGAACCTCGCCGAAAAAGAGGAAACCGACAGCCACCATCCAGACAAACTGCATGTTCATCAACGGCAGCGCCACCGATGCGCGCAGACGCTCCATGACCAAGACCATGGTCCAGCGCGCCACGAACAACAGGCCCGAATAAATCACGATGCGCACGACATCAATCGGTGCCATGGGCTGCCAAAGGGCAGGCAACAAAAGCAACGCGGCTGCCGACAAGGCAAGGTTGGGATAAAAGACCTGCACAAGGCTATTGCTTTCGCGTCGGGCCATGAGCCGCGCCAAGACCAGCGACACCGTCCCGGCAAAGGCCCCGAGAAGGCCCGCAAAATGCCCCGGCTGAACGCCAGCAATGCCCGCCGGGAACAGCATCAAGACGCCTGCAAGCCCGACCCCCAGCCCCGCCCAGGCCATGCGATCCAAGCGCTCATGCAGCAACAGACGCGAGACCACCGCCGACATCAGTGGCATCAAGCCGATAAAGACAAAAACATCGGCCAAGGGGATCAATGCAATGGCGTAAAAGAAGCCCAAGGACGCCGCCACCGTGGCCAAGGACCGGCAGAACAACAGGCCCGGCAGAGACGTCCTCAGGCAACTGCCGGAGAAACGCCCCGTCTGGCGACCTGCGCGGGCCACCAGAATGCTCCAGCCAGCCATCAGCACACCCGACAGAAAAAACACCTGCGGTGCGTCCAGCCGCGCCGAGAGGTCTTTCATCGTGCCATCTGCCAGTGTTGCTGCGACGGTCGAGCCGATCAGCAAAACCACGCCTGTCACCCCAGATCTTTGTTCTGCGGTTTTCATATCCGCCCCCCAACAAACGGGGCCGCGCGGGAGAAACCTGCAAAGAAGCCATCAAATTCGGGAAGGACCTCCACACATTCGAGGCAGTGCCGTGTCGGTTCAGACAGCTTGGGCCAAAGCCGCCATCGCATCGCCCGCCACTCAGGCCGGCGCGCCTGTCCCATGTCCAGCAAGGCCAAAGACAATTCATGCAACGCGGTGTTGCGCTTCGGGCCATAACGCACAATTCGCGCCCGTGCAGGCAGGGGCGTTTGAAATGGCGTGTGTCCGGCCACGCCGTGGGCCCAATTCAGAACCAGGAATTGATGGTAGTCGTCATCAAAACTATCGCCGGGATGCGCTTCGCGAAATGCAACCTGATCAACGGCTTGCGCCACGCGCTCGTCCCAGGACGCAGGCACCGACTCGCCTGAAAAGCGCAAAGCGAGCGTCACCTCGGAGAGCAGATCCAAATTGCTCTCCAACCACGCGACGATGCCGACATGCATCAGGCTCAGCCTTCGCGCTGGATCACAGGGAAGCGACCTGCGCCCGTAATTGGCCGCGTGAAACACCAGATGCGTCAAGTCATAAGCCGCCCGCCGATTGGGCAGGCAGAAAGCCGAGGAACGGCGCGCGAAGTGGAGAAGACGCACTTCGTGGGAAGTGTCCCCTGCCGCGCCCCCTCCACGCTGCAAAAGCAAATGTGCTTCGCCCCGATGCGTGTCAGACAGCTCGATGGCCGGCAAGTCCTGTTCATGAACAAAGGCGGCCATCTCTGAGACCGGCACATCCACCATGCCCAAGTCGCGCAAATCCAACGCAAGCGACAGATACATGCGGTAATACTGCGGAAAAAAACGAAGTTCCTCGGGCAGGCCTTTTGCCAACGCCTCCAAAGGCTCCAAGTCCACACTGGCGCCAATCGCCGCGAGGATTTGCAGAAGTTCGGCGTTTTCCTTGAGCCAGAACGGATCATGCCGGCCACGCCTGCGGCGCGAAAACAGGTCAACAAGCCCGGGAATGGCATCGTCGCAAGATCCGCGGGCCGGGTGACGCAGCGACACGATGTTGCTCATTCCAAGCCCTCTTTCGGGAAGGGGCGCGCAAGAACTGGCAGAATTCTTGCGCGCCGCTTTGAAGATCTGATCGTGCGGTTCGGAAAACCCGCTCAGATCTCTGCGACGCTGGTCATTTGCGCGGTAAATGCCCCGGCCAACTTGGCCGCCATCCCTTCGCAGGCGTCCTGATGGGCAACCGAGGTCATGGCCGCTGATGCCACCGACGTCATCATGGACACGGCAACCGACGTCATCATCGCGCTGTCAGCGCCGGCAAGCATGTCGGCGGCGAGGCGGGTCTCTTCCATCGGATCAAGGCGCACTGCGATATTCGACTTCATCTTTTCCCCCTTGGG
The DNA here is from genome assembly GCF_002794355.1 of Pseudorhodobacter sp. MZDSW-24AT. Classification (GTDB taxonomy): domain Bacteria; phylum Pseudomonadota; class Alphaproteobacteria; order Rhodobacterales; family Rhodobacteraceae; genus Pseudotabrizicola. Next base: position 298,609 of record NZ_PGOI01000003.1, on the reverse strand, counting down.
TTGCAATAAACTGCACGAATACACGCTAATCCTGCCGCCGTGATTCGGTGTTAATTTTTCAAGCTAAAGTTGTGTTATCCACAGAATTTCAGCCAAAGGTTAATGCTGGTCTTGCTGCCCCTCTCAAGACTTGCGTCTTGCGGGTCATTGATCGATAGCTGGAGACGCAAGAGGAAGGGCGGGACCATGCTGATCGCGACATTCAACATCAACGGCATAAAAGCGCGGCTGGAGGCCCTGCCCCGCTGGCTGTCGGCCGCGAAGCCTGACGTGGTTTGCCTGCAAGAGATCAAGTCGGTTGACGAGGGCTTCCCCCGCGATTTGTTCGAAGACATGGGCTATCGCGTCGAGACGCACGGTCAGAAAGGGTTCAACGGCGTTGCACTCCTGTCGCGGCTGCCGCTGGAAGATGTGACCCGCGGTCTGCCTGGCGATGACTCGGACGAACAGGCCCGCTGGATCGAGGCCACGGTCATGGCGCCGCGCCCGGTGCGGGTCTGTGGGCTGTACCTGCCCAACGGAAACCCCGCCCCCGGCCCGAAGTATGACTACAAGCTTGCTTGGATGGCGCGCATGGAACTGCGGGTGCGCGCGCTGCTTGCTCAGGAGGAAGCCTTTCTTTGCGCAGGCGATTACAACGTCATCCCGCAAGCGCAGGATGCCGCCAAACCGCAAGCGTGGGAGACCGATGCCCTTTATCTGCCGCAAACCCGCGAAGCGTTTCGCAGGCTTCTGCACCTTGGCCTTCTGGACGCTTTCCGCGCGCGCGAGCAAGCGCCGGGGCACTACAGTTTTTGGGACTATCAGGCCAATGCCTGGGAGCGCAACAACGGCATCCGGATTGACCATTTGTTGCTTTCGCCACAAGCCGCCGACAGGCTGAGCGGCGCGGGCATCGATCGCGACGTGCGGGCGGGCGAAAAGCCTTCGGATCACGTGCCGGTCTGGATCACGCTGGACGACTGACGCGCCCGACCGCGGGCGCGAAAGCTTGCCACCGTGTAGATCACAAGCGCGGCCCAGATCATCGGGAAGGCAATCAGGCGTACTGTCCCAAACGGCTCATCGAAAATGAAAACCGCGATCACGAAGATGATCGTGGGCGAGATATATTGCATCATCGCAATGGTCGAAAGCCGCAAGCGCTTGGCGCCATTGGCATAGATCATCAGCGGCACCGCCGTGATCACGCCTGTGCCGATCAGCAAAAGCGTATCAGTGGTGACGCCCTGTGCGAAATGCGGTGCACCTTGTGCGTGCAGCCAGATCAGATAGGCCGCCGCAAAGGGCGCGAGCAACATCACCTCGAGCGTAAAGCCTTGGTTCGGACCGATGGGAAGCGACTTCTTGAGATAAGCATAAATGCCCCAAGACACCGTCAGGCCAAGCGCCACCACCGGCACCTGTCCTGCGTCCACCGTCAACAGCACCACTGCTGCGGCAGCCAGAGCGAGGGCCACCCATTGCGCAGGCGACAGGTGCTCTTTCAAGATGACCCGCCCCAGAAACACACTGAAGAGCGGGTTGATGTAATAGCCTAGTGCGGCCTCCAGCGCATGGCCGGCGCCGATGGCCCAGACGTAGGTGCCCCAATTCACCGAAATCAGCGCCGCGGTTGCGGCCGCCATCATCAAGGTGCGGGGTGTTCGCAAGGCAATGCGCAACTCCTGCGTCCGCCCCAGGATCAGGATGACTCCAAAGCCGATCGGCAAAGACCACAGCACACGGTGGGCGATCACCTCAAAGGGCGACACATGCGCCAAAGCCTTCATGTAAAGCGGCAGGAAGCCCCACATGAGATAGGCGGCAAGCGCGAACAAAAAGCCGGACCGGCTGTCTTCATTTTTGGGGGGCAATGCATCTGTCATGCCGATCGCATAGCGCTTTGCCGGCGCGGCCACCAATGCCAATTTGTGACCCGAACAATCAGCGCGGCAGATCAAACTCTGGTGCGGCCAGCACAAAGCCAGCGAATTCGAAACCGGGACTCACGGTGCAGGAGACAAGACTATACGCTCCGCGCGATCGCGCCGCCTGCCAATGCCCCTTGGGAACCACCACCTGCGGCATCTGACCGTCCAAAACCTCGGGCCCCAGCATATGGTCCACCGCGCGGCTTTGCCCAACCGACAGCACCACAGGCGCTCCGGCATGCCAAAGCCAGATCTCATCGGCGTCGACATGATGCCAATGGCTGCGCTCGCCGGCCTTGAGCAAGAACAAAATCGCGGTTCCACAGGCGCGGCCACCGATTTCTGGCCCGCTCCAAGTCTGGCGATACCACCCCCCCTCGGGGTGTGGTGCCAGATTTAGTTCAGCAATGATGCGATCTGCCTCGGTCACATGCCCTCATGACTTGCAGCTTTTCCAAATACTCCCGCCGGAGGCATCCGACCGATGTCACGATTGCCTCCGGCGAAAGTCAGTAGCCTCAGGCCTTCAGGATTGAGCGCCCGGCATATTCCGCCGTCTCGCCCAGAATTTCCTCGATCCGGATCAGCTGGTTATACTTGGCCAGCCGGTCCGAGCGCGACAGCGATCCCGTCTTGATCTGCCCGCAATTGGTGGCAACCGCGAGATCCGCGATCGTGGCATCTTCGGTCTCGCCAGAGCGGTGGGACATCACATTGGTATAGCGGGCACGGTGCGCCATATCGACGGCTTGCAGAGTTTCGGTCAGCGTGCCGATCTGGTTGACCTTCACAAGCATGGAGTTTGCAACGCCCTTCTTGATCCCTTCGGCCAGACGGCGCGGGTTGGTCACAAACAGATCGTCCCCCACCAGCTGGATCTTGTCGCCGATGGTATCCGTCAAAAGCTTCCAACCTTCCCAGTCGTCTTCAGAACAGCCGTCCTCGATCGAGATGATCGGGTAATCGGCGGCGAGGGAAGCAAGGAAATCGACATTCTCGGCGATGGTCAGCGATTTGCCCTCGCCCTTCATCTCATACTTGCCGCCCTTGAAATATTCGGTGGCGGCACAATCCAGCGCAAGGAACATGTCGACACCCGGCTTAAATCCGGCCTTCTCGATGGATTTCAGAATGAAATCAAGCGCATCACGGGCAGAATTGAGATTGGGTGCAAAGCCGCCTTCATCGCCCACATTGGTGTTGTGGCCCGCTTGCGAAAGTTCCTTCTTCAGGGTGTGGAACACTTCCGAGCCCATGCGGATCGCGTCGCGGATGTTGTCCGCGCCCACCGGCATGATCATGAATTCCTGAATGTCGATCGGGTTGTCGGCATGTTCGCCGCCGTTGATGATGTTCATCATCGGCACGGGCAGCACACGCGCCGATGTGCCGCCCACATAGCGAAACAGCGGTTGGCCGGTGAATTCGGCCGCCGCTTTTGCGACAGCCAGAGAGACGCCCAGAATGGCATTCGCACCCAAGCGGGATTTGTTGGGGGTGCCGTCCATCTCGATCATGGTGCGATCAATGCCCACCTGTTCGGTCGCATCATAACCCACCAATTCTTCGGCGATTTCGCCATTCACCGCCGCAACCGCCTCGAGAACGCCCTTCCCTTTGTAGCGCGCCGCGTCGCCATCGCGCTTTTCGTTGGCTTCATGGGCGCCGGTCGAGGCCCCCGACGGCACGGCCGCGCGCCCCATGGCGCCGCTTTCCAGCGTCACGTCCACTTCAACTGTGGGGTTACCGCGGCTGTCGAGGATTTCGCGGGCGTGAATGTCGATGATCGTGCTCATGGGGGCTCCGTTATGCGGATGATGCTCTCGGCCCCGTCTTTACCTTGGGTCGGCCTTCATGGAAAGGGCGCGCTTCACCCTTGCCTCCCGCGCAAAGGTGTAAAGGCCAGAGCCGATCACCAGCGTCGCCCCTATCAGCATCCAGAAATCGGGCCTTTCGCCCAAGAAAATCACGGCAAGAATCATCGCAAAGACCAGTCGCGCATAGCGGAACGGCGCGACGACCGAGACGTCTCCGACGCGCATTGCCGCCGTCACCGCGTAATACCCCAGAAGCCCGGTGATCAGTGCCCCTGTCAGATCAACCCACTGCGACGGATCCACCGCCTGAGGCGTCTGTCCCTGCACTGCCATCAGAATGACACCGGCAGGCACGAGCGCGAGATAGGCCCATGTTGTCAATTGAAAGGTGCCAATGCTGGCATCCATCACGCGTGTCGACAGATCCCGCGCGGTCAAGATGAAGACACAAGCGACAGTCAGCAACCCTGCCGCCTGAAATCCTTCGGTTCCGGGCCGCAGGATGACCATGACCCCGAGAAAACCAACAGTGATGGCGCTCCATCGGCGCCATCCCACCTTTTCGCCCAGAAACAAGGCCGCAGCCATCGTCACCACCAACGGCGATGCCTGAAGAAGTGCTGCGTTCATGGTCAGCGGGATCAGGGCGAGCGCCGTGATATACAGCATGGTCGCCCCGGCTTCGGAAAGGGTGCGCACCGCCGCCGCGCCGCTCAGGGCGCGGCGCGTGAGGATCGGCTGCCGCAAGCGGGCGGCAAAAAGCCAGAACACAACGGCGCCACCGGCGCCCATCATGGCAACCACTTGACCAGGCGGCAAGGACACCGCGGCACGTTTGAGAAATAGGTCCTCAAAGGCAAAAGCGGCCATGCTGGCCACCATCAACCCCGCAGCACGCGGATTATCGGCGCTGCTCACGGCTTTTTCGAACGTGAGATCGGCACGCCAAGGAGTTCCAAACGATGACCGATCAGACGGAACCCCAACCGGGCAGCAATGCGCTCTTGCAGAGCTTCGATTTCCGGGTCAACGAATTCGATGACCTCGCCGGAATTCACATCGATAAGGTGATCGTGGTGATCGCGTTCGGCATCCTCATAGCGCGCACGGCCATCGCCAAACTCGAGCTTATCAAGAATGCCAGCTTCTTCAAAAAGCTTGACCGTCCGATAGACGGTGGCAAGCGAGATGCGCGGATCAATCTTCGCGGCACGCGCGTAAAGCTCTTCGACATCCGGATGGTCTTCGGCTTCCCCGACCACACGGGCGACAATGCGGCGTTGGTCGGTCATTCGGAGGCCCTTGGCCTCGCAGCGAGAGATGATGTCGGACATGGGAGAGCTTTTCAGGGAAGGTCTGTTTTTCGCTTTAGCCCAGCCCGCCCCAGGTTGCCACCCTTTTGCGTGGATCGGCATTCTGCCGCGCATCCCGGGCCCGGCTTGCTTCGGGGTCCGAGACAACCACAGCGCTGCTTTGCTGAGTCTCTCGCACCTCTCCTGCCGAGCGGCATCTGCCCCTTCGTTCGTGACGCAGACTATGGCAGAGAAGACACGTTTTGCCCGCACCCATGCAGGCCATGTTTCCGCGTCAGGAATCATCCGGGCCATCAACACCCGAGTCATCCCCAGGCTTCGCCAGTTTCATGTGCCTTCTGAGCGCCTTGTTCCAAGTCTTCGGTTTTGTAGGGCAAAACTGGAACACATGTGCCGTGATCCACAGACAACCCCGAAACTTATCCGCAAATTTATCCACATGCCGGGGATGGACCCACCTGAACTCCTCTCGCAGAAGGCGCGGAATTGGCGTTCAGCGGTCAAGAAAAATTTGTAAGCGCGCGCCTCAAAAAGTGGTTGCCGAGCCAATGCGCTTACTCCAGTTTGTCAACCAAATCCGGCGGGACACAAAATGTTGTGGATCGTGGGAGAGCACAAGACGATCGAGCAAGACATCGCTGTGTGGCGAGGCCGTCTTGCCTGCACTTGCAGGCAGGGCTCGACCCTTGTTGGCTCTTACCCAGCGTCGGGGCTTTGGGATCAACAGGCCGCGACCGGGTCAAAACCGGGGCCATGCAGCGAGGACAGGGCAGATGAAGATCGAGCGCAAGTTCACGACCGAGGCGACCGGTGCCTATGGGGCAATGGGCTTCACGACGACCATCTCGGAAATCCGAAACCCGGATGGCAAAGTTGTTTTCCGCAACGACGCGGTCGAAATCCCTGAAGGTTGGAGCCAAGTGGCCTCTGACGTTCTTGCGCAGAAGTATTTCCGGAAAGCCGGGGTCCCCGCACGCCTGAAGCGTGTGAAGGAAAAGGGCGTGCCTGAATTTCTCTGGCGCTCGGTCGCGGACGAAGCAGCCCTCGCGCACTTGGCCGAGCATGAGCGCAGTACGGGCGAAACCAGCGCCAAGCAGGTGTTTGACCGCTTGGCAGGGGCATGGACCTATTGGGGTTGGAAAGGCGGCTATTTCAGCGCCGAGTCCGATGCGCGCGCTTATTATGACGAGATGCGCTTCATGCTGGCCCGGCAGATGGCCGCGCCGAACAGCCCACAGTGGTTCAACACCGGACTGCACTGGGCCTATGGGATCGATGGGCCATCGCAAGGCCACTTTTACGTCGATCATGCCACCGGCATCCTCACCAAATCGACATCCGCCTATGAGCATCCACAACCACATGCCTGCTTCATCCAATCGGTCGCTGACGATCTGGTGGGAGACGGCGGCATCATGGATCTGTGGGTTCGCGAGGCGCGGTTGTTCAAATATGGCTCGGGCACGGGAACCAACTTTTCCTCCTTGCGTGGGGAAGGTGAAAAACTGTCGGGTGGTGGCAAATCCTCGGGCCTGATGGGCTTTTTGAAGATTGGCGACCGCGCGGCAGGCGCGATCAAATCGGGCGGCACCACGCGGCGCGCGGCCAAGATGGTGATCTGCGACATGGACCACCCCGACATTGAAGCCTTCGTGAACTGGAAAGTGATCGAAGAACAGAAGGTTGCCAGTCTTGTGGCCGGGTCAAAGGCGCATGAGCTGAAACTCAACGAGATTTTCTCAGCCATCCGGCAATGGGATGGCTCGGCCGAGGATTCGGTCGATCCCGCCAAGAATGCGGCGTTGAAGGCGGCGATCAGAGCGGCCAAGAAAGCCATGATCCCCGACACTTACACCAACCGGGTCCTGCAATATGCAAAGCAGGGCTTCGACAGCATCGAGTTCCCGACGTATGACGTTGACTGGGATTCCGAAGCCTACATCACCGTTTCAGGCCAGAATTCGAACAATTCTGTGCGTGTGACCGATGCTTTTTTGCAAGCGGTGAAAGAGGATGCCGACTGGGCTCTGATCCGGCGCACCGACGGTAAAGTGGCAAAGACCATCAAGGCACGCGCCTTGTGGGATCAGGTTGGCCACGCGGCATGGGCCTGTGCAGACCCCGGAATCCAGTTTCACGATACTGTCAATGCTTGGCACACCTGCCCTGAAGATGGGCCGATCCGGGGATCGAACCCGTGCTCCGAATATATGTTTCTGGATGACACAGCATGTAACCTTGCATCGCTGAACCTGCTGACGTTCTTCAAGAACGGCGCATTCGACGCCGAGGCCTATATTCACGCGAGCCGCCTTTGGACCATCACTTTGGAAATCTCGGTCATGATGGCGCAGTTTCCCAGCAAGGAAATCGCGCAACGCTCGTATGATTTCCGCACCTTGGGCCTTGGCTACGCCAACATCGGCGGGCTGCTGATGAACATGGGCCTTGGCTACGACAGCAAGGAAGGCCGCGCCCTTTGTGGTGCGCTGACCGCTCTGATGACGGGCGTTGCCTATGCGACCAGCGCAGAGATGGCGGCAGAACTGGGCGCATTTCCGGGCTACGCGCGCAATCGTGCCCACATGCTTCGCGTGATCCGCAACCACCGTGCGGCGGCTCAGGGCAGCGGCAGATATGAGGGCGTCAATGTTGCGCCCATGGCACTGGATCACGTGAACTGTCCTGATCAAAGCCTTGTTTCGCTGGCGAAATCATCTTGGGACGAAGCCCTGAGGCTGGGCGAGGCCCATGGTTTCCGCAACGCGCAAACCACTGTTATTGCGCCGACTGGCACCATCGGACTGGTGATGGATTGTGACACCACAGGCATCGAGCCGGATTTTGCCTTGGTCAAGTTCAAGAAACTGGCAGGCGGCGGCTATTTCAAGATCATCAACCAGTCAGTGCCCGCTGGTCTGGAGGCCTTGGGCTATCCATCTCACCAGATCGCCGAAATCGTGGCTTATGCGGTTGGGCATGGCTCTATAGCGCAGGCCCCTGCGATCAATCACACTTCGCTTCTGGGCCACGGTTTTGGTCTCCGTGAGTTGGAGAAGATCGAGGCGGCGTTGCCTTCGGCTTTCGACATCCGCTTTGTTTTCAACCAGTGGACCTTGGGAGAGGAATTCTGCAAAGGCACGCTGGGTATTCCGGCGGAGCGCTTGGCGGACCCCACATTCGACCTGCTGCGGCATCTTGGTTTTACGAAAGCGCAGATCGATGCCTGCAATGACCATGTATGCGGCACGATGACATTGGAGGGTGCACCTTTCCTGAAGCCGGAACATTACGCGGTTTTTGATTGCGCCAATCCTTGCGGCAAAAAAGGCAAGCGTTACCTTTCCGTCGACAGCCACATTTACATGATGGCCGCCGCGCAATCGTTTATTTCGGGGGCGATCTCGAAAACGATCAATATGCCGAACGCGGCAACCATCGAGGAAACGTTGGCAGCCTATGAATTGTCACACTCACTGGGCATCAAGGCAAATGCGCTCTACCGCGATGGATCGAAGCTGTCGCAACCCCTTGCGAGCGCGCTGATCGAAGATGACGAGGAGGCCGAAGAGGTCCTGACGTCGGGCTCGATGCACGAAAAGGCGATGGTGATCGCCGAGAAGATTGTCGAAAAAGTGGTCGTCAAGGAAATCGTCCGCAGCCACAGGGAAAAGCTGCCCGAAAGGCGCAAGGGCTACACGCAGAAAGCGATTGTTGGCGGGCATAAGGTTTATCTGCGCACCGGTGAGTATCAAGACGGTTCCTTGGGCGAGATTTTCATTGATATGCACAAGGAAGGCGCTGGCTTCCGGGCAATGATGAACAATTTCGCCATCGCCGTTTCGGTCGGTTTACAATACGGCGTCCCGCTGGAAGAATTCGTGGAGGCCTTCACGTTCACGCGTTTTGAACCCGCGGGAATGGTGCAAGGAAACGACAGCATCAAAAATGCGACCTCGATCCTTGACTATATCTTCAGGGAACTGGCGATCTCTTATCTGGATCGGACCGATCTTGCGCATGTCAAACCCACTGGCGCATCTTTTGATGATCTGGGTCGGGGTGATGACGAAGGCAAACCAAATGTGGCTCCGGTCAATGACGCCGCCGCAAGCCGCGGACTGGAGGTCTTGCGCCAAATTTCGTCGACAGGCTATTTGCGCAAGCGGCTGCCGCAAGAACTGGTGGTGCTTCAAGGCGGAGTGGGCGCCACCGCGCGTGCCAACGGCACTGACCCCGTTTCGGTCTTGAACACCTTGGTCCCACATGGGCGCGCTGCGGGCTTGGCTGAATCGACCTCCACTTATGCCATGGGAGCGGCCTCGGGGATGGACGCACGCACCAAGGCAAAAATGCAGGGCTATGAAGGCGATCCCTGCGGCGAATGCGGCAACTACACATTGGTGCGCAATGGCACCTGCATGAAATGCAACACATGCGGTGGCACGAGCGGCTGTAGCTAAGCCAAGAGCATAAAAATCATGTGCAAAGGCTCCCTCGGGGGCCTTTTCGCTTTTTGATGCTTGATGCCCCCCTCCTCACCTCATCACCCTACCTGTGATCACCCAATGCATCAGGTTGGGGTCGGGGCTGCGCTTGTGTTTGTCCGATCGCAGCCTATCTCACCACTCGAAGGGAACGAAGCCGCAGGTGTTACGTTCTTGACGGAAGAGCCTGGCCATGAGGGACCCGGCGCTGCTTTTTTGGCGGTTATCGCACGAGCATTCCGGACGTGGCCGACAAGACAAATCCCGCAACACACTGCAAGTAAGGACTTGAGCGATGAAAATTCTAATGGTTTTGACGTCACACGACCGGTTGGGTGATACCGGAAAGAAGACCGGGTTCTGGCTCGAAGAATTCGCAGCCCCCTATTACGTGTTCAAGGATGCGGGTGCCGAGATCACGCTCGCGTCGCCCAAGGGTGGCCAGCCGCCTCTGGACCCGAAAAGCGATGAAGATGACGCGCAGACCGAAGCGACAGATCGCTTCAAGGCCGATGCCGAAGCCAAGGCCCAGCTGGCGCAGACCAAGGTTCTGTCGACCGTTCAGGCGGATGAATATGACGCCGTTTTCTTTCCGGGCGGCCATGGTCCGCTCTGGGATCTTGCAGAAGATCAAGACAGCGTGCGTCTGATCGAAGCCTTCGCGCGAAATGATCGCCCGATCGGCGCGGTCTGCCACGCCCCTGCGGTCTTCCAGCATCCCAAAAACCCCAATGGCGCGCCGCTGGTCGCAGGGAAGAAGGTCACGGGCTTCACGAATACCGAAGAGGACGGCGTGGGGCTGACCGACGTGGTCCCGTTCTTGGTAGAGGACATGTTGAAGAATAATGGCGGCGCGTATGAAAAGGGTGCCGATTGGGCCTCTTTCGTCGTTGTCGACGGCAAGCTGGTGACGGGTCAGAATCCGGCATCCTCGGAAGACGCCGCGCACAAGCTCTTGTCTTTGCTCTGAAGATAATCAGGAGGGGTGGAGTCCGCCCCTCCTAATCTGCTTTCATCGCGCGTGCCGACTTGCTCAGCCCCGACTGTGACGTGCGCGACACTTTTGCCGATGTGAATATTGTGGCGGAAGCGGTGGGATTCGAACCCACGGTACGGTTCCCCGCACGCTAGTTTTCAAGACTAGAGCCTTAAACCACTCGGCCACACTTCCACTCTGCCCCGATTAACGGGGCTTCCGGGCGAATTCAAGCGCCTGTCGTGCGGATTGGTCAACTGTCCGTGTCGTGCTCTTCCAATTACTTCGGATGCCCTTTCCACGCGCCGTGCAGAACGGTATGCTTTGCGCGCAGATTACACTATGGTTCTGGCACGGACCGCTTTAAAAGGCAGGTCTTGCGAAAACAGCGTGGGCCAAACCTGCGCACATCGGGGGCAAGAAATGGCACAGGCAGGAATCAGGTCGCTTATCCTGATGACAGTTGCAAGCACGGCTTTGGCCGCTTGTGTGAACGGCGAGAATCCCTTCAAACGTGATGGCGCAACGACGGATGGGCAAGCCGCTCCGGCGGCCTCGACATCGACGCGGTTGGTGGATCGCGACGTAGAAGCGCCGGAAGTCTTCCAGACAAAGGACAAGGCCCTGTGGGATGGACGCCCCTCTTTGGGCGGTGTTTGGGTCGCGTCGCCCGATGCCAAGGACCCGGAACGGGTGATCATCCGCAACACATCCAACGGTAAGTTCGTCATCGGCGCCCTCTTCCGCCGTGAGATCGAAAATCCCGGGCCCAAGCTTCAGATCTCTTCAGATGCCGCTGCTGCTCTTGGAATTTTGGCCGGGGCACCCGCGGATGTGAGTGTGATTGCCCTGCGCCGCGAAGAGCCCACCGTGACCACCGATGCCTCCAAGCCGATTCTCGACTCCTCTGAAGCGGTCGAAACGCAGTCACTGGACCCGATCGCGGGCGCGGCTGCAGCACTCGACCGGGCCGACGGCCGGCCTGTGTCGCCCACGGTTGTCGCGCCTGTGGTGAGCGCACCCGCCGCTGCGGCGCCGCAACCTGCTGCGGCGGCATCTCCGGCGGCTGGCACCGGGCGCACCATTCAGGTTGGGATCTTCTCTGTCGAAGGCAATGCCACCCGCGCCGTGGAAACACTGAGCAAGGGGGGCGTCACCGCCACGATGCGCCGCGAGGAAAGCCAAGGCAAGGCGCTGTGGTCAGTGACGGCCAGCGGGGATGCTGCGGTCATGACAAAGGTCAAAGGCCTTGGCTTCCCTGACGCCTACTTCTTGAAACGCTGATTGCCGGAGTTCCGATGCGCCCTAAGTTTTACAATCTGCTGCGCCCCGCTCTGACCTTGACCCTGATGCTCGCCGCGTCGGTGGCGCAGGCGTTCGAGACCCGCGCGACAGCGGCATGGGTATATGATGTCAGCACACAGACCGTGCTGATGGATAAGAACGCAGATCTGGCACTTCCCCCCGCCAGCATGTCCAAGCTTATGACCATCAATATGCTGTTCGAGGCGCTGCGTGACGGCCGCGTGACGATGGATACGGCTTTTCCGGTGTCGGCACGTGCGGCCGCGATGGGGGGCTCCACCATGTTCTTGCAGGAATCCGATCGTCCGACAGTCAACGAACTGATCCATGGCATGATCGTCAACTCCGGCAATGACGCTTGCGTTGCCGTGGCGGAAGGGCTGGCCGGAACCGAAGAGGCCTTTGCCGAGCAGATGACCCAACGTGCCCGTGCCTTGGGGATGCAGAACTCTGTGTTCAAAAACTCATCAGGCTGGCCAGCGATGGGGCATGTGATGTCGATGCGGGATCTGGGCATCCTGTCGAAGCGGCTGATCCTTGATTTCCCCGAATACTATTCAATCTTTGCCGAAACGACGTTTGACTACAAAGGCCGTGCACCTGCCAATGCAAACAACCGTAACCCTCTGCTTGCCTTGGGGGTTGGCGCCGATGGGTTGAAGACCGGGCATACGTCTGAGGCGGGATACGGCCTTGCCGGTTCTGCCGCGCAAGGCAACCGACGCGTGATCTTTGTGATCACCGGTCTGGCGACCGAACGTGAGCGGGCCGAAGAAGCTGAGCGCATCGTGTCTTGGGCCTTTCGCCAGTTTGCTGAAAAGACGCTGATCAAGGCCGGTGAGCGGGTGACACAGGCCCCTGTATGGATGGGCGCCACCGACAGCGTGGGACTTGTGCCCGCCGAAGATGTTCGGCTTTTGGTGCCAGCGCTGGTGCAAGAGGGCGCGACCGCTGAGGTGGTTTACACAGGCCCCCTCAAGGCCCCGCTGACTGCCGGCACGCAGGTTGCCGAAATGGTGATCCATATTCCAGACCTGCCAGATGCGCGGGTGCCCTTGGTTGTGGAAAGCGATGTGGCACGTGGTGGCTTTGGCAAGCGTCTGCTGACAGCCGTCGAGTCTTTGCGCGCCCGCTATCTCGATGAGGCGCCCGCCTCTTGAGAGGTGGAGACTATGGCGGGACTTTTTATCAGCTTCGAAGGCATTGACGGGTCGGGCAAATCCACCCAAGCCCGCCTGCTTGCTCAAGCCTTGCAGGTCGCAGGCCATTCCGTAACCCTGACCCGAGAACCGGGAGGAAGCGCAGGCGCGGAAGAGATCCGGCGGCTGGTGTTGGAAGGTGCCACAGATCGCTGGTCTGCCGAGACCGAAATTCTTCTGTTCACGGCTGCCCGGCGGGACCATCTGGAAAAGACCATCCGCCCTGCGCTTGCGCGCGGCGATGTGGTCATAACCGACCGCTTTGCAGACAGCACCCGCATTTTTCAAGGCATCACGCGGGGCGACTTGGCCTCCACGGTCGACGCCCTGCATGCGCTGATGATTGGCGTCGAGCCCGACCTGACCCTGTTGTTTGATCTTGATCCCGCCGAAGGACTTGCGCGCGCGACGGCCCGTGCCGGCGTCGAAATGCGTTTTGAGGACATGGGGCTTGCCTTTCAGTCGCGCGCACGCGCGGGCTTTCTCGCTTTGGCCCAAGATCGCCCACGGTTTCGCGTGCTGGACGGCGCGCGTGCGCCTGAAAAGGTCGCGGAAGAGGTGTTGGACATTGTTCTGGCCGCGATCGGGGGCCACTGATGGCCACAGCAGATCTGCCGCAGCCCGACAGGATAGAGGGCGCACCGCACCCGCGTGAGACGTCGCGCCTCTATGGGCATGACGCCGCAGAAAGCGCCTTTCTGAATGCCTATACCTCAGGCCGTCTGCACCACGCCTGGCTGATCACCGGGCCCGGCGGGGTTGGCAAAGCCACGCTTGCATGGCGCATTGCCCGCTTTTTGCTGGCCACTCCGACAGATGACGGTGGCATGTTCGCGGCCCCCGCGCCAGAAAGCCTTGACATCCCGGCTGATGCGCCGGTGGCGCGGCGCATGATGCAGTTGGCCGAACCACGCCTCTTCTTGCTGCGCCGCGGGGCGAATGACAAAGAAACCGCGTTGTCAGCCGACATTCGGGTCGATGAAGTGCGCAAGATGAAATCGTTCTTCGCCCTTTCAGCGGCAGATGGCGGGCGGCGTGTGGCGATCATTGACGCGGCAGATGATCTGAACACCGGCGCCGCCAACGCGTTGCTCAAGCTTCTTGAGGAACCGCCTGCCGATGTGACCTTTCTGGTCATCGCACATCAACCGCATCGTCTGCTGCCCACGATCCGGTCACGCTGCCGCGAGTTGCGACTGACCGCTTTGGCGCCGCAAGATCTTGCGAAAGCTTTGGAAATGGCGGGCGGCGCTGTAGATCCCGAGGATGTGCAGGCTTTGGGCGAACTGGCGGGCGGCTCTGTTGGTGAGGCGTTCCGGTTGACCAACCTTGATGGGCTGAAGACCTATACAGGCCTGATCCAGCTTTTGACGACACTGCCTCGGCTAGACCGCGGCCGCGCCTTGGCACTGTCGGAGACGGGCGCAGGAAAAGGCGCCGAAGAGCGTTTTGATCTGATCGTGACGCTGCTGGATTTGTTTCTGGCGCGGTTGGCGCGTGCTGGCACCCTGCGCCAGCTGCCCCCCGAAGCCGCGCGCGGAGAGGCCGAGTTGTTTACCCGCCTGTCCCCTTCAGAAAACGCAGCGCGGGCGTGGGCGGATTTGGCGCAAAGCTTGTCGCTGCGCGCCCGGCGTGGCAAGGCGGTCAACCTTGACCCTGCCGCACTTCTGATGGATAGCTTGCTCAAAATCGAAGAGACGGCGGGTCAGCTCGCCCAGAAATGAGCTGTTTTCATGCCCACTTCCCTTCCCGCAGAACTCGTCGACAGCCATTGTCACCTTGATTTTCCGGATTTCGAGGGCGAGATCAGCGAGATACTCCTTCGGGCGCATGAGGCGGGCGTGCGGCGGATGGTGACGATCTGCACCCGGCTGCGGAATGAGCCGAACGTGCGTGCGATCGCGGAAGCGCATGCTTCGGTGTTCTATGCGGCAGGCACACATCCGATGAGCGCGTCCGAAGAACCGATGGCCAGCGTCGATCAATTGGTGGCCTTGGCGCGGCATCCGAAGTTTGTCGGCATCGGCGAGACCGGACTTGATTACCACTATACCGCAGAGAGCAAAGCGATCCAGCAAGACAGCCTGCGCGTGCACATCATTGCGGCGCAAGAGACTGGTCTGCCCCTGATCATCCATGCGCGCGAGGCCGATGATGACATCGCCGCCATTCTGACGGAAGGTTTCCGCGAGCGGCCCTACACCTGTGTCATGCACTGTTTTTCAAGCGGGGAGGCGCTTGCCAAATCCATGCTTGAGCTGGGGTTTTATCTGTCGATGTCGGGCATTGCCGCCTTTCCCCGTTCGCAGGAATTGCGCGATATCTTCGCGGCAGCCCCGGTTGACCGGATTCTTCTGGAAACGGACAGCCCGTATTTGGCCCCCCCACCCCGGCGCGGGCGCCGAAATGAGCCGGCCTATACGGCTTATACCGCGAAGGCTGGCGCTGCCATATTTGGCATGACAGAAGCTGAGTTTGCAGCGCAGACCACGGCCAATTTCGACCGGCTTTTCACCCGCGCGCGCCTGCCGGACATTGCGGCATGACCGACCGGCTGCGCTTTACAATTCTCGGCTGTGGCTCGTCTGGAGGTGTGCCTCGCCTTGGCACCGACGCCCCCGACTGGGGCGCCTGCGATCCTGCCAACCCGAAGAACCGGCGCACGCGCTGCTCTTTACTGGTCGAGCGGATCGGGCTGGCAGGCATCACGCGGGCGCTGATCGACACGTCCCCTGACATGCACGCGCAGTTGCTGGCGGCACAGGTCGGGGTCTTGGATGCGGTGGTGTATACCCATGCGCATGCTGACCATACCCATGGCGTCGACGATCTTCGGCAGGTGGTTTTCAACATTCACCGCCGCCTACCGGTCTGGGCCGACGGCCCCACACAAAATGCCCTTGTGGCGCGGTTTGGCTATGCCTTTGTGCAACCCACGGGCAGCCCTTACCCTCCGATTCTCGACCTCAACACCATCACGGATGATACCCCCTTTACCGTGACCGGGGCGGGAGGCGATCTGACCTTTATACCCTTCCTGTGCGAGCATGGCAGTGTGGATGCGCAGGGATTTCGCATCGGAAATCTTGCCTATCTGCCTGACGCAGTTGCCATCCCCGAGCAGCACTGGCCGATACTCGATGATTTGGACGTCTGGATCGTAGACGCGCTGCGTCGCAAGCCGCACCCCACGCATGCCCATCTGGCGATGGCGCTGGACTGGATTGCGCGGGCGCGACCCCGGCGCGCAATATTGACCAATATGCACAATGATCTGGATTACGCAGTCCTGTCAGAAGAACTGCCACCGCATATCCGTCCTGCCCATGATGGTATGGTGATCGAGATTGCGGCATGACCGCTCTTTTCGACGTGATTTTCCCGGTGTTTCTTGTCATCGGATTTGGATACGCGGCAGCGCGCTTTGGGCTGTTTTCGGACTCTGCGGTGGATGGACTCATGCGCTTTGCGCAGAACTTTGCCTTGCCCTGCTTGCTGTTCCGCTCGATCGCCACGCTGAATCTGTCAGACGCTTATGACACCGGTTTGCTGGTCTCTTTTTATGCCGGCGCTTTCAGCGGGTTCGGACTGTGCTTTGCGGGCGCATATTATGTCTTCAAACGGCCTTTGATCGATTCTGTCGCGATCGGTTTTGCCGGCATGTTTTCCAATACGCTGCTGCTTGGCCTTCCAATCACGGAACGGGCCTATGGCCCTGATGCATTGCAAGGGAACTTTGCAATCATTTCCGTCCATTCGCCCATGCTCTACGCCTTTGGCATCGGGCTGATGGAATGGTCGCGCGCGCGCGGGCAATCCCTTTCCCCGTCTGCGCTGACGCGTCAGGTGCTTCAGGCCATCTTTTCGCAGCCCTTGGTCATCGGCATCCTCTTGGGCTTTGCTGTCAACTTCTCGGGGGTGCCGTTGCCCGGTGCATTCTGGTCTGGGATCGACCTGATGGCACGGGCGGCGATTCCGGCGGCTTTGTTTGGCTTGGGCGGGGTGCTGCTTCGCTACCGTCCCGAAGGGGATCGCGCGACAATCGCGATGGTCTGTGTGGCTTCCTTGATCGTTCACCCGGGCGTCACATGGCTGATGGCGACGCAGATCTTTGCACTGGAGGCCGCAAGCTTGCGATCTGCTGTTGTGACGGCGGCGATGGCGCCGGGTGTGAATGCCTATCTTTTTGCGCATCTTTACGGGGTTGCAAAGCGCGTCAATGCGTCTGCGGTGCTGATCGCCACAGCGCTTTCGTTTGGTTCAACCTGGATGTGGTTGGCGATCTTACCTTAACGAGACAAACGGGCGATCATCCCGCGCAAAGGGCCGGGTTGGCCCCATCTGGGCGCAAACCACCATCAGGGAAGAAGCGCCCAAAGGTGGATTTCAGGGCCACATCAAGATCGTTCATGGTCACAGGCAGGCCAAGATCGACCAGACTGGTCACACCCCTGTCGCGTATGCCACAGGGCACGATTCCCGAGAAATGCGACAGGTCTGGTTCGACATTGATCGAAATACCATGGAAGCTGACCCAGCGGCGCAATTTGACGCCGATCGCCGCGATCTTGTCTTCTGCTGGCTGACCATCAGGACCTGACCGCTCGGGGCGTGAGACCCAGACACCGACCCGGCCCGGCCGCACCTCGCCGGTGACGTTGAACTCCGCCAAAGCGGCAATGACCCAGTTTTCCATCGCACGAACGAAACACCGCACATCCCGGCCCCGTTCACCAACATTGAGCATGACATAGACCACGCGCTGTCCGGGCCCGTGATAGGTGTATTGCCCTCCCCGCCCCACTTCATGCACCGGAAAACGGTGAGGATCGGTCAGGTCCTGCAGGCGCGCGCTGGTCCCTGCCGTGTAGAGGGGCGGATGTTCCAAAAGCCAAATCGCTTCGGGAGCGTCGCCCCGCGCAATCGCATCGGCGCGCGCTTCCATGGCGGAAAGCGTGTCCAGATAGGGCGCGAGGCCGGGAAGATGGTGCCATTCAAGCATGCAAAGCCTTCGGTTCGGAAAAAACAACTCGTCAGATCGCAAGATCGTGATAGCCTTTTCTTCACCTGTATTGAGTCTGTGGTTTTGGGAGAGTTGGGATGAAGTTGAAAGGAATTGCAACAGCGGGAATCATTCTTGGCCTTGGCCTTTCACCCGCGGACCCGGTGCACGCAGATGCCGGTGATGCAATCGCAGGCGCGCTGCTGGGTGGTATCATCGGTCATGCCATCGCGAAAGATCAGCAAAATCGGCGTGTGACGACGCAAAGGCGGTCGACCAAATCCTCAAATGGGATTTCTGCGGCGCAGCGCGAAAGCAACCGCGAAGTGCAGACGGCGCTGAATCATTTTGGCTATCCCGTGGGCACCCCCGATGGTGCGATCGGTCCCAAAAGCCGGGGTGCCATTTCCAGCTATCAGGCGACACTGGGCTATCCGGCGACCGGCCAATTGACGGAATATGAACGCACGGTGCTTGTGACCGCTTATCACCGCGCGATTGCGGGCGGGCCGATGGTGGCGCAGGCGGTGACGACACATCCGATGGGGATGCGCGGCCTGCTGCTGATACAGCGCGACGAGATGGCGGGCGTCCCGTCCACCCTTGCGGCAAGTCCCCCTGTTTCTGCGCCTCCTGCAACGCCTCCCTCAGCCGCGGTCGGGGTAATGGCGGCCGCACCTGCCTTGCCTGCTCTTTTGCCAGAAAGCGCTCCGGTCGCAACCGCGGCGGAGCCAAGTTTGCCCAGTTTCATGGGCACCGGCACCGCACAGGTTTCTTTGGCGAGCCATTGCAACAAGATCAGCCTGATGACCAATACCAACGGCGGCTATGTGACCGAAGCAAGCATGACGGATCCTGCATTTGCGCTGGCCGAACAGTTTTGTCTGGCCCGCACCTATGCCATGGCTTCGGGCGAAGAAATGGCAAGCAAGGTTGCGGGGTTCACGCCGACGCAAATCACCGAACAATGTGCCGCTTTTGGTCCGGTCCTTGCCGATCACGTGAATGCCCTTTCGGTCAAGACGCGCGACGAGGTTCTGGCTGGCGTGAAGGCGTTCATTCTTGCATCAGGCATGTCGCCCGCGCAGATGACCGGGACCGCAAAGGTCTGCCTTGGGGTTGGATACACAACCGATGCGATGACGGTTGCCGTAGGTTCAGCCTTGTTGCTGACCGCAATGGGCGAGCCAGCCTATGCCGAACTGCTGGGCCATCACCTCTCGCAGGGCTATGGCGCATCTTTGCGCCCGGAACTGGCGTTGGATTGGTATGACATGAGCTTGACGGCCATGGGGCAAGGACAGGCGGTGTTTGCGCCCGGGATCAATGACCGGAGTGCCATCATACGAAAAGCAGCCTACACAGCTGCCGGTCGCGCGGAAACGATGGCTCCGGCGGCACCGGCTGTGTCGGTTGGCATGCCGAAATTTGCGCTTTCCCCCTGACGCAAATTGTGACGCGCACAGGGGCGTTTACATGCCTTTCTGGGCCGCGCACGAAAAGCGAAGGAAGATGTGAAAAACCCTCTTTCCTTCGCCGCGCGGCTTCGCTACAAGCGCCCCATCCAAGTCGTGTCTGCGGATGTGGCGGAATTGGTAGACGCGCAGCGTTGAGGTCGCTGTTCCTTAACCGGAGTGAAAGTTCGAGTCTTTTCATCCGCACCACGACTTGGTTAGCATCGAAAGAGCGCCCCTTTAAAAGGGCGCTCTTTTGCTTTTGCGGCCTGCCTTTTGTCTAACGGCATGCAGGCGCGATCTGTTGTGAAAAACCTGATAGACTTTTGGTCATCAGGGCCCGCTGCGACATGGCCTTACGCTGTCCAATCTGGTCTTCGGCCGCATGGGGATGCGGGGGGGCGATGCGCCATGTGTCGCCCTGCCCTGGCAGATCGGCGGCGCGGCGGAGCGGACCCACAGAGTGCCGCAAGAGTCGGCGAAAGCGGCGCAAAATGACTGATTTTGCCGCATCCCACATGCGATGCCTGTTTCGACGACATGCCAGTTGCAATGCGAAGTGGCTTTGGCTTTAGTCGACATAACAAGTGCAGAAAATCTGCCGGACCACATGGGGAGAACAGCGCGGTGAGCGAAAGCCACACGGACGCCTTCGTTGCCTTTGACCGGGTGCAAAAGAGCTATGACGGCGCGAGCCTTGTTGTCAAAGACCTTAATCTGAACATCGCAAAAGGTGAGTTTCTAACGATGCTTGGGCCATCAGGCTCGGGCAAGACCACCTGCCTGATGATGCTGGCTGGGTTTGAAACAGCAACCAACGGCGAGATCCGACTGGATGGGGTCAACATCAACATGGTCCCCCCCCACAAACGGGGCATCGGCATGGTGTTTCAGAACTATGCCTTGTTTCCGCACATGACTGTGGGAGAAAACCTTTCATTCCCGTTGGAAGTGCGTGGGATGACCAAATCCACGCGCGAGGAAAAAGTCGCGCGCGCGCTCGACATGGTGCAGATGGGGGCTTTCATCAACCGTCGCCCGGCGCAACTTTCCGGGGGCCAACAACAGCGTATCGCCCTTGCCCGTGCCTTGGTCTTCGACCCCAAACTGGTCTTGATGGACGAACCGCTTGGCGCGCTGGACAAACAGTTGCGCGAGCATATGC
Organism: Pseudorhodobacter sp. MZDSW-24AT; assembly: GCF_002794355.1. GTDB lineage: Bacteria > Pseudomonadota > Alphaproteobacteria > Rhodobacterales > Rhodobacteraceae > Pseudotabrizicola. Next base: position 277,978 of record NZ_PGOI01000003.1, on the reverse strand, counting down.
AGTTCGAGATCAAGCACTTGCATGAAAGTCTGGGGATCACCGTCGTTTATGTGACGCACGACCAAGGCGAAGCCCTCACGATGAGCGACCGGATCGCCGTGTTCAACGACGGGCGCATCCAGCAGTTGGCGCCGCCCGCCGATCTGTATGAACGCCCCGACAACAGCTTTGTCGCCGGGTTCATTGGGGAAAACAACAAGCTGCCCGGCACGATCGAAGCGCTTTCGGACGGCAAGGCGCTTGTGCGGCTGGCTACGGGTGAATTGATTGACGCAACCCCTGTAAACGTCACGCAAAAAGGCCAGAAAACCCTTGTTTCGATCCGGCCCGAGCGTGTGGAATTCAAGCCCGAGATGATGCCAGCTGGCGCGCATATGATTGCGGCGGAAGTGCTTGAGGTGATTTACATGGGCGACATCCTGCGGGCCCGGCTCCGCGTCGCTGGTTCCGATGACTTTGTCATGAAGATGCGGAACACCCTTGGCCAGACGCGTCTGAGCCAAGGAGATCAGCTGAAGGTCGGGTGGCACCCGCAAGATGCGCGCGCGCTCGATCCGCTCTGACCCCATCCTCCTTCAAAAAGAGGACATGCCGCGCAATGCGGCCAACAGAACCACCAAGAAAAGATCAACATGGGAGACTGCAATGAGAAAACTTCTTGTCCTGTCTACAGCGCTTTCGGGTTTTGCCGTCGCGGCATCTGCACAAGAGATCGCGGTCATGTCTTGGGGCGGCGCCTATGCGACGAGCCAGATTGAAGCCTACCACAAACCTTTCACGGCGCAGACAGGGATCACCGTCGTCAACGTCGATGCGGATAACCCCGCCGCCCCGATCAAAGCTCAGGTCGAGGCGGGCAATGTCACGGTCGACGTGGTCGATCTGGAATATGCAGATGCCGTGCGTCTGTGTGATGAAGGGCTTTTGGAGGTGCTGGACCCGTCCATTCTGTCACCTGCGGCCGATGGCACCGCTGCGATGGATGATTTCCTGCCGGGCGCAGTGACCGACTGTTTCGTCGCCACGATCGTTTTCTCAACGCTTTACGCCTATGATGAAAGCAAATACCCCTCTGACCCGCCCACGACCATCGCAGATTTCTTTGACACCGCGAAATATCCCGGGAAACGCGGCATGCGCAAAGGCGCCAAGGTCAATCTGGAAATGGCCCTGATGGCGGACGGTGTCCCGGCCGATGAAGTTTATGCGTTGCTGGAAACACCGGAAGGTGTGGAGCGGGCGTTTGCCAAGCTGGGAACCATCAAGAGCGACGTGATCTGGTGGGAAGCCGGCGCACAACCCCCGCAGTTGCTCGCCGATGGCGAAGTGGCGATGACGACGGGCTATAACGGACGCTTCTTCGCGGCGACGGTGACCGAGGGCAAACCCTTCAAACAGGTGTTTGATGGTCAGGTCTATGAATATGACGGCTATGCTATTCCAAAGGGTGCGCCCAACATGGACTTGGCCAAGCAGTTCATTACCTTTGCCACAACCACGCAGGCCTTGGCAGATCAAGCAAAATGGATCGCTTATGGCCCGGCGCGCCAGTCTTCCGGCCCGCTGGTGGGCATGTTCATGGATGGCAAGACCGAGATGGGCCCTTACATGCCAACGGCTGCCAACAACCTCACCAATGCCCTGCCCTCCTCCTATGAGTTCTGGGTCGACCGGGACACCGAGCTGAACGAGCGCTTCAACGCTTGGCTGGCGTCGAATTGACGTGATGGTGGGGCGGCGGGTTGTCGCCGCCCCACCGTTCAGCTCTTTCGCCAGATCAAGAGGAAATCAGGATGGCTGACAGTTCTGCACCGGCCGGAGGTCTGCTGACAACAAGCGATGGGAGGTCGCTTAAATCGGCTTTGGCCAGCGCTCAGAAACGCGCCAAGCGGCGGGCCTTCTTGCTGGTCCTGCCCTTGTTGGCCTTCATTGTGATCACTTTCATCGTGCCCATCGGGCAGTTGATGCATCAAGCCATCTACAACGACGGTTTTTCCGCCAACATGCCACGCGTGACGGCATGGTTTGCCGAAACCCCGCCCGGCACGCCACCAGACGAAACCGCGTGGGAAGCGCTTGCGCTCGATCTCAAGGATGCGGCAGCGGCCCGCACCGTTGGGGTGGTGGGGACACGGGTCAATTACGAAATGTCAGGAACGAGATCACTCTTCACCTCGACAGCTCGTGCAGCCAGCCGATTTGAGCCGCCTTACCGCGAGGCATTGTTGGAAGAAGACGCAAAGTGGGATGATCCCGTGCTTTGGGGCACCATGCGTCAGGTGTCCGACGCCTACAGCGCCAACTTCTTCCTTGCGGCCCTGGACATGACGCGCGACGTGAATGGCAAGATCGTTCCCATGCCGGAAGACCGACAGATCTATGTCAGTCTGTTTCTCAAGACCTTTCTTCTGGCTGGGCTCATCACCTTCACCTGCTTTGTGCTTGGCTTCCCGATTGCACATCTGCTGGCCACCTTGCCGATGCGCTGGTCCAACTTGTTGATGATCTTGGTTCTGCTGCCGTTCTGGACTTCGCTGCTGGTGCGGACCACCAGTTGGATGGTTCTGCTGCAACAGCAAGGCGTGGTGAACAACAGTCTGGTATCGCTGGGCCTTATCAGCGAGGACGGGCGAATCCAGATGATCTACAATCAAGCGGGGACGATCATCGCAATGACCCACATCCTGCTACCCTTCATGATCCTGCCGCTTTACTCCGTGATGCGGCCGATCCCGCCGTCCTATGTTCGTGCGGCCCGCAGCCTTGGCGCGACAAGCTGGACCGCCTTCCGCAGGGTCTATCTGCCACAAACCCTGCCCGGGGTCGGTGCGGGGTCTTTGTTGGTGTTCATTCTGGCGGTCGGATATTACATCACGCCCGCTTTGGTCGGCGGGGCGTCGGGGCAACTCATTTCCAATCTGATCGCATTTCATATGCAAAGCAGCCTGAACTGGTCGCTGGCCTCGGCGCTTGCCGCGCTTTTGCTGGGCGCGGTTCTGGTACTGTATTGGCTCTATGATCGGCTGGTCGGCATTGACAATCTGAAGCTGGGGTAAGCCAACATGTCTCTTCCCGTCTACGCCTCACCGCTTGAGCGCATCTGGCATTACACCCGGCTGGTCATTTGCGGCTTGATCTTTCTCTTCCTGATCGCGCCGATCCTCATCATCATTCCGTTGTCCTTCAACGCCGAACCGTATTTCACGTTCACCGAAAAGATGCTCGCGTTTGACCCGAGCGGTTATTCGCTTCGGTGGTATGATCTGCTGCTGACACAGCCCGCCATCCCAGCCGATGTGCCGCGCGACAGCGCATGGTGGGCGCAGGTCTGGCGTGAAAGCGCGTGGGTGCGGGCTGCGAAGAATTCGCTGATCATCGGGCTGTTTTCCACCATCGTGGCGACTGTGCTGGGAACCATCGCGGCCTTGGGCCTGTCCCGGCCAGAAATGCCGAACCGCCGGCTGATCATGGCCATTCTCATCTCTCCGATGATCGTGCCCATCATCATCACAGCCACAGGTCTTTTCTTCTTTTATTCAAGCCCTTGCGCGCTGATTGCATGGACGGGGCTCTCGCAATACTGCGGCCGACTGACCAGCAGCTATGTGGGGGTCGTCCTTGCCCATGCCACATTGGGCATCCCATTTGTGATCATCACGGTGACCGCCACCTTAATTGGTTTCGACCAATCCTTGAACCGCGCCGCTGCCAGCTTGGGTGCCCCCCCAACCACGACTTTTTTCAAGGTCACGATGCCGCTCATCCTGCCGGGGGTGATCTCGGGGGCCTTGTTCGCTTTCGTCACGTCCTTTGATGAAGTGGTGGTGGTGCTCTTCGTGGCCGCGCACGACCAACAGACCATTCCCCGGCAGATGTGGAACGGCATCCGTGAACAGATCAGCCCTGCCATCCTTTCCGTCGCGACCATTCTGGTGGTGATCTCGATCGCCATGCTGGCCACGCTGGAGATTCTGCGGCGGCGGTCTGAGCGGATGCGCGGCTTGAGCCCGCAGTGACACAAAACAAAGGGGCGGCGCGCGGCAATCGCCATGCGCCGCAGCCTTGAAAATCAGGCCAACTCACGCGCAATCAAGGCGCCGAGCCGGCGGATCCCTTCGTCAATGGCTGCCGGATCCGCGCGCGAGAAGCTAAGCCGGATCGTGTTGCCGCCGGAACCGTCGGCGAAGAAAGCCCGACCGGGCACAAAGGCAACCCGCTCCGTCTGGAGCGAGCGGGCAAGAAGTTCGGCACCATCCATGTGTTCGGGCAAGGTGATCCAGACGAACATGCCCCCTTCAGGACGTGTCCAGTTCACCCCAGCTGGCATTTCGCGTTCAAGGGCCTTCAGCATATGATCCCGGCGGGATTTGTAGACATCGCGCAAACCCGCCACATGGGTTTCGAACACGGCGGCGGCAACATCGGCGATTGCCATCTGGTTCAGGGTGGACGAGTGCAGATCTGCCGCCTGCTTCATCAAAACCAAGCGGCTGATGACTGTGCTTGCGGCGCAAACCCAACCCACCCGCAAGCCCGGTGCGAGAGTTTTGGAGAAAGAACCACAGTAAACCGTTCGGCAGGCTTCGATATCGCCTTTGCGCGCAATTTCCAGCGCGAGAATCGGCGGCACTGCATCGCCATCGAACCGAAGCGCTTGATAAGCCGCATCTTCGACAATGGCGATCTCCAACTCATCGGCCAGTTGCAGCACGCGTTCTCGATCGGCCCGGGCAATGGTCTCGCCGGTCGGATTGGCGAAATCGACGGAAAGGTAGGCAAATTTAACAGAACCTCCCTTCTCTTCAGCCTTTGCGGCATACTCGGCTGCACCGCGGTTTTCGCGCGGATCCAGACGATCATACTCTGGCTCATAGGCATTGAATGCGCCCAAGGCGCCCATATAGGTCGGCCAGTTCACCAGCACGGTGTCCTTCGGGCCGATCATCAGCTTGCCCAGATAATCCAGCGCTTGCTGCGAGCCAGAGGTGATCAAGATGTTGTCGGCCGCACAGGGGATGCCCAATCCTGTCATATGATCGGCGAGCCACTGACGAAGCGGAAGATAGCCTTCGCTCACCGAATACTGCAATGCGGTGTCGGCTTTGCCCGGAGCAAGCGTCGCGGCCAAGGCCGCTTGAAACGCGGGCACAGGGAAGAGCGCAGGATCAGGAATACCTCCGGCAAAAGAAATGATGTCGGGTTGATCCAGGAGTTTCAGGAGTTCGCGAATTTCAGAGGCCTTCATGCGCCCCATGCGCGGTGCCAGAACCTGTTCCCATTGCATGACGAAAGTCCTCCCAGGGCTGCATGCGGTGCGCAGGAATTGCCCACCCCTCAAGGCCGCACCCTGCCAACCCCGCCGAGGCAAGTCAATAATGCTGACCAATAGCGCCGAACCGAAAGATCGCCCTCCCCGAGCGGTGCAAAGAACATCCGGGCGATGGCTGTGCGGTGCTCGAAAGCGGCGGATTTCAAGGTGGTGCGACATTTGCACTTGATCCAGATCAAATTCCCCCGTTGCCGCGACTGGTTTGGAAAGCTATGACAAAAGATGAATGTCCGACTCCAAGCGTCGGACGATCGCTATAACAAGAACGGGAGACGCCAATGGCGGACGCAGCCATCCATGGCCACGACCAGGATCAGCGTGGGTTCTTCACCCGCTGGTTCATGTCGACCAACCACAAGGACATCGGGATCCTTTATCTCTTCACCGGCGGGCTCGTCGGCCTGATCTCTGTCATCTTCACCGTGTACATGCGGATGGAGTTGATGGAGCCCGGCGTCCAATACATGTGCGCCGAAGGCGCGCGGCTTTTTGCGACGACCACAGACCAATGTACGCCGAACGGTCATCTGTGGAACGTGCTGATCACCGGGCACGGCATCCTGATGATGTTCTTCGTGGTTATCCCGGCGCTGTTTGGCGGTTTTGGTAACTACTTCATGCCGTTGCAGATCGGTGCGCCCGACATGGCGTTTCCGCGACTGAACAACCTGAGCTACTGGTTGTTCGTGGCCGGCACCGCCTTGGCCGTGGCTTCGGTCTTCTCGCCGGGTGGCAACGGGCAGCTCGGCTCGGGCGTGGGCTGGGTGCTTTACCCGCCGCTCTCGACCAATGAAGGCGGCTACTCGATGGATCTTGCGATCTTCGCGGTTCACCTTTCAGGTGCGTCGTCGATCCTGGGGGCCATCAACATCATCACCACCTTCCTGAACATGCGTGCCCCGGGCATGACCATGCACAAGGTGCCGCTGTTCGCCTGGTCGATCTTCGTGACCGCCTGGCTGATCCTGCTGGCGCTTCCGGTTCTGGCGGGTGCGATCACCATGCTGTTGACCGACCGCAACTTCGGAACCACCTTCTTCCAGCCGGAAGGCGGCGGTGACCCGATCCTGTATCAGCACATCCTGTGGTTCTTCGGGCACCCGGAAGTGTATATCATCGTGCTGCCAGCCTTTGGCATCATCAGCCAAGTCATCGCCACCTTCTCCCGCAAGCCGATCTTTGGCTATCTGCCGATGGTCTATGCGATGGTTGCGATCGGTGTTCTGGGCTTCGTCGTCTGGGCGCACCACATGTACACGGTCGGCATGTCGCTGACCCAGCAGTCCTACTTCATGCTGGCCACCATGGTCATCGCGGTGCCCACCGGCATCAAGATCTTCTCGTGGATCGCCACCATGTGGGGCGGCTCCATCGAGTTCAAAACGCCGATGCTCTGGGCCTTCGGCTTCCTCTTCCTCTTCACCGTCGGCGGTGTGACCGGGATCGTCCTGTCGCAGGCGGGTGTGGACCGCGCCTACCATGACACCTACTACGTCGTGGCGCACTTCCACTATGTGATGAGCTTGGGTGCCGTCTTCGGGATCTTCGCGGGGATTTACTACTGGTTCGGCAAGATGTCGGGCCGTGAGTTCCCGGAATGGGCTGGAAAGCTGCATTTCTGGGCGATGTTCATCGGTGCAAACCTGACCTTCTTCCCCCAGCACTTCTTGGGCCGTCAGGGTATGCCGCGCCGTTACATCGACTATCCGGAAGCCTTCGCTTACTGGAACTACATCTCGTCGCTGGGTGCGTTCCTCTCCTTCGCTTCGTTCGTGTTCTTCATCGTCATGTGCTTCTACGCGCTGAAGTTCGGCCGTCGTGTGACCCAGAACAACTACTGGAACGAATACGCAGACACGTTGGAATGGACGCTGACGTCGCCTCCTCCAGAGCACACGTTTGAGCAGCTGCCCAAGCAGTCTGACTGGGACAAAGGTCACGCTCACTAAACGATTGAAAGTCTTGAAGGGCCCCGGAAAAATCCGGGGCCTTTTGCTTTGGTCAGAGGTCGCTTTGACCCGAGCGGCAAAGTCGGGGATACTGCTGTTACAGTTTCCTCAGAAGGACGTGCCCCTGGATGGCCATTCGCCTGCCCCTTGCCCTGATATGCCTGCTTGCCGCCTGCGTTGCCCCTGCTGACCCAGTGCCGGAACACACCGCGCCGCGCGATGTCGTCGTGCACCGCTTCACTGTCGACCGGGCCTATACGCTCACGGACAGCCGCGAATTGGCGTTTCGAGACCAGATTGCGGCTGAAGCTCAGAACATTTGCGGCTTCTCCGGGTTCAGTCTTTTCTCATCACGCCCCGTTGGCGTTGAGGTGGTCGCAGAAGATTTTCTCTATCGCCAGCATGATGTTGAAATCACCTGCGACAACGGGACCTGAGCATCGCTTTGACAATTTTGCGACGCGCCTTATCCTTGGCGTGCAAAGCAAGAGGACAGCGCCGCGCAATGCCCTATCAGTGGCTCCCCTCCGACATCACCCGAGCAGACGTCCGCCAGCTTCGCCTGTGGCCATATCGCTCGCTGCCGCGAAAAGGGTTTGTCTGGTTCATTGGGAGCACCTGCACCCTGATTGCCCTCCCGCTTCTGGCCGTCTTGGGCTCCCCGGTTCTGTGGGGGTTATTGCCGTTTCTGGCACTCGCGATCGGCGGCATCTGGTTTGCGCTGCAACGCAGCTATCGTGACGGCGAGATTGTCGAAGAGCTCACCCTGACAGCCGAGCAAGTAACCCTCACCCGCCATGGTCCACGCGATCAGCATGCCGAGTGGCAAGCGAACCCGCACTGGGTTCGCGTAGAGGTGCACGAGACCGGAGGGCCTGTGCCACAATACGTCACGCTGAAAGGGGGGCCGCGTCCGGTTGAGATCGGAGCATTTCTCTCTGAAGAAGAACGCGTGGCGCTTTCTTCAGAACTGCGCGCCGCATTCGCCGATAACCGAGGCTGAGCCCAGCCTTGGATGCAAGGCGCGAAGCCTTAGCGTCTCGGGCTGGCCTGTCCACCTGCACCGAAATCAGAACAGGCGTGCTTTAACCATCGGCCCCACGGCGCCAAAGTCCATTTGCCCGGTGTACTTGCCCTTCAGCAAGGCCATCACCTTGCCCATGTCACGGATGCTGTCCGCTCCCAATTCCGCAACCGCAGCGGCGACGGCCGCTTCGACCTCAGCGGCAGAGAGCTGTCGAGGCAGAAATTCCTCGATAACCCTGACCTCGGCCAGTTCCTTTTCGGCCAGCTCCAGACGACCGCCCTCTTCATAGGCACGGGCTGATTCTTGCCGCTGCTTCACCATTTTGCCGAGGATCGCCAAAATATCGCCCTCGCCCACCTCAGCGTCACTGCTCTCTCCGCGCGCCGCAATCTCCCGATCCTTGATGGCGGCGTTGATCAGCCGGAGCGTGGAGAGGCGATCTGCCTCTTTCGCCTTCATCGCCTCTTTCAGGGAAATCTGCAGACGTTCGCGCAGCGACATGGAATTGCTTTCCTTTAGGAACAGTTGGAGGACACAATACTCGGTATCGCTGACAAGAACAACCACCGGCAATTTAGACAAGCCATTGTATTTGAAGGACATTCCTTTTGATACTAAGTCTTGACCCCGCGCAGCTTCCCCCGTAGGTTCCGCCCAATTTGCCAATTGGGAGTCGCCACCATGCCTGCTCAGCAGAAAGCTACCGCCTGCCTTGCTCTGGCCGATGGCACGGTGTTCTACGGAATGGGTTTCGGCGCAGTTGGCGAAACCGTCGCAGAGCTTGTGTTCAACACTGCGATGACCGGATATCAAGAGATCATGACGGACCCGAGCTATGCAGGTCAGGTGGTCACGTTCACTTTCCCCCATATCGGCAACACCGGTGTCACCTCCGAGGATGACGAGACTGCCGAGCCTGTCGCTGCAGGGATGGTGGTGAAATGGGACGTGACCGAGCCGTCGAATTGGCGCGCCACTGGCGAGTTGAGCGATTGGCTTGTCAAGAAAGGTCGCATCGGGATCGGTGGGATTGACACGCGGCGGCTTACGCGGGCCATTCGTCAGCAGGGCGCACCTCATGTTGCCCTCGCCCACGATCCGAATGGCAATTTTGACATTGAAGCGCTGGTCGCCCGCGCGCGTGGTTGGAAGGGTCTTGTCGGCCTCGATCTGGCGAAGGGCGTGTCCTGCACACAGTCCTACCGCTGGAACGAACAACGCTGGGCGTGGCCCGAGGGTTACACCCGTCGCGAAGGCGAAGGCCTGCGTGTGGTCGCCATCGACTACGGTGCAAAACGCAATATCCTGCGTTGCCTTGCGTCGGCCGGTTGTGACGTGACCGTTCTGCCCGCCACGGCAACAGCCGAAGACGTTATGGCACTGAACCCGGAAGGCGTGTTCTTGTCCAACGGACCGGGCGATCCGGCCGCGACGGGTGCTTATGCCGTGCCGATGATTCAGGGTGTTCTGGAGAAAGATGTTCCTGTCTTCGGGATCTGCCTCGGACACCAGATGCTGGCCTTGGCGCTTGGCGCAAAGACGGTGAAGATGAACCACGGACATCATGGGGCGAACCATCCGGTGAAAGACCTGACCACCGGAAAGGTGGAGATCACCTCGATGAACCACGGCTTCACGGTCGACAGCCAGACCCTGCCTGCGGGTGTTGATGAAACGCATGTTTCTTTGTTCGACGGGTCGAACTGCGGGATTGCTGTGGCTGGGAAGCCAGTGTTTTCAGTTCAGTATCACCCAGAGGCCAGCCCCGGTCCTCAAGACAGCTATTATCTGTTCGAACGGTTCGCGCGCGAGATGCAGGCCCGTCGGTCGGCCTGAGGCCTGATTGACTGCTGTGGCCCGATCTAATTTAACCGTGCGTTAATCATCATCTTGGATCCTCGGTCGGCGATAGCCGAGGATTCATGGCACAGATTTTCTTGTCCCCCCGTTCTGTCTCTTTGCCCGACGGTGCCATAAAAGGCGCATCGGTCTCTGGCGAACGACAGCAGGATACCTTGGCCCTGACGCTTTTGCGAGGCGGCCTTGTGCAGGGCGACGATATGATCCGCGCCCTCATGTTGCAAACATACCATCGGCGCCCGGTCAGCGATATCTTGCTGGCACGCAAGGCCTTGCCGACCGAAAGGTTCTACACCGCCCTCGCCCAGCGTTGGGGAACACAGGTGATCGATCCGGTTACGGCGCCCCCGGATATCCGCCTGATTGATCAGTTGGGCGCGGTCACGTGCCTTCGCCAATCCGTGCTGCCGTGGCGAAAGGCGGGCGGTGCAACCATCATCGCAGCGTCCGACCCTCAAGATTTCGCCGATCAGCGTGAGCTGCTGACGCGGATTTTTGGCCCGGTTGCCCTAGCCATCACCACACCCTCTGCGCTACGCGACAGTCTTTTCAATCTCCGCGGCCGGCAACTGGCCCATGCAGCGGAAACACGGGTTGCACCTGTTGACAGTTGCCGCACGCTTTCCGGCACTGCCCTGCGGCGCCTGTCGCTGCTCGTGGCCTGTTGCCTCGTGATGCTTTCGTTCGCGTGGCCCGCATTGGTTCTGTGGGTCATGACCGGCTGGACATTTCTGACCCTGCTGCTAACCGCCTTGCTAAAGGCTGCCTGCGGCTTGGCCAGCAAATGGCGCCGTGTTCAAAAGCCGGCTTTTCAAGGGCCGCCCCCTGCCCCCGCAGTCTCGATCATCGTTGCGCTTTATGGAGAGAGCGACATCGCCGGAAGGCTCGTGCGACGGCTTGGAAAGCTCGAGTATCCGCGCGACAGGCTTGACATCGTGTTGGCTGTGGAAGCCGAAGACCAGAAAACGCGCAGCGCTTTGGCCAAGGCGGATCTGCCGCCATGGATGCAGATCGTTGTGGTCCCCAAGGGGCAGATCAAAACGAAGCCACGGGCGCTCAACTTCGCGGTCGACCATTGTCGTGGGTCGATCATCGGTGTTTACGATGCCGAAGACGCGCCAGAACCCGATCAAATCCTCAGGGTGGTCGAGCGTTTCTCGCAGCTTGGGCCAGAGGTCGCCTGCCTGCAAGGCGTGCTGGACTTCTATAATCCCAGCACCAACTGGCTCTCCCGTTGCTTCACCATCGAATATGCGACGTGGTTTCGTCTGATCTTGCCGGGCCTCGCGCGTCTTGGGCTGCCGATCCCCCTGGGCGGCACGACCTTGTTTTTCCGGCGCGAGGCGCTTGAGCGGCTTGGAGGATGGGATGCGCATAATGTGACAGAAGACGCTGATCTTGGCATACGGCTGTATCGTCACGGCTACCGAACAGAGCTGATCGACACGGTCACGGGCGAAGAAGCCAATTGCCACACCCTGCCTTGGATCAAGCAGCGCTCACGCTGGCTGAAGGGATATATGATGACTTGGGCAACCCACATGCGTGATCCGGTTAAACTGTGGCGCGATCTGGGGGCATGGAAGTTTCTGGGCTTTCAGGTGCTCTTGCTTTGCACGCTCTCGCAATTCGTCTTTGCCCCCCTCCTCTGGTCTTTCTGGTTGCCTTGGTTCGGGGTCTCGCACCCGATTGCGGATGCCTTACCCCCTGCGCTGATCTTGTTCCTGTTAGGGCTTCTTCTGATCACCGAAGTGATCAATCTCACCCTCCACCTCTGCGCCCTGCACATCTCAGGCCATCGGTTCAGCCGTTGGTGGGTGCTGATGATGCACGCCTATTTTCCTTTGGGTGCGTTGGCGTCTTACAAGGCGGCATGGGAAATGGTGCGTAACCCATTTTATTGGGACAAAACGATGCATGGAAGGTTTGACCCGATCTGACCCTAAGTCCTGCCTCAGGATTTCAGCCGCAGCTCCCCGGCATCGACACGAAGACGTGTTTCAAAGGCTTTGCTGATATGAATGCGCAATGCCTGATACGCAGCGTCACCGTCGCGCGCCTCGATGGCTGCGACAATGCTGTCATGCTCGGCCAAGGCCACCTCACTGCGGCCCTCGGCGGCCAGCGAGGTGGTCGCCATCAAAGCCATGGAGCGGTGCACAAGATCGAGTTGCTGAACGAGAAAGCGGTTGTGGCTCGCAAGATGGATTTGTCGGTGAAAGCGCTTGTTGGCTCGGCTCATCGCGCGCGGATCACCTTCGAGAAGCGTCCGGTCATCCTCGACCATCCCCCGCAGGACCCGGATTTCTTCGTCTGTCGCATGCCGCGCCGCAAGACGCGCAGCCAACCCCTCAAGTTCGCTACGCACCGCATAAAGCTCTGCCAACTGGTTATGATCGAGACTCGCCACAATCAGGCTTCGCCCGTCACGCGTCAGCATGGCCTGCGTCTCCAGCCGCTGCAAAGCCTCTCGAACCGGTGTCCGGCTGACACCAAGCCGCTCTGCCAGTTCAGACTCCACCAGTCGGTCACCCGGTTTGTACAAACCCGCCTCGATCGCTTCTAGGATCAGCGTATAGGCATCTTTCTGCACCGGGACGTCCTTGTTGTTTCAGGCGTGTTGCCGGGCACGCTACAGCCACGGTGCAAGGCTTGGCAAGTCAGGAGGACAAAGCCACAGGCGCCTTTGCATCGGCTCCCGTCCGCGCCGCGACGGGGCACTGTGAAGCGACCGCATGACCAACCTCTTGCCCGTCGGACGCGCACAGGGTAATCGCCTGATATGGATCGCTCTCGTTTTTCTGATGTCGACACTTGGGTCTTCGACCTCGACAACACGCTTTACCCCCCGCGGATGCGGCTGTTCGACCAGATCGAAGAACGCATGACGGCTTGGGTGATGCGGGAACTTGGCGTTGACCATGCGCAAGCCAACCATCTTCGCGGCCACTATTGGCAGCTTTATGGCACAACCCTCGCGGGGCTGATGCGCGAACATGCCGTGGACCCCAACGGCTATTTGTCCGACGTACACAACATCGACTTCTCGGTGCTGGAGCCTGACCCGCAACTTGCCGATCGGATTGCCGCCCTGCCGGGACGCCGGATCGTCTTTACCAATGGCGATGCCCCATATGCGCGAAATGTGCTGGCGGCCCGGGGGCTGACAGGGGTGTTTGATGCTGTGTATGGCGTCGAACATGCAGGGTTCCGACCCAAGCCCGAGGCCGCGGCCTTCGAGACGGTGTTCGCGCTGGACGGGCTCACCCCAACACGCGCGGCGATGTTCGAGGATGACGCGCGCAATCTGGCGGTGCCACATGCCATGGGCTTGCGCACCATACATATCGCTCCGCTGCATGAACCCGCCCCGCACATTCACTACCATTCGGAAGACCTGTCCGAGTTTCTTGGGCACTTGACCCAAAGCTGAGTGTGATATGCGTCATTATGCGCGTGGCAGCATGCTGCCTGCGCGCCTATCTTTACGCTTCAATGCGGAGACGGCCCGAATGACCCAGACAACCCCTTCAGTGCCCCGACTGCCTCTTGGTCAGCGTATTCTTTTCGGTATTCCCATCGTGGGACGAATTGCACGCGAGATCTCGCAGGATGTGAACAACGTCTTTTATCTGATGATCGTGTTCATCACGCTTGAGGTGCTGGCGTTTCAGATTTGGGGGCCTGTGGTCTTCACCTTGACCGCCTTGGTGCTGGTGCCCTTGATGTTTGCCTTTTTCGTGGCCATCAGCTGGCCCCGACGCGGGCCAAGAAAGGACTGATCGGGCCACTTTGTCGCTTCGATTTCCACCCGTGGCAGCCTATCTTGCGCTCCAGAGAGGAGATCCCCCATGACACGCACCACAACCGACATCCTTATTTCCGGCGGGGGCGTCGCCGGATTAACGGCGGCCGCAGCTTTTGCCTCGGCCGGGTTTGATGTGGTGTGCGTCGATCCGGCTCACCCCGTGACCTCCGAAGAGGCCGAGGGCGCCGACCTGCGGAGCACGGCGTTTTTGCAGCCGTCGGTTGCGGTGCTGGAAGCGGCGGGTCTCTGGTCCCGTCTTGCCCCCCACGCAACCGCGCTGCAGGTGATGCGGATCATCGACGCCGGTGGCGCCGTGCCGGAGCCGCGATTGACCAAGAATTTCGACGCGGCGGACATTGGTGATCAGCCTTTCGGCTGGAACCTGCCGAACTGGCTGCTGCGCCGTGAAATGGTCGCGCGTCTTGAAGAATTGCCGAATGTCGACTTTCGCCCCGGCACTGGCACCGTACGGATGATGACACGGACTGAAGAGGCGCGGATCAGTCTGACAGATGGCTCGAATGTGCGGGCAAGGCTGGTGATCGCAGCAGACGGGCGCAATTCGCTTATGCGGCAAGCAGCCGGGATTGGCGTCAAAACCCTGCGGTATGGCCAAAAAGCACTTGCCTTTGCCGTGACGCATCCGGTGCCGCACGAGAATGTGTCGACAGAGATCCATCGCAGTGGCGGGCCATTTACCTTGGTCCCGCTGCCCGACAAGGATGGCCAGCCGCGTTCGGCAGTGGTGTGGATGGACACCGGCCCCGAGGTGACGCGGCTGAGCGCTTTGCCGACCGAAGCGTTTGAGGCCGAGATGAATCTCCGCTCATGTCAGGTTCTCGGCCCCCTGCGCTTGGCAAGCCGCGTGACGGTTTGGCCGATCATCAGCCAGATTGCCGAGCGTATGGCAGGAGAGCGCTGTGCCCTCATCGCCGAAGCGGCGCATGTGGTGCCGCCGATTGGAGCCCAAGGCTTGAACATGAGCCTAGCCGATCTTGCGGCCCTGCTGTCATTGGCGCAGGCGACACCAGAGGATCTGGGCTCGGCGCGGATGATGGAACGCTATCACCGCATGCGGCATCTTGAGGTGCAGGCCCGCGTGACCGGCATTGATATGTTGAACCGTGCGTCAATGGTGGGCGCGCAAACTCTGCGCGACTTGCGCGCCACTGCGCTCAATGCGCTATACAGCGCGTCGCCAGTGCGAAAAACGCTCATGAAAGCAGGCTTGGGCATGCGGTGAAGGGCAAGCCTCTCGCCCAAGTCTGGGCTGATCTGTTTACCCTCCACCAACACGCCGAGGTCTGTCTTACGCCAAAGCTGCGTCGACCGCGCGCTCCAGCCGCGCCACTGTGCCGGGAACATCCTTCAGCTTGTCCAATCCGAACAAGCCGATCCGGAAGGTTTTAAACGCCTCTCCCTCTCCCACCTGCAGGGGAACACCAGCGGCGATCTGCACCCCCTGCTCGCGGAATTTGGCGCCATTCTGAACCATCGGGTCATCGGTATAACTGACCACGACCCCCGGCGCCTGAAACCCCTCTGCCGCAACCGAGCGCGCCCCCTTGGCGACGAGCAGCGAACGCACCCTGCGCCCCAGATCCCATTGCGCTGCTTTTGCCGCTTCAAATCCCATCTCGCGGGTTTCGACCATCGCATCGCGAAAGCCGAGGATCGCATCGGTCGGCATGGTGGCATGATAAGCATGACCGCCGTTTTCATAAGCGGCCATCATGGCGCGCCATTTCTTCAGGTCGATCGCAAAACTGTTCGACACGGTCGCCGCCAAACGCTGTTCGGCAGCCTCCGACATCACCACAACCCCAGCCGAGGGTGAAGCGGACCAGCCTTTCTGCGGCGCAGAGATCAAAACATCCACGCCAGTGGCCGCCATATCGACCCAGATACAGCCAGAGGCGATGCAATCCAGAACCATCAAAGCACCGACCTCGTGCGCGGCGTGTGCCATCGCTTGAATATACTCATCGGGCAAAATGAGTCCGGCACTGGTCTCGACGTGCGGCGCAAAAACGGCCTCAGGTCTTGTCTCACGGATCTTGGCGCAGACTTCCTCGATCGGCGGGGGCGCATAAGGCGCACGCGCGTCGTTGCCAGTCTGTCGTGCCATCACGACCGTCACATCTTGAGAGAATGCCCCAGCATCGAAAATCTGGCTCCAGCGATAGGAAAACCAGCCGTTGCGCACGACAAGCACTTTTCCTTGGCCGAACTGTCGCGCCACCGCTTCCATGGCATAGGTGCCACCGCCCGGCACCAATGCCACCGCGCTCCCCTTATACACATCGCGCAGCATTCCCGAGATTTCCCGCATCACGGCCTGAAAGCGCGCCGACATGTGGTTGAGGCTGCGGTCAGTAAAGACCACCGAAAATTCTTCCAACCCATCCGGGTCGACAGTCCTGTGCAGTCCAGCCATGGCATTCTCCTGTTTGCGCCAAGCATAAGGGACCGACGGGAAAATGCATCTACTGCCGAAACATTTTTATGCCGCCCAATCTGGCCGCGCAGACAGGCTCATCCCCTCGCAGCAGAGATGCGCCAGACCCCGCGCGCTCTCAAAGGCGCGCGATCCGAAAACAGCACCTCGGACAAGAAATTGGCGCCTGGCGCCGTTAAACCCCTTCGATCCGGCACATCGTTCTGTCGATGCAAGACGCTCACAGAGATTTTGTGCTCGCCCTACACCATAGAAATGACAGGGTGATGGCACGCTAAAGAGCGATCAAGGACGCAAATGCAGGAGCCCCGCCACACAGCACGTGACGAGGCCATTGCGGTAAGTTGTGCAGAAGCGTGCGGTCAGCTTGCGCTGAGAGAGGACGCGGTCGCGGACAATTCTGCGACCGACGCGCCGGACTGCAACTGATTCGCGAGCTGCGCAAGTGTCTGTTGCTGAACCGGATTGGTCGATACCGCGGCAATTTCTGTCAGCACCGACCCAACCGCGACACGCTGCGCCGTAGGCAAGGTGGCGGCTGCCTGCACGGCAACACCCGCGATCACGCCGAGTTGCGCATTTGCAGCAGCCGGAGACAGACCCGCCGCACGAACAGCAGCAATCGCGATGCGAACAGCCGCCTGACACGCCTCGGCCGAGGTCGCGCAGGCTGCGCTGATCGCCGGAAGATCAACGGATTGCGCTGAAGCTGGAGCAGACAGAGTCATGGCAGCAGCAAGAAATGGCGCGGCAAATGAAATACGTTTGAGCATAGAAACCTCTGGTATTGTTAAAGTATGTTCAGGCATCAACATGGCTTCGTGCGAAGGGATGAAACTTGCGCTGCGACAAAGCGGCCTCACCATCATTTTAGAATACATATAACTGGAAAAACGTGTTTCACGCAAGGCCCTTGCAACTATAGGTGGTGTGTGGGTATCTCTTTTGGCTCCAGAGACATTCCGCGCATGTCGACATAGAACAGGCATCTTCGCGCACCAAGAAAGAGCACGCGCCGCAGCTATGAAACTGATTGTGTTCCTCATGTCCTTGTTGGCTGTGTCAGGCGTCGTTGCCACGTTCGGGCGCGAATACAATGCGGCGTTCTGGGCCCGCAGTTCAGAGGCGCGGGCTTTTGAAATCTTGGCGAGCAGATCAGAAGTCCCTGAATTGCCTTTCAGCAACCGCAGCATGCGCGAAGTGTTTGAGACTTGCGCACGTGTCCAGCAGAGCTTGATCCAAGCGTTTCAACCCCCTGAAACGCAGCGCGCCGTCGACGAAAGCTGCGCCGCACTCGCCCGGGACGCCCTAATCAAGAACCCGACCTATTCTGCCGCCCACACAATTCTGATGCTGTCGACAGCTGATGCGGCGCAAGGGGCCCAAGCGCTGATCCAGTCGCAAAAGACGGCTCCGCGCGAATCGTGGAATGCCAAACTGCGCCTTCGTGAAGGACTGTCCCTTCAAAGTGCCACATCACCAGCACTGGATGCGGCGCTTGAATCTGATGTGAATTTCATGGTGCAAACGCCCGCCGGGCGTAACTGGCTTGCTCGCCTCTATCACGCCGATCCAGCGTCCCGAGCAATGCTGGTTCGCGTCATTGATCAGCGACCAAACGCGGAAAAGGCATCATTCTTGCGGGAGGTGCGCGCCCTTGGTCAAGATTAACCGCACCCTAAGGGCGCAAGCGCCGGCCGCTCCGGTTTCAGAAAACCTTGTGTCTCGCAAAAGGCGAAGCGCAGGATCAAGGCGCGCAGGAAGGCTCAAGACCTTTACCGGACGGCTGCTGGTCTTGATGGTTTTCATCAGTGCGATCCCCGTGGCCTCCAATCGCCCGGCTTGGTGGCTGATCTGGACGTTCCTGTTGGGATTGTGCGCCATGGCCTATCTGACCAAGGCGCGCCTTTTGCTTGCACGGGACCACGCCTTTCAGATCAGTCGTTATGGCGCGCTCTTGCCCATTGCCTTGCTTGTCCCCGCCTATGCCGTTCTCCAATCGCTCCCGATTGCCGGGTATCTGCCTGAAGCATTGCAGGCCTTGCCGTCGCTCCTCGGGGCAGACATGCGGCCCGCCAGCCTTTCGGTGATGCCGGATGCCTCATTCCTCGGTGCCATCCGCGCGCTTGGATATCTTGTCTTCCTCGTTTTGGTGATTGAAATTGGCACCCAGCCCGAAAGAAGCCAAACGCTTGTGCTGCTTTTGATGATCGGGATCCTGCTGCATGCCATCTTCGCCCTCATCTCGCTTCGACTTTTAAACGACTACGCCCTTTGGGGAGAGAAGACGGTTTACTTGGGTGTGTTGACGGGCACTTTTGTCAATCGTAACTCGATTGCGACGTTTCTGGGCTTTGGTCTGATTTTAGCCTTGGCCATTGCGCTGGCGCGTGGGCAACGCTCGACCGCCGCTGAAAAAGACCGCGGCCATGCGGCGTTCTTGACGCCGGAGAGACTAGAGATCATCGGGCTTTGGATGGCGATTTTGCTGTTTGCGTTTGCCATTCTGCTCACGCAATCCCGCATGGGCGCAGCCGCCACTGCCTTTGGCGCCCTTGTAACCTTTTTCGCCCTCCGCTTGCACTTTCAAGCAAGCCTCGTGAAAACTTTGCTTCAAGGCGCGCTCGCGCTGGTGGCTGTTTTGATCGTGCTCATTCCCGTGAGCGGCGGCGATGTCGCAGAGCGCGCGCTTTTCACTCTGGTGGAATCCTCAGTTCGCCTTGAGCTCTATCGGCAGACCTGGGGAATGATCTTGGAGCGCCCCTTCACGGGCTATGGGTATGATGCTTTTGCGCCTGCGTTCGAGTTGTATCGCGATGAGCCCTTGGTGACCCAGAGCTATGCAGACCTTGCACATAACACCTATCTGACCCTTTGGGTGGAGCAGGGATTTGTCATTGGCAGCATCCCCATGGTGTTGACGCTCTGGGCCGTGGCAATCATCATTCGACGCCTGAAAGATGGTCAGGGGGACGCGGCAGTGAATGCAGCGGGATTGGGCGTGATCGCTTTGGGTGCCATGCATTCGCTCGCGGATTTCAGCTTGGAGATTCCAGCCAACGTCTATTGCTTCTTGCTTATCGTTGGATTGGCGCTTTCTCCCCCCCGCCAAACCTTGAGCAGTGCTTCTAGCACGGACGCGACACGTGTGGCAGGTGGCAGCACATGACCATTTTTTCGCGCCTGATGGGTCGCCTTGGTGCGGGAAGGTCGGCAGGGCAAACCGCAACCACAGCAGATGTGCCAACATTGGCGCCCTTTGATGGCCCGGTGTATGTGGTCGGCGATGTGCATGGATGCCTGTCCCTTTATCTGGAGGCGGAAGCCCGTATCCTTGAAGATGCGCGCCAATTGCAACGATCACCGACCATCGTCTTGTTGGGAGATGTTGTGGATCGCGGTCCACAAAGTGCCGCGATGATCGATCATCTGTTGCGGCCTTTGCCAAAGCCCGCGCGTCGGTTTTGTCTGACAGGAAACCATGAGGCGATGATGCTTGCCTTCATGGAGGCGCCGCGCGCCAACCTGCGCTGGCTGGAGTTCGGCGGACATGAGACCTTGCTGTCCTATGGCATCACATTGGATCTTCCCACTCTTAGCAGCATGCCGGAACGCAAGGTCACACAGATCCTTGCGGCCCATGTGCCAGAGGCACATGTCGCATTCCTGCGCGCGACGGTGCCAGCCCTTCGGGTCGGGCCGTATCTTCTGGCCCATGCAGGCGCTGACCCGCGCGCCTCTCTGTCCGCCCAACCCTTGCGGAGCTTGGTTTGGGGCAACACAGGGCTCGAGGCGCCGGCCGGCCTGATCTTGATCCACGGGCATTACATCTCTGCCGAACCCGACCTTCGCCCGGGCAGCATCGGGATAGATACCGGCGCCTACGCGACGGGGCGGCTCACGACTTTGCGGTTGTTGAAGGACCAGTTCCCCGCTGTCCGAACCACAGGTGAGGGCGCGTTGTTTAAAAGTTTGGCATTTTCAGATTAGGCAGCGGTCAAATGCCACAAGAAGCGGCGATCTCATGCAGAGATCTTTCAACAAAGGGGGGGCGATGTTAAGAAAGCCGCGAATGCGCCATGCTCTTTTACGGGCTTTGAAACCAGCACACATTTCCCAACAAGGTGATTTCTTTGCAATCTTCCGAAATTGACCTCAAGGAGCTCGTCGGCATACTCCGGCGCCAGAGCCGATTGATATTGATCACTTTTTTTGTTTTTCTGGTTCCTGCCGTTCTGTATATCATGCTTGCCACTCCCATGTACCGGGCAAGCGCGCTGATCTCGATCGATGCAGGCGGGTCGAACATTCTGGACCCGAGCAGCATCGAGAACAGCCAGAGCGCAATCCTCAACTCTCGCGTGGACGGGGAAGTGGAGGTGCTTCGGGCCGAGGCAACTGTCATGGCGGTTGTGCAAAGCGCAAACCTTGTCAGTGATCCAGAGTTTGGACCACGCCTTGGTCTCACAGAAAAGATTACCATCGCGCTTGGCCTTGAATCCGCGGGCGCCAGTCTGCGGCAGGCCATTGGCTTGCGCCCTGCCACGCCGCCATCCAGCGAAAGACTGGTGAGCAATACGATCCGGAAACTGAGCGGCGCGACAGAAATCAGGCGCAGAGGTCTGACCTATCTGATTTCCGTCAGCGTCGAATCTGAAAGTGCGCAACGCGCTGCTGAACTCGCAAATCTGTATGTCGCAACCTATATCGACCGTCAGGTGATGACCAAAAGCGGCTCCATCATCGCCGCGCGCGATGTGCTGCGCAGCCAAACAGAAACGGCGCGTGTCGAACTGGCCCGCCTGGAAGACGCCTTAAACAACTTCATTGACGATAACCTTGCGCGCTTGGAGCAAGAGAGCAACGATGCGAGCATTTCGGCACTGCGCAGACAGTTGGAAGCCGCGCAATCAAGCAAGGTTGAAAGCGTGAGCGTGCTGGCGGCCTCTCGCGAAGCCGCCGCGCGCAATGACTGGGCAGCGGCCGCATCAACTTTGGGCGACGTGGCTTTGGAAGAATTGGCCAATGAGCGTGAAGCGCTTGCACGCCGCTTGAGTGGCGAAACCGCCGGTTCGCAGAGCGCGGTCGACTTGCAGAACGCGCTGGCCGAGCTGGACCAGAGCCTCGGGGCTCGACTTGCCGAGGCACAATCGAGTGTCGAGGGTGAGCTGTCGAACATTACGCAATCCGAAACGCTCGCACGCGAGCAATTGCGTGACGCGCTGTTGCAGTCGAACCTGTCGTCGACCGTCATCGCGGATCTGTTCAATCTACAGCAATCGGCATCCATTGCCCGCAACCAGTATCAGCAACTGTTGTCGCGGGTTCAGGATCTTAACGCGCTCGCGAATGTGCAAATCGCCGACGCGCGGGTGGTGTCTGAAGCATTGCCACCCACATCCGCCGCCTCGCCCAACAAGCGTCTGATCATCATCATGGCGCTGACTGCCGCGCTGGCAATGGGCGTCACGCTTGCGTTTCTCAACGAGTATTACATCGGAGGCGTCACGTCGGCGGCACAATTGGGCAATGTCATTCAGGCCCGCGTGCCCGTTGCCATCCCCGCGATCTCGTGGAGTGGGAGTGAGCGCCTGCCCGCGGATGAGGTGATGACCGCGCCTTTGTCACAATACTCCGAAGGTTTCCGCAAGTTGCGCCTGGCCATAGACACCAACCTTCACCAAAGCCAGTCCGAACGCAATCCTTCCGAAAGCGATCGTCGCAAGGCACGGGTCGTGTTGATTTGCTCGGCCTTGCCGGGCGAAGGCAAGACCACGACCGCGATTGCACTTGCGCGGACCTATGCCGTCTCAGGCCAACGCACCTTGCTGATTGACTGCGATCTGCGCAAACCTTCTGTCGCGAATTACTTCAAGCTTTCACCTCAGGATGGCTTGATCGATTACCTGACCTCCGACAAGAACGATGCCGAACTGGTCGTAACCCCGGTTCTGGACCATCTCTCTAACCTTGAACTGGTGACAGCAGGCTCGCGTAGCACCCAGCCGACGGACCAACTGGTGAACAGCCGACGTTTCGCATCCTTGCTGGATGTGGTGCGCGAGGCATTCGATGTGATCGTGATCGACAGCCCGCCTTTGTTGCCCGTGGTAGACACCCGTTATCTGGCACAGATGGCGGATATTGCCGTGCTGGTGGTGCGCTTTTCAAACACGACCCAAGGGGAAGTGCGGGAAGCAGCCCACCAAATACAGGAAGCTCTGCCCCCGGGCGTGCGCATGATCGGCATCCTCAACCGGGAAACCGAACGGCGTGGAAAGCGTGGGTATTACAACGGCGCTTACTCCGGATACTACGGAGACAGCACAAGCTGAAATGCCGTGTCGCGCCAAAAACAAAGCCTCGGGAAATGCGGATAGCATTTTCCGAGGCGCTTTGTTGGCGGGCTGTGCCGTCGTGGAACACACAGACCCCTGCACGCTCCTTAAAGAGCGGGTGTGTCCTTGAACTTGATCGATTCGCCACAGCCACAGGCCTCGGCAACGTTCGGATTGCGGAACTTAAACCCGGCGTGCAGCAGATCCACCTCGTAATCGATCTCGGTGCCGATCAAGAACATTTGCGCCATTGGCGCGATCATCACGCGCGCGCCATCCTGCTCCACCACTTCGTCCAGCGGGTTGACCTCGGACACATAGTCCATGGTGTATTCCATACCAGCGCAGCCGCCTTTCTTGACGCCGATGCGCAGGCCTTGACGGCCGTCTTTCTCCATCAGCCGTGCAATCTGCCGGGCGGCCATTGGGGTCAGGGTGACGGCCGCTTTGCCGGGGATGCCAAACATGAGGAACTCCTGTCTCTGCGCTTAATCTAAGGTGAAAGGTCCGGAATTCCAAGCGGCGGCAAGGCGGAAAGCAACATCACCGTTCCGGTCGCCAAAAGGATCGCCCAACCGAACGACGCAAGCGTGCCGATGATCACATATTCCGACAACTGCGCCTCCTCTCGGACGGCGCCGAACCGCAGCACAGATTTGGCCGCGATCAGGAAGCCAATGCCGCCGGGTTCACCAGCAAGGATCAGCAAATAGATGATGCCACGCTCCAAGACGCCAATGATGCGGCCGCCTCCCGGCAGGCCTTTAAGCCCAACGTCTCCCCAATCCCGCATGAGCAAACCCAAGGCATAGCCGCCTGCCCTCATCGTCAGAATGCTGCCGGAAAGAACTGTCACGCCCGCCGGGAGCCATTGCGGCGCGATGGGGGCCCAGAAGCCTTGGCTCCAAAGATCTGGCCACAGGATCGCCACCACCGCCAGCGTCATCAGATGGGCAACCTGATCTGCGACAAACGCCTTTATGCCGGATACCCGTGGCCCGATGGCCACTTTCATGGCATCGATACACAGATGCGCCAATGTCAGCCCTGCCACCACGAACAAAGCGGTTTGGGTCTGAGCGCCCGTCGCCAGCAAGGCAAGCACGCCCACAATTCCGGCGTGCATTCCCATCCAACCCGGATGCCCGATACTCTTGGCGCGCACCATTCGGTCGGGCTGGAGCACAAAATCAGCCAAAACATGTGCAAAGATCAGAAAGGCAAGAGTTTCAGCCAAAGGCGACATCCTGTGCAAAATGCATGGAGAAGGCCCGAAGCGCCTGCGTTGTCAGCGAAAACTCCGCAGCGGCCAAGCGCGCGGCGTAAGCTTGACGCGAAATACCAAGGTGATCGGCAAGCGTCTGTTGTGACAGGATGTTATCTGGACCAAGTGACAATGCAACGGCCTGTGCCTGTTGTGGCGACCAGCGCTGAATCTGGGCATCCAGAAATGCCATCAGCGCCTGATGCAGCGGATCAACCCCCTGCCCCGCCAAGGCAAACCATCGCCCGTCGGGCATTGCATCAAGGGCGCGGCCAGACTGAACAAAAGCTGCGCCGCCTGCCGTCCCGAGACTGCCCTGATCATAGCCATACGCATCGCCCACACCCAAGGCGATCCGGCTGCACAGTTTGCCAGAGCCACGCAACTGCGCCGCAAGGAAGACAAGGATCAACAGTCCCTGCGATGCCGAGGTGAGATGCACCTGCCAGCCGTCGCCCCGAAAGCGCTGAAAACGCGCCTCCGCATCCAAAAGGCGAACAGAGGTTTCGATCAGCAGCATCGCCTCATCCACCTCCGCGGGCGCGCTGCGGGTGGAATAGATGAGATCTCCGGTCAAGACCGCGTGCAACTTGGACATATGCAAGCCATAGGGCTTGCATAACCGAAGTGCAAGCAAAACGCTTTGACAGAGCGATGCAAGTCAAAAACCTTGCATCTGAGGCATGCAGGCCAAATGACCTGCGCCCCAGAAAAACGCGCGCCTACATGAAGCCCAGTTCCAAACGCGCTTCGTCGCTCATCATCTCCATGCCCCACGGCGGATCAAAGGTCATCTGCACATCGACCTGTTTCACGCCAGCCAAAGGCTCGACAGCATCAGCCACCCAACCCGGCATTTCTCCTGCCACCGGGCACCCCGGCGCGGTGAGCGTCATGATAACACTGACGGCATTTTCTGCATCGATTTCGATGGTGTAGATCAGCCCCAGATCAAAGATATTGACCGGGATCTCCGGGTCAAAGACCGTTCGGCACGCATCAACCACGCTGTCATACAAAGGATGATCTGTGGTCGAAGGTTTGATGAGCGGGCTGCCCTCGACTTGTGCTTCGCTGTTCATTCCGGCCTCATCAGTGTTTGTTGAGGGATTATATAGGAAATTCTGCAAACCACGTCCAGAGGCCGCGCCTTGATCCTGATCTCTGCCTGTAAGATGTGGGCAAAACCGCAAAATTCCGCGCCACATCTTTCTCTGCAAGGGATGAGAGGGTTCAGTCGCGGTGCGGACGCGCTTCCGGAAGATTGATGCGCGCCACCTGCTCTGCGATCGGATCCATCGACAACGGATGCAGTTCTGCTCGATGCGCCGCCGGATCACCAAGATCCTGCCAGACGCCTTTCTTGTAGATCTCTAAGGCAGAAAACCCGGCCTTATACCCCATCTTGCGGCTGCCCGGCACCCAATAGCCAAGATAGACGTAAGGCAGACCTGCTTCACGCGCGATGTTGATGTGATCAAGAATGATATGGGTGCCCAGCGACAGATCAACCAGATCGGGATCGTAGAAGCTGTAGACCATTGACAGACCATCATCGAAGACATCCGTCAAGCAAACGGCTGCCAGCTCTTGGCCTCTCTCCTCCGGCCCTGCGGGCCTTGAGTATTCAATCACCCGGCTCTTGATCGGAGTTTCTTCGATCATCGCCGCGAATTCGAAGATATCCATGTCTGCCATGCCGCCATCGGCGTGGCGTGCGTCAAGATACCTGCGGAAAAGGCTGAACTGATCTTCAGTCGCCCATGGGCTGGTTGCGCTGCGACGCAAATGCGCCGCACGCCGCATGATCCGTTTCTGCGTCCGGCTGGGACGGAAATCAGCGACACGGATACGCGCGGAAAGACAGGCAGAGCATTCCGAACAAGACGGCCGATACAGCACGTTTTGACTGCGCCGAAAGCCCTGCTTGGACAAGGTGTCATTCAGCCGCTGTGCGTGCTCTCCCTGCAGCGCCGTAAACAGCTTTCTCTCCATCCGCCCTTCCAGATAAGGGCAGGCCTGAGGAGCCGTCACGTAGAATTGGGGCGCAATGGGAAGCGTGTGGCGCATGTCACGTGTCTGATCAAGGATGGCTCACGTTAGCAAGCCCTGCAGCCTGCGCC
Source organism: Pseudorhodobacter sp. MZDSW-24AT (assembly GCF_002794355.1). Taxonomy (GTDB): domain Bacteria; phylum Pseudomonadota; class Alphaproteobacteria; order Rhodobacterales; family Rhodobacteraceae; genus Pseudotabrizicola. The sequence continues at coordinate 251,822 of NZ_PGOI01000003.1, read as the reverse complement.
AAGACGCGATTTTGCAGCAAGGCCTGACCATTTCACCGCGATGACGGGCTGTTGATCGCAACCGAGCCAAGAACCATATCGCTCAGCCCCTGCCCGCGTGAAGACAGCACCATCAGCACGACAGACAAAACCTGCGGCATGACGAAAGCCATAGAAACGGTGTATCCCAAGGTGTGCAATAAAGCCGTGGCACCGTCGAAGCGCTGGCCGTTCCGATCCAGAAATTCGATGCTCATCAACCGCATGCCCCAAGTTGCGGACCGTCCGCTCAAGGTGAGCCAGCGATAAAGAAACCCGACCACAAGGAACAGGAAGGGCAAGAAGAACAGCGCCGTGAAAGCGGTAAACGGCACGATCAAGGCGGTGACGACCCCGATCAGGATCAGGTCCAGCACCCAAGCCAGAAAACGCTTTGGCAGGACGCCTGCATAAAAGGCGGGATGGCGCTCTGGGTCTGGCTGCATACTGGACATCATCATAGGGGAAACTGTGCGCATCGGCATCGTCCTGCAAGAGAAAGTGTTAAAGGCACCAAGGGTCGGGGGTGGCCGAACACTGGCCACCCCATGTCGGTTTTCAATACTCGCCGCGGGGCGCGTCCTGCGCGGGAACAGGCGGACGTGCCGCACCTTTGGCGCGATCTTCCATGAAGCTGTCAAACTCTTGCTTGTCTTTGGCTTCACGCAGACGCTCAAGGAAGGACTCGAAAGCGCCCTGCTCTTCCTCGAGCCGACGCAGCGTTTCCGCCTTGTAGGCATCAAAGGCCGAATTGCCCGACGAACGCCAAGCCGTGTGACGGCTGAAACCATAATCGCGGCCGCTTGCGGACAGTTTGTTCTTGAACATGCGTTTGCTCCATTTGTTGGCGTAGGTCATGTAAACCACAAGCGCGAGGCCGACCGGCCAGACGAAGACAAAGCCCAAAATCATGGCAGCAATCCATGCGCCACGGCCTTTCGCGTCAAGCCAGTCTTCGGCAGCGCGCAGTCGGGTGGTCAAACCGGCGAGCGCTGGCGCTTTGGCGGCGGTGTCGGGGGAATAAGTCATCGGCAAATCTCCATCTCGGCGGCTGAACCCCTCGGGGCTATGTGAATGTCTTTCACATGATGTCAGATGACCCTCCACACCCCGAGGTTCAAGACCCGATGTAAAACATTTTTACATTTTCCGTTTCGCGCGGACCAAAGGGAGGCCGGCGACGCCCCAGCAGAACCCGAGGCTTAGGCAGGAAAGATTTTTCTGAAAAAGACTGCAAAGGCATCAACGGCCTCCCCTCGACGAAAAATCATCACATTGTTATTTTTCCTCAATGCTTTCCCTGAAATATGGCGCGGCTGATTGCAGGCGGCTTTGCTTATGAACTTCACCCGCCGCGCCTGCCTCTGGCACTTTTGGGCCACCAGAACAGAAACCGATAAGGCAGGTTTTGTCGCTTGTTTCGCGCTGGCCCGCCTCTATGATCGCTGCGCAATTGAGCGTTGAGAGGATCACACATGCGTAAGCTGGCCGCTGGAAACTGGAAAATGAACGGCACGGGAGAGAGCCTTTCGGAAGTTGCGGCTCTTCTGTCTTCTCAACCTGCCCCGGCTTGCGAAATGTTGCTCTGCCCTCCTGCAACCTTGATTGCCCGCATGGCCGATCTGGCCAAAGGCAGTGCCTTGCGGGTTGGCGGGCAAGATTGCCATGCAAAGTCAAGCGGCGCACATACCGGCGATCTGTCGGCAGGGATGCTGGCCGACGCGGGCGCCAGCCATGTGATCCTTGGCCATTCAGAGCGGCGCACCGACCACGCGGAAACCGACGCGCAAGTGCTGGCCAAAGCGCAAGCGGCACAGGTCGCGGGTCTTGTCGCAGTTGTCTGTATCGGAGAGACCGAAGCACAGCGCGATGCGGGTGAGACATTGGACGTGATCGGGCGCCAGCTTGTGGGATCGGTCCCGGAAGAGTCGAGCTCCGCCACTTTGGTGGTTGCCTATGAACCCGTCTGGGCGATTGGCACCGGACGCACTCCAACGATTGCGGAAATCGCCGAAGTGCATGCCTTTATCCGCGCCCGGCTGACCGCAAGGATCGGCATGCAGGCGGGAGGCGTGCGTTTGCTTTACGGCGGGTCGGTAAAACCGTCCAACGCGGCTGAGATCTTTGCTGTGCCGCATGTGGACGGTGCGCTTGTCGGCGGCGCGAGCCTGAAGGCGGCCGATTTTGGCGCCATTGTCGCGGCATTGTCTGCCTCTTGAAGAAGGCAGGTTTTCCGCCGCGGGCAAGTATGCCCGTGGCGGCCCCCAAAACAGGCGGTCATAGCACGAGATCATGCTGCGCATGGCGGCCACATGCCCACACTGCCGCAGCCTGAAAGCAACCAAAGCAGGCCCTTGCACCCGCCCCACCCGCGCGGCTAAGCCTTGCGCATGCAAAGCCTCATCCAATCCCCGACCGCACCGGACTTTGTCCAGAATCCCTATCCTTTCTATGAACGCGCCCGGGCCTTGGGTCCGTTTTTTCATTGGCAGGACTATGACCTGATCTGCACCCCGTCGGCAGCAGCGGCGAATGCGATCTTTCGTGATCGCCGCTTTGGCCGGGAAGTGCCGCCCGAAATGGCGAAACCCATCGCGCCACACACAGCGCCCTTCTATGCCGTCGAAGCCCATTCAATGCTGGAGCTGGAACCGCCACGCCATACCCGGTTGCGCTCACTGGTTTTGCGCGCTTTCACGTCGCGCCGCATTGCCAATCTGCATGGTGACATCGAAAGCCTCAGCCATCGCCTGATCGACGCTTTGCCTGACAGCGATTTTGACCTCATCACCGGCTTTGCCCAGCCGCTTCCCGTCATCATCATCGCCCGCTTGCTGGGCGTGCCTGAAGCGATGGCAGGTCAGCTTTTGCACTGGTCGAATGCGATGGTGGGAATGTATCAGGCGCGGCGCACCCATGCGATGGAAGTCGCGGCAAGCGACGCCGCACGCGACTTTTCTGATTTTCTGCGAGGCTATGTTGAAGAGCGCCGCAAAGCCCCGGCCGACGACCTGATCACTCAGCTGATCGCGGCCGAGTCGGAAGGCGAGCGGCTTTCGACCGATGAGCTGATCACAACCTGCATCCTGTTGCTGAACGCGGGGCACGAAGCCACCGTGCACACGCTTGGCAACGGCGTGAAGACTTTGCTGGAAACTGGCACCGTGGCGCAGATCCTGCGCCCCGAAACCGCGCCCAAGGTGGTTGAAGAGATCCTGCGCTTTGATCCGGCTTTGCACATGTTTACCCGCACCGCCTATGAGACGGTCGAGGTCATGGGCCACACCTTTCAGCGGGGCGATCAGGTCGGCCTGCTGTTGGGCGCGACCAACCGCGACCCACAGCTGTGGGAGCGTCCTGACGCGTTTTGGCCCGAACGCACGGACAAACCCAATCTGACCTTCGGCGCGGGGCTGCATTTCTGCGTCGGCGCTCCTCTCGCACGGCTGGAATTGCAGATCGCCCTGCCAATTCTCTTCCGCCGCATGCCAGACTTACGGCTCGCAGAGCCTCCCCGCTACGCAGATGTGTATCACTTTCACGGGTTGGAGCGGTTGCAGCTGACCCGCTAGCCGGAGCGTCTGCTGCCAAAAACATCGCCCTCGGCGGGAGTGAGAAAGGTTCAAACCCTCCTCACCCCCGCCGCGAGCCGTCAAAGAGGCAATACCGTGGTGGACTTGATTTCTTCCATGCTGAGCAAGGCGGTGACGTTGTAGATCTTCACCTCAGAGATAAGAGCCTGATAAAACTGGTCATAAGCGCGGGCGTTCTTCACCCGGACCTTTAGGATGTAGTCAATGTCACCCGCCAAGCGATGCGCTTCCAGCACCTCGGGGCGTTCGCGCAAGGTTTTCAGAAACTTGCGCTGCCATTCTGCCTCATGCTCAGAGGTTCGGATCAACACAAAAAAGCAAGCCTCAAGCCCAAGGGCCTCGGCGTCCAGAATGGCTGTCTGGCGGGTGATGACCCCCTGCTCCCGCATGCGGCGAATACGGTTCCAGACAGGCGTTTTCGAAGACCCCACCTTGCGCGCGATCTCGTCCAGCGACTGGCTCGCATCCAATTGCAATTCGCCAAGGATTTTCCGATCAAGATCGTCCAGTTGGGCCACCATTCGCTTTTTCCCTGCTTTTACGGAACCGATGCCCGGTATTGCTTCAGTATCGGAACAACTTTCCTTATCCGCAAGAGGGTATGGCATATCAGAGGGAAAATATCCTATATACAGCGGGAAAAGCCACAGGATCTCGCTATGACTTCTTCGCTCTCCCGCCCGCACCCTGAGGTGATCTTTGTCGGCGCTGGCCCGGGCGCGGCCGAGCATCTGACGCTTGGCGCTTTGCGCGCGTTGCAAGAGGCTCAGGTGGTGATACATGACCGACTGGTCGGGAAAGAGGTGTTGGCGCTGATTCCGCCCCATGTGCAACTTATCGATGTGGGAAAGGAAGGCTTTGGCCCTTCGACATCACAAGAAAGCATCAACGCAACCTTGGTCGCACAGGCCATGACGGGTGCACGGGTGGTGCGACTGAAGGGGGGCGATTGCGGGATCTTTGGACGCCTTGATGAGGAAATCGATGCCTTGACTGCCGTCGGCCTGTCCTTTCGCATCCTTCCTGGCCTGACCTCTGCAACGGTTGCAGCGGCAGCCGTTGGCCAGAGCCTGACCAAACGCGGCCGCAACGCGGCCTTGCGCATCCTCACGGGCCACGACATGGCCGGATTTGCCGAACAGGACTGGCGCGGGCTTGCCCGCGCGGGCGAGGTGGCGGCCATTTACATGGGCAAGAAGTCCGCCCGTTTCATTCAAGGCCGTCTGATGATGCACGGTGCCTCGGGCGCCACGCCGGTGACCGTGGTCGAAAATGTCAGCCGCGGCGATCAGCGCATCATCGGCACCACATTGGCCCAATTGCCCGAGGCTGTCGCCCTCTGTGATGGGCCTGCCGTGATCCTTTTCGGGCTGGCACCGCGCGCCGCCAGTCAATCTCTTGTCCAACTGAAAGAAGCCTGACGATGAGCCGCCGTTTTACCCCCAAAGTTGTGACAGCCAACCGTCTGCGCGAAGGCGACGTGGTCTATTTGACCGCTGACAATGCATGGTCGCCCTTCCATCATGCCGCCGAACTGATCGAGGATGAAGCGCACGCACAGATGCGCCTGCTGCATGCCATGTCGCAAAAGCTCGAAGTTGTCGGCGCCTATCTGGCAGATGCGAAGCCGGGCCCCAACGGTCCTGAACCGGCACATTTCCGCGAGGCCTTCCGCGCGCGCGGCCCGTCAAACTACGACCACGGCAAGCAAGCCGATTTCCCTACAGATCTGGGGGTGTAAGATGTATTCCTATTCGGATTTCGATGAGTCTTTCGTTCGCGCACGCGTGGCGCAGTTCACCCAACAGGTTGAGCGACGCCTAGACGGCTCTTTGACGGAAGAAGAGTTTCGCCCCCTTCGCCTGATGAACGGGCTGTATCTGCAGTTGCATGCCTATATGCTTCGGGTCGCTATTCCCTATGGCACCATCTCGCCACGCCAAATGCGGCAATTGGCGATGATTGCCGATACGTGGGACAAGGGCTACGGCCATTTCACCACCCGGCAGAACATTCAGTTCAACTGGCCCAAATTGCCAGACGTGCCTGCCATCCTCTCGGCACTGGCCGATGTGGAAATGCATGCCATCCAGACGTCGGGCAACTGTGTCCGCAACGTGACCGCAGATCATTTTGCCGGCGCCGCAGCGGATGAGATCGAAGACCCACGCCCCTATGCCGAGCTGTTGCGGCAATGGTCCACCGACCACCCCGAGTTTCAGTTCCTGCCGCGCAAATTCAAGATCGCGATCACCGGCGCCCCGAATGACCGTGCAGTCACCCGCGCGCATGACATTGGCTTGCGCATGGTCCGCAATGCGTCCGGGGAGCCGGGGTTTGAGGTCATGGTGGGCGGCGGGCTTGGCCGGACCCCGATGATCGCCCATACGGTGCGTGATTTTCTGCCCGTGGCCGATCTGCTGCCCTATGTCGAAGCGGTTTTGTCCGTTTACAATACGCTTGGGCGGCGCGACAACAAGTATAAGGCGCGCATCAAGATTACGGTGCATGAGACTGGGAAAGAAGAAATTTCCCGCATGATCGAAGAGCGCTTCGACGAGCTTCGCCCCTTGTTTGGCGGCAACGACCAGCGTCTGCTGGAAGACATTCGCGCGGCCTTTGCACCGCCGGCCTTCCGCAACGCCCCTGTCGATGCTTATGATGCGTTTTACAAGGCTGATCCGGTGTTTAGGGCATGGGCTGACACCAATCTCGCACCCCATCGCAATGACCAGTATGCCATTGTCACCATCAGCGTAAAGGCGCATGGGCAGACTCCGGGCGATGCCAGCAGCGATCAGATGCGGGTGATGGCCGATCTGGCTGAGCGCTATGGTCATTCGGACCTTCGCATCAGCCACGAGCAGAATGTGATCTTGCCGCATGTCCACAAGTCGGACTTGCCCGCACTGCATGCGGCGCTGGTTCAGGTGGGGCTTGCCACCGCCAACGTGGGGCTGATCTCTGATATCATCGCCTGCCCCGGCATGGATTATTGCGCCTTGGCCACTGCCCGTTCCATTCCGATCGCGACCCAGATTTCAGAACGGTTCAAGGCGCTGGATCTGGAGCATGAAATCGGGCCTTTGAAGATAAAGATCTCGGGCTGCATCAATGCCTGTGGTCATCACCATGTTGGTCATATCGGGATTCTCGGCCTCGACCGCGCGGGGGTGGAAAACTATCAGATCACCCTTGGAGGCGATGGGTCAGAAACGGCAGCTATCGGAGACAAGACAGGTCCGGGTTTCGCCTATGACGAAATCGTTCCTGCGGTGGAGCGCATCGTGCGCGCCTACCTCACCTTGCGCGAAACCTCTGAGGAGACATTCCTGATGGCTTTCCGCCGTCTGGGCATGGAGCCGTTCAAGGCGGCCTTGTATGATACTGAAGGCGCTCAGGATGCCGCGTGATCTGCACTCCGGTCCCGTTGCAGAGCGCGTCGCCGCCCTGAATGCGCGTTACAAACATCATTCGGCGACGGCGGTGCTTGAGCACAGTCTGAAAGACGTGGATCTGGGCCGTGTGGCGCTGGTGTCTTCCTTCGGGGCGGAATCGGTCGTGCTTTTGCATCTGGTCAGCGTGATTGCGCCGGAAACTCCGGTGTTGTTCATCGACACCCGGATGCTCTTTGCAGAAACACTAGAGTATCAGCGTGAACTGGCCGAGAAGCTCGCCTTGTGCGACATTCGCACCATTCGCGCCCATCCGGCCAAGGTCGCCTTTGAAGACCCAGACGGGACCCTGCACCAGTTCAACACCGATGCCTGCTGTGCGGTGCGCAAAGTCGAGCCACTGGAGCGCGCGCTGACACAGTTCGACGGGTGGATCACCGGACGCAAACGCTTTCAGGCCGGCACCCGTAACCAGGTGGAATTCTTCGAGGCAGAGGGCGACACTCGCATCAAGGTCAATCCTCTGGCGCATTGGGGCCGCGAGGATCTTGAGGAATACATCGTCAACAATCGGCTGCCACGCCATCCGCTGGTGGCGAAAGGCTATCCCTCGATTGGCTGCGCGCCGTGCACAAGCCCGGTGAAGCCAGGTGAAGATCCGCGGGCAGGTCGTTGGAGAGGCTCACAAAAAACCGAATGCGGCATCCATTTCATAGACGGAAAGCCGGTTCGCATCGCAAAGGACACTGCCGCATGAGCGTGATTGTCACCGACGCAGGTTTTTCGCCTGCGCCCCCCCTTGCTTCGGTTCCTCTCGCAGAGATCGCCACCCACCAAGGCGTGCTGGATCTTGCACATACGGACGATCCGATCTCGGCCAAGCCCTATCTGCATGACCTGCAGTTGATCCGGATTTCCTTCCCGGCCTTCAGCGACGGACGCGCCTTTACCATTGCGCGTCGTCTGCGGATGTTCGGATACACCGGAGAATTGCGCGCCACCGGTCCCGTCATCGCCGATCAATATGCGATGGCACGCCGGGTTGGCTTTGACTCGGTCGAGATTCCCGATGAGCTGGCCGCACGACAGCCCGCCGAGCAGTGGCAGTTTCGCGCGGACTGGCAGGCCCATCACTATCAGGCACGCTTGCGCGCCTGAGGCAGTCCGCCGCTTTCCACGGAATGAGATCGAAGCTAGAAGAAGAGGCCGGGGTTCTCCCGGACACACCGTTCATGACCGAAGTGACCCTGATGACCGACGCCGCCACCCCAGCCGCCGCTGCGACCCCCAAACCCCATCTGCCTGACGCGGCCAAGGTGACCTCTGTCACCCATTGGACCGACCGTCTGTTCTCTTTTCGCGTCGAACGTCCCCGCAGCCTGCGTTTTCGCTCTGGGGAATTCGTCATGATCGGTCTGTTGGGAGACAATGGGAAGCCGCTCCTCCGCGCCTATTCCATCGCCTCTCCGGCATGGGATGAAGAGTTGGAATTTTACTCGATCAAAGTTCCGGACGGCCCGCTGACCAGCCGCCTGCAACACATCAAGGTTGGCGATGAGATCATCCTGCGCCCCAAACCAGTCGGAACGCTTGTGCACGATGCGCTTTTGCCGGGCAAGCGCCTGTGGTTCTTGGCGACTGGCACCGGGCTCGCACCTTTTGCATCTTTGATGCGCGAACCGGAAACGTACGAGAAATACGACCAGATCATCATGATGCACACCTGCCGCGAGGTGGCAGAGCTGGAGTACGGTCGCCAGCTGGTAGAAAGCCTTAAAGACGATCCGCTGATTGGCGAACTGGTGGGCGACAAACTGATGTATTACCCGACCACCACACGCGAGCCGTTCGCGCGTATGGGGCGGGTCACAGACAATCTGGCATCGGGGAAAGTCTTCGCTGATTTAGGCTTACCCGCGATGAACCGCGATGAAGACCGGGCGATGGTCTGCGGAAGTCTTGCCTTCAATGTCGATGTCAAGAAAATTCTTGAAGGTTTTGGCTTGAGTGAAGGCGCCAATTCAGATCCGCAACAGTTCGTGGTGGAAAAGGCTTTTGTCGGCGACGGCATCTGACCACCTTTGCCAGACCGCATGAAAAAGGCCGCGCTGTCAGCGCGGCCTTTCTTATGAGATAACAGAGCATCAAAGCCCCAGAGCGGCCTTGACCTGCGCAATCACGCCGTCGAGCAGGGCCGGGTTTGACGCAGCCGAGTCCACCGCCGATTTGAGGGTGATCTTTGTGGTGTTGTCCAACGAAGACCCGTCGATCAAAGCCTTCACCCCGTCCGCATTGAAATTGGCGGCATCGAGCGCCGCGGCTCCTGCGGTGGCAGCGCTGGTCGCGGCCTCGGTGGCAGCATCTGCCGCCGTCTCGGCAGCTTCACTCGCCGCGTTGGCCGCGGCAGCGCCTGCGTCAGTTGCGGCATCTGCAGCTTCTTGCACGGATTCTGCGGCGGCATTGGCTGCGCCTTGCGCCGCGTTCGCAGCCGCCTCAGCCGCAGATTCTGCGGCGGCAGCCGCTTCTTCGGCAGCGGCGGTGGCGGCAGCTTCCTCTGCCGCGGCGGCGGCAGCGGCTTCTTCAGCCGCAGCGGCAGCCGCAGCTTCGGCTTCTGCGGCGGCCGCTGCCGCGGCTTCTTCCGCAGCCTGTGCTTCGGCAGCAGCAGCGGCGGCCGCTTCCTCTGCGGCGCGTTGCGCGGGCACATAGCTGAATTGATAATATCCGCCAGCGGCAAGCAAAACGACGACCGCCCCGATGATTACACTCTTGTTCATGTCTGATACTCCCATCGCCGGGCGTCTCACCCGGTTGGGCGTCATATGACATTCGATCCCCCGCTTGAAAAGGTGCGGCGCTGCGACGCAGCGGCCGATCACATGGGAAGCGACCTCGAATTGCCAATTTTTGGCACGTTTCCATGGGCTATGCGTGCTGAATCACATTGAACCCAAAGCCGGGGAGGACTATCTTGCGACCGCTTGAGCAAACCACATAAGGACGCATACCATAGCCCGCAGACCCCACAACGCCCCGCCGCAACGTGACACCGGCCCGCGCATCAACGACCGGATCCGCAGCCCGGAAATCCGCCTGATTGGTGCGGACGGCGAAAATGTCGGCGTCGTGACGCCGGCCCGTGCCTTGGCCATGGCGGAAGAGGCCGGACTTGATCTGGTCGAGATCAGCCCGAACGCCGAACCTCCGGTCTGCAAGATCATGGACTTCGGCAAGTTCAAATATGAAACTCAGAAGCGCGAGGCCGAAGCGCGCAAGAAACAGCACATCATCGAAATCAAGGAAATCAAGTTCCGTCCTGGAACGGATACCCATGACTATGATGTGAAGATGCGCTCGGTGCTGAAATTCTTGGGCGAAGGTGACAAGGTAAAGGTTACCTTGCGTTTCCGGGGCCGCGAGATGGCCCACCAGGAATTGGGACTCGAGCTTTTGAACCGTGTGGCCGCCGATGTCGCCGCTGCGGAAGCAGGCAAGGTCGAGTCCTTCCCGCGCCTTGAGGGACGTCAGATGGTCATGATGATCGGTCCGAAGTAAGCGACCGAATTTTCGCAGAAAATTCGTGGCGATCTGGCCAAGTGGCCGTTGTAGCACCAAAGAAGTCGGGGGCATCGTGGCCCCCGCTTTCATCTCCGGGGTCGCGGTTCGCGGGGTTGGGGCCGCAAGGGGATTTCCTTGAGCAACCCGCCCACCCCCATCTCAGCGATATGATCATCTGTCAGCGGCAGTCCACAGACCAGCCGTTCCAGCACCCAATCTGCTCCGTTCAGTGCGGGACTGCGCGCACAGCCCGGGAGGCCGATCACCGGCCGAGTGGCAAGATTGCCATAAAACAGCAGATTACCGGGATCGACGGGCATGCCGAAGCGTGCCACCTGCCCTCCGGCGCGGCGCAGCGCCTGAGGCGCGGTATCCAGAAGGTCAGAAGTGGCCGATCCGGTCAGGATCAGGATGATGTCTCCCCGAGCCTCGGTTATGGCAGCCGCAAGCGGCGCCTCTTCATGCGGGACAATCTTGCAGGCGGAAAGCTGCATCCCTAACGCAGTCAAGCGCGCCTCGACCGCCTCTCGGGCCTTCAAAGCCAACTTGTCCGGCATCCCCGGCACAGCTGTCAGGATTAAGCTGGCGCGGGTCAAGACCACGGGCCGCACCCGCAGTGCGTTTTGTGCGGCGGTGCAGGCGCGCGTCAGATCCGTTTGCGACACCGCATAGCTGATGATCTTGACCGTGCCGACAAGGGTGCCCGCTTCGACGCGCGTGAAAGGCGCAAGCGTGGCCAGAGTGATCGATGGATGGATGCGGTTCATCGCGTCGATGGCCGCCGTATCCAGATCAAGCACGCCCGGGCCTCGGGCGTTCAGGTTGACCCGCCCGGTAAAAGCCGCCGTCAGCACAACTCCTGCCGCGTCCGGATCTGGCACCAGCGCCTCTGCAAGCTGCGTGGCCGCATCGTCTTCATGCACATCGCCCGCTTCCAGACGGGCCACCATAACCTGGTCAATACCAGCCGCCTGTAACTGGGCCAGTTCCGCCTGCCCCAAGACAACACCTTTGCGCAGCCGCGCCGTGGCGCCTTGGTCAAGGCCGCCACTGGCAACGGAATGCGCCAAGATTGCTCCCTCGGCTTGAGCGAGTGGCACTTCCGCAAAAATCATGCGCCCTTCCTCAGGACTTGGATGATCTGGCCAAGGACCGAGACTGCAATTTCAGCCGGGGTTTGCGCGCCGATATCTAATCCCACGGGCGCATGAATGCGTGCCAGCGCGTCTTCCGCGATCCCGGCGGCCCGCAACCGATCCAGGCGCTTGGCATGCGTGCGGCGTGATCCGAGGCAGCCCAGATAAAAGCAAGGGCTGCTCAGCGCTGCCAGAATGGCAGGATCATCCAGCTTGGCATCATGCGTCAAGGTTACCACGGCCGTGCGGGCGTCTGGCGCAAGGTGCTGGATCGCTTCGTCTGGCCAGTCATCAAGGATCTGCTCACCTGGAAACCGCTCAGCACTGCCAAAGGCAGCACGGGGATCAATCACGCTTGTCGCAAAGCCACAATGCCGGGCCATCGCCACCAAAGGTTGCGCAATATGCACGGCCCCCACCACGATCAAGCGCAAAGCGGGGCTCTGCACAGCCACAAAGCGGCCATTTTCCTCTACGCCCGATCGGTCGGCGCGCAGCCGTGCGTCCACCGCCGGGTCGGCCCCCGGCAACACCACTTTCCGCTCCCATGTGTCCAGCGTCACCACATAGGCACATGCTTCACGCGTCGCATGTGCTTCCGACAGCTTTTCCAGCATCCCCGCGGGAAGCCGGTCACCGCCTTCTCCCACCGGTTCCACCAGCACCTTGATTGTTCCGCCGCACGCCAAGCCAACCGCAAAAGCACTTTCATCGCTGACACCGAAGGTCAGCAAACGTGGCGTTCCATCGGCCATGGCCTCCAAGGCTTCGCTGACGACAGCGCCCTCGACGCAACCGCCAGAGACCGAGCCCATGATCTGGCCGTCTCCAGAAATGGCCAGCTGGCTGCCCGCTTGTCTTGGCGCGCTGCCCCATGTTTCAACCACGGTGGCCAAAGCCGCACCCGAACCTTCCCGATGCCATCTCAGCGCCACGTCAATGATGCGATCATGATCTGCGGTCATCATCCGGTCCTCCTTCAAACGGTTTCCAAGACCCGATGTCGTGACTATGGGCCAGCATGCGGCGCGCTGCCACTGTCAAAAGGTGTCACAGCAACGAAGCCCGACTCTTCATGAAAAGACGCCGCAAGGATGACCCTGCGGCGTCCATATTGCGTTAAACGTCAAGTCGTATCAGCGCAGCGCGGCCGTGTTCATCAGCGGGGTGATAACCCGCACCGCAGCCCGACGATTGCGGCGTTCATCGGCTTGCGTCTCAATCCGCAACTCGCTTTCGCCATACCCCTGTACGATCATGTTTTCCGGAGGAATTCCATAATACTCGGTCAGAGCCAGTGCCACCGACTCGGCACGACGATCGGACAGTGTGAGGTTATAGGACGCAGATCCGACAGCATCGGTGTGACCTTCGATCAAGAAAACCTCGCCCGGATTGTCTCGAAGGATGTCATCCATGATCCGCCCGATCGACGCGAGTTTACGCGCTTCCGTGGGTCGAATGACAGAAGAGGCCGTATCGAAGGTGATGTTGTCGACATCAATGGTCGCCGCAAGCGCGCGCACCTGCGGAATTTCCCGGATCTGACGCAGGCTGAAGGTGCGACCCAAGGCACGCGCTTCTTCCCGCGCCATAGCGGCTTTAAGGGCGGCATCGCTGTCATTGGTGGAAATCGTCACGCGGTCGGGCCGAGGACGCGGCAGGGTCGACACGTCGATGCGTTCTTCGCGTGCGAGGTCGTCGATCAACACCACTTCATTGCCCCTTGAGTCATAGGTCGAGCGGCGCAGCACGCGGCCAGATGCATCCCGAATGGTCACCACTTGCACACCGTCGTCACGCTCAACGATAGAGCGGGTCGAGCCGTCGCTGAACGTTTCCGTGCGCACCGTCGAGCCAGGACGCCGCAGCAAGGTGTCGTCATCTTTGTAGACCACAAAATTGCCTTGCGGATCGCGCACGACAACACGGTCACCTGTGTTTTCAACAACTTCGCGGCCGTCGCTCAGCACCTTGCCCACGACAAGTGCCCCGAGCGCGAGCAGACCAACCTTCTCGAGATTGGAAAGGCCGGACCGCCGATTTTCGCCCACGGCAGTGGGCGCTGCGGCAAACTCTTCCGCAGAAGAGCGCGTGTCCGCCTCGGTCACGGTGGTGACAGTCACATTTTCGGGTTCTGCTTGGGCTGCGGGTGCTGTGCCGTCTGGCGCAGGGGCGGCGCTTTCCGCAGTGGATCCAGGGACCAATCCCAAAGCGGCGGCCGCAGCAGCGACGCTGCCCAGCGCGTCAGAACCCTCTTCTGCACCTTCGACAGCAGACGGCGTTGCGAGGAGGTTTAGCAGCGACTCAGTTTCCTGCTCGCTCACCACTGGTGCCTCTACCGGTTCCTGTGGCTCAGTTTCGGCCTGAGCAGCGGCCTGAGCCGCAGCTTCTGCGGCGGCTTCGGCTGCGGCAGCGGCAGCTTCTGTCTCGGCGTCCAGAACCACCTCGGCCTCTGCGGTCGGCGCGGCTTCCTCTGCGCTCACAGTTGCTTCTGGAGCGGTTTCTTCAAGCGCTTCAGTTTCCGTTGCGGCGTTCGCTTCCGCCGCTGTGTCTGCTTCAGGCAAGGCCGCGCCGTCGTCTACGGCGTCACTTCCTTCTTCAGGAGTCGACTGCGCCGCAATGTCGTTTTCAGGGGCCTCGTCGGTCTCGACCGTCTCGGGCTCCACAATCGCATCGGAGGACTCTGTCTCGGCGGCTACAGCGTCTTCGGCAGCTGCGGCCTCAAGCTCAAGGCGCAAAGCTTCTTCTGCGGCGGCGGCTTCTGCCTCGGCCTGTGCAGCCGCTGCGGCGTCTGCGGCAGCAGCCGCCTCTGCTGCGGCGGCCTCTTCCGCGATCCTTGCGGCCTCTGCCGCTTCAGCCTCGGCGGCGGCTGTTTCCTCTGCGAGCGCAGCCTCGGCGGCAGCAGCCTCTTGGGCAGCCGCGGCTTCTGCCGCGCGGGCCGCTTCTTCCGCGACATCATCTGCCACCGCAGCCTCTGCTGCCGTGCGCGCCGCCTCTTCCGCCGCAGCCGCTTCTGCCTTCAGCTGCTCTTCATTGCCCTCCAGAACCTGCTGCGCGATCGCCTCAGGATCGCACTCTTGGCCTGCGAGGACAGAACACAGAAGTTCACCATCCGCAGAAAGCACCGAGCCGTCCTCGGCGACGGTCAGGTTCACGTCAGCCGTTTGGGCCATCAATGGCCATGGCGTGACTGGAGTAAGTGCAAGCGAGAGTGCTGTCGTGGTGGAAAGTAGGCGTTTCATATTCTTCCTTTCGCGTGAGACAAGCCCGAGTCGCACAAGCGTCCCCGACCGCCGTTAAGCATGGACGGACCCTAGAGCGCAGTGCTTTGTTATGCGATAACAAGCGCCGATCCGGGCCAATGGCTGCTCAACCTACGCACGTAAACGCAGAAGCGCGAACTCAGGTTCCCGTCATCATGCGCAGAAGTCGTTGCTTTTCCCCGCCATCATTTCTGTCCGTGATCGCGGCGGCCAATTCCGCCAATGAGGCGATGGAATGCCCTGCTCGGAAGGCATCACAATGCGGCAGCATGGCGCGAATGCCCTGTGCCTTTGGCGCAAATCCTTCCCATCGCAGCAAAGGGTTCAGCCAGATCAGCCGACGGCAGGAGAGGTGCAAGCGCTCCATGCTTGCGGCGAGCTGAGAAGTGTCGTCACGGTCCAGCCCGTCGGTGATCAGCAGAACCACAGCGCCCTGCCCCAGAACCCGGCGCGACCAGTCCCGGTTGAACGCCGCAAGGCTTGCTCCAATCCGTGTGCCACCTGACCAATCCTGTGCCTCTGCCCCCGCCGCGCGCAATGCAGCATCGACATCGCGGTTCTTCAGGTGACGCGTGACATTCGTCAATCGTGTGCCAAACGTAAACGCATGCACTTTCGCCCAGCCTTGACCTTGGTGATTTGCGACTGCGTGCACAAAGTGCAGAATCACACGGGAATATTGGCTCATGCTTCCCGAAATATCGCACAGCACAACAAGGTTTGGCCAACGCAGGCGCGGCGCTTTCATCGCGAGTTGCGTGATCTCGCCGCCCTGCCGCAAAGACGCTCGCAAACTTCTGCGCAAGTCAATCTGCGGACCGTGGCCAGAGGCTCGGCTGCGCCGGGTTCGCAACGGACGCACGGGCAGGCTCAGTTTTGAAAGCATTCGCTTGGCCTGCGCCACCTCCTCCACGGACATTTGGTCAAAGTCCAGCGTTCTCAGACGCTCGTCACGGCTCGTGGTGCCCGTTGCGTCGATTTCAATTTGGGGGGCGTCTGCGGAGTCATCCTTATGCTGCGGCAGGTCGCGCGTGATGCCATCCAGCAGGGATTCAGCTGCGCGCTTCTCTGCAGCGCCCGCCAAACGTTCCTCTTGCACGCCCCGGATAGAGGGCAGCAAAAGGCTCATCATATGGTCAAGATACTTCGGATCGCGCCAGAACAGGCGGAACACCTGTTCAAAGACAATTCTCTCTTCTGGCCTGTTGACGAAACAGGCTTGCAAGGTCCAGTAGAAATCACTGCGTTCGGAAAATCCCACTACGCTCACGGCACGGATGGCATCGAGCACGCGCCCAGGCCCGATCGGGAGGCCCGCCTTGCGCAAGGCCCGCGCGAAATGGGTGATGTTGTGCGCCAGTTTGCCATCCTCGGGAATGTGAAGCGCATCACTGGCTGACATCACCGCCCCGATGGGCCGCACGACCCGCAGAGGGAGGGGAAACCATCCGCCATCCAAACAGAACTGAACACAAGATGGAGGCTGTCATGCGGCGGTGAGCTCACGACGGACCTCTTCAAGCAATCGCTTGGCCTCGGATCCTTGGATCTTTTGGATATCGTCCTGATACTTCAGGATGGCACCCAATGTATCGGCGATCACGTCAGGTGATAACGCGATCACGTCCAAGGCAAGCAAGCACTTCGCCCAGTCGATCGTTTCAGCGACCCCGGGGCGTTTGAACAGATCCTCCCGCCGCAAACGCTGCACGAATGCGACAATCTCCCGGCTCAGCGCATCCTGTGCCATCGGCGCGCGCGCTTGCAAAATGTCCAACTCGCGAGCGAACGCGGGATAATCGACCCAATGATAGAGACAGCGCCGCTTGAGGGCGTCATGCACCTCGCGGGTGCGGTTTGATGTCAAAATCACGATCGGCGGTTCAGGAGCATGAATGGTGCCAAGTTCAGGAATCGTCACCTGCGCGTCTGACAGCGCCTCGAGCAAAAAGGCCTCAAACGGTTCGTCCGTGCGGTCAATCTCGTCGATCAGCAGAACCGGCGGGCCACCGGGTTGCGGGCGCATGGCCGCAAGAAGGGGACGCTCGATCAGAAATTCCTCTGTGAAAAGATCGGCCTTTGCTGCCCCGGCTCCGCTGGCTTCCGCTGCACGGATCGCAACCATCTGTGCCGCAAAGTTCCACTCTGCCACCGCTGACGCCGCATCCAGCCCCTCATAGCATTGCAAACGGATCAAACGGCGGCCAAGCGCGCTGGCAAGCGTCTTGGCAATCTCCGTCTTTCCCACGCCCGCTTCGCCTTCCAGAAACAAGGGGCGGCCCAGACGCAACGACAAGAACACGACGGTAGCCAAGGCGCGGCTGGCGACATAGCCCTGTTCCGCAAGCATGTTTTCGGTGGCATCGATCGAGGTCGGAACCGCTGTTGCCAAGGTGCTCTCCTTTGTTAAGCCACATGCTGGGTCACAAAACCCCGCTGGGTCAAGCCATCACCTGCGCACCTACGACCAAGGGATGAACAGGACGGCAAGAGAGAGCTGCTGGCACTGCGCCTACAAAGACATCATCTCCCGTCGGATGTAGCGATTGTTCCCACGCGTCAGAACCCAGCGCCCCAGTTTGCGCGCAAGGCCTGGTCTTCCCCTGTCCAGTGCGCGCTTGAACAATTCGCGCTGATAGCGGGGAAAGGACTTTCGCGCCCGCAAGCTGCGATAAAACTCTGTCTCGGTCAGGGTGCCATTCAGTGCTGCAAGTGTGATGGGCGCAAGGATGCCCATCTGCTGTAAGCTGGAGCCCAAACGATGCCCAAGCAGTGGTGCGCGCAATTTCAAAACATTCTGTCCGACAAACCGCTCTGCGTGCGCTCGGTCAAGTGTCTCATATGGGTCATAGAGCAGGAAAACGCGACCCGCAGTGCCGCTTGATTCTGTGGCATCGGCATGGGCCCCCGACCAATCCCGAGACCAAGCGCTGCGATACCGTGTCTCCCATGGCACGAGCGCACGGTTCAAGGTGGACTGAGGTGAAATGGCGACGACGTCAGCCCCCGGACAGGCCGAAACGAAGGCGCTTGCACCATAGCCCCCCATGGACGCGCCGTAAAAGACCACGCGTTTGAATGCTGCAAAAAAGCCAGAGGTGCGCAGGTCTTCGAACTGTTGCCAGACCCAAGGGTCGCGATACCATGTCCAGCCTTTTGCCATGACGCCGAGCATGGACCAGCCTTGCTTTTCGATGAAAGAAAAACCCCAGGGTTTGCGGTCTTGTCGCTTCTCCATCGCCAGATCAAGATTGTCGAAGGTCACCACCAGCGTGTCCGAACGCTTGATGAACAAAAATGAGTGTTCCGCGTTGTCACGATAAAACCCCTCACTCCCCGCAAGCTCCGATGCGATCTGCGCCCAATCGTCTGTACCGGTCTTTTCGGCCGCGGGGGGCGTTGCCCGAAACAGCGCCCGCGTGATGGAAACACCATTCGCATCCCGCGTGCTGATGGTCTCGCATGTGCCATAGGCGTTAAGCAGAGGATAAGCGCCGGACCCCTTGCGGATATCCATCACCATCCGAGACCCAGGATGCAGCATCGCTTCCAGAAGGCCTGCCAAAGGCTTGACTTTGTTCACATCCCCAAAGCCAGTCAAGTTTGCGATCACATCCGTGCGCATCAACGCGCGCGCGTCCGCCACCCGGGTGATCTGCCTGTGCGGCACGCCATGCGCTGTCAGATATTGCTCATAAGGCGCGACCCAAGGTGAAGGGCTGGGGGACCAACGGCCTTTGGGATCGATGTCGACCAGATGAATATCGCACCCCCATTTCTGCCAAGCCGCCAGTGCAAGGCTTTGCGCGTTTCCTCCCAGATCGGCGAAGTGCCGGACCTCGGCCACGTCCAGACGGTCTACCAGTCCCGCGTCAAACACATGCTTCCCTCTTGCTTTGATCGGCGCAGCCTCGGCCTCGATTTCGTGCAGTTTCAAAAGTTTGTGCAGATAACTGCCGACGGGAGGCAGCCCCTGATGGCGCAGCCCGAGTTCGCGTTTGTTTGATGCCCAAAGGTGCAAGGCTGTGGTTTCAGATGTGATCATCCTTTCCGCCACTTCCGCGGCGCGCAAAAACTTGAGCCGCTCCGGGAAAGGAATGGGATAAAACGCCTCGAGCGGCTGGACCTGTTCTTCAAGACCCAGAGCATGCGTAAAATGGGTGACGAGCATCGGCCCCCAAACGCCCCAAGGCTGTTGGCTGACATGCACAGGCTGACCTGCCGCCATGGCGGATCGATAACTGTCCCGCAGCTTCCTTTTCACAAAGGGCGGGATTGCATACACATCTTGGGTGTAGGCCAACAGGGCATGAAGCAATGCGCCATGGGCCGGCAAGCCCAGCACGGCATTGTTGACCCGGTGATTTCCCGGCAATTCAAAGCCAAGCACATGATCGCTTTCATATGTCATGGGGCGCAGGCAGTAGACATCGGTATCCACCCAGATCATGCCCGGATTGCTGGCAATCATGTGCAGCCTGAACAGGTCTGCGAAGAGCGCAAAACTGTCCTTCTTTTCGTATTTGAGAAAGTTGTCGGTGTCCAAAACCTCGCGCCCATCACGCAGGATCACGCCAGCAGGCACGTTCGGGATCGCTTCATAGGAAAACAGGGTGATTTGCTGCCCCCGATCCACAAAGGACTTGAGGCAAAGCTGTTCCATCCACGACAGGCTGCCGCCGATCCAAAGTGTCCCGACTTCCCTGACCCTGACCATAGCCGCGCAAACCCCTGACACGCCGTTCGTGTCGGCGCTAGCGCAGCAGTCTGGCGAAAATAGGACCTTTTTGCAAAGGGCGCTGCGCGAGCCGGAAGAGGTTTGCTTTCATGTCGGGCCATCGCCATGATGCGGCAGACAAGCAAGCGGCAAAAGACCGCGCAAGACAGGGTTTTACGGGCATGGCGCACGGGGCGGAGCCAAAGCAAGCAGCTGTCTTTCACCGAAGTCTGATGGCGCGCGAGCTTGATTTCTCCGGCGTGACACGGATGCTGGATTGTATAGCTTTCCCGGACGGACGCATGCTGACGGTTTTCGGGAAAGGCACACAGCCTAAAGCCTTCGCGCCAGATGGGGCGCCGGGATGCGCGACTCCGACAGAATTGCGCGAGATTTTCGATGCAACCCTTGTTATGACAGCCCAACGCGCGCCGCTTGCCCTCAAAAGCGGTCAGCGCCTTGCTCTCACGCCACATTCCGCTGAACCAGAGCTTTTCGCGGGGCTAAACACAGTTTTCGGCTTTCGCACCGATGAGTCCGCTGCACAGGTGGCCGAGGGTCTGCACTATCATGCGACCCATCATGGCCTTCAGGCCGCGCTGATTGTTACCCGACTCCCGGATGGTGCCGCGTTTGCCGAGGCTTTGCGCCAAGCTCTGGGAACATCGCCCCTGACGGTGGTGGTGCTGGACAGCCCGATACCTTTGGGAAAGCCAGATGAGGGCCCCGCCAATCACCCATGGTTTGCCCCGGACGCCCCGGGGAAAGATCGAATGGCGGTGCCATCGCCTGACCCTTGGCGCTCGGCGCTGTCAGAACACATCGTGATTGAGTCGCTCAAATGGCGGTTTCTGTCGCGGGCAAGGGCCGTGCTGTTTCTGGACGTCAGCGATGTGCTGGCCCCGAGCGGCCCAAATGCCTTTGATCAATGCCATACGGCGCGACAAGGCGTTGTCCTGTTGGCGGGACGGCGCACATATCCTTGGCGAGTGCGATCCAAGGACGCGCCGGGCTTTGGCGACCATATCTGCCGCCAGTTCGATTCGCGGCAAGGCATGGCGCGCTGGGGCGTTGCTCCGGCCAAGGCGGGTTTGGAAAAGACTTGGCGCATGGCACGCGTCGCTTTTGCAAAACCAGACTCTGCACAAGCGATCCCTTTCTATCGTGCCATGGCGATCCGGGTGCCCGCGCATCACGCCGAGCCATTGGCCCCAAAGACCTCGCTTGTCGAAGACCCTGCACTGTTGACTATGGCGGACCAATTCTTCCGCCATGTGCCGGTGAGAGCGCCCACGTCGCGCCCACGGTCAGCCGCGAAGCCCGCGGCAGAGGCGGGACGCACGGCCATCGTGACCACGATGAAAAACGAAGGTCCCTTCATCCTGGAATGGATTGCTTATCATCGGGCGATCGGCGTGAATGATTTTCTGATCTACACCAACGATTGCACAGATGGCACCGACAAGCTGCTGGACCTGCTGCAAGCCCGCGGCCTGTGCCAGCATCGTATGAACCCTTGGGTGCCCGGGGGCGCGTTGAAGCCCCAGCACGCAGCATTGCAGGCAGCCGAGTCGGAACCTGTGATGCAGCAGTGTGACTGGGGCATCTGCATGGACGTGGATGAATTCATCACCATCAAGATTGGCGATGGCACCTTGCGTGCGCTCTACGCCGCCTTGGGTGAAGCCAACATGATCAGCCTGACATGGCGGCTGTTCGGGAATTCGGATGTCTCGCACTACCAGGATCATTTGGTGGTGGAGCAGTTCACCCGTTGCGCGCCTGAAGTGATCCGCAAGCCGCATCAGGCCTGGGGATTCAAGACCCTTTTTCGCAACATCGACCTGTACAAGAAACTTGGGGTTCACCGTCCCAAAGGCCTGAAGCCGGATCTCTGGACACATATCAAGTGGCTGAACGGCTCGGGAAAGCCCATGCCCAAAGAGATGTTCCGGAACGGTTGGCGGTCTACGCTCGACACCTACGGATACGACTGGGTGCAACTCAATCACTATGCGGTGCGCTCTGCCGAGAGCTTTCTTGTCAAGCGTGACCGCGGACGCGTCAACCATGTGGATCGCGATCAAGGGCTCGCCTACTGGTTTCGCATGAACCACAATTTCACGCAGGATACATCGATTCAACGGATGCTCCCGGCGATCAAAGCCGAATATGCGAGGCTTCTGGCCGATCCCGACATTCGCGCGCTTCACGACCACGCGGTTGCCTGCCACCGGGCGAAGATCGCAGAATTGCTGCAAGCCGATCGCCACCGCAGTTTTTTCCGCGAGCTTACCAGCCCGCGCATGCAAAAGCTTTGCCGCCTGCAACATCACTTTGGGTCTGCCGTCTTTGCAGCCGGCCCCAGCGTCATCCCTCCCGACCTTCATGCCAGAGATTTGCCGCCTGATTTCTTCTTTACCGTCGAACCCAGCGATGAGGCCAACACGTGATGGCACGAATTTTCTGCGAAAATTCCTGTCCCCCGCGTCGTGCCATGCACCAAACTGCCGACACGCCTTCGACGCCTTGTGCGGCAGGCGCCGTGTCGGAGCCAGCTTGTGGCAGCGAAGCGGCTTCACCATCAGCACGACAATGAAGAAAGAAGGCGCGTTTCTTCTGGTATGTGGTGCGCACCATCAAAGCCTTGGCTGCCGCCGCCGCGCCCACGACCGAAGTCATCCCTGTGTCATCGTGGATCTTTGGCCTAAAGGATGGCAGATTCGCCGATCAGGCAGCGCCGCGGACCCGCCATTTTCAAAGGCAAGGCTCGGCACATGTTAAATCCCTGTCCCGGGGCCTAAAGAACATTGGGCGGATCGGAACACAGGCACCTGTTGCGCAGCCTGACTCGGGGCACGATCTGCGGGCGGAACAACGGGCGGAGGGCGATGGCCCGCTTAGCCTTACCCCATGTTCGTCACTGGCGAACACGATGACGCGCGGACAGGCCGGCGTGAGTTTCAGTGGGCAGCTTTTTGCCACTTGGGCAGAGACCCTGCGCCCTCATGCACAAGTCTGTTTTGTCCATCGCGGTCTTGCCGTAAAACGGCCACGATCAGATGGTTAGGCTCTTCGCAGAAGGTCATTGTCCGCGCGCGCACCACGGCGATCGCGAGGAATGGAGATTGTGATGTCGGATACATTTTCCCCGCCGCAAACAGCGGCCGCCTCTGCGCAGGCAATCTCTGACGGATCTGCGGCAGAGCTGGACGCACGCGCCGGCTGGTTGGCGATGATGGACGAGATCGGGGAAGAGGCTGGCTATTTTCAGGCCTTGGGCGCGCGGCATTGGGCCTTTTTTGTCGATGAATCTCCCACGATGCTGGTCAGCTTCGAGCAGGCTGGCGACATTCTTTCAAGGCCGGGTCAAATGCCGCTCGGGCATGACATCGCGAAGGACAAAGGATGGTCGCATCTTTGTTTGATCGCGGATGGTGACACATGGTATCGCGACCCCCGGGTCTACGGCTATTTCGACCGGCTGGTGGATGATGCCTTCTTCGAAGATTTCGACTCCGTCCTCTTCATGGGGTCGGGCGTGCAAGGCTACGCCGCCGCTGCCTTCTCTGTCGCCGCGCCCGGCGCTACTGTTCTTGCTCTGTCTCCACGAGCGACCCTGAAGCCAGACATGGCCGGGTGGGACAAGCGTGCCGTCAAGGCGCGAAAACTCGATTTCACAAGCCGATATGGCTATGCGCCCGACATGATCGAGGGGGCAGCCCGGGTTTATATCTTGCATGACCCCGATGTCACGGAAGATGCGATGCATGCCGCGTTGTTCCGCGGCCCTCATGTGACGCAATTGCGCTGTCCAAGATTGGGAGGGCGCCTTGACTGGTCATTTACCCACATGCAGGTCGTCACTCCGCTTGCACAGGCCGCGATGGCGGGCACACTGAACATGCAGAGCTTCGCGCAGATCTGGCGCGGTCGCCGCAACTTCGGCCCCTATTTGCGCGTCTTGCTGACCCAAGCACAGGCACGTGGCCGAGTTGGGCTTGAAAAGAAGATTTGCCAGAATGTCACGTCTCGCCTGAACGCACCCAGATTTCGCAAGAGGCTCGCGGATATCTTGGCTGCGGAAGTCGAGCAATCGCTCAAACAATAAAGGACGGGACAGAGGCCATCAGCCTTCTGGTCCCGCGGCAAGCGTCCACAAGTCTTGCGCTCTTTGTTGCGTAAGTCTGGCTTTGCATCCCAGCACAACCATCGCTTCGGCCGAACCGCCCTTCATCAGGAAGCTTTCGGCAAAACAGGCTTGATCGCGATAGGAAATCCAAGCCCTTTGTGCATCGCGCAAAGCCACTTCAGCCTCGGTCGATTTGGCGGAGTGGGCCGCATCCCTGCGTTGCATAAACGCACGCGCGGAGCGATAGGCAGCGTTCAGATCCGTGTCTGCTGCTTCAAACTCCGTTGCGATGCACGCATTTATCGCCTGTTGTGTCATGGCATCCGCGCAATCCATGGCGTGGACATGACTTGGCGCTGCCAAGATCATGGAAACAACAAACCCCGCCGCCACTTGCCTTCGTGCCATCTGCCTTCCCCTTTTCCGGCGCCCCGCGCCGCCGGAACCGCGTCCGACGACACGCGCAACGTTCTTAATTGGCAAAAACAGTCACTTCTGGCAGCGCGGTCAAAGACAAGCCCAAAGCCACAAAGCCGGGCAAGGCCAGCTGCGCCGCGCCCTGCCCCGGCAAAAGATCCACTGCGACGGATTGACCCGAAGCTGTCACCACCCGGCCTTTGCCCGGAGCCGTGACCAAAGCCGAACGCAACCAGATCCCCGGTTCGGATGGGCTGCCAAGGCTGACAGCGACTTTGCCCAATTGCCGCTCTCCGCTCGCGGCAGGCGCGTCAAGTGCTGCCTGCTTTTGCTCTGCAGAGGTCGTATCAAGAGCTGCCGCGCTTTGCCCTGCGCCCATGGCGGGCGCAGAGGCCGCCGCCGCCGTTTGGCCGGAGGCCGTCGTAGAACCGCCCGAACGTTTCGAACCATCAAGCACCGCGCATCCAGAGGCGGCGACAAGAACGAGACTCATGAGAATGAACTTTTGCATAGAGAAACGATAGTCCTCCGTCTCTCACACCGCAATGCCTCGATCCTGCCTTGCCAGCGCATCGGCGGAGTCTTACCTTCGCGCAATGACCCACACAGCCCCCCTGATCGATCCCTTCGCCCGCGCCATTTCTTACCTGCGCGTATCGGTGACAGATCGTTGCGATTTCCGCTGTGTTTATTGCATGGCAGAGAACATGACTTTTCTGCCAAAGGCAGACCTGTTGAGCTTGGAAGAACTGGATCGGGTGTGCTCTGCCTTCGTCAGGATGGGTGTGGAGAAGCTCCGCATCACAGGCGGAGAGCCGCTGGTGCGCAAGGGCATCATGACCTTCTTCCGTGCCATGCAACGCCACCTGAACTCGGGCGCGCTGAAAGAACTCACGCTGACGACCAACGGCAGTCAATTGGGCAAGTATGCTTCTGAGCTGGCCGAATGCGGCGTGCGGCGCATCAACGTCTCGCTGGATACGCTCGATCCACAGAAGTTTGCCGATATCACCCGATGGGGCCGCTTGCCGCAGGTGCTCGAAGGCATCGCGGCGGCAAAGGCGGCAGGTCTGCGTGTCAAGATCAACGCCGTTGCGCTCAGGGGTTTCAACGAAGCCGAGCAATTCAGTCTGACAGAGTGGTGCGCCCGGCACGACCACGATCTGACTTGGATCGAGGTGATGCCGATGGGCGATCTCGGCAATGAGGATCGGCTGGATCAGTATTGGAGCCTGAAAGATCTGCGCGCGCGGTATGCCGAACGATTTACCCTCACCGATCTGGCAGAACGATCAGGAGGTCCCGCGCGCTATGTGCGCATCGAGGAAACCGGGCAAAAGATCGGCTTCATCACGCCTCTGACCCATAACTTTTGCGAAAGCTGCAATCGGGTCCGCCTGACCTGCACGGGTGAACTTTATATGTGCCTTGGTCAGGAAGACATGGCAGACCTGCGCGCGCCTTTGCGGGCAGAGGCTTCGGATACTGCGCTTGAACAAGCAATCCGCAACGCCATTGCCCGAAAACCGAAAGGGCATGATTTCGATTACAGCCGCAGCGGTGTTGTTGGCCAGATGACACGCCACATGAGCCACACAGGCGGCTGAAGCGGCAAGGCGTGACCGCTGGTCGCACGGGGTTTTCCGGCACCATCTGCGTCCCACATAAGGGACAACAGAAAGGTGTATGATGGACACGTTTTTACTCTCCCGTATCCAGTTTGCCGCGAATATCAGTTTTCACATCCTGTTCCCGACGATCACCATCGCGCTTGGATGGGTTCTTTTGTTTTTCCGCTACCGCTTTGCGCGCACGGGCCTGCAAAAGTGGATGGATGCCTACATGTTCTGGGTCAAGGTCTTCGCCCTGAGCTTTGCGCTTGGCGTGGTGTCCGGGATCACCATGTCGTTCCAGTTTGGCACCAATTGGCCCGGATTCATGGAGTCGGTCGGCAATGTGGCCGGCCCGCTCTTGGCATATGAGGTGATGACTGCGTTCTTCCTCGAAGCAGTCTTCCTTGGCATCATGCTCTTCGGTGCACGGCGGGTGCCGCCATGGCTGCATATTCTGGCCACGTTCCTTGTCGCCTTTGGCACCACGATGAGCGCCTTCTGGATCTTGGTGCTGAACTCATGGATGCACACACCGCAAGGCTATGAGCTGCGAGACGGCATCGTTCATGCAACCGATTGGTTTGCGATTATCTTCAACCCGTCTCTGCCCTATCGACTGGGTCACATGCTGCTGGCTTCGGGTCTGACGGTGGCTTTCCTGATCGCCGGTATCGCCGCCTTTCGTCGCCTCAGCGGGGATCGGACCGAGTCGGTGAGCACCCAGCTGCGCTTTGGCTTGATCTTGGGCGCGGTCCTGATCCCGATGCAGATTGTCATGGGCGATTTGCATGGCCTGAACACGCTGGAGCACCAGCCGGCGAAAGTCGCCGCGATGGAAGGAAACTGGGAAACCGGTCCGAATGTGCCCCTCTTGCTCTTTGCAATCCCCGATGAGGCCGCGCGCACCAACCATGCCGAAATTGCGATCCCCAATGGAGCCAGCCTGATCCTCAAACATTCTGCCGATGGCGTGGTGCCGGGCCTGAATGATTTCGTGGCCGAAGACGGCACTGCTCTCCACCCACCTGTGGCACCCGTTTTCTGGGGCTTCCGCGTGATGGTTGGGACCGGGATGGCGATGCTGGCCCTGTCTTGGCTGGGCGTTCTGTTGATCTGGCGCCGTGGGGCAGATGCCCTGCCCCGTCCCTATCTGATGGCGACAGTGGGCATGGCCTTCTCGGGCTGGGTGGCGACCTTGGCCGGTTGGTATGTCACAGAGATCGGGCGCCAGCCTTGGCTGGTGACGGGTGTCTTGACGACCGAAGCCGCCGTTGGCGACGTGGCGGCCCCCATGGTGATGGCAACCCTGATGGCCTATCTTGCCATCTATCTGGCGCTGATGATCGCCTATATCGGGGTCATATTCCATCTGGCCCGGCGCGCGGCCGAGGGCAAGCGCCCCACCCGCGAAGAACCGCGCGACGCGCCCATCACTGTTCCGGCGGAGTAAAGTCATGACACTTGATGCCACAACCCTGCCGGTGATCTTTGCTGCCCTCATGGGCCTGTCGATCCTGCTCTACGTGATCTTGGATGGCTTTGATCTGGGCGTCGGCTTGCTCTTCCCCTTTGCGGCCCCGGCGGAGCGCGATCGGATGATCGCCTCCATCGGACCGTTCTGGGATGCCAATGAAACTTGGCTGGTGCTCGCCATCGGGATCCTTCTGGTGGCGTTCCCGACAGCGCATGGCACGATCCTGACCGCGCTGTATCTGCCCGTGGCCATCATGTTGATTGGCTTGATCCTGCGCGGGGTCGCTTTTGAGTTTCGCGCCAAAGCGCCGCTGGCGCACAAGCTCGCTTGGGATCGCGCATTCTTTGCGGGCAGTCTGATGACGTCGGCCTCGCAAGGCTTCATGCTGGGGATGTATGTGATGGGCTTGGAATGGACGCTGTTCCACGTCGCCTTCGCCCTGCTCACCGCGGGCGCGCTGACCGTGGCTTACAGTTTCATCGGAGCCGCTTGGACCATTCTGAAAACCGATGAAGCCTTGCAGCTCAAGGCTGTGGCTTGGGCCCGCGGCGGGATCTGGGGCATGGCGCTTGGCCTTGGCGCTGTGTCGCTGGCCACGCCTTTCGTCAGCTCAAGGATTTTCGAGCGCTGGTTCAGCTTTCCCGAAGTGGTCCTGCTGGCCCCCTTGCCGCTGATGTCTGTCGCGCTGATCGTGCTTCTTTGGCTCTCGTTACGGCATCTGCCCACGCGGGGCGACCACTTCGCATGGTTCCCTTTTGCCGCAGCCACCACGCTGATGGTGCTTGGTTTCTTTGGGATGGGCTACAGCTTCTACCCCTACATCGTGCCCGAGCAGATCACGATTTATGAAGCGGCCTCAAGCCCGGAAAGCCTGAAGATCATCCTGGTGGGCGCCGTCTTCGTGCTGCCCATGATCATCGGCTACACGGTCCTGTCCTATACAGTGTTCCGCGGCAAGGCGACGGGGCTGAGTTACGACTAAGCTGGAACAAAGACTTGCCGACCGCGATCAGAAACTCGACTCGGTCTGGTCAACAAGAAGAAAGGGGAGCGGATTCCGCTCCCCTTTCTTTGCCCCTAAAGGATCGTTTGACCTATCAGCGCACATCCTGCTGAAAGATCAGGCGGCTGGCATCCGCGCTTCCACCATTCCGGCATACCAGCTAGAGCCGAAAGGAATGGCGTTGTCATCAAAGTTGTAAGCCGGGTGATGCACCATGGCCGTGTCACCGTTTCCAAGAAAAATGTAAGCCCCCGGCCGACTGTTGAGCATGAAGCTGAAGTCCTCGGCGCCCATCAACGGCGCGGTGTTCTCATCGACTTGACCAGAGACTGCTTTGGCGACATCTACAGCATGGCGTGTGTTGACTTCGGCATTTACCGTGACGGGATATCCCCGCTGATAATCCACCTTTGCCTGCGCCCCCAAGGCTGTCGCCGTGCCCGTCACGATCTCAGTAATCCGGCGTTCGACATAATCCTGAACGCCCGGGTCCATGGTGCGCACGGTGCCTTTCAGCTTCACCACCTGCGGGATCACGTTATGCGCGGTCGAGTCGGTTTGCACCGTGCACACGCTGACCACCACCTGCTTCATCGGATCTACATTGCGCGAGGCGATGGTTTGCAGGGCGACAATGATATGGGCGGCAACAACCGTGGTGTCGATGCAATCATGCGGCTTGGCGGCATGACCGCCCTTGCCTGTGACGGTGAGTTCAAACTGGTCGGCAGCGGCCATGATTGCACCTGTCCGAATGGCAAAGGTGCCAACCGGAATGCCGGGCATGTTGTGCATGCCATAGACCTCTTGCACCCCAAAGCGCTCCATCATGCCATCTTCCACCATTTCGCGCCCCCCCCCACCGCCCTCTTCGGCGGGTTGGAAGATGACCACAGCTTTGCCGTCAAAGTTTCGCGTCTCTGCCAAGTATTTGGCAGCGCCCAGCAGCATGGCGGTATGACCGTCATGGCCGCAAGCATGCATCACTCCGGGTGTGGTCGAGGCGTAGTCAACGCCCGTCTGCTCAGTGATCGGCAGGGCGTCCATATCGGCGCGCAGGCCAATGACACGCCCAGCCGTGTCGGTCTTGCCATGGATCACGCCAACGACCCCGGTGCGACCAATCCCCGTCACCACCTCGTCACATCCGAAGCTGCGCAAAAGGTCGGCCACTTTCGCAGCTGTGCGGTGCACCTCGAACAGAAGTTCCGGATGGGTGTGAAAATCGCGACGCCATTGCGTGATTTCTGGAAGCATCTCGGCGAAACGGTTTTTGACGGGCATCTGGACCTCCTTACGATCAATCGGCCCGATGGTGGTCTGGAACGCACATCACATCAAGGGGGGCGCGGCGTCATCTTGACCCTTTGATCAAAGATACAGCATCAGGCGAGCGCGGGGCCCACGCGGGCTTTGGTCCCGTCTTGGAAACGGGACAATCGAAAGCGCGACAGATCGTGTCCCGTCGGACGCCCCATCACCAGATCCGCCAGCACCCGCCCCATGCCCGGACCGATGCCGAAACCGTGCCCGCTCATTCCGGTGGCAATGGTCACACCGGCGATCGGTGCGTGATCGACCACGGGAACCACGTCGGGCATCGTGTCGATCATTCCCGCCCAAGCCGTCTTGATCTGGGGGCGGCCAAGCGCCGGGAACGCCTCTGCAAAACGGTCCTGCGCGCGCGACAGACTGGCGCGGTTGGGCTTCGGATCCAGAAGGCGCGTGGCCTCAAACGGACTGGGACCATCGCCCCAATTGCGGGGGGTGCCCCATGCATCGGGATAACCGACGGGTGCCATGGGTCGGAAATGTGTGGATCGGAAATCCTGTTTCAGAATTCCTAGATACCGGGAGAAGCTTTTGAACGCATCTGGCCCGATGAAGAAATCATGTTCTGACCCGGGCGCCAACGTGTAGCCGCCATCCATCCGCCGCCTGAACGCAAAATGGCTGTCGGTGGCACCACCTGCAAAAACCTCTGGCAGAGGCACGGTTTGCGCCACAGAGGCCAGAACAGAAAGCTGGGGGATCACGATGCCATGCGCGGCCAGAAAAAGGCGCGACCATGCCCCGCCCGCAACCACCACCCGCGAAGCCCGTATGCGCCCCTGCTCGGTAAAGACGCCCACCAAAGCGCCTGCCTGCACATCAAGCGCCCGGATCGCACACTGCTCCGCGATCGTGGCCCCAGCCTCAGCCGCCAGACCCGCGAGCAAAGGCACGGCGGCCCAAGGTTCGGCACGGGCATCAGACGGCGTGTACATGGCGCCTTTCCATGGTCCCGAGGTGCCCAAAAGGCTTTGGATTTCGCATCTTGCCATCAGGCGCGTATCCACACCCTGCGCCGCCGCATGCGGCAGGAAGGCTTCATACTGCTCTAACGCCGCGTCGCTGTTGGCCAGGTAGATCACACCGGTCTGACGAAAACCAAGGGCATCCCCGAAGTGGTCAGCAAAACCCCGCCAAAGCCGCAACGATTCGACCACGATCGGCAATTCGTCCTTGTCGCGGCCCTGCCGACGGATCCAGCCCCAGTTGCGACTGCTTTGTTCGCCCGCAATGCGGCCCTTTTCGCAAAGAACCACCTTCTGGCCAGCCTGCGCGAGGTAAAGTGCCGTCATCACCCCGATGATGCCGCCCCCCAGCACCACCACATCCGCAGCCTCTGGCAACGGACCGGGAAAGCGAATGGGTGAGTCAAGCGTAATGGGGAAGCTCATGACAGATCGGCCAAAAGTTTTTCCATGAACGCCTGTCCCGCCAGAAATTCCGAAAGCTCAAGGTATTCATCCGCTTGATGCGCCTGCGCGATGTCGCCCGGACCACAGACAATGCTGGAAATTCCAACCGCCTGAAAATGACCTGCCTCTGTCCCATAGCTGACCACATGGGTGGCATTGTCTCCGGTCAAGCGGCGCACCAGCCCTTCTGCGGCACCATTTGCTTCTGGAACCAAAGGAGGAACGTCGAAAAACCGCTCCAGCAGCACATCCGCTTCCGGGCGCACCGTTTGGATCGCCGCACGCAGTTTGGCGACTTCCGCCTCGAAAGCCTCGCACCAATCTTCCGGCCGCTCGCCCGGCACCACTCGGAATTCCATCACATAGCGGCAATCGGCTGCGGTGATGTTATGCGCGGTCCCGCCCGAAATCATCCCGGTGTGCAGCGTTGTAAAGGGAGGATCGAACAATGCCGCCACCGCCGACGGCGCCTTGGCGCGGTTTTCGGCATTGCGTTCATTGGCCCACATGATCAGCCGCGCCGCTTCCATGATTGCACTCACGCCCTGCGGCAGCAGCGAAGAATGAACCTCAAAGCCGCGCACATGGACCCGATAGCCTGCGCCGCCCTTGTGCCCATTCACCGCTTTCATGCGGCTTGGTTCGCCAATGATCGCGACTTCGGCCTTGGGAAACGCTGCCTGCAGTGCAGCAATCAGCGGCGGCGCGCCCATACATCCCGTCTCTTCATCATAGGACAGTGCGATCTGTAACGGTCGGCGCAGACCGCGTGAGTGACCTTCCACCAAAGCCCAGATCGCCAAGGCATCAAAGCCCTTCATATCGCAGGTGCCGCGTCCGTAAAGCCGCCCGTCCCGCTCCGTCACCGTCCATGGGTCCGATGCCCAGGTCTGACCATCCACCGGCACAACATCGGTGTGACCCGACAGGATCACCCCGCCTTCCACCATCGGGCCGACATGCGCGAACAGCGCCGCTTTGCGCCCGTCTTCGTTCCAATGCCGACCTGCACGGATTCCGTGGCTTGCCAGATAGCTTTCGACCCAGTCGATCAAAGGCAGATTGCTGTCACGGCTTACAGTGGGAAATGCCACCAGATGATCGAGGATTTGTCGCGGAGAAAGGCGGTTTGCCATCGGGTCGTCCTTGCTGCTTCACAGGCAAACCTGCGCCGCGAAAACAGGCAACGTCAAGCCCGCACCCTCTGACGCAAGGGAAGCGCAAACAAGCCGCTTGCGGGATGCATAAAAATCTCTAACACTTGGTCAAATCACCGGGCCGGCTTTGACCGAGACACCGGAAAAATAAAATAAAAAGAACCACTTGGGGGTTAACATATGGCCGATGGGGCCGCGCCCGTCCTCGATGTTCGAGGGCTGAAGACGGTGTTTCGCACCCGCGGGGGCGAAGTGCATGCCGTGAATTCCGTGAGCTTTCATCTCAACCCGGGCGAACTTTTGGGCGTCGTCGGAGAAAGCGGTTCTGGAAAATCTGTAACGATGATGTCGCTGATTGGGCTGCTGCCCTCGCCACCTGCGGATGTGCGAGCGGGATCCGTGATGCTGGGCAATCGCGACCTGCTGAAAATCAGCGCCGAAGAACTGCGCAACGTGCGCGGAGCCAAGGTTGGTTTCGTCTTTCAAGACCCGATGACCAGCCTTAATCCGGTGTTCACGGTCGGGAACCAGATCATGGAACCCCTCATGCGTCATATGGGCATGACCAAGGCGCAGGCGCAAATCCGTGCCACCGAACTGCTGGCACTGGTGGGTATTCCAGATGCGGCTGCGCGCCTGAAATCATACCCACATCAGTTTTCGGGGGGCATGCGGCAGCGTGTGATGATCGCCATCGCCCTCGCCTGCGACCCGGATGTGCTGATTGCTGACGAGCCCACGACCGCGCTGGATGTGACGATCCAAGCGCAGATCTTGGAGCTGGTCAAAGATCTGCGCAAGAAACTCGGCATGGCGATTGTCTGGATCACCCACGATCTGGGCGTCATCGCTGGCATCGCAGACCGTGTCATGGTGATGTATGGCGGCCAAGTGGTCGAACAGGCGCCGGTGCGGGCGTTGTTTTCCAATCCGCAGCATCCTTATACACGCGCCTTGCTGAAGACCATCCCTTCCCTAACAGGTGATCGCGCGGCGCGGCTGCAGGTGATCGAAGGCCAGCCCCCGATCCTGATCGGCGCCCCCACGGCCTGCCCATTCCGCGCCCGCTGTCCACAGGCTTTCGCCCGCTGCGAGAGTGAGAACCCGGACCGCCGTTCCCTAGATGGCCGCCCCGTCGGTCAAGGGCATGATGTGGCTTGCCATTGGTCCCCCAGAGGTGCCCATGCTTGATGTGACGAAGGCGCCAGCGCCGCTGGTTCAGGTCCGCGGCCTCAAGATGTATTTCCCGATCTATTCAGGGCTTTTGCGCCGCCACACCGGAGATGTGAAAGCCGTCGACGGGGTCAGTTTCGACATCATGCCGGGCGAAACATTGGGGCTTGTCGGCGAGTCTGGCTGTGGCAAATCCACGGTCGGACGCGCGCTGCTCCGGCTTTACGAGATCACGGATGGCAAGGTCGTTATCAACGGCACCGACATCGCCAGTCTTGCGCCAGAGGCGTTACGTCGTGCGCGCCCGCAGATGCAGATGGTGTTTCAAGACCCGCAGGCCAGCCTGAACCCGCGGATGACGCTCGCCGACATCATCGGCGAACCGCTGGACGAGCACACCGACTGGGACAGCAATCGCAAACTTGCGCGCATTTACGAGCTGATGGATGCTGTCGGGCTGAACCGCCGATTTGCCAATCGTTTCCCGCATGAATTTTCCGGCGGCCAGCGGCAGCGCATCGGCATCGCCCGCGCGCTCGCGCTCAATCCACGCTTCATCGTTTGCGATGAGCCGATCGCCGCCTTGGATGTCTCGATCCAAGCACAGGTGGTGAACCTGCTGGAAGATCTGCAAGACAAGTTTGGCCTGACGTATCTGTTCATCAGCCATGACCTCTCGATGGTGCGCCACATCGCCGACCGCGTGGCGGTGATGTATCTGGGGCGGATCGCCGAATTGTCGCCGCGCGATGCGCTTTATGCGCGGCCACTGCACCCCTATGCCGAAGCCCTTCTCTCGGCGGTGCCGGAACCCGATCCGACGCTGGCGCAAACGCGTCAGCGCATCATCCTTCAAGGCGATGTGCCATCGCCCGCAAACCCGCCAAAGGGGTGCAACTTTTGCACCCGCTGCCCCAAGGTCTTTGACCTGTGTCGTCAGCTCAAACCCGAACTGGCCGAAGTCGAGCCGGGGCGCTTTGTCGCTTGCCATCTGTTTTCCAACACCACCGCCGTCGGATCAACCGACGCACTTCAAGCCAAAGAGCACAACCAACAAGGAGACAATCGATGAAACTGAAAACCGCCCTTCTGGGCGCAGCAGCCACACTGGCTTTTGCGCCAGCCGCCTTCGCGGAACGCGGGGCCGATGGCAACGTCAAGGTCCTGTATTCACAGGCCGTGTCGATCATGAACGCCTACCTGTCCTCGGGCACCAAGGACGTTGAAGTGGGCAGTCTTGTGCTGGAACCGCTGGCCGGCTTCGATCAGGACGGCAATGTCATCCCGCGGCTTGTAACCGAAATTCCGTCGGTCGAGAATGGTGGCATTTCCGAGGATCTGACCACGATCACGTGGAAGATCACCCCCGGCCTGCTATGGTCAGATGGCACGCCGGTGACCGCTGCGGATGCGGTCTTCTCTTACGAATATTGCACGCATCCCGAAGGGGGCTGTGCGCAGGCCGCGCGCTATGAAGGCATCTCGAAAGTCGAGGCCATCGATGATCTGACCGTCAAGATCACGTGGGAGGCGCCAAAGCCGAACCCGTTTACGGCCTTTGTGGGCGCCACTTCGCCGATCCTCCAAAAGGCGCAATTCGCCAACTGCCTTGGCACCGCAGCGCCAACTTGCACCGATCAGAACTTCAAACCCATCGGCACCGGCCCGTTCATGGTCACCGACTTCAAGGTGAATGACGTGGTGGAACTGGCCGCCAACCCGAATTACCGAGATCCGGCCAAACCGCGCTTTGCCACCATGACCGTCAAGGGCGGCGGTGATGCGGCAGGCGCCGCCCGCGCCGTGATGGAAACCGGTGAGTTCGATTACGCTTGGAACACCCAGATCAACCCCGAACTGCAAGCGCAGATGGAACAGGGCGGCAAAGGCAAATTCGTCTCTGCCTTTGGCACGCTGGTCGAGCGTATTGAGATGAACATGACCGATCCGTCGCCCGACCTGCCGGAAGGCGAACGCTCGACCGCAGCACATCCGCACCCTTTCCTGTCGGATATCCGCGTGCGCAAGGCGCTGTCGATGGCAATCGACCGCAACCTTCTGGTGGAAGTCGGCTATGGCAACGCGGGCCGCGCCACCTGTAACCTCGTGCCTGCCCCGGCCATTTATGCCTCGCCCAACACCGACTGCATCGCGCAGGACATGGAAGGCGCCAAGGCGTTGCTGGAAGAAGCCGGTTGGACCGTGGGCGCCAATGGCATCCGCGAAAAAGACGGCAAACCGCTGAAGATCCTGTACCAGACGTCGGTCAACGCGGTGCGCCAAGATTTCCAAGCGCTGATCAAAGGCTGGTGGAACGAACTGGGCGTCGATGTCGAACTGAAGTCGATTGATGGGGGCGTCTACTTCGGCGGCGATCCCGGTTCGCCCGACACCTTCCAGAAGTTCTATGCGGACGTCGAGATGTATGCCAACAACTTCGATGGCACCGATCCCGAGCCCTATCTCGCGCAATACCTCTGCGACAAGGCGCCCAGCCCGGCCAACGGCTGGCAAGGCGAGAACATCAACCGTTTCTGTGATCCGGCCTATGATGCACTGGTCGCGGAACTTGCCACGACACGTGAGATGGAAAAACGCGGCGAAATCGCCATCCGCCTGAACGAGATGCTGACGAAAGACAGCTATGTTGTGGTGCCTCTCGTGGACCGCGGTCGGTTGTCGGCCCATTCCAATACGTTGGGCGGTGTGGTTCTGAACACTTGGGATTCAGAGCTTTGGAACGCGAGCGACTGGTTCCGCGTCCAGTAACCTGAACTTGGGGCGCGGCGGGCACGAATTTTCTGCGAAAATTCCCCGCTGCGCCCTCTCTCTTTCATGGTGCTTTCCCGCGCGCGGATCTGAATTTTCGCAGAAAATTCGTGCTGTCCAACCGCTGTGCCGAGGCGTTGCATATGCTCACCTTCACGATCCGTCGGTTGCTCCTTGCCATCCCGACGCTTCTGTTCATCAGTCTTGTGATCTTTCTTTTGGTGGATTTCGCACCCGGCTCTCCCATGAGCCAAATTCCTCTGACTGTTCCCCCTGAAGTCCGGCTCCGGATCATCGAGGCAATGGGCGCGAATGAACCCATTC
Source organism: Pseudorhodobacter sp. MZDSW-24AT (assembly GCF_002794355.1). GTDB lineage: Bacteria > Pseudomonadota > Alphaproteobacteria > Rhodobacterales > Rhodobacteraceae > Pseudotabrizicola. The sequence continues at coordinate 215,336 of NZ_PGOI01000003.1, read as the reverse complement.
TCGTCCGCTATCTGCTGTGGCTGAAACAGTTTTTCTACGTCGAGCCACTCGTCCTGATCGACAGTCTTTTCGGCACCAGCCATGCCGAGGGCATGCAGCGCATCGTCAGCTGGCAATCGCGCAGCCCCGTGATGGACATCATTCTAGAGCGCATGCCACAGACCCTTACGGTCGTCGGCTCGGCTTATGTGATCGGCGTGATCATCGCGCTTCCAATCGGGATCTACTCCGCCTACCGTCAATATTCTTGGTTCGACCAAGTTGGCACCTTCATCTCGATGATCGGCTTTTCCGTCCCAACCTTTTTTACGGGTGTCGTGCTGATCCTTGTGTTTTCAGTCAATCTGGGCTGGTTTCCATCGATCTATGATACCTCTTTGCGCGTGACCAGCTGGGAGACCTTTCTTTTGCAGGCCAAGCAGATGGCCATGCCCGTTGCCGTTCTGGCTCTTTACAATGCGTCACAGATCAGCCGCTACATGCGCTCGTCCATGCTCGACAATCTAGGACAGGATTATGTGCGCACGGCGCGCGCCAAAGGCATGGCCGAACGCATCGTGGTGCTCAAACACGTCTTGCGCAACTCACTCATTCCCGTGGTCACCGTCATCGCCCTTGGCATCCCCACCATCTTTGGCGGTGCCATCATCACCGAGCAGGTGTTCAAGGTGAACGGGCTGGGTGCTCTTCTGATCAATGCCATTCAGGGATCGGATCTGCCGATGGTTCAGACCCTTACCTTTATCTTTGCCGTGCTGATCGTGCTTTTTAACCTGATCGCCGATGTGCTTTACGGCATGCTCGACCCGAGGATCCGCTATGACTGATACATCCGTCGTCGAAAAACCCCGCAGCCAATGGGCGGATGTCTGGGCGCAGTTCAAAACACACAAAGGCGCAGTGGCAGCGCTGACCGTTTTTGTGTTGCTCATCCTGTTTGTCACGGTCGGTCCGCTCATCTGGACCAAGGATCCAACCTATATCAATCCGAACGCCGCCGAAATGATCCGCACCCGCAACAAGCCTCCGAGCTGGCAATTTCCGCTGGGCACCGATCAGCTGGGCCGGGACATGCTGGCGCGGATGATGAAGGGGGGGCAGGTCTCCATTGCGGTCGGATTGGTCGCCATGGTGATCTCCATCCTTCTTGGCACTTTGATCGGTGTCTTGGCCGGTTACTTCAAACGGCTGGATGGCCCGCTGATGCGATTGACGGACCTGTTCCTTGCCCTGCCCTTGTTGCCCTTGCTTCTCGTCATGGTGATGTTGTTCCGCGATCCTCTGGCACGTGCCTTGGGGCCCGAAGGCGGCACCTTCCTTTTGATCGTCTTTGCGATCGGTGTGACCAGCTGGATGCAGGCGGCACGCATCGTGCGGGGTGATGTTCTGGCATTGAAAGAACGCGAATTCGTTTTGGCGGCGCGGTCTATCGGCACGCCCTCGCGCCGGATGATCCTGCGCCATATCCTGCCCAATGTCGTCAGCCCGATCATGGTTTCGGCCACGTTGGGCATCGCCAGCGCCATCATCACCGAAAGCGCGCTCTCCTTCCTTGGGCTTGGCTTCCCCCCCGACTTTCCGACATGGGGACGCTTGCTCTTTGATGGCGTAGACTACATCCAGCAGTATCCCGAGCGTGTGATCTGGCCCGGCATCGCCATCTCTCTGACCGTGCTCTCCGTCAATTACATCGGCGACGGTCTGCGCGACGCGCTGGACCCCCGCATTCGCGGGCGCTGATCTCCCCGCTGCGCATGGGCTGACCCCTTGTTTGCGCGGGTCAGCCCTCATTATATAGACAGCTGTGAATGTGATAGTCTCTCAGGGGAGCCTTTGCGGGTGGACAGCATGACAGATCAGAGGGGCAACGTGACCACGCCTGATGCGGACGTCGCCGTCCTGACGCCCGCCGCGATGGAAGTGCAGGCCGCATTGGCGGCGAGTTTCCTCAAGGCGCTGAGCCATGAAGGGCGCTTGATGATCCTGTGCCATCTGTCGACAGGAGAAAAAACAGTGACAGAGCTGGAACGGCTGCTGGACAGTCGGCAAGCCGCGGTGAGTCAGCAACTGTCACGGCTCCGGCTGGACGGTCTGGTGTCATGTCGGCGGGAAGGCAAAGCCATTTACTACGCTATTCAAGACCCGAAGGTCAGCCGCACCATTGTTTTGATGCATGATCTGTTCTGCAAACCGGATGCGAACGGAACGCCTCAGCCGCGACCCAGATAGGGCATGTCTCGCGCCATGATCGTCACGAAGGGCATGTTCACATCAATCGGCAGGCTCGCCATATGCAGAACGGTCTCGGCCACATGCGCGACGGGCATCACAGGCTCCGGCCGGATATCTCCGTTGGCTTGAGGCATCCCGGCCGAAAAGCCCGCCGTCATTTCGCTTGCGGCATTGCCGATATCGATTTGACCGCAGGCAATATCAAATCGCCGCCCGTCCACTGCCAAGGTTTTCGTCAAACCGGTGACCGCGTGTTTTGACATCGTATACGGCACAGAGCCGGGACGCGGGCGATCCGCGCTGATCGAGCCGTTGTTGATGATGCGTCCGCCTTGCGGGCTTTGCCGACGCATCATACCAAAGGCCGCGCGCGCGCACAGAAACATGCCCGTTATGTTCACATTCGACAGCGCCAGCCAATCTTCGACAGCAATTTCGTCAATTGGCTTACCCGGCAAGGACATGCCCGCGTTGTTGAACAAAACGTCCAAACGCCCAAACGCCGATTCCAGCTGCGCGAAACCGGCTTCCACTTGCGCCGGATCGGTGACATCCAACGGAAGCACCAAGGCCTCATGCTCGCCAGCGGTCGCCCGCAATGCCTCGCCGCGCCGTCCCACCAGTGCCACGCGCCAGCCTGCCGCCAGAAAGCGGCGGGCTGTGGCTCTTCCGATGCCAGAACCGGCCCCGGTGATCAGAATGCTGCGCTGTGTCATGCCATGCTCCCCCGCTTTACCCCGGAAGCTTAGCGGGCGATTTCGTAAGGGGCCAGAGGCTTCAGTGCAGGCGGAATTCCCCTACGACATTTCGCCACTCATTCGGACCGATCAACCGCTTATGACTGAAGCGCACCGAATGCAGCGGACCTTCGATCATTTCCTGCCAATATTCGATGAACTTGAACATACGAGGATAATCAGGCGCAAGGTCATAGTCTTGCCAGACGAAGGTATTCAAAACATGACGATAATCCGGCATGCGGTAAATCATTTCGGCGGTCGTCAGCCCATAACCCTTGAGCATCAGTTCGGTTTCGGATCTTTCCATCGCGATCTCCTGCGTCATCCCCCCGAATAAATGATGCCGCACCCATATTAAAAATCAATGATTTCATGCTGTTATCACCATGACACCTCGGCTGCCAAATCCGCGGACGGGCTGGCATTGCACCCCATCCCTTGCTTGGTGTAAGGTTGCCGCAACAAGATATAGCCCCCCCGCAAGGAAGGCACCGAGCGCATGAGCGACACACCCGAAGATACTGATACCAAAGGCGAAATGCCCGAAAAGCCGGCGCATTCCGGTCCGCAGATCGACATCGCGGCCGAAATGAAGACCGCCTATCTCGATTACGCGATGAGCGTGATCGTCAGCCGCGCGATCCCCGATCTGCGCGACGGGCTGAAACCCGTGCATCGGCGCATCCTTTTTGCCATGAGTGAATCGGGCAACAGCCACGACAAGCCCTACCGGAAATCGGCGCGCCCGGTGGGCGATACGATGGGGAAATACCACCCCCATGGCGACTCCGCGATCTATGATGCCTTGGTGCGGATGGCGCAGCCGTTCTCGATGTCACTCAAACTGCTTGACGGACAGGGCAACTTTGGCTCGATGGACGGCGATACCGCCGCAGCGATGCGCTATACCGAAGTGCGCATGGACAAGCCTGCCGCCTTCCTGCTCGCCGATATCGACAAGGAAACCGTCGATTTTCAAGACAACTACGATGGCAAGGACAAGGAACCCACAGTCCTTCCGGCCCGCTTTCCCAACATGCTGGTCAATGGTGCGGGCGGGATCGCAGTGGGTATGGCCACCAACATCCCGCCCCACAACCTGGGCGAAGTGATTGATGGCACGCTTGCGCTGATCGAAAATCCCGATCTGTCGTCAGAGGCGTTGATGGAGATCATCCCCGCCCCCGACTTCCCCACCGGCGCCACCATCCTGGGGCGCTCGGGCGCGCGCAAAGCCTATCTCGAAGGGCGCGGCAGCGTGATCATCCGCGCCAAGACCCATATCGAGGAAATCCGCAAAGACCGCTATGCCATCATCATTGATGAGGTGCCCTATCAGGTCAATAAAGCCTCGATGATCGAGAAAATCGCCGAATTGGTGCGCGAAAAGCGGATCGAAGGCATCGCGGCGGTGGCCGACGAATCCGACCGCATCGGTGTCAGGGTGGTGATCGAACTCAAACGCGACGCCACCCCTGATGTGGTGCTGAACCAACTCTTCCGCTTCACGCCGATGCAAACCAGCTTTGGCTGCAACATGCTGGCGTTGAACGGCGGTCGCCCTGAACAACTCACCTTGCGGGATTTCCTCACCCACTTCATCACCTTCCGCGAAGAAGTGGTCGCCCGCCGCACCGCATATGAATTGCGCAAAGCGCGCGAGCGCAGCCATATCCTTTGCGGTCTGGCCGTTGCCGTGTCGAACGTGGACGAAGTGGTGCGCACCATCCGCGCCTCTGCCGATGCGGCCGAAGCCCGTGAGCGGTTGATGACCCGCCGCTGGCCTGCCGCCGATATCGCGCCCTATATCCTGCTGATCGACGATCCATCGCATACGATGAACGACGACGGCACCTATAACCTGTCCGAAGTGCAGGCGCGCGCCATTCTGGAACTCCGCCTGCAACGCCTGACCGCGCTCGGCGTCAAGGAAGTCACGGACGAGCTGGAAGAACTGGCCGGCAAGATCAAGGATTACCTTGAAATTCTGGGCAGCCGTGACCGGATCATGACGATCATATCGGACGAACTGCGCGAGGTGAAACAGCTTTTCGCCGTGCCGCGCCGCACCGAGATTGTCGACTGGGCCGGCGATATGGAAGACGAGGATCTGATCGAACGCGAAGACATGGTCGTGACGATCACCTCGGGCGGCTATATCAAACGCACGCCTCTGGCCGAATTCCGCCAGCAAAATCGCGGCGGCAAGGGTCTGTCGTCGATGGCCACCAAGGAAGACGACGTGGTGACCACACTCTTTGTGGCCAACACACACACGTGGCTCTTGTTCTTCACCACTGATGGTATGGTGTACAAGCTGAAAACGTGGCGTCTGCCGCTCGCGGGCCGCACCGCAAAAGGCAAGGCCATCGTCAACATCCTGCCAATCCAGCCCGGTGTTTCCATCGCGGCCCTGATGCCTGTCGATGTGCCCGAGGCAGAGTGGGAAACCCTGCAAATCGTCTTTGCCACCTCGGACGGCGATGTGCGTCAGAACGATCTGTCGGATTTCACCAACGTCAAACGCAACGGCAAGATCGCGATGAACCTGCCCGAGGGCGTGTCCTTGGTGAACGCGGCCATTGCCGATGAAAATGACGATGTGATGCTGGTCACCGCCCTTGGCCGCGCGATCCGCTTCTCCACCACCGAAATCCGTGTGTTCAAATCGCGCGGCTCCACCGGGGTGCGTGGCATCCGTCTTGCCGCCGGAGACAAGGTTGTGTCGATGGCCATCATCCGCCACTTCGAGGCCAGCCCGGAAGAACGCGAGGCCTATCTCAAGCAGCGTCGCTTAATGGCTGGCGCGCCCGAGGATGATTTGGAAACCGATGACGACGAAGAAGCGGTTCCTGCCGGCCAGTTGTCGCCGGAACGCTATGCCGAGATGTCGGCGCAAGAAGATTTGATCCTGACCATCACCGAAGGCGGCGCTGGCAAATTGTCGTCCAGCCATGGTTACCCGGTCCGTGGGCGCGGTGGCATGGGCGTGATGGCGATGGACAAAGCGATGCGCGGCGGCGCATTGGTGGCCAGCTTCCCGGTCGACCCTTCGGATCAGATCATGTTGGCCACTTCAACCGGCCAGTCGATCCGCGTTCCTGTGGAGCAGATCAGCTTCCGTTCTCGCTCTGCGGGCGGGGTGCGGGTGTTCAACGTTGGCCGCGACGAGGTTGTGGTGTCGGTTGCCCGCGTTGCCGAACAAGGCGATGAATGACCTGTGCGACCGGTTGGCGCAGCTTGCCGCCACCGGTCGAACCGTCACCTATGGGGCACTTGCACGCGATCTGGGCTGGTCGATGGGTGATTTGACCGCTGCGCTCGAACGTTTGATGGAGATCGACGCGCACCAAGGTCACCCATTGCGCGCAGCGGTTTGCGAAGGGCGTTTGTCGGGTGGTCTGCCCGCACGCGGGTTCTTTGAAAAAGCCGCGTCGCTGGGTTATGACGTCACCGCGCCAGAGAGCTTTGCCGTTTCGCATCGACGCGCCCTTTTGCAGGCCGATGCGTCATCCCCCACCGTTGCGCCACGAACACAAACCTGACAGGACTGCCAGCACACCTTTGCGATAGCAGCGCGAACATCGTAATCTCTTCCTACAGCGTAAAAATACGCACGAATAACAAAGAACTGAGGCAAATATGAAGCAGACCCTTTCCTTGGCCCTTGCGGGCCTCATGTGCGCCTCTGCGGCGCAGGCTTTTGAAGTGACCGGCGGGTCGCTGACTTTGGGTTATTCCAGCTTTTTCGGCAGCAGCGACGCAACAGACGTCAGCAAGCTTTCGTTTGGCAACTCGATGGAATTTGCCCTGACCCCAGAGATCGCCATTCAGGGTGATTTTTCCTACACCAAGCTTGATGCCACGGGGATCGACAGCTCGAACTTTGGGCTGCACGGCATCTATCACCTCACCCCCGATACCGCGCTGGGTGCCTACGTCGGGCGTGACCGGGTCGAAGGTCGCAACCTGAATTACTTCGGTGTCGAAGTGGCCCATCAATTCGGTATGATCGGCACCGATGCCTTTGTCAGCATCGCCAAAGACGGCGGCGCTGAAGGCACCGTCATTGGTTTGAAAGGGGACTACGCGTTGAACGACGCGGCCTCAATCGGCGCGCGCTTCGACCACATTAACGTGAGCGGCGCGGATGCCAACAAGTTTGCGGTGACGGGCGAAGTGGCAGCCCTTCCCGGGCTGAACCTGACCGGAGAGATTGGTCGCGCCAAGCTGGAGGGTTTCGGATCAGAGCCCTATCTTGGCTTGGGTGTCAAAGTGAACTTCGGCGAAAAGCGCGGCACCACCTTTGACAACCGCAGCATCATTGATCTCCTGCCCGGCGGCTGAGGACGACGGGGGGGGCGGCCCGAAATGGGCCCTCCCCTCGGGTTAAGACTTTGAAAATTCCCCTCGCGTATCCTGCAGCTCAGGAGGATACGCGGGATGAATCTCTATCACTGCATGATCGAACTGCGGCAGGATTGCCGCGCACTGGCCTTTGCCAAGGCGGTGGATGGCTGGATGTCCTTGCTACAGGCCCGCGGCCTGATCACAGGTTGGCGTCTCATGCGGCGCAAATTCGGGCTTGCAGCGGGTGCACATCCTGACTTTCTGCTCGAGGTGGAAGTCGAGAGTATGGCGACGCTGGAAGCGGCCTTTGCTGCCCTTGCCTCTGCCGATGAAGAGGCGGCGCGTCGTTACGATCTGATGCATCAGATGATTGCCTCGGTATCTGTCGGGCTCTACCGACCCTACCCTGACAGCACGCAGCGCGAGCGTATCGCGCTTATCTGACGCAAGCACAGTGCAGGGCTTGAACGCGCAGGATACCTTGAAAGCGCTCGGGGGCCGGGGTATCTCGGGCGCATGAGCAAAACACTTCACATCATCGGCGGCGGCATGGCCGGGTCAGAGGCGGCCTGGCAGGCCGCAGAGCAGGGCATTTCCGTGGTGATCCACGAAATGCGCCCCAAGGTCGGCACCTTTGCCCATCGCACCGGGCATCTGGCGGAAATGGTGTGCTCAAACTCCTTCCGGTCGGACGATCATGAGAGCAATGCCGTTGGTCTGTTGCACTGGGAAATGCGCGCCGCCAAGGGCCTGATCATGGCGCAAGCCGCAGCACACCGCTTGCCTGCTGGCGGCGCATTGGCCGTTGACCGAGATCCCTTCGCCGAAAGCGTAACGGCCCGGATCATGGCGCATCCTTTGATCTCCGTATCCTATGAGGAGATCACCGAGCTTCCTTCGGACGGCCACTGGATCATCGCAACCGGGCCGTTGACCTCGGGCCCTTTGGCCGAAAGCATTCGTTCTGCCACCGGCGCCGAAGCCTTAGCATTTTTCGATGCCATCGCCCCCATCGTCTACGCCGATACGGTCGATATGTCAGTGGCTTGGATGCAGTCCCGCTATGACAAAGGCGACACGCTGGAAGAGCAGACAGCCTATATCAATTGCCCAATGACGCGGGAGCAATACGAAGACTTCATCGATGCACTGCTTGCAGCCGACAAGACCGAGTTCAAAGAAGGCGAAACTGCTGGCTATTTCGACGGCTGTCTTCCGATCGAGGTGATGGCCGAGCGCGGGCGCGAAACCTTGCGTTTCGGTCCCATGAAGCCCGTGGGACTGACCAACCCGCATCAGCCCGATGTGAAGGCCTATGCCGTGGTGCAGCTGCGGCGCGATAACAAGCTGGGCACGCTCTACAACATGGTCGGGTTTCAGACCAAAATGAAATACGGCGCACAAACCGAGGTTTTCAAACGCATTCCGGGTCTGACCGATGCAAGCTTCGCGCGGCTTGGCGGCATTCATCGCAATACCTTCATCAATTCTCCCACATTGCTGGACGATCAGATGCGGCTGAAATCGCATCCGCATATTCGCTTCGCCGGGCAGATCACGGGCGTCGAAGGCTATGTGGAAAGTGCGGCCATGGGGTTGCTGGCAGGACGGATGGCCGCAGCTGAGATCCGGGGCGAAACCTTGCCACCGCCCCCCCCCGAGACGGCGACAGGCGCTCTCATCACCCATATCACCGGCGGGGCAGAGGCCAAAACCTTTCAGCCCATGAACGTAAACTTCGGCCTTTTTCCCCCGATCGATGCGCGCGGCGGACGCCGCGGCCGCAAGGATCGTTACAAGGCGTATACTGACCGCGCCAAAGCGGCCTTCACGGCATGGCTGGGCTGACGCCGAGGCAAGCGGGGGGCTTCGTCACCCGCTTCGCGCCGTCTCCGACCGGGCCTTTGCATTTGGGTCATGCCTATTCTGCTCTGCTTGCCCACGATATGGCCCGCGCGGCCGGGGGGCGGTTCCTCTTGCGGATGGAGGACACAGACAGCGAGCGCAGCAAGGAAACTTATGAAGCCCAGATCCTCGACGATCTGGAATGGCTTGGGATCGTTTGGGATGGACCGCTGCACCGGCAATCCTGCCATATTGCGGCATATAACCAGCGTCTGACGCCACTCGAGGCGCGCGGTCTGCTTTATCCTTGTGGATGCAGCCGCGGCGATATTCGCGCCGCTTTGGCCGCGCCGCAGGAAGGCGTGCCGCACCTCACCTACCCCGGCACCTGCCGTGGCCGAGACATGGCCTCGCGTCAGCCAAGCGATGCGCTCCGCCTTAACCTTGCCGCGGCGCTCGATCAGATTGCACCGCCCTGCTTTTCTGAAACAGGCCCGGCTCACCGGGGTGAGCATATTGTTGATCGAGAACAGTCCCTCTCACAGATCGGCGATGTCGTCCTGTCGCGCAAAGGCGAAAACATCGTTGCCTATTTCTTGGCTTCGGCCCTTGATGACGCCGATCACGGCATCACCCATGTCATCCGCGGGGAAGATTTGTTTGAATTCACTCCGGTTCAGGTGCTTCTGCAAAAGTTGCTCGGCCTGCCCACGCCGATCTACCACCACCACCGCCTGATCCGCGATGAACACGGCAAACGCCTTGCCAAACGCGATGACGCGCGTGCGTTGTCAAAATTCCGCACCGAAGGTGCCACGCCGCAGAATATTCGCGAGATGGTCGGCCTCTGACCTCTTTTGAAGCGCTGGACGGCCCAGATCGGCGTGGGGAAGCCCCGCCCGCCCAGACTTTAAAGTTCAGAGCCCGGCTGCGCAGATGTGCGCAAAAGCCCCATCACATAACCAGCCACCGATCGAAAACAGACCAGCGTAAAGCCACCATCTTCGCTCCAGAAGGCCGCGGCCACCTGCGCAGCGCGGCTTCGGCGCAGCTCGTTCGGCTCCAGACGGTCGAAATCCACCGGCGACAGCTTGCGCAGCACTTGATCGGCCTTACTCCCCTCGATCCGGAACACCGCGCGCGCGTCAGACACATCCACCGCCAGATGATGCTGGCCTTGCAAGGCCTGCGCGATAGCCGCGAGCCCAGAGGCCACCTCAGCATAGGGAAGGATCAGCAGAAACTCATCCGGGCTCATCCAACCCACGGCCCGGTCGCCCTGACGAAGAAGGCGGCGTTGCTCTGGCAACGCGCACCCCGTGGCCGCCTGAACCGCCTCTGCGAGGCCGGGCGTGCCAGACTTCGCGCGCAAGGTAATCATCCCCAAAGGCCCGATTTCACGCACCGAAGCGAAGCCTTCAAATGTTGCACCGCCAAGGGCGCTGACTGGATCAGACATTGGGCTTCTCCCCGTCCTTGTCATAAAACACCGTGTCCACCACCCGGGCTTGGGTCGTGCCACCGTCCATCTTGGTGAAGGTCACCACTTCCCCCATGCGCTGCGGCCCATGGCGCAGCAACCCCAAGGCGATGCCGCGGCCCAGAGTCGGAGAGTGATAGGTCGAGGTGACGCGCCCCTGTACCCTGCGCTGACCATTGGCGTTCATTCCGGTGTCCGGAATATAGGCCCCATCTTCAATCACGGACCCGTCCAAGGTTTCAAAGCCCACAAGCTTCCAACGGTCTGGGTCGGCCAGATAAGCGCGCTCCTGACCACGTTTGCCAAGATAATCGGTCTTCTTCTTGGATATCGCCCAATCGAGGCCAAGATCCTGCGGGATGATCGTGCCGTCCGTCTCGTCCCCGATCATGATAAAGCCCTTCTCGGCCCGCATGATGTGCAGCGCCTCGGTGCCATAGGGCATCGCGCCGAACTCAGCCCCGGCCGCGTGCAAGGCCGCCCAGAAAGCCGCGCCTTGGCTGGCGGGGACAGCAATCTCATAGGACAATTCACCCGAAAAACTGATGCGATAGACGCGGCAGGCAAAGCCCCCCAAACTGCCATCGCGCCATTCCATGAACTTCAGCCCCTCGCGCGACACATCCATGCCCCCCAGACGCTCAAGCACCTTGCGGGCGTTCGGACCAACCACGGCAACTTGCGCATACTGTTCGGTCACATTGGCGGTAAAAACCTGCCAATCCCACCATTCGCATTGCAGCCAATCTTCCATCCAAGCGTGGATACGGTCTGCCCCGCCCGAGGTGGTGTGGCACAGCCACGTGTCCTCATCAATCCGGGCGACCACGCCGTCATCTGACAGAAACCCTTGCTCGTTACACATCAGACCATAGCGGCATTTGCCGACCGGCAGGGTGCTCATGACGCCCGTGTAAAGCATGTCAAGAAAGCGCCCCGCATCGGGTCCCTTCACGATGATCTTACCCAGCGTCGAGGCATCCAGCAGGCCAAGGGCACTGCGGGTGTTCTTCACCTCGCGTTCCACGGCCTGATGCACCGTTTCACCGGGGCGCTGGAAGCAATAGGGGCGGCGCCAGTATCCGACCGGCTCGAAGTAAGCGCCATTCTGTTCGTGCCAGTCATGCATGGGCGTCTTGCGCAGAGGCTGGAAAATCTCGCCGCGCGCTTCACCAGCCAAGGCCCCAAGGGGAACTGGCGTGTAGGGCGGGCGGAAGGTCGTGGTGCCCACGTTGGGAATCGCGGTGTTCAGGCTGTCCGCAAGAACCGCCAGCCCGTTGATATTGCTTAGCTTGCCTTGGTCCGTCGCCATGCCCAAGGTTGTGTAACGCTTGGTATGCTCGACACTCTCGTAACCCTCGCGCGCCGCGAGTTGCACGTCAGAGACTTTCACATCGTTCTGAAAATCCAGCCACATCTTACTGCGCAGTGCAATCGGCGCGCCCTGCGGCATCACCCAGACCGGCTCGATCAAGGCCTCCGCCGGAAGATCATGAACCGGAGGCTCGTTGGCATCATAAGTGAACCCCAGAGAGTCCAACGCTGCTTTTGCCTGCCCGTCGGCATCGGCTGCTGCGTCACGCAACGCGCCATTGGCCGCACCCGCCGCCACCACCATGGCACTGCCATCGTGCGTCAAAGGTGGCCGGGACGGGTCCGGGCGGAACATCGCCTCGTCCTCATCCCAAAGAAGCTTCCCGCCACAATGGCTCCACAGATGAACGACAGGCGACCAGCCGCCCGACATGGCCACAGCGTCACAGGGTATGGTCGAGCTGGCAGCCCCCTCGCCCGCCTGCAGGCAAACCTCAATTGCCTCCACCCGTTTGCCGCCCTTGACCTTGGCAATCGCGCGCCCGGTTTCCACCCGAATGCCCATGGCCCGGGTCCGCTCGGGCAAAGGACCATTCGCATGGCTGCGGGCATCTATCACGGCGACCACGTCAAGCCCTGCCTCTTTCAAAGCAATCGCAGTGCGATAGGCATCGTCGTTATTGGTCACCACCACCGTCCGGTCACCGGGCGAGACTGCCCAGTTCACGACATAGTCACGCACAGCCCCCGCCAGCATCACGCCGGGAACATCATTGCCCGCAAAAGACAACGGGCGTTCAATGGCCCCCGTGGCGGCGATGATCTTGCCAGCACGCACCCGCCACAGCCGATGCTTCGGTCGCCCGTCACCCGGTGTGTGGTCCGCAAGCTTTTCATCCAAAAGCACATAGCCATGATCGTAAGAGCCCGCTGCCATGCAACGGAGCCGCAACGTCACGTTTTCCATCGCCTCAAGCTCTGACAGGGCGTCCTCCACCCAATCGGCAGCGGCCTTTCCATCGATAACGTCGCCATCAACGGGGGCGCGGCCGCCCCAATGGGCGCTTTGCTCCACCAGCAGGACTCGCGCTCCGGCACGGCCAGCCACACGGGCCGCCTGAAGCCCCGCCACCCCTCCGCCCACGATCAGCAGGTCGCAAAACGCATAAGCCTGCTCATAGCGATCTGCGTCACGGTCTTTCGGGGCCGAACCAAGCCCTGCAGACTGCCGGATGATCGGCTCGAAGAGATGTTTCCATGCCGCGCGCGGATGAATGAAGGTCTTGTAGTAGAACCCCCCCGGCAAGAAACGGGCCGCATAATTGTTGACGACGCCAATGTCGAACTCCAGCGACGGCCAGTGGTTCTGACTGCGTGCTTCCAACCCATCAAAAAGCTCGGTCGTGGTGCTGCGCTGGTTCGGCTCCAGCCGCGCGCCCTGCCCCAGGTTCACCAGCGCATTCGGCTCTTCCGCCCCACTGGCAACAATGCCGCGTGGACGGTGATACTTGAACGACCGCCCGACCAGCATCTGACCGTTGGCCAACAGGGCGGACGCCAGCGTATCCCCTGCGCAGCCCCGCAGGCGCTTACCGTTAAAGGAAAACTCGAGCGGAGAGGAGCGGTCGATCAGCCGGCCTCCGGATTTCAGACGCGTGCTCATGAAAAGCCCTTCCATTCTGGACGCTTGGCCTTGATCTTTGCGACGATATCCGCGGGCGGCTCTGAACTCTGCGCCGGGTAGGTGCCGAACACTTCAAGTGTTGCGGTGCAGCGCGCCGCCAGAAACCATTTCCCGCAGCCATAGGCATGACGCCAGCGCTCGAAATGAACGCCCTTGGGGTTTTTCCGCGCAAACATATAGGCTTCGAAATCCGCGTCGGAAGACCCGGGACCAAAGCGCTTCAAATGGGCTTCACCGCCGGGAGAGAGCTCGGTTTCTTCTGCTTTTACGCCGCAATACGGGCATTCAAGGATCAGCATGGCGCACCTTTAAACGAGAAAAGGGCGGGTGCCCGAAAGCACCCGCCCCTCGGTGTGAGAGAAGGTTGAGAAAAGCCCTTAGTTGCCAGTCGGCGCAGCCGGAGCGGCTTCAGGCGCAGGGGCAACAGGGTCAGCAGCGGCCGGAGCATCTGCAGCCGGAGCCGTTGCGTCAGGCGTGGTGGCAACCGGTGCATCAGCTGCGGGAGCGGTCGCATCAGGCGTGGTGGCGACAGGAGCGTCAGCCGCAGGCGCCGTGGCTGGCGACTGGATGGTGACGTTGTTGTCAACCGCTGCGGGCGTGCCAGGTGCGACGTCGTCATTGCTGTAGACAAGCGCACCGATGCCGACGGCGACGACGGCGCCGCCCAGCAGCCACGCAAACCAGTTTGTGGATTGGTGGGTTTCGCGGACATGGGTCGTATGCGTCGCTGCGCCATGCGGCGGGTTTGCCGGGTTGGTATAGCCCGGAGTGGTGGTCGTGGTGGTCGAATTATATGCGTCGGCCATTTCTGGTCCTCCTTGCAATAGCTGATTGCAAAGTGAACGCTGACGTCCCGCAACTGGTTCCCGGGGTCGATCAATGGGCAACTCCGGCGGCCACGGATTCATCGATGAAGCGGCCTTCCCGGAAGCGCCACATGTCAAACTCGGCGGCCAGCGGCCCCGGCTCTCCACGCGCCATCAAGTCGGCCATCGCCCAGCCCGAACCGGGTATCGCCTTGAACCCGCCCGTGCCCCAGCCGCAATTGATGAAGCAATTTCCAAGCGGCGTTTTCGAGATGATGGGGCTCCGGTCACCCGTCATATCGACAATTCCCCCCCACTGCCGCAGCATCTTTAGTCTTGAAATCATGGGGAAAGTTTCCACCAAGGCGCGCAGCGTCTCTTCGATGTGGTGGAACGAGCCGCGTTGGGTGTAGTTGTTGAACCCATCCGTGCCGCCCCCGATCACCATCTCACCCTTGTCGGATTGGCTCATATATCCATGCACGGTGTTGGCCATCACCACCACATCCATGCAAGGCTTGATGGGCTCGCTCACCAGCGCCTGCAATGCCATCGATTCGACGGGCAGGCGGAATCCCGCCATCTCGGCCACTTGTCCGGAATGGCCTGCCACCACGATGCCCAGTTTCCGCGTGCCGATGAATCCTTTGGTGGTCTCTACACCTGTGACCTTCCCATTCTCTGACCGGACACCCGTCACCTCACATTGCTGGATGATGTCCATGCCCATCTCGGAACAGGCCCGCGCATAGCCCCATGCCACAGCATCATGCCGCGCCGTGCCGCCCCGCGCCTGATACAAGGCTCCGAGAATCGGATACCGCGGTCCGTCGATGTTGATGATGGGCACCAATGCCTTGACGCGTTCCGGCGTGATCCATTCCGTGGCCACGCCCTGCAAATTGTTCGCATGCACCGTGCGCAGATATCCGCGCACCTCGTGATGGGTCTGCGCCAGCATCAACAGCCCGCGAGGGCTGAACATGATGTTGTAATTCAGATCTTGGCTCAGGGTCTCATAAAGGCTGCGCGCCTTTTCATAGATCGCGGCCGAAGGATCCTGAAGGTAGTTGGACCGGATGATCGTGGTGTTTCGCCCGGTATTGCCCCCGCCAAGCCAGCCCTTTTCGATGATCGCCACATTTCGGATGCCGTGGTTTTTTCCAAGGTAATAGGCTGTTGCCAGCCCATGACCCCCTGCCCCGATGATGACCGCATCATAAGACGCCTTGGGTGTTGGAGATTTCCACGCCCGTTCCCAGCCTTGATGGTGGTTGAACGCCTCACGCGCGAGGGCAAAAACGGAATAGCGCTTCATCGGAGCTGTCCTTCGGCAACGGCACACCTGATCGGGCCTTTAGTGAACCCTTAGCGCGCCCGCGCCTCAGCCCCAAGCGGCACAACAGGGAAAATTGCGACATCCCTGCCCTTTGAAGGGAGTCCCGGCAATCCGCCCGGCCTCACATTGGCGTGACGCGCGCGAACCGTAGCCCCGCCTGCGGCCAATTCCCGCCTTTTGTCCGCCTGCCGAAGGCCTTACATGAGGAGAAAGGCATGTGGGGGCGCGACAATGGCGGTATGGGGATTCTGGGCAGCTGCGGCCCTTCTGGTCGTGGGCATCGCCGCCACTTTGCTGCGCGCCATGGCACGCGCCCGCCAAGACAGCCGTGCCCCGGTCGACTTCGACCTTGCGGTCTACCGCGACCAGTTGAATGAGATCGAACGCGACATCGCCCGTGGCACCCTTCCCGCCGAAGAAGGCTCCCGGTTGCGGACAGAAATTCAGCGCCGCCTGCTCGATGCAGACCGCGCGTCCCGCGCGACGGCCCCGGTTTCGGTAGCAGGCGGCGGGCGCGGGATGGCCGCGCTGATCGCAGTGGTGCTGCTGGCAGGCGTCGGTGGCTACTGGCATCTCGGCGCCCCCGGCTATCCTGACTTGCCCTTGGCCCAGCGTCTGGCCATGTCCGAAGAGCTGCGCGCCAATCGCCCCTCACAGGCCGAAGCCGAAGCACAGGTGCCTCCTGCAACCGCGCGCGAGACTGTTGACCCGTCCTTTCTTGAGCTGATGGTTCAACTGCGCCAAGCGGTTCAAGACCGCCCGAATGATCTTCGCGGCCTAGAGCTTTTGGCGCGCAACGAGGCCGCGATGGGCAATTTGCAAGCAGCCTCTGTGGCGCAAGCCGCCATTCTTTCTCTCAAGGGTCAGGATGCCACCAGCGAAGACCACGCCGCACATGCCGAGTTGTTGATCATGGCCGCGGGCGGGTATGTCTCGCCTGAAGCTGAACAGGCGTTGGTCCGCGCTCTGGAGGCTGACCCGCGCAATGGCACCGCGCGTTACTATACCGGCACGATGTTCGCGCAGATCGGGCGCTTTGACCGCACCTTCATTCTTTGGAACCGCCTCCTGCAAGAGGGCCCGCCCGATGCGCCTTGGATTGCCCCGATCCGCGAACAGATCAGCGAAGTGGCCGCCCGTGCAGGCGTGAACTACACCCTTCCTTCCGCCCCGGGTCAACGCGGCCCAACCGGTGCCGATGTCGAGGCTGCCAGCGAAATGACGCCCGAGGAACGGCAGGCCATGGTGGAAGGCATGGTCGACCAGCTGGGCGCGCGCCTTGCCGCGGAAGGTGGCCCTGCAGAAGACTGGGCACGGCTTATCACCGCCTTGGCCCGGATTGGCCGGATGGATCAAGCCCGCGCCATCTATGCCGAAGCGCAGGAACGCTTTGCCGGGCGCACGGTCGAGCTTTCAGGTCTGCGCCAAGCAGCGGTCGAGGCAGGAGTGGCGGAATGATCCTGACCGATGTGACAGAATTCTTGGCCACTTTGCCCCCGCAAGGCGGCATTGCCGGGCTCGACCTCGGCGACAAGACCATTGGCGTCGCGCTGTCAGACCTGCGGCGGTCGGTGGCGACCCCCGTGGAAGTCATCCGCCGCGAGAAGTTCACACTGGATGCGCAACGCCTGCTGGCGCTGCTGGCGTCTCGCAACGCGGTCGGCATCATCCTCGGTCTGCCGCTCAACATGGACGGCTCCGAAGGGCCGCGCGTGCAATCCACGCGGGCTTTTGCCCGCAACCTCGAAAAGCTGACCGCCCTGCCGATCACCTTCTGGGACGAACGTCTTTCCACCGTCGCCGCCGAACGCGCACTGCTAGAGGCGGATACGTCGCGAAAGGGTCGCAAAGAGGTGATCGATAAGGTTGCCGCCAGCTATATTCTGCAAGGGGCGTTGGACCGCATGACATATATGGCAGCAAGGCAAGGCGATCTGTGACAGACGAGATCTGGAAACGCGATGAGGTCGAGTCGCCGTGCGTCAAGCTCTGCGTCGTCCATCCCGAAGCCCGGCTTTGCGTCGGTTGCCTGCGCAGCATTGACGAAATCACGCTCTGGTCACGCATGAGCCCCGAAGCACGCCGAAGCGTCATGGAAGACTTGCCCCGGCGCGCCCCTCTGATTGCAAAACGCCGCGGCGGCCGATCTGCCCGGGTTCAAGGATAGCATCGGCAGCACGCGGCGGTCTCGCGCCGGCTCAAGCCAGCGCGCGCCGCATCGCCTCGCCTCACGGCAACACGATCCAGTCTTCGACACACGACAACTGCGGTCGAAAATAAGCGATGATCCGGTCGCCCTGCGCAGCTCCCTCCCAAGGGGCCACGCCGTGCAGGGTCATCCGGTGAAGCAAGGTCGCTTCGCCAAGCCTCGCCGGCAGTTCGACGCGACGGCAGGTCTTGAAAACCTGCGACCGCGCAGATTGATACGCGACCGTGATGTCTACCTCTGCCCAACTCTGCGGCGGATATGGCGCGAGCGCTTCGCGCAAGGCGGCCGCCATGATCCGGTGACTGCCTTCCCACACCACCAAGGGTGCCGCTGGGATGTCCGTGAGCGGCAGCCCAAGAACCCAAGCGTGCGGCTCACGGATCATGCGGCGGCGGTCAGGCCCTACAGGCAACACACCATCCAGATGCGCCGCATCCCGTTGCTGACGAAAGGCGAAAGCCGCTGCGGTTTCTTCGGCAGAAGGTTGCGGATAGCCCGGGCGGATCACCGAGAGCTGCCCCCGGTGCAAAGGAAGCGGCGTCAGTGGCAAAGCGCACCAGGGAAACGCCACAGCTGCGACCTCGCCATCCTCAAGATTGGGCAGGGCATCGACTCCTACAAACCAAGTGCCACCACACCGCCAAGGCGTACCGCTCGCCACGATCGCGCGCTGTGCCACTGGCAGGGCCGCTGCTGCCCAAGCCTGAATGGCAGGATGCGGCCCGATCTTCTCCCATCCCCGGCTTGCGACCACTTTGCCCTCTCAATACCCCAGAACTTTTCGCAGCATGTTCAGCGCGACAAGCGTGATGAAGATTGCGAAAATACGCTTCAAGGGCTTGGGGTCCATCGCGTGGGCCAGCTTCACCCCCCACGGGGTAGAGATCATGGTCATCGCAAAGATCAGCGCAAAGGCCGGCATGTTGACGGCGCCCAAGGTGTAGGGCGGCGCACCCTCGACCGGAAGCAAAAGAAAGACCACAACCGAAGGCACGGCAATGGTCATCCCAAAACCTGATGCTGTCGCGACCGCGCGGTGGATCGGCGTGTTGTAAAGACTCATCAGCGGCACTCCGAAACTGCCGCCGCCAATCCCCATCAACACCGACAGAAAACCAACCATTCCACCAAACCCGGCGCGTTTTGCGCCTTTCGGCATCTCGGCCCCCAAGCGCCAGTCCGCCCGGCCAAAGGCCATGTAAAGTCCCACCGCAATGCCAAGGATACCAAAGATCGCCTGCAAGGTCGTCGACTTCAGCGCCGAAGCCGTGAAGACGCCGATAACCGCTCCGACGCCGATGTAGGGCGCCCATGTGCGCAAAATCTCCCAGTCCACCGCGCCACGCTTGTGATGCGCCATGACAGACCGCAGAGAGGTGACAACAATCGTGGCCAAAGACGTGGCAAGGCACACCTGCATCAGCTGCGGCCCGGCAAAGCCCAGGTATCCGAAGGCGTAGAAAAAGGCAGGAACAAGCACGATGCCGCCCCCAACGCCCAGAAGCCCGGCAATGACGCCCGCAAAGATGCCGATCACCGACAAGAGGCCGATCATCGGAAGAAGAAGGCTAAGATCTGGCATGCTCGCTCCTTTTGCACTCCGCACGTGATAGCGTGCCACAGAGGCGGCGGCCAGAGCAGGGTTACGCAGAGCAAGGGATCGGTGTAGGCACGTCGCATCCTTTCCCGCTGCGAGTCGCGCCTCATGTCATCTTCATTGCTTCGTCCCGCGCTCGTGTTGGGGCTTTTGTCTTGCGTCGGTCCTTTCGCCATCGACATGTATTTGCCGGCGATGCCGGATATTGGTGCAGGGCTCGGCACCAGCGTGGCCGCGATGCAAGGGACGATCACGGCCTATTTTCTCGCCTTTGGCGTTGCGCAATTGTTCTATGGTCCTTGGGCGGATCAGGCCGGGCGCAAACCGCCGCTTTATGCGGGGCTGGTGATCTTCTTGCTCGGCACCCTGATCTGCGCCTTGGCGCCCAGCATCGGCTGGCTGACGGCAGGTCGCTTTGTCCAAGGCTTGGGCGGGGCGGCCGTCATGGTGGTGCCGCGCGCCATTATCCGAGACATGGCAACAGGCCATCAGGCGACGCGCCTGATGGCCGCGATCATGCTGGTGATCTCGGTCTCGCCGATGCTGGCGCCTTTGGCAGGCGCTGGTGTCATGGCAATTGCTGATTGGCGTTGGATCTTTGGCGTGCTTGCCATCGCGGCAGGCCTTTCCTTGCTGATGATCCGCTTTGTGCTGATCGAAACCCTGCCCGAGACGCAGCGCCAGCGGTTTGATCTGGCCGACAGCCTGCGCGGTGCCAAGCGATTGCTGACGGATCGCAGTTTCATGGCCCTGACCTTTCTGGGCGGCTTTGCGATGGCCAGCTTTTTCGTGTTCATCGCGTCGGGGCCTTTCGTCTACACGCAGGCCTTTGGTCTGACACCGACCGGCTTCTCGCTGGCCTTTGCGGTGAATGCGATCGGTTTCTTCGCAGCCTCGCAGCTTGCCGCCGGCTTTGGTCAACGCTTTGGTGCCACACGCGTGGTCCGCATCGCCGTGCTTGGCTTCTTCGCCACCACGCTGTGCCTTGCGCTGATCGGCGTCATGGGCGCTGCCAGCTTGCCGGTCGTGATGACCGGACTGTTCATCGCCAATGCTTTTCTAGGCCTTGTGATCCCCACAGTCATGGTTCTGGCGTTGGAAGACCATGGCGATATCGCGGGGCTCGCCTCGTCACTTGGTGGAACACTACAGATGCTGGCCGGTGGTCTGATGATCGCGCTCACCGCCCCGTTCTTTGACGGGACCGCGCTGCCCATGCTGGCCGCCATCGCCGTTTGCGGCATCATCGCCTTGGCTCTGTCACGCTTTGTGCGCGGTCAGGCCGCCTCGACCTGAACCTGCGCCAAGGCCTGATCAAGCAGATCAAGCCCTGCCCCCTCGCGGGTGGCGCCTTCCGACAACACCCGCCGCCACCCACGCGCACCGGGCCGCCCCGCGAACAGCCCCAGCATATGCCGGGTGATCTGGTGCAGGCGTCCCCCTTGCTCGAGATGTGCCGCGATATAAGGCTTCATCGCGCGCACCACCGCATGCGCATCCGGCGCATGGTCATCGCCCCACAGCGCATCCGCGCCAATCAGCGTCCCTGCCGGGTCGTGGTAGGCCGCGCGCCCGATCATCACCCCATCTATCCCCCGCTCAAGCATCTCTTTCGCCTGCGGCAGAGTGGCCACACCGCCATTGATGCAAATGGTCAGATCGGGGAAAGCCTGCTTCATCCGAAACACCAGCGGGTAATCCAAAGGCGGGATCTCGCGGTTTTCCTTGGGCGACAGGCCCTGCAACCACGCCTTGCGGGCGTGGATGATAAAATGGCGCACGCCTGCGCGAGACACTTGGTCAATGAAATCAGGCAGCACCTCCTCGGGAACTTGGTCATCCACCCCTATACGGCACTTTACGGTTACCGGGACCGGCGATTCCGCCTGCATCGCGGCCACGCAGTCGGCCACCAGCGCCGGACGCTCCATCAGCACCGCGCCGAAACACCCGGATTGCACCCGGTCCGACGGGCAGCCAACATTCAGATTGATCTCGTCATAGCCCCAATCGCGCGCGATCCGCACCGCTTCTGCCAGTTCCGATGGCACCGAACCGCCCAGTTGCAGCGCCACAGGGTGCTCCACCACACTGTAATCCAGCAAACGCGGCCGAGCCCCGTGCAGGATGGCCGCCGCCGTGACCATCTCGGTATAAAGCATGGCGCGCCGCGTCATCAGACGATGAAAAACGCGACAGTGACGGTCCGTCCACTCCATCATTGGTGCCACCGAAAGCCGGTGCGCGTCCAATCTTTGGGCATTTGGCGAAGGATCAATCATTTGCACAGAGTCTCGCGAAAAAACAGAAAAGGTAACGGCTGTGGCACCCCACGGCGCGCCTCGTCTCACAGGGTGGCAAAGGCCTACCGGATAGCGCGCTTGATCTAGTGAAAATGTCAGCTCTGCCACGAATGTCCGCGACCTATACTGGCATCGCACTCAAACGTCCATCGGGCTCGCCGCGCCCGCGGGCTCTGGTGTGGCAAGTGTTTGCGCACTAGGATGCCACGAATTGTGAGACGACCCTTTTTTGGAGCCAGAATTTGATGAAAACCGCATTTGTGACAGGCGCTGCCGGCTTTATCGGCTTTCACTTGTCTCGCCTTCTGCTGGAAGAAGGCTGGACGGTGCATGGCTATGACGGCATGACGGATTACTACGACGTCGCCCTGAAAGAGCGCCGCATCGCCCTCCTGTCGAATTACCCGCAGTTTCACATGACCCGTGCCCTGCTCGAAGATGCGACAACGCTTTCCGAGCGTGTCAGAACCGCGCGCGCCGATATCATCGTGCATCTCGCCGCGCAGGCGGGCGTGCGCTACTCGATCGACAATCCCCGCGCCTATGTCGACGCCAATATCGTCGGCACCTTCAATGTGATGCAGGCAGCACTCGAAACCCGCCCGGCCCATCTTCTGATGGCCTCGACCAGTTCTGTCTATGGTGCCAACGCCGAGATGCCCTATGCCGAAACGCATAAGGCCGATACGCAGATGTCTTTCTATGCCGCAACCAAGAAGGCCAACGAAGCGATGGCCCATTCTTGGGCGCATATCCATGGACTTCCGATCACCATGTTCCGCTTCTTCACCGTTTACGGACCATGGGGCCGCCCCGATATGGCGCTGTTCAAATTCACCAAGGCCATCCTGAACGGCACCCCGATTGACGTGTACAATCACGGCAACATGTGGCGCGACTTCACCTTTGTTGATGATCTGGTGCGCGGCATCCGGCATCTGTTCGACGCCATTCCCGGCTCAGGCCCGGCGGTCGCAAACGACAGTCTCTCGCCCGTCGCGCCTTGGCGGGTGGTCAACATCGGCAATTCCGACAAGGTCCGGCTGGAAGATTTCATCGACGCGATCGAGGCGGCAACCGGGCGCAAGGCGATCCGCAATTACATGGACATGCAGCCCGGCGATGTTCCCGCCACTTGGGC
The DNA here is from genome assembly GCF_002794355.1 of Pseudorhodobacter sp. MZDSW-24AT. Lineage (GTDB taxonomy): Bacteria > Pseudomonadota > Alphaproteobacteria > Rhodobacterales > Rhodobacteraceae > Pseudotabrizicola. The sequence continues at coordinate 192,296 of NZ_PGOI01000003.1, read as the reverse complement.
GGATGCCAAGCTGCTGACCGCTTTGACAGGCGCGCGTCCCGGCACTGATTTTGTGGCGGGCGTGCAGTCCTTTGTGGATTGGTATGTCAACGACTACACCGCCCTGCCAGCCTGAACCCAAAGGCCTCAGGGCTTTGGCCCTTTTAGTTTTCCTTGAGATAGGCGCGCGAGACAAAACCTTTCAATCCGCGCGCCTGTTTCAAGGACACGCGGCACCAGCGGGTGCTGCCTGTTTGTTCGCAGCTGTGGACCCAGAACACCGTTCCATTCGGAAAGCCCGCGATCACCTTGTAACCGGTGCCAGGTCCCGCACGCATTTTCAGCATGTCGTCCGCCGCGACTGCCGTAACCTCATAATACCCCGCCCGCTCGGCATAGGCCGGGGCCGAGCCGCCAAACCCGGTCAAAGCTGCGGACAATGCGGCAAAGACCACTCTGCGCATCTGTTTCTCCTGTTGTTCTGCCTCGCTGCAGCTTTACCCGCCAAATCCCTTGCGCGGCAACCCGCCGAAAAACCCGCTCGGCTGGTCTTTGCCAGCGCGCGGCGCCTGTGCAGGGCGGCCCGTCTCCCGCGCCCCGCCGCGCAAGCGGAAGGGCAAACAGCGGACCTCCTATCCGCCAAAAGGCTTAGGTGCCCTGCCCTCCAACCGCTTGCGGCAAGGCGAACCAACCGCCGGCAGGCGGCAAGCAGCCCACCCGCAGGCGACACCCATAGGCACGCTCAAGCGCCTCATCGGTCAGCACTTGGGTCACGGACCCTTGGCCGGTCAGACGCCCCTGATCCATCAGCCAAACCCGATCCGCGACCATGGCCGTCAGGTTCAGGTCATGCAGAACGCTCACCACGCCGCCGCCCCGCTCGGCAAAACCGCGCATCAGCCCGATCACATCCAGCTGATGCGCGATGTCAAGGCTGGCCACCGGCTCGTCCAGAAACAACCAGCGCGGCACGCCGTCGACCACCGGCTCCCAGACCTGGACCAGCACCCGGGCCAGTTGCACCCGCGCCTGTTGGCCTCCGGAAAGCTCCTGATACAGACGGGCAGCAAATCCCAGCATATCCACCGCCGCCAAGGCACGCGCCACAAGATCGCCACGGTCGGCATGGACGGCGGCAGTCAGACCCAACCGCACGACCTCGGCGACGGTAAAGGGAAAGGCCAAGGCGGAAGCCTGCGGCAACACCCCGCGCAGCGCTGCCAGTTCCCATGCTTGCAATTCCGAACAATCGCGACCGTTCAGCCGGACCCGCCCCCGAAAGCCGACATCGCCCGTCAAGGCGCGCAGCAGTGTTGTCTTGCCCGAGCCATTGGGGCCCACGATGACCGTCACCTCACCCGCGTGCGCTTCGGCGGTAATCCCGTGCAAGACGGCGGCCTTGCCAAGAACCACGCGTATATCTTCCGCGACCAGCATCACAGATCCACCACTCCACGTCGGCGCAGCAAAATCCACAAGAACACCGGGGCCCCCAAGGTTGCGGTCACAATGCCAATCGGCAACTCCGCGGGCGCGATGATGCTGCGCGCGATCAGATCCGCCAGCAGCAACAAGATCGCCCCCGCCAAACCGGCGTTGATCAGCAAGAAGCGATGGTCCGGCCCGGTCGCCAGTCGGAGCAGATGCGGCACGACAATTCCGATAAAGCCGATCCCTCCCGCCACCGCCACAGCCGCACCGGTGGCGGCCGCCACGGTCAGGATGGCAACCGTTTTCACACGCTGAACCGGCAGACCGATGTGATGTGCCGCCGCTTCTCCCAAGGCCAAACCGTTGAGCCCCCGGGCCAGAAAGGGTGCGGCCACCAGCGCCAAGATCATCACCGGACCTGCCGCCATCAGCTTGGGCCAGCTGGCGCCACCCAGACTGCCCAAGCCCCAGAAGGTCAGATCGCGCAATTGGCGGTCATCGGCGATGTAGACCAGCACCCCCGTGACGGCACCCGCCAAAGCGCCCAGCGCAATGCCCGCCAGCAGCATCGTCGCCACAGAGGTTCGCCCAGAGCGCGTTGCCACACGGTAGAGCAGCAACGTCGACAGCCATCCCCCCAGAAACGCAGCCACCGGCACCAGATGATAGCCCAGCGCCGCGCCAAGCCAAAGCGGCGCCATCCCCCCCAAAACGATGGCAAGAACAGCGCCCAGCCCGGCCCCTGCTCCCACGCCCACCAGCCCCGGATCGGCCAGCGGGTTGCGGAACAGACCCTGCATCACCGCCCCCGCCATCGCCAAGGAAGCACCCACCAGAATGCCCGTCAGCATGCGCGGAAGCCGGATTTCCCACAGGATCAGCCGGTCGCGCGCAGGCATCGCATCACCCAAGGTCAAAGACCACAAAGAAACGCCGGATGCGCCATGCGACAGGCTCATGAGCATGGTCACCGCCAAGGCAACGGCGAGAGCGCAACAGGTCAGGCGCGCCTGATGATCCCTCCCCCCTTCCAAGCGGGGACAATCCAGCGCGACCATCAACCTTTCTCCTCGACTGCCGCACGCAAAGCCGCGTTCAACTCAAGCGCCGCTGCCCCGGTGCGCGGACCAAAGCCCAAAAGATACAGTCCATCCATGCGGATCACCAGCCCTGCTTGGCCCGCAGGCGTCAGCGCCAGCGCCGGTTGCGCGACCAATTCACTGGCTTCGACCTCCAGATCTCCGCCGCGATCCATCGCCAGAATCACATCCGGTGCCGCCGCGATGGCCGCCTCATCCGTCAAGGGTTTGTAGCCCGACAGGCCCTCCACCGCATTGACCCCGCCCGCCAGACCGATCATCGCGGCGGCAGAGGTATCGTCGCCCGCCGCAAGAATACGCCCCCCTTGAAGCGAGAGGACAAACAGCACGCGTGGACGCGCAGGCATCGATGCGGCCGCTGCCGCGGCAGCGTCGAAATCGGCGCTCGTTTTCTCGGCCAGCGCCGCTCCCGCTTCGGGCACCCCCAAGGCCTCGGCCGTGGCAGCGATCTTGGCCAGCACATCTGCCGGGGTAAGGGCTTGAGGCAGCGTCACCATCGGCACCCCGGCATGGGTCAGGATTTCAATGGTCTCCGGCGGGCCTGCATCATGTTCCGCCAGAATAAGGTCTGGGTCCATCGCGATCAGGTTCTCGGGCGAGAGTTGCCGCACATATCCCACATCAGGCAAGGCGAGCACCGCCTCGGGATAGCTCGACGTGGTGTCGCGTGCGATCAGCCGGTCGCCTTGCCCCAAGGCATAGACAATCTCTGCCGCCGATCCGCCTGCCGCCACCACACGCTGAGGCCCCTCCTCCGCGCGCGCACTGGTCGCCACTGAGGCCACCAACAAAATAGCGGTCAAGCTCGCGTGAAAGCGTCCGACCGTCAAAAGCGAGCGTCCGGTCATGCCATCACCTCGGCCAGCAGGGTTTCGGTCAGCCGGTCCCAGCCGCGCGTGTCGGTATCGGCCTCGGCGCGTTTGCCAAACATCTGCAGGATCAGCCGCCCTTCGGCATCAAAGGCCTCGATCGAAATGGCTGGCCCACGCTTCGTGGGTTTGACCACACGCCAGACCTCGGCGATGTGATCGACTCGCAGATGCAGATTGAAGCGCGGGTCCAGCACATTCTGCCATGGCCCCATCGGTGCGATGCGCTGAACCGGGCCGGAATGAATCTGGATGCAGCCGTCATTCCCGACAAAGATCATGATCTTCAACGCCTCGGCAGCAGACTGCTCCAGCGCGCGTGAGACCGCATCCACGGGCAAACGCTGCGCATACTCCGGCCCCACAGCACGGTTTGCGCCCAGACGGTTCATCTTCAACTTGCGCACCATCGCCAGAAACTGATGTGTGTCGGACATCTGCGCCCATTCGCTGCGCAGCGCCCAGATCTTGTCCTCAACGATGCGGGGGCCATCCACTTCGGCGCGGGGAGCAATCTGGAAGGCGGCATCTACCGGCAGCGCAAGGTCTGCCACTGCGCAGTCAAAGGCAGCCACATCGGAGTCTGGCCCCAGATGCACCTTGTGCACCGCATCTCCTGCGGCATCGAAGACCTGAAGGCTGCGCTTCACGCCCTGATCGGTTTCACGCGCCACAGCAAAGCCATGCACCCAATGGCGCGGGAAGATGCGCAGGTCGATCTCTTCGCCCAGAACCATCGCGGCATGGGGCCCGGCATGAAAGCCAAGATAGCTTCCGCGCCGTTCATGCACTGCACTCTCGTTGCGGGTCAGCGCCATCACATCCCCCATCTTGCCGACATGCGGGATCAGCCTTGCCGGATCCGCGATGATCCGGGTCACTGCGGCCCCCACTTCGGCGGCAAGCAGATGCGCCTCAGATATGCCAATCACGGCAGCCAGATCACGCTCGCGGTGTTTGGGGTGGGTGGCACGCGCCTCGGCAATGCGGGCGGAAAGGTCGGGTGAAAGCAGCATGACGGCATCCTTTGACATGGGAGAGACGCATGTCTGGCGAGGGCTTGGCCCCACAGCTGGATGGCGCGTGGCAATACTTGACGAATTTGCTCAGGCAATCTAGAAGCCGTCGTCAACGGGGTCAAGAGCCGATCCCGCCGGGTGCCAGCGTTCCGCCAGCCGACCATTATCGTCGCGACCGAGGGGACAGCATGTATCCAATTTTCCAAAGGCCTACGGCCATTCCGGGCCTTGCCCGCCTTCTGACAACCGCCGCCGTCATTGCGATTGCCGCACCTGTTTCCGCGCAGGAAAGCAACGGCACGTTTCTGGGCCGTCTGATTCTCGGGGCGGGGCAACAGAAGGTGGCCATCGACACCCCGCAGGCGGTGACCGCCGTCGAGCAGGAAGACATCGACCGCGAACAGCCCGCGACCATCAGCCAGATGTTCCGAAACGTGCCCGGTGTGCAGACCGCGGGTTCGGACCGGCCCTTGGGAACAGCCTTCAACATTCGTGGCATCGGCACCACCGAGCAGACCGCCAGCGAGGCGCGCATCATCGTCAACGTCGACGGTGTGCCCAAATTCTATGAACAATATCGTCTTGGGTCCTTCTTCACAGAACCCGAGCTTTACAAGCGGGTCGAGGTGCTGCGCGGTCCCGGTTCGGCGGTGCTTTATGGCTCTGGCGCCATCGGCGGTACCGTGAACTTTGAAACCAAGGACGCAGGCGATTTCATTCCCGAAGGCAAGACCGGGGCTGCGCGGCTGAAACTCGGCTATGACAGCAATGGCGATGGCATGATGGGCTCCGCCATCCTCGCCCTGCGCACCGCGCCGGGAGCCGAGTTCCTTGCTGCCTTGGGCTATCGCTCATCGAATGATTACAAGGATGGCGCAGGAAACACCCTGCGCGGCACGGGCGGCTCTGCACCTTCGACTTTGGTAAAGGGGACCTATCGTCTCGGCGAGACGCAAACGTTGCGGCTGTCGGCACAGCGGTTTGAAAGCGATGACGACAATGCCACCCTGTCGCAAACCGGCGGCGGCAATGTCATCGCGGACACTTTTGGCATCGTCCAGCGCGACACGACCGACACGACGGTCAGCGCAGAGTGGCAGGCCACAACCGATGTGGCTTGGTTGAACCCAAAGGTTCAATTGGCGTGGTCTGACACCAGCGTCACCCAGCGCAACGCCCGCACCCTTGCCGGAACGCCGCAAACCTGCCTTCCCACAGCGTCCAACCTGAACGTGTTCTGCGACGTCGACTATGCCTATCGCACCGCGCTGCTCAAGGTCGAGAATACCGCAACACTGCAGGGCGCAGGCTGGGAAAACTTCCTGACCTTCGGATTTCAAGCCACCAACCAGCGCCGCGTGGCCGACAGCGCGGGTCCCTTGGGCTTTCACCCCGAAGGCACCGACCGCAAGATCGGCGTCTATGCGCAGTCAGAACTCATGCTGGGCGATCGTCTGACCTTGATCGGGGGCGCGCGCATTGATTTTGGCAACCGCGAACAAGGGACAGACGTGCCTGCGGCGACCGAAGTCAAGGATGAGGCCGTCGCCCTGACCTTTGCAGCACTCTACAAACTCACAGATGATCTGTCGGTTTTCGGTTCGCTTGCGCGCACGGAGCGACTGCCTACGCTGGATGAATTGTATTCTTGGTCTGCCACCAAAGATCCGGCGCTGGCACTGGAAAAGGAAACCGCCACCAACGTGGAACTGGGCCTCGCTTGGTCGCGCGGCGGAATCTTTGCGGCGGATGACAGCCTGCAAATCAAAGCGACGGTGTTTCACAACCGCATTGACGATCTGATCACCACCACCGCGACAACAGATACCGTCTTCCACCGCAATCTGGCGCGGGCGCGCTTCCAAGGGGCTGAAATCGAAGCGGGATATGAGGCCGAACGTGTCTTCGGTCGCCTTGCCTATTCGCGCGTGTCGGGCAAGGACCGTGATTTTGGCTACACCATCGCCACCACGCCCGCCGACTCGCTCGCGCTGACCTTGGGCGGCCGCCTGCCCGATCAAAACATCGAATACGGGTGGCGCGGCACCTTCGTCGACGGCATCACCACCGCCACCCGCAGCACAGCCACTGGCGTGATCACCCCCACAGAATACGCCGGCTACGCGACGCATGATCTGTTTCTCTCGTTCAAACCCCAATCGGGCGCGCTCAATGGGTTTGATGTCCAATTCGCCGTCGAAAACGTCTTCGACCGCGATTACCGCAACAACCTCTCGGCGGATCGGGGCCGCGGCCGCACCGTCAAGGTCAGCTTGGCAAAGGCAATAACATGGTAAGGCACGGAATGTGCGCGGTGGTGGCTTTCGCCATCACCGCAGGCGCAGCGCAAGCACAAGATCTTCAGATCGCGCTGAACACGGTAGAGGCGCAGCCCGAGGCCTGTCGCCTCACCTTTGTCGCAGACAACGGCACTGGCATCGACATCTCGCGATTGGTGGTTGAAGCCGTGATGTTCACCACAGCTGGCCAAGTGGCGCAGTTCACCTTGTTCGACTTTGCGGCCCTCCCGATCGGGCGGCAGCGCGTGCGGCAGTTTGATGTGGCGGGCCTCGCTTGTCCCGATCTGGGTCAGGTTCTGCTGAACGGTGTGGCCACCTGTGACGGCGCCGATCCCGCCGTCTGTGCCGCCGCACTGAAACCCGCAAGCTCCGTTGACGGCATTGAGGTGGCAGGATGATCCATCTGATCGAAGCACGAGACGCCCTGCGCGGGCTGATCGAATTGGGCGGCGCCGTGGTCGCGCTGATCTTGGCGCTTTCCGTTCTGGCCGGAGCGGTGGTGCTGTGGAAGCTCTGGCAGTTCCGCGCCGCAGGGGTCGGCCGCCATGCGGGGCTGGAAGCGGCCATCGCCGCCCATGACGCGGGCCAGACCCCCCGCGCAAGGGGCATCGCCGAGTCCGCACAAAGCCATCTCGCCCCCCTTCTGGCCGAGGCGTTGCGCGCGAACACAACCGAGACGCGCGACCGCCTCTACACGCTGGCGGAAACGCGGCTTTCACGGCTCGAGCAAGGGTTTCGCCTTCTAGATACCGTGGCGCAGACAGCGCCGCTTCTGGGCCTGTTCGGCACTGTTCTTGGCATGATCGATGCTTTCCGCGCGATGCAGGGCGCCGGCACCTCGGTCGATCCGTCCGTCTTGGCGGGCGGCATCTGGGTGGCGCTGATGACCACGGCGGCCGGTCTTGCCGTGGCGATGCCTGTGTCTGCCCTGTTGGCATGGCTTGAATCGCGCATGGCCGCCGAAAGGCGTATGGCGGGAACCGTGATCGAGGCGGCCCTTTGCCCCGGCATGTCTCCCCCCGCAGCGGCGCGCGCCGAAAAGGATCATGTGCATGCCCCGGCTTAACACGCCCCGGCGGCGCAGGGCGCTGTCGATGACCTCGCTGATCGACGTGATCTTCCTCCTGCTGCTGTTTTTCATGCTTTCGTCCACCTTCACCCGCTTTGGCGATCTGCCGCTCACCACGGCGACGGGCGGAGCCGCGGTCGCGTCCGAAGCGCCACTCTTCCTGCGACTGACCGAAGAAACGCTGATGCTTGATACCGAAGCCGTCGATCTGGCAAGCCTCCCCACCGTGCTTGCCGCCCGCGCGCCTGCGCGTGTGGTGCTTGCGCCGAGCACCGAAGTGTCATCGCAACGGCTTGTCGATGTGCTGGCGCTGCTGCTCGATCTGCCAGATATCACCCTGCGCGTGATCGGGGGCTGAAGGGATGCGCCTTGCCCCGCCCCCCCGCCGAAAGGCAGAGCCAACGATCACGCTGATCAACGTGGTCTTCCTGATGCTCATCTTTTTCTTGGTGGCAGGTCAGGTCGCTGCCCCCGTCGACCGCGATATCCGGTTGATCGACGCACAGTCCGTCGCCACACGCGCGCCCGATGATGCTTTGGCCGTGCGGGCTGACGGCAGCACTTTGTGGCGCAATGAAGCGACGTCTCCCGAAACCTTTGCGCGCGCACGGCTTGCCGAGGGCGCCGACGTGCTGCGGCTGGTTCCGGCACGCGATCTGCCCGCGCGCGATTTGCTGCGCATTGCCACTGCCTTGCGCCAAGCTGGCGCCGCTGAAGTGCGCCTTGTGACGGAACGGACGACCCCATGAAACTCCGCCTCCCCTTTGTCGTCTTCCTTGGCATCTCTGGCGCGCTGCACGCCGCAGGCGCCATCGCCATTGCCCCCCGCTCTGACAGCATGGCCATCGAAGGCGGCGGCAGTGCGAGCCTCGGCCTGTTGGGCGAGTCTTTTGAAGATATGGCCCAAGGGGCGCGGCCTGTTGCGCCCGCACCAACCGCTGCGGTAGCGCCTGCGGTCCCCGTCGCGGCCGCTCCGCCCATTGCCGCGCTGTCGGCAAGCCCAGCGCCTCGTCCGGACCTGCCCGCGTCTGACAGCGCCGATCTGAGCCTGTCGTCATCGCCGCACCCCAGCCCTCCCGTCGCCCCCCCAGTCGCCGATGCTGTGGTCGCGCCTGTCCCAACTCCCGCGCTCGCCGCCGCCCAAGATGCACAGGTTCACGCGCCGGAAACCTCCATGCGCCCGCGTCAACGCGCGGAAAAGCCAGTGGAGCAACCGCAAAGGGCCGATGCGCGCCCGGCAGCCCCCGCCGGGAACGCCGACCGCAACGCGCGCAAGGGCAGCCAAAGCGGGCAGGAAACCGCCTCAGCGACGGCGGCATCCCAAGGCAGCGGCGCGCAAAGCGCCGAAGCGGGCACTGCGGCACGGTCAAGCTATCCGGGGTTGGTACTGCGCAAGATCGAACGGACCCGCAAACCCAGCGTCTCCGCACGCGGCTCGGTGGTCGTGGCCTTCCATGTCGCGCCATCCGGCGCTTTGGCCTCGGCACAAGTCACACGGTCTTCTGGCGATCCCTCCTTGGAACGCGCGGCACTCGATCACATCCGCAGGGCTGCGCCGTTCCCGCCCCCGCCCTCTGGCGCGGACACCCGCTTCAGCTTCGAGTTTGTGGGCAGACGTTGACACGAAACCCAAATGAAAAACTCGGAATTGACATTTCCGAGTAAAACAATCAGTTATCAAAATCATCCTCTCGCCCCGCAACCCACGACAGGCCTCTCGCAGATGCAAGACATCCCCGCTCCGACCGCCTTGCCACTGAACGCGACGCAGGCGCCCGTCCATCAGGCGCTGTCACTGACCAAAGGGGGCACAGTCGCGCATATCACGCTTGAGGGGCAGTTGTATGTGCTGCGCATCACCAAGGGCGGCAAGCTGATCCTTACCAAGTAACCCCAGCGAAACGGGCAACGTCGCCCAGCAAGGACCCCATGAGCAAACTCCCCTCTCCCTGTATCAGCGTCTGCAAATTTAAGCGCGAAGGCCATTGTATCGGCTGCTCGATGACGAAAGATCAGAAAGACCTGTTCAAAAAGATCAAAAAGGAAAAGCACCAGCGCGCCTTTATCGACATGCTGGTGCATCAACAAAATGACATGGGGCGCTACCGTCATTGGGCCCCCGCCTATGAGAAGCGCTGCGAAAAGCGCGATGTGAAAAGCCCGCTCTAGGCGGGCCTTTGCTCAGCGCAGATGCGCGCGCAGCATCCAAGCGAATTTCTCATGCGTCTGTCCGCGAGAAATCGCCAGATCTTGGGTCAGCAGGTCACCGTTTTCCTCGGCCACTGCGGCAATCCCCGCCATGGTCGCGGCGAGTGTTTCTTGTGCGGTCAATAGCGCAGCAATCATCTCTTCGGCCTTGGCGTGGCCATCATGCTCCGCCACCTTCGAGCGTTTGAGCATGGCAGAAAGCTGGCCCTCGGCGTGGCCATCCAGCGCCTTGATCCGCTCGGCCAGATCGTCCTGCGCGACGAAGTGATCTTCGTAGATCGTCTGGAACAGAGCGTGCAGCGTGCCAAAGCCCATCCCGGTTACATTCCAATGGAAATTCTGCGCCAACATGGTGGCGACGGCCGTTTCGGCAACGCCTTGGTTAAGCGCTTCGCACACGGCTTCGCGTGCGGATGGGCTGATTTGGGCTGAAGCTTGCGCCATGCCTGACCTCCTGAAAATGGATACGGAATTCTGGGGCGGATCTGGCTGGCACGTCGGCTGGCTGCCCGCCAACACAAGGTAGGGGCACAGCGCAGGCGGGGCAAGCCCCTTTTTAGAATAATTCTAAAACTGACAAAATCACTCGGTCACAAGCGGTCTGACCGGCGCGCAACCTGAGCCGCCAGCCAGCCGATCTGGCGCCAGACATGGCGCGGCAATCGCGAGGCCAGCAAGAAGTGAACACTGCTCTGATCGCCGCGCCGCGCAGCCGCGAGCAGACTTGAAATCCATGCCTCATCAAAAGACAGTTCCAGCGCGTTAGGCTGGTGCAGCACGGGCGCCCGGCCCAAGGCCACCGCCAGACCGCGCAGAAAGGCCTCGGCAAAGGCCTGCGAGGCCACTTCGGCACGGGTTGAAAGCATCGCGCAGGCCCGAAACAGATCCAGCCGAGCCCCTGCCTGACACCGCGGCGCCAACCGTCGCAGTGCCGCGATGGCCACCGGAACATCGACGGTCCGAGAGTCTGGGAAAGAGGTCTTTGCGATGGCGAACATAGGCGCGCTCCAATAACCTGAGTTTTATAGTAAGTAATTAAAGGGCCGTCCAGAACAGATCCACGCCGCGCAGCAACTTGTCGCTGGACCGCCGCTGTTCAGTCGGTCACTCTGCCGGCCATCCCGCCACGTTGGTTATGCCATGCCCCTCACGCGCCAAGACCTCCTCTCTGCTTTCGGCTTGGCCCTGCCAGTGCCCCCACTCACCTCACACGCGGGGGCCACCGTCGTCGACACCCCAAACTGCCGGGCAGAGGAACTGGCGGTCAGCTTGGGCGAAACCCGGTTTCGTGGTTTCTGGTGTCGGCCTGTCGGCCAACAGCGGCCCACCCCCGCCGTTCTGATCATTCATGCCCATGGCAACCGCTATGACATCGGCGCGGCGGAAATGATCCACGGCCGCCCCGCCCTCTTCGCCGCCACCGGCCCTGCCTTGGCCGCGCGCGGCATCGCCTCACTCTGCCTCGACATGCCTTGCTTTGGCAGCCGCGCGGACGTCAGCGAAAGCGCCGCGACCAAGGCACTTCTGTGGGAAGGTCGCTCGCTCGCGGGGCAGATGCTGGCCGAAAATCTGGCGGCGGTGGATTGGCTGTCCCGGCATCCCGACGTGCAGCCCGATCGGCTTGGGGTTTTCGGCCTGTCGATGGGGGCGACATTGGCCTATTGGCTTGGAGCGATTGAACCCCGTCTGCGCGCCGTGGCGCATGAATGCTGCTTTGCAGATTACCGACACCTGATCGCCATGGGCCAGCATGATCTGCATGGCATCTACCTGACCGTGCCCGGACTGCTTGCCCGCGCGTCAAATGGGGAAATCGCAGGGCTGATCGCCCCGCGCGCGCAGTTCATCGGTCTGGGTGACCTCGATCCCCTCACCCCGCCCAAGGCCGCGGATCCTGCGTTGGAACAGGTGCAGGGCGCTTACGCCGCAAAGGGCGGGCGCCTGATGCTTCACCGGGAACCGACCTCGGGCCATGTCGAAACCCAAGCCATGCACCACGCAATGCTCGATTTCATGGCGCAGGCTTTGGCCTAGGCCAGCCGCTGGCCATCGGCGCCAAAGACATGCGCCATCTGCGGATCATAGCCCAGCTCGATCACCGTGCCGCGTGCCAGATCCGGCTGCCCGGCAAGCACCGCCAACAGTGTGCCGCCCGCGCCCATATCGCCATGCACCACGCTTTCCGGCCCCAAGGCCTCGATCAGCCGCACCTCGGCCCGGACCGGGCCACCGGCCATCGGGCGCAGATGTTGCGGGCGGATGCCAAGCGTGACCGAGCCCTCCGGCACTGTCACGCCCGAAGGCAAGGGCAAGCGCGCGCCGCTGTCCAACTGCACAGCCCCATCCTTCGCCTGCCCAGCCCACAGGTTCATCCCCGGCGCGCCGATAAAGCCCGCTACGAACAGATTGGCCGGACGGTTGAACAGGTTCAGCGGTGTATCCACCTGCTCCACCTTGCCCGCCCGCAACACCACGATGCGGTCTGCCATCGTCATCGCTTCGACCTGATCATGTGTCACATGGATCATCGTGGCGCCCAGCCGATCATGCAAAGCCGAAAGCTCGGCCCGCATCGACACGCGCAGCTCGGCATCCAGGTTCGACAGCGGCTCATCCAGCAAAAAGGCCGTCGGGCGCCGCACGATGGCGCGGCCAATGGCCACCCGCTGCCGCTGCCCGCCCGAAAGCTGGCCCGGCCTGCGGTCCAGCAGCGGCTCGATCTCCAACATCCGCGCGGCCTCACTGATGCGGGCGTCGATCTCGGGCTTGGGCATATTGGTGTTTTGCAGGCCAAAGGCCATGTTCGCGCGCACCGTCATATGCGGGTAAAGCGCATAGGACTGAAATACCATGGCAAGCCCGCGATCGGCGGCCGAGCGTGGGGTCACATCCACCCCGTCAATCTCGATCCGCCCCGAACTGGGCTTGTCCAAGCCTGCGATCATCCGCAAAAGCGTGGACTTCCCACAGCCTGAAGGGCCGACGAACACCACAAGCTCGCCTTCGTTGATGGTCAGATCGATGCCCTTGAGCACATCGACGGCGCCAAAGCTCTTGCGGATGTCGTGCAACTGTATGCGACCCATGACGGACCCCTTATTTCAACCCGGTCCCGGCGATGCCCGCCGTGATGAACCGTTGCAGGAAGATAAAGACCAGAACGACCGGGATCATGGTGATGACGGTCATCGCCAGCAGATAGTGCCACTGCACGTTCAGCTCTCCGGCATAAGCATTCAGGCCAACTTGCAGCGTGTAAACCTCTTGCCGGCTCAGCACGATCAAGGGCCACAGGAAATCGTTCCAGCGCCAGACCACCGAGAAGATCGCCAGAACAGCCAAGGCAGGTGCGGTCAGCGGCAGCACGATCCGCCAATAGATCTGCCATTCGCTGGCATGGTCCATCCGCGCCGCCTCCAGCAGCTCATCGGGGATCGTCAGCATGTATTGCCGCAGCAAGAACACCCCTGTGGGCGTGGCCACCGTGGGCAGGATCACCCCCCACAGCGAGTTGATCAGCCCCACCCCCGACACGATGGAATACAGTGGCACAAGGATCACCGACAGCGGGATCATCAGCGTGGCGATGATCAGCACCACCACAAAGCCCCGCCCCCGGAATTCGTATTTCGACAGCGCAAAGGCCGCCATCGAATTGGTGAGCAAGGTGATCAAGGTGGCCACCCCGGTCACAAAGATCGAATTCTTGGTGTAGTTCAGAAAGTCAAAGCGCAGGAACGGGTCGAGGTAGTTGCCCCAAGAAAACCCAACCTCACGAACGGGGGTGCGGTTGGCAATGTTCACGCGCTGCACTTCGCCCGGGTTTTCCGGGTCCACCATCTGGGCCACGGTGCCCACGCGGCGCACCTCGGCCAAAGTGCGGGTCCCCGCCTCATCCGTCACCGAAAACAGAGGCAAGGGGCGGTCAAAACCCTCAACCACCACCGTCTGCGCCTCATAGGGCAAAAGGGTCGGCGGAAATTCCGCAAGCTGGGCAGGCGATTTGAAGGACGACAGCACCAACCACAAGGCCGGGCCGAACATGATGAACACCGCAGATCCCAGCCACAGGAAGGTGAAAACATCCGTCCAGTCCCAGGCGTCGCCGCCTTTGCGCCGGGTCAGAAAGGCCAGTGCACGGCTCATTTCAGGCGTCCTTTCCGCTCGTTGCGTTTGCCAAGCGCCAGTTGCAACAGGGTCAGCACAATCAGCACGCCCCCCATCAGGATCGACGCCGCCGCCGCAAGGCCCGGGTTTTTAAGCAAGGAGGCAAAGCCCACTTCATAGATATACTGCGTCAGGAACAGCGTGGCCGTGCCCGGACCACCGCCGGTCAGCACATAGGCCTCGTCAAACACCTGCACCGCACGGATCAGCGCCAGCACGATGACGACCAGCATGTTGGGCATCAGAAGCGGCAAGGTGATCCGCCAGAACACGCGCGCAGGCTTGGTGCCGTCCATCTCGGCGGCCTCGTAAAGATCACGCGGGATCGCCTGCAATCCGGCCAGCAGGATCAGCGCAAAGAACCCCAGATGCGCCCAGATGGTGACTCCGATGGCGGCAGAGAACGCATAATTGCGCTCCAAAAGCCAGTTCACCGGGTCCATCCCCATGCCCACAAGTGCGGCATTCAGCACCCCATTGCGGTCAAGGATCCAGCGCCAGATCAGCCCCACCACCACCGGCGACAACAGCACCGGGAAGAAAAACACAGCCCGCCAGAAGCTGAGCGCACGCAGCGCCCGGTTCAGGATCAGCGCGGTGATGGTCGCGGCCACAATCAGCAGCGTCACCTGCAGCACCACAAAGGTGCCGGTGTTGCGCAAGGCAATCCAGAACTGATCTTCCTGACAGGTCATCAGATTGGTGTAATCGGTGCAGCGCAGCAAACGTTCATACTGCGCTGCCCCCACATAGGTGCGTTCGGGCAGGAAAAGGGCCGCGCCGGTCGTCATCGAATAGGCGATGTTGATGACCAGCGGCAGCAGGACGAACAGCGTGAAGATCGCCATGTTTGGCAGCAGGAAAAACGCCACCATGCCGCCCTGCCCCGTCAGCCGCTGCCACAGGCGCAACGGCACCTCCAGCACACGGGCGAGCGCGACCAGGGGGGCCGTCACCACGGCCCCCAACATTCCCTTGACCCCGGTCATGGCTTACTGCGCCGCCGCGACCTGTTCGGCGATGTCCTGGTCGATGCGCGCATAGGCATCTTCCAGCGTCAATTCGCCTGCCATCACTTGGCTGATGCGGTTCACCAGCGCGCCGTAAACGGGCGAGGCCCATTTCCACGCGGGCAAGGCATCCGCTGCCGGCAAGGTCTCGGCCGCCGCCGCGACATAAGCATCCAGCGCAGCCTTGACGTTGTCATCCTCGGTCTGCCAGTTCAGATTGCCCGCGGCAGCGACCCCGGCATGAGCGGGCAGGAACAGCGTGCGTTCCGAGAACTCTTTCACGATGTCCTCACGCGCGAAATACTCCATGACCTTGGCCACTTCCTCGGCGTTCTGCGTGTATTTCACCGCAACCAAGGCCGCGCCCCCCGCCAGCCCCGAGCATCCGGCCGTGCCGCAGGGCGAACCAGTGGCGACCCAGTCGAAACCGTCGCCAATCTTGGTGGACAGGTTGGCAATTTGCCAGCTTCCCGAATAATAGAACGGGATCGCCGCGTTGATGAAGTCATCTGCCGCCGCGCGGTAGGTAGACCCCGAGGCCGCAACCCAAGTGTCGCGCAGCATCTGCCCGCCTTCAACCCAGTTCACAAGCTTTTCGGCAAAGGCCTTGGTGCCTTCATCCACGGGTGCAGGCAGGCCATCGGCCCCAATGTAATTCGCGCCATAAGACACATTCGGCCCCGAGATCCGGTGGCCCGAGCGGTCGATGGCAAAGGCCGCCGCCGTGCCTTGCGATTTCGCCACCTGATCCGCCGCGTTCACCCAATCGTCCCAGGTCGCGCCTTCGCCCGGCAGCGCCACGCCCGCCTGCTCGAACAGGGTCGAGTTGGCAAAGCCACCCGTCAGCGTCAACTGCGTCATGAAGCCGGTGATCGCATCGCTGCCATCTTCGCGCATCCAGTCCGCATGGGCGCCAAAGTTGGTGCGCCAATACTCAGCATCCGACAGATGCGGGGTGAGGTCCAGCCAATGCGGCGCCAGCGTCTTGATGTTGGTGACGCGCGCGATATCGGGGCCCGATCCTGCCTCCAGCTGGATCTGCAACTGCTCTTGGACGACCTTATAGGCGACCTCGTCCAGAATCAGATTGATGCCCGGATTGTCGGCGTTGAAGCGCGCGACAAGGTCTTTCATCACCTCGCCCTCGACCCCATCCGAATACCACATCAGCCGCACGTCCCCGGCAAGGGCCGTCGTGGCCATCAGGCTGGCCCCAAGAGCCAGCACGATCATTGTTTTCTTCATGTGTTTTCCTCCTCCATTGTGCCCCGGCCTCCCGCCGGGGCGTCTTCAGCGGTGCAGGGTTCTGTGCCCTGCGACCGTCCATTCCTTCGGGTTGACTGTGCGCCCCTCTGCCTCAATCCGGCCATCGGCATGGAACATGACCGGGCCGTAGTCTGGATCTTCCACCGTGACCGTAGCACGGGCATCGGCCAAGGCGTCAGGGGTAAGTTTCGCATATTGCGTTACGTAAGCGTCCAGCCCCTGCGCAGCGCGGCCCATCCGCACGATCCACCAGCCTTGTCGCCCTGCCAGTCGCAACTCGCAGCCCGCCGTCGGCCCTTCGGCCACCATCTCCAGCGGACCCGACGCACGGATCAACAGGCCTCCTTCTCCTGCAGTCGCCGCTGCAAGATCACCTTTCAACAGACTGTAATCAAACGCAAGTCCCGGAAACCAGCAATGGGTGAAATCGGGCTGCTCGGGTTGACCGTCAAACCAGACCAAGGCCAGACCACGGTATTGCTGCACGCGCGGCACCGAAGCCGATCCGCCCCAATAGGACGGGCGTCCGTAGCCCGAATGGATGACCTCGCCCGGATGATTGATCCAGATTTGCGCATCGGGATCGGTGCCCATGCGCGCATGCAGCAAGGTCTCCTGATAGCCCCAGTCGAACCAGCGATAGGCCGCCGCCGACCCCATCGCCCAATCGCGGGTCTTGGCATGATACAGCGCGGCAAAGCACCCTTCGCCTTGCGCAAACGCCCATTCCTGCTCCCCGGACTGCAGGCTCGCCCGTTCGGACAGCGCGGCATCCAGTTCAAGCCCGTGGTCCCGCAGCGCCAAGGCAAGGCCCGGCAGGCAGTGGAACCGTGCGCCAAAACTGCCCATGCCCCACAGCATCCGGGTGATGGCCGAAAGCTCCAGCGTGCGCCCGGCGCGCAAAGTGTGCTCATAGCTGCGCCCCTGCGCCGCCGTGATCACCCCATGATGCGCCGAATTGGCGACCACCTCGACCAGCCGCACGACGGCGCGGCCTGCGCGGTCGCGGATGTCGGCATCGGGGGAAAGCGCGTAAAGCGCAGTCAAACCCTTCAGATCAATCGGGAAATAGGGGGCCGAGTTGAACTCGGCCATCTCCCATGCCTCGAAATGGTCAAGCCAGGCCCGCACCCTGTCGCGCCCCACTGCCGATTGTTCGGCGCCTGTGCGCCCCGACCGGCGGAAGGTGGCTTCGGGCAACAAATGCCCCGCCAGATAGGCCGAGGTGTGAAACAGCAGCGCGTGGTTTTCGCTGAAATACCACTGCACGTCGTTGCCCGGCTCGTCCATCCAGTAACGATAGCCCAGAATGGCCGCGTCAATCCGGTCGCGCACCCGGTCAGACAGCAAATGCCCAAACCGGGTGCGCCCCCAAAGCAGCGGCACCAGCGCGAAATCGGCGCAATCCCAGCAATCCTCGATCGCGGGGAGGGTCGCGTCGATCATCGCTTCGGTTTCAGGGCCAGACAGCCCCTGCGCCAGCCGTGCCAGTGCCGCCACCGTGTCAGGCTCGGCCCGCGTGGCCACCCATGTCAGCGCCTCGTCAATCCGCGACTCCAAGGTCGCAGGCGCCGTGCCTTGTGCGGCCAGATCACATACCTCCACCCCGAAAGTGCGGGTGGCGGCAAAGCCATCGGCCGTCAGCGTGGGAATGAAATGTCGAAAATCGCCCGGCAAGTTCTCTGCGCGGTCTATGACCAAACGCGCCGCCCCCGCGTCCAGCTTGCGGTGCAACGCCGCCGGATGATGCGACATGAAATCGCCCTCGACCCGGATCGCCACCTCCACAGCCATCGGCATCGGTTGCGGCAGCACCAAAGACACCTCACCGCCGGTATAGGCAGGTTGGTCAAAGTGCATGGTGGCCAGCGCCGTCTCCATCGCACGGGCACGCTCCGTGGTGCAGGCGGTGGGAATACCCGCCTCGGCCTCTGGCCCCTCCACCCAATCCAGCTGGATGTAATAGCGCGCATCCCGCTCAGCCAGATCGTCAAAGAACACCTGCACCGCGTTATCGCCCGCGTGCAGTGCGACCTGAAATTCGGCCGAGGTTTCGGCATTGCGCTTATAGGGCGCCATCCAGCCCACTTCCGTGCCGTTCACAAACAGCACTGCGCCACCACAGGTGCGCAGTCGCAGCCGCGCCGTGCCTGCCGCTTTGGTCCGGATCACCGTCTCCGCCCAAGTCGCAATATGGGTCGGCCGGAACCAGAATCCCGACAAATCCAACCGGGGCGAGCCGAAAGGCAACCAGTTCCGCGCCCCTTCAAAGCGCCCAGTCACGTCGGGCCGCTGATCCCGGCGATCCGCCGCAAACTGGGTGCGGCAGGGATATTCATGCGGGATGAAGTTCTTGTCCTTGGTCAGAAAAAAGAACGGGTCCATCTCCCCCTTCATGGGCATGTCGGGCAAATCGAAGCGCGCCTCAAGCGTGGAGCCCAGACGCCAATAGCCAAGGGCCGCGCCAGAAGTCAGGGGATGGGACAGAAAGCCTTGCATGTCAGATGCTTACCTAAGCGAAGAGATGGGAACGGGGGTAAAGTCGGTATAGGCCTGATTTTCGCCGGTCATGCCCCAGACAAAGGCATAGGGCCCGGTGCCCGCCCCCATGTGAATGGACCATGCCGGGGACAGCACCATATCGCCATTGGCAATCACCATATGCCGCGTGGCGTCCGGGCGGCCCATGAAATGCATCACGCGATCCTCGGCGCCCATGTCGAAATAACAATAGGCCTCCATGCGGCGTTCATGCAGATGCGGCGGCATCGTGTTCCAGATGCTTCCCGGGGCCGGATCGGTGATGCCCATAAGCAAAAGGCATGAAGGCGAGACCTCGGGGTGGATATACATCGCAAGACTGCGCACATTCGCCTTGGCCGGGTCCCCCAAAGTGATGTGCTTGGCCTGATCGCGGCGGATCAGCCGGGTGGGGTGATCTGCGCCCGCAGGCACCGAATTCAGGTAAAACCACGCCGGATGCGCGGCGTCCACGCTGCGCATCTCCACCCGCTGCGCCCCGCGACCGATATACAGGATATCGCGGTTCTCCATCGCATAGTCGGTGCCATCCACCACCACCACGCCCGGCCCGCCCAGATTGGCCAAGCCGCCCTCGCGGTCGGAAAAGAAAAACGCCGTGCCCAGTTCAGCCCCATCGCCAAAGCTCAGCGGCGCATCGGTCGGCACCGCGCCGCCCAAGATCATCCGGTCCACATGGGTATAGGTCAGCCGCAAGGCACCGGGCGTAAAGGCCCCTTCCACCATGTAATCGGCGCGCAAGCGATCGGTGGTGGCGGTCATCACATCGGCGGGATTGCCGCCATAGCGCACATCCATCATGCCGCCGCTCCTTTTGCGTCCAACTGGCCTTCTGCCTCCACCAGACACAGGATCGCCAAGGCCTGCCCGTATCCTGTCGGCTGCAGCGGAATATCGCGGTAAAACTGCAAGTCCGGCCCCATGCGCGTGCCATAAGACACGTTCTGCACGGTGCCCGCAGCGTCGATGTTGGCCAAGACTGCCGCCACGCCCCGCCATCCGGCCTCGGCCCAATCGGCGCCGCCGATGCCCTGCCCGGCCGCCTTCAGCAGCCCATAGGCAAAACCCGCCGTCGCGCTGATCTCTTCATAGCTGGTGGGATCGTCCAGCAAAGTGCGCCACGCACCCGATGGGGTCTGCAACGGCAACAAAGCCTCCACCTGCGCACGCAGCACCTCGGTCAGGTAAAGCCGCACGGAGCCCGGCAGGCCCGGAATCTCGAACAAATCCAGAATGCAGGCCGTGACCCACGCATTGCCGCGCGCCCAGCGGGCACGGGCAAAATTATGCCTCCCCTCAAAGGTCCAGCCATGGAACCACAGCCCCGTCTGGGGATCTGACAGATAGCGGGCATGCACCAGAAACTGCCGGATCGCCTCATCCACCAGCTCCTGCCGCCCCGAAGCCTGCCCATAGCGCGCCAGAAACAGGCCCGCCATGAACAGCGTGTCATCCCACAACTCCCCCGGGTTCATCTTGTCAGACACGTCATGCTGAAAGCCGCCCTCGGTGGTGCGTGGCGCATCGCGCATCAAGCGGTTCGCCCAATCGTCCAGCACAGGTTGCCAGCGCGGATCTCTCGTCTCGCCCCACAAAAGCGACAAGGCCAGCATCGGCGCCGTGGTGTTGATGTTCAGCGCAGGCAAACCTTGGTCCAACTGCCGTGCATACCACGCTTCCAGCAACGCTTGCAGCGCGGGGTCACGATGCCGCCGCCACAGCTGCGCCAGCCCATACAGCCCCACGCCCTGAGGCCATTCCCAACTGTCAAAGCTGATGTAATCCCCTGCCGTCCCGTCAAGATTGGGCTCGTCAAACTGGCCTTCATGGCGCAGGTCGGTCAAACCCCGCACCAATTGCCCCAGCTTCTGCCGGATCAGGTCCGCCTGTGGTCGCATCTTCCCCCCTTGAGCCCGCTTTTTGAGCCGTTCTCAAATCATGGCACTGCAAAAAATTTGCACAAGATGAAAGTTTTTTGCAGAATGAAACGTCATTCAGGAAAGCCCCTCTCATGCGCACTGTTCCCTCTGGCAAAAGCGGCAAGCCCAGCCGCAGAATACGCCTCGATGATCTGGCAACCGCCTGCGGCGTCTCCGTGGCCACTGTCTCGCGCGCGCTCTCCGGTGCGCCGGGGGTCCGCCCCGAACTCGTCGAAAAGATCCAGCGCAAGGCGCAGGAGTTCCGCTACACCCTGCCCTCCACCCTCGCAGGCCAACGCCTTCTGATCCTCGCCAGCCCTGCCGCGATGGAGGATTACGCCCGCAGCCAATTCACCCTGAATGTGATGCAGGGCATCGAAGAGCGGGTGCGCCTCTTGCGGGCTGAACTGGTGACCCAAGCCATCACCTCCACCGCGCAAGAACGTGAGGCGCTTGCCGAAGCGGCAGCCGATCCCCGTGTCGCGGGTCTGTTGTTCCTGACGCTGGATGACGAAGACATGCTTGCCGCCGCCCGGCACTTTCCCAAGCCGGTGGTGCTGGTGAATGGGGACGATCCGCTGATGCGGCTGTCGTCTGTGGCACCTTCCAACCGTGCTGCCGCCGCCATGGCCACCGATTACCTGATGCGGCTTGGCCATCGCCGCATTCTCTTCCTCAGCCACCGTGGCCGCCGCACAATCGAGCGGCGGGTCGAAGGCTGGCGGGACCGCATGACGGCGGGCGGCGCTGTCCTAGACCCACAGCTTCAGATCGATCTCTCCGACTGGCTCCCCGACCGCGCATCCGAGGCCTTGCGAAAGCGTGTCGACTCCAAAGGGTTGGATTTTACCGCCGTTCTCTGCGCCAGCGACAGCCTTGCCTTGGGCGCGCTGCAGGGCCTTGCCACTTTGGGAATTGCGGTGCCACAGGATGTCTCGGTGCTGGGCATGGATGGTCTTGCACAGGGCGCCTTCTTCTCTCCGCCTTTGACCGCCTTGGAAATTCCGATGCAACACATCGGCGCCGCCGCTGTCGATCTGCTGCGCGACCTGACCTTGGGCACCCACATGCCCGCCCGCCGCATAGAACTGGCCTGCCGCCTCGTGGAACGTCAGTCTTGCGGCCCGGCACCCGACCGATTGCCGCAAAACGCAGGTTGACGCTCAGGCGCCGTCTTCGCCCCCAAAGCCGATGCCAAGCCGCCTTTAAAGCCTGCGCTTGCGGTGCAACCACATCCACACCGCAGGCTCGCAACACCTCCGGGTCGGCAAGCCGCGTTCACGCCTTAAAACCGCCCCGGGCTTTCGCACCGCCCCGCTCTGTCACAGGCCAACACGTCGATGCCTCGCGCGACCGAGTTCCCGTTGAATGAAGACACGTCACGGAATGACCCCAGAAGAAATCAACCAGCACGCGTTCCCCGCACACCACGCGCGTCAGAGCGAAGCCACGCCACAGCACGTCCCTCACGGCAGGCCATTCCCCTGTGCAGAAAAGAAACGCAATTGTTTTCAAGGATAATGGCGGACAGTGAGGGATTCGAACCCTCGAGACGGTTCCCCGCCTACACACTTTCCAGGCGTGCGCCTTCGACCACTCGGCCAACTGTCCGTGGCGGTGTCTTAATCGCGACTGGAACAAAGATGCAAGAGGGGAATTCGGGAAACCGGCACGGGATGCATTTTGGTCAGCATCGTTGCGGTCAAGGATGGAGCTGCCTGCGTCTCGATCAGGTGAATGTCCCGACACTGGCGCTCGCCCCCCCGCTTTTCGGCCCGAAACGCCACTGCATCCCCGACTTCGACTTCGATCATCGGATTGCGCCAAGCGGTCGGCCCGCGTGCCAGTCCCAGATCCCGGGAATCATCGCACCAGATGATGGCGCGGAAATCTTGACGAGAATACCAGATCACAACGCCCTGCATGAGCATCCGACTCTCTCCCCTATTCCGGGCGCGCCCCCGCAGGCCCGGCCCTTGAAATCTAGGCCTCTGACCGACTTGCAAACAGTGCATCTTCTGTGTCAGCGCTGACGCTGAACAACATCAAGACTTGCAGGACGTGACGCGCTTTGGCATCAATTTCGCGTCCCGCTGTTGTGACGATCGCGGGTTCAGCGCAGGACCGGATCACCAGATGACACGACGCGCCTCACCCAACCCGGCAGACCTCCGGATGATTCTGGGAGACAATCTGCGCCAGATGTCCCAGTCCTCGCCTTCGATCAGCGCCTTGTGCCGAACCATCGGGGTCAACCGCACGCAATTCAACCGCTATCTCTCGGGGGCGGCCTTCCCACGCCCCGATGTGCTGTTCCGGATCTGCACCCATTTCGGCGTCGATGCAAACATCCTGCTCCACCGTCTCGATCCGCCTGCCCAGCCCGTTGGTTCCGACGCCCCCGCACCCGCGCGCCTGACCATCGACACCAAACGCCCCTTTGACCACTACCTGCTGCCGGATGGCATTTATCGCTACTGGCGCAAATCCTTTCGCCAACCGGAACGGGCCTATTGCGGCATGGCGCGGATCTTTCGCAAGGGCAATGAGAAGCTGTGGAAAGGCTATGACATTCACGATGTGGCCATCCGCAGCGGCACCAAGCGCCATGCACGCTCCACCGGATATGAAGGGCAATTGTTCCAGCAATTCGATGGTTTCGCGCTGATGTCACGCACACCCTATAACGATCAGATGAACGTGACCTATTTCGAATATGGCCTTGATGCCATGCCCGATTATTACAGCGGAATCTCCTTCGTCACCCGCCGCCGCCTGCCCGAGGCCAATCGGCTGACCGCGATCGTGATGCAGCGCGTTGAAAACAGCTGCAGCAGCCGGCTGTCAGCCGCCCGCGCTTGCGGAACGCAGCCGCTGCAATCGCTCGCGCCGCATATACAGACGGCCCTGAACCGGGTGCCAGACAGGCTCTGAACGGCTCAGGCCGTCAGTGTCACGGTGACACGCCGGTTCTGTCGCCCTTTTTTCTCGATCTTGGAAATGTCGACGCGCCCGATTTCTCCGGTGCGCGCCACGTGGGTCCCGCCACAGGGTTGCACATCAACCTGATCCGGTCCCGCGCCGATTCTGACCAAGCGCACACGCCCCTGCCCCATGGGCGGCATCACCGACAGTGTTTTCACCAAGCCCGGGTTGGCACGCAGTTCGGCATCCGTGATCCAGTCATCGCTCACGGGCAGATCCCGGCCAATCAGGGCGTTCAAGGCGCGCGTCAGCTGCTCCAGATCGGCTGGCGGATCTGGCATGTCAAAATCCAGACGCCCCCGCTCTGCCCCGATCTGGCCACCGGTCACGGGCAGCGGGATGACCACCGACAAAAGGTGCAGGGCGGTGTGCATCCGCATGTGCCGGTGACGCCGCGCCCAATCCAGACGCTGGAACAGCTCGGTGCCGACCGGGGGCAATGCCAAGGGTTCGGCCGGAACCAGTGCAATCTGCCCCCCCTCAACCTTGACCGCGGTCGCAATCGTCAGGCGTCCACCGGCCCATTCGACCCAACCATTGTCGCCCGGTTGTCCGCCACCCGTCGGATAGAACACCGACCGATCCACCAAGATCCCCCCCTCGGGGGTGTGCCCGGTCACCCGTGACGCGATTTGCTGGGCATAGGCATCCGTGCGGAAGACGGCCTCGGTCATCGTCTAATCTCCAGATTTCTGCGTGCCGGGCGATGGCTCCGTCATCCCTTCGCCCGGGAATTGGTCACGCGGCAATGGTCCTTCGGGGCGGGCCTCCAATTGCCGCGCAGACGCATTCGCGGGCAGCGCGTTTTCGGTCATGCCAGCGCCTTGCACGCCCGGAAGCTGACGCAACAGATCGGCAATCTCGGCGGCATTGCGCAGCGTCACATCCGATTGGGCAAACGGAATCTCAATGCCTTCCTCGGCAAAGCGCTGTGCGATCTGATGGTTGATCTCGCTCCGCACCGACAGTGAAAAATTGACATCGCGCAAGATGATGCGGATTTCAAAGTTCAGCGAATCCGCCCCGAAGGCCATGAACACCACCATCGGCGGCGGGTTCAGAATGGCCAATGGCTGTGCCTCTGCGATCTCTTGCAAGATCCGCGTCACCTTGCGGGTGTCCGAGCCATAGGCGACGCCAACCGGCACGATCAGACGGCCTGACAGGTTGTAGCGCGTCCAGTTCGTCACGCGCCCCGCCACCAGATCGGTATTCGGCACGATCACATCGGTGCGGTCAAAGGTCTGGATGCGCGTTGATCGCACCGAGATCGACCGCACGGTGCCCTGCACGCCTCCCACCTCGATCCAGTCGCCCTCGCTCACCGGACGCTCGATGAGCAGAATGATGCCAGACACGAAGTTCGACACGATGTTCTGCAAGCCGAAACCGATGCCGACCGACAAGGCACCGGCAACAATCGCCAGCCCGGACAGGTCGATCCCGGCGGAATTGATCGCGATCAATCCCGCCAGAAAGATTCCCACATAGCCAACACCCGAAACAAGCGCATTGCGCGCGCCTTGGTCAAGGGATGTCCGCGGCAGGATCGACCCCCGCAACGCGCCCTGAAACAGGCGCGTCACGGTGATGCCCACACCGAACAGCACGGCAAAAAACAGAAAATTCGTGGGCGAAATCCGGGTTTCGCCCACCGTGAACCCTTCACGCAGGCGCGTCCAGATCTCGGTCAGATCCGCCACCCGCGCGCCCCAGATCAACGCGAAAACCGGCAGAGCCGCCAGCACCAGACCAAAGCCCACCAGCACGGGCACCAGCGCATTGCGCGCGCCGTCCTCGTTGCGGGTGATCACCGCATATACATCGGTCACCACAACCTGCAGGATGTAGAGAAGACCCAGCAAGGCCAAAGAGGTCGCCGCCGGAAAGACCAAAGCCGCCGCCGCCGGAACATATCCGATCGCTCCCAGCACCGGTGCCAAGAAGCCGATCAGGATGGCGCCGCGCCCCAATAGGGAAATGATCCGATTGCGAAACCCGACCTCGTCATCGCCGATCGCGTCGGCAGTGACCGTCAGCCGTATGAGGCGTCCGATACGCACCAAAAGCACTGCGGCCACAAGAATGGCCGGGAAGGCCAGCACGGCGCGTGCCGTCTCGGAAAGCGCCTGCTGATCGAAGATCGACAGCCGCAGCGCCTCAAGTGCCAAAACGACGCCGTAAAGCGCGGTCAGGAACCTGCCCTCCGCCCGCGCCTCCGGGCTCAGCGGCAAGGGCAGAAAGTCATAGTCATGCGGAAAGAGTTGCCCCCCGAGCCAGATCGCGGTGAACAACAGCAAGCCTGCGCCAGGAAGGGCATCCAGCAAGACATTTCCCACGATGCCGAACATGCCCGTCAGGCTTAGCGCATGGGACAATGCCATCACGCCCAAGGTCGGCACCACGATCTGCCCAAGCGACAGGACAAGGGTGCCCACCCGCACGCCACGGGCCGACCACCGCTTGTTGATCCGATCAACCACACTTTCCACCAGCGGTCGCCCGCGCCAGATCAGCACCACGCTGAACAGCAGCAGGAACAGGATGGCAGGCAGGTTGTTCACCAGCGTCTCATGCGCGGTCGGCGCAGCCCAGCGTCGCTGTGTCTCGGCCCAGATGCCCGACAACACGCCCGTCGCCACACGCACCGCTTCGGGCCAATTGGCAGGGTTCAGCGGCGATGGAAACAGCTGCAAAAGCTCATCCGCCTGCCGCTCCCGCAAGGTGCGGTCGATCTCCGAGATCAGACCGTCCGCACGGCGATAGGCTTCTTCTGCCGCGATGCCCGGGGCCTGGAGTCGGGCAAGTTGCTCGTTCAAGGCAGACCGGCGCGCGGCAATCTCTTCGGCCTCGGTCTGCCCTTCCTCGGGCGCCGGCCCGAGGGCCGAGATCTGCTGCCGCAGTGTTGCAATGCGCGAGGAATTGGTGTTCTGCGCCAAAAGCAAGGCCGCGCGCCATTCCACAAGCTGCGCGCGCAACACATCCAGCCCCACGGCGGGTGCGCTCGGGTCGGCCAAGGCAGCCTCGGCCTGTTCCGCCACTTGTTCCCAAGCGGCGTAATCCAGCTCTGACCCTTCCTGTGCCTGCGGCGCGGCCGATGGGGGCGGTGTTTGCACGGCTCCGCCAACACCTTGGCCAATGACTGGCCGCGTTTGCGCACCTTGCTCTGCACCGCCCGCCTGCGCCAAGGCAAGCGCAGGCAACAGCAGCAAAATCAGCGCGCCCAGAAAGGCGCGCAGGCGGGTCACATCACGGCGCATCCTCATGCGTCTTCAAACACGCTGGGCAAGGATTTCGGCGCGGCCTCCAACCAAGCCGGGACCGGTAGGCCCTTTTCGCGCAGGAAGGCTGGATTGTAGAGCTTGGACTGATAGCGATTGCCGTAGTCGCACAGGATGGTCACGATCGTATGTCCCGGCCCCATCTGCTGCGCCATCCGGATCGCACCCGCAATGTTGATCCCCGACGACCCGCCCAAGCAGATGCCCTCGTCCTCCAGCATGTCAAAGACCAAAGGCAACGCCTCGGCATCCGGAATGCGATAGCTGAAATCGGGGGTAAAGCCTTCAAGATTGGCGGTGATCCGCCCTTGTCCGATGCCTTCGGTGATGCTGTTGCCCGGGCTTTCCAACTTTCCGGTGGTATAAAACGCGTGCAGCGCGGCGCCTTCGGGATCGGCCAGACCGATCTTCACGCCCTTGGGCTGCAAGGCCATGCCCACCCCGGCAAGCGTGCCACCCGAGCCAACCGCACAGATAAAACCATCGACCTTGCCACCGGTCTGCTCCCAGATCTCGGGTCCCGTGGTTTCGATATGCGCCAGACGGTTGGCCACATTGTCAAACTGATTGGCCCAGATCGCGCCATTGGGTTCGGTCCGCGCCAAGGCTTCCGCCAGACGTCCGGAATAGCGCACGTAATTGTTCGGGTTCTTGTACGGGGCTGCGGGCACCTGCACCAGCTCGGCGCCCGCCAGCCGCAGCATGTCCTTCTTTTCTTGGCTCTGGGTTTCCGGGATCACGATCACCGTCTTGAACCCCATCGAGGCCCCCACCAAAGCAAGGCCGATCCCAGTGTTGCCAGCGGTGCCTTCCACAATGGTCCCGCCAGGCTTCAATGCCCCGCGCGCCACCGCATCGCGAATGATGTAAAGCGCCGCGCGGTCCTTGACCGACTGGCCCGGATTGAGAAACTCGCATTTGCCCAAGATGGTGCAGCCCGTCATCTCGGACGCGCGCTTGAGTTTCAGCAACGGGGTGTTGCCGATGGTGTCAGCAAGATCGGAATGGATACGCATGATCAGCCCTCTTGTCCTTTGTGTCCTGTGTAGGCAAGTCAGCGGCCAATCTCAAGCAGGGGTGCGCCCGCGCTGACGGGAAAGCGAACAGCGCGCGACCAAAGGAGGCCGCGCGCTGTGCAGGCCGGGGATGCCTCCGGCGGGAGTATTTGGGAAAGGTGCAAGCCTGATGCGGCTTTCTCCGAAGGTCAGCCCGCGACGAGAAGTCCGTCCGCCTTGAGCCCGGCATAGCATTCGTCAAGGCTGGTCCGGGCGCGGTCGATCAGAATGTCGATTTCGGACGGCGTGATCACCAAAGGCGGCGCAATGATCATCCGGTCGCCAACATGGCGCATGATCAGATTGTTGGCAAAGCAGCGTTCACGGCAGCGAAAGCCCACCGTGCCCTGCTCGCCTGCGAACTTTGCGCGCTTGGCCTTGTCCGGCGTCAGGGCGATGGACCCCATCAGTCCAGAAAGCTTCGCCTCCCCCACCAAAGGATGATCGGTCAGTGCCGCCCAGCGCTCTTTGAGGTAGGGATGCGCCACGTTGCGGACGTGTTCGACGATATGCTCTTCTTGCAGGATGCGCAGATTTTCCAGCGCCACCGCCGCCGCCACCGGATGGCCGCTGTAGGTGTAGCCATGGAAGAACTCGCCGCCTTCCGCCACCGTCGCCGCCACCTCATCACAGATGATCGACCCGCCGATGGGCTGATAGCCCGAGGACAGGCCCTTGGCGATGGTCATGATATGGGGCTTGATGCCAAAGGTCTGGCTGCCGAACCAGTTGCCGGTGCGGCCAAAGCCGGTGATCACTTCATCCGCGATGAAGAGGATGCCGTATTTGTCGCAAATGCGCTGGATTTCCGGCCAATAGGTTGCCGGGGGAATGATCACCCCGCCCGCGCCCTGCACCGGCTCGCCGATGAAGGCCGCGACCTTGTCGGCCCCCAGTTCAAGGATCTTGTCTTCCAGCTGACGCGCCCGCTCAAGGCCGAATTCGCCCTCGTCCATGTCGCCGCCTTCGCCCCACCAATAGGGCTGGTCGATGTGCACGATCCCGTCGATCTTGCCGCCATGCGCGTGGATCGGCGCCATGCCGCCAAGGCTGCCGCCGCCCATGGTTGACCCGTGATAGCCATTCTTGCGGCTGATGATGATCCGCCGCTCAGGCTGGCCTTTGACATCCCAATAGCGCCGCACAAGACGGATGTTGGTGTCATTGGCCTCAGATCCCGAACCCGCGAAGAACACGTGGTTTAGATCACCGGGGGCCAGTTCCGCGATCTTGGCGGCCAGCGCGATGGCCGGCACATGGGTCGTCTGAAAGAAGGTGTTGTAATAGGCCAACTCTTCCATTTGCCGCGCCGCAACCTCGGCCAGTTCCTTGCGACCATAGCCGATGTTCACGCACCACAGGCCCGCCATGCCGTCGATGATCTGGTTGCCTTCGGAATCGGTCAGCCAAACGCCCTTGCCACGCGTGATCACCCGCGCACCTTTGGCGGCAAGCCCGTTGGAATCCGTGAAAGGATGCATGTGATGGGCCGCATCCAAGGCCTGAAGCTCGGCGGTCGGCAGATGGTTGGTGATCATGTTCATGGCCATGCCCTTTCGTGTTGCTGCAGGACATCCAAGCCCCGGCTTGCACCGAAGATATGATCAAATCTGGCGCGGAGCAAGGAATTTGATCAAATTTTTACACGCAGAGACAGGCAGGGCCCTTGCTTCTCAGATCCCGCCCTGAGCCAAGGCCAGTTTCACCTGATCCACGCCTTGCGCGATATCGCGCTCAATCGCCTCACGCAGGCCTCCCGCAGCGCCCGCGCGCATCGCGGCCAATGCCTCCACATGGCGGTCAGGCAAGGCATCGCTGCCAAACCGCGTGCAGACCACCCGCAGCGAAGGACCAAAGCGCAGCCACATCGACTGCGCCATATCCACCAGAACCGGCGCGCCCGACGCTCCATACAGACAGAAGTGGAACGCGTGATTGGCTTGCAAATATCCCGGTATGTCCCCGGCGCGGATCGCGCTGTCCACGCTGTTGTCCAGCGCCTGCAACTGGTCGATCAGCGCGGGTGACAAATGTGCCGCCGCCATCTCGGCCAGTTTCGGCTCGATCGTCATCCGGGCAAAGGCCACCTGCTCCAGCACCGGCATTGTCATCCCCGGGACCGCCACCCGGCGGTTGCCCTGCGGCTCCAGCGCGCCTTCCGCCGTCAGCCGCCGGATCGCCTCTCGGACCGGGGTCATCCCTGCGCCCAGATCCGAGATCAGCCCTTGAATGGTCACGGCAGAACCGGGCTCCAGATGCCCGAACAGGATCATGTCGCGCAACCGCGCGTAGGTCACCTCATGGGTGGGAATCTTCCGGTTCTCCGCGTCCATCAGGCCTGCCCCCTCACACTGTCCCCTTATGACGGGTTCGGCGCCGCAATCAAGATGTGATCAAATCCGGTCGTCATATTCGAAACGCGTCACATCGGCCTGCCAGCCCTGCCCGGTCAGATCATGCGCCACCACGCCGACGAAGGCACCGGTAAAGCTCGCATGCTCCCCCTTGCCACCCTCGTCCGAGATCAGCGACGCGTCCAGCTCTGGCCCGATGTCCTGCCCGTTCAGCGTAAATTGCTGCGCGGCCCCGGCCACCCGGACCCCCAGCGTGACCTCCCCGTCCGGGCATGGAACGCGGGCGTGAAAGGTCAGCCGTTCCCGCTGCCAGTCGCCAAGGCAAGAGACAAGGCTCACCACCCGCGCGCCCGCCTCCCGCGTGATCAGCGCGGCATGGAACTTGTGGCGGTTGTAATAGGTGCACATCCCCACCGCCTGCTGCCAGCTGGGGGGATCGGCGCGGAAGGTGGCGCTCGCGGTATAGGCGCTCTCTTCTTGGCGCCGGGCAATCAGGCTTTGCTCATACCAAGACCCAAGGCTTTCCCGACCGGTCAGCCGCAGGCAGGTTCCGGTCATCGTGAACAGCCGCTCCGGGTAAGGCGTGCGCAGCCATTGGAACTCAAGCGGCAGGTCGGGTCCGTGAAAGTCGCAGACCTGCACCGAGCCAACCCGCTGCGCGCCCGCCAGCGGGAGTTCGGTCGGCGCAATCTGCCCGCCCGCCTTCAACCACAGCCAGCCGTCGCGCCATTCCACCTCAGCCAGCCCGGTCTCGCGTCCCGTCGCGCAGAAAGGCCCCTGCGGCCCCGGCATCGGGCGACCGCACAGAAAGCTGTGCCAATGGCGACCGTCATGCCCTTCGACATACTGCCCATGCCCCATCCGCTGCACAGGGTGATCGGGGGCGTGGCGGGCGGTGATCACATGCTGGGCGGGATGCGTCTCATAAGGCCCCTCGATCCGCCGCGACCGCGCCAGCGTCACCGCATGGTCATAGCCGGTGCCGCCCTCGGCGGTGGTCAGGTAATACCAGCCTTCCCGCCAGAACAGGTGCGGCGCTTCGGTCAGGCCAAGATCCGAGCCCGCGTAGATGTCATGCTTCGGCCCGAACAGCCCGCGCTCGGGCGACCACTCCTGCAACTCGATCCCGTCGAACCGGTCATGCGCCGCATTCACCCCGCTCCCGGCCCAGCGGTGGTTCCAGCGCATGTTGACAAACCACTTCCGGCCGTCGCGATCGTGGAACAGCGAGGGATCGAACCCCGAGGCGTTCACATACCACGGGTCGCACCACACCCCGTCGATCGTCTCGCAGGTGGTGATGTAATTGTGGGCGTCCTTGAAGTTGCCCTCCAGCCGCTTCACATCGGTATAGACCAGCCAGAACCGCCCCTCCGACCATGACAGGCAGGGCGCCCAGACCCCGCCCGAATCCGGGTTGCCCCGCATGTCCAGCATGGCCGCCCGGTTGAGGGGGCGCGCCACCAGCCGCCAGTTCACAAGGTCGCGGCTGTGGTGGATCTGCACCCCCGGATACCACTCGAAAGTGGAGGTGGCGATATAGTAATCCTCCCCCACCCGGCAAAAGCTGGGGTCGGGGTTGAAGCCGCGCAAGATGGGGTTCCGGACCATGTCGCTCCCTGTGTTACACATCGCAAATCCAAGCCTTTTCAACGACTTGCCTTTGCCACTTTAACCAATTTTTAACCCTTGCCCGCCTGTCATCTGTTTCCAAATATCCCGCGGGGGGTCCGGGGGGCGCGAAGCCCCCCGGTGCCGACATCCGGGCCGCGCCTACGCCAGAAGCGCGCGTGCCTCGTTGATGCCAAGCGCCTCGGGCCGCGTGCAGGTGGTCGTCAGGGTCACGAACCCCCCGCTTTCCCCCGAGGTCAGACAGGCCATCATCACATCCACCCCGTGCAGCGTCCGGTCGAGCGAGCAGCGCGCGTCGCGGCCCGCCATCAAGGCCTGCACCATATCCGCCAGCCCCGCCGTGCGGTAATTCGCCAGCGCGCCATGCTTGGGATGCTCTTGATTGGGCACGCCAAAGGGATGATCCCAAGGCGCCACCGCCTCCAGGCTGCCGTCCTTGTGGCCAATCTCGACCGCGCCGCCAAAGAAGTTGGGGTCGGGCACGTAAAGAGTGCCTTCGGTGCCATAAAGCTCGAAATGCCCGCGCTTGTGGTGCCAGACATCCCAGCTTGTCGACAGGTTGATCGTCGCGCCGCTGTGGAACTCCAACAGCGCATGGATGTTGGTGGGCGTCTTCACCGGCACGGTTTCGCCGTTGCGCGGACCGTTGGAAATGGTGCGCTCCGCCTGCGCCGAACTGGTGAGCGCCCCCACCCGCCGCACCGGGCCCAGCAGGTTGATCAGGTTCGCCACATAATAGGGGCCAAGGTCCAGCATCGGCCCGGCACCCGGCAGAAAGAAGAAATCGGGGTTGGGGTGCCAATGTTCCATCCCGTGGTTCAACACCGCCGCGCAACCGGCTGTAATCTCTCCGATTTTGCCTTCATCCAGCAGGGCGCGCGCCTGTTGGTGCGCGCCGCCCAGAAAGGTGTCGGGCGCGCAGCCCACCGCCAGCCCCTTGGACGCGGCAAGGGCGCGCAAGGTCTCGCCTTGCTCGAGCGAGAGCACCAGCGGCTTTTCGGAATAGGCGTGTTTGCCCGCCTCCAGAATGCGCTTTGTCACCGCGAAATGCGCGTCGGGTATGGTCAGGTTGATGACCACATCCACATCCGGATTGGCCAGAAGGTCATCGACCGATTGCGCCTTCACGTTGAACTCGGCCGCGCGGGCGGTTGCCGCGGCCATGTTCACATCGGCCACGGCGCGCACGTCCAAGCCTTTGAACAAGGGTGCCAGCCGCAGATAGCTGGTCGAGATATTGCCGCATCCGATGATGCCCAACCCCAGATTTGCCATGTTCAGAACCCCTTGGCGGATGCGATGGCGCGGGTGGCGAAGCGCGCGTGATCGGATGGGTTGTCATGTTCCATCACGAAATGCCGCACGCCGATGCCGCGCAAGGCGGCCATGATGGCGGGCCAGTCCACAGTGCCGTGGCCGACATCGGCCCAGCCATCTTCGGCTGCGTTCTCGCCTGCGGGGGCGATGTCCTTGACATGGGCGGCGGTGATGCGGTCGCTGTAGCGTTCGATCCATGCCAGCGGGTCGGCCCCGCCCCGGATCACCCAAGCCACATCCATTTCCCATTCCAGATGCGGGCCGCCGTTGAAGATTTCCTCTTGCGGGATGGCGCCATCGGCGGTGGGGCGGAATTCGAAATCATGGTTGTGCCAGCCAAAGCCATAGCCTTCGGCGCGGTAGACCTGTGCCGCCTTCTCCAGCCGCGCGCCAAAATCGTGCCAGCCTTGCCCGGTGGTGGGGCGCTCATCCGGCATGACGAAGGGGCAGTAGAGCTTTTCCATCTTCAGCGCGCGGGCGATGGCCAGCACCTTGGGCACTTCGTTTTCCAGCATCTGAAGGCTGAAATGCCCGGTGGGCATGGTCAGGCCGGTGGCGGCCAGCCCGGCCTTGGTCGCCTCGACCGCGGCATCATCGGCATAAAGCGCGCCATAGCCTTCGACCGCCGTATAGCCCGCCTCGGCCAGCATCTCAAACGTGGCGGACATGGGCGGGAAGTTGCGCGAGGAATAGAGTTGATAAGAGAACATGCGGAGAGGTCCTTTCAGGTGCCATAGGTGGCCGCGTGCAGGTGGCGCAGGGTGAATTGCGGTCTGCCCGGAGCAGCGGTGGTGAAGCGGATCACGCGCGGAGCGCCGGGGATCAGCGGAAATGCATTGTCGGAAAACTGCCCCGGCACATCGGATTCAAGTGCGGTGAAGGGGGCAAGCGTCTGGGCGCTGAGCGTGATGTCCCAGTCCTGCCCCTTTCGCGCAACGGTCTGGGTGATCTGCGGCGGGCGCAGCGCATAGGCCTTCCACGGCTGCGGGGCGAAAAGGTCTTCGCCCGTGGCCTCGGCCCCGTCGGACCAGTGCCAATGCAGGATTTCATCGGGGCGCAGCTGCGCGCGGTCGATCACGGTGCAAGGCGTGGCGCCCTTGGGGCACAGGTTGGCCTCGGTCACCACCAGCGGGCGGCGGCGGCCTGCCATGTCGATCGCCTGCACCTGCAGGGTGATCGGCAGGTCATGCCCGGTGTCGTTCACGCCCTTGAGCGTGATGCTGTCGCCTTCTGGCAGGGCGATGACGGTGACCGGGGCAAAGAAGCGCCGCGCCATATGGTGCAACAGCTTCCAGTTGCCGCCATGGTCCAGACTTGACCATGAGCACACCGGCCAAGTGTCGTTCAGCTGCCAGTAGAGCGTGCCCATGCAATGCGGTTTCAGCGCGCGCCAGGCGGTGACGGCGGTGTGGATGGCAAGGCCTTGCTGCACTTGGGACAGGTAGACGAAATGGGGGAAATCCACCGGAAAGCGAAAGGTGCGGAACAGGGTTTCCGCGATGCGGGCATTGCCGCCCGCGTTCTTCTGGTGGCTTTCCATCACCGGGGCGGCGATGTTCCAGTCTTGCGGGTCGGCAAAGCGGGCGATGGCCGACAGCGACGGATAGGATTGAAAGCCGAATTCGCTGCAAAAGCGCGGTTTCACGGCGCGGTAATGATCAAAATCGCGGCCCTCGTGCCAGACGCTCCAGAAATGCATGTCGCCCGAGGAATCGTCATGCCAGGCATCGCCAAAGGCCATCGGGCCGGGGCTGGGGCTGGAAGGCCACCAGTTGGCTTGCGGCAGCGTCTCGCGCAGGGCGGACTCGATGGTGCGGTTGAGGCGGTCGTAATTGACGAGGTAGCGGTCGCGGTCGCGGCGGGATTCGTCAAACCAGGTGAGCGCGCCGATGAGTTCATTGTCGCCGCACCACAGCGCGATGCAGGCGTGGTGGTTGAGCCGCGCGGTGACATCGCGCACCTCGGCCTCGACTTCGGCAAGGAAGTCGGGAGTGGAAGGGTAGAGGTGGCAGGCGAACATGAAATCCTGCCAGACCATCAGGCCCAGCTCGTCGCAAAGGTCATAGAACCAGCCAGGTTCATAGCGCCCGCCGCCCCAGACGCGGATCATGTTCATATGCGCGTCCTTGGCCGATTGCAGCAAGGCGCGGGTGTGCGCGGGCGTGATGCGGCCATGCAGCGCGTCGGCGGGAATCCAGTTGGCGCCTTTGGCAAAGACCGGGCGGCGGTTGACGTGGAAGGCAAAGCTGCGCCCGGCGGCATCGGGTTCGGAGATCAGGCGCAGATCGCGCAGGCCGATGCGGCGGGTGGCGGTGGCGGGGCCAGAGGTGACGGTGAGGATGTGGAGCGTCTGCGCGCCCTGCCCTGCGGGCCACCACAGATCGGGGTTGGCGATGCGCAAGGTGAGGGTGGCGGTGCCGTCAATGCTGGGCGCGGTGGCGGTTTGGCCGCAAAGCGTGGCGGTGGCCTCGGCTTCGGTGGTGGCGATGCGGCAGGTGACTTCCGCGAGCCCCGGGCTGTGGCGCTGGTCGATCAGGATGTCGCCGATGCGCGGGCCGGTGGGGTCAAGCGCGATGCGGCCCCAGAGGCCAAAGCTGGGCAGCGCGATGTTCCAGTCCCAGCCAAAATCGCATTGCGGTTTGCGCAGCATGTTGCCGTGGGGGATCGGGCAATTGGGCTGGTGGTAGGGGATGGGAAAGGGCTGGGCGGCGGCGCGCGCGGCGCCTTCGCGGACGACCGAGCGGAAGGTGATCTCGATGCGGTTTTCGCCTGCCCGCAGCAGGCCCGCCACCGGCACCCGCCAGCGGCGGTGGGCGTTGGCGGCGTGGAGCACGGGCATCCCGTTCAGCCGCAGCTCGGCCACGGTATCAAGGCCGTCGAGCACCAGCTCGGCGTCTGAGCCGTCATGGTCAAAGCTGCGGCTTGCGGTCCAGTCGCGGTCGGCGATCCAGCGCAGGCCGTATTCGTTCTGCCCCCAATACGGGTCGGGGATTGCCCCCGCCGCGTGCAGCGCGCTGATCCCGTCGCCGGGGAGCGCGAAAGGCACGTCATATTCCCCCGCCTCATCGCTGAGACGCCAGATGCCTGCCAGATCCATGGCTGTCAGATCCTTGTCTCGCTGCCCGCGTCAAACAGGCTCGCCTTGGCCATATCCACCCGCAGATGCACCTGGGTGCCGGGGGTCATCCGGCGTTCGACCGGCACGCGGACCGAAACTTGCGTCCCCGCCGCCTGAAGCCAGACCAGCGAATCCGCGCCCATGGGTTCATCCAGTTCCACCATCGCCGGGATCGTGAGGCCCGGTTCGGCATGGTCCTGCACCCCCAGATGTTCGGGGCGCAGGCCCAGGATCACCTTGTCGCGCGCGCCCACCCGCCCGCCTTCGTAGCCCGCGAGCGAGAGCGTCACATCGCCCTTGCGAAAGGCGTTCCCGCCATCGACCGTGGCCCCGGGCAGGAAGTTCATCGACGGGCTGCCGATGAAGCCTGCGACAAAGAGGTTGGCCGGACGGTTATAGATCTCTTGCGGGGCGGCCAGTTGCTGGATGATGCCGCCGCGCATCACCGCGATGCGGTCGGCCAGCGTCAGCGCCTCGATCTGGTCATGGGTCACATAGACCATGGTGTTTTTCAACTGCGCGTGCAGACGCTTGATTTCCACCCGCAGTTCCGAGCGCAGTTTGGCATCCAGGTTGGACAAGGGTTCGTCAAAGAGGAAGACATCCACATCGCGCACCAGCGCGCGGCCAATGGCGACCCGCTGCCGTTGCCCCCCCGACAGCGCGGCGGGCTTGCGGTCCAAGAGCGGGCCGATTTGCAGGATTTCGGCGGCGCGGGCAACGCGGCGGTCAATCTCGTCCCGCGCGACACCGGCGTTCTTCAGGCCAAAGGACAGGTTCCCGCGCACCGTCATTTGCGGGTAAAGCGCATAGGACTGAAACACCATGCCGATGCCGCGCGCGCTCGGCTCGGCCCATGTCACGTTCTTGCCTTTGATGAAGATCTGCCCGTCGGTGATTTCCAGCAATCCCGCAAGGCAGTTGAGCAAGGTGGATTTGCCACAGCCCGAAGGCCCCAGCAGCACCACGAATTCGCCTTCGGCCACGTTCAGGTTCATATTTTTCAGAACAGAGACCGCGCCGAAGTTCAGCGTGAGGTCCTTGACTTCAATCGAGTTGGTCATGTTGCAGATCAGCCTTTCACAGCACCGGCGGCGATGCCGCGAACAAACAATTTGCCGGAGATGAAGTAGATGAAGAGTGGCACCAGCCCGGTGAGCAAGGTGGCGGCCATGTTGACGTTGTATTCCTTGACCCCCTGCACCGAGTTGACGATGTTGTTGAGCTGCACGGTCATCGGGTACAGATCGGGTTTGGTGTAGACCACGCCAAACAGGAAATCGTTCCAGATTCCAGTGACTTGGAGGATGATCGCCACCACGAAGATCGGCAGGCTCATCGGCATCAGGATCTTGGCGTAGATCGCCCAGAAGCCTGCGCCATCGACACGGGCGGCCTTGAACAGCTCTTCGGGGATGGTGGAGAAGTAGTTGCGGAAGAGCAGCGTCAGGATGGGCATGCCAAAGATGGTGTGCACCAGCACCAGCCCCCAGAGCGAGCCATAAAGCCCCATTTCGCGCAAGAGGATGACGATGGGATAGAGCATCACCTGATAGGGGATGAAGGCCCCGAAGATCAGGATGGTGAAGAAGATGTCAGACCCTTTGAACTTCCAGAAGGTCAGCGCGTAGCCATTCACGCTTGCCACCGCGATGGACAGGATCACCGAAGGGATCAGGATGGTGACCGAATTCCAGAAGCCGCGCGACAGGCCATCGCAATTGAGCCCGGTGCAGGCCTGTGACCACGCCTTGACCCATGGTTCAAAGGTGATTTCCACGGGCGGGGCAAAGATATTGCCCATGCGGATTTCGGGCATCCCCTTGAGACTGGTCATCACCATGACCCAGAGCGGCAAGAGGTAATAGACGCTGAAGACCAGCAGCGTGCCATAGATCATGATGTTGCGGCCCGAGAGCGCGCGTTTGGGCTTGGCACCGCGCGGTTCGGCATCGCTGCGGCTGTAGGTGGCGGTGAGGTCAGCCATGTTTCTTGCCTCCGAATTCAAGGTAGGCCCATGGGATCAGCACGATCAGCACGCTGAGCAGCATCATGCTGGAGGCCGCAAAGCCTTGGCCAAGGTTCTGGGCTTGGAACATGTAGTCATAGACATACATGGCGGGCACTTGGCTTGCGGTGCCGGGGCCACCGCTGGTTTGCGCGACCACCAGATCATAAAGCTTGATGATGCCAGCGGCGACGATGACGAGGGTGGTGATGAACACCGGGCGCATCATCGGCAGGATGATCAGCAGATAGGTTTTCCAAGTGGGGATGCCGTCGACGCGGGCGGCTTTCCAAATATCTTCATCAATGCCGCGCAGACCTGCGAGCATGAGGCACATGACGAACCCTGTGCCTTGCCAAAGCCCGGCGATCAGCAGGCCATAGAGCACCAGATCGGGGTTGTTGAGCGGGTTGAAGGTAAAGCTTTCCCAGCCAAGGCCGCGGACGATGGACTGGATGCCGAATTCGGGGTTCAAGATCCATTGCCAGACAAGGCCCGTCACGATGAAGGACAGCGCAAAGGGGTAAAGCATGATGGTGCGGAAGCTGTCTTCAAAGCGGATCTTCTGATCCATTGCCACGGCAAGCAGAAAGCCGATGGAGATGGTGAAGATCAGGCTGAGGACGCCGTAGACCATCAGGTTTTCGATGGAGGTGAGCCAGCGCGAGTTGGACCAGAGCCGTTCGTATTGGTCAAAGCCCACCCAGCGTTCGCGCGGCAGCAGTTTGGAATCGGTAAAGGAATAGAGCACCGTCCAGGCGGTGCCGCCCACGAAAACCACCAGCGTTGTCAGTATCATTGGAACCGCCGCGATTTTCGCGTTCATGTTCCGCCACATGCGGTTGGCCCGCTGTGCCTTGGCCATCGGCCTGCCCTCCCCTGTTGTGCCGTCTGTGGTGCGGGCCGCCCTGCACGGGCGGCCCGGCCGTTAGCGCGGGATCACAGGCCCGACTTCAGATTCTCGACCCATTGGGCATGGGCCGTTTCAGGCGCCATATCGGATTTGAAGAATTCGACCATCAGGTCTTCGTTCTGCTTGACCACATCGGGGGACCACGTCATGTCGCCGGTTGGCAACAGATTGCCGCCCGCCAGCACTTCAAGCCCTTTCTTCATGCAGTCATTGGCCGCCGCCAGATCGACATCGCCCCGGATGGGCAGCGAGCCTTTCTTGAGATTGAAGGCCACCTGCACCTCGGGGCTGACCAGCACCGCGGCAAGGCGCTTTTGCGCGGCCTCGATCTCGGGATCGTCATTCTTGGGGAAATAGAAGGCATCGCCCCCGGTCGAGAGATAGGCGTTCAGGCCAAGGCCCGGCAGACAGGTGTAGTCGGTGCCCGCGACCTGACCCGCGATCTGGAATTCGCCTTGCGCCCAGTCACCCATGATCTGGCCCCCGGCCTCGCCGGTGATCACAAGGTTGGTGGCTTGGTTCCAGTCTTGCACGGTGGATTTGGCGGCCAGTTTGCGCGCATCGCCCACGGCGGTGAAGACGGCGGCCATTTCCGGGCCAGCGGCCACGTCCATGTTCTTGTCGACATTGACCTGTTTCCAGATGTCCAGCCCCGCCACCGCAACCGTGATGGCGCCGAAGGCAAGGTTCGATTGCCACGCCTGATTGCCAAGCGCGAGCGGGATCTTTCCTGCAGCCTCCAGTTGTGGGGCGGTGGCGACGAATTCCGTCCAGTTGGTGGGCACCGGGATGCCCGCGTCGGCATAGGCCTTGTTCGACAACCACAGCCATTCGGGGGAGTGGATGTTCACAGGCGCACAA
Organism: Pseudorhodobacter sp. MZDSW-24AT; assembly: GCF_002794355.1. Taxonomy (GTDB): domain Bacteria; phylum Pseudomonadota; class Alphaproteobacteria; order Rhodobacterales; family Rhodobacteraceae; genus Pseudotabrizicola. The sequence continues at coordinate 151,894 of NZ_PGOI01000003.1, read as the reverse complement.
TAGATGCGACCCTCCACCGTGCAGGCGTCAAGGAGCGAGGGCGGGAACACCTTTTCCTTCCAGCCCTCGGCCTCGGCCACATCGGTGAGGTCCAGCATCAGCCCCGCCTCGACCAGTTCCAGCGCCTGCTGGCCGTGGTTGAATTGGGTGGCTCCCATCGGATCGCCGCCGGTGATCCGGCTGATCATGATGGGCCGCGCGGTGGACCCGCCACCGGCAATGGCGCCGTCGACCCATTTGTCCCCGCCCGCGTCAAACGCCTTGGCGAGTTCGGCGACGGCAGCGGCCTCCCCGCCGCTGGTCCACCAATGGGTGACCTCAAGATCAGTGGCGAAAGCCGTCGCAGGCAGGGCCACCGACGCCACAAGCGCCGAGGCCAGTTTCAAGGTTCTCATGCAGTCCTCCCAGTTTCTAAATCGTTATAGTAATTTCTATAACGTTATAGATTTACCGATCAAGCTTTCTTTTCGCTTGTGAACCGGTTGCTGCATGGCGTTCAATGCGCTGTCAGGACCCGGTCATTCTGGCCTCGACCCGCCCGGCCCAACCCGATACGAGAGTGAAATGCCGCAGTGCCGCACCCTGCCTAATCGCCCGAGATGCAAGGCCTTTGTGCCCGGCACGCCGGGCACCCATTTTGCAGGTGCAGCAGGCGCGCATCCGGCCGAGTCGCGCAGGCGTCCGGCCCAGCCGATTCGCCGCAGCGGAGAAACCTCATGAGCCCCAGCGTCGCCGCCCCGCCCCCTGCCGCCCTGCCCGATTCGGAGCATGAGCGCCCCACGCTCAAGACCATCGCTGCCGAAACCGGGCTGGCGGTGGCCACGGTCAGCCGCGCGCTGAAGGATGCCCCCGACATCGGTGAGGCCACCAAGCAGCGCGTGCGGGAAGCGGCGCACCGGCTTGGCTATCGCCCGAACCGTGCCGGTGTGCGTTTGCGCACCGGCAAGACCAATGTGATCGCGCTGGTGCTTTCGACCGAGGCGGATGTGATGAACCACACGTCCCAGTTGATCTATTCCATCGCCAATGCCTTGCGCGGCACCGCCTATCACTTGATCGTCACCCCCTTCTTTCCCGATCAGGACCCGATGGACCCGATCCGCTATCTGGTGGAAACCGAAAGCGCGGATGCGGTGATCCTGAACCAGACCAAGCCCGAGGACCCGCGCGTGCGCTATATGGCCGAGCGACATTTCCCCTTTGCCACCCATGGCCGCACGGAAATGGAGATCGCGCACAGCTATTATGATTTCGACAATGAAAGCTTTGCCGCCCTTGCCGTAGAGGCGCTGGCCACCGCCGGGCGCAAGCGGCTTTTGCTGGTGCCGCCGCCGCGCACACATGCCTATGCGCGCCACATGATCACGGGCTTTGTGCAGGCGGCGGGGGCGCATGGGCTGGCCTTTGAAGTGCTGACCACCGCCACCTCGGATTCGGGTGGCAGCGCCATCGAGGCCGCGGTGGTGGAGCATCTGCAAGCGAGCACGCTGCGCCCGGATGGCTTGCTCTGCGGGTCGACCACCGCCGCGATGGCGGCGGTGAACGCGGCCGAGCATTTGGGCATGGTGCTGGGGCGCGACTTCGATCTGGTGGCGAAAGAGGCGATCCGCTTTTTGCACCGCTTCCGCCCCGGAATCATGGTGGTGCACGAAGATGTGCGCCAAGCGGGCGATTTTCTGGCGCGCGCCGTGGTGGCCGCCATCGAACGCCGGGACAGCCCGGCCAAACAGGGACTGGAGCGGCCCGGACGGGTGGAGCGCGCCAGCGACAGCAAGGGAGACACAGGATGAAGGCGATCAAGGGACCGGCGCTGTTTCTGGCGCAATTCGCAGGCGACACCGCGCCTTTCAACAGCTGGGACAGCATCACGAAATGGGCCGCCGATTGCGGCTATGTCGGGGTGCAGATCCCAAGCTGGGACGCGCGGCTGTTCGATCTGGACAAGGCCGCCACCTCCAAGGACTATTGCGACGAGATCGCGGGCGTGGCGGCCGCCAATGGCATCGCCATCACCGAGCTGTCCACCCATCTGCAAGGGCAATTGGTGGCGGTGCATCCGGCCTATGACGCGGCCTTTGACGGCTTTGCGGCGGAAGCGGTGCGCGGCAATCCGAAGGCGCGGCAGGACTGGGCGGTGGATCAGGTGAAAAAGGCGCTGACCGCGTCAAAGCATCTGGGGCTGACCGCGCAGGCGACGTTTTCCGGCGCGCTCGCATGGCCATATGTCTATCCATGGCCGCAGCGCCCGGCGGGGCTGGTGGAAGAGGCCTTTGACGCGCTGGCCGAGCGCTGGGCGCCGATCCTTGACCATGCCGAAGACTGCGGCGTGGATCTGTGCTATGAGATCCACCCGGGCGAGGATTTGCACGATGGGATCAGCTTCGAGATGTTCCTTGACCGGGTGAAAGGCCACCCGCGCGCCAACATGCTGTATGATCCGAGCCATTACGTGTTGCAGCATCTGGATTATCTGGAGCATATCGACATCTATCACGCGCGCATCCGCATGTTCCATGTCAAGGATGCCGAATTGAATCCGACAGGGCGGCAAGGGGTGTATGGCGGCTTTCAGTCTTGGGTCAACCGCGCCGGGCGCTTCCGCAGCCTCGGCGATGGTCAGGTGGATTTCGGCGGCATTTTCTCGAAGCTGACGCAATATGGCTTTGACGGCTGGGCGGTGGTGGAATGGGAATGCTGCCTGAAGCACCCCGAGGATGGCGCTCGGGAAGGCGCCGATTTCGTGCGGGCGCATATGATCCGGGTGACGGAAAAGGCGTTTGACGATTTCGCGGGGGCCGGCACCGACCGGGCCGCGAACCGGCGGATGCTGGGACTGGACTGAGCGGGCGGACCGGGGCTCTGCCCCGGACCCCGGGATATTTGAGAACAGATGACAGCAGGAGGGCAGGACATGGCCATCACAGCGGCACATGTGGCGCGGGCACCGCGGATCAGATTGGGCATGGTGGGCGGCGGACGCGATGCGTTCATCGGGGCGGTGCACCGGATCGCGGCGCGGATCGACGACCAGTATGAGCTGGTGGCGGGGTGTTTTTCGTCGGATGCGGAAAAGTCGCTCGCCTCGGCCGCCGATCTGGGGGTGCCGCGGGCCTATGCGAGCTTTGCCGAGATGGCGGCCAAGGAAGCGCGGCGCAAGGATGGGATCGAGGCAGTGGCGATCGTGACGCCGAACCACATGCATGCGCCGGTGGCGCTGCAATTCCTCAAGCGCGGCATTCATGTGATCTGCGACAAGCCGCTGACCCATACATTGGCCGAGGCGAAGAAACTGGCACGCGCGGCAGAGGCCTCGGGCGTGGTGTTTGCGCTGACCCATAATTACACCGGCTATCCGATGATCCGGCAGGCGGCGGCGATGGTGGCGGCGGGGGAGTTGGGCGAGATCCGGCTGGTGCAGGTGGAATATGCGCAGGACTGGCTGGCCGAACCGGTGGAGGAGACCGGGCAGAAACAGGCGGGCTGGCGCACTGATCCTGCGCGCTCGGGCGCCGGCGGCAGCACCGGGGATATCGGCACCCATGCCTTCAACCTTGCAGGGTTCGTCAGCGGGTTGAGGGTCGAGGAACTGGCCGCCGATCTGCAGGCGTTCGTGCCGGGGCGGCGGGTGGATGACAATGCGCATGTGATGCTGCGCTATAAGGGCGGCGCGCGCGGGATGCTCTGGTGTTCCCAAGTGGCCGCGGGGCAGGAAAACGGGCTGCGCCTGCGGATCTATGGCACCAAGGCGGGGATCGAATGGGAGCAGGAGAACCCGAATGCGCTGTGGGTCGGGCCGCTGGGCCAGCCGAAATACCGCCTGACCCGCAATGGCGCCGGCGCGGGGCCCGAAGCGGCCCGAGTGAGCCGCATCCCCTCGGGCCATCCCGAAGGCTATCTGGAAGGTTTCGCCAACATCTATGCCGAGGCCGCCCGCGCCATCATCGCCCGGCGCGACGGCACCGCGCTGGACTCGGCGGTGACCTTCCCGGGCCTCAAGGAAGGGCTGGAAGGCGTGGCCTTTGTCGATGCTTGCGTGCGGTCTTCGGCGCGCAATGCGGCTTGGGTCAAGCTGAACCTTTAGGTTTGCGGCGGGGCGGGGTCAGCCTTGGGCCTTTAGCCGCGCGCGTTCGCGGTGCAGCCAGAACAGGGTGAGCACCAAGGGGGCGGTGGCGATTTCGCCGCTGTCCACCAAGGCCAAGGCCTGATCCAGCCCGATCAGGTGGCCGCGGATGTCTTCGGCCTCATGCGCGACGCCGAAGACACCGGCACTGCCATCGGGCAGGTCGGTCAGGGCGACATAGGAGTAGAGGAACTCTGTCTTGGCGCCCGGTGACGGGTAGGTGTTGGCCACCGGCAGCAAGGCGCCCAAGGTGAGGCCGGACTCCTCTACCGCCTCGCGGCGGGCGGCCGCTTCGGGGGTTTCGCCCGGGTCGATGCGACCGGCGATGGCCTCGAGCTGCCACGGGTGGCGGTCGCCGCGCACGAAGGGGGCGACGCGCATTTGTTCCACCAAGAGCACCCGGTCGCGGATCGGGTCATAGGGCAGCACGGTGACGGCATCGCCCGAGATGAAGGCCGCGCGGGTGACCACCGGGCTCATGCGCCCGTCGAAGCGGCGGAAAGAGAGGTCATATTCCTCGACCGCGAAGAACTGCGCATAGGGCTGGCGACGGGCGTGGACGACGATGGTGTCGGGCGCGCGGCGCAAGGCATGGGGGGCCGGGCCTGTGCGGGCGCGCAGGCGGCTGGCGGCGCGCACCATCAGCGGGCCAAGGCGCGCCTGCACGCGGGCGGGGGACAAGTGGCCCATGGCGCCCATCACCTCGGTCGCGGTTTCCACCGCGAGGGCCGCGTGATCGGCCCGCCAGAGGTCTGCGTCCCACGGCGGGGCGCCCGCGCTTTCGGCGGCGGGAAGGCTGTAGGCGATGGCGGGGTGGCGGCCTTGCGCGGTGCGCGCCTGCAGGCGGCGGCGGACAAGGCCCAGCGCGCGGGCGTAGAAGGCGAGCCGCGCCGCAGCCTCGGGCGGCATGGCGACCAGCGCGCCGTCGACCTGTGCGCCCGGACAGGGGCGCAGCGCGCAGGCGCCGGGTGCATCGACCAGATGGGCCGCCTGCCCGCGTGCGCTGGCCGGATCGAAGGACAGCGCCTCGGCCAGATCCGGCCCCAGAATGGCCGCCAGAAGCGGGCGGTGGCACAGCGGACCACACAGGAAGACAAGGGACATCAGCGTTTCTTTCCGGAAAGGTCAGGGCGGTTCACAGCGATCAGGGCCAACGCCGCCCGGCGGCATAGGTGATCGCCCCCGAGACCAGCCCGCCGAGCAACAGCACCCCCACCAGATCGGGGCGGGCGAGCGACGGCAGCAAGGCGAGCGCCTGTTCGAACACCCCCAGAAACGCATCCAGCGGCGTCTTGTAGCGGCCTCGCATCGCGCGGTCGAGCATGTCGGCGCAGGCAAAGATCAGCACCACGCTGACCACAATCGTCAACGTCGTGCGCACGCCGGTGGCCATCGCCTCGACCCCGCCGCGGGCGCGCTTGGCCGCGCCCCCCATGATCCGCCAGCCGCACAGCACCCCCACCGCGATGCTGACAAGATAGAGTGTCTCAAGCGGCTGCGCTTCGGACAGCGATTGCGCGTAGACATGGACAGCAATGGCCGACACCAGCGCGAAGGCAAAGGCGGCAACCAGTTTTGCGGCGGTGGGCATCGCGCGTCCTTTTCCCGCGCCGGATCAGGCCGGGCGCGTCACCGTGATTTGGGTCACATCACAGTTTCCGCCGCGGAAGGCTCCGGCGCAAGAGGCAAGGTAGAAGTTCCACATCCGGCGGAAGCGGTCGTCAAAGCCCTGACGCGCCACATCATCCCAGCGTTCGTTGAACACCTCATGCCAGCGGCGCAGGGTCTGGCTGTAGCTTTCGCCAAATTCGATCGAGGTTTTCAGCCGCAGGCCTGCGCGTTCCACCTCTTCCTTCAGGCGAAACGGCGCGGGCAGCATACCGCCCGGGAAGATGTATTTCTGGATGAAATCCACCCCGCGCTTATACACCGGCCAGCGGTGATCGGGCACGGTGATGATTTGCAGCGTGGCATGGCGGCCCGGTTTCAGCCGGTCGCGCAAGGTGTTGAAATAGGTCGGCCAGTAGCGTTCGCCCACGGCTTCGAACATCTCGATGCTGGCGATGCCGTCATACAGCCCGCGTTCATCGCGGTAATCCTGCAACTTGATCTCGACCCGATCGGTCAGGCCTGCGCGGGCCATGCGATCCACCGCGTAATCGTATTGCGCTTGCGAAATGGTCAGTGCGGTGACGCGCAGGCCGCGCTTGGCGGCGGCATATTCGGCAAAGCCACCCCAGCCGCAGCCGATTTCCAGCACGTGCTCCCCCGGTTGCGCGCCCATCTGATCGACCATCGAGGCGTATTTCTGCTCTTGCGCCTTTTCCAGACTTTCCTGCCCCGAGTGGAACAGGGCGCTGGAATAGGTCATGCTGTCGTCCAGCCAAAGACGGTAGAAATCATTCCCCAGATCGTAATGGGCATGAATGTTCTTTTTCGCTTGCCGCTTGGAATTGGATTGCAGCCAGAAGCGCAGCTTTTCAAAAGCGCGCACAAGGCCAAGGCCCGGAAAGCCATCTTGCACCGGGTTGTTCGAGGGCATCTGCACCAGATCCAGAAAGGCCTGCAAATCGGGGCTGGACCACCAGCCATCCAGATAGGCATCACAAAATCCCAGATCGCCTTCGCGGATCATGCGGGCGAACAACTCGTCGTTGTGGATCGCGATTTCCGCCACCGGGCCGGGCTGCGCGCCTTCAAGCCGGAAGCGGCGGCCATCGGGCAACACGAAATCCAGCCGCCCCTCACCCAACTTGCTGGCCACGGCGAAGGCCTGAGAGAAATAGCGCGGCAGATTGGTCTGGCCTTTGGTCGTCGTCAGAAATTCCATCTTCCCTCCCCGGGGAACTGTCGTCTTTTGTTTACAGTTTCAGATACGCAACGCGGGCTCAAGAGTTTCGGTCGGCATAGGCCGCAAGGGCAATCTTGCGCCCCTCTGCCAGATCGACCAGCGGCTTGGGATAGGGGCGGCCCGGGTCCAGCGCCCAAGATTTGGGCACCGCGTCGAAATAAGACAGGGCATCCCGCCCCGGCTTGCGCGCAAGTTCCGCGATGAAGCGGTGGCGGTATTCGGCCTTGGGGTCGAATTTTTCCACCTGTGTGGCCGGGTTGAAGATGCGAAAGAAAGGGGCGGCATCAGGGCCCGACCCTGCGGCCCATTGCCAGCCCATCGCATTGGCGGCCGGGTCCCAGTCCACCAGACAGTCGGCGAACCAGTGCAGGCCGATTTTCCAATGCGTCATCAGATGCTTGGTCAGATAGCTGGCCGCAATCATGCGGGCGCGGTTGTGCATCCGTCCGGTCACATACATCTCACGCATGGCGGCATCGACAAAGGGTTCACCCGTCAGGCCGCGCCGCCAGATTTCGGCGGTCTTGTTGTCATCCTTCCATGGGAAATCATCCCATTCGGGCTTCCAGTTGGCATGGGTGATCTGCGGCGTGTGGTGCATCAGATGGTAGGCAAATTCGCGCCAGACCAGTTCCTTGAGAAAGGTCTCGGCCCCGGCGGCGCCCTCGTGCAGCGCGCGCGAGCCTGCGGCCCAGACGGTGCGCGGCCCGATCTCGCCATAGGTGAGGTTTTCCGACAGGCCCGAAGTGCCATCGACGGCCGGAAGGTCGCGGGCATCGGCGTAATCGGCGATGCGGTCTTCGATGAAACGGTCAAGCCGCGCCAAGGCCTTGGCCTCGCCCACATGGATGTGGCGGGCCACGATTTCGGCGCCCCGGCGCATGGCGGCCCCCATCTGCCAGTCGGCCAGATCCTCACTCTCGGGCCAGTCCTTCGGGGCGATGAGGTCTTTGGGCGCGGGAAGCGGGGCTGCGACATCACGGCCGCGCACCGCTTTCCAGAACGGGGTGTAGACGCGGTAAAAGCCGCCGGTGCCGGTTTCCACCTCCCAAGGTTCAAACAAGAGGTGGCCGCCAAAGCTGCGCGGGGCAAGGCCCTGCTCTTTCAGCGCGGCCTTGACCTTCTTGTCACGGGCCACCGCATCGGGATCATAGAGCCGGTGCCACCAGACGGCATCGGCCCCGGTTTCCTTGATCAGCGCCTGCAACACGTCAAGCGCGGGGCCACGGCGCAGGATCAGCCGCGCGCCCAAGCCTTCCAGCGTCTTTGCAAATGCCGCGATCCCCAGCCCCAGCCGCCATTTCGGCGCGGCGCCAAGGCTTTCGGTTTCGGGGTCGAGAATGAACACCGGGATCAGCGGGCGGCCCGTGCGGGCCGCCGCGTCGAGCATCGGCGAATCCAACACGCGCAGATCGCGGCGCAGCCAGAGGATCAAGGGCGTGTTGGTCATCAGGCGGGCGCGCTCTCTTGTGGTCTGGGGTGGATACGGCCGGGCGGCCCTTTCGGATCACCCGGCGAAAGATTTTTGTTTACTTTTAGCGCCCTGCCCGTCTCCGGCAATGGGCCGCCGCGCACAGATCACAGCGCGCGGTCCAAGGCGGCGATCAGGCGGGTCACCTCGGCCGGGCTGGTGTAATGCGCAGCACTCATGCGCAAGACGCCCTGATCGAGCGGCACGCCCATCGCGGTGAGCGGGCGGACGGCGTAGAAATCGCCGCCCCCGCAGGCGATGCCATCGCGGCCCAGCGCCTGCGCCACCGGCAGCGCCGGACGGTCGAGCGCCACCGCCACCGTGGGCGCGCGCAAGGCCGCCGCCCGGGGGCCGATCAGGCGCAGATCATTGCGGGCGGCAAGGTAATCGAGCAAGGGCGCGATCACCGCCACCTCGGCCGCGCGCATCAGATCATGCACGGCGCGGTTGCGGGTGGCGGCGTCGCCGTCGATCCCATGCTGGGCGGCCAGCGCGTCGATGTAATCAGCCATCCCGGCGCAGGCGGCAATCTGGGCATGGTCGGGGCCAGCGGGGGTGTGGCGTTTGTAAAGAACCGACTGATTGAAGTAATGCGCCTGCCCCGGCAGCTCCATCCCGAAGGCCTCGCGCAGCACCATGATGCCCTGATGCGGGCCAAAGGTCTTGTAGGCGGAAAACAGATAGGCGTCGCAGCCCAAGGCGGCCACATCGGGAAAGCCATGCGGCGCATAGCTGACGCCATCCACCACAGTGCGCGCGCCTGCGGCATGGGCCATGGCGCTGATCGCCGCCACATCGTTGATCTCGGCCACCACATTCGAGCAATGCGGGAAGGCCACCAGCCGCACGCGGCCATCGGCCAGAAGGGTGGCCAGATCCTGTGGGTTCAGGCTGCCGGTTTGCGGATCGATCTGCCATTCGCGCACCTCGACCCCGTCTTCGGCCAGACGCCGCCAGACCCCGGAATTGGCCTCATGGTCCTGATTCGTCACCACAATCGCCGCATTTTCCCCGCGCAGCCAACCGCGCACGGCTTGGGCCAGCACATAGGTGTTGGCGCTGGTGGACGGGCCAAAGGACAGTTCCGGCCCCGTCACGTTCATCATCGCGGCAAGGCGCGTGCGGGCCTCGTCCATCTCGGACCCGGCGAGTTCCGACGACGGATAGGGCGCATAGGGCTGGACCTTGCGATGGGTGTAAAAGCGCGTCAGCCGATCCACCACCTGACGGCACGGATAGCTGCCACCGGCGTTTTCAAAAAACGCATGCGTGGACAGCACCGGGCTTTCGAACGCCGGAAACTGGTTCCGCACGAATTCCAGATCTAGCAGCATCTTGGCCTCCCTTTTGGTCGCGCCATGCTTGCCGGGGCCTTGGGCAAAGCGCAAGCGGATAGCGCCGGGCGGCGCCGCAAAGGCCAAGGTCGCAAACGGCGGCCGCAGGGTCGCCGCCGCTATGCGGCATGTCTTGCCCATGCCTATCCTGTCCGGGCAAGGGGCCGCAGGCCACGGCAGAGGCCACAGGCCTGCAAACCCGCCTTGCCCAAAGCCACCGCGGCGCGGGACGGGGCCCCTGCCCTGTTGCGCTCTGCCCTACAGTCACCGTTCCTGTGCGGGGAGGCATGGGACAAGCGAGGTTAAGATGCTCAGCCACGGCGAGATCACCGCTGAACTCCTGTCGCGCAAGTCCGGGTTCTCCCTTTCGCGCGATCTTTACGCCGATCCGGGCGTCTATCAGGCCGATCTGGAACAGATCTGGTATAAGGAATGGCTCTTCGCGGTTCCCGCCTGCGAATTGGCCAAGCCCGGTGCCTATGCCACCTTGCAGGTGGGCGCCTATCCGGTGGTGGTGATCCGCGGCAAGGACATGCGCATCCGCGCCTTTCACAACGTCTGCCGCCATCGCGGGCAGCGGCTGTGTTCCAAGGCCTCGGGCTCGACCCCCAACCTTGTCTGCCCTTATCACCAATGGACCTATGACCTTGAGGGCAAGCTGATCTTTGCCCGCGACATGGGCGAAGAGTTCGACGCCTCGGCCTTTGGGTTGAAAAAGGTGCATTGCGTGGATCTGGGCGGGGTCGTCTATATCTGCCTTGCCCCCGTGCCGCCGCCGATTGCCGAGCTGGCGAAAACCGCGATGACCTATCTGGCCCCTTCGGGTCTGGCAGAGGCCAAGGTGGCCTACAGCTCGACCATCATCGAAAATGGCAACTGGAAGCTGGTGATCGAGAACAACCGCGAGTGCTATCATTGCGGCGGCTCGCATCCTTCGCTGTGCCGGACGTTTTCCGACAATCCCAAGATCGGCGCGATGGACGGGCCGCATTCGGCCAGCCCCGAGATTCTGGAGCATTGGGCGCGATGTGAAGCGGCAGGCCTGCCGTCGCGCTTTGTGCATCACCCGGCGTTTCAATGGCGGCTGGCGCGGATTCCGCTGCTGAACAATGCCGAAAGCTATACGATGACAACCAAGGCGGCGGTGGCGCGGCGCATGGGGACAATGCCCTTCAACGATGCGGGCAGTTTGCTGATGTATCACTACCCCAACACCTGGAACCATTTCCTGGGCGATCACGCCATCACCTTCCGGGTGCTGCCCGTCAGCCCGACCGAGACGCAGGTCACGACCACTTGGCTGGTGCACAAGGATGCGGTGGAAGGCGTGGATTACGACCTCAAGACGCTGACCGAGGTCTGGATGGCCACCAATGACGAAGACCGTCAGGTGGTGGAGGAAAACCAGAAGGGCATCCTGTCGCCCGCCTATGAGCCCGGCCCCTATTCACCGATTCAAGAAGAGGGTGTGTTGCAGTTTGTCGATTGGTATTGCGATGTGATGCGCGCGCGCATGGCCCCGCACCCGGCGCAGGCGGCAAAATGATGAAGGCGAAGATCAACTGGTCGGGCAAGCCTTGGGACGACTCCGAGCCGCTGGAATGCGCCATGGTGGTGCCCGATGTGGCCGACACCGCGACATTCACCTTCCGCGCGCCTTCGGGCGCGTGGTTCGACTACCAGCCGGGGCAGTTCATCACGCTGGATCTGCCGGTGGACCCGAAGAAGGGGGCGGCGGGCCATGTGCAGCGCACCTATACCATCTCGTCCTCGCCATCGCGGCCCTTGTCGATTTCCGTGACCGTCAAGGCGCAGGCCAACAGCATTGGCACCCGCTGGATGCTGGATCATCTGAAGCCCGGGATGCGGATCAAGGCCTATGGCCCGAGCGGCATCTTCAGCTTTCACCGCCATCCGGCGCCCAAATACCTGTTCATCTCGGCGGGGTCCGGCATCACGCCGATGATGTCGATGACGATATGGGCTTGGGATTCGGGGCAGATGCCGGACATCACCTTTGTCCATGCCGCGCGCCGCCCGTCCGAGATCATTTTCCGCGAGCGGCTGGAGCAATTCGCCAACCGGGTGCCGGGGCTGCGGCTGCGCTTTACCGTGGAAGAGCCCGATCCGTTCCGGGCGTGGTCGGGCTATCAGGGGCGGCTGAGCCAGATCATGCTGGGGCTGATGGCCCCCGATTATCTGGAGCGCGAGGTGTTCTGCTGCGGACCCGAGCCGTTCATGCAGGGCGTGCGCGAGATGCTGGTGTCCTTGGGCTACAACATGGACCACTACCATCAGGAAAGCTTTGGCGCGCCCGCACGCACGCTGGCCGAGGTGCCGGTGCATGAGGATGTGGTGCCAGATGCCGACACGGGCGCGTCAATCCTGTTCGCGGCGTCACAGGTGCAGGCCACCTGTTCGCAGACCGATACGGTGCTGGCGGTGGCCAAGCAATCGGGGCTGAACATCCCCTCGGGCTGCACCTTCGGCCTGTGCGGCACCTGCAAGATCCGCAAGATCTCGGGCGATGTGCATATGGTCCACAATGGCGGCATTTCCGAGGATGAGGTGGCGGAAGGCTATATCCTTGCCTGTTGTTCGGTGCCGATCGGCGCGGTCAGCGTCGAGGTCTAGGGCGTGAGGGCTGCGACACCTTGGCTCTTTGGGGCCGGGGTGCATTGCGCGCGACCGCCTGCCCGCATAAGATGCGCGGCGGAGGATTTATGCCCACGACCCGCATCACCCGCATGATCACACGCGAGACTGGCATGGCGCTTGCCGTGCTGGCGCTGTGGATGCTGTCGTTGCTGGCGCCCTTGCACCAGACCTCGGGCGTGCTGCGCGAGATGGCGCGGGCCGGGCAGGATATTTCGGGCGCGTGGTCGATCTGCGTGACCTTGGCGCAGGATGACACCGGGGCCGAGCATCTGATTCAGCTGTGCCCTGCCAAGGCGATCGGCAAGACCGATCTGGCGCCGCCGCCGCCGGTCGTGGCCGTCACGGCCTTTGCGCCAGAAGCGCGCACGCCGGGCTTTGCCGATGGCGCGCGCCCCGGGCACCGCCCGCAAGACTTTACCCCCCAACAGCCGCGCGCGCCCCCGACGCTGGCCTGAGCCTGCGCATCCGGGTTGTCCTGCGTTTGCAGGCAAGGCCCGTTGGCGCTTTGGCTGCCTTCGCTGTGCTTGCCTTTGCTGTGCTTGCCCGTGCCACGCGCCGGGGCGCAGGCGAGGCCTGTTCTTGACCCTTTTTCTCGTCGTTCGCCTGCCTCTTGGCTGGCTCTGCGGCGCTGATCCGCCCCCAAGCCGGGGCGTGTCCTTGCACCCTTATTTTCTAGACAGAAAGACCGATACGATGTTCACGAAACTTCTCCCCGCCGCCGCTCTTGCCGCTTTGACCGCCGTTGCCGCCCCGGCCTTTGCCCATGCCACGCTGGAGGTGCAGGAGGCCAAGGTCGGTTCGACCTATAAGGCCGTGCTGCGCGTGCCGCATGGCTGCGGCACCGAAGCCACCCACACCGTGCGCGTGCAGATCCCGGAGGGATTCTACAGCGTGAAGCCGATGCCCAAGGCAGGCTGGACGCTGGAGGTGGTGACCGGCCCTTACAAGACGCCCTTCATGAACCACGGCACCGAAGTGACCGAAGGCGTCAAGGAAATCATCTGGTCGGGCGGCAATCTGCCCAATGAATTCTACGATGAATTCGTCTTCCGCGGCAGCTTTGGCAAGGATCTGGAGGTCGGGTCGACCTTCTACTTCCCGTCGGTTCAGGAATGCGCCACGGGCGAGGAAGCCTGGATCGACACCACGGGCGCGGAAAATGCCGAGATGCCGGCCCCGAAGGTCACGCTGATCGACGCCGACGCGCACCAGCATTGATCCAAGCCTTGGGCGGGGGCCAGAGTCTGGCCCCCGCCCCTTTTGACGAACCGGAGCCTGTGCCCCTGATGCCCCGCCTTTTGCCCCTTTTCGCGCTTGTGCTGTCCTTGCTCTGGGCGGCAGGCCTTGCGCAGGCCCATGCCGTGCTGCAAAGCGCCGACCCCGCCGATAGGTCCGTGCTGGAGGCCGCACCTGCCCGCGCGACACTCGGGTTCAACGAGCCCGTGGCCCCGCTGGCGATCCGGCTGATCGCGCCGGATGGAAGCGAAACCGATCTGACGGCCGCCGTCCCGGGCGGGCAGGTTCTGAGCCTGCCGCTGCCGCCGCTGGGACAAGGCACGCATCTGCTCTCGTGGCGGGTCGCGTCGGATGATGGGCACCCGGTGGCGGGCGCGCTGGTGTTTTCGGTGGGCGCCGAGAGCGGCGTGGCCCCGATGTCGAGCGGCAACAGGGCGGTGCAGGCGGCGGTCTGGGCCGCGCGCTGGGCGATGACGGCGGGGCTGGTGCTTGGGATCGGCGGCGCGGTCTTTGCCGCCTTCACGGGCGCGCCTGCACAAAGGCCAGTGGCGGCGGCCTTGCAGACGGGGCTGCTGGCGGCCCCGCTTTACCTTGGCCTGCATGGTCTGGATGCGCTGGGGCTTGCGCTGCCCGATCTGCTGACGGGCGCGCCTTGGGCCGCCGGATGGGGCACCAGCTTTGGCCCTTCGGTGGCGCTGGCGATGCTAGCGGCGGCGCTTGCGCTGATGGCGCTGCGCCTGCCGCGCGGGGCGCTGGCGGCCAGTCTTGCGGCGCTGGCCTTGTTGGGGATTGCCTATGCGATCAGCGGCCATGCCGGGGCGGCGGCGCCGCGCGCGCTGACGCGCGGCTTGGTCTTTGCGCATCTGGCCGCAGCGGTGCTGTGGATCGGCGCGCTTGCGCCGCTGGCGCTGTCCTTGCGGGGGGGCACCGCGCCCCTTGCCCGGTTTTCCGCCGCGCTTCCCTATCCGGTGGCGGTGCTGGCCCTGTCGGGCGCGGGCCTGACCGCGGTGCAACTGGGCGCCGACCCGGCGCAATGGCCTTCGGCCTATGGCGCGATCCTTGCGGGCAAGCTTGCGCTGCTTGGGCTGATCCTTGCGCTGGCGGTGCAGAACCGCCGCCTGACCGCTCCGGTGCTGGCGGGGGATGCCCCGGCGCGCGAGCGCTTGCGCCGGGGCATCCACGCCGAACTCGTGCTGGCCGTGCTGCTTCTGGCACTCACCGCAGGCTGGCGCTTTACCCCGCCGCCGCGCGCGCTGGCCATGGCGGCCCCCGCCGCCGCCCCGGCCTATGCCCATCTGCATTCCGACACGCTGATGGCCGATCTGACGCTGACCCCCGGCCGCGCAGGCCCGGTGACGGCCGAGCTTTTCATCACCGATGGCACTGGCCAGCCGGTGGACCCTTTTGCCGTGACGCTTGCCTTGTCGCTGCCCGACCGCGGGATCGAGCGCATCAGCCGCACCGCCACCGCCATCCCCGGCACGCCGGGCCTGTGGCGGGTGGAAGGGCTGGTGCTGCCGGTGCCCGGGCGCTGGAGCCTCACGCTTGACCTGCGGCGCACCCGCTTCACCCTTGTGAAGCTGGGTGCAGAAATTGTCATCAACTGAACCCGAAAGGCCCCGAGGATGAAACACCTGCTCCACGCTTTCCTGATCGGCACCGCGCTGGTCGCCCCCCCGCTCTGGGCAGAAACACCAAGCCCCTCTGGCCTCGCCATGGTGCAGGTGGGGGAGTTGCAGCTTTCGGGCGCGTTCACCCGCGCCACCCTGCCCCGCGCGCCCGTCGGCGGCGCGTTCCTGACCATCACCAATCAGGGCACGGTGGATGACCGCCTGATCGCCGCCACCGCCCCGGTCGGGCGCGAGGTGCAGATCCATGAAATGGCGCATCAGGGCGGCGTGATGACGATGCGCGAACGGCCCGAAGGCCTGCCGATCCCGGCGGGCAGCACGGTCGCGCTTGCCCCCGGCGGCTATCACCTGATGCTGATGGGGCTGACCGAGCCCTTGGTGGAAGGCGAGACGCTGGACATCACCTTGCGCTTTGAACAGGCCGGAGAGGTGACGCTGTCCTTTGCCATCGGCCCGATCAACGCAGGCGCGGGATCGGCGCGAGGCGGGCATGGCGCCGGGCACAGCGGGCACGGCGGGCACGGTGCTGGGCATGGCACCGGGCACGGCGCTGGCCATGGAACGGGAAACTGAGATGGCGACACCTGCATTGCGCCGCTTGCGGCTTGCGCTTTGGGGCCTTGTGCTGATCACCGGCCTTGGCGCCACTTGGGCACTGATGCCCGGCCCCGCGCCCGAAACGCTTGTGACCGAGGCTCAAGTGACCGATACGCTGGGCCAAGGCGATTACCGGCTGGAAACCACCACCGGCGCGCCCTTCACGCAAGACAGCCTGACAGGTCAGCCTTCGCTGGTGTTCTTTGGCTTCACCCATTGCCCCGATGTCTGCCCCACCACCTTGGGCGATATCATGGGCTGGCAGGAAGATCTTGGCCCCTTGGCCGAAGGCCTGAAGGTCTGGTTCCTGACCGTCGACCCCGAACGGGACAGCGCCGAGGTGCTGCGCGACTATGTGTCATGGCTGCCGGGCGCGGTGGGGGTGACGGGAGAGGCCGCCGAGGTGCAAAAGGCACTGTCGGCCTTTCGCATCTACGCCCGCAAGGTGCCGCTGGGCGACAGCTACAGCATGGATCACAGCGCCTATGTGATGCTGTTTGATGCCCAAGGGCGCTACAACCAGATCTTCAACTATCAGGAAGACCCGGCGCAAGTGACGGCCAAGCTGCGCCGTTTTCTTGAGACGCAAGGATGACCCGCGCGCAGCAGATCCTGATGGCGGTGGCCTTGGCGACCGTGGCAGGCTTGGGTGCCGGCGCGGGCTGGCTTTTGCTGCGAGATGGCGCAAGCGCGGCACTGGTGCCTGCCGATTTCGGGCAAGGCGATTACCGGCTGGAAACCACCACCGGCGCGCCCTTCACGCAAGACAGCCTGACCGGCCAGCCTTCGCTGGTGTTCTTCGGCTTCACCCATTGCCCCGATGTCTGCCCCACCACCTTGGGCGACATCATGGGCTGGCGCGACGCCTTGGGCCCGCGCGCCGAAGATCTGCGCATCTCCATGGTCAGCGTCGACCCCGAGCGTGACCGTCCCGAGGTGCTGGCCGCGTATCTTGGCTGGCTGCCCGGCGCGGTGGGGGTGACGGGAGAGCCCGCGCAAAGCCTCAAGGCACAGCAGGCCTTCCGCGTCTTTGCCCGCAAGGTGCCGCTGGACGGGGGCGATTACACGATGGACCATTCCTCCTCGGTGCTGGTCTTCAACGCCGAAGGGGCCTTCGTGACCCATATCCCCTATCAAAGCCCGCCCGAGACGGCGCTTGCCCGCATCGCGCAGGCGATGGAGTGACGCAGGCGCCTTGATCTGCGTGCGCGGCGGCCCTAGCCCAAAGGCCCGGGCCGCCGCTCTTCGGTCAACAGCACATTGGCCTCGACGTTGCCCACCCCCGGCAAGGTCATGATCCGCCGCCGCAAGACGCGTTCGAAATCGGCAATGTCGCGCGCCACCACCCGCAGGCGGTAATCGAACAGGCCCAGCACATGCTGCACCACCTGCACCTCCGGAATCGCCTGCACCGCGCGCTCGAAATCTTCCAGCGAGACGCGGCCCCGTGTGGCCAGCTTCACCCCCAGAAACACCGTGACGCCAAAGCCCAAGGCGGCGCGGTCCACCTCCACCCGGCGGCCCGCCAGCACCCCCGCCTCTTCCAGCCGCTTCACCCGGCGCCAGGCGGCAGGCTGGCTCAGGCCAAAGCGCCGCCCCAGCTCGCCTGCCGAGACGCCCGCCTCTTGCGACAGCACGCGCAGGAAGGCGCGGTCCAGATCGTCCAGATCCATCATATCGGCAACCCGTCCTGCTCCTTGATGGTGGCAATCAGCATCAGGGCGTCAAGCTCGGCGATATGCGGCAAGGTCAGGATGCGGCGGCGGTAGATCTCTTGATACTGCGCCATGTCGCGCGCGATCACCGTCAACCGGACATCGACGCGGCCCAGAAAGGTTTCGATGGTCACCACCTCGGGCACCGCGCGGCTGGCCTCGATGAATTCGTCAAAGGCGCGCGGATTGGTCTTGTCGAGCGTGAAGCGCAGGCTCACCTCCACCGCATAGCCCAAGGCGCGCCAGTCGATCACCGCCGCCTCGGCCCGGATCACCCCGCCTTCGCGCAACCGCTCCAGCCGCCGCCACAGCGTGGCCGCCGTCACCCCGGCCCGTTCGGCCAGCACCGCGCGCTCCAGCCCCGGCTCGGCAAGGTAATGCCGCAGGATGCGCCGGTCCGCTTCGTCTAAAAGCATGATAAATTCACCTGATCGAAGATCGACGCATGAATTTTCGCAGAAAATTCGTTATTCGTCAAACAATGCACGCGATCACCCCAAAGATCGCGTATGGTGCCCCCATCATATCAAGGAGACCGCCATGCGCGTGTATTACGACCGGGACTGCGACATCAACCTGATCAAGGACAAGAAAGTGGCCATCCTTGGCTACGGGTCCCAAGGCCATGCCCATGCGCTGAACCTGCGCGACTCGGGCGCCAAGAACCTTGTCGTCGCCCTGCGCGAAGGCTCACCCTCGGCCAAGAAAGCCGAAGGCGAAGGGCTCAAGGTCATGGGCATCGCCGAAGCCGCCGCGTGGTGTGACGTGATCATGTTCACCATGCCCGACGAATTGCAGGCCGACACCTATCGCAAATATGTGCATGACAATCTGAAAGAAGGCTCCGCCATCGCCTTCGCGCATGGCCTGAACGTGCATTTCGGCCTGATCGAGCCGAAGCCCGGCGTAGATGTCATCATGATGGCGCCCAAAGGCCCCGGCCACACCGTGCGCGGCGAATACACCAAAGGCGGCGGCGTGCCTTGCCTTGTGGCCGTCCATCAAGACGCAACCGGCCGCGCCATGGAAATCGGCCTGTCCTATTGCTCCGCCATCGGCGGTGGCCGTTCGGGCATCATCGAGACCAACTTCCGCCAAGAATGCGAAACCGACCTCTTCGGCGAACAGGCCGTTCTCTGCGGCGGTCTCGTGGAACTGATCCGCATGGGCTTTGAAACGCTTGTCGAAGCGGGCTACGAGCCGGAAATGGCTTATTTCGAATGCCTGCACGAAGTGAAGCTGATCGTGGACCTGATCTACGAAGGCGGCATCGCCAACATGAATTACTCGATCTCGAACACCGCCGAATATGGTGAATATGTCTCGGGCCCGCGCATCCTGCCCTATGACGAAACCAAAAAGCGCATGAAAGAGGTTCTGACCGACATTCAGACCGGCAAGTTCGTGCGTGATTTCATGCAGGAAAATGCCGTCGGCCAGCCTTTCTTCAAGGCCACCCGTCGCATCAATGACGAGCACGAGATCGAAAAGGTCGGTGAAAAGCTGCGCGCGATGATGCCTTGGATCTCCAAGGGCAAGATGGTCGACAAGGCGCGCAACTGATCAGGATCAGCGTAAGGTGCGTGCGCGCACGCACCCTACACACACGCCAAAGGCCGGGGGTTTTCCCCGGCCTTTTCCATCAGCGCAGAAGACGGTGGCGCTGACGCTCGGCAAGCGGCTTCAGGAAGGCGACACCGCCGTATTTGCCATCCCGTGCCAGCGTCGACTTCGGCGCGTTGGGGTCATGGCGGCGCTCCTCCACCCGGGCCTTGCTGACCAAGGCAAAGATCAGAACCGCCAACATCGTCAGCAGCGACAGAAACGGAATCAGGGCTCCGGTCATCAGAAACTCCTACAGTTGAAAGCCCCGCAGAGGGCGCGGGAGGCGGTGTGAGCGTCGGGCAGAGGTGCCTCCCGTCGCACGCGCAGTGGCGGTGACGAAAAGGGTGCGCTGGCCGGTGAAACGTGGATCTGAGGTCACAACGCCCGCACGCGCGGATTGGTTCCCCTTCGCATGCGGCGCGTTGCACAGGCGGCGCGCACTGGGCAAAGCGCACGAAAATCAAGCCGAGGGCTCGCCGCTAAAAGCCGGGGCGCGGGGTCGTCCGGGGCGATCCTCCGGGGCGATGGCCGGAAAATGCCCGCTGCCGGGTTGTAATTTGATCATATTCCTGTCATCTAGGCGGCCTCCGCCGGGTGCGCGGCATGTTTCCGCCACCCCAAATCGGCCCATCAGCGGCCGGTCGCTGAGGTCCATACGGAACGCGCGGCCCTTGGCCGGGTTAAGGTGGGCCACCGAAGGAAAGGACAGTCATGATTCCGCCCGAGAACGCGCCCCCGCGCGATGATCCCGCATTAAACGACCCCGATCACATCGACCCTCTCACCGACCTCGCCCAAGAGGGTGAAGCCGTGCCCGCCCCCGAAGGCGAGACCGAGATCATCGAAACCGATTATGAAATCGGCCAGCACAATGTGGCCCCCCGCTATGTGCTGGAATTCGACTTTCACCAGAAGGTATTCTCTGTCTCGGCCTTGGGCGTGATCGCCTTCACCATCCTGACACTCGCCTTTCAGAACACCGCCGAGCCGTTTTTTCTGGGCCTGCGCGACTGGCTGACGGGCAATCTGGGCTGGTTCTTCCTGCTCTCGGGCAACATCTTCGTTCTGCTCTGCCTTGGCCTCATCGTCTCCCCCTTGGGCAAGATCCGGCTGGGCGGGCCAGAGGCAACCCCGGATTACGGCTATGTCGGCTGGTTCTCGATGCTGTTTGCCGCCGGGATGGGCATTGGCCTGATGTTCTACGGCGTGTCAGAGCCGCTGTCGCATTACACGGCGGCCTTGGGCGGCGTCACCACGGATGCGGCCGGAGCCCGCACCGACTGGGCGCCCTTGGGCGGCGCCGAAGGCGATGCCGAAGCCGCGGTGCGCTTGGGCATGGCGGCCACCATCTTCCACTGGGGCCTGCACCCTTGGGCGATTTATGCCATCGTCGCGCTGTCACTGGCGCTGTTTGCCTATAACAAAGGTCTGCCGCTGACCCTGCGCTCGGCCTTTTACCCGATCTTTGGCGAAAAGATCTGGGGCTGGCGGGGCGATATCGTCGATATTCTGGCCATCTTCGCCACCATCTTCGGCCTTGCCACCTCGCTTGGCATCGGCGCGCAGCAGGCGGCGGCGGGGCTCGACTTCCTGTTCGGCTTTGGTCAATCCGATTCCCGGCTGATCCTTCTGATCATCGTCATCACGCTGATCGCAATTGTCTCGGTGATCCGGGGGCTGGATGGCGGGGTGAAAATCCTGTCCGAGGTGAACATGGGCCTTGCGGCGGCGCTGTTGATCTTTGTCATCGCGCTTGGGCCGACCGCCGATATCTTCACGGGATTCTTCACCAATCTGGGCGCCTATGGCCAGCATCTTCCCGCGCTGGCCAACCCCTTTGGCCGCGATGACACCAACTTCATGGCAGGCTGGACCGCCTTTTACTGGGCGTGGTGGATCAGCTGGTCGCCTTTCGTGGGCATGTTCATCGCCCGCGTGTCGCGCGGACGCACGGTGCGCGAATTCCTGATCGCGGTGCTGATCGTGCCCAGCCTGCTGTCGGTGCTGTGGATGACAGCCTTGGGCGGCACCGCCATCACGCAAGTGGCGGGCGGCTTTGCCGGGGTGCAGGATGCGGCGCTGGAGTTGCAGCTGTTCCAGATGCTGGGGCAATTGCCGCTGGCCTCGATCACCTCGCTGGTCGGCATCCTTCTGGTGGTGATCTTCTTCGTCACCTCCTCGGACTCGGGCTCGCTGGTGATTGACACCATCGCCGCGGGCGGCAAGACCAATGCGCCGACGGTGCAGCGCGTGTTCTGGTGCACCTTTGAAGGCCTGCTTGCGATCGCGCTTTTGCTGGGCGGCGGGCTGGGCGCCTTGCAGGCGATGGCGGTGTCCACCGGCCTGCCCTTCACGCTGGTGCTGTTGGCGGCCTGTTACGCCATCGTGCGCGGGTTGCTGAACGAACCCCGCTGACAGTCAAAGGGGCGGCCCGCCGGGCCGCCCCTTTTTCGTCAAATCCCTCTGACTTCAGACACTTCGACCTTAGACCACGGCCTCGACGGCGCCGACGATCTCGTCCACCACATGCGCCAGCATCGCCTCGTCCTCGCATTCCGCCATCACCCGGATCAGCGGCTCTGTCCCCGACTTGCGGATCAGGATGCGGCCCTTGCCTGCGATCCGCGCGGTATTGGCGGCAATCACGGCCTGCACCGAAGGCGCGTCCAGCGGCGCCATGCCCGCAGAGAACCGCACGTTCTTCAGCAGTTGTGGCACTGTCTCGAACTGGCGCACCAGCGTGCTGGCGGGCTGGCCGGTGCGCACCATCTCGGCCAGAAATTGCAGGCCCGCGATCAGCCCATCGCCGGTGGTGGCGTAATCGGTCATCACGATATGCCCCGATTGTTCGCCGCCCAGATTGAACCCGCCCGCGCGCATCCGTTCGACCACATAGCGGTCGCCCACGGCGGTGCGTTCCAGACCCACCCCTTGCTGCGCCAAGAACCGCTCCAGCCCAAGGTTCGACATCACCGTTGCCACCAGCGCCCCGCCGCGCAACCGCCCTTCGGCGGCCCAGCGGGCCGCCATCAGCGCCATGATCTGATCGCCATCGGCCACGCGCCCGGTTTCATCCAGAATCATCACCCGGTCGGCATCGCCATCCAGACAGATGCCCACATCCGCCCCATGCGCCACCACCGCCTCGGCGGCGGTCTGGGTGTGGGTGCTGCCGCAGCGGTCGTTGATGTTGGTGCCATTGGGCGCCACCCCCACCGGCACCACTGTGGCGCCAAGCTCCCACAGCACCTCGGGCGCGGCCTTGTAGGCGGCCCCGTTGGCGCAATCGATCACCACCTTCAGCCCATCAAGCCGCACCCCGGCGGGAAAGGTGGTCTTGACGAATTCCTGATAGCGCCCGCGCCCGTCCTCGATCCGCCGCGCGCGGCCAATGTTCATGGCCTGCGCCAGCTGGATCTCTCCGGCGACCAAGGATTCGATCTCAGCCTCGGCCTCATCCGAGAGCTTGAAGCCGTCGGGGCCAAAGAACTTGATGCCATTGTCCTCATGCGGGTTGTGGCTGGCGGAAATCATCACGCCCACATCGGCGCGCATGCTGCGGGTCAGAAACCCCACCGCCGGTGTCGGCACCGGACCCAGCAACAGCACATTCATGCCGGTGCTGGTCAGCCCCGCCGTCAGCGCGTTTTCCAGCATATAGCCCGAAAGCCGTGTGTCCTTGCCGATCACCACCCGATGCGCCGAGCCGCCGTCGCGGCGGAAGAAGCGGCCCGCCGCGGCCCCCAGTTTCAGCGCCATCTCGGCGGTCATCGGATGGGTGTTGGCGCGTCCCCGCACGCCATCGGTTCCGAAAAGTTTGCGCGTCATGGGTTTTCCCTTCTGTTGCGTCTGGTTATGCCGGTTTCGTCTCGGCCTGCGTCACCGCCTGCCACAGGGTCAGCGCGGCGCGGGTCTCGGCCACGTCATGCACCCGGATCATCTGCACGCCTTGCGCCACGCCCGCCAGCGCCACGGCAAGGCTGCCGGGCATCCGCCGCGCGGCCTCTTCCTCGCCGGTGAGGGTGCCGATGAACCGCTTGCGGCTGGCCCCCAGCAGCACCGGCAGGCCAAGGCTGTGAAACAGGCTCAGCCGGGCCAGCAGCGCAAGGTTATGCGCCAGCGTCTTGCCAAAGCCGATGCCGGGGTCCACCGCGATGCGGGCGCGCGCGATGCCCGCCGCCTCGGCCTCGGCCACACGGGCGGCCAGCGCGTCATAAACATCCAGCAGCACATCGTCATATTGGGGCGCGTCCTGCATGGTGGCGGGGGTGGCGATGGAATGCATCAGGATCACCGGCACGCCCGCTTGCGCCACCACGCCCGCCATCTCGGCATCGAACTGCAAGGCGGTGACGTCGTTCACGATCCCCGCCCCCGCCTTCAGCGCCGCGCGCGCCACCGCCGCCTTGCGCGTGTCGATCGAGACCGCGCGCGCGATCCCGGCCGCACGCAGCGCCGCGATCACCGGGGCGGTGCGGGCGGTTTCCTCGGCCACCGCCACCTCTGTCGCGCCGGGCCGGGTGCTTTCGCCGCCCACGTCCAGAAGATCGGCCTGCGCCGCCATCGCGCGGGCCTGCATCATCGCGGCCTCGGGCTTCAGGAACAGGCCGCCATCGGAAAAGCTGTCGGGCGTCACGTTCAGAATGCCCATCAGGCGCGGGCGGTCCAGCGTCAGCCCGGCGAAATCCGGGCGCGGCGCCAGAAGCGGCGACAGCAGGCTGGGCGGCGCCTCCGCCGCGGGCAGCACCACCGGCGCGCGCCCGCGTTCCAGAACCTCGACATGGGTAAAGCGACACCAGCCCCCGGCCAAAACAAGCGCGTCAGAGGGGCGGGCGGCATCGGCAATCGGGATGGGGCGCAGATATGTCATGCCCCCGGATTAGGCTGTCCGCCTGCGTCTTGGCAAGCGCGACGCTCAGCCTTGTTCCACGGGAACGCGGCTTCCTGCCGGGAGTGCAACATTCCCGTGAACGATCAGCCCGCGCGCCGCCATTTCCTCGGCCAGCCACAGCGCAAGCGCCACCGGTTCGGCGCTTTTCGGGCCATCCACCGCGTCCAGCACCATCTTTGACGGTGCCCAGACCACGGATTGCCCCCGCTTGATCGCCCAATCAATCTCGGTGCGGGTGGCCACCACCACACAGCGCGGATCGCGCGCGGCAAGGCTCCATGCGTTTTGCTCGATGGCCAGCAGATCCACCCGCCGCTGCGTCGGGCGGTGGCCGGTCTGCGGACGCGGACCGTCGGGCAGGCCCACCGCCAGAATCAGCGGCGCACCGCGCGCCAGCAGCGCATCCAGACGCTGGGCGAGTTCGGGTGCAGCGATGCTGGCATTGTCCAGATAGACCACCAGCGGATGCACCGCCGCTTCCAGCCCGTCCTGCCCGACCACCCGCAACGGCACCTCGGCCCGGCTGCGCGCGATTTCCACGCCCAGCCTATAGGGGCCAATGTCCAGCTTTTCGATCCGCACAAAGGCGCGCATCGCTTGCGGCTCGGCCAGAATGCGCTCGGCCACCCGCTCGGCCAGCGTTTCCAACAGGTTCAGCCGCTCTGCCGCAAGCTCATGCGCGATGGCCCAAGTGATCCGGTCATAAGACAGGATGCGGTCGACATCATCATTGAGCGGCGCCGACACGGGCGCGACCTCGACCACCACGTTGAACATCACGCGCTGCTTGTGCCCGCGTTCTTGCTGAAACGCGCCGATGTCCACCTCGACCACGTGATCGCGCAGGGAAATCCGGTCGCGCGGATCGGCACTGGCCGAGGCTTGGCTGCGCTCTTCCGGATGCGCAAAGGCGAGGCGGATGTCGGTTGTCATCTGGCCCCCCATCGGCCCCAAGGGATTGGGCGCAGGCTACACCCTGCGCCCCGGCTCCCGATTGCCCGAACCCGACCCCGGGTGCAACCCCTGCGACATCGGCAGGCCAGCACAGGCTCAGGGCTGGCGGTAAAAGAGATGCGCGCCAATGGCGGCGGTGCGCGGGAATTGCCGCGCCCAGTTCGGGTTCACCGCCCTTGTGTGAAAATGGGTCGCCCCGGCGGTCAGCCCGCGCGGCGCGCCATTCATCATGATCGCCGCGATCCGCCCGGCCTTGTCGGCAGCCTGACGGTCACGCATCACATCGCTATAGCCGTCGCAGACATAGCTGAACTGGCAGCCATTGCGGCCGCCCTGTTTCACCACGCCGCAAACCGAATTGGGATATTCCCGGCTGTCGACGCGGTTCAAGATCACCTCGGCCACCGCGAATTGCCCGCGCAGGCTTTCGCCGCGCGATTCAAAATACAGCGCCTGTTGCAGGCATTGCCATTGCGCATCGCCCTTGGGGGCGGGTTGCGCGGCAAGGAAACTGTCTTCATAGCGGATCAGCACCGGCACCGCCGGCTGGGCCTCCGCCTTGGCCCCAGCTTCGGCCTTTGGCTGCTCCTTGGGCGCAGGGCCCATGGCCAGCGCGGCCAGCCGCGACTCTGGCACTGCCTTGACCGTGGCATGTTCTGCCCCCATCAAAGACACCATCTGTTCAGCCAAACCCAGATCCGGGCTGTTGGACTGGCTCACCGTCACATCGGCGAAGGCCGCTCCACCCGTGGCCAGAGCTGCACAGGCAGCCGTGGCCAAGATTTGTCGCAAGCGCATTGTCTTCTGTTCCGTTCTGTTGCCTCGCGTCGCCCGTCCCGCCTTCACGGAAATGTGCGACAGCCGCGGTTCATACGGCACAGCCCCGGCCAGAGTCCACGCATGTTGCAAAAAGATCACGCTTTTGCGGCGCCGATCGGCGGATCTCCGCGCAAAACTTGAAGTTGTTTCTGAGGAAATCCGCGCAGCCACATGATATTGTGCGGTTTTTCGCGTTAACTACTACGGTCCCGCAAAGCCAGATGCGCCGCCGCAAGCCGCGCCAGAGGCACCCGATAGGGCGAGCAAGAGACATAATCGAATCCCGCCTTGCGGCAAAAGGCGATTGATTCGGGGTTCCCGCCATGTTCGCCGCAAATGGAAACGGTCAGATCTGCGCGCGTCTTGCGCCCGCGCTCGGCCCCGATCAGCAAAAGCTCCCCCACCCCGTCCACGTCCAGAATGTGGAACGGATCTTCGGGAAAGACGCCCTGCTGCACATAGGTGTTCATGAAACGTCCGGCATCGTCCCGGCTCAGACCATAGGTCATCTGCGTGAGGTCATTGGTGCCAAAAGACAGAAAGGCCGCGTGCTGGGCGATTTCTCCGGCGCGCAGGGCGGCGCGCGGGGTTTCCACCATCACCCCCAGCTTATAGGCAAAATCCTGTCCGGCCTTGACCCGCACCGCCGCCGCCACCGCATCCACGCGGGTCTTGACCAATTCGACCTCGCGCCGGGCGCTGACCAGCGGGATCATGATTTCGGGCACCACCGCAGCACCGCGCCGCGCGACCTCGACCGTGGCCTCGAAAATCGCCTGTGCCTGCATGTCGTAGATTTCCGGCAGCACCACACCCAGACGCACGCCGCGCATGCCCAGCATCGGGTTGAACTCGGTCAGCGCCTCGGCCCGGCGGGTGACTTCCGACAAGGGCTTGTCCAGCGCCTCGGCCAATTCGCGCAGGCCTTCGCGGCTATGGGGCAGGAATTCGTGCAAGGGCGGATCGAACAGCCGGATGCAGACCGGCAATCCGGCCATGATTTCAAACAGCTGCACGAAATCCGCGCGCTGCATCGGCAACAGCCGCGCCAAAGCCGCCGCGCGGTCTTGCGAGGTGTCGGCAAAGATCATCTCGCGCATGGCGACAAGGCGGTTTTCTTCAAAGAACATATGCTCGGTCCGGCACAGCCCGATGCCTTGCGCGGCGAACTGGCGCGCGGTGGCGGCATCGGCGGGCGTGTCGGCATTGGCGCGCACCCCGATGTCGCGGAATTCATCCGCCCAGCCCAGCAGCGTCTGGAAATGGCTGTCCAGCGCCGGGGCCAGCATGTCCACCGCCCCCGCCAGCACCTGCCCCGTGGTGCCATCCACCGTGATCACATCGCCTTCGCCAAAGCTGCGGCCTTCGGTGTGGATGCGCTTGTTGCGGGCGTCGAGCCGCAGATCGGCGCCCACCACGCAGGGCAACCCCAAGCCCCGCGCGATCACCGCCGCATGGCTGGTGACGCCGCCGCGTTCGGTCAGCACCCCGGCCGAGGAATGCATGCCCCGGATATCCTCGGGCGCGGTTTCGCGGCGCACCAGAATGCAGGCCTCGCCGCGCGCGGCACTGGCCTGCGCGGCATGGCTGGAAAACACGATGCGCCCCACCGCCGCGCCGGGGCTGGCGGCGATGCCGCGCGCGATCAGGTCGCGCTGGCCGCGCGGGTCCACCTGCGGGTGCAAGAGTTCCGAAAGCGCGCGCGGCTCCACCCGCAGCACCGCCTCTTCGCGCGGGATCACCCCGTCGGTTGCCAGCGCCACCGCCACCCGCAAGGCCGCCCGGGCCGAGCGCTGCACCTTGACGGCGTCGATCACCGCCAGACGCCCGTCCTCGATGGTGAATTCGATCTGCATCTCTTCGCGCAGCCGCGCCCGGCAGGCCGCGCCGTGCCGGATCAGCTCGTCCAGCAGATCGGGCGCGATGTCTTGCAGCGAAGGCCCGCGCGCATCGCGGGTCAGGAACATGGCCTGCGGCGCCTTGAGCACATCGCGCCCTTGGCCTTGCCCCAGATAACGCCCGGTGATCTGCCGCTCTCCGGTGACGGGATCGACGAATTGCACCACGCCCGAGCCAGAGAGCCCCTGCCCCAGCCCTTGGGCCATCGCCTGCACCACCAGCCCCAAAGGCGCATCCACCGGCGCGCCCTTGGCCTGCCGCAAAAGCCGGGCGGTGGTGCCTTCCCATGCGCGCGCCATCGAGCGCAGCACCTCGGCCAATTGCCGGGCCGGGTCTTGCGGGAAGTCTTCTTCCATCTCGGTGGCATAGACGCGC
The DNA here is from genome assembly GCF_002794355.1 of Pseudorhodobacter sp. MZDSW-24AT. Classification (GTDB taxonomy): domain Bacteria; phylum Pseudomonadota; class Alphaproteobacteria; order Rhodobacterales; family Rhodobacteraceae; genus Pseudotabrizicola. The sequence goes on along the minus strand of NZ_PGOI01000003.1, from coordinate 123,738 downwards.
AAGGCTGCCGTCACCGCTTCGGGGGAAGGCGCGGTGGCCGCGAACATATCGGGATCAAGCCGCGCCACATGGGTGGCATAGGCCTGCACGAAGCGCAGGTAAATGGCATCCGCCGCCTGCTGGCCGTGGCGCTGCGCCAATTCCTTGTGGCGTTCTGCGTTCAGCCCGATGTTGAGCACGGTGGCAGGCCCGCCCCAATCGGGGTTTTCCGGGCTGGGCCGCACCGAGATCAGCGGCGCGGGGCCGAATTCCGCCAGAATCGCCGCGCAATCCACCGGGGTTCCGGCGGCAATGGCGCGCACCGTGCGCGCGGGCAGCGCCACCGTCAGCGGCACCGGCAGATCCAGCCGCACCAGCCGCTGCAGGCATTTGGCACGCCAGCCATGCGCCACCCGGTCGATGCGGGCGGTGGGCGTGACAGCGGTGAAGCCGATCAGCGGATCGGCAAGGGCGGCCTCGGGTTTCTGCACTGCGGCAATCCTTCTTCTGCGCCGACACTACACCGATTCGGGGGGCAGACAAGCGCCGCATATGGGCGGGGTTGCGCCTTGGGCCGATGTGGCAAGGGGGGGCTCGCCCCCCCTCGTCGCTGACGCTCCTCACCCCCGGAGGATATTTGGAAACAGATGAGCTTAGCCGTCGAGTTTGCCCAAGTCGGCCACCGAGAGGCAGATGGCGCGGATGCGGTGCAGAAGGTTCAGCCGGTTGCGGCGCAGGATAGGATTGTCGCTGTTGATCTGCGTCGCGGTGAAGAAGGCGTCAATCGGCGCGCGCAAACCGGCCATGGCCTGCATGGCGGCGGCGAAATCCTCGCGCGCCATGGCGGGGGCGATGGCGGCCTCGGCCTGATCGAGCGCGGTGAAGAGCGCGCGTTCCTCGTCGGTTTCGGCGAATTTCGGATCGGCACCGAAGGAATATTCGACGCCGTCCTTGGCCTCGGCCTGCGCAAGGATGTTGCTGGCGCGCTTGCTGCCCGCGACGAGGTTGGCGCCGTCTTCGGTCTGCAAGGTGGCTTGCAGCGCCTGCGCGCGCTTGACCAGCAGCGTCAGGTCGTCATTGCCGGGCATGGCGAGGCAGGCGTCGATCACGTCATGGCGGATGCCTTGGTCCTTGAGGAAGACCTTCAGGCGGTCGTGGAAGAAGGCGAGGAGGTCAGAGGTTTTTGCGTCCTCGCCATCGGTTCCGAAGTGAGACAGCCTCTCGGCCATGGCCGTGCCGAACAGCGTCGAAAGGCCCAGCCGCACCTCATTGCCCAAGACCAACCGGATCACCCCCAGCGCCGCGCGGCGCAGGGCGAAGGGGTCTTTGCTGCCTGTGGGTTTTTCGTCGATGGCCCAGAAGCCGGTCAGCGTGTCGATCTTGTCGGCCAGCGCCACCGCGACCGAGACAGGCTCGGTGGGCACCGCATCGGAAGGCCCCAGCGGCGCGTAATGGTCGCGGGCGGCATGGGCCACCGCCTCCGGCTCCCCTGCCGCTTGCGCGTAATACAGGCCCATCAGGCCTTGGAGTTCGGGGAATTCACCGACCATGGCCGAGCGCAGGTCGAGCTTCGCGAGGCGCGCCGCGCGTTCGGCCAGATCAGGATCGGCGCCAACCATTGGCGCGATCTCACGCGCGAGCGCCGCGATGCGGGCGATGCGGTCGGCTTGCGAGCCGAGCTTGTTGTGGAAAGTGACCGACTTCAGCCCCTCGGCCCAGTCGGCCATGCCGAATTTGGCCACCCGCAGATCGTTTTCCCAAAAGAAGCGCGCATCCGACAGGCGGGCCGCCAGCACCTTTTGATTGCCTTTCAGGATGGTTTCCCCGTGATCCGCCGTCACCGTATTGGCCACGGTGACAAAGCCTTCGATGCGGCCGGTTTTCGGGTTCTTCACCGAGAAGAACTTCTGATGTTCCTTCATGCTGGTTTGCAGCACCTCGGGCGGGAGGTGAAGGAAATCCGCGCCGATGCGGCCCATCAGCGGCACCGGCCATTCCACCAGCCCCGCCACCTCTGCCAGAAGCCCGCGGTCTTCGACCAGTTCCATCCCGGCGGCAAAGGCGAGCGTCTGCGCCTCGGCCCAGATGGTGTCTTCACGCTCGGCACTGTCGAGGATGACATGGGCGCGCTTGAGCTTGGCCGCGTAATCCTCGAAATTGTTTACGGAAAATGCGCCCGGCGACAGGAAGCGGTGGCCGCGAGTGCTGTTGCCCGAGACGATGCCATCGACGCTGAGCGGCACCACCTCGGCGCCGCCTTCGTCCGACAGAAGGCACAGGATGCTGTGAAGCGGGCGCACCCAGCGCAAGCTGCCCGCGCCCCAGCGCATGGATTTCGGCCAAGGGAAGGTGCGGATGGTGGTTTCGAGCACGTCGGCGATGATCAAAGGCGCGGCGCGGCCCGGTTTCTCGATCACCGCGAAATAGACCTCGCCCTTCTTGTCGGCGCGCTTTTCGAGCTGATCGAGCGAAAGCCCGGTCGAGCGCAAAAAGCCTTCGACCGCTTGGGCCGGGGCCGAGGTGCTGGGGCCCTTGCGTTCCTCGCGCACCGCGCGGCTTTCGGCCGAGAGGCCTTCGATCGCCAGCGTCAGGCGGCGCGGGGTGGAAAAGGCGGCGGCATGGGCATAGGTCAGCCCCGCCTCGACCAGACCATCGGTCACCAGCTTTTGCAGGTCGGCGCGGGCGCGGGCCTGCATCCGGGCGGGGATTTCCTCGGAAAACAGCTCGATCAGCAGATCAGACATCGGATCAATCCTTGGCGGCGGGGTTCAACTGATGCCAGGCAAAGGCCCGGCCATCGGGAAAGACGGCGACCACGCGGTCGACATCGGTGGCGACATCCGCCTGCGACAGAAAGGCCAGCGCCTCGCCGCGCTCCAGCGCGGTGCCGATGGCGACGGCATCAAAGCAATCGAACCAGCCCGGCGCCACCAAAGGCTCGGCCCCGGCATAGGAGACATAGGTTTCCGACAGCATCGCCTGCGTGAGCGGCGTGGTGAAACAGGCGCGGAAGCGCAAGGGGCTGCTGTCGGCGTCGATCCCGGTGACATCCTCGGCCAGAATGGGCTCGGGCTGGCCGGATTCGATGGTGGTCAGGGTGATTTCCTGCCCCGGAGTGAAGGAAACCGGTTCATAAAAGGCGTAGACCTGCAAATACCAGATCGCCACGCCCGCCACTGCTGCTGAAATCACGATTGCCCCCGCTGCGATCCTGCCGTTCATGCCGCGCCCTCGGACGCATCCGCCCCGGCCTCGGTCTGGCGGAAGGCATCGGCGCATTTCTTGGCCAGCGCGCGCACGCGCCCGATATAGGCCTGCCGCTCGGTGACCGAGATCACGCCGCGCGCGTCCAGCAGGTTGAACAGATGGCTGGCCTTGATGCATTGGTCATAGGCGGGATGCGCCATGATGATGCGCTTGCCCGAACTGGGGTCTTGCGGATCAAAGCCCAGCAGACGGTCGCATTCCGCCTCGGCCTCGGCGAAGTTGCGCAACAGCTTGTCGGTGTCGGCCCCGTCAAAGTTGTGGCGGCTGTATTCTTCCTCGGTCTGGCGGAAGATATCGCCGTAGGTGAGCGCGATGGGCGCGTCAGGGTCGTTGAAAGGCATGGTCATCACATGGTCGATGCCCAGCACATACATGGCCAGACGCTCCAGCCCATAGGTCAGCTCGCCCGAGACGGGGCGGCAGTCATGGCCGCCGACCTGTTGGAAATAGGTGAACTGGCTGACTTCCATACCGTCGCACCAGACCTCCCAGCCCAGGCCCCAGGCGCCCAGCGTGGGGGATTCCCAGTCATCCTCGACAAAGCGGATGTCATGCAAGGCGGGGTCCAGCCCGATGGCGCGCAAGGAGCCAAGGTAAAGCTCTTGCAGATCAGGGGGCGAGGGTTTGATGATGACCTGATACTGGTAGTAATGCTGCAGGCGGTTGGGGTTTTCGCCATAGCGCCCGTCGGTCGGGCGGCGCGAGGGTTGCACATAGGCGGCGGCCCAAGGCTTGGTGCCAAGGCTGCGCAGCGTGGTGGCCGGGTGGAAGGTGCCCGCCCCCACCTCCATGTCATAGGGCTGCAAGACGGCGCAGCCCTTGGACGCCCAATAGGACTGCAAACGCAGGATGATCTCTTGAAAGGACCGTGGCGCGGTGATCGCCTCCGGTTCCGCGCGCGCTGGCTGCCTGTCTGACATGGTGTTGCCCCCTTTTGCCACGCAAAACCCTTGAAATGCCCGGCTGTCATAGGCAAGAGGCTCGGCAGGGTCAATGCGCCGCCGCAGGGCGGGCGGCGCCGGGACTGCACGGCGGGAAACGGCGGGGCGCCTTGCAGGCGCGCCACGGCACAAGATGCGCTGCGAAAGTGGCGATGGGTCAGGCGGAAGGAACAGGATGCGGCGCGCGGTCTTTGGGCTTTGGATGATGGCGGTGATGCTTTGGGCCGGGGGGGCCGTGGCACAAACGCAAGCCTGGGTGCAGGTCGAGGCGCAGCCGACGCTGGCCGAGGCCGAGGCGCGGGCGCGCGCCTATGCCGCGGCCTTTGCCGATGTGCAAGGCTATCGTCTGGGTTCGCGCTGGTATGGCATCGCCTTGGGCCCCTACAGCCCCGAGGAGGCCGCCGCCAAGCTGGCCGAATTGCGCCGCGAGAACCTGATCCCGCGCGACAGCTATATCACCGATGGCACCAATTTCCGCGAAGCCTTCTGGCCCGCCGGGACGCCAGAGCCGCTGTCTCCCGAGGCGGTGTTCCCCGACGCGGGGTTCCCAGAGACGGTGTTCCCAGAGACGGTGCCGCCGCTGGCCGATGTCACCCCGCTGGCCCCCGATGCGCCGGTGGAGGTGACCCCGCTGGCGCCCGAGGCGATGGCCGAACCCGCGCCCGGGGCGGAAGGGGCCGCAGCCCCTCAGGCGGAAGCTGCGCCGCCTGCCGAGATCCCCGCCGAAATCCCTGACGAAACCGTGGCCGAAGCCCGCCGCAGCGAGGCCGAGCTGCCCCGTGCCGCGCGCGAAGATGTGCAGCGCGCCTTGCAATGGCAAGGCTTTTACAGCGCCGCCATCGACGGCGCCTTTGGCTCGGGCACCCGCAGCGCCATGGCCGCTTATCAAGGCGCGATGGGGCTAGAGCCGACCGGCGTGCTGACCAGCCGCCAACGCGCCGCGCTGATCGCCGATTGGCAGGCCGAGATCGCGGCCTATGGCTTTGAAACCGTGACCGAAGCTGAAGCGGGCATCGAGATCACCCTGCCCTTGGGCTTGGTGCAGTTTGACCATTACGAGCCGCCCTTCGTGCATTTCGCCGCAAAAGAGGCGGACGGCATGCGGATCATCCTGATCTCGCAGCCCGGTGACAAGGATGTGCTGTATGGGCTGTATGACATCCTGCAAAACCTGAGCATCATCCCGCCCACGGGCGAGCGCGGCTTGGGCGAGCGGTCCTTCGAGATCACCGGACAATCAGAAACCCAATACGCCCATGCCTTCGCCGAAACCCGTGCAGGCCTTGTGAAGGGCTATCTGCTGGTCTGGTCGCCCGCGCAGGCCGAACAGGCGGGCCGCGTGTTGGGGCTGATGCAATCCAGCTTCCGCCCCGTCGGCAACCGGGCGCTGGACCCCGGCATGGTGCCGATGACCGAGGCCGCGCGCCGTGGCCTGCTTGCAGGTCTTGATCTGCGCCGCCCGCGCCTGACCGCATCGGGCTTTTATGTGGATGCCACCGGCCATGTGCTGACCACCGCCGAGGCCGTGGCCGCCTGCGGGCGCATCACGCTGGATCAGGTGACCGAGGCCGAGCTGCGCTTTGCCGATGCCGCGAAAGGCGTGGCGCTTCTGGCGCCGAAAACCCCGCTGGCCCCGCCTGCCTTCGCCGGGTTCCAGCCCGAGACCGACCGGATCGGGTCGGAGGTGGCGGTGGCGGGCTATGCCTATGGCGACGCGCTGCCCGCGCCGGTGATCACCTTTGGCATGCTGGACGCCGTGCAAGGGCTGAACGGCGAGCCGGGGATCAAGCGGCTGGGCATCACCACCCTGCCCGGCGATGCCGGCGGCCCGGTGCTGGACGGCACCGGGGCGGTGCTGGGGATGGTGCTGCCGCGCGCCGCCGACCCGGCCCGGGTGCTGCCGCAAGGGGTGGAATTCGCCGCAGCCGCAGCCGAGCTGCGGGCGCTGCTGGAAGCGCAAGGCCTGACCCCCGGCCTCGCCCTCCCCGGCGGCGCGCTGGCCCCGGAAGACCTGAGCCGCAAGGCGCTGGGGATGACGGTGCTGGTGAGCTGCTGGGAGTAACGCCCCAAGGCGCGCCTTTTGCCAGCGGTGACGGGGGGCCAGCCCCCCGTCGCGTGCCGCGACTCCCCCCGGGATATTTGGGAACAGATGAGCGGGAAGACAGGGGAAAGGCTGCGCAGTGAAGGGCTGAGCGGGGTGGGCGCGTCTAGTCTTGCCAGAAGCGGCGCATGAACAGGACGTAGACGGAGAGCAATTCCAGTCGCCCCACCAGCATGCCCGCCATCATCATCCATTTGGCGGCCTCGGGGAAATCGGGCACCGCGCCGGTCGGGGCGACCTCGCGGCCGAAGACGGGCCCGACATTGGCGATGCTGGTCCAGGCGGCGGTGACGCTGGTGCGGAATTCCAGCCCGGTGAGCGACAGACCCACCGCCAGCACCCCGAAGGTGAGGATGAAGAGGGTGAAGAAGACGATCACCGAATCCAGCACATCGCGCCCGACGCTGCGCCCGTCATAGCGCAGCGGGTTGACCGAAGACGGGTTGTGCAGCCGTTTGATCTGCACCTTGATCGCCTCGAACAGGATCAGATAGCGGAAAACCTTCACCGAACAGCCGGTGGAAGAGGTGCAGCCGCCGATCAGCCCGACGATGATCAGGATGACAAAGGGGAACGGCCCCCAGCCCGACAGATCGACCGAGGAAAAGCCGGTGCCCGAGAAGGTGGAGACGATGTTGAAGGCGGATTCGCGCAAGGCGACCCCGAAGGCCATGTCATGCGTGATCACCTCATAAAGCAGCACCAGCAGGATCGCATAAAGGTTCCAGCGCAGATAGGCGCGCACCTGCGGGTCGCGCCAGAGCGGCGCGAACAGGCCTTGTGCCATCTGCACGAAGCGGATGAAAGGCAGGCTGCCCAGCAGCATGAAGACCACCGCCGCATATTCGAGCGGTCCCTGAAACATCCCGAAGGACGCGTCATAACTGCTCATCCCGCCGGTGGAGACGGTGGTGAGCGCATGCATCACCGCGTCAAACCCGCTCATCCCCAAGGCGAAATAGGTGATGGCGCAGGCGACCGTGAGCCAGAGGTAGATCTGGATCAGCGCCGAAGAGATGTCGAGCGCGCGCGGCAGCACCTTGCCCAGCGTGTCAAAGCCTTCGGAGCGGAAGAACTGCATCCCCCCCACCTTCATCACCGGCAGGAACAGCAAGGCCACGATGACGATCCCAAGCCCGCCCAGCCATTGCAGGATGCCGCGCCACAGGTTGGCGCCCATCGGCAGCGCATCCAGCCCCACGATCACCGTGGTGCCGGTGGTGGTCATGCCCGAGACCGATTCGAACAGCGCATCGGTGAAGGACAGGCCGGGCGCGCCCAGCATCAAGGGCAGCGCGCCAAAGGCAGGCAGCGCCACCCAGACGCCGGTGGTCAGAAGAAAGATCTGCTGCAGGCTCATCGACCCGCCCGCGCCATTGGCCGAGGCCAGCGCCGTGCCGCCCCCCGCCACCACGCACAGGATCGCCGCCTGCAAAAAAGCGCGCCAGTTGGGGTCGCCCGCCGCATGGTCCAGCGCCAGCGGGAACAGCATGAACACCCCCATGGCGGTCACCAATAGGCCGATCACATAGGTCACGGGGCGCAGGTCGATCATGCGCCCGAGCCTTGGCGAAGCCTGCCGCTCAAGTCAATCAGCCCGCGCGCTTTAGCGGCGCCAGAAGGACGGCAAAGCCACAACCAGCACCGCCAGCAATCCCAGCCGCCCCAAAAGCATGGTCAGCGTCATCAGCCATTTGGCGGCATCGGGGAAATCGCGAAAGGTGCCGGTGTCGCCCAGCATCGGCCCATAGCCATAGCCGATATTGCCCAAGGCCATCCAGATCCCGAACAGGGCCGAGATCATGTCGACCTCCACCAGCGACATGGCCACCGTCAGCACGCCAAGGATCAGGATATAGCCGGTGACATAGAGCATCAGCGCATTGATCACCTCATCCTCGACCCGGCGCCCCGCATAGCGCACGGGCGCGACGCGATCGGGCGCGTGGATGCGGGCGATCTGCGCCTGCACCGCCGCCCAGGCCACCTGCACCCGGAACACCGACAGCGCCCCCGAGGAGGAGCCCGAACAGCCGCCGATCAGCCCCACGATCAGCGCCACCGCCATGGAATAGCCGCCCCATCCCACGAAAGAGCCGCTGAAAAATCCGGTGCCGGTGATGATCGACACCAGATTGAACAGGGATTCGCGAAACGCAGGCTCGGCCCCCATCTCTGATGTGGCCAGTCGCCACAGCGTCACGCTGCCCACGGCATAGGCCGTCCAGCGCAGCAAGGCCCAGACCTGCGCATCCCACAGCACCGCCCCGCGCTGCCCCACCGCCATCCCCGCGTAAAGGATATAGGGAAAGCTGCCCAGCAGCATGAACAGCGCCCCCGCATATTCCGCCGCCCCCGGATATTTCCCAAAGGACGCATCCGAAGGCGAAAATCCCCCGGTGGCGATGGTGGCCGCGCCGTTGACCACCGCATCCAACCCTGACATGCCCAAGGCCCGATAGGTCAGGATGCAGGCCAGCGTCAGCCCGGCATAGACCGCCAGCAAGGCAAGCGCGATGTCGGTGGCGCGCGGCAGCGCCTTGCCCAGCGTGTCAAAGCCTTCGGTCCGGAAAAACTGCATCCCGCCCACGCGCATCACCGGCAAAAAGATCATCGCAACAAAGGCGATCCCCAGCCCGCCGATCCAGTTCAGCAGCCCGCGCCAAAGGTTCATGCCATCGGGCAAGCGGTCCAGCCCCACGATCACCGTGGCCCCGGTGGTGGTCAGTCCCGAGACCGCCTCGAAATAGGCATCTGTAAAGCCAAGTCCGGGCGCCCCCAGCACGAAGGGCAGGCAGGCGAACAGCGGCAAGCCCGTCCAGACCATCACCGTCAGCAGATAGGCCTGCCGCCGGTCCAGCCGCGTCAGATTGGCATTGGCGGTGGCGATCCGCAGGCCAAGCCCGATGCCGCCCGTGATCAGCGCGGATTCCAGAAAATCGCGGGCATTCGAAGAGCCTGAGCGAAAATCAATCAAGGCCGGTGCCAGCATCATGCAGGCCAGAAAGATCAGCAGCGCACCGATCACATAAACAAGGGGCCGGACGTCGACCATGGTATCGGCGCTTCTACGCCTGCGCTCCACAGGCGTCAATCCGGGCCATGACGGCCCGGATCACGGCAAACCACGCTCAGCCGATGTGGAACAGCGACTGGAACAGGCGCGGGTCAAGGCTGTCTTGCGCGAAGGTCGGTCCTTCGGTCAGCAGGCTCACCGCATCATGGCTGTGCAGGCTTTCCTGATGGCTGGCCAGCACCCGGAAATCGCCGATCCGCGGGTCGCGCTTCAACACCGCGCAGAACAGCCGCGCGGCATCTTCCACAAAGATCGGATTGGCGGCGTTCAGCTCGGCAAAGGCCTGTTCGTCTTCGCGCTTCACCATCACCTGCGTCTCGGTGACCACCCCGGCACGGGCGATCTCGACCAGATCTTCCACCGTCAGCGCAGCGTCCAGCACCTCGACCGACAGCCGCGCGACCGAACGCTGCGAATGCGGCGTGGCCAACTGGCCGCGCGTGTTGCGCGCATGTTCCGAAAGCTCAAGGCTGCACGGGCAGGTGCTGGAATAAACGTAATCCAGATGCACGATTTTCTTGCGCAGCCCGGCGGTTTCCACCAGCTCGAAGGCCACCTCGTAATATTGCCAGCCCGCAAGGCCCGAGCGCAGCGACGGCACCTGCATCGGATAGGAAAAGCGCATCTGGATGCGGGCATCAAAGCTGCCCAGATCGGCCTTGTAATCGTCAAGCGCGGCCTCGATCACCGAAAAGCCAAAGGTGCGTTCCGCATGGGCATAGAAAGACCGCATGATGCGGCTCATGTTGATGCCCTTCTTTTCGGCCTCAAGGCTGACGGTGCCGGTGACGCTGGTTTCCAGCATCACAGGCGCGGCGTCGCGGGTCTGATAGCGGATCGGCAGGCGGAAATTGGAAATCCCCACATGCTGAATGCGCTGCCGCTCGCCCCGGATCAGGCTGGATGGCCCGTTCTGCAAATCGGGCAGGCTGTCCTTATAGGCCGGGGTCACCGCGAAATTCTGCGGATAGGCGCGGCTCAGCGCCGGTGCGAACTGCCCCGGCAGCAGATAGCCCACCCCCGGCTCCAGCGTGGCAATCTCGTCATCCGATGAATGGCGCGCCCATTTCTGCAACAGCGCCAGCGCGGCCTCCGCCTCGTCACGGCTCGGCTTGCGGTCGATCTCGGGGGTGTGAATGTTCATGGGCTGGGTCCTTCCGGTTCGGGCCGGGCCGCTGCCCATGCCGTCAATGTCAACAGGTATACGCAAAGCGTCCGCGATCGGATCAGTGGGCGGGCGCCGGGCAAGAAGAATTTCTGGCCCCTGCCCGCCGCCCCATGGAATATAAGCACCGCTTGGCAGCACACAAGCCAGCAAGCGGCGTCCGCACCGCCTTCAGGCCTGCGCCAGCGCAGCGCGGAGATCCGCGATCAGATCGCCCGCATCTTCCAGCCCCACCGACAGCCGGATCAGCCCCGGCGTGATGCCAAGCGCGTCTTTCTGGTCTTGCGGCAAGCGCTGATGGGTGGTGGTGGCGGGATGCGTCGCAATGGTCTTGGCATCGCCCAGATTGTTGGAAATCTTGGCAATCTCCAAAGCGTTCAGGAAGCGGAACGCCGCCTCCTTGCCCGCCGCGATGTCAAAGGTCACCAAGGTGCCGCCCGAGCCCATTTGCGCCACGGCCAGATCATGCTGCGGATGACTGGCCAGCCCAGGATAGATCACCCGGCCCAGCTTTTCATGCCCCTCCAGCGCCTGCGCGATCTTCAGCGCCGCTTCCGCCATCGCCCGGCAGCGCAGATCCAGCGTCGCCATGCCGTTCAGATGCATCCAGGCGGTGAAGGGCGACATGCTGCCGCCCGTGTGCTTCATGTAAGGCTCCAGCACCTTGCGGATGAACGCGGTGGTGCCACAAACCACACCGCCCAGCGCGCGCCCCTGCCCGTCGATGTGCTTGGTGGTGGAATAGACGATGACATCGGCGCCTTGGTCCACCGCGCGCGAGAAAATCGGGGTGGCAAACACATTGTCCACGACCACCAAAGCCCCCACCGCATGGGCGATCTCGGCCACGGCGGCAATGTCCACCAATTCCAGCGTCGGGTTCGACATCGATTCAAAGAACACCGCCTTGGTGCCCGGCGTGACGGCGGCGCGCCATTGGTCCAGATCGGCCCCGTCCACAAAGGTCACCTTCACGCCATAGCGCGTCAGCACCTCTTCCAGGATGTAAAGGCATGATCCGAACAAGGCCCGGCTCGACACCACATGATCGCCCGCCCGCAGCATCGAGGTCAGCGCCCCCGACACCGCCGCCATGCCGCTGGCGGTGGCAAAGGCATCCTCGGTGCCTTCCAGCGCCGCGATGCGCTCTTCGAACATGCGGGTGGTCGGGTTGCCATAGCGGGCATAGATGAACTCATCCGCCCCCGCCTGCACAAAGCGCTGCTCCGCCGCCTCGGCGGTCGGATAGACAAAGCCTTGCGTCAGAAAGATCGCCTCGGCCATCTCGCCATATTGGCTGCGCCGCGTGCCCTCATGCACCAGTTTCGTGCGCGTGTTCCAAGTCTCAGACATGCCGTCACCTTTCGGCAAAAAGAAAACCCCGAAACCGGCAAAGGTTTCGGGGCCCACCCCCAAGACCTTTTAGCGGAATGTTTAACGTGGCCCGCAATCCGGTAACAAAGCACCACGCCCCGCGCATACGCTTTTGCCGCCGCAGGGTCAACGCCCTTGCGCCCACCCTGCCCGCCAAGATCCGCGCCGCAAGGCCCGCGCGCCCGCTGCCGCTTGCACCTTTCTGAAATACTCCCGCGCGGAGCGCTCCCGCAGCCCGCCACCGGCGCGCCCTTGCAAGATGTCTCCCTAGTCCTTGCGCTTGCCCGTCTCCTCGGGCTCGATCAGAAAGCGCTGCAAGGCATAGATCTGCGCCCAAAGAAACAGCATCAGCGCCAGAGGCATCCCGAAGGTCTCGAGCTTCACCCAAGTCTCGGTCGACATCGTGCGCCAGATGATCTCATTGGCCACCGCCAGCGCCACGAACATCAGGCACAACCGCCGCGTCAGGATCATCCAGCCTTCGCGCCGCATCGGCAGCGCCTCGGCCAGCACATATTCCAGCCAGCTTTGCCCGCGCAACAGCCCGATCCCCAAAAGCGCCGCAAGGCAGGCATAGACGATGCTCGTCTTCATCTTGAAAAAGCGCTCGTCGTTGAACCAGGCGGTCAGCCCGCCGAAGAAGATCACCATGAAGGCGGTGAACACCTGCATCCGGCTGATCTTGCGCGTCAGCGCCCAAAGAATGCCCATCGCGAGCAGCAGGATCGGGATGAACACCAGCGCCGCCACGATGAAGCCCGAATACTCGGTGCCGCGAAACGTGAAGGTGTCGTCCTTGATCCGCAGATAGATCAGGAAGAAAGCCACCGTCGGCCCCAGTTCCAGCACCTGCTTCACCACGCCGTTGATCTTGCGCTCTGCCATTGTCCGTTTGTCCTTCTGCCGCCTATCCAGCCTGCACCATGATCGCGCCGCCCGCCACTGCCGCCATCAACAGCGCGCGGACAAGCCCCACCTTTTCGCCCAAGACCGCCCAGCCGATCACGGCGGCGAAAACGGTCGAGGTTTCGCGCAAGGCCGCGACCTCGCCCACCTTGCCCAGACGCGTGGCCAGCATCACACCGCCAAAGCTGACAAAGGCCACCAAGGCGCCAAGGATGCCGCGCATGACCAAAGGCCCCGCCGGCGGCAAGGGCGCGCCGATCCCGCGCCACTGGCGGTAGGCCACCAGCAGCGGAAAGTCGATGGCGGTGATCAGGAAAAACCACGCAAGGAAGGTGAAAGGGTCGGGCGTCAGCCGGATGCCCCAGGCGTCATAGGTGGTGTAGACCGCCACCAGCAGCCCCCCGGCAAAGGCCCAGGCCAGACCCGCGCGCAAGGCCGCCCGCGCCACCACCCCGCCGCGCAGGTTCAGCGCCGCCAGTGCCAGAATCGCCCCCGACAGGATCGCCACGCCCAGCCATTGCAGCGCGCCATATCCTTCGCCCAGAAAAAGCGCGGCAAAGGCCAGCGTCGCCAGCGGCCCGGTGCCGCGCACCACCGGATAGACCACGGTAAAGGCCGCGCGCTCATAGGCCAGCGCCATGGTCAGCTTGTAGGCGAAATGGATGCCCAAGGCGCCCAAGAGCACCAGCCACTCAAAGCCCTGCGGCCAGGGCACGAGGAACAGCGCCACGGGAGCCGCGAAGATCGCGATCCACAGATCGATCGAGCCGCGCGTGACCCAAGGATCATGCCGCCCCTTTTGCAGCGCGCCGAACACCGCATGGGCAAAGGCCGAGGTGAGCGCAAGCATCAGTGCCAGCCGCAGCCCTTCGGGCGTGCCTTCCAGTGAGATGAGCCAATCGGTCATGAAGAACGTCGTCCTTGCTGGACCCCCGGGGGCTTTGCCCCCGGACCCCCAGGATATTTATGAACAGATGAACGAGGTCAGGCGTCGAGCCCGACCAGCGCGCGGGCGAAATCCTCGGGGTCGAACGGGGCAAGGTCGTCGATCTGTTCGCCCACACCGATGGCATGGATCGGCAGGCCGAACTTGTCCGCGAGGCTGACCAGCACGCCGCCCTTGGCGGTGCCGTCGAGCTTGGTCATCACGAGGCCCGAGACATCGGCGATCTTGCGGAAAATCTCGACCTGCGCCACGGCGTTCTGGCCGGTGGTGGCATCCAGCACCAGAAGCGTGTTGTGCGGCGCGCTGGGGTCGATCTTGCGCAAGGTGCGCACGATCTTGGCCAGTTCCTCCATCAGATCGGCGCGGTTTTGCAGGCGGCCTGCGGTGTCGATCATCAAGAGGTCGGCGCCTTCGGCCCGCGCCTTGGTGAAGGCGTCGAAGGCAAGGCTGGCGGGATCGGCCCCTTCGGGCGCGGTGAGCACCGGCACCCCGGCGCGCTGGCCCCAGACCTGCAGCTGTTCCACCGCCGCCGCGCGGAAGGTATCGCCTGCCGCGATCACCACTGATTTGCCGGCGGCCTTGAACTGGCTGGCCAGCTTGCCGATCGTCGTGGTCTTGCCCGAGCCATTGACCCCCACCACCAGCACCACCTGTGGCCGGTTGGGATAGAGCGGCAAGGGCCGCGCCACCGGGGTCATGATGCGCGTCACCTCATCGGCAAGGGCGCGGCGCAGTTCAGAGGCCGAGATGCGTTTTCCGTAGCGCCCTTCGGCGATATTGGCGCTGACCCGAAGCGCGGTGTCGACGCCCATATCCGCCTGAATCAGCACGTCTTCCAGGCTTTCCAGCATGGCATCGTCCAGCTCGCGCCGGGGGGCATCGGCTTCGGCGGGACCGAACAGACGGCCCAAGAGGCCCGGCTTGCCCGCCTCGGCCGGCGCGGGGGCGGTCTGCGGCGGGGCTGCGGTGTTTGTTGGCGGCTTTGCCGCGGTGTTTGCATTCTGCGGCTTTGCCGCGGGCGGGGTCTGCGTCGCGGGCGCCAGCCCCCCCTCATTCGCGGGTTCGGGCGGCGCATCGGCGACCAGCGCGTCGAGGCCTTCGCCGATCTTGTCCGACGAGCGGAACATCTTGTCGCGCAGCTTCTTGAAGAATGACATCGGGGCCCCGGTCTGATGGCGGACGTTTCCTTCACCTAAGCGCAAAATCCGGCTGAGGGAAGGCGGTGCGGACATTTCCCGCCCGGAAAGCGGCGGCTGGGCAAGTCGCGCCTTGCCCTGGAAAGGCCCCGAATCCCTGATAAGCTGCCCGCATGATGCCTGCTGCCTTGCCCATGACGGTCTTTGCCCTTGCCACGCTGTCGCCGGTGGCGCTCCTCCTTATGGGCCTGTGGGCGGGGGGCGTTTGGCTCTGGGCGGCGGTGTTTTACACCGGGGGTCTGGTGGTGCTGCTGGATCAGCTGCTGCCGTCGCTGGGCGGCACTGCCCGCGAGGACGCCGAGTTTCCCGGTGCCGATGCCCTTCTGGTGGCGGTGGCCCTGTCGGTGCTGGGGCTGATGCCGCTGACGGTGCTGGGCGTCGTGTCCGGGTCTCTGAGCCTTGGCGAAAAGCTCCTTCTTGTGCTCGCCACCGGGGCCTTTCTGGGTCAGGTCGGGCACCCGGCGGCCCATGAGCTCATCCACCGCCCCGGCCGCGGGCTCTATCGGCTGGGGGTGCTGACCTATGGTGTCTTGCTTTTGGGCCACCACGCCTCGGCCCATCGGCTGGTGCATCATGTGGCGGTGGCGACGCCAGACGATCCTTACACGGCACGGGCGGGCGAAGGCTTCTGGCGCTTTGCCGCGCGGGCCTCGGTCGGCGGGTTCCGGGCCGGCAAAGCGGCGGAAGACATCCGACGCGCGCGGGCGCCGGGGCGCGAGGGGGTGCATCCCTATGCATGGTATCTGGGGATTGCCGCGGCCAGCCTTGCTCTGGCCGGGCTGATCGGCGGCGGGCTGGGGCTCTTGGTCTGGCTCGGGCTTGCGGCCCATGCGCAGATGCAGCAGCTGCTGGGCGATTATGTGCAGCATTACGGGCTGCTGCGCGCGCGCCTGCCCGATGGCCGCTTCGAGCCGGTGGGGGCGCGCCATGCGTGGAACGCGCCGCATTGGCTGTCTTCGGCGCTGATGCTGAACGCGCCGCGGCATTCCGACCACCACACCCATCCCGGGCGCGCCTACCCTGCGCTGCGCCTGGCGCCAGAGGCGCCCCTGCTGCCTTGGCCGCTGCCGCTGGCCTGCACGCTGGCGCTGGTTCCGCGGCTCTGGCACCGCCGCATGCGCCCGCATCTGCAACGCTGGCAAAGCGCAGCCGGGCAAGATCCCGCTCAGTGACGCGCAGGGCCACTGGCGCGAACCCGCCCGCCATGCGACGCTTCGCGCATTCGTGATCGGAGATCGCCGCATGCGCCCCCCCGCCCGTTCCCCCACCCGTTCTTTTGCCCGCACGCTCGCCTTCAGCCTGATGCTGCTCCCTCTGCCCCTCGCCGCGGCCGAGCCGCCGGTGCCCCTGACCGGTGCCGAGTTTGAAGCCTATACCACCGGCAAGACCCTTACCTTCAGCCAGTTCGGCCAGGTGTACGGGGCCGAGCAATACTTGCCCGGCCGCAAGGTCCGCTGGGCCTTCAAGGGCGACGTTTGCCGCGATGGCACCTGGTATGAAGAGGCCGGGAAGATCTGCTTCACCTATACCTACAACCCGACCCCGCAATGCTGGTCCTTCTGGCGGCAGGACGGGCGGCTCACTGGCCTTTTCAGCGGCGACGGCGCAGGCGCGGAACTGTCGGAAGTCGCACAATCCCCTGACCCTCTGGCTTGCGCCGGGCCGGATGTGGGCGTCTGAACGGCCTTGCACCGCAGCACCCGGCGGGGCGGGCAGGACGCCTCCGGCGGGAGTATTTCAGAAAGGTGCAAATCAGCGCGGCGCTCTCATGTTTGCACCTTTCTGAAATACTCCCCGCGGAGCGTCCGACAGGGCAACCGGGTGCGCCAGTGGCAAGGAACGCTCTGCGGCTTGCCACGCTTGACTGGCTTGCGCTCGCAGCTGCGCGCCGGTCAAAACAGCGAGCCTTGCTCGGGCGGCTTGCCCCCGCCTTTGCGCGCGGCGGGGCGGGCGCCGAGCGTCAGGCGGCCATCCTGAAACTCCACCTCCAGCACATGCGCCGTTTCGGCGGCGGCGCGGGTGGTGACCACGGCCCCATCGGCGCGGACGACCGCATAGCCGCGCTGCAAGGTCTGATCGTAGCCCAGCGTCAGGCGGGTGCGGTCCAAAGCCTCGAGGCGCCGGGCCAGATCGCGCAGTCTTTGCGCGGGTGCGGCATCCAGCCGGGCGGAGGCGCTGTCGAGCAGGCGGCGCTGCTCGGTGATCTTGCCCCCCGCCTGCGCGATCAGCCGCGCCAGCGAAGGCGCAAGGCGTGAGGCCCATTTGTCGAGCTGCCCGTGCCAGAGGTCGCGCCGGCGCGACAGCCGGGCCTCCAGCGCCTCGGCCCGCCGCGCCACCGCCTCGCGCCGCCGCGCGATCAGCCCTTGCAGCGCCAGGGGTGACAGCCGCCCGGCCTGTCGTTCATAGCTGCCACGCTTGCGGCTGACCGCGAGCGACAGCGCCCCCGACAGCCGCCCCGTCGCGGCATCCAGCCGCTGTGCCGGCCCCGCGAGCAGGGTGTCCGGCCGGGGCAGCGCGCGCGCCACATCGCGCAGCCTTTGGCCGCGCTGCGCCACCCCTTGCGCCAGCGCCCGGCTGAGCCGCGCGCCCAAGGCATCGACCGCGGCCATCAGTTCCAGCCGCACCGGCACCGCCATCTCGGCCGCCGCCGTGGGCGTGGGCGCGCGGCGGTCGGACGCAAAGTCGATCAGCGTGGTGTCCGTCTCATGCCCCACCGCCGAGATCAGCGGAATGCGCGACTCGGCTGCCGCGCGCACCACGATTTCCTCGTTGAAGCCCCACAGATCCTCAAGACTGCCGCCGCCACGCGCCACGATCAGCACATCCGGGCGCGGCACCGGCCCGCCGGGGGCAATGGCATTGAAGCCACGGATCGCCGCCGCCACCTCGGCCGCGCAGGCCTGCCCTTGCACCGCCACCGGCCAGATCAGCACCCGGCGCGGAAAGCGGTCGCGCAAGCGGTGCAGGATGTCGCGGATCACCGCGCCCGAAGGCGAGGTCACCACGCCGATCACCGCGGGCAGATAGGGCAAGGGCCGCTTGCGCGCGGCATCGAACAGCCCCTCGGCCTGCAAGGCCGCCCGGCGCTTTTCCAGCATCGCCATCAAGGCGCCCGCGCCCGCTGGCGCCACATCCTCGACGATCAGCTGATATTTCGACTGGCCGGGAAAGGTGGTCATCCGCCCGGTGGCGATCACCTCCATCCCTTCCTCGGGGCGCACCTGCATCCGCGCCACCTGCCCTTTCCACGAAATCGCCGCGATCACCGCGCGGTCATCCTTGAGGTCGAAATACAGATGACCCGAGGCCGGGCGCGACACCCGCCCCACCTCGCCGCGCACGCGGACAAGGCCGAATTCGCCTTCGATCACCCGTTTGACCGCCCCCGACAGTTCGGAAACGCTGTATTCGGGGCTGTTGCCGACCGGGGCCGGGGCGTCTTCAAACAGGTCCATGGCGCTTGCCTCCCTTGCGGGCTGACCTTATGACGCCTGCAACCGAAGGCCAAGGGGGCGCACCCATGAACATCCTCATTCTCGGCTCGGGCGGGCGCGAACATGCGCTGGCGTGGGCGGTCAAGCAGAACCCCAAGACCGACCGGCTGATCGTGGCGCCCGGCAATGCGGGCATCGCACAGCTGGCCGACTGCGCCGAGATCGACATTCTGGACGGCGCCGCCGTGGTCGCCTTCTGCGCCGAGAATGCGATCGACTTCGTCATCATCGGCCCCGAGGCGCCCTTGGCCGCCGGTGTCGCCGATGCCACCCGCGCAGCCGGACTCCTGACCTTCGGGCCGAGCGCCGCCGCCGCCCGGCTCGAGGCCTCCAAGGCCTTCACCAAAGAGCTTTGCGATGCCTGCGGCGCCCCCACCGCCGCCTATGCCCGCTTTGCCGATGCCGCCGCCGCCCGCGCCTATGTCAAGGCGCAAGGCGCGCCCATCGTGGTCAAGGCCGACGGGCTTGCGGCGGGCAAAGGCGTGATCGTGGCGATGACGCTGGACGAGGCACTGGCCGCCATCGACGACATGTTCGGCGGCGAATTCGGCGAGGCCGGGGCCGAGGTGGTGATCGAAGAGTTCATGACCGGCGAAGAAGCCAGCTTCTTCGTGCTCACCGATGGCGTCAACGCCCTGCCGATCGGCACCGCGCAAGACCACAAGCGGGTGGGGGCGGGCGACACCGGCCCCAACACCGGTGGCATGGGCGCCTATTCCCCCGCTCCGGTGCTGACCCCCGCCTTGCAAGATCAGGCGATGGCACAGATCATCCGCCCCAGCATCGCCGAAATGGCGCGGCGCGGCACCCCCTATCAGGGCGTGCTCTACGCCGGGCTGATGATCGAGAACGGCCAATGCCGGCTGGTGGAATACAACGCCCGCTTTGGCGATCCGGAAACGCAGGTGCTGATGATGCGGCTGGGAGGGCAGGCGCTCGATCTGCTGCTCGCCTGCGCCGAAGGCCG
Source organism: Pseudorhodobacter sp. MZDSW-24AT (assembly GCF_002794355.1). Lineage (GTDB taxonomy): Bacteria > Pseudomonadota > Alphaproteobacteria > Rhodobacterales > Rhodobacteraceae > Pseudotabrizicola. The sequence continues at coordinate 104,326 of NZ_PGOI01000003.1, read as the reverse complement.
GCTCGACAGCGCCCGCGTGCACTGGGCCGAAGATCACGCGCTGACCGTGGTGATGGCCGCGCAAGGCTATCCGGGCGCCTATGCCAAGGGCAGCGTGATCCACGGGCTGGAGGCCTTGCCCGAAACCAGTGCGGACATGGTCTTTCACGCCGGAACCCGCGCGCAGGACGGGCAGATCCTCTCGAACGGCGGCCGTGTCCTCAACGCCACCGCCCGCGGCGCCACGCTGGCCGAGGCTCAGGCCCGCGCCTATGCGCTGGTCGATGCCATCGATTGGCCCGAAGGGTTCTGCCGCCGCGACATCGGGTGGCGGGCGCTTTAACCTGCCAAAGCCGCACCCGGCCACACCTGCGGGAGCCTCCGGCGGGGATATTTAGGAACAGATGAACGCCAAGGGCGTGCTTCTTTCTGTTCATCTGTTTCCAAATATCCTCGGGGGGAGCGGGACACCGTCCCGCCGGGGGGCAGACAGCCCCCCGTGCACCGCCGGCCACAGGCGCAGCCATGGGGCGGTTGTGCATGCCATCGGGGCTTGCGCCGCCCCCCGCCCCCGCATATGACACGCCCGATTGTTTTGGTGGCCGTGGGGAGGATGCATCCATGCCGCTTCTGGTGATGAAATTCGGCGGCACCTCGGTGGCCGACCTCGCGCGGATCGAGAATGCCGCGAAAAAGGTGCAGGCCGAGGTGGCCCGTGGCTATGACGTGATCGTCATCGTCAGCGCCATGTCGGGCGAAACCAACCGGCTGGTCGGCTATGTCGAAGGCACGTCCAAGCTGTATGATGCGCGCGAATATGATGCCGTGGTCGCCAGCGGCGAGAATGTCACCGCCGGGCTGATGGCGCTGCGCTTGCAGGAAATGGGCATCCCCGCGCGCAGCTGGCAGGGCTGGCAGGTGCCGATCAACACCACCTCGGCGCATGGTTCGGCCCGCTTCATCGACATTCCGCGCGCCAATATCGATGCGAAATTCGCCGAAGGCTTCAAGGTTGCCGTGGTGGCGGGCTTTCAGGGCCTCTCAGCCGAAGGCCGCGTCACCACCTTGGGCCGGGGCGGCTCCGACACCACCGCCGTCGCCTTTGCCGCCGCCTTCGGCGCCGAACGCTGCGACATCTACACCGATGTCGACGGCGTCTACACCACCGACCCGCGGATCTCGTCCAAGGCGCGCAAGCTCGACAAGATCGCCTTCGAGGAAATGCTGGAACTCGCCTCCCTCGGCGCCAAGGTCCTGCAAACCCGCTCGGTCGAGCTGGCAATGCGTTACAAGGTGCGGCTGCGTGTCCTGTCCTCCTTCGAGGATACGGATGAAAACTCTGGAACCCTGGTCTGCGACGAGGATGAAATCATGGAATCGAAAGTCGTCTCTGGTGTGGCCTACAGCCGCGACGAAGCGAAAATGACACTTGTCACCGTCGAGGACCGCCCCGGCGTGGCCAGCGCCATCTTCGGCCCTCTGGCCGATGCGGGCGTGAATGTGGACATGATCGTCCAGAACATCTCTGAAAAGAACTACGGCAACCACAGCGGCGCCGTCACCGACATGACCTTTTCGGTGCCGACCAATCAGGTCGCGCGCGCGCAAAAGGCGATGGAAGATGCCCGCGCCGCCGGGCTCATCAATTATGACGAGCTGATCGCCGACACCGATGTGGCCAAGGTCTCGGTCGTGGGCATCGGCATGCGCAGCCAGGTGGGCGTCGCCGCCCGCATGTTCAAGGCGCTGGCCGCCGAGAACATCAACATCAAGGTCATCGCCACCTCCGAGATCAAGATCTCGGTGCTGATCGACCGCCGTTACATGGAACTCGCGGTGCAGGCGCTGCACGACAGCTTCGAGCTGGACAAGGCCTGAGGCAGGCCCCAGACCGGCCAAAGCCCGAGATCCCCGCCGGAAAGCCGCCGCTTTCCGGCGGTTCGTCTTTCCGCGCCCCCGGTGTCTGCCGCCTTTTCAGGCAAAAGCCGCCCAACTGTGCCGTGATGCCGCGGCGCGGCGACTTTCCCCCCTCCCCTTTCAGCAGGGCCTCGCCTATAGAGGGGGCAAGTCAAAGGGTGCCCCAGAATGCCAGAACGGTCGGATAGTGACAGCCGCAAACTCTTGCGCCGCCTGCGCGACGTCTTGGGCGCGCAGGCCAAAGGGCAAGAGCGGCTGGACCAGATCACCCATCTGATCGCCGATTCGATGCGCACCGAAGTCTGCTCGATCTACCTGTTCCGCGACGCCGAAACGCTTGAGCTGTGTGCCACCGAAGGGCTCAAGGCCGAATCCGTCCACCAGACCCGGATGAAGCTGGGCGAAGGCCTCGTGGGCCGCGTCGCCCGCACCAACACCCCCGTCAACACCGCCGATGCCCCCGCCGAAAAGGGCTTTCGCTACATGCCCGAAACCGGCGAGGAGATCTATTCCAGCTTCCTCGGCGTGCCGATTCAGCGCGTGGGCGAAAAGCTCGGCGTGCTCGTGGTGCAGTCCCGCACCGCCCGGCAATTCTCGGATGACGAGATCTATGCGCTGGAAGTGGTCGCCATGGTGCTGGCCGAGATGACCGAACTGGGCGCCTTCACCGGCGACGAAGACGGGATGCGCGCGCTGCACCGCCAGCCGGTGATGTTCCGGGGCGCCACCGGGCAGGAAGGCGCCGCCGAAGGCCATGTCTGGCTGCACGAACCGCGCGTCGTCGTCACCAACCCGGTCGCGGATGATCCGGTGGCCGAGATCGACCGTTTGCGCGATGCGGTGGGGCAGCTGCGAATCTCGGTCGATGATCTGCTCTCGGCCGAAAGCCTCGACAAGGAACAGCGGCAGGTGCTGGAAGCCTACCGGATGTTCGCCAATTCGCGCGGCTGGCTGCGCCGGATGGAGGCCGACATCCAGAACGGCCTGTCGGCCGAGGCGGCGGTGGAAAAGGAACAATCCGCCGCCCGTGCCCGGCTGGAACAGGTGCCCGATGCCTACCTGCGCGAAAGGCTGAACGATCTCGACGATCTGTCGAACCGCCTGCTGCGCATCCTCACCGGCCAAGGCGCCGACACCGGGGCCGAGATGCCGGAAAACCCGGTGCTGGTCGCGCGCAACATCGGCCCGGGCGAGCTGCTGGAATACGGGCGCAAGCTGCGCGGCGTGGTGCTGGAAGAAGGCTCGGTCGGCAGCCATGCCGCCATCGTTGCCCGGGCGCTGACGATCCCGCTGGTGATTCACGCCCGCCGCATCACCGCCGAGGCGCTCAACGGCGACCATATTCTTGTCGATGGCGATCAGGGCATCGCCCATCTGCGCCCCGAAGAGGCGGTGGCCCGCGCCTTCCGCGACAAGATCGCCATGCAGGCCGAAGCGCAGGTGCGCTATGCCTCGCTGCGCGATCTGCCCGCCACCACCGCCTGCGGCACCACCATCGCGCTGCATATGAACGCGGGCCTGATGGCCGATCTGCCCAGCCTCGAAGGCTCCGGGGCCGATGGCGTCGGCCTCTTCCGCACCGAGTTGCAATTCCTCGTGCGCAACAAGATGCCACGCCGGGCCGAACTCGCAGGGCTCTACGCCCGGGTGATGGATGCCGCCAAAGGCAAGCGCGTGGCCTTTCGCACCCTCGACATCGGCTCCGACAAGGTGCTGCCCTATATGAAACCCAATGACGAGCCGAACCCCGCCATGGGCTGGCGCGCGATCCGGGTTGGCCTCGACAAACCGGGCGTGCTGCGCATGCAGATTCAGGCGCTGTTGCGCGCCGCCAATGGCCGCCCGCTGACCCTGATGTTCCCCTTCGTCACCGAACTGGCCGAATTTCAACAGGCGCGCGCCCATGTCCTGCGAGAGGTGCACCGCGAACGCTCGCTCGGCCATGTGGTCCCCGCCACCCTTGAAATCGGCGCCATGCTGGAAACCCCCAGCCTCGCCTTCGCGCCACGCACCTTTTTCGAGCTGACGGATTTCGTCTCCATCGGCGGCAATGATCTCAAGCAGTTCTTCTTCGCCGCCGACCGCGAGAATGAACGGGTGCGCCGCCGCTATGACATGCTCAACCTGTCCTTCTTGGGCTTCATCGAACAGATCGTCGGGCGCTGCGCCGAAACCGGCACGCCCCTCTCCTTTTGTGGCGAGGATGCGGGCCGCCCGGTCGAGGCGCTGGCCTTGGCCGCCTTGGGGCTGCGCAGCCTCTCGATGCGCCCGGCCTCGATCGGTCCGGTCAAATCCCTGCTGCGCCGCGTCAATCTGGCCGAGGCCCGCGCCGTGATCAGCGCGGCCCGCGCCCGCGGCGACATGAGCGCACGCCCCGCCCTGATGGACTGGCTCGCCACCCAACCCGCCTGACGCGGCACGGCATTGCCCAAGCCGCCACGCCCCCGCCGTCTCTCTTGTTCGAACGTCTCTCCTGTTCAAAAATATCCCCGCCGGAGGCAACGCCGCGGGCGGGTTGGCCGCAGGCCAGACGCCCGCTCACATTCAACGCGGCGCAGCCGCTCCTCCAGATCCCGCCGGTTCAGCCCAAGGAAGCGGCGGGTCACGCAAAAGTTAGCCGCTCAACCGCCCTTGCGCAGGCGCGGGGCCTCCACCGCGGTGCGGAACTCGGCCAGCACCGCCTCGGCCCCGTGGATCTGCGACAGCCGCAACAGCGCAAAGCGGATGCGGGCCACTTCGGTGAAATAGCTCAGGAACGCCGCGTTCAGCGCCGCCCCCGTCACCGCGCCGATCACCGGCACCGCCTGCGCCGCGAGCTTCTGGCCCAAGGTGGCGGCCAGTTTCGGGGCCACGGTGGCAATCACCTTTTGCACCGCAGGCCCGGTCAAGGTCAGCCGGGCCGAGACGAAACTGGTGTTGATCCCGTCATCCTCGGCCAGCGGACTGCCCGCGCCAAAAACCTTGATGCATTCGGCCCGCACGCCCGGGTCCTCGGGGTCAAAGCCTTCGGCCCGCGCCGCCTGCCGGATCGCATGCAGGATCAGCGTCACCGTCACCGGCAATTCCGCCAGCGCGGTGGGCACCCCGCCCGCGCCGCCCGCCGCCCCGGCGGCCATCGCAGCCACCAAAGGGCCGCGCGTCCCGGTATCGGGCAGGCGGTCGCCTTGCCCGGCCACCGCCATCGCCGCCGACAGAGCCTGCGCCACCCCCCGCTCGATCTGGCTGCGATAGGCCTCGGGCACCAGCGCCAGCTGCTGCTCCAGCCGCCCGCCCAAACGGTTCACCAGCGAAATCACCGGCCCATTGGCACGGCGGTGCCGCGCCGCCAGATCGCGGATTTCGGGCAAGGCATCGCCCGGCAACACAAGAAGGATATGATCGCGTGACAAAGGGTCCATGCCCTTTGATATGGGGGCCTTTGGCCGCCGCGCAATCCCTGCGCGCCGCCCGATTTTCGCGCCTCAGGTCGCCTTGGTGACAGCCCCCGTCACCCCGTCCCAAGCCCCGGCCTTGAGCGCCAGCCCCAAGACCCGCTCGGGGTTGGTGGGCGGCGGCATTTCCACCCCCTCCAGCTTGCGAAAGCCAAAGCGCCCGTAATAGGGCGCATCCCCCACCAGAAGCACCCGCTCCCAGCCCAGCCGCCGCGCTTCGGCCAGACTTTCGTTCATCAAAAGCCCGCCCAAGCCTTCACCCTGCCGCGTCGGGTGCACCGCGATCGGCCCCAGAAGCAGCACATCCTGCCCCCCCACCAGCGCGGGCCAATAGCGGATCACCGCCGCCAGCGCCCCGGTCTCGTCGCGCAAGGTCAGGCACAGCGCCGCCACCGTCGGCACGCCTTCGCGCAGGCGGTAGGACGACAGCGCCGTGCGACCGGGGGCAAAGCACAGGTCATACAGCGCCTCGACCTCCCACCAATCGTCTTCGGTCTCTTCTTCAAGCCTGTAGACCACGCGCGCCTCCTGCCCTCGATCCCGCCTGCCACCGCCGCGGCCAAGCACCGGCGATTCCCCGCACTTCCCTGTGGCACGCGCCCGTAACATGCGATTATGTCAGGTTCAAATCCCCATTCCCCCCGCCCGACAGGAGCACGCCCATGTTCTACAGACCCCAAGACGGACACGGTCTGCCCCACAACCCGTTCAACGCCCTCGTCACCCCGCGCCCCATAGGCTGGATCTCCACCACCGGGCCGCAAGGCGACAATCTCGCCCCCTATTCCTTCTTCAACGCCGTGGCCTATGTGCCGCCGCAGGTGATGTTCGCCTCCACCGGCGCCAAGGACAGCCTCGCCAATCTGCAAGACACGGGCGTCTTCGCCGTCAACATCGTCGCGGCCCAAATGCTGGAGCAGATGAGCGCCACTTCCGCCGCCCTGCCGCGCGGCACCGATGAATTCGCCGCCGCCGGGGTGGCCAAGGCCACCTGCACCACGATCGCCTGCCCGCGCGTGGCCGATGCCCCCGCCACGCTGGAATGTCAGGTGACGCAGGTGCTTGCGCTCAAAGGCGAGAACAACTTCCTGATCCTTGGCGAAGTCACCGGCATTCACCTCAAGGAGGACTGCCTCGTGGACGGCCGCTTCGACCCGGCCCGCTATCAGCCGCTCGCGCGCATGGGCTACCGCGACTATGCGATCGTGCGCGACACCTTTGAACATCTGCGCCCGGATGACCAACGCTAAGGGCGGGGTCTCCCCCGCCCTGCGCCCTCTCGCTCTGCGCCGTGCTCAGCCCTGCGGCTGCGCGGGGCTGCGCAGATAATACACCGCGCCCCCCAGCACCGCGCCGATCACCCAGGCATAGCCTTCCAGCTGCGCCAGCGCCGGCACCCAGACCGCCGCCACCGAAAACGCCGCCCCCACGCCAAAGGCCAGCAGCGCCGTGTGGTTCCAGCCGTTGCGATAGTGGTATGGCCCCCGCTCCATGTCATAGAGCGCGTCGCGGTTCAGCGTCTGCTTGCGGATCAGGTAGTAATCCACCACCAAAATCCCGAACAGCGGCGCCAGCGTGGCCCCCAGCGTGTTCACAAACCCGCTGATGCCCACGTTGCTGATCACCGCCGTCCACAGCCCGCCGATCACCAGCGCAAAGCCAGACGTCACGATGCCCGCCTGCCGAAAGCTGATCCGCCCGGGCGCAAGATTGGCGATCCCGTTCACCGCCGGAATGAAATTGGCCACCAGATTGATGCCCACCGTGGCGGCAAAGAAGGTGATCGCCGCGATCACGCCCAAAAGCACGCTGTCGGTGCGCTCGACGATCTCGGTCGGGTTGATGATCTGCTCGCCATAAACCGCCGCCGCACCCGCCGTGGTCAGCAAGGCCAGCGCCGAGAACAGGATCATGTTCAGCGGCAACCCCGCCAGATTGCCCTTCACCATCGCCTCCTTGCTCCTGGCATAGCGCGAGAAGTCACTGAAATTGATCATCACGGCGGCGAAATAGGCGATCATCGTGCCCACGATGGCGATGAACCCCGCCACTTCCGTGCCCCAAGTGCCTTCGGGATTGGCAAAGATCGTCGCCGCATGGTGCAACAGCTGCCCGTCCGACTTCACCCACAACACCGCGACCAGCCCGATCATCACCGCATAAACGAACGGCCCCGCGATGTTCAGGAATGTCGCGACCCAGCCCATGCCGCGCCAGAAAATGACAATGTGAAAGGCCCAGACAATCAAGAACGACATCCAGTCGATCCCCGACAGGCCCAGAAACAGGCTGCCGCCCTCGGCCCCGGTCACCAGACGGATCAACAGCGCCAGCGCGGTCGAGGCGAAATAGACCTGCACCCCATACCAGAACACCGCCACCGTGGCGCGCATAATCGCCGGCAGCTTGGCCCCGGCGGTGCCCATGCTGGCGCGCGCGAACACCGGATAGGGAATGCCGTATTTCTCCCCCGCCGCGCCCGACAGGTTCACCATCAACATCACGAACAGCCCTGCCGCGATCAGCGCGGCAAAGGCCGTCCAGCCGCTGACGCCATAGCCGATGAACAAGGACGCCACCAGCGTATAGCCGAACAGCGATTGCACATCATTGGCCCAGACGTTGAACACCGCGAACCAGCCCCATGTCTTTTCATGCGGCTCTGTCGGGCGCAACGCATCCTCGTTGCCCGCAAAATCCTCTGCTTCCGTGATCGCCGCCATGGCCCGTCCCTTCCTGATGCTGATGTGCCATGCCTCTCTCCGGGTCTCCCCTCGCGCGCCGGATCTTGTCGCCCGGTCGCAAGAAAGGGCTTGTCATCGGCCCGGTTCAAGACATTTATGCTAACATGTTACGTGACGTCCCAGAGTCACACTACACCGTCCCGGCAAGAAAGAGCTTATGGAAACCGCAGACAATCCGGCCCGCAACCGCGCCCCGTCCCGCGCCCGCCCGGCGCCCCGCAACGGCGCGGGGGCGCCAAGCGCGCCGCCCGATCAGGCCGAACAGGCCTATCAGGCCTTGCTGGATCACCTGCGCCAAGGCCACTTGGCCAGCGGCATGTTCCTGTCGATGCCGCTTTTGGTGGCGCAACTGGGCTTTCCGCTCGCCGCCACGCGTGAGGCGGTCAAACGCGCCGAGGCCGCCGCCTTGGTCAGCATCCTGCCCAAGCGCGGGCTGATGGTGATGCGCGCCGATGCCGCCACCACCCGCGATTGCATGGAACTGCGCGCGATGCTCGACATTCACGGCGCGCAAGGGCTGCTTGCGCGCGGGGAAACCCTGCCGCTCGCCGCGCTGCGCCGCGCGCATGAGGCGCTGCGGGACGAGGCCGCGGCCTTGCCCCCCGGCAGCACCGTGCAGCGCCGCGCGATTGAAACCGATCTGTCCTTGCACGATCTGCTGGCCACCGGGCTGGATGGCCCGCTGCTGCCGCGCCTCTATGCCGACAACCGCAACCGCATCGCGGTGATCCAGACCCAGCGGCCCTTTCTGACCGATCGGATCGTGCCCGCGATGACCGAACATCTGGCCATCCTCACCGCGCTCGAGGCCCGCGACATGACGGCCGTGCAGCAAAGCCTGTGGGACCACCTGACCCATACCTTGCGCTGGTGGGGGATCGACGCGCGGGGATCTGCGCCTGCGCCTGGGTGTCTGCCGTAGGGCGGGGTTAACCCCGCCCTACCGCTGCGGCGGGCGTTGCGGCGGTGTTCTGACGCAGGCGGGCGCCCTGCCCACCCTTCCCTCTGCCCGCCCCTTCCCTCTGCCCGCCCCCCGCCGTAAGATCGGCCCGACCCCAAGCGTGAGGCCCGGAATGAACAGGATGATCGGCATAATCGGCGGCTCTGGCCTCTACCAAATCGACGGGCTGGAAGGCGCCTCCTGGGTCAAGGTCAAGACACCTTGGGGCAAGCCTTCGGACGAGGTTCTGGTCGGACGGCTGGACGGTGTTGCCATGGCCTTTCTGCCCCGGCACGGGCGCGGCCATGTTCTGTCGCCCACCGGAGTGAATCACCGTGCCAATATTGACGCGCTCAAGCGGCTGGGCTGCACCGATCTGGTGGCCGTCTCCGCCGTGGGGTCGCTACGCGAGGACTTTGTGCCGGGCGATTTCGTGCTGGTGGACCAGTATATCGACCGCACCTTCGCGCGCGAGGGGTCTTTTTTCGGCAATGGCTGCGTTGCGCATGTAGGCTTTGCCCATCCGACCTGCGCGCCGCTTTCGGCCCGGGTCGGTGTCGCAGCCAGTGCCGCCGGAGCGCGGCTGCATGAGGCGGGCACCTATATCGCGATGGAAGGTCCGCAGTTTTCCACCCTCGCCGAAAGCCGCCTCTACCGGCAGTGGGGCGCCGATCTGATCGGCATGACCGGTCTGCCCGAAGCCAAACTCGCCCGCGAGGCCGAGCTGTGCTACGCCAGCCTCGCCATGGTGACCGATTTCGACTGCTGGCACCCCGAGCATGGCGCGGTGGACGTGGCGCAGGTGGTGGCCATCATGGGCCGCAACGCCGGCCTTGCGCGCGAGATCATCGCCCGCCTGCCTGCCCTCCTTGGCCCAGAAAAGCCGCCTTGCCCGCAAGGCTGCGACCGCGCGCTGGACCATGCCATCATGACGGCCCCCCACCTGCGCGACCCCGATCTGCTGGCCAAGCTGGACGCGGTGGCAGGACGGGTGCTGTGAGCTTGCGGCACGGTCTGGCCGCAGGCCTGTGCGCGCTCGCGGTGCAGGCTGATGCCTCGGACGGCGTGCAGGTCGCAGGTCTGCTGTCCGACGCCGACTTCTTCCGTGCGGCCACGTGCGGCGCCGCACCCGGCGAGCCTTGCCAGCAAGACCCGATCCGCTGGCCCAAGACCGAGCTGACCCTTGCCGTCTTGCCGCCCGAGGTCGACACCGGGCGCTTTATCCCGCTCTTACTGTCGGTCAGCGTCGATTACGCCCTGCGGCAAATCAACCGCACGGGCGCGAACCTGCGCATCACCCGCGTGTATGACGCGGATGCCGACATCCGGGTGGCGCTGACCGATGCCACCGAGGGCACAGTGATGCCCGACCAGCCCGGCATCAGCGCGCCGGGCGAAATGGGGGTGGGCTATGCCTCGGTCTGGTCGACGCCCGACAACCAGATCACCGAAGCCTCGATCCTCATTTCATCCCAGATCCGCGCGTCCGAAATGGTTTCGGTGGTGCTGGAAGAGATCTTCCAGACCACAGGCCCGCTGTTCGACATCGACAGCCCTGCCTATGAAGGCGTATCCATCCTGTCGCAAAATGCCAATTCTACCGTGACCATCGCGGGACAGGACGCTGCCTTGCTGCGCCATCTGTATCCGCCTGAACCCTGAAAGCCTGCGCATGAGCTCTGCCAAAACCGTCAAGGATTACATCCGCACGATCGTTGATTTCCCGCATGAGGGAATTTTGTTCCGCGATGTGACCACCCTGTTTGCCGATCCGCGCGGGTTTCGCATGTGCGTGGATCAGCTTCTTGCCCCCTATGTGGGCGTGCGAATCGACAAGGTGGTAGGGCTCGAGGCGCGCGGCTTCATCCTTGGCGGCGCGGTGGCCCATCAGCTGTCCACCGGCTTTGTGCCGATCCGCAAAAAAGGAAAGCTGCCGGGGCAAACCATCGCGCAGGCCTATACGCTGGAATATGGCGAAGCCGTGGTCGAAGTGCATGAGGACGCCATGCAGGCGGGGGAGACCGTGCTGGTGGTCGATGACCTTCTCGCCACGGGCGGCACTGCCGAGGCAGGCATCAAGCTGATCGAAAGGTTGGGGGCACGGGTGGTGGGCTGCGCCTTCGTGGTGGATCTGCCTGATCTGGGCGGGCGCAAGCGGCTGGAGGCCATGGGCATGGATGTGCACGCGCTCTGCGCCTTTGACGGGCTGTAAAGCGCGCAAAGACAAGGCGGGGCACCGGCTCGCAAAGATCGCGCCCCCGCATGCCTGTTAACCGCGCCTTAGGGAATTCCGCCTAGACAAGAGGCGCGCGGTCGGTGATCGCGCTGCTGCTTGCACGGGGCCTTAGGGCCTTGGTTGACGTGCTGCTTGCAATCACACGTCACTCAAACCCCACCCCGCCGGGCCTGAAAATCCGGCGGGGTCACCGCTTTGCAGCAGGATTGCGGCCTTGTCTCAGAGGTCTTGGCGGGCCGCTGCGCAACCGTCTTGCGCTTGTGATGTGCCGCGACTAGCGTCCTCGCATGACCCCCAGTTTGCCCGATCTCACCCGCACCTTCGCCCGCATCGGGTGCTTGTCCTTCGGTGGCCCGGCCGCCCAGATTGCCCTGATGCACCGGGTGCTGGTGGATGAGCGTAAGTGGCTCAGTGAAAAAGACTACCTGTCAGCACTTTCGTTCTGCATGCTGCTGCCGGGGCCAGAGGCGATGCAACTGGCCACATGGGCAGGCTGGCGGCTCCATGGCACCGCGGGCGGCCTGATTGCCGGAGGCCTGTTTGTGCTGCCGGGGGCACTGGTGGTGCTGATCCTGTCGATGGCCTATGCGGCATGGGGTTCGCTTCCCCTGATGCAGGCGCTGTTTCTGGGCGTGCAGGCGGCCGTGATTGCCATCGTGATCGAGGCCTTGATCCGGGTGGCACGGCGTGCGCTGCGCGGGCGGGCGGCCTATGTGATCGCCGGGCTGGCGTTTCTGGGGCTGTTCGTGATGAACCTGCCGTTTCCGGTGATCATTCTGTCCGCCGGGCTTTGGGGTTTGTTCACCGCGCGCGGCACCCCTGCGGCTCTCCCCCCCGTTACCGCTCCGCGCACCCCACAGACGCTCGTGCTCTGGCTGGCGGTGTGGCTTGTGCCTTTGGGGCTGCTGTGGCTGCAAGGCGGCATCCTGTTCGACATCGGCTGGTTTTTTTCCAAGCTCGCGGTGCTGACCTTTGGCGGCGCCTATGCGGTGCTGGCCTGGATGACGCAAGAGGTGGTGCAGGTGCAGGGCTGGCTGACCACGTCGCAGATGATGGCGGGCTTGGGGCTGGCAGAGACCACGCCGGGGCCGCTGATCCTGGTCAATGAATTCGTGGGCTTCATGGCAGGGTATGGGGCTTCGGGCTGGGGCTTGGGGATCGCGGCGGCGCTGGTGACGCTGTGGATGACCTTCGTGCCTTGCTTTTTGTTCATCTTTGTCGCCGCGCCCTATATGGCGCGTGTCACCGCCGATCCGCGTCTGGCCGGGGCCTTGAATGCCATCATGGCGGCGGTTGTCGGGGTGATCGCGAATCTGTCGCTTTGGTTTGCCTTGCATCTGCTGTTCGGCACCCTCACCCCGCAAAGCCTTGGCCCAATGCAGCTCACGGTGCCGGATCTGGCAAGCCTGAACCTGACGGCGCTGGCACTGGCCGCGGTGTCGGCCCTGCTGCTCTTGGGGTTTCACCGCCCCTTGTGGCAGGTTCTGCTGGCCTCGGCGCTGCTCTCTGTCGCAATCAGTGCGGCCTGACCCCTTTTCATCGGGGGCAAAACCCCTATGCTGGCCGAACGACAAGATGAGGATGGGATATGGCGCGCTCGATTGATTACGGTAATCTGATGCACCGCGCGATGCGCAGCCTGATCCAGTCGGTGCTGGAAGATGTGGGCAAGAACGGCCTGCCCGGCGCGCATCATTTCTTCATCACCTTCGACACCACGCATCCCGATGTCGAGATGGCCGATTGGCTGAAGGCCCGCTATCCGGCAGAGATGACGATTGTCATTCAGCATTGGTTCGAAAATCTCGTCGTCGATGAGGATGGGTTCACCATCACGCTGAACTTTGGCAACCAGCCCGAGCCGATGGTGATTCCCTTCGATGCCGTGCGCACCTTCGTGGACCCATCGGTAGAATTCGGCCTGCGCTTTGAAAGCCATGCCGAAGAGGATGACGAGGCGCTGGAAGAAGACGAGGAAGATGACGATGATCCGCCGCCGCATCAGGATGCGCAGGTCGTCAGTCTGGACAAGTTCCGCAAGCAGTGATGCCGCGCGTGCCAGCCGCCTGATGGCTGTATGCGACGGTATGCCAATTGATTTTTCCGCGCCCCCGCCGTAAGGACGGGGCAGCAAAATCAGGAGGCTTGCCCATGTCCGCCACCCGCACCGAAACCGACAGCTTTGGCCCGCTCGAGGTTCCTGCCGACAAATACTGGGGCGCGCAGACCCAGCGTTCGATCATCAACTTTCCCATTGGCTGGGAAAAGCAGCCCGTGGCGATCATCCGTGCGCTTGGCGTGATCAAGAAGGCCTGCGCCCTGGTCAATGTCGATCAGGGCGATATCAGCCCGGAACTCGGCAATGCCATCGCCGCCGCCGCGACCGAGGTGATCGAGGGCAAGTTTGACGACAACTTCCCGCTGGTGGTCTGGCAGACCGGGTCGGGCACGCAATCCAACATGAACGCGAACGAGGTGATCTCGAACCGCGCCATCGAAATGCTGGGCGGCGTGATGGGCTCGAAAAAGCCGGTTCACCCGAATGACCATGTGAACATGGGCCAGTCGTCGAATGACACCTTCCCCACCGCAATGCATGTGGCAACGGGCATGATGGCGCGCGATGTGCTGTTGCCGGGACTGGAAAAGCTGCATGCCGCACTGGTCGCGAAATCGGAAGAGTTCAAGGATATCATCAAGATCGGCCGCACCCATACGCAGGATGCAACGCCGCTGACCTTGGGTCAGGAATTCGGCGGCTATGCCAAGCAGGTGGAAAAGGGCATTGCGCGCGTGAAGATGTGCCTGCCCGACATTTACGAACTGGCGCAAGGCGGCACCGCCGTCGGCACCGGCCTGAACACCCGCGTGGGCTGGGATACGCGTGTGGCTGCCCGCATCGCCGAGATCACCGATCTGCCCTTTGTCACCGCGCCCAACAAGTTCGAAGCACTGGCCGCGCATGACGCGATGGTGATGTTCTCGGGTGCCTTGAAAACAGTCGCGGCGGCGCTGTTCAAGATCGCCAACGACCTGCGGCTTCTGGGCTCTGGCCCGCGCTCGGGCTTGGGCGAGTTGATCCTGCCCGAAAACGAACCGGGCTCCTCGATCATGCCGGGCAAGGTGAACCCGACGCAGGCCGAGGCGCTGACCATGGTCTGCGCGCATGTGATGGGCAATGACGCCGCCATCGGCTTTGCCGGGTCGCAGGGGCATTTCGAGCTGAACGTCTACAACCCGATGATGTCCTATAACCTGCTGCAATCCATGCAGCTTTTGGGCGATGCGGCGGGGTCGTTCACCGACAACATGGTGGTGGGAACCCAAGCCAACACCGCGCGGATCGACAAGCTGATGAAGGAGTCGCTGATGCTGGTCACCGCTCTGGCCCCCACCATCGGCTATGACAATGCGACCAAGGTGGCCAAGACCGCGCATAAGAACGGCACCACCCTGAAGGAAGAGGCGATCGCGCTTGGCTTCGTCGATGCCGAAACCTTCGACCGTGTGGTGCGGCCCGAAGACATGATCGGCCCAAAGGGGTAAAAGGCGTTCCGGGACGTCAGGACCGGATCACATCCTCCGGTAAAGATTTAAAGGCATCGAACGCCCGCAGCCGCTGCTGCGGGCAAGGAGACGGAAGCCGATGGCCGAGATCGTCAATCTTCGCACAGTGAAAAAGCAGGCCGCCCGCAAGTCGGCCCGCCATCAGGCGGATGCGAATGCCGCGAAATTCGGGCTCACCCGCGCCGAGAAGGATCGGCAAAAGGCCGAAGCCGAAAAGGCTGCGCGCGATCTGGCAGGGCATAAGCGCGACCCTTAGGGCGGGGTTTCCCCCGCGCCTCCCGCGCCGAAGGAGGCTTCACCCCGCCCTGCCCTTGCGACAAGGCGTCTTGCCTGCTAGGGCAACGGGATGCTGTCATATCAACACCTCTATCACGCCGGAAATCTGGCCGATGTCCAGAAGCACGCGCTGCTTGCGTGGACGCTCGACTATCTGACGCGCAAGGACAAACCGGTCACCTACGTGGAAACCCATGCGGGACGCGGGCTGTATGACCTGACCGCGCCCGAAGCGGTGAAAACCGGCGAAGCGGCCAAGGGCATCGCCATCGCGCAGGACTGGTTCCCCACCAACCACCCTTATCGCCGCGCGCTCGCGGCCACGCGCGCCGAGCGCGGGCCAAATGCCTATCCGGGCAGCCCGCTGATCGCCGGGCATCTGCTGCGCGAGATCGACAGTCTTCACCTGTGCGAACTGCACCCGCAAGAACATGCGGCGTTGGATTATGCCGCCGCTCCCTTTGGCGCAAAGGTCTACCGCGAAGACGGGCTGGCAAAAGCGCTCTCGATCTGCCCGCCCACGCCCCGGCGCGGCATGGTGCTGATCGATCCCTCTTATGAGGTGAAAACCGACTACGAGACGATCCCGCGCGTGCTGGGCCAATTGCACCGCAAGTGGAACGTCGGCCTGATCTATCTTTGGTATCCGATCCTGCGAGACGGGCTGCACAAGCCGATGCTGGCCGAAATTATGGCCCTAGCCCCAGAAGCGCTTGTGCATGAGGTGCGCTTCCCCCCCGTGCGCGAAGGACATCGGATGGAAGGCTCGGGCATGGTGATGCTGAACCCGCCCTTCGGCATCGAGGAAGAGACAAAGCGCCTTTCGGCCCTGTTCCGAAAGCTGCGCTGAACCGACCGGGCCCGAATTTTCGGCGAAAATTCGTGTCTGGACCCGGTGCTGGGGATCACTCCCCCAGCATCCGGCCTGCCATTTCGGTCAGATCCCGGCTCAGCCCCTCGGTCGCCAGCATCCGGCGCAACCCTGCACGGATCATGGCCTGACGGTCGGCGTCATAGCGCCGCCACGTCTCGAACGCGGTCGACATCCGCGCCGCGGTTTGCGGATTCAACGGGTCCAGACGCAGCAGCCATTCGGCGACCAGATCATAGCCCCCGCCCTCCGCGTGATGGAATCCAGCGTGGTTCCCGGCAAGGGCGCCGATCACCGCCCGAAAGCGGTTGGGGTTTTTCCAGTCAAACGCCGGGTGCGCCGTCAGGTCGCGGGTCACCTCAACGGCGCGCTCGGGCGCAGCAAAGGCGATCTGCAGCGCAAACCACTTGTCCATCACATTGCGGTCATGGCTCCACCGCGTCTCAAAGCGGGCGAGTTCCGCTTGCCCTGCGCCGATGTCGAGCAGGCAGGCCAAGGCCCCGACCTCTTCGGTCATGTTGTTGGCTTGTGCGAACACCGCGCGTGCCGCCGCGCCGTCGTCCAGACGGCTGAGGAGAGACAACGCGGCAAGCCGCAGCGCGCGGCGCCCCGCCGCGCGCGCATCGGGGCTGAAACCGCCGGGTTCGGCCAAGGCCGCGATCAACCCCGGCACCTCAGAGCCAAGCCGCTGGGCAAGCGCCGCCCCCATCCTCCGGCGCGCCGCGTATATCCCTGCCGGATCGGGCACATGGCCCGACGCGTGCAGAGTTTGCGCCATATCATCCTCTGAGGGCAGGCGCAGGCAAAGCGCCCGGAAGGCCGGATCAAGGCTTTCGTCCAGCGCCACACGCGCCAAGGCATCCAGCCAGTCTGGCCCCGGTGCGGCCCCTGCCGTCACCATCCGCGCCAGCACATCCTTGGCAAGCGCGCGCCCGGCCTCCCACTTGTTGAACGGGTCGGTGTCATGCGCCAGAAGGAAGGCGCGTTCGGCGGCGGGGGTCTCGCGCTCCAGCACCACGGGCGCTGAAAACCCCCGCAAAAGCGAGGGCACCGGCCGCGTCGCCAGCCCTTCGAAGCGGAAGGATTGCCGCATCTCCGTCATCTCAAGCACGGTGGTCGCAAGCACCTCATCTCCGTTGGGGTTCAGCAAACCCACGGCAATCGGCAGCACCTTGGCACCCTTGACCGGCTGGCCGGGCGTGGCAGGGTTTTCCTGTTCAAAATGAAGGGTATAGACGCCATTGTTAAACTCATCTCTCACCTTCAGAAGCGGCGTTCCGGCTTCGGTATACCAGCGTTTGAACTGGGTCAGATCGCGGCCTGTCGCATCTTCAAACACGCGCAGCCAATCTTCGATGGTGGCGGCCTCTCCATCATGGCGCTCAAAATACAGATCCAGCGCCCGGGCATAAGCCTCGGCCCCCACCAGACGCCGCAGCATCCCGATGACCTCGGCCCCTTTTTCATAGATGGTGGCGGTGTAGAAGTTGTTGATCTCCATATAGCTGTCAGGGCGCACGGCATGGGCCAGCGGGCCTTGATCCTCGCGGAACTGGCGGGCGCGCAGCATCAGCACATCCTCGATCCGCTTGACCGCCGCGCTGCGCATGTCGCCGGAAAACTGCTGATCGCGGTAGACGGTCAGCCCTTCCTTCAGGCACAGCTGAAACCAGTCACGGCAGGTGATGCGGTTGCCCGTCCAGTTGTGGAAATACTCATGCGCGATGATCGCCTCGATCCGCGCAAAATCGTCATCGGTGGCGGTCTCGGGGCTCGCGAGCACGAATTTGGAGTTGAAGATGTTCAGCCCCTTGTTCTCCATCGCGCCCATGTTGAAATCATCCACCGCGACGATGTTGAACACGTCCAGATCATATTCACGGCCATAGACCTCTTCATCCCAGCGCATCGACCGGATCAGGCTGTCCATCGCATAGGCGCAGCGCTGCTCGTCGCCGGGGCGCACCCAGATATTGAGCGCCACATCGCGCCCCGACATCGTGCGAAATCGCGCGGAATGGGCGCGCAAGTCCCCCGCCACCAGCGCGAACAAATAGGCGGGCTTGGGCCATGGGTCATCCCATTCCGCCCATCCCGGCCCCGCGGCCACCGGGTTGCCGTTTGACAAAAGCACCGGCAAATCGCCTTCCACCCGCACGCGGAACCGCGCCATCACATCGGGGCGGTCGGGGTAGAAGGTGATCTTGCGAAAGCCCTCGGCCTCGCATTGGGTGCAATACATCCCGCGCGACATATACAGGCCCTCCAGCGCGGTATTGCCTTCGGGCGCGATCTCGACCTCGGTTTCCAGCACGAAAGGCCCATCGGGCAGATGCGCCGCCGCCAGCGTCAGCCCGGTGGCATCGGGCTGCGCGGCAAGGGGCCGTCCATCCACCGACAGCGCCAGAAGCCGCAGCCCCTCGCCATCCAGCCGCAGATCCTGCCCCGGCTCGCGTGCCGGGTTCGGCCGCATCTCCAGCCGCGCCATCACGCGGGTGGCTTGCGGCGCAAGGTGGAAGGTCAGCGTGACCTGATCCACCAGATGCGAAAACGGCTGATAGTCGGAAAGAAGAATGGCGCGGGCTTCGGTCATGTCATGGGTCTCCTGCCCGCCCAAGCTAGGCGCTTGGCCGCCATGCGCAACCCCGAAGACGGACCCGCGGCAGAAAACCCAAGGCCGCGCGGCGGATCGGGTCTTTACGAATCCGACGCATCCGCTATCTCTTTGTTCCATGAATGTTCTTGTCTGGTTCAAACGCGATCTGCGCCTGCATGACCACCCCGCGCTGACGCGGGCGGCGGCTCTCGGGCCGATCCTGCCGCTTTACGTTGTCGAGCCGGAGTATTGGGCTTTGCCCGACACCTCGGCCCGGCAATGGGAGTTCACGGCCGAATGCCTTGCCGATCTGCGCGAGGCGATGGCACAGGCGGGCGCGCGCCTTGTGGTGCGGGTGGGCGACGCGGTGGAGGTGGTGGCGCGGTTGTGCCGCCAGCACAAGATCACGCAGATCGTCAGCCACGAGGAAACCGGCAATCTGTGGACCTTCGCGCGCGACCGGCGGATGGCGGCTTGGGCGCGGCAAGCGGGTGTCGAATGGACGGAACTGCCGCAATCCGGGGTGGTGCGCCGGCTACAGGGCCGCGACGGTTGGGCAAGGCGGCGGGATGGGTTCACCGCGCAGCCACAACTGCCCGCGCCCTCGGGGCTGAACCCGGTGCCGGGGGTAGAGCCGGGCGCCATCCCCACGGCGCGCGCCTTGCGCTTGGCCGAGGATCGCTGCGATCACCGTCAGGCAGGCGGGCGCCAGCACGGGCTCTTGGCGCTGGAAAGCTTCCTCACATCCCGCGGTGAGCCTTATCGCGCCGCCATGTCCTCTCCCCTCGGGGGGGAGCGGGCCTGTTCGCGGCTTTCGCCTTATCTGGCGCTTGGCGCGCTGTCGGGGCGCGAAGTGGCACAGGCCGCCAGCGCGCGCTTGGCGGAACGCCCGGGCGGAAGCTGGCCCGGGGCGCTGTCCAGCTTTCAAAGCCGCTTGGCGTGGCGCGATCATTTCATGCAAAAGCTGGAAGATGAGCCGCAGATCGAGGCGCGTTGCCTGCACCGCGCTGCCGAGAGCCTGCGCCCGCGGGACCCCGATGCCGCGCGTCTCGCGGCGTGGAGCGCGGGCGAAACCGGCCTGCCCTTTGTCGATGCCTGCATGCGCTATCTGGCGGCGACCGGGTGGCTGAACTTCCGGATGCGGGCGATGGTCACATCGGTCGCCTCCTATCACCTTTGGCTGGATTGGCGGGCCACCGGGCCGGTGCTGGCGCGGCGTTTCACCGATTACGAACCCGGCATTCACTGGCCGCAGGTGCAGATGCAATCAGGGACCACGGGCATCAACACACCGCGCATCTACAACCCCGTGAAACAAGGGCTGGACCAAGACCCGACCGGTGTCTTCACCCGCCGTTGGGTGCCCGAACTGGCGCGGGTGCCCGATGCCTTTCTGCATTGCCCGTGGCGATGGGAAGGCGCGCGCACGGTGCTGGGATTGCTGTATCCAGAGCCGGTGGTGGATGTCAGGGGCGCACAGCGCGCGGCACGCGATGCCATCTTCGGCCTGCGCAAGACCATGCCGCGCGCCGAGGTTTTCGAGATCATCGAGCGTCACGCCAGCCGCGCGGGGGGGCAGTTTGTCAACGACCGCACCCCGCGCCGCAGGCCACCCTCGCCTTCGGCGCAGTTGAGCCTAGGTCTGTAACCCATGGCGAAGATGATCAAAAAAGGCGATCTGCCCAGCAAACCCTGCGCCCATTGTGGCCGCCCTTTCGCGTGGCGAAAGAAATGGGAAAAGGTCTGGGACGAGGTGCGGTTCTGTTCAGATCGCTGCCGCTCTGAGGCGAAACGCAAACCGGGCTGACCTTGGCTCACAGGGTTGCGGCCACCGCATCCAGTTGCGCCGCCGCGGTGCCCCAGCCTTGTTCAAACCCCATCTCTTCATGCGAGGCCCGCTGATCCGCGCTGCGATGCATCGCAACCGCGCGGTAGAGCGTGCCCGCGCCTTCGGGCTCGATCAGGATAAAGGCGGTCATCCCGAAACTGTCAGACGTTGGCCTGTATCCGGGGCCCAGCAGATCGGTCCAGACCAAGCGACGCTCGGGCACCACCTCAAGGATGCAGCCATCGCCCGTCTGGGTGCCCATGTCGGGAATGTCCATCGTGGTGGAGAAGATCCCGCCGGGGCGCAGGTCGATCTTCACATCGCGCGTGACCACAGGTTTGGGCGCAAACCAGCGCGCGATCAGCGCAGGCTCTGTCCAGCAGCGCCAGACCTTGGCAGGCGGAGCCTTCAGGTGGCGCACCAGTTCCAGATCCGTCTCAGGGTTCAGCTGCATTCTTATCCTCCACTGTCGCCAGAAAAGCCTCCAGCCGATCGGTGCGCGGCGCGCCGCTGTCAGCCCCACAGGGCAAAGATTAACCGATCCCACGGATTTGTAACCCTCTTCGAAAGGCGAAAGCTGTGTTCGGATTTGTGGTAAAATAAAATGACCGCTTTTGTTGCTTCGGCCTGCATTTTTCAGTATCTGTGCAGCACCGCATACGACGGTATTCCATCGGACACCGCAGGCAGAATCGAGGACTCCCATGACAGACCGCATCACCATCACCGGGTTGAAGGTTGACGCCCAGCTTGTGGATTTCATCGACCATCAGGCACTGCCGGGCACGGGCGTTGATGCCAGCACCTTCTGGCAGGGCTTCGCCAGTGCGGTGGCCGATCTGATGCCGAAAAACCGCGCCTTGCTCGCCCGGCGCGAGGCTTTGCAGACACAGATCGACACTTGGCACAAGGACCGGCGCGGCACGGCCTTTGACGCGGCCGCCTATCAGTCTTTCCTGACCGAGATCGGCTATCTGGTGCCTGAAGGCCCGGATTTCTCGATCGAGACCACGCAGACCGACCCGGAAATCGCCCATGTGCCCGGCCCACAATTGGTGGTGCCGGTGATGAACGCGCGTTACGCGCTGAATGCGGCGAATGCGCGCTGGGGCAGCCTTTATGATGCGCTCTACGGCACCGATGCCTTGGGCGATCTGCCCAGCGGCAAGGGCTATGACGCGGCGCGGGGCGCGCGCGTTGTGGCTTGGGGCCGCGCGTTTCTGGATGAGGCCGTGCCGCTCGCCCAAGGCAGCTGGAGCGAGGCGCGCGGCTTCCGGGTCGATGCGGGCCAGCTTTGGGTGACCGGGGCCGAAGAAGCGGTGGGCCTGTCCGATCCGGCCCGCTTTGTCGGCTACGCCGGGGCGGCGGACGCCCCCACCGCCCTCGTGCTGCGCAACAATGGCCTTC
Organism: Pseudorhodobacter sp. MZDSW-24AT; assembly: GCF_002794355.1. Lineage (GTDB taxonomy): Bacteria > Pseudomonadota > Alphaproteobacteria > Rhodobacterales > Rhodobacteraceae > Pseudotabrizicola. The sequence goes on along the minus strand of NZ_PGOI01000003.1, from coordinate 82,534 downwards.
ACATCGCCGTTCAGATCGACGCCACCACCCCCACGGGCCGCGATGATCTGGCGCATGTCTCGGACATCCGGCTGGAATCGGCGATGTCGGCGATCATGGATTGCGAAGATTCGGTCGCGGCGGTGGACGCCGCCGACAAGGTGCTGGCCTATGGCAACTGGCTTGGTCTGATGAAGGGCGATCTGTCCGAAGTCATCGTCAAAAGCGGCAAGGAAAGCATCCGCCGCCTGAACCCCGACCTGACCTTCACCGCCCCGGATGGCGCTGCGCTGACGCTGACGCTGAAATCTCGCGCGCTTTTGCTGGTGCGCAACGTGGGTCATCTGATGACCAACCCTGCGATCCTGACAGAAGACGGGCGCGAGATCGGCGAAGGCATCATGGATGCTTTTGTCACCACGCTTTGCGCGATGCATGATCTGAAAAAATCGGGTGGCAGCCGCAACTCGACCATGGGCTCGGTCTATGTGGTGAAGCCAAAGATGCATGGCCCCGAAGAGGTCGCCTTTGCCTGCGAGATCTTTGACCGGGTGGAACAGGTGCTGGGCCTGCCGCGCCACACCGTCAAGCTGGGCATCATGGATGAAGAGCGCCGCACCAGCGCCAACCTCAAGGAATGCATCCGCGCCGCCAAGGACCGGGTGGCCTTCATCAACACGGGCTTCCTCGACCGCACCGGGGACGAGATCCACACCAGCATGGAAGCTGGCCCCATGGTCCGCAAGGGCGACATGAAGGCGAGCGCGTGGATCAAGGCCTATGAAGACCGCAATGTCGACATCGGGCTCGCCTGCGGCCTGCGGGGCCGCGCGCAGATTGGCAAGGGCATGTGGGCGGCCCCGGACCTGATGGGCGACATGCTGGCGCAAAAGATCGGCCATCCGATGGCGGGGGCGAATTGCGCTTGGGTGCCCTCACCCACCGCTGCCACCTTGCACGCCACGCATTACCACCGCGTCGATGTGCTGGCGCGTCAGGCCGAGATCGCCAAGGGCGGGCCGCGCGGCACGCTGCAGGCGCTGCTGACGCTGCCGCTGGCGCAAGGCGCGAACTGGTCGGAGGAAGAGATCCGGCAAGAGGTCGAGAACAACGCACAAGGCATTCTGGGCTATGTGGTGCGCTGGATCGATCAGGGGGTGGGCTGTTCCAAGGTGCCCGACATCCACGATGTCGGCCTGATGGAAGACCGCGCCACTTGCCGCATTTCCTCGCAGGCGCTGGCAAACTGGCTGCACCATGGGGTGATCGGGGAAGACCAGGTGATGGCGGCGCTGCGCAAGATGGCCGCCGTGGTCGACCGCCAGAACGCCGGCGACCCTGCCTATCAGCCGATGGCCCCGGGCTATGATGGTGTGGCCTTCCGCGCCGCGTGTGATCTGGTGTTGAAAGGCCGCGCACAGCCTTCGGGCTATACCGAGCCTGTGCTGCACGCCCGGCGTCTCGAAAAGAAGGCCGAAGCCGTATGACCCTTTCCCTCGAACAGGCGCGCCAGATCATCTCGGCGGCGATGGCCAAGGGCCGCAGTGATGGCATGAAACCGCTGTCCGTGGTGGTCGTCGATGCAGGCGGCCACACCATCGCCTTCGAGCGTGCAGACGGCGCTTCCCCCGGACGCTATGCGGTGGCGCATGGCAAGGCCCATGGCTGCATCATGCTCGGGCTGCCGGGCAGCGCCATTCAGGCGCGCGCCGATGCACAGGCGTATTTCGTGCAGGCGATGAACGGCCTCTTTTCCGGGGATTTTGTGCCGGTCAAAGGGGGCGTTCTGGTCCGTGATGCGGCGGGCGTGGTGATCGGCGCCGTGGGCATCACCGGCGACAGCTCGGACAATGATGCGCTGGCCGCCTGCGCCGGGATCGCGGCTGCAGGGCTGGTGGCCGAAAGCTGAAGCGCCCTGCGCTTCAGCCCAGATCCAGCGCGATCGCATGCACCCGCGTGTTCAGATCGCCAAGCGCTGCATGCACGGCCCGGTGCCGCGCCACCCGGCTGAGAGGGGCAAGCGCCTCTGAGCGCAGCAGAATGCGAAAGTGGCTCTCCCCGCTGCCATCATCGCCGGAATGGCCTGCGTGCTTGTGACTTTCATTCACGATTTCAAGCTGTTGCGGCGCGAATGCCGCCATCAGCCGTTGCTGCATCTCATCCTTCACGGTCATTTTTGTGATCTCCCCCTTCAATCCGCCGCCCAAACCCCTAAACTGTGGCGCCCGAGTCGGAAAGACAGCGGGTCGCAGGAAAGGCAGACGATGGTCACGAAACCCCCCTTTGAATTCGACATTCGCGTTTCCGCGGACAAGAAGCGCAAGAAAACCACCAGACGGGGGATGTCGGGTGCGTTCGACACATCGAACAAGCCGTGCGACTTTCCGGGCTGCAAAGAGACCGGGGCTTACCGCGCGCCCAAAAGCCCCGATCTGCTGGATGAATTCTTCTGGTTCTGCAAAGAACATATCCGGGAATACAATCTGAAGTGGAATTTCTTTCAAGGCACTTCGGATGATGACTTCCAGAAGTTCCTCGACAAGGACCGGGTGTGGGAACGCGAGACCAAGCCCTTCAGCCGCAAGGATGACGGGCGGGCTTGGGCGCGGCTGGGCGTGGATGATCCGATGGCGCTCTTGGGGGAAAAGGCGACCCAGAACCCCGGGCGGCCCGTGGCGGCCTCGACCCGCAAACTGCCGCCGACCGAGCGCAAGGCGATCGAGATTCTGGACGCGCGCGACAGCTGGACCAAGGCCGAGATCCGCAAGCAATACAAATCCTTGGTCAAGGATTTGCACCCCGACATGAATGGCGGCGACCGCAGTGACGAAGAGCGTCTGCAAGAGGTGGTCTGGGCTTGGGATCAGATCAAGGACAGCCGCTATTTCCGCGACTGACGTGCAGCACGATTTTTCTGCGAAAAATCAAAACAGCGGGCCTTGCCCGCTGTTTTTTTCTTCCGATTTTTCGCAGAAAAATCGTGATGCGCGTCAGGCCGCGCGAAAGGTCAGCGCCGCCCCGTTCATGCAATAGCGCTTGCCCGTGGGCTGCGGACCATCGCCGAACACATGGCCGAAATGTCCGCCACAGCGGCGGCAATGCACCTCGGTGCGCACCCCGAACAGGCTGCGGTCTTCCTTGGTGCGCACAGCATCGGGCAAGGGTTGCCAGAAGCTGGGCCAGCCGGTGCCGCTGTCATATTTGTGCTGCGACGAGAACGCCGGCAGATCACAGCCCCCGCAGTGATAGGTGCCCGCCCGCGTCTCCTTGTCGAGCGGGCTGGTGAAGGCGCGCTCGGTGGCCTCCTCGCGCAGCACGCGGTAGGACAGATCGCTCAGCCGCGCGCGCCATTCGGCCTCAGACAGCTGAAATTCGAAGACACCGTCGGAGGCCCAAGCCTTCGGCCCCATGACCATCAAGGCCACGCCCCCCAAAACGACTGCACGTCTGTTCATTCTCATCTCCCGTTTCGGATAGCATACGCCCTGTTTACGGCCCCCGCGCGCAAAAGGTTTCGGCTTCACGCAAACGCGATCCGCCGCCACAATCACAGGCTTTGCCCCCTTCCCCTTGAACCCCGCTGCGTTATGTTCCACAACTTCACCGGAAATGGGCCAAAAGGCCGGGACAGGACTGAACAAGATGCTGGATCACGCGATGAAACCGACTGAAGAAATCTCTGTGCGTGAGGTGTTCGGCATCGACACCGATATGAAGGTCAAGGCTTTTGCCGAAGCGACAGATCGGGTTCCGGCGGTTGATCCGACCTACAAGTTCGACCCTGACACCACGCTCGCCATCCTTGCGGGCTTTGCCTACAACCGTCGTGTGATGATCCAAGGCTATCACGGGACGGGCAAATCCACCCATATCGAACAGGTCGCCGCTCGGCTGAACTGGCCTGCGGTGCGGGTGAATCTTGACAGCCACATCAGCCGGATCGACCTGATCGGCAAGGATGCGATCAAGCTGCGCGACGGCAAGCAGGTCACCGAATTCCACGAAGGCATCCTGCCTTGGGCGCTGCGCAACCCGGTGGCGATCGTGTTCGATGAATACGACGCAGGCCGCGCCGATGTGATGTTCGTGATCCAGCGCGTGCTGGAAACCGATGGCAAGCTGACGCTGCTGGACCAGAACGAGATCATTGCCCCGCACCCGTCCTTCCGGCTGTTTGCCACCGCCAACACCGTGGGGCTTGGTGACACCACCGGGCTTTATCACGGCACCCAGCAGATCAACCAGGCCCAGATGGACCGTTGGAGCCTTGTGGCCACGCTGAACTATTTGTCGCATGACGCCGAGGCGGCGATCGTTCTGGCGAAAAGCCCGCATTACAACACCGAAAAAGGCCGCAAGGTGATCAGCCAGATGGTTACGGTGGCGGATCTGACGCGCACGGCCTTTATGAACGGCGATCTCTCCACCGTGATGAGCCCGCGCACCGTGCTGAACTGGGCGCAGAACGCCGAGATTTTCCGCAATGTGGGCTATGCCTTCCGGCTGAGCTTCCTGAACAAATGCGATGAGCTGGAGCGGCAGACTGTGGCCGAATTCTACCAGCGCTGCTTTGCCGAGGAACTGCCCGAAAGTGCTGCCTCGATGGCGATGAAGTGATCTGCGGCGCGCGCATCTTGCCCTTGCGGTCGATCTTCGCCCAAGCCCCCCTTGCCTGCGAAGACGCCCCCTAGGGCGGATGAGCGGTCCCGAAAGGCCTTGCCATGAGCAAACCCAGCGACAACCCCGCCGATCCGTTCAAGAAGGCTTTGGCCGAAGCCACCAAGGTCATGGCCGATGACCCGGAAATGACCGTCACCTATTCGGTCGACCCTCCGGGCATGAACCGCGATGGGGTGCGCCTGCCGCAGGTCAGCCGCCGGATGACGCGGGACGAGGTGCTGCTCGCGCGCGGCACGGCCGATGCCTTTGCCTTGCGCCGCAAATTCCACAACGAGGCCACCGCCAGCCGCTACGCCCCAACCGGGCAACTGGCGCGCGACATCTTCGATGCCATGGAAACCGCCCGCTGCGAAGCGATGGGGGCACGAGCGATGCCCGGCACGGCGGGCAACATCGACGCCAAGATCGGGCATGAAGCCGACCGCAAGGGCTATGGCCAGATCACCAGCACGCAGGATGCACCGCTGTCGGTGGCGGCAGGCTATCTTGTCCGCCATCTGGCGACGGGGCGCGATCTGCCCAATGGGGCGGCCAATGTGATGAACCTGTGGCGCGGCTTCATCGAAGAACAGGCCGGCGGCACGCTCGACAACATCGACCATGTTCTGGCCGATCAGGCCGCCTTCGCGCGTCTGGCGCGCAAGGTGATTTCCGATCTTGGCTATGGCGACCAGTTGGGCGACGACCCGGACGCGCCCGAAGACGATCAGTCCAATGACGAGGCGCAGGAAGACGAGGACAGCCCCGAAAGCCAAGGCGAAGAGCAGTCCGAGCAGGAAGAAAGCGAAGCCAGCCCCGAGCGCAGTCAGGAAGAGCAGCAAGACCAATCTCAGGCGCAGGTCTCGATGGAAGACAGCGCCGATATGGAACAGGGCGATGAGGCCGAATTGCCCGAGGGCGAGGCGCCGCTGGAGCCGCCGCCCCCTGCCCCGCATTCTTCGGCCGATCCGAATTACACCGTCTTCACCACCGAATTCGATGAAGAGATCCGGGCCGAAGATCTGGCGGAACCGGCCGAGCTGGAACGGCTGCGGGCCTATCTGGACCAACAGCTGGAACCGCTCAAGGGCGCGGTCAGCCGCTTGGCCAACAAACTCCAGCGCCGCCTTCAGGCGCAGCAGAACCGGTCTTGGGATTTCGATCTGGAGGAAGGCACATTGGACGCGGGCCGTCTTGCCCGCGTTGTGGCCAACCCGACCACACCGCTCAGCTTCAAGCAGGAAAAGGACACCGAGTTCCGCGACACCTGCGTGACGCTGCTTCTGGACAACTCGGGCTCGATGCGGGGGCGCCCCATCAGCATTGCGGCGATCTGCGCCGATGTGCTGGCGCGGACGCTGGAGCGCTGCTCGGTCAAGGTGGAGATTCTGGGCTTTACCACCCGCGCCTGGAAAGGCGGCCAGTCGCGCGAACGTTGGCTGGCGCAAGGACGGGCGCAACAGCCCGGACGGCTGAATGACCTGCGCCACATCATCTACAAGGGCGCCGATGCCCCTTGGCGGCGGGCGCGCCCCAATCTTGGCCTGATGATGAAAGAAGGCCTGCTCAAGGAAAACATCGATGGCGAGGCGCTGGAATGGGCGCATCGCCGCGCCGCCGCCCGACCCGAGGCGCGCAAGATCCTGATGGTGATTTCCGACGGCGCCCCGGTGGATGACAGCACCCTTTCGGTGAACCCTGCGAATTTTCTGGAAAAGCACCTGCGCGACGTGATCGCCATGGTCGAGCGGAAACGCGCGGTCGAGCTGATTGCCATTGGCATCGGCCATGATGTGACGCGCTATTATCAGCGCGCGGTCACGATCACCGATGTGGAACAGCTGGCGGGCGCAATGACCGAGCAATTGGCGGGCCTGTTTGACACCGATCCGCGCAAGCGCGCGCGGGTCATGGGGATGCGCAAGGCGGGATAGGCCGGCGCGTCGCGGACGGGTCGGAGGGGGGCGCTGCCCCCCGCCTGCGGCCCCCCCGGAGTATTTCAGAAAGGTGCAAGCCATGTTCCAGAGCTTTGACAGCCCCGCGGCCCCCGAACAGGGCCCGCCCCGGCTGGCGGCCTTGCGCACCCAGATGCAGGCGACCGGGCTGGCGGGGTTCATCGTGCCGCGCGCCGATGCGCATCAGGGCGAATATGTCGCCGCGCGGGATGAGCGCTTGCAGTGGCTAACCGGCTTCACCGGATCGGCCGGCTTTGCGGTGATCTTGCCGGATGTGGCGGGGGTGTTCATCGACGGGCGTTACCGTGTGCAGGTGAAGGCGCAGGTGGACATGCAGGTCTACACCCCGGTGCCTTGGCCGGAGGTAAAGCCGGGCGACTGGATCCGCGACCATCTGACGGCGGGGGTGGTGGGGTTTGACCCTTGGCTGCACAGCGCCGATGAGGTGGAGAGCCTGCGCGCCGCTCTGGAGCCTGCGGGCCTGTCCTTGCGCGCGGTGGACAACATGGTGGATGCGGTCTGGCCCGATCAGCCCGCGGCGCCGCAGGGCCGTGCTTTTGTCCACCCCGAGACGCTGGCCGGTGAAAGCAGTGCGGGCAAGCGCGCCCGTCTGGCCGAAGGCCTGTGGCAGGCCGGACAAGGGGCAGCGGTGCTCACCTTGCCCGACTCGATCTGCTGGCTGCTGAACATCCGGGGGGCCGATGTGCCGAAGAACCCGGTGCTGCAAGGCTTTGCCATCCTGCATGCGGATGCGAAGGTCACGCTGTTCGCGGATGCGGCCAAGCTGGACGCGGCCCTGCGCGCACATCTGGGAGAAGACGTCACCCTGTGCCCGACCGACACCTTCCTGCCCGCCCTTGCCCGCCTGCAAGGCCCGGTGCGGGTGGACAAGGCCAGTGCGCCCTTGGCCGTCAGCGCCGCGCTGACCGAGGCCGGGGTAGCCGTGGCCTGGGGCGATGATCCCTGCCGCTTGCCCAAGGCGCGCAAGACCGCCGCCGAGATTGCCGGGATGCGCGAGGCGCATCTGCGCGACGGGGCGGCCATGGCGGCCTTTCTGGAATGGCTGGACCGCCAGCCGCCCGAAACGGTCACGGAAATCGACGTGGTGACGGCGCTGGAAGGCTTTCGCCGTGCCACCAACGCGCTGCATGACATCAGCTTTGACACCATCTGCGGCGCAGGCCCGCATGGCGCGATCATCCATTACCGGGTGACGCGACACACCAACCGCCCCTTGCGTGACAATGAACTTCTCTTGGTGGATTCAGGCGGCCAATATCAAGACGGCACCACCGACATCACCCGCACCATCGCCCGGGGCGATCCGGGGGATGAGGCGCGCGCCTGCTTTACCCGGGTGCTGCAAGGCATGATGGCCATCTCGCGCGCGCGCGTTCCCAAAGGGCTTGCCGGGCGCGATCTTGACCCGCTGGCGCGCTATCCGCTTTGGGTGGCAGGGCAGGATTTCGACCATGGCACCGGCCATGGCGTCGGCGCTTTCCTGAGCGTTCACGAAGGGCCGCAGCGGATCAGCCGCCTGTCCGAAGTGCCGCTGGAGCCGGGGATGATCTTGTCGAACGAGCCCGGCTATTACCGCGAAGGGGCCTTTGGCATTCGGCTGGAAAACCTGATCGTGGTGCAGCAGGCCCCCGCTCTGGGCGACAATCGCCCACAGTTGAGCTTTGAGACGCTGACATTTGTGCCCTTCGATCGGCGCTTGATCGTGACAAGCATGCTGTCGGCGGCAGAGCAAGAGTGGCTGAACGCCTATCACGCGCAGGTGCTGGCGCAGATCGGGCCTCGCGTCGCGCCCCCCGTGCGCGACTGGCTTACTCAGGCCTGCGCGCCGCTGTAGTCGGCAGCGCTCAGGGGGCGGTGGCGGTGGCGCGGATGCGCTCCACCATCGCGCGCACCCCGTTGGAGCGTTGCGCCGACAGATGGTCGTTCAAGCCCAGACGGGCCAGTTCAGCGGGCGCATCCACCGCCGCCACCTGATCCAGCGGCACGCCCGCATAAAGCGCGTGCAAAATCGCAATCAGCCCGCGCACGATCATTGCATCGCTGTCGCCCTGAAAATCGAAGCGGCCGTCGGCCACCACCGGGCGCAGCCAGACCTGGCTCGCGCAGCCATCCACTTTCAGCGCCGGTACCTTGAATTCCTCGGCCAAGGGCGGCATCGCCTTGCCCAATTCGATCACATGGCGATAGCGGTCTTCCCAATCGTCCAGAAAATCGAAGGTTTCGGCAATCTCTTCAAAGGCGGGGGTGGCCATGGCTGCTGCTCCTTTGCCGCTGAGGTAATCTCCCGCCCCTCCAAGGTCCAGCCCTTTGTGCAGATCGCGCCGTGGCACGGCAAAAGCCATGCCTCGCAAAAGCCGCCCTTTTCAAAACCCACCCTTTTCAAAACAAGGTGCATCGGCTACCCAAGGTCAAAGCGAAAATGGATGGACCTATGACACGCCCGCTGATGACACGCCCTGTGACCGCCGCCCTTGTCGCTGTTCTGGTGCTCAGTGCGTGCGGCGCGGCGCGGGACTCGCGGCTGAACCCGTTCAATTGGTTCGGCCGGTCCGAGCGGGTAGAAACCCTGACCCCTGTGGTGGAAGCGCGCGACCCCCGGCTTCTGGCGGCCGACATCGCCGATCTGCGCATCGAGCCCTATAGCGGCGGCGCCATCGTGCGTGCGACCGGGGTGATGGAAAGCCAAGGCTGGTGGCGTGCCGATCTGGTCGAGGTTCCGGGCGACGACCCCAGCCATCTGGTGCTGGACTTCCGGGTTTTGCCCCCGCTGTCGCAAACGGCGGTGGGCACGGTGCAATCGCGCGAAGTCACCGCCGCCACCACCATTTCCGCCCGGCGGCTGGAAGACATCAGCCGGGTGACGGTGCAGGGCGCACGTTCGGCCCGCACCACCGGTCGCTAAGGTTACAGGCGCACCACCCGCACTTCGTTGCCTTTCGCCGACAGCGCGATCTCGCCCCGGCACAGCCGCAGGGCGTCGTCGCCAAAGGCCTCTTTGCGCCAGCCGCTCAAGGCCTCGACCTCGCGACCCCCTGCGGCAATCGCATCCAGATCCGACGCCGAGGCGATCAGCTTTGGCGCCACGCCAAGGCTTTCCGACTTGGCCTTCAGCAGCACCCGCAACAAATCGGCCAAGGCCGGGTTCACCTGAATCTGCTCCCGCTCATCGGCGACCTTGGGCATGTCTTCCGGCTTCATCGCGAGTCCGGCCTTCACCGCCGCCAGAATGCCATCCGCGATCTCGGGCTTGCGTCCTTCACGCATCAACAGGCGCGAGCGGCCCAATTCCTCCACCGTGGTGGGACGGGTCGAGGCCAGTTCCAGCAGCGCATCATCCTTCATCACGCGGCTGCGCGGCACGTTGTGCTTTTGCGCGTAATCCTCGCGGAAGCGTGCCAATTCCTTGACCACCGCGAGAAACCGGCCCGAGGTGGTGCGGGTCTTGATCCGCAACCAAGCCTCTTCGGGGGTGGTGGTATAGGTCTCGGGGTTGGTCAGAACCGCCAGTTCCTCGCCCACCCAATGCGCGCGGCCGTTCTTGGCCAATTGTCCTGCAAGCCACTCGTAAATCACCCGCAAATGGGTGACATCGGCCAAGGCATATTCCATCTGCGCCTTGCTGAGAGGGCGGCGCGACCAATCGGTGAAGCGGCTGGTCTTGTCCAGGCTTTCCTTGGCGATCTTGCGCACCAGCGTTTCATAGCCGACCTGCTCGCCAAAGCCGCAGACCATCGCGGCAATCTGGGTGTCGAACAAGGGCTCGGGAAAGACATTGCCTTCGACGAAAAAGATCTCCAGATCCTGCCGCGCCGCATGGAACACCTTCACCGTGCCTGTGTGGCGGAACAGATCATAGAGCGGCTCAAGGCTCATGCCTTCGCCTTCGATCGGGTCCACCAGCACGGCATCACCCGTCTTGCCGGGCAGCGCCATCTGGATCAGGCACAGCTTCGACCAATAGGTCCGCTCCCGCAGGAACTCGGTGTCGATCGTCACATAGGGTTGGGATTTGGCGGCCTCGCAAAACGCGGCAAGGTCTTCGGTCGTGGTAATCATGCGCATCGGTCGCGTCTTTCAAGGGGCCGCGGGGGCATCCCGCAACATATAGGCTCTCGCTATAGGCGTCGCCTTTCGCCTTGAAAAGCCCCGCATGCGCGTTTCCGCCCGGTTTCGACAAGACGGCCACGCGACGTGATGGCACAGAATAAGGCCATCCGGGGATGACCCGGGGCAAAACGGCCAGATGCGCCTCTGGCCCTGCGCGGCGATCCGACCGCCCCCCCCAATGGCTCCGCGACCGCTGGGCAAGCGCCAAGGCGCCCGTCAGAACAAACAAGGGCGGGCTTGCCCGCCCGCCGCTTGGTCGCAGCGCCGCCCAAGCGGCGCTGCATGAGGATGGCTCAGCCCAAGACCGGCCTTTCGTCAGGCCGCCTTGCGACGGCGGACAAAGGCCAGCGCGCCAAGCCCGCCCACCAAGAGCAAGCCACCCGCAGGCAGCGGCACCGGCGAGGGCGGCAAAATCGCATCAAGGCTCGCACGGGTCCGGTCGGTGTAATCGGTGAACCAGCCGTCATAGCCCAACTGGAACAGCGTGGCGATTTGCGCGTCCGAGGCCTCTTGCGTCAGCGGGCGCAAGGTATAGCCATGCACGATGAGACCCAGCGCGTGCGCCGCGTCGACAAAGCCTTGGGTCAAGGCCTGCCCCGACAGGCTCACCCCCACGCCATCGGCAAAGGTGGCGATCTCGGCCAAGGTCAGCCCGCCAATGCTGTATTCCCCGCTCGACAACAGCGACACCCCGCCCAAAGCGGCCAGACGCTGCTTGCTGCCTTCTTCTTCCTGAATGCGGGCAATGGCGCGCAAGGCGTTCAGATCAAAGCTCTGGATGAACACCTTGTCATTGGCGCTGTTGAAGCCTGCGGCGTTCAACTGCTGAACAATCTGGCGGCTGCCCAATTCCGACGTGGGCGATTTCGCCTCGGGATAGATGCCGATCTGCGTGCCATTGGCCGTGTTGTAGTCAACCAGAAAGTCCAGAACCTCCTGAAAGGTCGGAACGCGGTAGGGGTTGGCCATCGATGGCGTGAAACCGGGATAGGTGGTTCCTGCCTGCGGGCCGCGCGGCGTGACCGTCAGTTGCTGGATTTCCGCATAGGTAAAGTTGCGGACCGGCTCCCCCTCACGCCCCGGAAACACGGTGGCCACATTCGTGGTGCCGCGCAACGTGGTGTCATGCATGGCCACAAGGACACCATCCTTGGTCAGCGCAAGATCGGGCTCGATGTAATCCGCGCCCAACTGGATCGCCAACTCATAGCCGCCCAGCGTGTGTTCCGGCAAATAGCCTGCCGCACCGCGATGGGCGATCACAATCGGCGCCTGACCGTCCAACGTGTTCAACGTGGCGGCGCCCACGGCGCCCGGCAGTGACAAAGCGGCGCTCACAACGGCCGCGACAAGGTGAAGTTTCATGTCCGTTCCTTTTCAAGGCGTGTCCCGTGTTGATCGGACACGCCTCGGGCCTAACAGTCTCATATGACAGCACTGTTTTGCTTTTGCGAACAATTGTTACAACTTGCCAACACGCCCGGCGCTGCAGAACAGCACCTTTTCGCCGCGCGAAACAGTGGCCTGTTATTGGACGTGATCCAGAAACACTGGCCTGCGGTCCCCCGCAACGAACTGGCGCAACACCAACGGATACAGGCGATGTTCCTGCACCAGCACCCGCGCCGCAAGCGTCTCGGCGGTGTCACCGGGCTGCACCGGCACCACCGCCTGCCCCAGAACCGGACCTGCATCCAGCTCTGCCGTCACCTCATGCACCGTGCACCCGGCCTGCGTGTCCCCCGCCTCCAGCGCGCGCTGATGGGTGTGCAGGCCCGGATATTTCGGCAACAAGGACGGGTGGATGTTCAACATCCGGCCTTCGAACTGGCGCACAAAGGCCGGGGTCAGCACCCGCATGAACCCGGCAAGGCACAAAACATCCGGCCGTGCCGCAAGGATGGGTTTCAGCAACTCGGCCTCAAACCCCGCCCGGTCCCGGCCAAAGCCACGATGATCCACGGCAGCAGTCGGCACGCCAAGCGCTGCGGCCTTGGCCAGACCACTGGCCTCCGGGTCATTGGACGCCACCAGCACCGGCTCAGCATGGCCGCCCGCCAGCATGTCCTGCACCAAGCGCAGCATGTTGGAGCCACCCCCCGAAATCAGGATGGCCACCCGTGTCACAGCAGCGCGCCCTTGTAGATCACGCCTTCCCCGGCAACCACGCGCCCCATGCGGACCACGGTTTCCCCTTCGGCGGTCAGCAATGCGGCCAAGGCCTCGGCGCGGTCTTCGGCCACCACCAGCATCATGCCGATGCCGCAGTTGAAGGTCTTGAGCAATTCTGGCTCCGACATCTGTGCGGTGCGGGCCAGCCAGTCGAACACCGGCGGCAAAGTCCAGGCCTCCAAGTCGATCTCGCAGGCCAGACCCTCGGGAATCACGCGCGGCGGATTCTCCGTCAGCCCGCCGCCGGTGATATGGGCCAGCGCATGCACCCCGCCCGCCCGCACCGCCGCCAAGGCCTGCTTCACATAAAGCCGCGTGGGCGCAAGCAGCGCCGCCCCCAAGCTGCCCGCGCCAAAGGGGGCTTCCGCCTCCCAGCCCAGCCCGGACAGTTCCACCACCTTGCGCACAAAGCTGTAGCCGTTGGAATGCACCCCGTTCGAGGTCAGGCCCAAAAGCACATCGCCCTCGGCCACACCGGCGGGCAGATCGGCGCCGCGCTCCATCGCGCCGACGGCAAAGCCCGCCAGATCAAAGTCGCCGCCGTGATACATGCCCGGCATCTCGGCCGTTTCGCCCCCGATCAAGGCGCAGCCGCTGGCCTCACACCCGGCCGCGATGCCATTGATGATACGGGTGGCCTGATCCAGCTCCAGCTTGCCGGTGGCGAAGTAATCGAGGAAAAACAAAGGCTCGGCGCCTTGGCAGACCAGATCGTTCACGCACATCGCCACCAGATCGACGCCGATCGTATCCACATTGCCGGTGTCAATCGCGATGCGCAGCTTGGTGCCCACACCATCGGTGGCCGCGACAAGGATCGGGTCCTTGTAGCCCGCGCCCTTGAGGTCAAACAACGCGCCAAAGCCGCCCAAGCCCCCCATGGTCCCCGCGCGCATCGTGCGCTTGGCGGCGGGCTTGATCCGCTCGATCAGGGCATTGCCCGCGTCAATGTCCACGCCGGCATCGGCATAGGTCAACCCGTTGTGGCCTTTGGTCATCGCCCGTCTCCGTTCAGGGAATCCGCTGTTGGCTTCCCTTACGCTTTTCCCCCTTTGGGCGCAACAAACCAACCTGAACTTGCGCCCGCCATCCTTGACCCGCGCGCCTGATCTGCTAGGCAAGGGTCCGGTAGGGGGCTGTAGCTCAATGGTTAGAGCCGGGCGCTCATAACGCCTTGGTTGGGGGTTCGAGTCCCTCCGGCCCTACCACCCCGCCCCGCAATCCCCCAATCCCCAATCCCCACGCCTTGGGCGCGCCTGTGCCGTGCCGCGCGTGGCGCTCACACAGCGCGGGCGCGCGGCGCCTCGGTCCGTGCCACGCCCTCCGCTTCCGCGCAGACAGGCGCAACGGGCCGCGATCCTGCATCGCGGCGCAGGTCTTTCGCGCCACGATGCAGCAGCCGCAACTGGCAAGCGACCCCCCGGCTTACAGGCCGGGTCCCCGCGCACAGGGTTACTGCGCGAGCTTTGCCTTCGCATCCGCATTGCCCAATGCGGCGGCCTCTGTCAGCAAGCTGCGGGCGCGCGCAGGCTCATCCGTTGCGATCATCTCGGCCAAGGCCACCATGGCAAAAGCGTTTTTCTGCACCGCGGATTGCTCCAGCAGCGTCTTGGCATCGGTTGCGCTTGCCGTCACGCCAAGGCCGTCGCGGTAGATTTCGCCCAAGCGCAGCAGCGCCCATGCGTTGTTCTTTGCGGCGGCGCGCTCAAGGTAGAACTTGGCGCGCGTCAGGTCACGCGGGATGATCTGGCCCTGAAGATAGGCATCGCCCAGTTCGTAATTTGCCCAGATGTTGCCCTCACGCGCCGCGGCGTCAAGCAGCGTGACCGCACGGCTTGGCAAGGGCGCCACGCCGTCTCCCTTCATCAGCATCGCGCCCAGCTTGTATTGCGCCCAAGGATTGCCCTGCTCTGCGGCCTGCCCATACAATTCGGCGGCGCGGGCGCGGTCTTGTGGAGCGCCTTTGCCTTCATACAGCATCTCGGCGGCGTTATACTGGCCCCAAGGCGCACCGCGCTCAGCCGCGCTCAGGTAGAGCTTCAGCGCCGCCTCCAGCGAGGCCGCATCGCCTTTCTTGGCCAGATCATCGGCAGCCGCAACCGCCTCGATCGGCGACAGCTCGGCAAAGGCCGGCAAGGGCGCGGCGGCCATGGTGAACAACATAAGCGCGATCGTGATCGAATGTTTCATCTGTCTTCCTCGGACACTTGGGGCACAGCGGCCCGGCAAAGCGGGCTTTGCTGGGCAGCAATGGAAAAATCGGCGGTGGGCACGGGGCAGGCCGTCGCAAAGACCGGAAGGGCCGTGGCCGAGCGCAAGGGCCGCCACAGCCCCTGCACGGCGCGGCCTGTTTCTTGCGCAAGGCAAGACCCCAGATCGGCAAACCCCGCGCCAAGCCCGACAAAGCGCCACAGCCCATAGCTGTAAAGCACGATGTTGATCAGCGGGATGACCACGCCATAAGGCTGGTCCGCCTGCAGGCCCATGACCACATACGCCACCATCAACGCAAGGATTCCAAGGTTGAAGACAAAGGCATAAGGCGGCACGACGGTGCGGCTGGCCAGCTTGGGCGTGCGCAGGAACTTGCGCCGCCGCCCGCCCGCCATCTGCCAGACCGATGCAAGAATGCCTGCAAGGTTCACCGGAAGCAGCATCAGGTTCAGCGCGCAGACGCCAAACAGATCGCGCCAATGATAGCCCATGCGCCGCAGGTCCGCCATGTAGAGCAGGAAATAAGGCGTCATGAACAGCGGCGCCCAGAACATGGGATGCGCCTTTTGCGCCGACATCAGCATCAGCACCAGAATCCCGACATTGCCGATCAGCGGCGACAGCAGATAATGCGAGCGCACGAACAATTGCGGCAGCTTGCGCCAGAAGCCGCCCTGCCGCCATTGGCTGCGGAGCAGGTCGAAGAACAGGATCAGCCCGCCATTGGCCCAGCGCTTGCGCTGGATCGCCAGCGCGCCGAAATCGGCAGGGGTGGCGCTGTAGGCCAAGGGTTCAAAATGATTGTGAACGTGCCAGCCCTTGTCCTGCAAATCGATGGTCGATCCGGTGTCCTCGATCACGGTCTTGTCTTGCACAAAAACCACAACCTCATGCCCGTTCTCCTGCCGGGTCGAGCGGATGTCCTCCAGCGCGCGGCGGCGGATGATGGCATTGGCCCCCACCCAATAGGCCGCGCCGTAATGGCTGGACCCTTGATGGATGAGATACTGAATATCGGTGGTCGCCCCCGCGATCCGCTCCACCGGAGTCAGACCATGGGGAAAGGTCAGATAGGGCGTCTGCGCCACGGCGGCCTTGGGCGATGCCTCAAGGATGCCGACAAGGGTCAGAATGTAATCCGACACGATGACGCTGTCGGCATCCAGCGTCAGCACATAATCGGGCATCGGCACCGACAGATCGGCCACGCCCTGCCCCGCCGCCACCGGTTCCAGCCGCAGCCCGTTTTCGTCGGCCACACTGCGCCAATCGCGGCCCATCAGCCCCAGATAGGCGTTCAGATTCATCGCCTTGTTGGCGGCATGCGACAGATTGCCAAAACGTTTGCGCTGAAAGCTCACGATCTCGCCCGCCGCCGTCGCCTCCAGACGATCGCGCGCCACGGCCAGATCCACGCCCGGCGTGCTGCGCAGCTTTTGCGCCTCGGCCTCGTGGCGCGCGGCCAGCGCCAGCACGATGCGGTCGGTCACGAAGCGGTCGACATGGGCAAAGGAGGGGTCCGCCTCGGCCTTGAGCCTTACGGCAATCTCGCGCAGCCAATCGGCCAGCCGGTCATGCGCCTCGGCATAGCGCAGCGCCGTCGCCGGGCCTTCAAGCGCGGCGCGCCGGATCGCTTCGCCCTCGGCAATCCAGGCGCGGACATCGGCAATCGCCCCCAAGCTTTCGGCCAGCGGTCCCGGACGGTTGGGCGGATCATCCACCAGAACCACGATCTGCTTGTTGCGATAGGTGGCCAGCGCCGCCGAAAGCACCGTCTCGATCAGCACCCGGCGGCTTTCCTGATAGGACGGGATCAGCACCGTCACCGAAGGCGCCGTCTTTCCCATCAACGCCTCGGGCGGGATCGTGGCCGTCGCGGGCCGCGCCCGGCGCACCGCCGCCCCCAGCCGGATCACCTGATAGGCCAGCGCACAATAGAACAGCCCGCCGATCATCAAGGCAAAAGGCAGCATCGTCCAGCCATAGTCCAGCACGGCCTGCACCGCGAGCCAGACAAACACCCCAAACAACACAGTGGACAGCGCCACAAGAAGCCGCACCGACCAAAGCTCATGACGGCCTGCACCGCGCCGCAGCGCAGGCTCCTGCCCCCGCTCGGGCGCAGGGACAATCGGCTCGGGGACAGGCCGCTCGGGGCCTACCCTGCTGTCTGCCAGCGACCAAAAGACCATCAGAACGCCCTGCGCAACTTGATGCTGGCGTGTTGATCCTTGGTGTCACCGCCTCGGGTCAGACCGACCCGGCCTTCGACCGACCAGCCCGCGGCCTGATAGGCGGTAAAGCCCGCCGACAGGTTCCAGACTTTCGAGTCATTGCCCGTCCCAAGGGTAAAGCCATTCACCCCCGTCGTATCCGAGGCCAGCGCGCTGGTCACATCCACCCCGCCCTGCGAGTAGAAGCTCGCCCCAAGCCGGGCAAAGGCGCGCAGCACATCGCCATCGGCCGAACGGCGATGGGTGCCGATTTCCACCGCAGGAACAAGGCTGAAGATGGTCTCGTTCATGCCGTCAATCGCCAGCGCCGCACTGCCGCCGGTTTCACGATAGGCATTGGACGTGATATAGGTCGTGTTGAAATCGACCTGCGGCATGACATACAGGCTGTCGCTGCCAAACAGATAGGCCCCACGCAGCTTGAGGTTATAGGTCCCCACATCCGTGGCCCCGGTCAGGGTCTGGGTGCTGCCGCCCACGCTCACGCGCCGCTCCGAAGACACCGACCCCCAGCTGCCGCTCAGCGCCGTCACAAACTGGAACGCCCCCGGCGCGTATTTCAGCGTGACACCCGCATGCACGCGGTTCGTCTCAGCGCTGTCGCCATTGCTTTTGCGGGTGTTCGAGAACGAAATCCCCATCGCTCCGCCCAGATGCCAGTCGCCCTGATCAATGGCGCGCTGTACCCCTTGGGTCAGCGTGAAGGTCTCGGTCCTTGCAAGACCCGTCCCGGCCGAGCCGCGCTGCAAGCGGCTGGCATCCAACCGGGTCCAAGCGCAATCGGCCTCGCGGGTCGGGGCCGACAGGCCCGAAGACACCGGGCAACTCATCATCCCATCCGCAAAGGTCTGCGCCTGCAAATGGCTGCCGCTCACGGTGTCCATCACAACATCGGGGCGCAGCGCGTCATAAATCGCCTCCCCTCCTTCAAGGGTGCCGTCCGACACCAGCATCGCCACGAACTCCTCGGTCCCGGCGCCGCCCGCGGCGAACGCACGGTTGAAATAGGCCCCGATCTCGCCGCTGCTCTCGCTCAGACCATTGGCCGACAGGTCCATGCCCGACAGGTTCAGCGTGACCGCACTGCCATCAAGCGAGGTTGCAATCTCTCCGGCCACAAAGGCGTTGCTGACAAGGCTCAGGCCCTGCGAAAGCACCCCGCCCTCGGTCGTGATGAATTCAAAGCTGCGCGGCACCGCACTGACCGAGGTGAAGGACAACACCAGATCCCCCGCCAGCGCTGCCGTGCCGCTGACCGCGATCTTGTCGCCGCCATCGCCTGCCATGTCGATGTCAAAGGCAAGCCGGCTGGTCTCGGTCGTCACCAGATTGCCGGTCAACTGGGTCAGCCCCACGACGCCATCGCCGCCGGGCGACAAGATGCCCGCGTTGGTCACGGTGTTGCCGGCGCCCACATCCAGCACCGTTCCGCTGTCCAGCCGCGCGCCCTGAAGGTTGTTGAACGCATTCGACCATGGGCCAAGCCGCACATTGCCGCTGACCGTGCCATGGTTCTGAACCAGAGTGTCACTCTTTTCCGAAAGAATCGCGTAATGGTTCAGCCCGCTGGAATGGGCGATGGTGCCAAAGTTGGTGATCGTGTTGCTCAACCCGCCATCCAGCAACACCCCTGCGGCGCCGCCCGTCACCGTGACACCCTCGGCGATATTGGCCGACAGGTTGCCAAATCCGGTGAGGCGGATGCCGTTTGCGGCGGCGCGGATCGTGCCAGAGGCGACCGTCACCGTCGCATTGCCGGTGGCCGAAGCCGCAACCAGCCCGTCTCCGCCCGCTGTCACGTCGCCCGTCTGGGTGACGCCCACCTCGCCGCTGCCGATGTTCAGCGCCGTCACCCCATCGCCTGCGGCCTCCACCGCGCCGATGACGTTGACGAAAACCTGACCATTCGCAGAGCTGGCCTTCACCCCGTCCTGCGCTGCCGTCACCGCGCCGGTCATTTCCACCGTTACCGTGCCTGCGCCCGCGTTGGCGGCAAGGATGCCGCTGCCCCCGGCAGCGGTGATCGTGCCATCGGTCATCCGCACCGCAACATCACCCGTCGCCGACTGGGCCGAGATGCCATGCGTCACGGCGGCGATGCTGCCGGTCTTGCCCACAAACACCGTGCCCGGCCCTTCGTTCACCGCCGCGATCCCGGTGCCATAAGCAGACAGCGCCCCAGACTGCTTCACGCTCACCGCGCCGTTCGAGCTATAAGCATAGATGCCCGTGTTGCCTGCGGTCAGGCTGCCGGTCTGCTCGACCGAAACCGTGGCCGCGCCGCGGCTTTCTGCATAGATCGCGTTGGACCCGGTCTGCATATCGCCTTCGACCTTCACCGCAACCGCCGCCACGGGGCTGCGCGCCTCCACACCCACACCCTCCGCCGTCAGATTGCCCTGATGCGAAACCGTCACGCTGTGTGCGGTATTGTTGGATCCGCTGCGCGCGTAGACCCCGCCCCCTTGCGACTCAAGCAAGCCTTGCGTGTTGGACGACACCGCCCCAAGGGCCGAGGTGATGTGCACGCCATTGGCCCCGCCCGAGCGGATGTCGCCCACCCAGTCCAGCGAAGCGGTCGCCGCACCATCCGTCTCGATGTGGATGGCATCGGTGTTGCCGGCAACGGTGCCACTGCCCGTGACCGAGGCCGCCCCGCCTGCCGAATACGCCAGAATCCCTTCCCTGCTGCGCCCGGTCACATCGCCGTCCCACGACACCACAGCCGAGGCATTGCCGGTGCTCGACACCGAGATCCCGTTGAAAGCCGCCGCGACCGTTCCGCCGCCCGAGACGCTGGCTCCGCCCGAAGCGGCAGAGACCACAATGCCGCTGGCCTCTTGCGAAGAAATCGCCCCCTCCCAGTTGACCGAGGCACCCTGCGCCGTGCTGTCCGTCTCGACCGCGATGCCAAAGCCCAGCGCCGCGATGTCGCCGCTGCCTCTGGCATCCGCGCCGCCATTCGCGGAATAAACCAAGACTCCATGCCCGCCATCCGCCGTGATCGCGCCGTCCCAGCGCAGGCTGGCATTGCCGCCCGGACCGCGCGCATCCACCGTAAATCCGCTGCCGCCCGAAGCGACGGTCCCTTCCCCTTCGACCGAAGCGCCGCCGTCGGTGGCATCAAGGCTCACCGCAGCGCCAGCGGCAGCCGAGATGTCGCCGCTCCATTTCAACGAGGTATTTCCACCGCTTCCGGCAGAAGACAGGCGGACCGCGCCCAGTGCACCGCTGATGTTGCCCGTGCCCTCTGCCGAGGCCGCGCCATTGTCGGCCCGCAGCGCGATGCCCAGCCCTGCGCTCGAGGTGATCGCCCCCGACCATTTCAGCGCCACAGGCCCCGCCTTCGGACTGGCCGAAATCGCATCCCCCTCCGCGCTTACCGCGCCCGCGCCCTCGATCACGGCGCCGCCATTGTCAGAAAAGGCAAAAATGCCACGCCCGCCCGTCGCGGTCACATCGCCCGTCTGGCGAATGTACACATCCCCCCCGGTCGTGCCGACGCGGATGCCATCTGCGCCGTCGGTGATGATGCCAAAACCGCCGGTGTCACTCAAAAGCGTTGCTGCAGTGTCGGTTTCATACAAGATGCCAACCGTGCCGGTGGCAGGCGCGATGTCCGCGCTCAGATCGCCAACCTGCAAGGCCTCCACCGGCGAGGTGGCGCTGATGCCCCCGCTCTGGTCGCCGCTGCAACTTTGAAAGCTTCCCTCCGCCACACAGCTCGACTGGGCGAAAGCGGGGCCAGAGACCAGCATGGTCGTTCCCAGCAAAACCGCAACACAGGCCGAGCGCTCTCGTGGGACCGCACGCAGCATGGCCTGCGACGAAACTTTCTTAACGCTCATTCTTCAATTCCCTTAACCAATCCCCGGCACACCTGCGCAACGCAGGCGAAATGCCGCTGACGTAACGGCAGGAAACCGCGCACTGTCAACGCGACACCGTGAAGAAGTTAACGAACAAGCTGCAAGCGTTGCATAAGGATCAACTTCCAGTAGATTGACTGTATCTCAGCGTTACACTGGGGCGTCGACAGCCGGCGCCATGCCTTGGAATTCAGCACTCCAAACGCCCGCAACGGCAACCCGTGACCCGCCCGGAACCCAAGGCCCGAACGCGGTGCTAAAGCCCCACACCCCCGCCCGCTGGAACACGTCGACAGGGCTATCGCTGCGGATAAAGCAGAACTGACGCATCCCCCCGCAAGACGCCGCAAGCCCCCCAAATGCCCAAGCCCGCCAGACCAAAAGCCCAGACGCAGCCCACCGTCATTCGGTCAAAACCGACAGACCGTCGGCTTCACATCAAACACGCATCATCAGGGGTCTGGCGGAGTGGAAGGGATTCGAACCCTCGAGACGTTGCCGTCTGCACCCTTAGCAGGGGTGTGCCTTCGACCACTCGGCCACCACTCCGCTAACCCGTTTAAAGATGCCTGCGGGCGGGGGCAAGGGGCTTGAGAGGAAATATCTTTGCGCGGCCAAAGATCGGGCGCTGGTCTGGACGCCCGCCCGCCCTGGGCCCGCGAGTCCCGCGCCCGCTTGCGCTCCACCCCCCAGCGCCGCGCCACCCAGCCAAGCGCCCGCCTGCACTCCATCTTCCTGCCCCGCGCCCGCCAGCCCTGCGCCTGCCAGCCAAGGGCCCGCCAGCGCTCCCCGTGCCCGCCAGCCCCGCACCCGCCTGCCCTCCACCTGTCCGCGCCGCGCCCTGTGGGCCGGATCGTCAGGGTCTGGTCACGTCATGGCGATACAGCCAGTCAAAGCGGCGCAGCGCCGCTTGCGGTGCCACCACCGATCCCAGCCGCAGGCCCAGATGCGCCACGCGGCGCGCCACGCCTGACAGGTGATACAGCCGCGCATTGGTGTTGGCGGCCGCCACGATCCGGCTGCAGCGCCCCCAGCGCGCTGCCTGATAGGCCGCCAGTCCCGCGGCCACCCGGTCATGCCCGGCCAGTGCCGCCGCCAGCACCCAGGCATCCTCCAGCGCCATGCAGGCCCCCTGCGCCAGAAAGGGCAGCGTCGGATGCGCCGCATCGCCCAGAATCACCGCCGCCCCTTCGGGCATCACCCGGTACCACTGCTCGGCCACCGGATGCCGGAACAGGCCCCACAGCCAGACATCCTCCACCTGCTCCAGCCAGCCCCGCACCCGCGGCGAAAAGTCCTGAAACGCCAGCTGCATCTCCATGCTGTCATCGCGCAAGGACCAGCCTTCCTCCACCCAAGCCCGCCGCTCTTCCACCGCGACAAGGTTGCGCAGCCGTCCGCCGCGCAGCGGATAGCTCACCAGATGCCGCCCCGGCGCCATATGCACCTCGGCCACCTGTGGCGCACCCGCCGTTTCGGGAATCAGCGCGCGCCACGCCACCTGATGCGTGAAGAAGGGCGCCACCTTGCCCGTCAGCGCGCGGCGCAGCGGCGAATGCAGCCCATCCGCCCCGATCAGCAAGCCGCTGGTGCCCGTCTCGCCCTGTGCCAGCCGCCACGAAGGGCGCGCGCCCGACAGATCCACCGTCTCGACCTTGTGCAACAACCGCAGCTCCACCCCCGCCGCGCGCGCGCCTTCCAACAGCAGTGCAATCAGATCGGCCCGATGCGCGAAATGATAGCCCGCGCCCGCCACATCCAGCCGCGTCACCACCTCGCCCGACAGCCCGTCGCGCAATTCCACCGCCGTTGCCCGGGTGGACACCGCCTCCAGCGCCGCCCCAAGGCCCAGCGCGCGCAGCACGGCCGCGCCATTGGGGCTGATCTGCAAGCCCGCCCCCACCTCGCGCACCGCATCGGCCTGCTCCAGCACGGTGACCTGCGCCCCGCGCATCGCCAGCGCGCGCGCCACCGCCAGCCCCGCCACACCCGCGCCCAGCACCGTGACACTCTGCCCGATCAGGCTCATCTGCCCCGCCTTTCCCCACATGCAAAACGCCGGACCCATCGGCCCGGCGTCAGTCTGTCACAGAAGGCATGGACCGGGCAAACCCCCGCGCCCATCGCTATTCGTCGCGGTGCACTTTCTCGCGGCGCTCATGCTTTTCCTGCGCTTCCAGCGTCATCGTCGCAATCGGGCGCGCATCCAGCCGCTTGAGGCTGATCGGCTCGCCTGTCATCTCGCAATAACCGAACTCGCCATTGTCGATGCGGCGCAGCGCAGCATCGATCTTGGAAATCAGCTTGCGCTGACGGTCCCGCGTGCGCAGCTCCAGCGCGCGATCGGTTTCTTCCGAGGCCCGGTCCGCCAGATCCGGCACATTGCGGCCGCTTTCGGTCAGGTTGCCCAAGGTTTCCGCGCTCTGATCCATCAGCTCATGCTTCCAGTTCACCAGCTTGCGGCGGAAATACTCCAGCTGCCGGTCATTCATGAAAGGCTCACTCTCGGCAGGACGATAATCATCCGGGAGGAAGGCTTCTGGCTTCATCTCAGCACTCTCCAATGTGTCGGATCGCACCGACAGGTGGGCTTCTGTCATGGCGCGCTCCTGTTGGCGCAGCACCTAGACCTTTTCGCAGCGATTGTCACTAGCTGTTGCGACATTTTGTGGTCGCCGATAGCCTACGTCCCACACCGTTCACCCCCGCGTTCCATAAGGGCCACCCGCACGATGACCTTTCAATCCACCCAAAGCTATGTGGCCACCAAAGACCTCACCATCGCCGTCAATGCCGCCGTCACCTTGCAACGCCCGCTCTTGGTGAAAGGCGAACCCGGCACCGGCAAGACCGAGCTTGCCCGGCAGGTGGCGGCCGCTTTGGGGATGGAACTCATTGAGTGGCATGTGAAATCCACAACCAAGGCACAGCAGGGCCTGTACGAATACGATGCGGTCAGCCGCCTGCGCGACAGCCAGCTGGGCGAGGCGCGGGTGCATGACGTGGCGAATTACATCCGGCGCGGCAAGCTCTGGCAGGCCTTCACCGCGCCCGAACGCGTGGTCCTCCTGATCGATGAGGTGGACAAGGCCGATCTCGAATTTCCGAACGATCTGTTGCAAGAACTCGACCGGATGGAGTTTCACGTTTACGAGACGGGCGAGACGGTGCGGGCCAAGCACCGCCCCGTGGTGATCATCACCTCGAACAATGAAAAAGAGCTGCCCGACGCCTTTTTGCGGCGCTGCTTTTTCCACTACATCCGATTCCCCGATCCCGAAACGCTGCGCGCCATCGTGGCCTTGCACTTCCCCGGGCTCAAGGAGTCGCTGCTGACCACCGCGCTGACCCAGTTCTATGAAATCCGCGAAACGCCGGGGCTGAAGAAAAAACCGTCGACCTCCGAGGTGCTGGATTGGCTCAAGCTGATCTTGGCCGAGGATCTGGCACCTGAAGATCTGCGCCGCGATGCGAAATCCGCCTTGCCCCGGCTGCATGGCGCGCTGCTCAAGACCGAACAGGATGTGCAGCTTTTCGAACGTCTGGCCTTCATGGCCCGCGGCAACCGCTGACGGCCGCGCGCGCACCACACCCTGCCAGCCAGCACGAATGTTCTGCGAACATTCGACGCCCCGGCGCCGCGCCCGCGCCGAATTTTCGCAGAAAATTCGTCTTCCCCCAGAAGAACCGCCAATCTGCGGCTCTGCGCCGCCACGCCAAGACCCGCTCACAAAATCGTGATCCAACCTCCGGCCAATCCGCGCCAAGATGGCCCGGCGGCTTTCGGGCCGCTGTCTGTCGACGGGCGGCCTGCGGGCCGCCGCTTGCCTGAAACCGGGGGCCAGTGCCGCGCCGCCTCTTGCCGCAAAGCCGATTGCCCGATGTCCCCGCCCTTACGTCTGCTGTTCCCCCTCCTCCTCGCGCTCACCGCCTGCGACGCCGCGCCCAAGGCCGATGTCGGCATGGCCCGTCTTGACAACCCCGCCCGCCTTGCCGTGCCCGCCGCGCTGCCCGTCCTGCCCTCCGGCCCGCCGATCCCCGCCCTGCGCGGCAATGTCGAGATGGCCGCCGATTTCCTCGATCTCACCTTCCGCATGGAAAGCGGCCGCAGTCTTCCCGCGCTCACCCGCTTCGAAGGGCCGATCACCGTGGCGCTGGTCGGTCAGGTCCCCCCGGTTGCGGCTCATGAACTGCCGCGCCTCCTCGCCCGCCTGCGGGCGGAGGCCGGGATCGACATTTCCCAAACCCAAGGCCCCGCCGCCATCACCATCGATTTCCAGCCCACCGCCGCGCTGCGCCGCGTGGTGCCCTCTGCCGCCTGTTTCGTGGTGCCGAATGTCAGCGGCCTTGCCGATTACGCCCGCAAGCGCAACACAACGGCCGTCGATTGGGCCCGGCTTCCCCGGCGCGCGCAGGTGGCCATCATGGCCCCTTCCGATGCCAGCCCACAGGAAGTGCGCGATTGCCTGCACGAAGAACTCGCCCAAGCCCTCGGCCCTTTGAACGATCTGTTCCGCCTGCCCGATTCCGTCTTCAACGATGACAATTTTCATTCCGTGCTCACCGGCTTTGACATGCTGATGCTGCGCGTGCACTACGCGCCCGAACTGCGCTCGGGCCTGACCGAGGCCGAGGTCGCCGCCCGCCTCCCCGCCGTGCTGGCCCGGCTCAACCCCGGGGGCCAAGGCCATGGCGACGCGCCCAAGGCGCTCAGCCCCCGGCCATGGATCACCGCCACCGAAACCGCCTTTGGCCGCCGCAACAGCGCCCGCGCCGACGCGGCCGAGCGCATGGTCGCCTTGGCCAGCGCCCAAGGCTGGACCGACACCCGCATGGCCTTCAGCCTCTTCGCCCGGGGCCGGGCGCAGGCAGGCCACAACGCCCCCGCCGCCATCGCCGCCTATACCCAAGCCATCCGCATCTGGCAGACCATCCCCGGCGCCCAGATCCACGCCGCCCATGCGCAGATGCATCTGGCCGGGCTCGCGCTCGCCTCCGGCCAGCGCGATCAGGTGCTCGCCCTCACTGCCGCCGCCATCCCCGTCGCCCGCCGCCACCAGAACGCCTCTTTGCTCGCCACGCTCCTTACCCTGCGGGCCGAAGCGCTCGAAGCCGAAGGCCGCGTCACCGAGGCGCGCCCGCTGCGTCTCGACAGTCTGGCGCTGGCGCGTTATGCCTTCGGTTCGGAGGCGCAGGTGCAGGCCCGGCTGTCAGAGATCGCGACACTGGCCCGGCGTGCTGGTCGGGACTAGGCTCGCAGCGCCCCGGCGCACAACGGCAAGGGGAAGCGGATGATCGTTCTGGCAGGTTTGGTTCTGGGCATCGCCATCGGAGCGATGACCGCCCGAAAACGCGGCGGCAACCGGCTCGACATGGCGCAATATGCGGCAGGCTATGCCATCGCCTTCATGCTCTTGGGCCTGTTTGTCACCATCTTCCTCGAACGCACCCTCGCCTGATGGGTGCCGTGCCGCCTCTGCGGGTCTGACCCATGTTCCTGCCGTTCTTCGAAACCCTTCGGAAAACCGGCGTGCCCGTCTCCCTGCGCGAGTTTCTGGCGTTTCTCGAAGCCATGGCCGCCGGTCTTGTGACCTATGATGCCGAAGGCTTCTACTACCTCGCCCGCAGCGTGCTGGTAAAGGACGAGCGTCACATCGACCGGTTCGACCGCGCCTTCGC
This sequence comes from Pseudorhodobacter sp. MZDSW-24AT, assembly GCF_002794355.1. Classification (GTDB taxonomy): domain Bacteria; phylum Pseudomonadota; class Alphaproteobacteria; order Rhodobacterales; family Rhodobacteraceae; genus Pseudotabrizicola. Next base: position 55,645 of record NZ_PGOI01000003.1, on the reverse strand, counting down.
CGAAGCCTTCAAAGGGCTGGACGAGATCCCGCCCGAAGCCGTGCTCGACGCCATCGACCTGCCCGCCGACTGGCTGCAAAAGCTGGCCGAAAAGCACCTGACACCGGAAGAACGCGCCGAGATTCAGGCGCTTGGCGGCTTTGATGCATTGATTCAGACGCTCCGGCAACGCCTTGCCGAACAAAAAGCCCGCCACCAAGGCGGCAGCAAATGGATCGGCACCGCGGGCACCTCGCCCTTTGGCGCTTATGGCTACAACCCCGAAGGCATCCGCATCGGACAAGACCAGTCCCGCCATCAGCGCGCGGTCAAGGTCTGGGACAAGCGCATGTTCCGCAACCTCGACGATCAGCGCGCGCTTGGCACCCGCACGCTCAAGATCGCCTTGCGCGCCTTGCGCCGCTGGGCGCGCGACGGCGCCGCGCAGGAATTCGATCTTGGCGGCACCATTGCGGCCACCGCGCGCAGCGGCTTTCTCGACGTGCAAACCCGGCCCGAACGGCGCAACGCCGTGAAAGTGCTGATCTTCTTTGACATCGGCGGCAGCATGGACCCCTATATCCGGGTGATGGAAGATCTCTTCTCCGCCGCGCGGTCCGAATTCCGCCACCTCGTGCCCTTCTACTTCCACAACTGCCTCTACGAAGGCGTCTGGCGCGACAATGCCCGCCGCTGGGATCAGCAAACCCCGACATGGGAGGTGCTGCGCCGCTACGGCCCCGACTATCGCTGTATCTTCGTGGGCGACGCCGCCATGTCCCCTTACGAAATCCTCCACCCCGGCGGCGCCAATGAACATTGGAACCCCGAACCCGGGCAGCTCTGGCTCGAACGCGCTTGTGCGCAGTGGCCGCATCATCTCTGGATCAACCCGGTGCCGGAAGAGCACTGGCGCGCCACCCACTCCACCCGCCTGATCGCCGAAATCTTCCAGAACCGGATGGTGCCGATGACCCTCGAAGGCCTCTCCCGCGGGCTGCGGGGCCTCAGATGACCCTGTGGCGCCGCCATCCCTTGCTGGCCAGCCTCTTTGCGCTGGCGCTCCTGCTCACCCTGTTCTTCGCCGGGCGCTTCACCGCACAGGTGATCTACTGGTCCGATCCGGCGCGGCAGGAACAGGATGTCGAAGGCTGGATGACCCTGCGCTATGTCGCCCGCAGCTGGCAGATCGCGCCGCGCGATCTTTATGCCGCCGCAGGCCTGCCCGCCCCGGTGCGTGGCCGCCCGATGACACTGGAACAGCTGGCCGAAGACCGGGGCATCCCGCTGCCCGCGCTGATTGCAGAAATCGAGGCCAGCATCGCGCGCCTGCGCGCCGCGCCGCAGCCCGAGGGGACGCCTGCCCCGTGACCGACTGGCTGCTCTCTGCCGTGCCCACCTATGGGCCGCTCTTGGTGGCGCTGGTCACCTTCCTGTCCTGCATCGGGGTGCCGGTGCCTGCCTCCATGCTGATGCTGGCCGCCGGCGGTTTCGCGGCCTCGGACGATCTTGAGGTCTGGCAGGTGGCGCTGGCCGCCCTCACCGGCGCAGCCTTGGGCGACCAGACCGCCTATTGGGCCGCGCGCAAAGGCGGCGCGCCTTTGGTCGACCGCATCGCAACGGGGGCGCGCGCGCCGCTTCTGGCCCGTGCCCGCGCGCAGGTGGCCCGGCGCGGCACCGGGGCGGTCTTCCTCACCCGCTGGCTCGTCAGCCCGCTCGCGCCCTATGCCAACCTGATCGCCGGGGCCAGCCGCATGGGCTGGCTCCCCTTCAGCCTCGCCGCCGCTGCCGGAGAACTGGTCTGGGTCAGCCTTTACGTCGGCGCAGGCTATACTTTCGGCGACAATCTCGAAGCCGCCACCGAATTCGCAGGCTCCATTCTGGGCTTCCTCGCCGCAGGCGCCATTGCGGGGGGCCTTGGCTGGTGGCTCTGGCACCTGTCGAAACGCGCCGAGTGACGCTTTGCCGCGCGGCCGCTTTCTTGCGTCAGCCCTTTCCCTTCGCGCGCCGCCGCCCCATATTCCGACCCATGATCAAATTCCTGCCCATCCTTCTGGCCATTTGCTATGCGCTCTTGATGTGGCGCTTTTCCGTCTGGCGCACCGCCAAGATGCTGGATCAGCAGTCGCAGCCGCTGACCGATCCGGCGATCACCCGGCTGGCCGACCGGATGGCCGCAGCGCTCGACATTCCCACCATCAAGGTCAATGTCTATGAAATCGACGCGGTCAACGGCCTCGCCGCCCCGGATGGCCGCATCTTCCTCACCCGCGGCTTCCTGAACCGCAAGGCCCGGGGTGAGGTCAGCGCCGAGGAACTGGCCTCGGTGATCGCGCATGAACTGGGCCATGTCGCCTTGGGCCACACCCGCCGCCGGATGATCGATTTCACCGGGCAGAATGCGGTCTTCATCATGCTCTCGGCCTTGCTCAACCGCTTCATTCCGTTTCTGGGCGTCTGGATCGCCAACCTGATCTCCACCGCCCTGATGGCCCGTCTCTCGCGCCGCGACGAATTCGAGGCCGATGCCTATGCTTCGGCCTTGCTCGTCAAATCCGGCATTGGCACCGGCCCGCAGAAATCCCTGTTCCGCAAGCTGCAAACGCTCACCAACAACGCAGGCAGCGGCGTGCCCGCCTGGCTCCTCAGCCACCCCCGCACCGAAGAGCGGATCAAGGCGATCGAGGCCGCCGAACTGCGTTGGCAACCGCGCTAGGTCCTGCGCCGCAGCACCCGGCCGCGCCCGCAGGACGCCTCCGGCGGGAGTATTTCAGAAAGGTGCAAAGACCTGTGGACTTGCATCTTTTCCAAATACTCCCCCGCCGGAGGCGTCCGCCCTCTTCCCCCGGCGCATCGCTTGGCGCTGTGTGGGAACCGCTCCGCACCTCATGCGTTAGCCCTGTGAACCACAGTCAACAGCATGCAGGAGGCTTCATGTCCGCCCCCCAGACCAATATCGAAAAGCAGCAACGCCGCCACCGGGGACCGCTTGTCGGCATGATCGCGGTGGTGATCGCGGTCGGTATCGGGTTTGTCTGGTGGCTGGGGTATGAGGCCGCCGAGAGTGATCCGCCGTCCAGCGCGGCTGGGCAGATCGATGGCCGCACGGGCGAAACCGTCCCTGAATCGTCCGAGGGCACCGCAGGCACCGCCCCCGCCGCCCCGGCGCCAGACACCACGCCCCCCGTCCAGCAAAGCACGCAACCCACCCCCGGTGTGCCGAACCAGACGGTGGACCCGCTCACCCCGGCTGACGTGCCTGCCGTCGACCCGCTGCCGCCGGAATCGCCCGTCGTCCCGGCCAACCCGACCAATTGAGCGGCGCGATTTTCTGACACGTGATTTTCTGAAGACGGGCCGGGGCCATGGGCACCCGGCCCTTTTTCTGGCCCGCGCCCCGTGCTCCTGCGCCCCTTATCCGGCGCTGGCCTCCATCGCCCGCGCTAGCCGGTTCAGCCGGACCCGTTTCAACAGCCCCTTGCGGGTGAAGCTCTGCCCGGCCAGCTGTGACGCCTTTGCCTGCACCCTTGCAATCACCCCGGCCACCGCCTCCGGCTCCGCAGACCACAGCTCCCAGAGGAAGCCGTCCGGGTCCCGCCGCACGATCCCCTCTTCGGCCAGCACATGGCGCGGAAAATCGGCAGCGTTGAAGGTGACGATGCCATCGGCATGGCCGCCAATGGCCACCGCCAGCACATGCACGTCATTCGGGTCGGGAAGCAAAAGCCGTGCCTCGATCCCCGGCTGTTCGCGCACCATCGCCTGCGGAAACTGCGCGCGCAGCTGCGCGGCCTCGCCTTCCGCCAACGCCTGCTGAACCGGCCCCAGCTTGGCCGTCGCCCGCACCCATTCCCGTAAGATCCGCTCCGACACCACAGGCGTGTAAAGCCCCGCCGCCGCGCAGCCCATCAGGATCTCGCGCAGCACCGTGGGGTAAAGCACGCAAGCGTCCAGCACCAGCCTCATCGCAAGCCCTCCGCGCGCCTGCACCAATGCGACGCGCCCACCGCCTCAGTCCAGCCGGAAGGTCAAGGCCTTCAGATAGCCCGATTCCGCCAGTTGCGGCAGCATCGGGTGATCCGGCCCGGCAAATCCGGTGTGAATCAACTGGCCCCGCCGCCCGCCGCGCCCGATGCCGCGCGCGCTCGCATTGCGGAACGCCGCCAGATCTGCCGCATGCGAGCAGGAACACAGCACCAGATAACCGCCCGGCGCCACCAAGGGCGCCGCCAGCCGTGCCACCCGCTCATAAGCGCGCAACCCCGCCTCCAGCGCCGGTTTCGCGGGCGCAAAGGCGGGGGGATCGCAGATCACCACCTCAAACCGCGCGCCTTCGCTGCCCAGCGCTTCCAGCACTGCAAAGGCATCGCCTTGCCGCGTGGCAAAGCGCGCTTCTACCCCCATCGCCGCCGCGCCCTCGCCCGCCAACGCCAAAGCCGCCGCCGAGCCATCCACGGCCAAGGCGCTTTCGGCCCCGCCCGCCAGACAGGCCAGCCCGAACCCGCCCACATGCGAGAACACATCCAGCACCCGGGCCCCCTGCGCCAGCCGCGCCGCAAAGGCGTGGTTCGGCCGCTGGTCATAAAAGAGCCCCGTCTTTTGCCCGCCCAGAAGATCGGCCCGGTAAAGCGCGCCATTCATCGGCACCGTCACCGGCCCCGTCACCGCGCCCGCGACCACCGCCACCTCTTCGGCCAGCCCTTCCAGCCCGCGCGACCGGCCCGAGCCATTCTTGACCACCGCCGCAACGCCCGTGACCGCGATCAGCGCCGCCACCAGCGCCTCCAGATGCGCCTCGGCCCAAGCCGCATTGGGCTGCACCACCGCCACATCGCCGAATCGATCGATCACCACACCGGGCAGCCCATCCGCCTCGGCATGCACCAACCGGTAGAACGGCGCGTCGAACAGCCGCGCCCGCATGTCCTGCGCCCGCGCGAGCCGGCCTGCGAACCACGCCTCATCGATCACCGCCGCCGGATCGCGGTCCAGCATCCGGCAGATGATCTTCGACTTCGGGTTCACCGTCACCAGCCCCAAGGGCCGCCGCTCGCCATCCTCCAGCACCGCCAGCGCCCCGGGTGTCAGCCCTTGCGTGCGCCGGTCCGTCACCAGCTCATCGGCATAGACCCAAGGAAAGCCATGGCGGATCGCCCGCGCCTCGGCCTTGGGTTTCAGCCGCACCACCGGCAGGCCACGCGCCGCAGCGCCGCCCACAGCAGCAGGGTCAAGATCGGATTCGGGGGCACGAGGCGCATCGGGAAAGGTCATCATCCCTCCGCCATAGCGCATTCGCGCCGCCGCTGGAATGCCCCTCTCGCATGCGCCCCCCCACCGCAGACTGGCGCCTGCCGCCAAAGCCGGGCACACTTCCCCCCGAACATGCCGCAAAGGGTTGTTAGCGCTAACAGCATCTGCTACACTGCCCCCACGCCCAGCCCGCCAACCGCACAAAGGCCCGCCATGACCCTGCACCCCGCCCTCGCCCGCGTCACCGACCGCATCCGCGAACGCAGCCATGCCCCGCGCGCCGAATACCTCTCGCGCATGGCCGCCGCCGTGGCCAATGGCCCGGCGCGAAGCCACCTCACCTGCGGCAATCAGGCCCATGCCTATGCCGCGATGGAGGCGGACAAGACCACCCTCGCCACCAGCCGCGCGCCCAATATCGGTGTGGTCACCGCCTATAATGACATGCTCTCGGCCCATCAGCCGTTCGAGCGTTACCCCGATCTGATCCGCGCCGCCGCCCGCGCCGCCGGGGCCACCGCGCAGGTGGCGGGCGGCGTGCCCGCCATGTGCGATGGCGTGACCCAAGGCCAGCCGGGGATGGAACTGTCGCTCTTCTCGCGCGATGTCATCGCGCTGGCCGCAGGGGTGGCACTGTCGCACAACTGCTTTGACTCCGCCCTCTACCTCGGCGTCTGCGACAAGATCGTGCCCGGCCTCATCATCGCCGCCGCCACCTTCGGCCATATCCCGGCGGTCTTCGTGCCCGCAGGCCCGATGACATCCGGCATCCCGAATGATCAGAAATCCGCCGTGCGCAACGCCTATGCCGAAGGCAAGGCCACGCGCGAAGAGCTGATGGCGGCGGAAATGGCCAGCTATCACGGCGCGGGCACCTGCACCTTCTACGGCACCGCCAACACCAACCAGATGCTGATGGAATTCATGGGCCTGCACCTGCCGGGCGCCAGCTTCATCAATCCCGGCACGCCGCTGCGCGACGCGCTCACCACCGCCGCCGTGCAGCGCGCGGCCGAAATTACTGCCCTTGGCAATGACTTCCGCCCTGCCGGCGAAATCCTCGATGAACGCGCCTATGTGAACGGCCTTGTCGGCCTGATGGCCACGGGCGGCTCCACCAATCTCGTGCTGCACCTGCCCGCCATGGCGCGCGCCTCGGGCGTCATCCTTGACTTGCAGGATTTCGCCGATCTGTCGGACATCGTGCCGCTGATGGCCAAGGTCTATCCCAATGGTCTGGCGGATGTGAACCATTTCCACGCCGCCGGCGGCCTGCAATTCCTCATCAACCAGCTCCTTGACGCAGGCCTCCTGCACCCCGATGCCAAAACCGTCGCAGGCGACGGGCTCGAGGCCTATCGTCAGGAACCCACGCTGAAAGACGGCCGCCTCGGCTGGCAGGATGGCCCGCGCGCCACGCTCAATGACAAGATCCTGCGCCCCGCCGCCGATCCTTTCGCCGCCACCGGCGGGCTCAAGCAACTCACCGGCAATCTCGGACGCGGTGTCATCAAGGTCTCCGCCGTGGCCCCCGAACGCCATATCGTCGAGGCTCCAGTGCGCATCTTCCACACGCAAGAGGCCGTGAAGGCCGCCTTCAAGGCAGGCGAGTTCACCTCCGACACCATCGTCGTCGTCCGCTTCCAAGGCCCCAGCGCCAACGGGATGCCGGAACTGCACTCGCTCACGCCAACGCTGATGGTGCTGCAAGACCGCGGCCTCAAGGTGGCGCTGGTCACCGATGGCCGCATGTCGGGCGCCTCTGGCAAGGTCCCCGCCGCCATCCATGTCTCGCCCGAGGCAGCACTCGGCGGCCCCCTCGCCCGCCTGCGCGATGGCGATCTCCTGCGGCTCGATGCGGTCGCAGGCACCCTCACCGTGCTGGCGCCGGATTTCGACAGCCGCGCCCCCGTCACCGCCGATCTCTCAGCCAACAGCCACGGCATCGGGCGCGAACTCTTCAACGTCTTCCGCCAGACCGTCGGCACCGCCGACACCGGGGCGGGCGTGGTCGTCTGACCCCGCCCCCCTTGCCCGTTCATCTGTTCTTAAATATCCCCGCCGGAGGCTCCCGCCGCTTCCGTCTCCCCGCCGTCAAAGGACCACGCCCATGACCCCCACCGAACAATCCGCCCGCGCGCTTGCCGTGTGCCAGCTTGCCCCCGTCGTCCCCGTTCTGGTGATCGACGATCTGGCCCATGCAAAGCCTTTGGCCGAGGCGCTGGTCAAGGGGGGCCTGCCCGCGCTCGAAGTCACCTTGCGCACCCCTTGCGCGCTCGATGCGATCCGCGCCATGGCCGAGGTGCCGGGCGGTGTGGTGGGGGCAGGCACGCTCCTGACCCGCGCCGATGTGAAAGCCGCCAAAGAGGCCGGCGCCACCTTCGGCGTCTCGCCGGGCTCCACCGACGCGCTCCTTGACGCCTGCGCCGAATTCGAACTCCCGCTTCTCCCCGGCGCCGTCACCGCTTCCGAAGTGATGCGGCTTCTGGAAAAAGGCTACACGGTGCAGAAATTCTTCCCGGCCGAGCAATCGGGCGGCGCCGCGTTCCTCAAATCCATCGGCTCGCCGATCCCGCAGGTGCGCTTCTGCCCCACCGGGGGCATCAGCCTGAAGAACGCGCCCGATTACCTCGCGCTGAAAAACATCCTCTGCGTCGGCGGCTCCTGGGTGGCCCCCAAAGAGGCGATGGCCGCTGGCAACTGGGACGCCATCACCACGCTCGCCGCCGAAGCCCGCGCCCTGCGCGGCTAAGGCTCAGGCGCGTCACGCCGCCCAATCCAGCATCTGCGCCCAGCGCCACCGGCGTCTGGGCGCGGCCTCCTCCCGCTCCAGCCCCGCCGCCACGGCGGCACCAATCTCGGCCGAGGCGGTGATGCCCTGCACAAAGGGCCGGTCATGCATCAGATAGGGCAGCGCCGCCAGCACCACCCGGCCGCCATAGCCCGCGACCCCGCGCAGCACATAGCCTTCATCCACCTCCGGCACCTCTTGCTCCGCCGCCTCCAGCGCCGCCCGCAACGCGGCAAAGGGCAGATCTTGCGCCTGCATCGGCCGCTGGCCGCGCGCGTCGATGAACACGTCGAACGCCAATTCCCGCCCTTTGGCGCGGATCACCGTGCCCGTCTCACCGATCTCCAGATCATAATCCTCGCCCAAGGCCGCCACCTGCAACGCCCCCGCATCGCGCAGCGCAAGCAGACGGCGGATCGATTCCGGCGGCACGGCGGCGTAATTGTCGATGAACACCCGCTTCAGGCCTGCGTCAAAGCGGGCGCGGTCATCCTCGGGCAGTTGCGCCAGCACCGCCTCCACCGTTTCATGCATCCGCAAAATCGCATAGCGCCAGCCCACCGTGCGCCGCGCGGCGCGGTCGCGCTCCACCTCGGCCAAATTCTCCCGCGCCCAGCCAAAAGGATCGCGCGCCAAACGGTCGGCGAAATAGGCCGCCGCAAAGCTGTCGGCGGTCAACTCCGGCAAGCCCACATGCGCGGCATAACCTGGGTCCGCCGCCGTGATCTCGGCCCGGAACAGATCGAACACCGCATCCAGCGGCGCCTCAGCCGCCAGCGCCTCGGTCAAAGCCGCCTCTGTCATCACCTCCAACGGAGCATAGGGGATCGGGCAATAGAAATCCGCCTCGGGCAACACCCCGCTGCGCGACATCAGCGTGATCTGCAACCCGTCTTCCCGCCGCTCATAAACCAGCGCCTCGCCGTCGCGCACAAAGCGCCCGTGCTGTGTCGCGACCGCCATGGCCGCATCGATCGCGCTCAGCGAGGTGCCCAGCACCCCCACCCGCGCCGCAGGCACATCGGTCTGGATCAACCCCGACCACGGATTCGGGAAATAGCGCGCCGTCTGCGCATCCTCGGCAAAACTGTGCCCCGAGGCCAGAACCACCCGGTCAAACACCGCGCCTGCCGCCCCGGCCTCCACCATCACCCCGCCGTCGCTCAGGCGCAGATCGGTGACTTCCACCCCGGTATGCACCACCACCTCATGCCCTGCGGCTTCCGCCGCCACGATCAACGCCTCGAACTGCGCGTGAAACCACGCGCCCAGCATCAACCTTGGCGTAAAGAGCCGCGCGTTCAGATCGTCATGGCGCAGCCCGAACCGATGCAGAAAGGCCGCCGGTTGCGCCTCCAGCCACTCCAAATAGGTGCCCTGCAACGGCGGGATCTCGATACTGGCGATATTGGCCAGCATCGCCTTGGTCGCCGTCTCTTCCGAATAGGGCGTGCCCACGCCGATCGTATCGCCTTTTTCATACAAGGTGATGCGATAGCGCGCCGCTTGCCCGCTCAGCGCGGCAAAGGTGTAAAGTCCGGTGGGACCGGTGCCGATCAGGGCAATGGACAGCATGGGGGAAAGCTCCTCGCTTGCGCCCTCACAGGGGGCACTCTCTCAACGTGCTGCAGGTCCGCAGGTTCCCCGGTGCTGTGAACTGAAAAAACGCCAGAGGTTTCCCTCTGGCGCCACTTACTTGCAAATACCAACGCAAAACACTGATTACGCAGAGAACAAACGCTAAAAAACCTTTTACTCCAAACCAAAACGCTCTCAGTCCAGATGCCGCGTGTCCTGCAGCAGAACCGTCAATTCGTCCCGCATGTCGCGCAGCTCGGTCACATCGGCGGGCGGCATGCCCGAGGCGCCAATCGCCTCGTCGAACGCTTCCAGCACGTGGTTCTCGCCATCGCGGATGCTGTCCATCACATCCTCGTCGATCTCGTCGAACAGCGCGCGCAGCGACACTACCGCCTTGTTCACCGTGCCCATGAAGGTGCCATCCGCATCCGGCTCCACGCCATGGCGGATCAGCATGGCGGTCAGCGCCGCATTGTGGCGGTCATGCAGCGCGCGAAAGCGCTCGGCGACCGGGCGGAACTCCGGCTCGGCCTTTTCCACCATCTTCACATAGCCCGTCAGCGCATCCACCGTGCGGCGCTGCAAGGCCAGCAGCGCATCCGCCGCATCCGGGGCCGCCATCGGCGCATCGCCTTCGGGCGTGGTCAGCATCATCGAGGCTGTCGTGGGCGTCAGCATGGGAACTCCTTTCACGCGGCAAAGCCGGTTTCGGTCGGGCTGTCCGTGGGGTTGAGTGTCTATTCCGTGGCACCTCAGTGCCTTCTGGATCATCAACGCGCGGCGGGGACATCGGTTCCGCGCCGCGCGTCAAAAGCTGTGAAGTTTTTTCGTCCGGCTCAGGCCTCGACCAAGACCCGCACCGCCTGACCGGGGGCGGTGAACTCACCCTCCACCCGCTCATCCTTTGTGACCTCATCGCCCGCACTGCACAGCCGCAGCACCCAATCGCCTTCGGGCAAGGCAAAGGCACAGTCATCGCCCGCGTTCAGGATGATCAGCACATCGGCGCGCGCGGGCCGCCGCAACAGCAGGCCCAGCGGGCCGTCCTGCCCCCAGTCCTCTTCGCCCATCTCGCGCCCCTCGGCGTGCAGCCAATGCGCCTCATCGGCCACACCATCGCCATGGCCGGCCCCCACCGCAAAGCGGCGGCTGGCCAGCCCCAGCTCTTGGCGCAGCGCGATCATCGCCGCGGTCGCCTTGATCAACTCTGGCCGCCCCGGCCAGCCGATCCATGCCAGTTCATTGTCCTGACAATAGGCGTTGTTGTTGCCGTTCTGGCTGTGGCCCATCTCGTCGCCCGCCAGGATCATCGGCACGCCTTGCGACATCAGCAAGGATGCCAGCATCGCCCGCACCCGCCGCTCGCGCCCGTGCAGGATGCCCGGGTCATCGGTCGGCCCTTCGGCCCCCATATTGTGCGAGAGATTGTTGTCATGGCCATCGGCGCTGTCCTCGCCATTGGCCTCATTGTGCTTGTTGTCATAGGAAACGCAGTCCCACAGCGTAAAGCCGTCATGCGCCGCCAGAAAGTTGACCGATGTGGTCGCGGGCCGCTTGGAGTGGTGAAACTGCGTGGGCGATCCCAGCAAGCGCTGCGACACCCGCCCCCGCAACCCGCCATCGCGCCGCCAATAGCCGCGCAGATCGTCGCGTGCCTTGTCATTCCACTCGCGGAACGGCCACGGAAATCCGCCCACCTGATAGCCCCCCTCGCCAATGTCCCAAGGCTCGGCGATCAGCTTCACATGGCTCAAGACCGGGTCCTGCCGGACCGCGTTGAAAAACGCGCTTTCCCGCTCGAACCCTGCGCTTTCGCGCCCAAGGGTCGAGGCAAGGTCAAAGCGGAACCCGTCCACATGCATCACCTGCACCCAATAGCGCAAGGAATCGAGAACCATGCGCAACACCATCGGATGCGCCACGTTCAGCGTATTGCCGCAACCGGTGGTGTCAAAGCTGTGGCGCGCGTTGTCAGGCGACAGCAGGTAATACGACGCATTGTCGATCCCCCGGAACGACAGCGTCGGCCCCATCTCATTGCCTTCCGCCGTGTGGTTATACACCACATCCAGCAGCACCTCGATCCCCGCCTCGTGGAACCGGCGGATCGCATCCTTGATCTCCGAAAGCTGCCCGGTTTTCAGATAGGGCGCGTTCGGCGCGAAGAACGACAGGGTGTTATAGCCCCAATAGTTGCGCAAGCCCTTCTCCAGCAGATGCCGGTCCTGCACAAAGCCGTGCACCGGCAGCAACTCGATCGCCGTCACCCCCAGCGCCTTCAGGTGCTGGATCACCGGCTCCGAGGCCAGCCCCGCAAAGGTGCCACGGTCGGCCTGCACCACCCCGTCATGGCGCATCGTCAAACCTTTGACATGCGCCTCATAGATCACCGTCTCTTCCCATGGGCGCAAGATCGCCCGGTCCGCCGACCAGTCGTAATTCGGGTCCACCACCCGCGCTTTCGGCATGAAGGCGGCGGAATCGCGGGTGTCGAAACTCAGATCCCCCTGCCCGATCTCATAGCCAAACAGGCTGTCATCCCAGTCGATCTCGCCGGTCAGCTGCCGCGCATAGGGGTCCAAGAGCAGCTTGTTGGGGTTGAACCGATGGCCTTCTTCCGGCGCATAGGCCCCGTGCACCCGGTAGCCATAGGCCTGCCCCGGGGCCAGCCCCGGCAGATAGCCATACCAGATCCCGCCTTCCATCTCGGGCAGATCCAGCCGCGCCGTCTCCGTCGCGCCATCCTCGTCGAACAGGCACAGCTCCACCCGCTCGGCATGCTCGGAAAACAGCGCGAAATTCACGCCCTCCCCGTCATATTCCGCGCCCAGCACCGCTGGCCGCGCCGAGCCCGCATCAAACACCAATCCCTTTGGGGACACTTTCAACATCACACCACCGCCTGTGGAAAAAGCAACCGGCCAAGGCCCCGGTCACGCCGCGGCATGCGTGCCGCCCGTCGCGAAAGCATCTGCGTCGTCACCAAAGTGGTGCCGCCCGGAGTCACCCGGAACCAGCGCGCATCTTCCACCGGGTCTTCCCCGATCACCAATCCTTCGGGCAAGGTCACCCCCGGCCCCACGATCACCCGCGTCAGACGGCAGCCGGGCGACAGCCGCGCGCCATCCATCAGCACCGATTGCTCCATCATGCCCCAAGCCGATTGCCCGCTGCGGCTGCGCAGCGGCGCAAACAACCGCAGGCCCCCCACCGTGGTCGACATGCCAAACCGCGTCAGCGCGGGTGCCATGTCGCGCAAGGCGGGCGCGGGCAGCGCACAAGGCGTTTCCGTCTCGAACTGCAACCACGTCTCGCGCAAGGCATCCAGCGTGCCCACGTCGCGCCAGAACACCGGATGCCCCACCGCCGCTTCCCAGTTCCACGCAAAAGCCTCTCCAGCGCGCACCGCGCGCGGCAGGATGTCATGGCCAAAATCATGCGTGCTTTTCGGCATCACCGCGTCTTCCGCCAGCCGCGCCCGCAGCCATGCCCAGTCGCAGACATAAATTCCCATGCTCGCCAAAGACCGCTCTGGATCATTGGGCAAGGTCGGCGGAATGTCGGGCTTTTCCACGAAGTCCACGATCCGCCCGGTCGCATCCGCGGTGATCACCCCAAAGCCGCGCGCCTCGTTGCGGCCCACCACCTTGGCCGCCAGCGTCACCTGCGCGCCGCTGGCGCGATGCGCCGCGATCAGCGGGCGGTAATCCATCTGATACACATGGTCCGCCGACAGGATCAGCACCTCCCGCGCGCCCAAGGCGTCGATCTGCTCGGCGTTCTTCCACACCGCATCCGCCGTGCCGCCATAGCTCAGCGCCGCCGCCGCCTCTTCGCTGCCGCGCCGCACCACCAGCCCCCCGTCGCCCAGCCGGTCGCCCCATGCAGCTTCCAGATGCATCTCCAGCGTCTCGGGCCGGTATTGGCTGGCCACGATCACCTTGCTCAAGCCCGAGTCCACGATGTTCTGCATCGTGAAATCCACGATCCGCCGCCGCCGCAGGAACGGCAGCGCAGGTTTGCAGGCCCTGTCGGTCAATTCATACAAACGCGACCCGCGCCCGCCCGCCAGCAAGACCGCGACCGGCGCCGGTCCTGCATCCTCATCCATCACGTCAGAAACAACATCTGCCATCTTGCGACACTCCGGCTCTCGGGGAACGGCGCATCCGCGCGCATCATTCCAAAGGGGAAACTCATGCAGCTTCAACCCGCGACCCGCCGATAGGTTGCATCACGTTTTCAGCAAATCTTTCTGACTCAACAGATTTTCGCCGATCCCCGTTACAGCGGCCAGAACAACAGAATGGCCGGCACCCCCACTGCCGTCACGATCACCTCCAAGGGCAGGCCCATCCGCCAGTAATCGGAAAACCGATAGCCCCCCGGGCCCATGACGATGGTGTTGTTCTGATGCCCGATCGGCGTCAGAAAGGCGCAAGACGCCGCAATCGCCACCGCCATCAAATAGCTGTCCGGGTTCGTCCCCGTCGCCTCGGCCAGCCGGATGCCCACCGGCGCGGCCAGAATGGCAGTGGCATTGTTGTTCAGCACATCCGAGATGAACATGGTCGCCACCATCAGCAGCGTCAGCCCCACCCAAGCGGGCAAGCCCGCCGTGGCATTCGCCAACAGCTCTGCCACCAGACCCGAGGCGCCGGTGCTGTCCATCGCCGTCCCCAACGGGATGAGCGAGGCCAAAAGCACGATCACCGGCCAGTCGATATGCTCATACAGGTCTTCCACCCCCAGAATGCGCAGCAGCACATAGGCCACCACCACCGCGCCCAGCGCCACCGGCATCGTGGCCAGCCCAAGGCTCACCGCCGCGATGGCCAGCGCGAACAGCACCACCGCCCCCACCGCGCGCTTTTCCATCGTCACCGTCTCGCGGCGGCTCAGCGGCAACAGGCGCAGCGCATCCGCGATGCTCTCGGCCTGTGTCTCGGGGATCAGCACCAAAAGAATATCGCCCGCCAGAATCTTGGTGTCGCGCAGGTTGTCATGCAGCGTGCGGTCGCGCCGCAAAATGCCCAGCAGCACCGAGTCATGATCCACCGCCAGCCGCGCCTGCCGCGCCGTGCGCCCCACGATGCGCGAGGCATCCGTCACCACGAATTCCGCCATCACCTCACCGGCAAGCGAGATGCGCGGTGCATCCGCCGCCAGACCGTCCGGATAGGCCAGCTGCAACTCCAGCCGCGCCTCTTCCAACAGCGTCGGCGTGGCCTCGATCAGCAGAATATCCCCGACCTCCAGCACAATGCCGCCCGGTGCGCCATAGACGCGCCGCCCGCGCCGCTTGACGGCAATCAGGCTGGCCCCCAACCCTTCACAGGCGGCCAGCAGCTCGGCCTTGGTCTGGCCAATGGTTTTCGATTCATCGGGCACCACCAGCTCGGCCACATAATCGCGCATCCGCGCTTCGGCATCGCCCGCACCCACCGCCGCCTGCCGCTGCGGCACGAACCGCCAGCCCATCAGCGCCACGAACAAAAGCCCCGCCACCGCGACGATTCCGCCCACATAGGCGAAATCGAAAAAGCCAAAACCCTCGCCCATGGCGTCGCGGCGAAAGGTCGAGACGATCAGGTTCGGCGGCGTGCCAATCAGCGTCAGCATCCCGCCCAGAATGGTGGCAAAGGCCAGCGCCATCAGCGTCAGCCCCGCCGCCCGCCCCGCCTTGCGCGCGGTCGCCACATCCACCGGCATCAGCAGCGCAAGCGCGGTGACATTGTTCATCACCGCCGACAGCAACGCCCCCACCGCACCCAAGCGCAGCACATGCAAGGACACCGGCAAATTCGGGTTCGACAACACCCGCGCCAGCGCATTGATCGCCCCGGTGCGGATCAGCCCCGCCGACACCACAAGCACCAAGGCCACCGTGATCACCGCCGGATGCGCAAAGCCTGCAAAGGTCTCTTCTGCGGGCACCACGCCCAACAAGGTGGCCGCGATGGCCCCGCCAAAGGCCACAATGTCGTGTCGGATTTTCCCCCAGATCATCAAGACGATAATAACGGCAAACAAGGCAAACAGCAGGGCCTGATCTTGGGTCAATTCGGGAACACTCCTAAGGGTGCAGATCAACGCCGCCGGGGGCAGGCAGTTCCGGCCCACAGCGCCTCTCCCGCCCAGCGCCGCGCGCCCTGTCAAACCTGTGTCACATCAGCACCCGTCCCGCCGCGCCATGCGCTGCGCCCCGTCCTCCCGATCGGGGGCGACCGAAGGGGCAAAAGGGTCGGCCCCTCTCCCGCGCGCACTCTGGTCGACCGCGGGCCGGATGAGGACCCATGCCCCCCAGCTGCGCGAAGGGCAAAGCTTAACAAAAGCTTAAAGTTGCAAGGTCAAGCCGTTGAAATCAAACGGTTTTGAACCTTGTGACACAGTGTCTCACACCCCCAGCCGCGCCGCGCGCCCGCCCCGCCGCCGCGGTGGCTCGGGCGCGGTCAGCGCCTCGGTCAGAACCCGGGTCATCGGGTGCTCCGGCGCCCCCATCCCATATTCCGCCAGCACCACCCGCAAGGCCTCGGCACTCTCCACCCCGCGGCCAAGGCTCAGCGCCCAGTCAATGAAGATCGACCGGCACTCCCCGTCCGAGATCCCCTCGATCCGAAAGCTCTCGCGCACCAACCCCTTGGGGTCTGCCTCACTCAGCCGCATCATCCGCCTCCCCATCCGTGCCTCCCATGAGCCCGGCAATCACCTGCTCGGCCCGCGCCGTCACCGCCTCCAGCCGCGCGGTCAAACCCTCGGCGCTGGCCTCGCCCGTCTCACGCAGCAAGAAGGCCCGACCGCCGATCCCCAGCTCGGCCATATTCAGCGCGCCTTCCGTCAGCAGCCGGGTGCCACATTGCAGCCGCCACAGCACCCTGTAGGCGTCCAGCAGCGCCGTCTGCTCCGCCACCGACACCCCCGCCGCCATTCCCGCCGCCACCTGCCGCTCCACCCCGCGCGCCGCACTCCCCGCAAGCAGAGCAATCATCTGCGCGCAAAGCTCCACATCCATCAAGCGCCCCGGCCCGTTCTTGGCCTCCCAACTGCCCTTGGCCGGCTTGGCCGCCTGCAAGCGCGCCCGCATGGCCGCCACATCGGCGCGCACGCCCGCGCCCTGCCCCTTGCGCGCCAGCAGATCGCGCCGGAATGCCTCCACCTCGCCCACAAGCCCCGCCTCCCCCGCCAGCACCCGCGCCCGCGTCAGCGCCAGATGTTCCCAAGTCCAGGCCTCATCCTCCTGATAGCTGGTGAAACTCTGCCACGCCGTCGCCACCGGACCCTGCCGCCCCGAAGGCCGCAGCCGCATGTCCACCTCATAAAGCCGCCCCTCGGGCATCTGCGCGGTCAGCGCCGTCACCATGGCTTGGGTCAGCCGCGCATAATAGGGCCGCGCCGCCAGCGGCTTCGGCCCGTCGGACTGCTCCACCCCGGCCGCGTCATAGATCATGATCAGGTCCAGATCCGACCCCGCATTCAACCGCTGCGCCCCCATCGACCCCATGCCGATCAGCACCGCGCCCCGCCCCGGCATCGGCCCATGCTTGCGGGCAAACTCCTCCGTGACCACCGGCCACAGCGCGCCCACCACGGCATCGGCCAGATCGGCATAGCTTTTCCCAGCCTCAAAGGCATCGGTCAGCCCGCGCAAGTGATGCACCCCCACCCGGAAGTGCCACTCCTTCATCCAGCGCCGCGCCGAATCCAGCTTCTTTTCATAATCCGGCACCGCCGCCAGCACCTGCGCAAGCTCTGCCCGCAAGGCCTGTGCCCCCGGCCACGCCGTCCAGAAACTGCCGCCGATCACCGCATCCAGCACGCCCGCGTTGCGCGACAGATGCCGCGCGAGCGAAGGCGAGGTGCCCGCAATGTCGATGATCAGCTCGATCAGCGTGGGATTGGCTTCGAACAGCGAGAAGATCTGCACCCCGGCGGGCAATCCCGCCAGAAAACCATCCAGCGCCCGCAACGCCTCATCCGGATTGGCGGCACGGTGCAATTGCTTCAAAAGCTGCGGCCGCAAGCGCCGGAAAATGCCTTGCGCCCGCTCTGACCGCAGCGCGGGATACTGCACCCAAGCCGAAACGATCGCGGCCGCGGCCTCGGAAAGCTCCGGCCCGGCCTCGGCCTCGTTCGGGGCAAAGAAACTGTCGGTCAGCCGATCGACGCAGGCAATGCGGTCCAGAAGCCCGGCACGAAAGGCCGCCTCTTCCTCGCCACATAAGGCCGCGATTCGCGCCACCCCTTCGGCGGTGACAGGCAGATCATGGGTCTGGGCATCGCCCACCATTTGCAGCCGATGCTCCACCTCGCGGTGCGCGCGGTAAAGCGTGATCAACTCTTCGGCCACATCCGCAGGCACCCAGCCCTTGGCCGCCAGCACCTGAAGGCCCCCCACGGTGGTGCGGTCGCGCAGATCCGGGTCACGCCCGCCCGCGATCAGTTGTCGGGTCTGGGTGAAAAACTCGATCTCACGGATGCCGCCTTGGCCCAGCTTCAGATTGTGGCCTTCGACCACCACCCGGCCATTCAGCCCGCGATGCTCGCGGATGCGCAACCGCATGTCATGCGCGTCCTGAATCGCGGCAAAATCCAGATGCTTGCGCCAGACGAAAGGCGTAAGTGTTTTCAGAAACCGCGCCCCCGCCGCGAGGTCGCCGCCACAGGGCCGCGCCTTGATATAGGCCGCGCGCTCCCATGTGCGGCCGACGCTTTCGTAATAGCTTTCCGCCGCCGCCATCGACAGGCACACCGGGGTGACGCTGGCATCGGGGCGCAGGCGCAGATCGGTGCGGAACACATAGCCATCGCCCGTCAGATCCGACAAAAGCGCCGTCATCTTGCGGGTGACGCGGATGAACGCCGCCCGCGCCTCTTGTTCGGCCCCGGGATAGCGGGTCTCATCGAAAAGGCAGATGAGATCGATGTCGGAGGAATAGTTCAGCTCATGCGCGCCCATCTTGCCCATGGCAAGGCTGACCATGCCCGCCGCCGTCTCGGCATCTTCGGCGGTGGCGCCCGGGATCTTGCCGCGCCGGATCTCATCGCCAACCAGCCGCACCATCGACAGATGCACCGCACGATCGGCCAGATCGGTCAAGGCACCGGTGACCGTTTCAAGCGGCCAGACGCCGCCCAGATCACACAGCGCCGTCAGCAGCGCCACCCGCCGCTTGGCCAGACGCAGGCCCGGCCCAAGCGCGGCCAAGTCCAGCGCCGCGATATGGGCGAAGGCCTCCTCCAGCGCCGCCTCCGGCCCTTGGGCCAATGCGGCGCGCAGCCAGAGCGACTCCCGCGTCATCAAGCCGCGCAAATAAGGGCTGCACCCCGCCGCCCCGGCCAAAAGCGTGGCGACCTCTGGCCCCAGATCGGCAAAGGCCGCCCGCACCTCGGCGGCCGGGGCAGGATCGAAGGGATGCGGCGAACGGGTGAGGCGGCGTGCGAAATCGGTCATCATGCGCCAGCTTTGGCCAAGGCGCGGCGCGGCGTCAATTCCTGATCCGTTGCTCCAAGCGACCGGCGTCGAGGGGGCTCCGCCCCCGCCTGCGGCCCCCCGGAGTATTTCAGAAAGGTGCAATGCCAAGGCAGCGCCGCCTGTGGGCAAAGGTTAAGAGTCTCTGAAGATGAAAGTGCAGGCCATTGATTTCATTGAGATGCCTCTTGTGTCACACAGGGAGACACGGCCGCGCCAAAACCAAAAAGCCCCCGCTTTCGCAGGGGCCTTTGAGGCAGGAATGGCGCGGTTGACGGGGCTCGAACCCGCGACCCCCGGCGTGACAGGCCGGTACTCTAACCAACTGAGCTACAACCGCACATTCCGTCCGGCCCCTGGTTTCCCCGGCGCCGTAGGGGGGCTTTTAGGGGCATGCGCGGGGGCCGTCAAGCGGGCCCGCGCGGAAAATCGCAGGAATTTTCCAAAGCCCTCAGCGGTCGGGTGCCGGGATGAATTCGCTGTCATCATCGGGAGGCAGCCGGAAGCGCCCGTGCATCCAATCCCCCGCCCGCCAAGCCTCACGCGCGGCATCGATCCGCTCGCGCGAGGAGGCGACGAAGTTCCACCAAATGTGGCGCGGCCCGTCCATCGTGGCCCCGCCCAAGAGCATGATCCGCGCGCCCTGATCCCCCGCCCGCACCGACACCCGGTCGCCGGGCCGGAACACCAGCATGCGGCCGGCCTCAAACTCTTGCCCGCCCACCGTCACCGCGCCGGACAGAATATACACCCCGCGATCCTCGTGGTCGTCGGGCAGCGGCAGCGCGGCACCGGCTTTGAGGGTGGCGTCGGCGTAGAAAACCTCGATCCCGGTCGGCACCGGCGCGGTCTCTCCATAGGCCGAGCCCAGAATCAGCCGCAGATGCTTTCCCTCTCCCTTCAGCTCCGGCAGGGCGGACTTGGGGGCATGGACAAAGGCCGCCGGGTCATCCTCCATCGCGCGCGGCAAGGCGAGCCAAGTTTGCAGGCCGAACAGATCATGCGGCTGGTCGCGGATGGCGCCGTCCTGCCGTTCGGAATGGGTGATCCCCTGCCCCGCCAGCATCCAGTTCACCGCCCCCGGCTCGATCCAGGAATTGGTGCCCAGACTGTCGCGGTGATGAATGCGGCCTTTCATCAGATAGGTGACGGTGCCCAGCCCGATATGCGGGTGCGGACGCACATCAATGCCCTTGCCCGTCAGGAACTCGGCCGGACCCATCTGATCGAAGAAGATGAAGGGGCCCACCATCTGCCGCTGCGCCGAAGGCAGCGCGCGGCGCACCTCGAAGCCGCCCAGATCCCGGGCGCGCGGCACAATGACGGTTTCAATCGCATCCACCGCGTCACCGATGGGGATGGAGGGGTCAAGCACAGGGTTCCAGCTCATGGCATTCTCCTTTGCCCTGAACTTAGGGTCAAAGGACCGATGTGTCTTTGCCGATCCCCGCGCGGACTCTGTGCGCCATAGCACGCATCAGCCAAGCAGCTTTTGCAAAAGCGCCGCAAAAACCGACACGCCGGGGGCGATCAGCGCCTCGGGAAAATCATAGGCCGGATCATGCAAAGCCGGGCTCTCTTCTCCGGCTCCCAGCAGAAACATCGCCGACCGCGCTCCGGTCTGGGCAAAGCGGCCGAAATCTTCGGAGGCCCGCATCGGCCCCTCTGCCGGCGTATAAGGCACCCCGGCCTGCGCGAGCGCGGCCTCGATCTGCGTGACCGCCTGCGGGTCGTTGTGACAGGCCGCGAAATCGTCATGCCAGCTGAGACGCAGGCTCAGACCGTGGCGAAGGGCCATCTCCTCTGACAAAGCGCAAGCGCGGGCCTTGAGCTCACGCATCGGGGCATCTCCCAAACTGCGCAAGGTCACCCAAAGCTCGGCCTCGCCGGGGGCGATGCCAAAGGTGGGTGTGCCCAAACGCGCATGGGTCACGGTGACCAAACGGAAATCCGGGCCAAGCGCACCACCGGGCCCGAGGGCACTCAGCGCGGGGATCAGGGCAAACAGCGCGGCTTGTGGCGAAAGGCCGGTGTCGGGCGTGGCGGCATGGGCGGTGCGCCCTTGGAGTTGCAGCCGCAAGCCAACCGAGGCGCAATTCGCAGGCCCCGCCGACACCCGCGCCTGCCCCAAGGGAAGGCCCGGCATATTGTGCAGGGCAAAGGCCCAATCGGGACGCAAGGCGGCAAAGGCCGGGTCGGCCAGAACGGCGGCCGCTCCGGACCCGTCTTCCTCGGCAGGCTGAAACATCAGCACCGCGCGCCCCTTGGCTGGCCTGCGCTGCGAGAGCAGATGTGCCACCCCGATCAATATGACCGCATGGCCATCATGACCACACAGATGCGCCACCCCCGGCACCTGCGAGACATGCGCAGGGCCGGGCGCCTCGGGAATCGGCAAGGCGTCGAGCTCGGCGCGGAGCATGACGGTTGGACCCGAAGCCGCTCCGTTGAAGACAGCCGCCAAACCATGGCCACCCAAGCCGGTGACGATCTGATCGGGCGCGAGCGCGGCAAGCGCTCTCCGCACGCGCCGTGCCGTCTCAGCCTCGGCCCCCGACACCTCGGGGTGGCGGTGCAGATCATGGCGCAGGTCGACAAGCGCAGTCAGGACGTCTGGTGTCAGGTCCATGGCAAAGGCCTTTCTTTTTGCAACACCGGACAGCGCGGGCGGTCGCGTGTCAAGCCATGCCTCGGCTTAGGCTTGCCGCCTGTGCAGGTGTCGTCTAAGCAGAAGCAAAGGACAGTTTTCATGCGTATTCTGATCACCAACGACGACGGCATCAACGCTCCGGGGCTGGAGGTTCTGACCGCCATTGCCCAAGAGATTGCGGGACCGGAGGGCGAGGTCTGGACGGTGGCCCCCGCTTTTGAGCAATCGGGCGTGGGCCATTGCATCAGCTATTCGCACCCGATGATGATTGCCCAGCTCGCCGAACGCCGCTTTGCCGCCGAAGGCAGCCCGGCCGATTGCGTCTTGGCCGCGATTTATGACGTGCTGGACGGCGCAAAGCCCGATCTGGTGCTGTCGGGCGTCAACCGGGGCAACAACGCGGCGGAAAACACGCTTTATTCCGGCACCATCGGCGGCGCGATGGAGGCCGCATTGCAAGGCATCCCGGCGATCGCGCTGTCGCAATACATGGGGCGCGGAACCGAAGGGCTGGACACGCCGTTTCAGGCGGCGGTGGTGCATGGCGCGGGCGTGGTGCGGCAGCTGTTGGACAAGGGAATCTGGACGCAGGATGATTTCCGGGTCTTCTACAACGTGAACTTCCCGCCCCTCGCCGCCGACAAAGTGCTGGGCACCAAGGTGGCCGCCATCGGCTTTCGCCGCGACACGTCTTTCTCTTGCGAGCCGCAGATTTCGCCGACGGGGCGGCGCTATCTCTGGATCAAGGGCGGGCCGCAGCACACGCCCACCGAACCGGGCACGGATGCTGCGGTCAACCTCGAAGGCTGGATCTCAGTCACTCCGATGCGCGCCGATCTGACGGCGCATGATCTTCTGGCGCCGCTGGCGGCGCAATTGGCATGATGGGACCCGGCGGCCCGGAAGACTCGGACGCCGAACGCAAGATGCGCTATTTGTTTGGATTGCGATCAAGAGGCGTCACCGACGCCCGCGTGCTGACCGCGATGGAACGGGTGGACCGTGGCCTGTTCGTGCGCGGTCATTTCGCGGACCGCGCCTATGACGACATGCCGCTGCCGATTGCCTGCGGTCAGACCATCAGCCAGCCTTCGGTGGTGGGTTTGATGACCCAAGCACTGAACGTTCAACCGCGCGACACGGTTCTGGAGATCGGCACAGGCTCGGGCTATCAGGCCGCCATCTTGGCGCAGCTCGGGCGCCGCATCTATACGGTGGACCGGCACCGGCGGCTGGTGCGCGAGGCACAGGGCGTTTTTCAGGCATTGGGGCTGGTGAACATCACCGCCTTTACCGCCGATGGCAGCCATGGCTTGCCGGATCAGGCCCCGTTCGACCGCATCATCGTGACCGCAGCCGCCGAGGACCCGCCCGGCCCCCTCTTGGCGCAGCTCAAGGTTGGGGGTATTATGGTGCTGCCCGTCGGCCAGTCCGACGCAGTGCAAAGTCTGATCAAGGTCACCCGTGGCAGCAGCGGGTATAATTACGAAGAATTGCGCCCCGTGCGTTTTGTGCCGCTGGTCGAAGGGCTGGGGGCAGAGTAATCCTCGCGGGACGCGCAGAACGAGTGACACAGCCGAAGGCTGAGCAAGTGGTGTAACAAAGGGCGGGACACACCGTCCGTCAAGCAAAAGAGGCAGAGCATGACCCGCACCCTCCCGTCCCCGATGGCCCCCCGTCTGCGACTTTTCTGGCTGGGAAGCGCGTTTGTCACGCTTTCGGCCTGTATGCCGAGTGGCGGCGGCAGCCCCTTCGATGGGCTCGACTGGGATCTGCGAAATGGCCCGGGCGTGCTTGACACGTCCGATGCCGCGTTGAACGCAACAGAGCGTCGGCCCGCACCGGATGCGCGCGGCGTGATTTCTTATCCCGGGTATCAGGTCGCGGTGGCGCGGCGTGGTGACACGGCGGCCTCGGTGGCCATGCGCGTTGGCATCGCACCGGAAGAACTGGCGCGCTACAACGCGATCATCCCGACCGACCCGCTGCGCGAAGGCGAGGTGCTGGCCTTGCCGCGCCGCATCGCCGACACCGGTCCCGTGCAAGGTGGCGGCATTTTTCCAACCACCGGCGCGGCCCCTGCCCCGGTGGATGTCTCTGCCATCGCCACCACCGCGCTGGACCGTGTGGGCACACCGACACCACCCGCCACAACCCGCCCCAGCACCGGCGGCGAGCCGGTGCGCCATCAGGTGCGGCGCGGCGAAACCGCCTTCTCGATTGCCCGCAGCTACAACATCTCGGCCAAGGCCTTGGGCGAATGGAACGGGCTCGGCCCCAATCTGGATGTGCGCGAAGGCCAGTATCTGATCATTCCGGTTGCCTCATCCGCCCCGCCTCCCACGGCGGCAGCGGCGCCTGCACCCGTCAGCCCGCCCGGCGCAGGCTCTGCCACGCCGACGCCCCCGTCGGCGGCCAAACCATTGCCTGCCGAGCGCACGACACCCGCCGCCACCGCCCCGCGCGAAACACCGGCCTCGCCCGATCTGGGGGCACAGCGCACCACTTCTTCCAAGATGCTGATGCCGGTGCAGGGTTCGATCATCCGGCCCTATGCCAAGGGCCGCAACGATGGCATCGACATCTCGGCCTCGGCGGGCACGCCGGTGCGGGCCGCGGCCGATGGCACCGTGGCCGCGATCACCACCGACACGGCGCAAACCCCAATCATCGTGGTGCGCCACGCCGACAATCTGTTGACCGTCTATGCCGGCGTTGACGGTATCAGCGTGAAAAAGGGGGATCGCATCACGCGGGGACAGACCATCGCCACCGTGCGCGCGGGCACGCCATCGTTCTTGCATTTCGAGGTGCGGCGCGGCGCCGACAGCACCGATCCGGTGCCCTTCCTGCAATAGTCCCCAAGAGCCAAGACAACATGACAAAGGGGCAGCGCCAATGGCCTGCCCCTTTGTTCGTGCGAAGACAAGAACGGTCAGGCCCCGGTCTGGCGCCGCAGCTCGCGCAATTGATCGGCCGTCAGATAACCGCTGGCCCGCGCGCCCTCATCCCGCTGCCATGCCGCCAAGGCGGCGCGCGTGTTGCGGCCGAAAGCCCCGTCGACCCCACCCGTGTTGTAACCAAGCCGCGTGAGCATGCGTTGCACTTCACGCCGTTCGGCCGCCGTCAGGGCAAGCAGGCTTTCCTCCACCGGGTCTTCGCTCGCGCCCGGCGTTGAAGGCGCAGGGGTGGTCGGCGTGCCCGCTTGCTGCTGGATGAGCCGCACCTGCGATGCCGTCACATATCCCGTGGCCGCCACCTTGTTTGCGCTTTGCCACTGGCGGATCGCCGCGCGGGTGTTGGTGCCCCACAGCCCATCCGCCACGCCCACCGAATAGCCCAGTGCCGAGAGTTGACGCTGAAGCGTGGTGCGCTGCGTCCGGGTAAGCCCCAAAGAAGCTTCCACCGATGCCGCGCTCGCATTCGGCGCCGGAGGTGTCACAACCGGCACGGGCGGGTTGCCCGGCACCGACGCACCAAGCCGCGCCAAGGCGCGCTCTGCCGCCGCGCGCTGGCTGCCATTGGGGAATCGTGTCAGATAATTCCGATAAGCGCTGGCCGTATTGGCTTGCTGCGCCTCACGGAACGCGGCCTGATCCATTTCTTGCGCCAAGAGCGATTTCGCCACGCCAGACACAATGTCCCCAAAATCCGTCTGCGCGGTGGCCGGCATGGCCACTGCAAGGCTTGTTGCGAACACCAATGAGGTCACAAACTTCTGCATCGTCCAGTTCCTTCCAAAGGATCGCGCGGCCCGCAGGCCTGCGCGTTTCACCTCACAACGCACAAGCCCTTCCCCGGTTGCAGAGTTTTTTTCAACGGCCCGCGCGCCGGGACAAAACCCGCTCAGCGGCGGCGCAGATCGGCGGCAAGTTTCTGCCTGCCCAGCCAAACGGCGCCCATGACACCTGCCCGGTTGCCCAGACGACTGACCCGGCACTCCGGCATCGCGAACGGTTGCTGCGCAAGCCGCGCCACCACCCGCGCCACCAGATCGGGGCGGCGCCCGACGCTGCCACCAAAGACCACAAGCTGCGGATCGGTGATGGCCGCCACGGACAACACGGTAAGGGCGAGCCGCTCCACCAATGCCGCCAAGACCGGCGCAAAATGCGGATCTTCCGCGTTGAAGAGCTCGCGCAAGCTTAGGCCGGGCTTGCCCCCCTTCGCCACATAGGCCGCAACCAAAGGCGCCGCACCGATGGTGCTTTCAAGCGCCCCGGTCTCAAAGCTCTCGGGCGCGAAAGGATCGGCGCCAATCGGCAGCACCGCCACCTCGCCCGCCGCCCCGCTCGCGCCGCGCAGGATTTGGCCATTCACCAACTGCCCCAGCCCGATTCCGGTGCCAAGCGCCACAAAGGCCATCGACTCCGCCCGGTGGCCCAGCCAGTATTCACCCAAGGCCGCAAGGTTCACGTCATTTTCCACCGCACAAGGCAACCCCAGCGCCGTGGTCAGATGCGCCGCCAGATCCGTCTGGCGCAGGCCCGCGATGTTTGGCATCCGGCTCACATGCCCCGTGGTCGGATGCACTGCCCCCGGAATGCCAATGCCTGCGGCCACCAAGGGGGCGCCACCGCCCTCTGCCATCAGCTGATCGCGGTGCTGCCTCATCTGCGCCACGAGCGCCGCACCCCCTGCCGGGGCCGTGGGCTCGATCCGCTCGGCCAGACAGCGCCCGTCCAGATCGCACAGCACCGAATGCACTTTTGTGCCGCCGACATCGCAGCCCAGAAGCAGCGCGGCCTCCGCGCGCAAGCGGCCCGAGGCGATCCAGCCGCCTTGGTCAAGCTCAGTCGCCCCGGCCCCGGCGCAAGCCGCCGTCGGATCGGTCAGAAGATCGGCCAACAGGCCGCGCGCCGCCACCGAAAGCGGCACCGCAGCGCTCAGAATATCGCTGGTTGTCACCGCCGCCCCATGGCCTGTTCAGTTTTCGCATCGAACAAATACAGCGCGCCCGCAGCGGCAGAGGCTTGGATCGTGCTGCCAATCGCCGGAACCATCCGCGCCGGAGCCGTCGCAATCACGGTGCGCCCCTCGGTCTGGAAATGCACCAGCGTCTCGGGGCCCAAAGGTTCCACCGCCGTCACCTCGCCCGAGATGCTGAACGCGCCCTCCCCTTCGCCCGCCACCAGATCATGCGGCCGCAGCCCCACCAGCAGCGGCCCGCCGCTTTGCGCAACGATCCGCCCCCCGACCTCGGCCGCCGGCAGCAGATTCATTGACGGGCTGCCGATGAACTGCGCGGTGAACACGTTGACGGGTGCCTCATAAATCTCGGTTGGCGTGCCCGATTGCAGGATATGACCGTCGCGCATCACCACGATCCGGTCTGCCATCGTCATCGCTTCCACCTGATCATGGGTCACATAGACGATGGTGGTGCCAAGCCTTTGGTGCAAGCGCTTGATTTCTATTCGCATCTGTGCGCGGAGCTGGGCATCGAGGTTCGACAGTGGTTCATCGAACAAAAAGGCCGCCGGGTCACGCACCATGGCACGGCCGATGGCCACCCGCTGCCGCTGCCCGCCCGAAAGCGCGGCGGGCCGCCGATCCAGCAGCGCCGTCAGCCCAAGCATGGTCGCCGCCTCGGTCACCCGCGCGTCTTTCTCCTCGCGCGAGAGAGGCGAGGTGTAGAGCCCAAAGGCGATGTTCTGCCGCACCGTCATATGCGGATAGATCGCATAATTCTGGAACACCATGGCGATGTTGCGCCGCTTGGGGTCCAACTCGTTCACCACCTCATTGCCGATCAGGATCTCGCCGCCCGAGATTTCCTCCAGTCCCGCGATCATGCGCAACGTGGTGGACTTGCCGCATCCCGAAGGGCCGACGAAAACGACGAATTCGCCATCTGCAATATCAAGGTTGATGCCGTGGATCACATCGGTCTTGCCGTAGGATTTCACGAGGTTGCGCAGCGCAATGGTTGCCATCAGGCAGCCTCCACCAAAGATTGAAAGGATTGGGCGAGCATGTCCGCCGCTGCCGCTTCGGCCTGCGCATGCGCGGCCGCGGTGGCAGTGAAGGCGTCCAGACGCGCACGGTAATGCCCAAGGGCTTCGCCCAGCGGTGCCGGGGCCGGGCCTCCAAAGCGGTCACGGACCGACACAAAATATTCGGGTGAAACGATGTGCTGAAACTCGGCCTCGCTCAACCCGCTGTCCTGCCCGGTTGCCGTTTTGAACGCCGCGCGGAACGGGGCATATCCCCCCGAAGGCAGATCGCTGCCCTCGGCCACCACCGCGCGGGCCACATGGGCGGCAATCTCATGCGCGGCGCGGAATGACAGCCCCTCCCGCCGGACCAGCGTATCGGCAAGCTCGGTGATCGTGATGCAGGAACGGCGGATGTTCTGCGCCACGCGTGCGCCATCCACCTGCATCTGCGCAACAAAGGCCGCCAGCAGGCGCAGCACCCGCGCCCCGCTCTCAAAGGCCTGATACCCGGCCTCTTGGCTTTCGCCTTCGCTGTCGTTCATGTCGGTGAAAGGCGTGTTGTGAACGATCTCAAGCATCACCCGCGCCCGGCCGACCGTCTGGCTCGACAGATGGCGCATATGCTCGATCGGCACCGGATTGCGCTTTTGCGGCATGATCGAGGAAATCTGCACCAAGGCATTGGGCACGTAAATCTGCCCCACCTCGAACGCCGTCCAGAATTGCAGATCCTGAATGAAGCGCCCGAGGTGCAAAAAGGTCAGTTCAAGCGCGCCATAGCTTGCCGTGATGTAATCCACCGCCGCGATGCAGCTGTAGGAATTG
Source organism: Pseudorhodobacter sp. MZDSW-24AT (assembly GCF_002794355.1). Taxonomy (GTDB): domain Bacteria; phylum Pseudomonadota; class Alphaproteobacteria; order Rhodobacterales; family Rhodobacteraceae; genus Pseudotabrizicola. Next base: position 27,161 of record NZ_PGOI01000003.1, on the reverse strand, counting down.
CGCTGCGGCGCTGCGAACCCCAAAAGCTCTGCCACTCGCGCCCGATCCACCGGAAAGCCCGAGGTGGTGATCGCCGCCGCCCCCATCGAAGACAGGTCCACCACGCCGCGCGCTGCCTCCAGCCGTTCGATGTCGCGGATCAGAACCTCGATCACGGCGGCAAGGTAGTGGCCAAGCGTGGTGGGCTGCGCCGGCTGGCCATGGGTATAGGCAACGATCAGCGTGGCCCTCTCGCGCTCTGCCGTGCCGATCAGTGCCGCCAGCAAGGCGCGCGCCTGTTCCAGCGCGCCATCCAGCCGCGTCTTCAGCGAAAGTTTGAACAGCGTATGGTCAATGTCATTGCGCGACCGCGCGGTGTGCAGTCGCCCCGCATCCTCGGGCGCAAGCCGCGCTTTCAGCTCGCGCTCGATCAGGAAGAAGAAATCCTCCACCTCTCCGGTATAGGTCAACGCCGCCGGGTCCACTTCCGCATCAATCGCCACCAGCGCCCGGGCAATCCGCCCCGCAACAGCGCGGGGCAGGATGCCGGTTTCGGCCAGCATCACCAGATGCGCGCGGTCAATCCGCCGAAAGCCATCCACATGGTGGGTTTTGGCGCCATCAAACAGCGGGCGCAGCACCGTGTCCTTATACACCGGATCGGGAAAGCGCGAGGTGTCGGCATGTCTCGGGTCGGTCATCGTCATCCTTTCAGACCCGCCAGCATGACCCCGCGCACGATGTAGCGTTGCAGCAGCAGGAACACCAAGAGGGTGGGCAGCGTGGCCAGCGAGGCGCCGGTCATGATCATTTCCCATTGGATGGCCTGCTCGACGGCAAAGCTCGAAAGCCCGATGGGAAGGGTGTAAAGTTCTTGGCTCGTGGTCACGATCAGCGGCCAGAAAAACGCGGTCCAGTTGCCAAGGAAGGTAAAGATGGCCAAGGCGGACAGCGCCGGCGTCACCAAAGGCATCGCGATGCGCCACCAGATGGTGAATTCGTTCAGCCCGTCGATCCGCGCGGCCTCGATGAAATCATCGGGCACCGTTTCGAAGAACTGCTTCATCAGGAAGGTCCCGAAGGCCGTCATCATGCCCGGAAACATGATGCCCCAATAGCTGTTCAGCCAACCAAACTCGGCCGACATCAGATACCACGGGATCACCAGCATCTCGGTCGGGATCATCAAAGTCGACAGGATGGCAAGAAACACGAAGTAACGCCCGCGAAAGCGGAACTTGGCCAGCGTATAGCCCACCAAACTGTCGAAAAACACGTTCGACAGCGTGACAGCCACCGCAATGAAGGTGGAGTTGAAGAACCAGCGCAGAAAGCGACCGTCCGACAACACCTTGATGTAATTGTCCAGCGTCGGCGCTGCCGGGATCATCCGCAGATCATAGACCTGCCCCGCCGTCTTCAACGAGGTGGAAAACATGAAGATCAGGGGGGTCACCATGATGACCCCGCCGATGAACAGCACGGTCCAGATCAGGATGCGTCCCGGATGGATGCGCGGCATCGCAAGGGTGGGGGTGGGGGCCGGGGCTGAGGTCATGTCCGCTCTCGCAAGATCCAGAGTTGCAACAGCGACACCACCAGCAGAATGGTGAACAACACCACCGTCTGCGCTGCGGCATAGCCCATCTCATAGGAAGAAAACGCGGTCTGATAGATCATCAGAACCAAGGGTTTGGTCGATCCCAACGGACCACCGGGGTCATTCGTGGTCATATTGTAGACCTGATCGAAGATCCGCAGGAAGCCGATGGAGGAAAACACCACCAGAAACACCGTGGTGGGCTTCAGCAGCGGCAGCGTGATGCGCCGCAGAATCGCCCATTCGCCCAAGCCATCGATCCGCGCGGCCTCGTAATAGGTGTTGGGAATGGCGCGCAGCCCCGCCATGAAGATGATGATCTGAAACCCAAGCCCCGCCCAGATCGCCGTCACCATGATCGACGGCAAGGCCCAAGTGGTCGAGTTCAGAAAGGCCAGCTGCGGAATGCCGAAGCCTGAAAGGAAATCATTGATCACCCCGATCGGTGCAGGCTGGTAGAACCAGCGCCAGACCCAAGCCATCGCCGAGGCCGTGGTGATGAACGGCAAGAAATACAGCGCGCGCAGGAACGTGTGGCCAAAGCGCACCCGGTCCAGCGCATAGGCGATGATAAAGGACAGGACCAGACTGATGGGCGTGCCCATGATCAGATAGGCAAAGGTATTCCGGAACACGCGGCCGAACTGCGGGTCGGCAAACAGCCGCGTGTAATTGTCCAGCCCGATGAAAGACGGCTCGGACATCAAGTCCCAGTCCGTCAGCGAGAGCCAGAAGGCATGACCCGTGGGATAGAAGCGGATCACACCGTAGAACAGCACGGGCACGGCCAGAAAGCCCCAGACCCACAACAATTGTCTGCGCCGCATGGTCCAGAAGACGCGCGGCCGGTTGGGGCGCCCCGTGGGCGCCCCCTGCTCTGTCATTGCCATGCCCGTCTACCCGTCACTTCTTGGCGCGGTCGATGATGGCTTGCTCGGCGGCGGCGGCGGCAGCCAGCGAGTCCTCCACCGATTGCCCCTCGATCAACACCCGGTTTGCCATGTCGATGGTGTTTTGGCGCTGCGCCGCCTCATCGACAAACAGCGTGGTGCGGGCATATTCCAGACCCTTCAGGAAAGGCGCATAGACCGGATTGGCAAGGTTCTCCTCGGTCAAGGCCGCAGAACGGCGCGCTGGCAGTTCCCCCACGACATCCAGCCAAATCTTCATCGCCTCTTCCGAGCTGATGAAGGCCAAAAACTTCTCGGCGGCTTCCAGCTCTTCGCCTTCCGCGCTGGCACCGATGGCATTGGCGAAATAGCTCGCGTAGTTCGAGCGCAGTCCCTCGGCATTGGCGGGAAGCTCGGTCACGCCCCATTCGAAATCTTCGATGGTGCGGAAGGACCCCAGACGGAAGGTGCCGTCGACCGTGAACCCGGCCTTGCCCGCACGGAACGCGGCTTGGCCTTCATCCATAAAGCCACGCTGGCCGATCTTTTCCACCAGTTGCAGATCGGTGAAGAACTTCAGCGCCGCCGCCCCGGCTTCGTCATTATAGGTGACGGTGGCACCATCCTCGCTATATGGCGCGCCGCCGAACTGGCGCACCAGAACCTCGCGCCACCACTGATGGTCCTGCCCGCCCATGTCCAGCGTCATGCCGGCGGTCACCATGTTTCCGGCGCCATCCACCTCGGCCATCGCCTTGGCCTGCGTCACCAGCTCTTCCAGCGTGGTGGGCGGGGTGTTCGGGTCCAGCCCGGCCGCTGTCATCAGGTTCTTGTTGTAGAACAAGGCCAAGGACCGCACCGCAGTGGGCAGGCCATAGTAATCATCGCCCCGCTTCATCGCGCTGACGATCGGAAAGAATTCCTCTTCGATCTGCGCATGCGGGAAAGCCTCCGGCGACAGCGGCTGAATCACCCGGCCGCCAATGAACTGATCAGCCCAGCCATAAAACAGCTGCAGCACATCCGGCCCCTGCCGCGCCATGTTCGCCGCCACCACACGAGTCTGATAGTCGGCATAGGGGAAGGTGACATGCTTGACGGTAATGCCCGGATTCGCGGCCTCAAACGCCTCGATCAGCTGGTCCATCGCGTTGACGCGGGTTTCAAAAACATATTGCCAGTATTCGATTTCAACGGCTTGCGCCGCCGTCACGGTGAACGGACTGATACCGGCCATCAGGCCAGCGAGCAGGATACCTTTGTGCATGTCAGAACCTCCGTTGGCCTGGCCAAAGCGGCCGGCGTTTTTCCTCCAGCGGATGCGACAGGCACCCGTCCGTGGCCTCAGCGTCGTCACGAATCTGTTTCAAGTCAATAAAATAATTTACTTGTTTTAATCTATTCAGCTGTGCAGTCTTTCTCCCAAGACAAAAGGTCAATCCCCATGAGCACCGAAGCCCCCGAGCGTCAGAAGTTCACCATCGGCAAGAATCCGGGGCGGAGCCGGGCGCACAACCGACGGGTCGTGCTCGATCTTTTGCGCAGTCACGGGCAGTTGGGGCGCAAGCAGATCGCCGACATGACCCGACTGACCACCCAAGCCGTTGCCAACATCATCGACGAGCTTCTGGCCGAAAATCTGCTTGTCGACATGGGCCGCCTGCGCTCGGGCCGGGGCCAGCCGCCCGTGCAATTCGCCATCAACCCCGATGGCGCCATCACCATCGGCTTTGAAATTTCGGTCAGCCATCTGGTCACCACGGTGCTTGATCTGCATGGCCAGATCCGCGAACAGGCCTCGGTCGCACTGACCGACACCGGCCCCGCCGCGCTGATCCCGCGAATCGTCGCCGAAGTCGCGGCGATCCGCCTGCGCTTTCCCGCAGCCCTTCTCGGCGTCGGCGTGGTGATGCCCGGCCCTTTCGAGATCGAAGGCTTGTCGGGCGTGGGCCCCACCACCCTGCCCGGCTGGGCTGGCATCGACGCCACCGCCCAATTGGCGGCCCAGATTGGCGTGCCTGTGGTGATCGAAAATGACGCCAACGCCGCCGCCGTGGGAGAATCGCTGTTCGGCGCAGGACAAGGCCTTTCGGATTTCTGCATGATCTACTTCGGCGGCGGCATCGGCCTTGGCATGATCCACGACTCGCAACCCATCCGTGGCGCCTTCGGCAACGCCGGCGAAATCGGCCACATCGTCAGCGCTCCGGGCGGGCGGCCTTGTGCATGCGGGCAGTCTGGCTGTCTCGAACGCTATGCCTCGCTGGATGCCCTGCGCGAACGTCTCGGCCCCGCCGCCACCGGCGATCTGCCTGTGCTTTTGGCCCAAGAGCACCCCGCCATGCTTGAATGGCTGGCGGAGGCTTCCGCACATCTGGCACCGGTGGTGACCATGCTGGAAAACATCCTCGACCCCGAAACGGTCATCCTCGGGGGCGAGCTTCCCGATGCGCTGATCGATGCGCTGATTGCCCGGCTCACACTGGGCACCTCGGTCGCCAACCGCCGCAACCGACCGCTGCCACGGGTGATCCGCGCCCGCACCGGCCACCGCATCGCCGCTTTGGGCGCTGCCGCCCTGCCGTTTTTTGACACCATCGTGCCCAAGCTGGACACAGGGGTTGGCCTGTCCGCCCCGCAAAGGAGTGCCGCCCATGACTGACCGTGACCGCATCGCCCGCCAAATGGCGGAACCTTCGCTTGTGCGCCTGCACCGCGCCCTGTCCCGGCTGACCTCGGTGGTAACGGTGATGAACACCGGCGCACATCCGGATGACGAACAAAGCGGGATGCTGGCGTGGCTGCGGCTCGGGCTGGGCATGCGGGTCGTGGTCGCCTGCTCCACGCGCGGAGAAGGCGGGCAGAACACGCTGGGCCCCGAACGGCGCGGCGCGCTTGGCATTTTGCGCACGCGCGAAATGGAAGAGGCCGCCCGCGCGTTGGATGCCGATGTTCACTGGCTGGGACACGGCCCTGATGATCCCGTGCATGATTTCGGCTTTTCCAAGGACGGCGACGCCACCTTTGCCCGCTGGGGCGAAGCGCGCATCGTGGAACGTCTGGTCCGCGCCTATCGGACCGAGCGTCCCGATGTGGTGATCCCCACCTTCCTCGACGTGCCGGGCCAGCATGGCCATCACCGCGCCATGACCCGCGCGGCGGAAACGGCCCTGCGCCTCGCGGCCGATCCGGCGGCGCACCCGGAACATGCCGCCGAAGGCCTGCTGCCATGGACGGTCGCGAAATACTATCTGCCCGCTTGGTCGGGGGCGGGCGGCACCTATGATGACGAGGTTCCCCCTCCCCCCGCCACGCTCACCCTGCATGCGCCGGGCGCCGATCCGGCCACGGGGGCAGCTTGGGACCATATCGGAGAGCAGTCCCGCTTTTACCACGCCTCGCAGGGCATGGGCCATTGGCGCGCGCAGCCCCAAGACACTTGGCCGCTGCACCTTAAACACGGCGCGCCAGAAGCGCAGATCACCGATGGCCTGCCCGCCAGCCTCGCCGCGCTGGCCTCTTATCCCGGTGCCCCCGCCGCCCTGCACCCCGCCGCAAAAGCCATCGCCGAAGCCATGGCCGCCTTTCCCGATGCCGATGCCGTTGTCGCAGCCCTTCTGCGCGCCGATGCGGCCCTAGAGCAGGCCGAGCGCGCAGAGGCTGCCTTTACACAGGCCCATGGTCACCGCATCCGCCGCAAACGGGCCGAGGTGCAGGCCGCTTGCCTCATGGCCGCCCGCGTGATGCCCACCCTTGCTTATGCCACACCAACCCGGCTTTTCCCGGGCGCGACCGCGACCCTCGCCTGGCAATGGGCGCTGCCCCCCCAACATGAGGTGACCGTCACGCCGATTCTCCCTGCCGGAGTCACCCCTTCTGACATCACCGCCACGGGCTGCACCCTGACCGTCGCCGCCGATGCCCCCTTCACGCCGCAATTCCATCCGGGCTGGTCTGCCATGGGCGGCAATGGGCCTGCTTGGCTCCAGATCAGCGCCACGATCAACGGGCGCCCATTGACCGCGCGGCAAGATCTGGAGGCGCCGTTGGAGATTGGCCCCGAACGGACGCTGACGCTCGATCCCGCCGCCGCGATCCTGCCGCTGACCGCCATTCCAGCCACGCTGACGTTGCGGGGTGCCGAAGGGGCCGACTGGCAGCTTCCCACCGGCTTCGCCATCGAGGGCGAGACGCTGACCCTGCCCGCCACTCTTGCGGCAGGCCTGCATGAATTGACCCCGATGGTCGCGGGGCGTCCTGCCATGCGCAGGCATCAGGCGCAGTTTGCCCATACGGGGCTGATCAGCCACCTCACGCCACAAAGCTTGCAGCTTCTGGCGCTCGATCTGGCGCTGCCCGCGGCGCGCATCGCCTATATCGGTGGCGGGGGCGACAGTGTGGGGCTTTGGCTGCAGCGCATGGGCGCCGATGTCACCGTGCTGGCAAAGCTTGACCCGGCCGAAGATTTCCGCCGCTTCACCACCGTGATGGTGGGCATCGTCGCCTATGGCAGTCGGGCTGATCTGATCGCCGCCACGCCAGCACTCCACCGCTTTGTCGAAGGCGGCGGTCATCTCGTCACCCTCTACCAACGCCCCGATCAAGGCTGGGCGCCGGATAAGATCCCGCCGCGCCGCCTTGTCGTTGGCACCCCGTCGCTGCGCTGGCGGGTGACCGATGCCACAGCGCCCGTCACGATGCTGGCCCCCGATCACCCGCTGCTCTCCGGTCCAAACCGGATCACCGCAGCCGATTGGGACGGATGGAACAAAGAGCGCGGCATCTATTTCGCAAGCGACTGGGACGCCAGCTACACGCCCCTGCTCTCGTTGCACGACGCGGGTGAAGCCCCGCTTCTGGGCGCCCTCGTCTCAGGCCAGATCGGTCGGGGGCGACACACGCATTGCGCGCTAGTCTTGCACCATCAACTTGATCATCTGGTGCCGGGTGCATTTCGTCTGCTGGCCAATCTGGTGCAGCCCGCGGGCTGATCCCGATGGCCGCCTCCTCCCGCAGCACGGATTACGCCGGTGCGCCTTGGCTCGTGGCCGATATGGTGCTGATCACCGTCATGACGGTGATCGTCAAGCTGCAGGGCGCGCATTATCCGGCGGCGCAACTGGTGTTTCTGCGCGCGCTCATCGGTGCGGTGCTGATCGCGCCGCTGGTCTGGCGCGAGCGTCAGGCGGTGCGCGACATGCAGCGCCCATGGCGCAATGCCGCACGCGTGGCCTGCAATGCCGTGGCGCTCACCTGCAACTTCGTGGCGCTGGCCAATCTGCCCTTGGCGCTGGTGACGGCGATTTCCTTCACCCGACAGCCGGTGACCATGCTGCTTGCGGTGACGTTCCTGAAAGAAAAAGTGCGCCCGCTGGCTTGGCTTGGCACGGGCCTCGCCTTCTGCGGGGTGTTGGTAATGATCGGTCCGGTCGCGCTGTTGCCGGGACTTGGCCTTTTGGCCGCGTTTGGCTCGGTGCTCTTTGGCTCACTCGCCACCATCCAGACCCGCGCCTTGCGGGGCGAGAATGCGGTGGTGATGATGCTGTTCTACGTGGTCGGACTTTTGCTGCTCACCGCAGGCCCGGCATGGGCGTTCTGGACGCCGGTTCAAACCGGTGACCTGCCCGCCTTGTTTGCCATCGGATTGCTGGCGCAGCTGGGGCAGTTCTTTTTCCTGCGCGCCTATCGCGACAGCCCCGCCTCGGTGCTCGCACCCTTGTCCTATGGCGCGCTCGTGCTGGCCACCGCGGCAGGGTGGCTGGTTTTTGGCGACACGCCCACGCTGGCCACCTTCGCGGGAATCGCGATCATCATCCTTGCGCTGCGGATCGTGCACGCCGCCCGCCCGGCCGAGCCAAAGCGCTAGCCCCCCCCGCGCGGCAGGCCCGTTGCGGTTCTTGGGAGTGGATGGCCGACTTCGTTGCCCCCGCGCGCGCAGTCGCCGCTTTCGCGATTGTCCACAGCGCAAGCGTCATCGGGGCCTGCATCCGGCGGAACAAAGGCTCAGGCGCGGCCTTGCACGGCAGAGGAGGCCGGAGTGTTTCGGGTGAAAGGGCCATAGGGAATCATGGGCGGAGCAAAGGTTTGCGCCGTCGCGCGGTCCCAACGGTCATGCCATTCGGCCAGATCCGGGTGCCGGTCTGCGGCAAGCAGGAAGCCTTCGGGAACATAGGCAAACACCTCATTCCCGTCCATGAAGGTGCTGGCCTCTTGGCGGAACATGAGGTGGTAGGGCAGAAAATCGATCGGATTGTCCAGCCCGGCCGCACTGGCCAACTCGCCCAAGGCGTGCAGGGTGTTGCGGTGGAACCGCGCCACCCGCTGGCTCTTGTCGGCCGGGTCCAGCGCGCGCTGACGCAGCTTGTCCTGCGTGGCGATGCCCACCGGGCATTTGTTGGTATGGCACGATTGCGCCTGAATGCAGCCAATCGCGAACATGAAGCCGCGTGCCGAGTTGCAGAAATCCGCCCCCAGTGCCAGCACGCGGGCGATGTCAAAGGCGCTGACAATTTTGCCTGCCGCCCCGATCTTCACCTGATCGCGCAACCCCGCCCCGCGCAGGGTGTTGTGCACGAAATGCAGCCCCTCGCGCATCGGCATCCCCACCCGGTTGGCAAATTCCAGCGGGGCCGAGCCGGTCCCGCCTTCCTTGCCATCCACCACGATGAAATCAGGCACGATGCCCGTCTCCAGCATCGCCTTGACGATACACATGAATTCCCGGCGGTGCCCGATGCACAGCTTAAAGCCCACGGGTTTGCCGCCCGACAGGTCGCGCAACCGCGCGATCATCTGCACCAGTTCCAGTGGCGTGGAAAACTCGCTGTGCGCGGCAGGGGACAGGCAATCCTGCCCCATCGGAATCCCCCGCGCCTGCGCAATCTCGGGCGTGATCTTGGCGGCAGGCAACATCCCGCCATGCCCCGGCTTCGCCCCTTGGCTCAGCTTGATCTCGATCATCTTGACCTGAGGGTCCGCCGCCTGCGCCGCAAAGGCCTTGGGGTCAAAGCGGCCCTCCGGCGTGCGGCAGCCGAAATAGCCCGAGGCCACCTGATAAACCAGATCACCGCCGCCTTCGCGGTGATATTTGCTGATCCCGCCTTCGCCTGTGTCATGCGCAAAGCCGCCCAGTTTTGCCCCCCGGTTTAAGGCCGAGATCGCATTGCCCGACAGCGAGCCAAAGCTCATGGCCGAAATGTTGTAAAGCGACGCCTCATACGGCTGCTTGCAACTGGCATTGCCGATGCGCACGCGGAAATCGGTGTTGCTGATCTGGCGCGGCACCACCGAATGGGTGATCCAAGCATAGCCAGCTTCATAGACTTTCTGCGTGGTGCCAAAGGGCCGTTTGTCTTCCACCCCCTTCGCGCGCTGATATACCAGACTGCGCGCCTCGCGGCTGAAAGGCTCTTCGTCATGGGTGCCTTCCAGCAGATATTGTCGGATTTCGGGGCGGATGCTTTCCAGCATATAGCGCAGATGCCCGACGATCGGATAATTGCGCAGCACCGCGTGCTGTGTCTGCGTCACATCGCGCAAGCCTACAAGGCTCAGCCCCGCCAAGACCAGTGCCGGGACCAGCATCCAGATCGAAACGACAGCCGCGAGCCCTGCGAACACAAGCGTGCCAAGGACGGCAAGCGCGAAAAAGCCAAAACGGGCAACAGAAGCAATTCGGAACATCAGGCGCGGTCTTTCTTGTCAGTCACGTCACGGTGCGGCAGCGGGGCCGGTGCTGCCCTATCATGCCACGCCCCGCCTGGCGAGCATGGCGTCAGCCTCGCCGCAAGAGATGAAGGAATGTTTGACCAAGGCCACCGCACCGCGAAACATCAGGCACCAGCCTTCATGTCCACCACCACGCGCCCCTGCACTCCGCCGCGCAAGATCGCGGCCCCCAAATCCGGCACCTCCTCAAGCGTGGCAGGCCGGATCATCGCCTCCAGCTTGTCCATCGGCAGATCGGTGGTGATCCGGTCCCAAGCGGCCACCCGCCGCGCATAGGGCACTGTCACCGAGTTGATCCCCAGAAGATTGATCCCGCGCAACAGAAAGGGAATGATATTGGCCGGAACCGCAAGTCCTCCGGCATTGCCCACCGCCGCGACCGAAGCCCCGGCCTTCATCTGCCCCAGCACACGCGCCAGCATCTGCCCGCCGACCGCATCCACGCACCCCGCCCAGACCTCGGATTCCATCGGCCGCTTGATGGCCTCGGCCAGATCGGCGCGCGCAATCAGCCGTCCGGCGCCCAGATCGCGCAAATACGCCTCTGTCTCGGGCCGCCCGGTCACCGCCGCCACGCGATAGCCAAGCCGCGCCAGCACCGCCACCGCAACCGACCCCACGCCTCCCGCGGCCCCGGTCACCAGCACCTCCCCCGCCTCCGGGGTGAGCCCATGGTCTTCCAGCGCCATCACCGCCAGCATCGCGCTGAAACCCGCCGTGCCCACCGCCATCGCCTGCCGCGCGCCCAACCCTTCGGGCAAGGGCACCAGCCAATCCGCCTTCACCCGCGCCCGCGTGGCAAAGCCGCCCCAATGTGCCTCGCCCACACGCCAGCCGGTCAGCACCACCCGGTCGCCCGGCGCATAGCGCGCATCCTCCGACACCTCGACCACGCCCGCGAAATCAATCCCCGGCACATGCGGATAGTTGCGCACCAGCCCGCCCCCGCTGGGCGACAGGCACAGCCCGTCCTTGTAGTTCAGGGTTGAAAACTCCACCCGAACCGTCACCTCGCCCTCTGGCAAGGCGCTGTCGGGCAGGTCCGCCACCCGCGCCTGCGCCTGACCGTCTTCGCCCTTTTCCATCAAGATCGCGCGAAACATCCGCCCCTCCTCCGCTGGCCCGGTCCGGGCTCTGCCCTTTGCCCAAAGCTGCGCCACATCAGCTTTTTCCCTGCCCCAAAGAAGGCAACAGCCGCCGAGCCAGGTCAACCCCGCTTTAACACCCTTGTCGGCGCGAAGATCGCACCCACTTTCCGGTGAACCCGCGTTCCGCGCTTGTGGCCACAGATATCCTTTACTACCTTTCCCCAGAGCCGCGGCGCCAGAAGCCCCGGTCGCCGTCCAACAGAAGGAACCACAATGACCCGAACCAAACTTTTCCTGGCCTGTGCCGCTTCTGCGATTGCCTTGTCTTCCGCCGCCCGCGCCGCCGACCCTGAACTTCTGGTGTTCGATTGGGCGGGCTGGGAAATCGATGGCGTGCTTACCGATTACGTGGCCAAGCACGGCGCCAAGCCCACCTACAGTTTCTTTGGCGATGATGACGAAGCCTTCCAGAAAGTCTCCTCCGGCTTCCGCGCCGATGTGGCGCATCCGTGCGTCGCCTCGCTGCCGCGCTACCGCGAGGCCGATCTGATCGAGCCTTGGGATGTGTCGAAGATTCCCGAATTCGCCAATATCGCGCCGCAGCTGCTGGATTCCGAGTTGATTCAGGATGAGCAAGGCGTCTGGTTCATTCCCTCCGACTACGCCTATACCGCAACGGCCTACAACACCGAAGAAGTCCCCGCCGAAGATGTGGCAACGCTGAACGTCTTCACCGATCCGAAATATGCCGGCCGCACCTCGCTGCCCGACAGTTCGGATGATGTCTGGTCACTGGCGCTGCTTGCCACCGGCGTTTCCGATTGGGACAATGTCACCGACGAACAGTTCAGCGCCGCCGCCAACTGGCTGCGCGAGGCGCATAAGAACGTCCGCGCCTATTGGTCCGACCCGTCCGAGATGTCGCAGCTGATGGCCACGGGCGAGGTGCTGGTGTCCTGGTCGTGGAACGATGGCGTGGCGCTCCTTGCCGCCGAAGGCTTCCCCATCGGGTTTGAACGCAGCCCCGCCGAGGGTGCCGCCACCTGGTTCTGCGGTTATGTGAACCTGAAGAACCAGCCCGGTTCGGAAGACAAGGCCTATGATTTCATCAACTCGCTTCTGGCCCACACCTCGGCCCAGCCGCTGCTCGATGAACTGGGCTATGCGCATTCCAACACCGAAGCGATGAAGACCATTTCGGAAGAGGCGCTGAAGGCCGCCTTCGTCGACCCGGTCACCACCACGCTTCTGGCGCAAACGCCGATCTCGGCCGAGTTCCGTGAAAAGATGATCAACGAATTCGAATTGATCAAATCGGGCTTCTGATCCCGCAAGCGATTTCGTCCCCCTGCGTCCGGCCGGTCCCCCCGGCCGGGCGTTTCATGTGTTGCGCCCCCCGCGCCCGACGCAAGATCTGTCGAAACGGGCTTGTGACGCGAAAGCTCCCCCCCTATATTGATCCTGTTCGGGGCAACCCGGACTATGGTGATAAACGCACCTGTAATAGACGGCTCGGACCCGGGGGCGGTACCCGGCGACTCCACCAAATCACCCGTTCGTTTCGGGGGCTCGGGGTCGAAATAGGATCGACGAACGTTCAAAGAGGCCAGCTTTCACTCGGTGAGGTACCACCGTAATCGGTCCAAATGTACAGTTGCAAACGACAACCGTGCTCCGGTGGCTCTGGCTGCGTAAGCAGTTCGAACACCGAAACTTAAGCCCTTGCGCTTAGCCGCGTAAGGCGGGGTTCGCAGGTACCTGGCAACAGAAACCTGCACCTTTCCCCGCATTGTGACTTGCCTGCCGCCCTGCAACCGCGCGACGCTTTGCCCATGCGCGCGCTTGCCCTCTGCCTTGTCCTACTTACCCTGCCGCCCTCCGCCCGCGCCTGCGAGGTGGCGCTGCTCCTCGCCATCGATGTCTCGGGCTCCATCGATGCCGCCGAATACCGCCTGCAATCCTCCGGCACCGCCGATGCCCTGCAAGACCCGGCTGTGACGGCGGCCCTGCTCGAAGGGCAGGTCGCGCTCAGCGTGATGCACTGGTCGGGCAGCGGCCAACAGGCGGTGATCCTGCCTTGGACGCAGATGCGCAGCCAAGATGAGGTTGCCCGCGCAGCCCATCGGATCCGCAGCGCGCCGCGCGCCTTCGCAGGCTCCGACACCGCCGTGGGTCAGGCCATCGACGCCGCCCTCGCCCAATTCGCGCAAAGCCCGCCTTGCGCGCGCCGGATCGTCGACATTTCGGGCGACGGCCCGGAAAACAGCGGCAACACCGCCCGCGCCGCCCGCAGCCGGGCGCAAGCCGCCGGCGTCACCCTCAATGCCATCGCCATCGAAGATCTCGGCGCCTCGACCGCGATCACCCGCTTTTATCAGAACTGGGTCATCACCCGCGGCGGCTTTGTCATCACCTCCCGCGGCCTCGCGGCCTATCCCGCCGCGATCCGCGCCAAACTCCTGCGCGAGTTGGAAAAGCCCGCCTCCTAGCCTCTGCACCTTTTCCAAATACTCCGGGGGGGCGCGGCACGCGCGGGGGGCAGCGCCCCCCTCCGCCCTCAGCCGCGCAAGACAGCCCCGGGATTCATGATCCCCAGCGGGTCTAGCGCCGCCTTGATCGCCCGCATCGCCGCCAGCTTGGCCGGATCGCCATAGCGCTCCAGATCCCCCACCTTCAACCGCCCGATCCCATGCTCGGCGCTCACCGACCCGCCCAGCTCATGCACCAGATCATGCACACAGGCCTTCACGGCCTCGCGCTGGTGATCATGGTCGTGCCGCGCGCGCCCCTTCACCGGGAACACGTTGTAATGCAGGTTGCCATCGCCCAGATGGCCAAAGCAATTGATCCGCCAGTCCCCCAAGCGCGCCAAGGCTGCGCCTGCCCGGGGAATAAAGCCCGGGATCTCCGACAAGGGCAGGCTGATGTCATGGCTCGACACCGACCCGATGCGGCGGTTCCCTTCGGGAATGCTCTCACGGATGCGCCACAAGGCGGCGGCCTGCGCCTCAGACGTGGCAATCACCCCGTCCTGCACCAATCCCGCCTCGGCCGCCTGCGCATAAAGCGCCGCCATCGCCTCCTCCGGCGCCACCCCGCGCGGCAGGCCCAACTCGATCAGCACCGACCATTCGGGCAGCGGCGACAAAGGCACCGTCACCTCCGGCAAGGTTTCCGCCAAAAAATCATAGCCCATCCGGTGGATGAGCTCGAAAGCCGAGATCAGCCCGGCCAGCTCTGCCTCGGCCAACGCCAACAATTCCAGCGCCGCCTGCGGCGACGGCACCGCGAGCAAAGCCACCACCTTGGCGGCAGGGTCCGGAAACAGCCGCAAACTGGCAGCGGTGATCACGCCCAAGCTGCCCTCGGACCCGATCAGAAGATGCCGCAGGTCATAGCCGGTGTTGTCCTTGCGCAACCGCTTCAAGCCGTTGAAAATGCTGCCATCCGGCAACACCGCCTCCAGCCCCAGACACAGATCGCGCGTATTGCCATAGCGCAGCACGTTCAACCCGCCCGCATTGGCCGCCAGATTGCCGCCGATCCGGGCCGATCCTTCCGAGGCCAGCGACAGCGGAAAGATCCGTCCCAGCTTGGCGGCTTCTGCCTGCACATCGGCCAGCACCATCCCGGCCTCCACCACCAGCACGTTTTCCTGCGGATAGGCGCCGCGCAGCGCCGTCATCCGCTCCAGCGACAAGATCAGCGGGGCGGGCCCTTGCGGCATCACCTGCCCGCCCACCAGCCCGGTGCCGCCGCCCATCGGCACAAGGCCCACCCCGGCCGCGCCACAGGCCCGCACCACCGCCGCCACCTCTGCGGTCGTGCGCGGACAGGCCACCGCGCCCGCCTGCCCCTTCCAGCGCCCGCGCGGCTCTTCCAGATCGCGCGCGGCGGGCGCCCGCAGCAGGCCGGGATGCGCGGCGTCCAGCGCGCTCAGAAATTCGGGGGTGCAGGGATAAAGCATGTCGAACCTCTTCTTTGCGCCCGCTTTACGCCAAGGCGGCGCGCAAGAAAACCGCTCTTCCGGCGTGATCCCTGTCAACTCTTGCAGACCCTGTCCCCCCGCAAGCGCGGCAACCCGTCAGCCCCGACGCGGCCCCCCCCTCAATCGATGCGCTCCGGCGTCAGCACCATGATCGTGGGCCGCCCCGGCAGGTTGCGCAAGGAAACGTCCAACCACGGCATGCCGGTTTCCACCACCTCGAACTCCGCCTGCATCGTGTCCAGAAACACCCGCAGCGACGCGCCCGAAAACCAGTGCATCGGCACCACGATCGAGGATCGCAACCGCCGCACCACCTCCGTCATCTCCGACACCGCCATGGTGTAGCCCCCGTCCACGGGCACCATCACCACATCCAGCCGCCCGATACTGGCGTATTGCGCCTCATCCGGCGCGTGGTGCAAATGCCCCAGATGGCCGATGCACAGCCCCCCGGCCTCGAAGATGAAGATGGAATTGCCATCCTTGCGCAGCTCATCCCCCCAGCGCCCACGCACATCGGTCGGCACATTGCGCACCAGCATCGGCCCAAGGTCCAGCTCATGTTGCGCCGGCCCTGCCTCGGTCGCCCAGCCCGGCAGCACATGCGGGATGCGCGGGTCGGGGTTCGGCGTCCAATGGGTGGAATGCGCGTTGTTCATCGTCACCACATCGGGCACCCAGTCGCGCAGGCCCGTGAAACCGGTGAAATCGGTCACCGCCACCTTGCCGCCTGCGGCAATCGCAAAGCTTGCATGATCGATGAAATGGATGCGCACCTGATCCGCCGCCACATCCGTTCCAAAGCTTACTGGCATCACCTGCGCAATCCCTTGCGCCACCGCAAAACAATGCGAAGGAATCCGCTCCGCCTCTTGCGCCAGCACCGGCGCGGCCCACAGACCCAAGATCACAGCAGGCAAGATCGTCAGACGCATCGAACACCTCCGGGTTGCACCCGAAAGCTAGCACAGCTTTCCGCGACGTCAGGAACTCCCGGCGATCACGCTTGCGTCAGCGCCTCAGCCCACATCGGTGCGGCCGCGCCGATCGGCGCGCAAAGCGGCATACAGCACATGATTGCGCCACCGCCCGTTGATCTGCAAATAGCTCTGCGCCACGCCCTCATACTTGAAGCCGGTCTTTTCCAGCACACCCCGGCTGGCGACGTTTTCGGGCAGGCAGGCCGCTTCCACCCGGCTCAGATCCAGCGCGGCAAAAGCATGATGCACCACCGCCTGAATCGCCTCGCGCATATAGCCGCGGCGGCTGAACGTCTCGCCCACCCAATAGCCGATGGTGCCGCATTGCGCAGGCCCACGCCGGATGTTGTCGAGTGTGATCGCCCCCAGCAACTGCTGATCCTGCCGCCGGATCATCAGGAAGGGCACCGCCGTGCCCTGCGCCTCGGCGCGCTGCGCCCAATAGACCCGGTTGGTGAAGGACCGCCGCGACAGATGATCCGCCGACCACACCGGCTCCCATGGCGTCAGGAACCCGGCGCTCGCCTCCCGCAACTCGGCCCAAGCCCGCCAGTCGCCATGCACCGGAAGGCGCAGCGTCATGCGCTCTGTCTCCAGTTTGGGGCGGCGGCGGAAAGGCAGCATCAGGCGGCAAGCCGGCTGCGAATGGCCTCGATCCCGGGTGCCTTGGCCACCGGACCATACAGCGCCAGCGCGCTCTTGGCCCCCGCCAGATCACCGGCAAAGCGCCGCACATCGGCCATGGTCACGGAATCGATCTTTTCCACCGCTTCCGCCGGGCTCGGCACCCGCCCCCAGACCGCCAAAAGCCGCGCATTGCGCTCGGCCCGGTTCGACGGGCTTTCCAGCCCCATCAGCAACCCGGCCTTCAACTGCGCCCGCGCGCGCGCCACCTCGGCCTCTGTCATATCCTCGGCCGCGCGCTTCATCTCGTCCACGGTCAACTGCGCCAGTGCCGCAATCTCTTCCTTCGAGGTGCCCGCATAGATCGTGATCGACCCGGTGTCCTCATAGGCCCCCGATTGCGCAAAGATCGAATAGCACAGGCCCCGCTCTTCGCGGATCTTCTGGAACAAGCGCGACGACATGCCCCCGCCCATCGTCATCGCATAAACCTGCGCCGCATAGACATCCGGGTGGCGATAGCCGGGCGCTTCCAGCGACAGCGCGAAATGCACCTGCTCCAGCTTCTTCACTTCCCGCCGCTCGCCGCCGATAAAGGCGGCAGGCTCCACCACGCTGATCCCGCGCGCGGGCAGGTGGCCGAAAATCTCCCGCGCCTGCGCCACGATCGCCGCATGATCCACCCCGCCCGAGGCCGACAGGATCATCTGATCCGGCGCATAATGCTGGCCAACAAAGCTGCGCAGATCCTCGGCGGTAAAGCTGCTCACCCGTTCGGACGGCCCCAGAATGGTGCGGCCAAACGGCTGGTCGGGATAGCTCACCTCCTGCAACCAGTCAAAGATGATGTCATCGGGCGTGTCCAGCGCCTGCCCGATCTCTTGCAAGATCACATGCCGCTCGGTCTCGATCTCTTTCGGATCGAACACCGGGTTCAGCACGATGTCGGAAATCACATCCAACGCCAGCGGCACATCCGCCACCAGACAGCGCGCATAATAGGCCGTCATTTCCTTGGACGTATAGGCGTTGATATAGCCGCCCACATCCTCGATCTCTTCGGCAATCTGCAAGGACGTGCGCTTGGCCGTCCCCTTGAACGCCATATGCTCCAGAAAATGCGCGATGCCGTTCTGCTCGGGCCGCTCATGCCGCCCCCCTGCCATCACCCACACTCCCACCGAAGCGGATTCCAGCCCCGGCATATGTTCGGTGACGATCTTCAAACCATTCGGCAGGGTCGAGATTTGCAGGCTCAAGATGCGATCCTTTCGCGGATCAAGGATTGGATGCGGCCCAGATCATTGGGCACGCGGGTCAGCCGCTCACGCCGGTCGAACAGATCGGCCATGCGCGGCGGCAGTTCGGGGCGCTGGCCAATGGCCTCCAGCACCGCATCGGGGAACTTCGCCGGATGCGCGGTCGCCAGCGTCACCATCGGCGTCGCGCCCAGATGGTCATTCGCGACCTTCACCCCCACCGCCGAATGCGGGCACAATATCTCGCCGGTGCGCACATATTCGCGGTTGATCGTCGCCGTGGTTTCCTCTTCCGAGCAGCGCCCCGAGGCGAATGTCGCCCGCAAATCCTCCAGCGCGCCTTGGCTGATGTGGAACCCGCCCGATTTCATCTCATCCATCAACTGCCCGACCGCGCGGCCATCGCGGCCATAGGCAAAGAACAGCGCGCGTTCAAAGTTGGACGACACCTGAATGTCCATCGACGGCGACATCGACGGCTTCACCCCGTTGGTGCGGTAGTCGCCCGAGGTGATGGCGCGGTGCAGAATGTCGTTCTGGTTGGTGGCGATCACCAGCTTTTCGATCGGCAACCCCATCGCCCGCGCGATATAGCCCGCGAAAATATCGCCGAAATTGCCGGTGGGCACGGTAAAGCTCACCGCCCGGTGCGGCGCGCCCAAGGACACGGCCGCGCTGAAATAATACACCACCTGCGCCAGCACCCGCGCCCAGTTGATGCTGTTCACCCCCGCAAGCCGCACCCCGTCGCGGAAAGCGAAATCGTTGAACATATCCTTCACGCGCGCCTGCGCATCGTCGAAGTCACCATCAATGGCCAGCGCATGCACATTGGCCTCCGACGGCGTCGTCATCTGGCGGCGCTGCACCTCGGACACCCGCCCATGCGGATACAGGATGAACAGATCCACATTGGCCAAGCCCCGGAAGGCCTCCATCGCCGCCGACCCGGTGTCGCCGCTGGTGGCGCCCACAATCGTGATCCGCTCGCCCGATTTGGCAAGCGCCGCCTGCATCATCTGCCCGATCAACTGCATGGCGAAATCCTTGAACGCCAGCGTCGGACCGTGGAACAACTCCAGCAGGAAATGGTTCGGCCCCATCTGCACCAAAGGCGCGCGCGCCAGATGGCCAAAGGGCTTGTAGGCCGCCGCGATCAAGCCGCGAAATTCATCATCGCCAAAGGTCTCGCCCAGATAAGGCCGCATCACGCGATAGGCGATCTCTTCATAGCTGCACCCCGCCAAGGCGGCGATGTCGTCCTGCGCCATCACCGGGATGCTTTCCGGCACATACAGCCCGCCGTCACGGGCCAGACCGGTCATCATCGCCTCGCCAAAGGTCAGGATCGGGGCGGCACCACGGGTAGATATGTATTTCATCGCAACCTTGCCTTCAAACCGTTCTGCGCCTGATACGCCACAGAAGATACGCTGTCATCCCCAACCATACGGCGGCGAGCCCAAACCATTGCACCGCATAGCCCAAATGGTTGTTTGGAATGCCCGAGGTATCAACAGGCATGGGCTCGATCCCCGGCGCCGTCGGCGCCCGCGCGACGATCAGCAGCGGCTCCGTCGCAAGCTGTGCCGCCATCGCAGGCACGTCGCGGGCAAACCACAGGCCGGTTTTCGGATCGGGCGGCGGGGTGAAGCCGTCCACCTCATCGGGCCAGTGCAGGTTGCCCTCGACATCCGGCACGTCCGGCCCGCGGGGCGAAACCCGCGCGCCATCGGCGACAAAGCCGCGGTCCACCAGCACCCGCCGCCCCTCAGTCTCGAAGGCCTCGATCACCCGCACCCCGGCGCCAATCTCCTTGCGGCTGACCAGAACCTCCAGCACCTCTCCGGTAAACCGCCCCGTCGCCTTGACGGGCAAATAACGGTCTGCCTCCGGGTCAGGGGCTGCGGGCAGCGCCACCGGCGCGGCCACGATCCGCGCCGAAATATCCGCCAGCGCCGCCTCTTTCCACGCCAAACGGTCCAACTGCCACAGGCCAAGCCCGGCCAGAACCCCGGTGCCCAGCAGACCGAACACCAGCGGAAGGATCATGCGACGCGCCACAGAACCAGTCATCAAAGCCGTCTCCCAAAAGCAAAGCGCGGACCTATTGGCCCGCGCCTCGTGGTAAGGTCAAGAGCGCGTCGCGCGCGTGGGCCTTACTGGCCCCAGACGTAGATCGAGGCGAAAAGGAACAGCCAGACCACGTCCACAAAGTGCCAGTACCAAGCCGCCGCTTCAAAGCCCACGTGCTTCTCTTGGGTGAAATGCCCCTTCATCGCGCGGATCAAGCACACCAGCAGAAAGATGGTGCCGACCACGACGTGGAAGCCGTGAAAGCCGGTCGCCATGAAGAAGTTGGCGCCATAGATGTTGCCGGCAAAGCCAAAGGCCGCGTGGCTGTATTCATAAGCCTGCAGGATGGTGAAGAACACGCCCAGCACGATCGCCAGAATCAAGCCGTTCTTCAGGTCCTTGCGGTTGTTCTCATGCACGAGGGCATGGTGCGCCCAAGTCGCCGCCGCGCCCGAGCACAGCAGGATCAGCGTGTTGATCAGCGGCAGGTGCCATGGGTCGAAGGTCTCAATCCCCGCGGGCGGCCACTGGCCATCCTGGATGGGCGACAGCGGCCCCATCGGATACATGGCATGCTTGAAGAACGACCAGAACCACGCGGCAAAGAACATCACTTCCGACATGATGAACATGATAAAGCCATAGCGCAGGCCGATCACCACCACCGGGGTATGGTCGCCCACTTGGCTTTCCTTCACCACATCCGCCCACCAGCCGAACATGACATAAAGCACGCCGACAAAGCCGATCAGCCCCAGCCAAGGACCGGACCCATGCATCCACAGCACAGCGCCGTAAAGCATGACGAACGCCGTGAGCGCGGCCAGAAAGGGCCAGATCGACGGCGGCAGAATGTGGTAGTCGTGGTTCTTGGCGTGGGCCATAGTGGGTTCCCTCGGTTCTTTTTTATCAGTTTACAATGCCCGTGACAGGCGCGGCAAGCGCCGCCTGCTCTTCGGGCAAGGAAGTTTCGTAAAACGTATAGGACAGCGTGATTTCCTTCACGAACTTGCCCTCGCGATCCTTGACGATCTCGGGATCGACGAAAAAGCTCACCGGCATCTGAACCGTCTCGCCGGGCTGCAACACCTGCTCGGTAAAGCAGAAGCAGGCGATCTTGGCGAAATAACCACCCGCCGCATCCGGCGTCACGTTATAGCTCGCGGTGCCTGCGATCACGCGGTCGGTCGGGTTGTGCGCCTCGTAGAAGGCCAGCGCGTTTTCTCCGATCCGCACCGTCATCGTGCGCTGCACCGGCTTGAACTGCCAGCCCATCCCGCCCGAGGTCGATCCGTCAAAGCGGATCTGGATGGTCTGGTCCAGAATCGTGTCCGGCGCCGCCTCGGCCACCGACGTGGTTCCGCCAAAGCCGGTCACCCGGCAGAACCAGTCATAAAACGGCACCGCCGCGAAAGACAGCGACGCCATCGTCACAACAACACCCGCCAGCTTGGCGGCGGTTTTCAAGGTTGGGTTCATGGTTGTGTCCCCCCTGTTGCGGCGGGCGCCATCTCGGGCCGCACCGTATGGTCAAAGCCTTGCATCGGGTCGCCGCGCGTCACCTTCACCACGGTCAGCGCAAACACCAGCGCCACAAACGCGACCAATGTGACACCAAGGCCCACGTTGCGCGAAAACCGCCGCTTGTGCAGCTCGTGGTCGGGGCGAAAGCTCATGCCCAGCCCCCAAGGCCATAGGCTTTCAGCAGCGCTTCCACAAGAAAAGCCGCGAAATGCACGAACAGATACAGCAGCGAGAATTTGAAGAACGACTTCTCCACCGCGTATTTGTCAGCCTCGGCCACCGGCTCGGGGCGCTTCCAGATGTCATAGGCGCCTTTCAGGAACACCGCGTTCAGCACCACCGCCACCGCAAGCGTGAAAGGCCCGCCAATCGTGGTCAGCGCGGCCCAGATCGACACCGGCGCCAGCAGCACCGTGTAAATCAGGATTTGCCGCCGGGTTTCGGCGCGGCCATGCGTCACCGTCAGCATCGGCACCCCGGCCTTGTGGTAATCTTCCTTCATGAACAGCGCCAGCGCCCAGAAATGCGGCGGCGTCCACATGAAGATCAACCCGAACATCAGCGCCGATTCCACCGACACCCCGCCCGTCGCCACGGCCCAGCCGATCATCGGCGGGAAAGCCCCCGCCGCGCCACCGATCACGATGTTCTGCGGGGTCGAGCGCTTCAGCCACATGGAGTAGACCACGGCGTAGAAAAAGATCGTAAAGGCCAACAGCCCGGCCG
Source organism: Pseudorhodobacter sp. MZDSW-24AT (assembly GCF_002794355.1). GTDB lineage: Bacteria > Pseudomonadota > Alphaproteobacteria > Rhodobacterales > Rhodobacteraceae > Pseudotabrizicola. The sequence continues at coordinate 4,699 of NZ_PGOI01000003.1, read as the reverse complement.
CAAACAGATTGGCCGAAAGCGCCAGCATCACAACTGCGATGCCCGACAGCGCCAGACCAAATCCCAGAGCCTCGCCCGATTGCACCTTGCCTGCGGGCACCGGGCGGCTCTTGGTGCGGTTCATCACCGCGTCGATATCGGCATCCCACCACATGTTCAGCGCGCCCGAGGCCCCTGCCCCCAGCGCGATGAACAGGATGGCGGCAAAGCCAACCACCGGATGCACGCCCACAGGCGCCACCAGCAGCCCCACCAAAGCGGTGAACACCACCAAAGACATCACACGCGGTTTCAGCAGCGCGACATAGTCACCAAACTGCGCCTCTCCGCTTTGGGGGTAGGCCTGAACGTCGCTCATTCTTTATCCTTGGCTTAGGGAAATGGCCCCGGCAAAGGGGCCATTCACATCGCTTCCCTTCCGAAAAGGGATCAGTTGTTGGCAGCCAGCTGCACGTTCGAGTAGGCCTCGATATCCGCTGCCGACAGCACCACATCACCGGCCTGCGCGGCGGCCAGCCACTGCGCATAGACCTCTTCCGACACCACTTTCACGGTGATCGGCATATAGGCATGGGCGATGCCGCACAGTTCAGAGCACTGGCCGAAATACACGCCCTCACGCTCGGCGTTGAACCACAGCTGCGCCAGACGGCCCGGCACCGCGTCCTGTTTCACGCCAAAAGCGGGGATCGTCCAGGAATGGATCACGTCAGCCGCGGTGACTTGCATCACGATCGTCTTGCCCACCGGAACCACCACGGCGGTGTCGGTCGCCAGCAGGAACTCACGATCGGTGTAGCCCGCTGCCGCCAGTTGCGCGCTGACTTCCGGGGTCAGGCGGTTGTCGCCGCCGGTGGCCGGAGCACCGATCATGTAGCTTTCAAAGGCCACCGGGGTCGCGCCTTCGGCGTTCGGCTCGTTGATGCCGTCATCCACATATTCATAGCCCCAGTACCACTGGTAGCCTGTCACCTTGATGGTGATGTCGCCCACAGGAATTTCCTGCTGCTTGAACAGCACCGGAAGCGAAAACGCCCCGATGAACACCAAGATCAGGATCGGCACCACCGTCCACGCCACTTCCAGCGGCGAGTTATGGGTGAATGTCGCAGGCTTGGGGTTGCGCTTTTGATTGTAGCGCACGATCACCCAGACCAGCAGGCCCGTGACGAAGATGGTGATCACGGTGATGATCACCAGAATCATCCAGTCCAGCCCTTGCAGATCGCGGGCAAGCTCGGTGGCCGCTGGCTGAAATCCAGTGCCCCGGTCCGTGGGAACACCCACGATTTCAAGGCCTTGCGCAACGGCAGCACTGCCCGACACCAAGCCTGCAACACTGGCGGCGACCCCGCCGATTTGGTTCCAAAGACGCATGTTCTGTTCCCGTTATCTTTACGGCTTGGGTGCCGCTTGTCAGAAGACCACCCTTGGCGCATGGTGCGACACGCGGCAGAATCCCGTTGTTTCCGGCTGTCTTGAAACCATATTAGGGTGTCTGCCACAAGAGAAACCGTTGCGACATAGCAGCGCCATTTGACACAGATCAAGGACAGCCCCCATGACAGATCAGCCCTTCCGCCCGTTCGAGACCCATCTGGACGAGGCGGCGGCACTGGAAATCCTGCGCGCCGCCACCCTCGGCGCCGAGGATGGCGAGCTGTTTCTGGAACGCCGCCGCTCCGAAGCCATCGTGCTGGATGACGGCCGCATCAAGACCGCCTCTTATGATGCCTCCGAAGGCTTTGGCCTGCGCGCGGTGAAAGGAGAGGTCGCAGGCTATGCGCATGCCACGCAAATCAGCGAAAGCGCCCTGCGCCGCGCCTCGGAAACCGCCCGTCTGGCGGTTGGCGATGGCGGCGGCACCTTCGCCGCCCCGCCGCAAGGCACCAATGTCAAACTCTATGGCGATGCCGATCCGATGGCCGATGCCACATTCGCGGTCAAGATCGACACTTTGCGCGAAATCGATGCCTTCGCCCGCGCGCTCGACCCGCGCGTGATCCAAGTCTCCGCCACACTCTCTGCTTCTTATCAAGAGGTGGAAATCCTCCGCCCCGAAGGCCTGCGCCTGCGCGATCTGCGCCCGATGGCCCGGCTCAACATCTCGGTCATCGTCGAACAGAACGGGCGGCGCGAGCAAGGCGGAATGGGCGGCGGCGGCCGTTTCGGGCTCAAGGGCCTGATGCAACCCGATCATTGGCAGCCCGTGGTGCGCGAAGCCTTGCGCATCGCACTGGTCAATCTCGACGCGGTGCCTGCCCCCGCAGGCGTGATGGACGTGGTGCTGGGCCCCGGCTGGCCCGGCATCCTCTTGCACGAAGCCATCGGCCACGGGCTGGAGGGCGACTTCAACCGCAAGAAAACCTCCGCCTTCGCAGGTCTGATGGGCCAGCAAATCGCCGCGCGTGGTGTCACCGTGCTGGATGACGGCACCTTGCCCGATCGGCGCGGCAGCATCAGCATTGATGACGAAGGCACAGCTTCCGCCCGTAACGTGCTGATCGAGGACGGGATTTTGGTGGGCTACATGCAAGACCGTCAGAACGCCCGCCTGATGGGCGTGGCCCCCACCGGCAATGGCCGCCGCGAAAGCTATGCCCATATCCCGATGCCGCGCATGACCAACACCTATATGCTTGCGGGGCAAGAAGACCCGGTGACCCTGCTCGCCGGCCTCAAGGACGGGATCTACGCCGTGGGCTTTGGCGGCGGTCAGGTCGACATCACCAATGGCAAATTCGTCTTCTCCTGCACCGAAGCCTATCGCGTGCAGAACGGCAAGATCGGCGCGCCCGTCAAAGGGGCCACCCTGATCGGCGACGGTGCCACCGCGCTCAAACACATCCGCGCCATCGGCAATGATCTGGCGCTGGACCCCGGCATCGGCAATTGTGGCAAGGCCGGGCAATGGGTGCCGGTCGGTGTCGGCCAGCCCAGCCTGCTGATCGGTGGCCTCACCGTCGGCGGGTCCGCCGCGTGACGCTGATCCACTCGCCCGAGCAGATGCACACGCCTTGGCGTGATCTGCTCGCGGCGGCCCTTGCGGCGGTGCTCTTGCCGTCGGCCCTTGGGCTCTTGGGCCTCGGCCTCTTTCGCCTGTTTCACGGCGTCCTGCCGTCCGAAGCCGCGCTGACCCTCTGGGCCGCGAGCACCGCGCTGATGCTCTCGCCACTTCTCAGCCTTGCCGGAATGATCCTTGCCCTGCCCGTGGTCTCGCTGCTGATCCGTCTGGGCTGGTTCGGCTGGCTGCCCGCCGCCGCCACCGGCCTTGTCATCGGCGGCGTGATCGGCGCGATGATGGCCTTTGCGCCCGGCGCGCTCTGTGGCGCCGCCGTCCTGTTGATCCTGCGCGCGGTGCTGGGCGTCCTGCGCCCGATGCAGCCCGATCAGCCCACCGGTTGAGCCCGCCTCACTCTTCCAGCAACGCCGTCAGCGGTGCCAGTGCCACGGTCGAGGCGCGCCCTTCCACCGCCCATTCCAGCACGCCCGCTACGGTTTCGGGGCGCAGATCGCCAATCACGATCACCCGCCCATCCTGCGCCGCCTTAAAGGCCGCGCGGTCCAGATAGCGCCGCACCACCGGGCTCGCCTCTCCGTCGCTGTCGATCGCGCGAAACACCACCGCCGCTGCCAGACCTTCGCGCCGCGCCACCTGATCGGCCGCGTTCAGCCCTTGGTCCAGCGTCACCAGCCCCCGCCCTTGTTCGGCCAGAATCGGCACCACCTGTGCCGCAAGCGCCCGGTTGGCCTGAAAGGCGGTGCCATCCGCGTCGATCACCGCCACCGCTTCCGGCAACCGGCTGTCCAGCACCTGAAAGCTTTGCTCCAGATCGCCCGGCCCCGCGCCCTCGGGAATGCCGGTGCCCGCCATCACCACCTCTTGTCCGCCCGCGCGCCAGATCGCCGCACGCTCCGCCGCCCCCTCTGACAAAGGATCAATCACGATCGACAGCGGCAATGCCAGCGCCGCCAGTTCGGCGCGGTCCACGCCCTCTTGCCCCTTGTCCTGCAACAGGATCGCGAACAGCGGCTTTTGCGCCGGATTGTCAAACGGGCGGGCATAGCGCGCGCGCGGCGGCAGCGTCGCCGGATCAGCCCCCACGGGCTCCGCCTCGGCCCCGACTGGCGCATCGCCGATGCGCGGCAACCGCCCCGTCACCACCCCCTCGGCCTCCGCGTTCAGCGGTGGCGCCGAGGGCAAGACCCCTTCCCCAAGCGCCAGACCCTCTGGCACCGGTGCGGGCTGCGGTCCCGGTTCGGGCGTCGGATCTGCTGGCACCGCCACGACCGGCGGCTCGGCGGCGGCTTCGGGCAAGGGCAGCAACAGCGCCTCTTCCTCGGGGCGCAGGGGCGGCACGGGCGGCAAGTCTGCCGCCTCTGGCGCGCCCTCGGCTGCGGGAAGCATCGGCGCGGTCGGTTGCACCGCCGCTTGCGGCGCCTCGCCGGTTGCCGGGGCCATGGGCGGGCGCACCTGCCCGGCCGAGGCCAAGGCCTCGCCCGGCGCCTCGCTGGGCGGCGGCAGCGGCAGCGCGGCGGGCGCGGACGCCCCCTCCGCCACCTGGGCCTGCGGCAACGAGGCCGGGCTTTGCTCTGGCGCAGGCGCGGCCGGATCGGGCACCACAGGCGCAGGCACCGTCGCGCCGCCCTCCTGCGCATCGCTTACCCCGTCGGGCGCGGCTGTCTGTTCTTCCGGCTG
>NZ_PGOI01000026.1 GCF_002794355.1 Pseudorhodobacter sp. MZDSW-24AT | reverse complement strand
TCAGCCCGGGCCAAGTCCGATGCCGCCTTGATCCTCAAGATCAATGCGGCCTGGGATGCGAACCGCAAACTCTATGACGCGCGGAAGATCTGGCATGTCTTGCGGCGGCAGGGTGAAGAGGCCGCCCGCTGCACAGTCGAACGTTTGATGCGCAGCTTGGGGATCAGGGGCGTGGTCCGTGTCAAGAAAATCATCACGACCAATCCTGACACATCTTTGCCGTGCCCGAACGACCAAGTGAACCGCCTGTTCAAGGCGGATCGGCCCAACAAGCTGTGGGTTTCAGACTTCACTGACGTGCCCAGATGGTCGGGAACAGTCTATGTCGCGTTCGTGATCGACGTGTTTGCCCGGCGGATCGTCGACTGGCGCGCCTCACTGTCGATGAAGACCCAGTTCGTGCCTGACGCACTGGATCAAGCAATATGGCAAAGAAAAACGCCGGATAACAAGAGCTTGGTGCATCACTCCGACCGCGGATCGCAATACCTGTCGATCAAAATACACTGAACGGCTGGCCGACGCCGAAATCGATCTTTCTGTAGGCACCGTCGGTGACGCCTACGACAATGCACAGGCCGAATGCGTGATTGGCCTGTTCAAGACCGAAGTCATCAACCAGATCGGCCCTTGGAAATCGATGCGCGAAGTCGAATGGGAAACCCTAAAGTGGCTCGATTGGTATAGCAACCGTCGCCTGCTCGGACCCATCGGATACATCCCGCCCGCAGAAGCAGAGGAGGCGTTCTATGCAAACCTGAACACACTCGATATGGTCGCCTCGTCATTGAACAAACCACCCTCCGGTAAACCCGGGGCGGTTCAGTGCCGCGGTGGCGGCTATGCCCGCGACGGTGCCGATGCGGGTCTAGACCGCCGCCCCGCCACCTCCTGCAGAGCCTCCGCCTGTTGTGACGGACCATGCAGTACGGCGGTCGACGAGGATCTCGCGGATCGCGTCGACAGGCCCATGGCAGAGCGCTAGATGGACGCCCAGCGAATAACGATAGCCGACGGTTTGGGCCTTGCTTCTACCGCCCATCGTCGGCCTCCGCGTTCGATGTTCCTTGTCCTGCCTCTCTTACCTCAGCCTGCAGGATCACCGGTTCGACCAGCGCATCGCCCGAGGCGCGCAAGGCCTCCGCCTCGATGCCGCCATCCAGAAACTCCTGCCAGTCCAACCCATGCCGCCGAAACCATGGCCGCACGCCTGCAAGGCAGTAGCGCGCTGCGCGCAGGTCCTGGATCGTCACGCGGGTCACTTCTTGCCGCCTTTCTTCTGAATGGGATCGACCCTCAGGTCTCCGGCCCAGACGACATTCGGGCCGGTGATCAAAACCGTGCCGAAGACGACCGGGATTGGTCGGCCTTCCGTGGCCGTGGGCAGGGTGAAGTCGTCGAGCCCTGCCGCCTGGGGCATCCCGACCTTGGGCCTCGGGTTCAGCGCATAGGAAATCGCAGAGAGCACGAGCCCGAGAACCAGCCGCGCGATGAAGGTGCAGACCATGGGTGATGCTCAGACGATTGAACTGCCGCCGAACGAATTGCGGCCCGGAATCTCGGGGAAGCCGCCGAAGTTTGCGAGGTTGCCGAACTTGGCCGTGCAGGTTGCTGCGCGCAGCTCGCATCCGGAAGCGATGTCGGCGACGAGAGGGATCGGATCACCGGTCTCCGGATTGACCTCGGGTGTGGCCAGCGCCGCTGCAAACTCCGGCATCGGCCGTGACAGCGTCAGGGTCGTTCCGATATGGTCGGTGATGAACCCAAGCTGAGCCCCGAACCTCAGCACCCCACCGCGAAACCAGCCATCGGGTTGGCCCGCCGCCTCCAGGATCGTCAGGGCATTGCCCGAGGCGGCCGTCACGGTGCCGGTCTGCCAGTGGAACCCGATGTCGAGCCCGCAACCACGGCCGTAGAGCGCATGGCGGCAAAGGCGTTGGTACTTCGCGCGGACACCGGCTCGGCGCAGGTACTGAAGACGGTTTCGCAGTTCAGAAGGATCTGCACACCCTCGACCTCGGCGCCCGCCATGCGGCCTTTCCAATGCGCCACGGTCTCGCCCAGCACCTGCTCATGGCCGCGGAAGATGGTCAGCGTCACTAGCGTGTTGCCCAAGGGGGGCGAGGAAGCGGCGTGCGAAAGAATGCGAGAGCGGCCAAGTCAATTCCAGCCGCCCACGTTCGATCTCGCTGGTTTGCACGACCTCGCCGTGGGAAGTGGCTTCGGCTTCCCAGTTGATCGTGCCGCCCTCGCTGGCTGCACTGGTCCAATCCGTGGCCCTGCTGGTGAAGCGCCATGGACTTACCCAGCTTTTGTGGAGAGCGTTTAGCTCACTTCCCG
>NZ_PGOI01000025.1 GCF_002794355.1 Pseudorhodobacter sp. MZDSW-24AT | reverse complement strand
GCCGGGCGTTCCTGCCAAGCGAAGAAGCCGCTCTGGCTGACCCCAAAAACACGGCACATCCGGCTGATAGGAAAGCTGGCCTTCTCCGCCTCGATGAAGCCGAAAGTCATCCGTGGCGGGGTCTCTCAAACCGATGGCGTTCACTCGCCACATCCCTCTTTCGCGAAGAAGGCCGCGGCTTTTTTAAAGATGTCGCCATTCGCCGGGAAGACGATCCCCCGGATCGTTTTCTGATCCGGTTCAAATGCTTCAGGACCGCATTCTCGCGCCGAAGCCCCTTCAACTCGGGATGCAGATCGACAGGTGCCTCACTCGGCTCACCGGTGTCCCGCTCCTGACCCAGCCACCGCGTCAGCGTCAACAAGCCAATGCCAAGATCCTGCGCGATTTCCCGCCGCGTCCTGCCGCTGGTCAGTGCCAGCCGCACCGCTTCACGCCGAAACTCCGGCGTCGGTCTGTTCCTGTTTCCCATAGAACACCTCTTGGTTCCTCAGTCGGTGCTCTCCACATTTCCCGGGCAAGTCCAGAACATGTCATTCACGCATTCGGCCAGCGCATTGTCGTAGGCGTCACCGACGGTGCCTACTGAAAGGTCGATTTCGGCGTCGGCCAGCCGTTCAGTGTATTTGATCGACAGGTATTGCGATCCGCGGTCGGAGTGGTGCACCAAGCTCTTGTTATCCGGCGTTTTTCTTTGCCATATTGC
>NZ_PGOI01000024.1 GCF_002794355.1 Pseudorhodobacter sp. MZDSW-24AT | reverse complement strand
CAGGTTGAAAACCTGGTGTCCTAACCGATAGACGAACGGGCCACTGGCGGGGTGAATAGGGCAGGTGCCGCCGGGGTGCAAGAGGAAAAGTGAAGCGTCAGCCGTCGATCCGTTTGCCCATGATCGCAATGGCCTGCTGATACACGGTTGCCGCGTTCCATTGCTTGATCACGGCAAAGTTCGGCTCGCCTTCCTGATAGCCCGCACCCGGCTGCCATCCCTTCTGGCGCAGGAAATTCGCGGTCGAGGCTAGCGCATCCACCGCATTGTTCAGATCCACCTTGCCATCCCCATTGCCATCCACGCCATAGGTCAGCGCATTGCCCGGCAAGAACTGCGTGTGCCCCCATTCGCCATGCTTGGCGCCCACGGACTGCGAAGTGATCGAACCCTGATCCACCAGAATCAGGGCGCCGATCAGATGCGGGCGGAAAAAATCGCTGCGGCGGCAGTCATAGGTCAGGGTGGCGATGGCCGAGACGATATTGGTATCGCCCATGAAGCCGCCAAAGGCCGTTTCCATGCCGTGAATCGCCAGAAGCACCCCGGCAGGCACGCCATAACGCTGCTCAAGTGCGCGATACAGATCGGCATTGCGCGCCTTGCGCTGCTTGCCCTGCCGGATGATCGTTTCAGCCCCGCGCACCTGCATGAACTTATCAAGCGTATAGCGGAAGCTGCGCTGGTTGCGGTCGGCCCCGATGGTGGCCTGCGAATAGCTGGTGGCCATCAGCGCGGCAATCCCGCGATCCCCCACCCCGGCCCGACGCGCCTCGGCGGCCATCTCGGGTTTCCATGCCTCATAGCGGCCCCCGGTGTCGGAACAAAATGCCGCCTGCGCGGCAGACGCCGCACAGACCAGACCAACAGCAAGAGACAGAGACTTCAAGGCAGACATGCAGGCACTCCGGACAGACGGTTTCGCGCCACCTTAAAGCCCCCCGAGGCCGGATCAAGCGAATGCTGGGCCCGAAGCCCGTGCCTTTGCACAAGTTTTCGTCAGGCGCGGCGCGGTGCCCCCGGCCCTTCAGCCCTCAGGCTTGGCTTTGCCTGCCGCTTCCAAGGCCGCGATCCGCGCTTCAAGAGCGGCGTTTTCCTCACGCGCCTTGAGGGCCATGGCGCGCACCGCATCAAACTCCTCGCGGGTCACAAAGTCGCGATCGGCCAGCCAGCGGTCCATCAAGCCCTTCATCGCCGTCTCGGCCTCGGTCTTGGCACCCTGCGCCACGCCCATGGCATTGGTCATCAGCTGGCTCAGGTCGTCGAGGATCTTGTTGCGGCTTTGCATGGGGCTGGTCCTTGTTGCTCTGCCTCTCTTATATGGTCCGGCGCGCGCGTGCCGCAAGACGGCGCGGCACATTGACAAGTTGGCCCCACCTGCCGACAACGCAACCAGCCGACAGCCGAGGTGCCATGTCTTACATTCCCTTTCCGCAGATCTCGCCCGAGATCTTTGCCGTCGAAATCTTCGGCATGACGCTGGCCCTGCGCTGGTATGCGCTGGCCTATATCGTCGGGCTGATCGGCGGCTGGCGGTTGGCGCTGGATACATTGCGCAGGCCCGCCCTGTGGACAGGCGCCGCGCCGATGACGGCCGATCAGGTAGAGCGCCTGCTCACTTGGGTGATCCTGGGGGTCATCCTGGGTGGCCGCATTGGCTTTGTCCTTTTCTATCAGCCGGGCTTCTACCTGCAAAACCCCGCCGCCATCCTGCGGGTCTGGGAAGGCGGCATGTCCTTCCATGGCGGCTTTCTGGGCGTCGTTGTCGCGGGCATCCTGTTCTGTCGCCGCGAGGGCATCCCGATGCTCAAGGCGGCGGACATCATGGCCCTCGCCGCGCCGCTGGGCCTGTTCTTGGGCCGGGTCGCCAATTTCATCAACGCCGAGCTGTGGGGCCGCCCCACCAGCATGCCGTGGGGTGTGGCCTTTCCGGGCGATGCCGCGCAAAACTGCCCGGGCGTGGTGGGCCTTTGCGCGCGCCACCCCAGCCAGCTTTATGAAGC
>NZ_PGOI01000023.1 GCF_002794355.1 Pseudorhodobacter sp. MZDSW-24AT | reverse complement strand
GGCCCGCATCATCGCCGCGCGCATCGCGGCCACGGGCCCTCTGACGCTGGCCGATTACATGGCCGAATGCCTCCTGCACCCCGAGCATGGCTACTACACCACCCGCACGCCTTTCGGCGCGCATGGCGATTTCACCACTGCCCCCGAGATCAGCCAGATGTTTGGCGAGCTTCTGGGCCTCAGCCTCGCGCAGGCCTGGCTGGACCAAGGCGCGCCCGCCCGCTTTACGCTGGCCGAGTTGGGGCCGGGGCGCGGCACGCTGATGGCGGATGTGCTGCGGGCCACGCGCAAGGTGCCGGGGTTCCATGCGGCTGCGCAGGTCGTGCTGCTCGAAGCCTCCCCTGCCCTGCGCGCGCAGCAGGTGGCGCGGTTGGCCCCCCACCCCATATCCCATGCCACCCAGATCGACGACTTGCCCGATCAGCCGCTGTTCCTTTTGGCGAATGAATTCTTTGACGCCCTGCCGATCCATCAGTTCCACCACGATGGCCGCGTCTGGCGCGAACGGTTGGTGGGGCTGCAAGGCGGCCACCTTGCCTTTGGCCTGTCTGACCCGCTGGTCCCCGACAGCACCCTGCCCGCCTTTCAAGATCCCACACCGGGCCGCGTGGTCGAGGTCTGCGCTGCCGCCCGCCCTTATGCCATGGTGATCCATGACCGCATCAATCGCCACGGTGGCGCGGCGCTGATCGTCGATTACGGCGGCTGGCGCTCGACCGGAGACACCTTTCAAGCCCTGCGCCAGCACGCCTTTGCCGATCCGCTGGCCAGCCCCGGCGAAGCCGATCTGACCGCGCATGTCGACTTCGAGGCGCTCGCCGCCTGTTGCGCCCTGCCGCATGGCTATGCCACACAAGGCGCTTTCCTGACCCGCCTTGGCATTGACGCCCGCGCGGCCCGGCTTGCTCAATCCATGACCGGTGCCGCCCTTCAATCGCATCTTGCCGCGCATCGGCGCTTGACCCACCCCGATGAAATGGGTTCGTTGTTCAAAGTGCTGGGGCTTCACCGCGCCGGCACCCCCCTGCCGCCGGGATTGGCCTGACACCATGAGCTTGGACATCATCACCTCTGATGCGCTGCATCTCCGCCACGGGTTCTTCACACGCAAGGGCGGTGCCTCCTCGGGCATTTTTGCCGGGTTGAACTGTGGCGCAGGCTCCACCGACCTGTCGGATGCGGTGGCCATCAACCGCGCCCGCGTGGCCGCCGCAATGGACGTGCCGCTGGACCACCTGATCGGCGTGCATCAGGTGCATTCCGCCGAAGTGATCCGCGCCACCGGCCCCTTGCCCGTGCGCCCCCATGCCGATGCCCTGGTCACCGCCACCCCCGGCCTTGCGCTGTCGGTGCTGTCGGCCGATTGCCAGCCGGTGCTGTTTGCCGATACCTCTGCCGGGGTCATCGGCGCGGCCCATGCCGGATGGCGCGGCGCGATGGATGGCGTGCTCGAGGCAACGCTGGACGCGATGGAATCCTTGGGCGCGAATCGGCAGGCCATCGCCGCCGTCATCGGCCCCTGCATCAGCCAGCGCGCCTATGAGGTCGGCCCCGAATTCTTCGACTCCTTCACCGCCGAAGATCCCGACAACACCCGCTTTTTCATCAACGGCAGCGGCGACCGCCTGTTGTTCGACCTGCCCGGCTTTGGCCTTCACCGCCTGCGCCGCGCCGGGGTGGGCCATGCCGAATGGACCGGGCATTGCACCTATCACGATCCCGAGCGATTCTTCTCCTACCGCCGCACCACACATGCGGGGGAGGCCGATTACGGGCGTCTGATTTCGGTGATCCGCCTTTAGCCTGCGGCAAGATTGCGGCAAACTTTGCCAGCGAATGCGGAAACAATCCGCTCAATTTGCCTCGGATTGTCGCCACATCCCTTGATTTCCTCAGCTTTGCGCGGATGAATTCCTGCGCCTTATTCCTCCGTGCGCGACGGTGCCTGCACCACAATCTTTCACATTTGCCGCCCAGCGACTGCCCCAAACTCTGGTCAAGCTCGCAGCAGGATCGACAGTCACTTCAGTCAAAGGAACAGACCCATGAAAAAAGATCGCCGTTGGTTGAAATCCGTGATCGCCGCCAGCCAAGCTGCGCAGACCGCCCTGCCATGGGCCCGCGCCGCCCGGCGCAAGCCCGCAGCCGTCACATCGGCGCCCGCCCAGCCCCGCGCCCTCGCGGCCCGCTGATCGAATCGCCTGTGCTGCACGTCAGGCCGCGCGGCCCGCGCGGCCTTTTCTGTCTCTCGCCCAAGCTGCCACGATCCCGCCACAATTGACCTTTGGTCGTTGACACAGTCAGAACAATGCACAGCGATGCGAGCTATTGATTAAAATTCTTCGCCGAAATGCGGAAAACCTTTGACGAACTGCCCGATTATCGCCATGTTCAGACTATCACGGTCTACCACCTGCTTGGTGGTCTGGCCAACGGTGTAAGACCCGCGCGAAATGCGGGGGCAGCGTTGGGCAGCACGACTGTAGCTTTGGCAAAAGCGGCCCCGGTGCTCCTCTGGCACAATAACGGGGCCGCTTTTTGCTTTTAGGGGTCCGCGCCTTGCGCGCCCTCCCCTGATCGCGTTCAGGCCGTTTTGGCCAAACGCGCTTCCAGCACATCGAAGGGCACGCCCGGCTCGTCCTTGGCGCAACGGATCACAAGGCTGGTTTTGACATTGGCCACATTCTCGGCCTTCAGCAGATCGCCGGTCAGAAAGCTCTGGAACGAAGAAAGATCGGGGGCCACGCATTTCAGAATGAAATCAATCTCGCCGTTGAGCATATGGCACTCGCGCACCAAGGGCCACGCACGGCAGCGCGCCTCAAAACTGGCCAGATCCGACTCGGCCTGACTCTGCAACCGCACCATGGCAAAGACCTGCACCTCGAACCCAAGCTCGCGCGCGTCGATATCGGCGTGATAGCCCTTGATGAACCCCGCCTCTTCCAAGGTGCGCACCCGGCGCAAACACGGTGGCGCGGAAATCCCCACCCGTTTGGCAAGTTCCACATTGGTCATCCGCCCATCCGCCTGCAATTCGGCCAGAATCTGACGGTCGATCGGATCAAGCTTTGAAACGGCCATGGGCAACTCCTTTTGCGCCTATCTAGGCTTGCCCCCCGTGTCGCGCAACAAAGTTTCACCGACGCGCAGGAATATTTCGCAAATCCTCCGCCCCGCGCAGCAATTCCTTGCCCCTGTGCAAGGCGTCTCGCCCCCGCAGGCCCGTGAAAGCAGGGCTTTCCGCCCCGCGCGCAAGCGCCTATATCAAGGCCGCACAGAAAACTTGGGGGCACCATGACCAACACCCGGCACACACGCGTTCTGATCATCGGCTCCGGACCGGCCGGGTATACGGCAGCGGTCTACTCCGCCCGCGCCATGCTGAACCCCATTCTGGTGCAAGGCCTGCAACCCGGCGGCCAGCTCACCATCACCACCGAGGTCGAGAACTGGCCCGGCGATACCCATGTGCAAGGCCCCGATCTGATGGTGCGGATGCAGGATCACGCACAGGCCATGGGCGCGGAAATCATCAGCGATTACATCACCTCGCTTGATCTGTCCAAACGCCCCTTCACCGCACAGGCCGACAGCGGCACCACCTACACGGCCGATGCGGTGATCCTTGCCACGGGCGCGCAGGCCAAATGGCTGGGCCTGCCGTCCGAGGAAAAGTTCAAGGGCTTCGGTGTTTCGGCCTGCGCCACCTGTGACGGGTTCTTCTATCGCGGCAAGGAAGTGGTCGTCATCGG
>NZ_PGOI01000022.1 GCF_002794355.1 Pseudorhodobacter sp. MZDSW-24AT | reverse complement strand
ACACCAGCCCCGACCAACCGTCGGGGCTTTGTCATGTCCGGAGCACCCAAGGCCAGGATCCCTGCCAGACCCCCATCGAGGTTGCGGATAAGAGGTGGCTGCGGAAATCTGAACAGCCGGGATAAGTGGATTTTCTGCGCAACAGCGGTATGATGCTGCAAGCGAGCCCGCGCCGGGATTGGGCGGTATCTGACTTTCTACAACAGCCGACGACCGCATTCATCGCTTGACGGGAAAACCCCCGATCAGGCCTACTTCAACCAGCCAATGCCCGAAGCGGTGGCGGCGTAACCGAGGCGGAAAACCACTTAGAAAACGCTCGGAACCTGTTCAGATCAGCAGAACCACCTCTATAACCGTCGTCGGTACCCTCACAGCACCAACTCATAGTGCGTGCTGCGGCCGCCACCTTCGCCTTTCCGCAGCAGCCCGAGGTCCAGTAGCGCCGCGATGTCGCGGTTCGCGGTGTCCTGTGAGCACTTGGCGATGCTGGCCCACTTCGAAGAGGTCATCTTGCCCTCGAATCCATCAAGCAGGCGGTTCAGTACCTTGATCTGGCGTTCGTTCAGCGCCTGTGCCGCTGCGCGTTCCCAGAACTGTCCCTTGGCGACGACCGCCGCCAAGACGCTGTCGGCACCGTGGATGGCGCGGCCGAGGCAATCGAGGAACCAAAGGATCCATCCCGTGACGTCCGTTCCACCCTTCTGGGTGCGCTCAAGCTGGTCGTAGTAGGCGTTCCGCTCAGCTCTGATCTGCGCGGACATGCTGTAGAACCGCTGCGAGCTTCCCTCCGACCGGGCAAGTGCCAGGTCGGCGATGGCGCGGGCGATACGACCGTTGCCGTCCTCGAACGGGTGGATCGTCACGAACCAAAGATGCGCCAGCGCCGCCTTGATCACAGGGTCGGTGGCCAGGGGCGCGTTGAACCATGTGAGGAAGCCTTCCATCTCCGCCGGGATCCGCGGTGCGGGTGGGGCCGAGTAGTGAATCTTCTCCCGGCCGTAGAGCCCAGACACCACCTGCATCGGACCAGTGCTATCATCGCGCCAGTCTCCGACGATGATCTTCGTCATGCCGCTTCGCCCGGTAGGGAACAAAGCTGCATGCCAGCCGAAAAGACGCTCTGCGGTGAGCGGGGCCTGAAAGTTCCGCGTTGCGTCCAGCATCACCTCGACGATGCCTCCCACATTGCGATCGGTCGGGGGCAGGGCGCCGATGTCGATGCCGAGCCGCCGGGCGAGCGATGACCTCACTTGTGTGGCGTCCAGCTGTTCGCCCTCGATCTCGCTTGTCTTGACTACGTCCTGCGTCAGGGTCTGCAGGACCGCCTCCTCGCGCAGCTTGAAGCCCAGCGCTTCCATCCGGCCGATCAATCGTCCCTGGTCGTGACGGACGGCAGCCAGGGGTGCAGCAATGCTGCCATCCTGCCATGTCAGCTTCGGCCAGTCTGGTTGTTCCCAGATGTACACCACATTCTCCGCGCCAATTGCGGTGATTGTGGGCCGCATTCGCCGCAAGCGCAATGAAAAACACCGCAAGACATGCGGAGAATGTGGGGGCCTATTCTCCGCATCTCTGATTTACCCTGACCATAGGGTGCACTTATGGCTGTGATGATCCCTCGGACCTTGGGTCATCCTGTCTGAGATTTTGTATGATAAGAAGCCGTTCTGGACAACTTGGATATCTGTGCCGCGGCTGCTCCGACAGTCGCCCTGCCATGGTGAGGGTAGTGATCAGCACAGCGTCTGAATGCTGCGCGAGCCGGATCAGATGCTCTCCGCTCGGACCGCGTTCGCCGGTCAGCCAATACTTGGCCGTCCGCTCACTCGCTCCCGTCCAGCGCATCACCGTCTTGATGGCCTGATCCGTCGGTCCCAGTTCGCGCCGCAGGGCATCGGCTATGGCCTCGCGATAGGCGGTTTGATTAGCGTCCAGGTGCACAGATGTGCCCATTTTCGGCACAGATGTGCCCATCTTGACCCGCATCGCGGCGTCCTCCTCCGGTAAACCTGTGGAGAAGACAACACAGCGGCAGATTCCCTTTTGCGCCCCAGCCAAGACCCCGGGTCCGATCGGACGGAGACGCCTGCATGAATGGATCGGCAGAGGGCCATGGCAGGCAAAGAGCCGCCTTCATCGAAAGGACCAGCGAATTCCCCGCCGTTACGGCGTGCGGCCGAGTACGTCCGCATGTCCACCGACCACCAGAAGTACTCGACGTAAAACCAGTCGGACGCGATCCGCAAGTATGCGACGGAACGAGGTTTCGAACTGGTCCGTTCCTATGCCGACGCCGGGAAGAGTGAGTTGAGGATCGAAGGCCGCGAAGCCTTGCAGCAACTGATCCAGGACGTCGAGGACGGCACCGCCGATTTCGAAGTGATACTGGTCTATGACGTCAGCCGCTGGGGCAGATTTCAGGATGCCGACGAGTCCGCCTACTACGAATACATATGCCGTCGCGCGAACAAGCAGGTCGAATACTGCGCGGAACAATTCGAAAACGATGGCAATCCGATCGCAACCATCGTCAAAGGCGTCAAGCGTGCCATGGCTGGGGAATACAGCAGGGAACTTTCCAACAAGGTTTTCATCGGGCAGTGCCGTCTGATCGAGCTCGGCTACCGTCGGGGCGGCCCGGCTGGCTTTGGCCTTCGGCGAGTCCTGCTTGAAGAAGGCGGTGAAGTGAAGGCCGAGCTAAAGCGTGGCGAGCACAAAAGCCTGCACACCGACAGGGTCATCTTGATGCCTGGGCCCGACGTTGAGGTCCAGACCGTCCGTTGGGTCTACAGCCGGTTCCTGAAGCACGGTCGTTCGGAAAGCGAAATCGCTGCCGAGTTGAACGAGCGCGGGGTCCTGACCGATCTCGAGCGCCTCTGGACCCGTGCGACCGTCCATCAGGTACTGACCAATTAGAAATACATCGGCAACAATGTCTACAATCGCCGGTCGTTCAAGTTGAAGCAGAAGCGTGTCGCCAATGACCTGCCACTGAACTTTCATCCAGCGGCGACCGGAGCCGGTAGTTGATTTACGCCCTTTGGCGTGGGTTGAGCAATCGCCCGGCGCACGGAACCCTCATCGCGTGCAGCGGGACGGGCGATTGCGGTGGTCAGGTGCTGGGCGAAGCCTGCGGGGGTCTGGTAGCCGAGGGCCGAATGGGGCCTTTCGGTGTTGTAGTCGGTGACCCAAGCCGCGAACAGGTCGCGGGCATGGGCGAGGTTGCGGAACAGCGTCTCGTTGAGAAACTCGTCCCGCATACGGCCGTTGATGGGGAAGACGGCCCCGCTCCTGAGAGGGGACCGTATAGTGGTCTTACTTTGCACAAGGAGAAGTTCCATGACCCCAGCCACGGTGGGCCTCGATCTGGCGAAGAATGTGTTTCATGTCCATGTCGCTGATGCATTCGGCAAGACGCTCGATAGCAAGCAACTTACGCGTCGTGATCTCCTGCCTTTCTTCAAGGCGTTACCGCCTTGTTTGATAGGCATTGAGGCGTGCGCGACCGCCCATAATTGGGCCCGTCAATTACAGGAACTCGGTCATAACGTGCGGCTCATTCCCCCGGCCTAAGTCAAACCCTTCGTGCGACGCGGGGCGAAGAATGACGCCACTGATGCGGCGGCCATTTGCGAAGCTGTGACCCGCGCTAACATGCGCTTTGTCCCAATTAAGTCACGGGAGGATCAGGCTTTCTTGATGATCAACAGAGCCCGAGGCCTTCTGGTTCGGCAGCTAACCATGGCTGCGTGTGCGTTCAGGGCGCACTTGGCCGAGTATGGGGTAACAGTCGCGCAGGTTCGGCACCGCGTCGATGGACTCATAGCAAAGCTGGATGAGATGCGCGAAGCCCTACCTGATAATGCGTGTTTTGCGCTGGATGCTCTCGTCGGAGCGCTGGAAGCACTTAACCGGCAGATCAAGAGGATTGATGTCCGGCTTGCCGAGATTCACCAGTCCAATGAGATTTGTCGTTTGCTCACGACCATACCGGGGATTGGCCCGATTACCGCGACTGCCTTTGCCGCCACGGTGCCGAATCCCTCGGCTTATCAATCAGGGCGCGAATTTGCTGCCTGGCTTGGACTGACGCCGCGACAAAACTCATCAGGAGGCAAGCACAGGCTTGGTGGTATCACCAAACAAGGTGACCGCTATCTTCGTCACCTTCTGGTCTTAGGCGCGCGCACTGTGGTCCGGTATCCAAAGGCCCGCTCTCGCGTGGATGGTCAGTGGATCGATGCTCTGCTGGAGAGGCGCCGACCTATGGTTGTTGCTATCGCAGTTGCAAACAAGCTTGCGCGGGCATTCTGGACTATGCTCTCCACCGGAGAGGTATTCCGGACCCGCTCAGTCGGGACGGATCAGCAAATCTAAGGGCCAGAGAGATGGCACAAGTGCAATAACGGCGTGATGGCAAACCGGCAAAGCCGAGGATCGAGAAAGCCCGGGGAGCTTTAAGCGCACCAAAGCGCGTCCCGTTGATGTGGCGTCGATCTGCGGACACCATCAGGCCAGCAGTCATGTATGGGCTGCACAAACAGGCCGAATACAGGAACGCACCGGCCGATGAAGATCACGTTCAAAACACTTGCGCCCGCGGGGCCGTCTATACATGAAGCTTTCGACGAACTCATTCTGCATCGCTTTGCCCGGCGCGATGTAGTGCCATTCGATCTTGTGTTCGGCGCACCACTTCAGGACTGCGTTCGAGGTCAGTTCGGTGCCGTTGTCGCTGACGATCATCCCCGGCTTCCTGCGGCGTTCGATTAGGGCTGTCAGTTCCCGCGCCACGCGGCGACCGGAGATCGACGTGTCGGGGATGGCCGCGAGACACTCCCGCGTGACGTCATCAACCACGTTCAGCTATGAGCCATTGAGGCGCCATTGGTTCGAGCCCAATGGCGAATGAAGCGCCGCCCGCAGGCGAACTGGTCATGCACGAAATCCAGAGACCAGCGCGCATTGGCCCGCGCTTCGATCAGGATCGGGGCCCTTGTGCCGATGGCCTTCCAGCGCGCTTTGCGTTTGCGGACCGTCAACCCTTCCTCGCGGTAGAGCCGGTAGATGCGGTTGATCCCCGACGCCTCGCCTTCCCGCCTGAGCAGAACGAAGAACCGCCGGTAGCCGAACCTGCGCCTCTCAATGGCCAGATCCCGCAACCGACCGCGCAGCGCCGTGTCCGGCGCGCGCTGCGACTGGTAGCGAACCATCTTGCGATCCGCCCCGGCAATCTCGCACGCCCGCCGCTCCGACAGCCCGAGATGGGCCTCAAGCTGCGCGACAGCCTCGCGCTTCACGGTATCGCCATGGCCTTGAACCAGTGGCGGCTCATGGCTCTACGTCACCATTTTTTTGACAGCAGTTCCTTCATCGCCGCCATGTCGAGCATCTGCTCAGCCAGCAGCTTCTTGAGCTTGGCATTCTCGTCCTCCAGCACCTTCAGCCGCGTCGCCATTGGCGCTCGAACCAATGGCGCACCAATGGCAACCCTCAGACACCGTCATCCCGGAATACTTCGCCTTCCAGGCATAGAACGTCCCTTCCGACATCCCGTCCTTGCGGCAGAGATCAGCGCACTTCTCCCCCGCCTCACCTCGTCGGGGAAACGGTCCCCCGGACCGTTTCCTTGTCCTCCTCGACCTGCAAGATGCCAATGATCTGCTCTTCCGTCAGTCGTGCCTACTTCATCGCCCGTCCTCTCCATGGGCCGGACTGTAATCGCAGATGGAGGAAAAATCCCGTGGCAGGTCAGGCGTAAGATTGCCTGCCATAATCGTCGACGGCCTCGGAGAACAACGGACATGAACCATTTCGAGAAAATGCCGTCATCCAAAAAGCCGGGCTTTGAAGCCAGCCTGTGCACGATACCGATTGCGGCTATCCTGCCGGTCAACCTCTTCCCAGCACCATACCGAAGAGCCAGAAATATGCGCAGATCGCAGTCTCCATCCGCGAAGTTGGACTTGCCCGGGAAATGTGGAGAGCACCAACTGAGGAACCAGGAGGTGTTCTATGGGAAACGGGAACAGACCGACGCCGGAGTTTCGGCGTGAAGCGGCGCGGCTGGCACTGACCAGCGGCAGGACGCGGCGGGAAATCGCGCAGGATCTTGGCATTGGCTTGTCGACGCTGACGCGGTGGCTGGGTCAGGAGCGGGACACCGGTGAGCCGAGTGAGGCACCTGTCGATCTGCATGCCGAGTTGAAGCGGCTTCGGCGCGAGAATGCGGTCCTGAAGCATTTGAACCGGATCAGAAAACGATCCGGGGGATCGTTTTCCCGGCGAATGGCGACATCTTAAAAAAGGCCGCGGCCTTCTTCGCGAAAGAGGGATGTGGCGGGTGAACGCCATCGGTTTGAGAGACCCCGCCACGGATGACCTTCGGCTTCATCGAAGCGGAGAAGGCCAGCTTCCCGATCAACCGGATGTGCCGCGTCCTCGGGGTCAGCCAGAGCGGCTTCTTCGCTTGGCAGGAACGCCCGGC
>NZ_PGOI01000021.1 GCF_002794355.1 Pseudorhodobacter sp. MZDSW-24AT | reverse complement strand
GGAGAGCGTTTAGCTCACTTCCCGGGCCTTTCGCTCGAAGGCGATGGGGCTTTGGAAGCCGAGCGATGAATGTCGCCTGACGGGGTTATAGAATCCGTCGATGTATCTGGCGATAGCGTTTTCGGCCTGCTGGCGGGATTGCCATGCGACCGGCCAGATCAGCTCTGACTTGATGGTTTTAAAGAACGTGAGGAGGATCAGAAAACAGTCCAGTGGACTGTTTTCCCGACGCAAGACCATCGAGTTGTCGTAGCAGTTCCCGCGTCCGCTCATCCGTTGCCGGCAGGCGATTGCTTGCAATCGCCGAGAGGGAGATCAGGATGCCGCGTTTGCGGAGCAGCGCCTGATAGTCGACAGAGCAGTATTGCGATCCGCGGTCGGAATGGTGGACCAGACCGGGCGCAGGGTTGCGAGCCACCAGAGCACGGCGCAGGGCTTCGACCGCGAGATCGCGCTTCAGGAGGTCACTCGTGGCCCAACCGACGTCGAGCCATGGTGCGCCACTGGTTCAAGCACCATGGCGAGGGCCGAGAGAAGAGGTCCAGCACGACGGTGAGGGAGAGCCAGCCCTCTGCCGTCCAGATGTAGGAGATGTCTGCTCCCCACTTCCGGTCCGGACCATCTGCCGCGAAGTCCTGCGCGATTAGGTTGGGCGCGACCAGCCAGGCTTGTTCGCTGTCCGTCGTGCGCTTGAACCGGCGCTTCGGCCGCGCGATCAGGTGGTTCTCGCGCATCAGGCGTGCCGTGCGATGCCGCTCGATCTCGTGGCCCTCGTCGACGAGGTCGCGGTGCATGCGCGGACTGCCATAGGTCCCGTTCGACAGCGCGAAGGCCGTCCGGATATGCGCCAGATAGACCATGTCCTGCTGCTGGCGGCGACAAGCCGGGCGTTCCTGCCAAGCGAAGAAGCCGCTCTGGCTGACCCC
>NZ_PGOI01000020.1 GCF_002794355.1 Pseudorhodobacter sp. MZDSW-24AT | reverse complement strand
CGGGAAGTGAGCTAAACGCTCTCCACAAAAGCTGGGTAAGTCCAAACTCGGCCTGTGTCACGAGCGCGGAGAGATATTGCCGGAAGGCATCAGCAGGGCGGCGCGGATGCGCCGGTTTCCGCTGGTTCCATAACGGGCGCCTCTTTGCGCAAGAGCGCCAGTACTGCGCCGAATCTTCCGCCTGCCCATCCTTGCTTGGTCCGACTGGTGCGCCTGATGGCCCGCCAGGCGGCGAAGGAAGAGATCGCCGCGCAGCGGGCGGCTGCGAAGAAGGGAGATTGACATGCTGATGCGCAATACCCATCGCCGCGCCGCGATCTACGCCCGCTATTCGACGGATCTTCAGTCTGATGCCTCGATCGAAGACCAGCTGCGGGTGTGCCGCCGGATGATTGACGGCCATGGCTGGACCTTTGCTGAGACCTCTTCCGATGCGGCGTTGTCAGGAGCGTCATTGCAGCGTCCGGATTACCAGCGCCTGCTCACCGATGCCCGCGCAGGCCACTTCGATGTCGTGGTCGCGGAGGGCCTGGACCGCTTCTCACGCGATCAGGAACATATTGCCGCTCTCGACAAGCAGATGAGCTAGCATGGCATCCCGGTGTTCATCGTGGCCGAGGGTGAGATCTCTGAACTGCATATCGGGCTGAAGGGCACGATGTCTGCTCTCTATCTGAAGGACCTCGCCCAGAAGACCCACCGGGGCCTTGAGGGCCGCGTCGAAGCGGGCAAGTCAGCGGGTGGCATCTGCTATGGCTACCGTGTGAAGCGCAAGATTCGGGCCGATGGCTCTGTCACCACGGGGGAGCGCGAGATCATCCCTGAGGAAGCCGAGACGGTCATCCGGATTTTTCGGGACTATGACGCCGGGCTCTCGGCCCGGGCGATTGCCGCCGCCTTGAATGAAGAAGGCATCGCCAGCCCCCGCGAGGGAAACGGGGCACAGGGATCCTGAACAACGAACTCTACATCGGCATCCTCGTCTAGAATCGTCAGCGCTTCGTAAAGGACCCGCAGACTTACAAACGCCAGGCGCGGCTCAACCCACCCGAGGCATGGAAGTTTCACGCGCTGCCGGACTTGCGCATCATCGAAGACGCGCTCTGGGATGGGGTCAAAGCGCGCCAAGGCGCGATCCGAAAGGCGATGAACCCCGCAGGCACAAACTCCGGTCGCCCACGCCTGGAACACGCCCGCCGTCCGGCCCACCTTTTGGCCGGGCTGATGAAGTGCGCCTGCTGCGGATCGAGCTATACGCTGATCGACAAGAACCGCTACGGCTGCGCCGCCCCGCGCAACAAGGGTGAGAGTATCTGCACAAACCGCGCCAGCATCCTGCGCGAAGAGGTCGAAACCCGCGTGCTGGACGGCCTACGCGAAGCGCTGCTGCACCCCGATCTGATCGCCGCCTTCGCCGAGGAATACCGCCGCGCCTTCAACGAGACGGCGGCAGATGCCAATGCTGAGCGCGACAAGGCGAAGCGCGATCTGGCAAAGGCCGAGAAGAAGATCGCCGGTATCCTCGCCGCAATTGAGGACGGGATGTATCACCCGTCGATGAAGGAGAAGATGGCAGCGCTCGAGATGGAGAAGTCCGGCCTCGCCCGTTTCCTCGAAACCAGCCCGGAACCGCCTGCCCTGCGCCTGCCCCCGCGTCTGTCGGACCTTTACCGGGGAAAGATCACCCCCCTGTCCGAGTCTTAGAACCAGCCCGCCCTGCAGCCACAAACGACGGAGCTGCTGCGGGACTTGATCCCCAAGGTTCGGATGGCGCCGGACTGGGCGGCATCCGGTTTTCATCACATTGAACTTGTTGAGATCTTGCCGAGACCCTATCGCTCCGGGCTCCGGACATGACAAAGCCCCGACGGATGGTCGGGGCTGGTGTCAGAGTTAGGCTGGTATTTCTGGTTGCGGGGGCAGGATTTGAACCTGCGGCCTTCAGGTTATGAGCCTGACGAGCTACCGGGCTGCTCCACCCCGCGTCCGTC
>NZ_PGOI01000002.1 GCF_002794355.1 Pseudorhodobacter sp. MZDSW-24AT | reverse complement strand
TTGACCGTGTGGGATTCATCTTTCGTTAAGAAGTGCCGCGGCTTTCCATCGTGCAGTCTGGCCGGGTGGGGCGGGCGCCGCAAGGGAAGATTGGGTCACAGGGGGGGCTGTGACGCGGGCGTGATGATTGGCGAGGCGCCGGGGGCGCGTGTGGGCGGGGGTGGGGAGGGGTGGGTGAACCCGGGGCTTTGCCCCGGAACCACCCACCCTACGGCGGGGGGCGTCGGGTCAGGCGCGCATGCGGCCGCCATCGTCCCAGAGGGGGGCAAGGTGGACGCGGGCGGGGCGGCGTTCGCCGAGGATTTCGATTTCCACCTCGGCCCCGTCGCGGATCTGGTCTGCGGGCAGGAAGCCCATGGCGACCGATTGCCCGGTGGTGTGGCTGTAGCCCCCTGAGGTGCAAAAGCCCTGCACCGTGCCGTTCAGCCAGATCGGCTCCCACGCCACCACATCGGCGTCGCGCGCATCGACGATGAACTGGGTCAGGCGGCGTTTGGGGCCGGTGGCCTTTTCTGCGGTGGCGGCGGCCTTGCCGATCCAGTCGGCAGGTTTGTTCCACGCGATGAAGCGGTCGAGCCCGGTTTCCGCGGGCGTGTAATCGGGACTGAATTCGCGGCCCCAAGAGCCGAACCCTTTGTCCAGACGCAAGGACATCATGGCGCGCATGCCAAAGGGGCGGAGGCCAAGGTCTTTGCCTGCCGCGGTCAGCGTCTCCCACAGATGGCGCACCGACATCTGGTCGGTGAAGATTTCAAAGCCCAGATCGGCAGTGTAACTCACGCGCTGCACAAGGCAATTGGCCATGCCGATGGTCAGGCGTTTGGCATCCATGAATTTAAATGCTTCGGCCGACACATCGGCGCGGGTGACGCGGGCGAGGAGCGCGCGCGCCTGTGGCCCCGCGATCTGAAAGCCCGAGCGGGCGTCGGAGATGTTTTCCACCCGGACGCCTTCAACCGCGTTCTGTTCGAACCAGCGCTGGTGCCAGCCTTGCGCGCCATAGCTGGCGGTCAGCTGGAATTCGGTTTCCGACAGGCATGTGACGGTGAAATCGCCGATGATCTTGCCGGAATGGGCGAGCATCGGGGTCAGGCTGAGCCGCCCCGGTTTGGGGATGCGGCCCGCCATGATACGGTCGAGCCACGCGCGGGCGCCTGCGCCGGTGACAAGGTATTTGCCGAAGTTCTGCACCTCGTTGATGCCGACGCCATTGCGGACCGCCATCACCTCGGCCTTGGTCGCTTCCCAGGCGTTGGAGCGTTTGAAGGAGGGTTCCTCATAACGCGGCTCGCCCGGCAGGGCGTGGTAGTTCACCACTTCGAGCCCGTATTGCTGGCCCCAGACCGCGTTCATTTGATCGAACACCTCATACATCGGGGTGGTGCGGAAGGGGCGGGCGGCAGGGCGTTCTTCGTTGGGGTAAGAGACGGAGAAGCGCATCTGGTAGTTCTCGATCACCTTCGGCACGGTATAGCCGGGGCTGGTCCAGGTGCCAAAGCGGCTGACGTCAAAGCCGCGCGGGTCGCGTTCGACCTCGCCTTCGATCATCCATTGGGCCAGCGCAAGGCCCATGCCGCCGCCTTGGCTGAAGCCGGCCATCACGGCGCAGGCGGACCAGTAATTGCGCAGCCCCTGCACCGGGCCGATCAGCGGGTTGCCATCGGGGGCGAAGGTGAAGGGGCCGTGGATCACGCGCTTGACGCCCGAGCGTTCGAGGACGGGGAAGCGGCGGTAGGCGAAATTGACGGAATCCTCGATCTTGTCGAATTGCTCGTTCAGGAGTTCATGGCCAAAGGTCCAAGGTGTGCCGTCGACGGCCCAAGGCTCGCAGGGCTTTTCATAAAAGCCGATGCACAGGCCGCGGCCTTCTTGGCGCAGGTAGGATTCGCCGCCCGGGTCCATCACATGCGGGAATTCGCGGCCCTGTTTCAGGATATCCATGATCTCGGGGATGTCGTCGGTGACGAGGTATTGATGCGCCATCGGCAAGAGCGGCAGGTAGACGCCGGCCATGGCCCCGATCTCGCGCGCCCAGAGGCCGCCTGCATTGACGAGGTGTTCGCAGTGAATCGTGCCTTTTTCGGTGACGACCTCCCAGCCGTCTTTCGTGGGGTTGGTTTCCAGCACGCGGTTGTGCAGGATGATCTCGGCCCCGCCCATGCGTGCAGCGCGTGCATAGGCGTGGGTGGTGCCGGAAGGGTCGAGATGGCCATCGAGCGGATCATAAAGCGCGCCGAGGATGCCTTCGAGGTTGACCATGCCATCGGTGAGTTTGTGGATCTCCTCGGGGCCGAGGATTTCCGTATCAAGCCCCATGTAGCGATGCTTGGCGCGTTCGGCCTTGAGCTGCTCAAACCGGGCGGGGTTGTCGGCAAGGGTGATGCCGCCCACGTGGTGCAGCCCGCAGGACATGCCGGTGATGGCTTCGAGTTCCTTGTAAAGGCGGATCGTGTAGCCTTGGAGGGCGGCCATGTTGGTGTCGCCGTTCAGGGTGTGAAAGCCGCCCGCCGCGTGCCAGGTGGAGCCGGAGGTGAGTTCGGAGCGTTCGATCAGGGTGACGTCAGACCAGCCCAGCTTGGTGAGGTGATAAAGCACGGAACAGCCGACGACGCCGCCGCCGATCACAACCACGCGGGTATGGGTTTTCATGTCAGGACTCCCTTGGATATGGCGCCAGAGTGGCGGGGCGCTGCGGGAGCGGCATGTCAGCGGGCGACAGGAAATGTCGCGGATGGGGTAGGTGTGGCGGCGTCAGGCCGGGGTGCCGTGGGTCTGGCCGCTGGCGTCGGTCCACCAGCAGGTGAAGCTGGGCTCGGCCCGGGTGCGGCTGTCGGGATCGCCGGGGAGCAGCGCGCGGTGGCAGGCGAGGCCCGCGATGAGGAGGGTGCCGGTGGCGCCATGCCCAAGGCGGGCGGAGAAGACCGTGTCGATCAGCTCGGGCGTGAGGTCCTCGGGGCGGGCGCTGGCAGGATCGGCGAGGATGGCCTCCATCCGGTTGCGCCGCCCGGTGTCGGCGGCGATGATCCGCGCGACCTCGGCCCGGAAGGCGGCTTCGGTGGCGATATAGGCGTCGAGTGCGGGCAGTGCCTTGGCGGGCGGCTTTTTCAGCTTGAGCGCGCCGCTGTCATGCAGGATCCGCAGCACCCGCGCGCCGATGGGCGAGGTCAGTTGCACATGCGCATCGTGAAAGGCAAGCTCCCGGTCTTCGTCGGTCAGGCGCAAGGTGGCGGGCCGCCCTTCGAAGACCGCGCGGCGCAAGGCGGCAAGGGCCGGGGTGCGGTGCACATTGGGGATCATGTCGATGACCGAGAGCGCCGGTCGCATCTGCTTGCGAATGTCCCACAGCATGAAGAGCGCCTTTCCCCGGCGAAAGGCCGGTGCGATGCCTATAGCCTGAAGGCTTGAGGATGGAAACCGCCGCCGGTGCGGTGCGGGCGCCAACGGCCCGAGGCCGCGCCTTGCACCCTCTGTGGGACGCCTCCGGCGGGAGTATTTAAGAAAGGTGCAAATCCACGACAGGACTTGCACCTTTTCCAAATACTCCCGCCGGAGGCGGCGACATCTGCGCCGGGGCGCGCGGCATCAGGCCTTGCGCCCCGGGGAGAGGGTCAGCGTTCGGGCAGCAGGCCCTTTGGAGCGAAGCGCAGCACCAAGAGCAGGATCAGCCCCATGGTCAACAGCCGCATATGGGCGGCGGAGTTGATCAGATGGCC
This sequence comes from Pseudorhodobacter sp. MZDSW-24AT, assembly GCF_002794355.1. Classification (GTDB taxonomy): domain Bacteria; phylum Pseudomonadota; class Alphaproteobacteria; order Rhodobacterales; family Rhodobacteraceae; genus Pseudotabrizicola. Next base: position 375,898 of record NZ_PGOI01000002.1, on the reverse strand, counting down.
CTTGAGCCAGCCTTCCGCCATGCCGGAGGTGACGACCGTCATCAGCCAGTTGCCGATCGGTTCCACCATCACCCAAAGCCACCAGATGAGAAAACCGCCGAGCACCGAGCCCCAGTTGTTGCCCGAACCGCCGACGATCACCATGACCCAGATCAGGAAGGTGAAGCGCAAGGGCGAGTAGGAGCCGGGGGTGAGCTGGCCGTCGAGCGTGGTCATCATCGCGCCCGCGATGCCGATGACGGCGCTGCCGAGGATGAAGACCTGCAGGTGGCGGCGGGTCACGTCTTTGCCCATCGCCTCGGCCGAGACTTCGTTGTCGCGGATCGCGCGCATCATCCGGCCCCAGGGGCTGTGCAGCGCGGCTTGTGACAGCCAGATCAGCAGCAAGAGCACGATGGCAAAGAGGCCCGTATACATCAGCCGCACCACGATGGAGGAGGCGGTGATCGGGTCAAAGCCGAAGCTGTTGGCCCAGTCGAGGAAGGCCTGCGAGCGTTGGAGATCCACCTCATAGGGCACAGGGCGCGGCAGCGAGATCACGTTCTTCACGCCGCGGGCCAGCCAGTCTTCGTTCTTGAGCACGGCCAGAATGATCTCGGCGATGCCCAGTGTGGCAATCGCCAGATAATCCGAGCGCAGGCCAAGGGCGGTCTTGCCGATGGCCCAAGCGGCGGCGGCGGCCAGAAGCCCGCCCACCGGCCAGGCCAGCAAGACCGGCAGCCCGAGGCCGCCCAGATTGCCATGCACCGAAGGATTGTTCGCCTCGACCGCCTGCACCGCAGGATCGAAAATCGCGCGGAAGATCAGGAAGCCTGCGATCAGGATGGCGGCCACGGCCAAACCACGGACACGGCCCTTGGGCAATTTCGCGGCGGCCATCACGGCGGCGGCAATGGTGGCCGCCCCCATGCAGAGCCCGAGAAGGATGCCGGGGCCGCCTGCGGCCCAGCCGCCCGGTGCCGGGGCCGAGGAGATCAGCACCACAGAGACGCCGCCCAAGGCGACAAAGCCCATGGTGCCCACCGAGAACAGCCCGGCATAGCCCCACTGGATATTGACCCCCAGCGCCATGATCGAGGAGACCAGCGCCATGTTCACGATCAACAGCGCCAGCGTCCAGCTTTGGAAGATCCCGGTGCCCAGAAACAGAAGCGCCACGAAGGCCGCCAGCAGCAGCGCGCGGCCCGGGCCTTGGGCCGGGGCGGCGGCTGTCATCGAAGGGGAAGCTGGTGCGCCGCTCATATCGATTTTCCTTTGAACAGGCCGGTGGGCATCACCAGCAAGACGATGATCAGGATCACGAAGCTGACCGCGAATTTGTAATCGGTGGACATCAACTGCACGAGCCCATCAGGGGCGAGGGAGTCGGGCAGCAGATAGGTGACGACCTTTTTCCAGGCGTAGGTCACCATCACCTCGGAAAAGGCGATGACAAAGCCACCGGCGATGGCGCCGAGCGGGCTGCCCAAGCCGCCGACGATGGCGGCAGCAAAGATGGGGAGCAGCAGTTGGAAATAGGTGAAGGGGCTGAAGCCCTTGTCGAGGCCATAGAGCGTGCCTGCGGTGGTGGCGAGGGCTGCCGCCACGATCCAGGTCACGGTGACCACGCGGTCGGGGTTGATGCCGGACAGCAGCGCCAGATCTTCGTTGTCGGAAAAGGCGCGCATGGATTTGCCGGTGCGGGTCTTTTGCAGGAACCAGAACAGCAGTGCGACCGCGATCAGCGCCACCACGACGGTGACGCCTTGGGTGGTGCGGATGGCCAGCCCTTCGGCAAGGCCGGTGGCGGCGCGGAAATCGCCGGCGGTCAGGATAAAGCGCTCGCCATCGGTGAAGCTGATGTCACTGGTGCCGATGATGAAGCGGGTGAGGGCGTTGAGGATGAACATCACGCCCAGCGAGGCCATCACGAGGATGACCGGGGCGGCCTTGACGCGGCGGTAATAGCGGTAGACCGCGCGGTCGGTGGCCAGAAGCAGGAGGGCGGTGAGCAGGATGCCCACGGGCAAGGCCAGAAGCGCTGTGGGCAGCGGGCCAAAGCCGATGCCCATGGATTGCAGCCCCCATGTCAGCAGGATCACGAAGACCGTGCCGATCGCCATGGTATCGCCATGGGCGAAGTTGGAAAAGCGCAGGATCGAATAGATCAGCGTGGCGCCCAGAGCGCCCAGCGCCAGCTGCGCGCCATAGGCAAGGCCGGGGATGAAGACGAAATTGAGAAAGGCCACGAGGGCGTTCAGGATATCCATGGATCAGCCCCCGAGGAAGGATTTGCGCACATCCGGATCGGCCAGCAGGGCCTGTCCGGTGCCGGTGAAGCGGTTGGCGCCTTGCACCAGCACATAGCCTTTGTCGGCGATCTCGAGCGCCTGACGGGCGTTCTGTTCCACCATCAGGATGGAGATGCCGGTGCGGGCAACTTCGATGATGCGGTCGAACAGCTCGTCCATCACGATCGGGCTGACCCCGGCGGTGGGTTCATCCAGCATGAGGACGGAGGGTTGGGTCATCAGCGCGCGGCCGACGGCGACCTGCTGGCGCTGGCCGCCGGAAAGCTCGCCCGCGGGTTGCAGGCGCTTTTGCTTGAGGATGGGGAAGAGGCCATAGACCTGTTCCATGGTGCCCTTGATGTCGTCGCGGCGCAGGAAGGCGCCCATTTCAAGGTTTTCCTCCACCGTCATCGAGGTGAAGATGTTGCTGGTTTGCGGCACGAAGGCCATGCCTTTGGCGACGCGGGCTTGGGGCGTGAGGCTGGTGATGTCCTCGCCCTTGAGCCGGACGCTGCCGCCGCGCAGCTTGAGCATGCCGAAGACCGCCTTCATGGCGGTGGATTTGCCCGCGCCATTGGGGCCGACGATGACGGCGATTTCGCCCGGTTCCACCGCGATGGTGCAGGCGTGCAGGATGTCGGCGCCGCCATAGCCGCCGGTCATGGCGTCACCGATCAGGAAAGGTTCAGCCATCGGTCCGGTCTCCCCCGAATTTTCTGCGAAAATTCGCGTCGTCCCTCTGCGCGCAAGCAGAGGGCGTGTTCTGATTCTCGCAGAAAATCAGCTGCGTCTGATCAGCCATGTGCCGTTACCTTGTTCTTCAATCCGGTGCCGAGATAGGCCTCGATCACCCGTTCATCATTCTTGACCTCGTCCACCGTGCCTTGCGCCAGAACCTTGCCTTCGGCCATGCAGATCACCGGGTTGCAGAGGCGGCCGATGAACTCCATGTCATGTTCGATGACGCAGAACGTGTAGCCGCGTTCCTGATTGAGCCGCACGATAGCGTCGCCGATGGTGTTCAGAAGGGTACGGTTCACGCCCGCGCCCACTTCATCGAGAAACACGATGCGCGCATCCACCATCATCGTGCGCCCCAGCTCCAAGAGCTTTTTCTGCCCGCCCGAAATCTGGCTGGCCTTCTGATCCGCCAGATGGTCGATGGTGAGGAATTTCAGCACGTCATGCGCCTTGGCGCGCAGGCGTTCCTCTTCGGCGCGCACGGCGCCGCGGCGGAACCACGCGTTCCACAGGGTTTCGCCCATCTGGGCGCCCGGGACCATCATCAGGTTCTCGACACAGGACATGGAGCCGAATTCATGTGCGATCTGGAAGGTGCGCAGCAGGCCCTTGTGGAACAGCTCATGCGGCGGCAGGCCGGTGATGTCTTCGCCCGCCATGCGCACGGTGCCGCTGGTGGGCTTCAGCCGCCCGGCCACCACGTTGAACAGCGTGGTCTTGCCCGCGCCGTTCGGACCGATCAGGCCCGTGATGGAGCCGGTGTCGATAGAGAGCGAGGCGCCGTCCACCGCACGAAAGCCGCCGAAATGGCGGTGAAGGTTGTCGACCTGGATCATTCATCATCCCCTGAGCCTTCCGTCGCAGCATCCGGATTTTCCGGGCGCGGAGGCCTTCGCTTGTGGCAACGGCCCGGAGCGCTCTCCGGGCCGTGCTTGGTGACCTTTGGCCGCGATCAGCGGAACCGGACGGTTTCGATCTTGCCGTCCTTGATCTCGATCTCACGGTAGTTGCCCGCGCTTTCGCCCGGCCCGATGAGTTCGACGGCGGTCGCGCCGACATAATCGATGTCGGTGCCGGCCGCGATCAGCTCCAGCGCCTTGCCGAGTTCGCCCGGCAGGATCGGCTCGCCCGGGGCGTTGGCCAGATCCATCACCTTGGTGGACCATTCCTTGGAGTCGGTCGACCCGGCGGCGGCCATGGCGAGCATGATCAGCGCGGCGGCGTCATAGGATTCCGGTGCGAAGGCCGAGGTGCCGTCGAATCCGGCGGCGGTGGCGAGGCCTTGGAAGAGCTCGGCGCCTTGGCTGTCGGTGCCGGGATACTGACCGAAGGAGCCGGTCAGGCCTTCGCCGATGTCATCGACCAGCTTCTGGCCGACCATGCCGTCGGGCAGAACGAAGGTGTCGAAAGCCCCCGAATCGAGCGAGGCCTGAATGATCGACTTGCCGCCCTTGTCGGTGTAGCCCGCGACCACCAGCACTTCGCCGCCCGCCGAGGCCAGCGAGGCGACTTCTGCCGAATAGTCGGCCTTGTCGTCTTCGTGGGGGGCGTTGATGGTGACGGTGCCGCCGGCCGCGGTGAAGGCTTCGGCGAAGCTGTCGGCCAGACCCTTGCCGTAGTCGTTGTTGGTGTAGGTCAGCGCGACGGTCTTGATGCCCTTGTCCATCAGGATTTCGGTCATCACCACGCCTTGGCGGGCATCCGACGGGGCGGTGCGGAAGAACAGGCCGTCATCTTCGGCGGTCGAGAGCGCGGGCGAGGTCGCCGAAGGCGAGATCATCCCGATCCCGTTGGTGCGGGCCGCGTTTTGCAGGATGGCACCGGTGACGCCCGAGCAATCGGCGCCCATGATGGCCTTGATGCCTTCGGCGGTGATCAGACGGTCGGCCGCAGCGGTTGCGGCGGCAGCGTCGATGCAGGTCGAATCGGCGCGGACCGGCACGACGTTGCCCAAGGTGAACTTGCCCGAGGCGTTCACTTCGCTGATCGCCAGCTCGGCGCCGGTGGCCATATTCGGGGTGATGGATTCCAGCGGGCCGGTGAAGCCGAGGATGATGCCCATCTTGATGTCTTCAGCCGCAGCGGCCCCGGCGAAAAGACCGGTGGCGGCCGTAGCGAGAAGCAGTTTTTTCATTGAATGTCTCCCTTGTCGGATTTTTATCCTGCGCCAGAGGTTAGTGGGCGGTTTGGCAAAAGAAAAGCGCATTGTGGGCGGGATTTTTTCGCGATGACGCATCGTCAAGCGGGGCTTGCCTGCGTCACGCGTGGTCACGCTTGCGCGAGAGGGGTGGAACCGCGCTGCAAAACGCCACGTTGTTAGGGCAGATTTGAAGACCGATCCCAAGACAGGAGAATTCATGACCCGTCCGCGTCCGACCGACCTTCGCCCCCATCCCAAAGCCGCACTCCGCACAACTGCCCTTGACGTGGCACCCGCGGTGGCGCCTGTGGTCCTCCTCGCTTCCGGGTTGGCTTTGATGGCCGGAATGGCCTTTGGCCAGACCACGGTGGAAACCTCGGCAGGCCCCATGCAGATCACGCCGGTGGCGACCGGGTTTGAAGAGCCTTGGGCGATTGGCATCTTGCCCGATGGCGGGGTTCTGGTGACCGAACGCGAAGGGCGGCTGCTGTTGGTGCGCGACGGAGACAGCACGGAAATCACTGGCGTGCCAGAGGTTTACGCGGAAGGCCAAGGCGGGCTTCTGGATGTGATGATCCCGCGCGACTTCGCCCAATCGCGTGAGGTCTGGCTGTCTTATGCCGCAGCGGTGGATGGCGGGGCCGCCACGGCGGTGGGCAAGGGGCGGTTGTCAGAGGATGGCAGCGCGCTGGAAGGCTTTGAGATGCTCTATGTGGGCGACGGATTGCCCGGCGGGCGCCATTTCGGCAGCCGCATCGTTGAAGCGCAAGATGGCAGCGTCTTTGTCACCACAGGAGACCGGGGGACCGGCCCAGAGGGGATGCAGTCGCAAGACCCCATGACGGTGGAAGGCAGCGTGATTCATCTGACGCGGGATGGCGCAACAGCAACCGCGCGCGAAGACTGGCGGCGGGGCGTGTATTCGATTGGCCATCGCAACGCCCAAGGTGCGACTCTTGGTCCCGATGGCAGTCTGTGGTTGGTCGAGCATGGCGCGCAAGGCGGCGATGAGCTGAATTGGGTGCGTGAGGGGGCCAATTACGGCTGGCCGGTGATCAGCTATGGCGTGAACTACAACGGCGACACCATTGGCGAAGGGCAGGCGGCGGAAGGCATGGAGCAGCCGGCGCATTACTGGGACCCGTCCATCGCGCCTTCGGGGTTGATCGTCTATTCGGGAACGCTGGTCCCGGAATGGGCGGGCGACGTGTTCACCGGATCGTTGAACCAAAGCTTCCTGTCGCGTCTGGATATGGATGCGGCGGCCCCGACCGGCTTTGAAGAAGAGCGGATCGAGGCAGAAGAGACGGGGCGGGTGCGCGATGTGCGCGAGGCGCCCGATGGCTCGATCTGGTTCCTGTCGGTGCTGGACGGGGCGATCTATCGGCTGGCCCCGGCGGAGGGTTAAGGTTCAAGGACAGGTCGCAGGCGGCATAGCACAGGCTGTCGCCGCCTGCGGCCCGATCCGCCGGAAAGATCTATTTGCAAGGACATTGAATAAATTGGATGGTTGGTACGCTTGGGACATTGCGCTCTCACCGCGCGAGTTCCCTCAACAAAAGGGCTTTGCTCCCCAGACGCTTCGCTGCCCGGGGAGCAGCCCGATTGCGATCACTACCATATCGCCCTGCGCGCAGACGGCGAGCTTGGGGCAAGCCGCAGAGCGATTTTTTTGTCGGCCTGCTAAACCGCCACAGTCGCCTTGCGACGCCCTGACAGTAAGCCCATAACCCCGAACGCCGTAACGAGTAGTAGCAGGCCGCTGGGCAGCGGCACTGGTGACACAGGGTTTTCTCCGACATACGTGCCGCTAAAGCCGTTATTGGTAACGCCGAGTGCAAACTCGGAACCGTTGATGCCAAGAAAAGAGACCGAGATCAATTCAGGGGTATCAAAAATTGAAGCCGATCCGCTCACTTTCAGAAAATCAAATACCGTCCCGCGCTCGGGCAGGAAGCCGTCAATCAAACTTAAGGTGATTGATAGGCCCTGCATGGCCAAAAGATCGCCAGTCACGAAAAGTTGGTCAAACATTCCGGCCCCCCCGCCACCGACTTCGAAGAACAAAGACCCACCAAAAACTTCTAGATCGCCGTCAATTGTCATACTTCCCGGCGAGGCACCGGGCGAGATCATTCCTCCGTCCAGGATGACATCGCCCACGATTGTGCCACCATTGCCCGACAACACACCGCCATCATTGAGGATCAAGCGGGAGGCCTCGACGCGACCACCCGAGCCGACAGTCAGATAGCCGGTGCCCGGCTCGCCGCTTTTTGACACCACAACATCCTTTGTGGTAGACATCAGACCGCCATTAACAACGGTCGCCTGCGCAGAGGTCGGACCAAAGATCGGTCCGGCATACTCTTCGGGGTTTTCATAGCCGATTAAAGCCTCGCCATATCCAATCTGGATGTTGCGGGTCACCGAAACAGCCGAGCCCGGCCCGTCAACCAACAAAGAGGACTCGCCGACGCCTGATCCAAGGCTAAAGGCTCCAAGGTCGTCTGGATTTATACCAAGAAATGCTGCCACCGCGTCGACGTCGCCAACCTCGTTCTGACGTATTACGCCACCGTCGATGACGAGGATCCTGTTGTTGCCGGAGTTCGTGAAAAAATTCGACGAATACACCAGTTCTGATCCGACACCAGTGATCGTCAGAGTATCAAGCGCCTGACCAGGTGCAAAAGTATCAAACCCACCAAGGGAAACACCGCCGCGCGAAGCCTCTGTCGGATCGAACGATGCATCCACCCGCGCTTCGAAATCATCAGGCTCTTGCACCACCACACGCGCGCCTTCCGAGATGGTCATGTCGTCGCTCAGCGCGTTGCCGAAGCCGAGCTCCAGCCTGCCATTTATCTCTAGATAAGAGTGTTCGCCTGTCACCGTCGTGGTGGTCGTGCCACTTCCAGGAATGAAATCCGCGTAGCTTCCTAATATGACGGCGCCGGTGCGACCGGTTTCAGGTGACGTGTAGATGACCTCCCCTCCGTTCGCGATAAAAAGGGATGTGTCAGCATTTGCTTCTAATCGCAATTGATTGCGCACCTCAACCCGTGCTGATCCGGCAGTGCCATCCCCAATCACGCGCAATGCACCTGCGTTGATTTCAATGTTGCGGACATTAGTCACGTCTGAGACAGCATTTGGCGTCGTCGCGGCGTTGACTTCCAGCGAGCCGGTGATGGACGTGCCCGTGAAGGTTGATCCAATCACAATTCTACCGCCGCCAAGATCGCCGTTGGTCGCGATGCTGACACTGGCTCCGCCCGCCGATCCGACAAATGTGTTGCCTAAGCGCACCGTGGCGGGCAAAGCGACCGAAGTGGATGCCAGCAAGGCGGTAAAAGAAATGACCCCGGTGTACTTCATCGAAATTGCCCCCCTAAAAAACTGTCAACATTGACTGGGAATCAGCCTACGGACGACGCCAAAGTCTGTCAAATGCTGAGGCAGCAAAGACCGAAACTTATCGTTTCCAAGGCTGGAACAATGGTTTTGGTTGGACGTGCAACAATGCTCTTGACAGTCTGCTGCAGAGCAACCTGGCGCGGCTGTTAACCGGACTTTTTGGCGCTGCCCGTCAAATCGACAGGCGGCCCGGTTGGGTTGGGCCTTGCGCGCCGCGTTCGCGGTAAGGCGTGGTGTTGTAATGGCTGCGATAGCATTTGGAAAAATGCGACGGGCTGGCAAAGCCGCAGGCCAAGGCCACGTTGATCACGCTCATATCCGTTTGCATCAGCAAGTTGCGCGCCTTGCCCAGACGCAGTTCCATGTAATAGCGCTTGGGGCTGCGGTTCAGATAGCGGCGGAACAAGCGTTCCAGTTGCCGGGTCGACATGTCGACCTGCTCGGCCAGATCGGCGGGTGAGAGCGGGTCTTCGATATTGCCTTCCATCATCTGGATGACTTGGCTGAGCTTGGGATGGCGCACGCCGATGCGGGTGGGAATGGACAGCCGCTGGGTGTCTTGATCGGTGCGGATGGTGGAATAGATCAAGAGATCGGCCACGGTATTGGCCAGATCCTGACCGTGATCGGCGGCGATGAGCTTGAGCACCAGATCGATCGAGGAAATGCCGCCCGCCGTGGTCAGCCGGTTGCCATCCATCACGAAGACCGATTTCGTCAGCTTCACCTGTTCAAATTCCTCGAGAAACCCATCCTGATTTTCCCAATGGATGGTGGCGCGCTTGCCGTCCAGCAGCCCTGCCTTGGCCAGAGCATAGGCGCCCGTGCACATGCCCCCGATGACATTGCCGCGCCGGGCCTCGCGCCGGAGCCAGTTGAGCACCGGTTTGGTGGTGGCGCGCTGAATGTCGATGCCGCCGCAGACAAGGATGGTGTCTTCGCGGTCGACATCTTCGAGGCCGATGTCGAGCTTGAAGGTGGCGCCGTTGGAGCAGGTGGCCTGTTCGCCGCCTTCGCCCGCGAGAATCCAAGTGTAAAGCGTTTTGCCGGTGACGTAATTGGCCAGACGCAGCGGCTCGATCGCGCCCGAGAACGACATCATGGTGAACCGGTCCAGCAACACAAAGACAAAGCGCCGCGGCGGCGTGGCAACATCGGACTTGGTGGCGCGGGTGAGAGGCGTAGACATCTTGCGACCTGTTCATGTCGGATCTGGCGCTATCAGACAGGAAATCCGGCGCTTCGCAAGGGCTGTATTGCGGCGGCATGCACAGGGTCTGTGGGGCGTTTGGGCCTTTGCAATTGGCGCATCAGACCGTATACAACGCCGCGATACCGCTAACGACCCCGGAGTGGGAAGGAGAAAGCCATGACCAAAGGCTGGCAGAAATCAGACTGGCGCGCGAAACCGCGGGTGCAGATGCCTGATTATACGGATAATGCCGCGCTGCGCGCTGTCGAGGCGCAGTTGGCCAAGTATCCGCCGCTGGTCTTTGCGGGCGAGGCGCGGCGGTTGAAAAAGCAGCTGGCTTTGGCCTCTGAAGGCAAGGCGTTCTTGCTTCAGGGCGGCGATTGCGCCGAGAGCTTTGCCGAATTCAGCGCCGATAACATTCGCGACACTTTCCGCGTGATGTTGCAGATGGCGGTGGTGCTGACCTTTGGCGCGAAAGTGCCGGTGATCAAGGTGGGCCGGATGGCGGGGCAATTCGCCAAGCCGCGGTCGGCGCCGACGGAAGTGATCGGCGGGGTGGAATACCCGAGCTACCGCGGCGACATCATCAACGGCTTTGACGCGACGCCCGAGGCCCGCCAGCCCGACCCGGCCCGCATGTTGCAGGCCTATACGCAGGCGGCGGCCAGCCTCAACCTGTTGCGCGCCTTCTCGACCGGGGGCTTTGCCGACATTCACCGGGTGCACAGCTGGACGCTGGGCTTTGCCGAACATGACAAGGCCGAGCGCTACCGCGAGCTGTCGAACCGGATTTCGGACGCGCTGGATTTCATGAATGCGGCCGGGGTGAATTCCGACACCGCGCATGAGCTGAGCCGGGTGGATTTCTACACCAGCCACGAGGCGCTGCTGCTGGAATATGAAGAGGCGCTGTGCCGGGTGGACAGCATCTCGGGGCAGAATGTCGCCGGGTCGGGCCATATGATCTGGATTGGCGACCGCACGCGTCAGCCCGATGGGGCGCATGTGGAATTCTGCCGGGGCGTGCTGAACCCGATCGGGCTGAAATGCGGACCGACCACGACGGCGGAAGATCTGAAGGTGCTGATGGCGAAGCTGAACCCCGCCAATGAGGCCGGGCGGCTGACGCTGATCGCGCGCTTTGGCGCCGGGAAGGTGGGCGAGCATCTGCCCCGCCTGATCAAGGCGGTGCAGGAAGAGGGCGCCAATGTGGTGTGGTCTTGCGACCCGATGCATGGCAACACGATCAAATCGCCTTCGGGCTACAAGACACGGCCGTTCAATGCGGTGCTGTCCGAGGTGCGTGAGTTCTTTGCGGTGCACAAGGCCGAAGGCACGGTGCCGGGCGGCGTGCATTTCGAGATGACCGGCAAGGACGTGACCGAGTGCACCGGCGGCTTGCGCGCGGTGACGGATGAAGACCTGTCGGACCGCTACCACACGGCTTGCGACCCGCGCCTGAATGCCAGCCAATCGCTGGAACTGGCGTTTCTGGTGGCGGAAGAGCTTTTGGCCGCGCGGCAGGAAGGCCAGCGCGTCGCGCTGTAAGGGGTCGAATTTTCTGCGAAAATTCGGAAAGGGGCGGCACCGGGGGTGCCGCCCCTTTCTGTTGCCGGAAGCGGTGTGCCAGACGCGGCTTAGGCCTTGACCAAGCGCAGATGTGGCACGCCTGCGACAGCGCGCGGCGGGCGTGGCGCGGCGATCGGGGCGGCGTTTGAGGCGGCAGCGGCCCCCAAGGGTGTGAGCCGTGCCTCGGCAATGCCAAAGCGGCAGGGCACGCGGCCAATCTCGCCCAAGGTTTCAATGCAGCCGAGGGCAAGCGTGCAGGCATCGCTGCGGTCGAGCATTGGCAGAATTTGCAGCCGCGCGCGCAAGGGCAGGCGGCCCAGCCGGCGTTCGGCCACGAGCGTGAGCGACAGGGCGGCCGGGGTAGAAAACAGGTGTTCTAGATCGGTTTGCAGGCTGTCCCGCGCCGGGCCAAGAAACAGGCAAGACAGCGGCATCCCGCGAATGTCCATGCCCATCAGATCGTTGTAGAGCAGACCTGCGATGCGGAAGCGGGCGATGCCGGGGGCCACCCGCTCGATGAGAAAGGTGTTTTCCAGCGCGTTCGCGATGCCGCGCGGATCGACCTGCGCCCGGCGCGGCAGGCTGTCGCCGTCGCGCAGCGCCTCCCAATAGGCGCGCACGGCGGCGATCATGCCGCCGGGATAAGGCGGGGGTCCGTCGGAGGGGCTGCCGTTCCATCCAGAAGTCATGGGTGCTGTCCTTATCGTCAAAGCCCGGGCGGTGGCGGCGGCGGGCGGGGATTGGTTGATCCGGCGCTTCGGGCCGTGGTATGTCAGCCGTGCTGGCCGCCGCCGGGAACGGAAGCCGCGCCGACTCGATATCCTTACTGGGATGTTAAGATACACCAGCGCGCGCGCCTTTTCGCCGCGTTTCTAAACAAATGGTAAACACTGCCGGGATGCGGCGAGGAGAAAGCCGATGACCGTTTCGATGACCGGATTTGCTGCCCGCAAAGGGCAGGCTTTGGGCTTTGTCTGGGCATGGGACATCCGGTCGGTCAATGGCAAGGGGCTGGACCTGCGGCTGCGCCTGCCGGACTGGATCGACGGGCTGGAGCCTGCGCTGCGCGCCGAGCTGCAAAAGGCGCTGTCGCGGGGCAATGTCAGCCTGTCGTTGAAGGTGGCGCGCGAGGCGGCCGGTGCTGAATCTGGGGTGCAGGTCAAGCCGCACGCGCTGGCGGCGGTGCTGGCGGCCTTGCAAGAGGTGGAGGCGGCGGCCTTGCAGGCGGGGGTAACGCTGGCGCAGGCGACCGCGGCCGATGTGCTGGCGGTGCGCGGCGTGCTGGACGCTGCGGCTGTGGAAGAGGAAAGCGCACCGCTGCGGGCGGCGCTGCTGGCGGATCTGCCGGCACTTCTGGCGGCCTTTGCCGAGATGCGGGCTGCGGAAGGATTGGCGCTGCAAGGGGTGATCGCCGGGCAGCTTGACCAGATCGCGGCGCTGACGCGCAGCGCCAAGGCCGAGGCCGAGGCCCGGCGCGACACCGCCGCCGCCACCTTGCGCGCGGCGCTGGCGCGGGTGCTGGACCATGCCGAAGGCGTGGATGCGGGCCGCGTGGCGCAAGAGCTTGCCATGATTGCGGTGAAGCAGGATGTGACCGAGGAACTGGACCGGCTGGAGGCACATGTGGCGGCAGCCCGCGCGCTTTTGGCCGAGACCGGGCCGGTGGGGCGCAAATTCGATTTCCTGATGCAGGAATTCATGCGTGAGGCCAATACCTTGTGTTCCAAGGCGCAGGCCTTGGCGCTCACCCGGATCGGGCTTGACCTGAAAACGGTGATCGATCAGATGCGCGAACAGGTTCAGAACGTGGAGTGACGATGCAGCGGCGTGGTCTTTTGCTTATCTTGTCTTCGCCTTCGGGGGCGGGCAAATCGACGCTGGCCAAGCGGTTGATGGGCTGGGACCCCACGATCCGCTTTTCGGTTTCCGCCACCACGCGGGCGCCGCGCCCGGGCGAGGAAGAGGGGCGAGAGTATTATTTCCGCAGCCGTTCGGCCTTTGAAGCGATGATCGCGGATCAGCAGATGCTGGAACATGCCGAGGTTTTCGGCAACCTCTACGGCAGTCCGCGCGGCCCGGTGGAGGCTGCGATGGCCGAAGGGCGCGACACGCTGTTCGACATCGATTGGCAAGGCGGCCAGCAGATCCGCAACTCGGCCTTGGGGCGCGATGTGGTTTCGGTGTTTGTGTTGCCGCCGTCGATCGCCGAGCTGGACCGCCGGTTGCGGGGGCGCGCACAGGATTCGGAGGCGGTGATCGCGGGCCGGATGGCGAAGAGCCGCGATGAGATCAGCCATTGGGCGGAATATGACTATGTGCTGGTGAATGACGATATTGATCAGTCTTTCAAGCAGTTGCAGACCATTCTTGAAGCAGAGCGCATGCGGCGTGACCGTCAGCCTGCGCTGTCGGAGTTTGTGCGCGGGTTGAACCGGGAGTTTGAGCAGCGATGATCTATGCGCTTGAGGATATTGCCCCCGAGATTGATCCCGGCGCGTGGGTGGCACCGGGCGCCACGCTGATCGGGCGGATCGTGCTGGAGGCCGAAGCCTCGGTCTGGTTCGGGGCCATCTTGCGCGGAGACAATGAAGAGATCCGCGTCGGGAGCGGCAGCAATGTGCAGGAGTCCTGCGTGTTGCACACCGATATGGGCTTTCCCTTGACGATCGGTGCCGATTGCACCATCGGGCACAAGGCCATGCTGCATGGGTGCAGCATCGGGGCGGGCAGTCTGATCGGGATGGGGGCCACGGTGCTAAATGGGGCAAGGATCGGGCGGGGCTGTCTGATCGGGGCGGGCGCGCTGATCACCGAAGGCAAGGAGATTCCCGATTTCAGTCTGGTGATGGGCAGTCCCGGCCGGGTGGTGCGGGAGCTGGACGGGGCGGCGCAAGCGCGGCTGATGCGCTCGGCCGAGGGCTACCGCGCCAATGCGCAGCGCTTTCGCCAAGGGTTGCGCCAGATCGGCTGAGGCGCCTTAGCGGAGGATGAGCTTGATCGACATGCGTTTGGCGGCGCGCTTGAGTTCACGCTCTACCATGCGGGGGTTCGGCATCGCGGGCGCGACCACCCAGACCGCGCCGTGATAAGAGGCGGCGGCCAAAGCCTCGATCACATCCAGCGCGTCGACGGTGGTGCCCAGAAGCGGGCAGGCCACTACCACATCGGTCATCCGTGACAGGGTGACCGCGGTCAGATCTTCCGGCACCATGAGCGAGATGCGGCGTGTGCCCGCCAATTCCAAGGCTGTGCTGGCCGAAAGCGCAATGGCGATGAAATCGCCCGGGGTCGAAACGGAGGTATGATCCGGGCCATGGGAGCCATTGGTGGTTCGCGGACGAGTGGTCACGCCGACACTCCTGCATCGGGGGGAGAAAGGGGTACGGGACAAGATGACGCTACGGAAACCAGTGCCCAGAGGTTTAACGAGGAATTGTCACAGTTCAAGTGCATGTCGCTTCACTGTCGCATATTCAGGCTAGCGAAAGGTCGGTCACAAGGATGTGGAACGGGACGATGATCGAAGCGGCTTTGCTGACCGGGGTGCCCTTGCCTGCGCTGATCGTGGATGCGGATGAGCGCATCCGGGTGATGAATCCGGCGGCGGTCGCGCTTTTGGGCGAGGCCATGCTGGGACGGCACCATGCGATTGCGCTGCGCCATCCGGAGGTACAGGCCGCCTTGGGCCGGGCCTTGCGCGAGGGCGTGGGCGGCGTGGCGCGACAGGTGGTGCCGGGGCCGTCGCAGGATGCGGTGCACCGGGTGACGGTGACGCCGCTGCCGCAAGGCGCGGGCGTGCTCTGTGTGCTGGAAGACCTGTCCGAGGCGGAGCAGATGGGGTTGATGCGGCGGGAATTCGTGGCGAATGTCAGCCACGAGCTGCGCTCGCCCCTCACGGCGCTGAGCGGGTTCATCGAGACGCTGAAAGGCGCCGCCAAGGATGACCCGGTGGCGCGGGAGCGGTTTTTGAACATCATGGAGCGTGAAGCGGGGCGGATGAACCGGCTGATCCGCGATCTGCTGCATCTGAGCAAGGTGGAGGCGGAAGAGCGCGTGCGCCCTACCGCTTGGGTGGATCTGGTGGAGATCTTGCGGGCGACGAAGGCGACGTTGCGGCCTTTGTCGGATGCGGCGGGGGTGGCGGTGCGGCTGGAACTGGCCGAGGGGCTTGCGACCAAGGTGCCCGGGGATGCCGATCAGCTGGTGCAGGTGTTCCAGAACCTGATGGAAAACGCGGTGAAATACGGGGGCGCTGGCGGTGATGTGGTGGTGCGGCTGACGGCGGACAGCCTGCCAAAATCACCTGCGCTGCGGGTGGAGGTGATCGATCAGGGCGAGGGCATCGAGGCGCAGCATCTGCCGCGCCTGACCGAGCGATTCTACCGGGTGGATGGCCACCGCTCACGCGAGAAGGGCGGCACCGGGCTGGGGCTGGCGATCGTGAAGCACATCGTGCAGCGCCATCGCGGGCGGCTGAAGATTGACAGCGTCAAGGGTGCGGGCAGCACCTTTGCCGTGATCCTGCCCTTGGAGTGATCAGAGCCGCCCGATCCGTTCGGTCAGCAGGGCGAAGAAGCCCTCTGCATCCAGCGCGCCGATGAACAGCGCATTGGCGGGCCGCTTGGTGACGCCCCACCAATCGGCAACCGTCATGCCCATGGTCAGTTCTGACTGGGTTTCGATCTCGACATTGATGTGACGCCCGCTGAACAGCGCGGGCCGCAGCAGATAGGCGATCACGCACGGATCATGCAAAGGCGCGCCGGAGCTGCCGTATTTCTGCTTGTCGAAGCGTTCGAAAAAATCGGTCCATTCTGCGACCATGCGCCCCGGTTCGGTGCCAAGGGCGCGGAAGGCTTCGATGCGCGGGGCCGTCGCCAGCGCCTTATGGGTGACATCCAGCGGCATCACCACAATAGGAATGCCGGATTTGAAAACCATATCAGCGGCTTGTGGGTCGACGTAAATGTTGAACTCTGCCGCTGGGGTGATGTTGCCCACCTCGAAATAGGCGCCGCCCATCAAGACGATTTCCTGCACGCGCGCGATGATATCGGGCGCGCGCTGGAACGCGGTGGCAATGTTCGTGAGCGGCCCGAGCGGGCAAAGCGTGACCGATTTCGCCGGCTCGCGGCGCAGCGTCTCGATCAGGAAATCGACCGCGTGCTGATCTTGCAGTGGCATCGTCGGATCGGACATCTGCGGCCCGTCCAGCCCGGTCTTGCCATGCACATGCTCGGCCGTGACCAAAGGGCGCTGCAGGGGCCGGTCACAGCCTGCAAACACCGGAATGTCGCGGCGGTTGGCCAGTTCGCAGATGATGCGCGCGTTGCGCTGGGTGAGCGCCAGCGGCACGTTGCCCGCCACGGCGGTGATTCCGAGCACCTCGATTTCATCGGGGCTGCCCAAGGCCAGCAGAATGGCGACGGCATCATCCTGCCCTGGATCGGTGTCGATGATAATCTTGCGCGGCAGATTCATGAAAGCTCTCCTGTTCGGACGCAGTGAATCGACAGGCGCCGTGGATTGTCCAGATCAGAAAGACATGACACATCGGGTTGAGGGATGGTAGTGTCGGGCGTGGCGCAGACGCGGCGGAGACGCGGGATGGCACAAGCACGTTTGACATCAGATCTGCTCGTGGGCACCAGCAAGGGCCTGTTCATTCTGCGCGCGGGCGACGCGCGGCGCGTGGAAGGGCCGCTGTGCGATGGGATGGGGATCAATCATGCCATTGGCCACGGGAACCAGATCTGGGCGGCGGGAGGCGGGGGCTGGCACAAGCCGGGCGTCTGGCGGTGCCGCAGCGGGCAATGGGCGCTGTCACAGGCTGGCTTTGCGCCAGAGGTGCAATCGGTCTGGTCATTGGCGCGGGATGGCGGGCGCCTGCTTGCGGGGACCAAACCGGCGGCCTTGTATGAATCGCGCGACGCGGGCGAAACCTGGGCCAAGTTGCCCGCGCTGAACGCCTTGCCCGGTGCCGATGCATGGTCGCCCGGGGCGGCGGGGCTCACGCTGCACAGCATTTTGACGGATGGCACAGGCGGCATCTGGGTGGGCATCTCGGCGGCGGGTGTGTTTCATTCTCCCGATGGCGGTCAGTCGTGGGAGGTGCGCAACCGCCGCAGCAACCGGCCCGGGCCCGCGGGGGATCTTCCCCGGCATTGGGAGGGCGCGGAGCACCGGCGCGAGGATGAGATCTTCCATTGCGTGCACAACATGGCTTGGGGCGAGGCGCCGGGGCTGATTTACATGCAGAACCATCAGGGTGTGTATCGCAGCCGCGACGGGGCGCTGACGTGGGAAGAGGTGACGCAAGGTTTGCCGTCTACCTTTGGCTTTCCGGTGGCCGCGCATCCGCATGAGGCCGGAACCTTGTGGACCTTTCCCTTGAACGGAGACAGCGCGGGCCGCTTTCCGCCAGACGGACGGGCGGCGGTTTGGAGATCGCGCGATGGCGGCGAAAGCTGGCAGGGTTTGGGTGAAGGTCTGCCCGCAAAAGACTGTTTCTTCACTGTTTTGCGGCAGGCCATGGCCGTGGATGCCCAAAGTGCGGCCGTGTATTTCGGCACCAATTCCGGTTCGGTGTTTGGCAGCACCGATGAGGGCGACAGCTGGCACGAATTCGCGCGCCATCTGCCCACCGTGTTGAGCGTTGAGGTGCTGGCGCCATAGAAAAGGCCCCGGAAACACTGGGGCCTTTTCTTGTTCTCTTTCCGTATATTAGCCGTCGAAATTGACTTCTTCGATCAACTTCAGCGCTGCCGGACGCAGCTTTGCCACCTCGGTCAGCGGTTTGGTGTCGGGGGTGACGTCGCCCCAGCTTGCCACCAGTTCCGAACGGGCCACGCCTGCCTTGACCGGGTATTCGTAGTTGGTTTCGGCATAGATCTGCTGGGCGGTGTCGCTCGTCAGCCATTCCATGAACTGGATCGCGTTTTCCTTGTTCGGTGCGGCCTTGGTCAGCGCCACGCCCGAGACGTTCACATGGGTGCCGCCATCGGTGAAGGTCGGGAAGACGATGTTGACAGCCTCGGCAGCGGGGGCCTGCTCGGGGTCGGCCAGCATTTGACCGATGTAATAGGTGTTGCCGATGGCGATGTCACATTCGCCTGCCGCAATCGCCTTGACCTGATCGCGGTCCCCGCCATCGGGTTTGCGCGCGAGGTTGGCTTTCACGCCTTCCAGCCAGGTTTTTGCGGCCTCTTCGCCATGGTGGGCGATGACAGCAGCGGCCAAGGCGACGTTGTAATCATTGGTGCCCGAGCGCACGCAGATGCGGCCTTTCCATTTCGGATCGGCCAGATCTTCATAGGTGGTGACTTCGCCCGGGGCCACGCGGTCTTTGGAGGCATAGACGATGCGGGCGCGGGTGGTGACGCCGAACCACTGGTTGGCTTCGTCGCGCAGTTCGGCCGGGATATTGGCGGTCAGAACCTCTGACTCGACGGGTTGGATCACACCGGCATCCACCACTTGTGTCAGGCGGGCGATGTCGACCGTCAGCACCAGATCGGCCGGCGAGCGGTCGCCTTCGGCGGTCAGACGCTCGGCCATGCCCTTGTCGACAAAGGCGATGTTCACCTTGATCCCGGTTTCGGCGGTGAAGGCGTCAATGATCGGCTGGATCAGTTCCGGCTGACGGTGGGAGTAGATGTTGATCTCTTGCGCCATGGCGGGCAGAGCCACCGAGGTGAGGGCAAGGGCGGCAAGGGACAGGCGAAGGGTCATGGTTGAGTCCTTTGGTCGGAAATTATGCCGCCCTTAAACCTGACTATTTTACTTCGGTCAATAGTTGAGTGATTTGCTAGGTCAGCTTTTTCGCGGCCTTTTCTTCGGCCTTGGCGCGGTTCCACAGCGCGTCCATTTCGGCCAGATCGGACTGAGCGGGGGTGCGACCAGAGAGTTCAAGAAGATCTTCTATGCGGTTGAAACGCCGTGTAAATTTGGCATTGGCTGCACGCAGGGCCGCTTCGGGATCTACATCAAGATGCCGCGCCAAGTTGGCCATGACAAAAAGCAAATCACCAAACTCTTCGTCCACCTCCGCCTTAGTCAAAGTGTCGCGGGCCTCAATCAGTTCGGCCGCCTCTTCGGTGATCTTGGCCAGCACCTCTTCGGTAGAGGGCCAGTCAAAGCCGACGCGGGCGGCGCGCTTTTGCAGCTTGACCGCGCGCATCAGCGCCGGAAGGCCAAGTGCCACCCCGTCGAGCACCCGGGCGGGCCCGCGTTCGCGCGCCTTGATCGCCTCCCAATCGGCGGTTTGCTGGGCGGCGGATTTGTCACGCGGGTCCGGCCCGAAGACATGCGGATGGCGGGTGATCATCTTGTCACAGATCGCGCGGATCACATCGTCCAGATCGAAATGGCCGGCCTCCTCGGCCATTTGCGCGTGAAACACCGATTGGAAGAGCAGATCTCCCAACTCGCCCCGCAGATCGTCCCAGGCCTTGCGCTCGATGGCGTCGGCGACCTCATAGGCCTCTTCGATGGTGTAGGGCGCGATGCTGGCGAAGTCTTGCTCCAGATCCCAAGGGCAGCCCAAGGCCGGGTCGCGCAGGCGGGCCATGATGGCACGCAAGCGGGGCAGGCCGCCCTGCGGATCGTGAAGGAGCGGGAGATCATCCGGCATGGGGGGCATTGCAGGCACCTTGGTTTTCAGATTTGATCAAAGGCAGTTGTCCAAAGGAGAAGACCCATGCCCGTCCTGAACCGTATCGCGGCTTTTGCCGAAGAAATGAAGGGCTGGCGTCGGCACCTGCATGCAAATCCCGAGCTTGAGTTCGAATGCCACGAGACGGCGGCGTTTATCGTGGCGCGGCTGCGCGAGATGGGGGTGGATGAGATTCACGAAGGCATCGCCAAGACCGGGGTGGTGGCGATCATCAACGGGCAGGCACCGGGGCCGACGATCGGCTTGCGCGCCGATATGGATGCGCTGCCCATCGCGGAGATGACGGGGGTGGCCCATGCCTCGACCGTGCCGGGGCGGATGCATGCTTGCGGCCATGACGGGCATGTGACGATGGCGTTGGGGGCGGCGAAATATCTGGCCGAGACGCGCAATTTTGCGGGGCGGGTGGCGATCTTGTTCCAGCCGGCCGAGGAAGAGGGCGGCGGCGGTGGCGTGATGGTGCAGGAAGGGGTGATGGACCGCTTCAACATCGCCCGCGTCTTCGGGATTCACAACGCGCCCAATGTGCCGCTTGGGCATTTCCAGACCACGCCGGGGGCGTTGATGGCTTCGGTGGACACGGCTTGGGTGACGGTGACGGGGAAAGGCGGGCATGGGGCGACGCCGCATGAATGCATCGATCCGGTGGTCGCGGTGGTGGCGATGGTGCAGGCGGTGCAGACCATCATCCCGCGCAACGTCTATGCGATGGATGAGGCGGTGATCTCGGTCACCCAGATTCATGCGGGGACGGCGTCGAACATCATCCCCGAGGTGGCGACCTTTTGCGCGACGATCCGGGCGTTCCGGCCTGAGGTGCGGGACTTGTTGAAGCGGCGGGTGCTGGAGATTGTGGCGGGGCATGCGCAGGCCTTCAACGTGACGGCGGAGGTCGACTATGACTGGGGGTATCCGGCCACGGTCAACCACCCCGAGGAGGCGGATTTCGCGGCGGCGGTCGCGGCAGAAATCTCGGGGGAGGCGGCGGTGAATGCGCGGGCCAACCGGGAGATGGGGTCCGAGGATTTCAGCTATATGCTGGAGGCGCGGCCGGGGGCCTATCTGTTCATGGGGATCGGGCCGGGGGCAGGGCTGCACCATGCGGGCTATGATTTCAACGATGAGGCGGCCCCGGTGGGGGCGAGCTTCTTTGCCCGGCTGGTGGAACGGGCGCAGCCTTTGGCCTGAGGAGGCGCGCAGAGCCCTCTCCCTGTGTTACACGAAATGAAGCCCTTTGAGATCAAGGGCTTGACCTGCGGGCGTTAAGGAATTTTCAACCTTTGCGCCCGCCGCCCTGTGCCGCAAACGGCAAGGCTGGGGATGAGATCGGGGGCGGGGTTGACAGGCGCGCGCGGCTTGGGTCATGTCAGCCCAACCGGATCTGGCGCGTCTCCGAGGGACAGAACGACGACCCTATTGGCCAAGGGGAGACGAACATGGCTTTGGAAGATGCAAAAAAGCAAGTGGACACCGCCTTTACCCGCAAGGGATTGACGGGGCTGGCGTTTGAGAACGCCTTTGCCGGGGCCACCAGCTTTTTGCGCCGGACCTATAGCAAGGATCTGACGGGGGTGGATCTGGCGATCACCGGGGTGCCGTTCGACCAAGCGGTGACGCATCGCAGCGGGGCGCGCTTTGGCCCGCGCGCGATCCGGGAGGCGAGCGCCCTGCAACCCTTTGATCCGCCCTATGGCTGGCCCACCAACCCGCTGGAAGAGATGGCCATCGTGGATTACGGCGATCTGGCCTTTGATTATGCCCATACGCCGAGCTTTCCCGGCCTGCTCAAGGCGCATATCGGCGGCATTCTGGCGGCAGGTGCGGGCACGGTGACGCTAGGGGGCGATCACTTCATCACCCTGCCGATCCTGCGCGCCTATGCCGAAAAATACGGGCCGATGGCGGTGATCCATTTCGACGCGCATTCCGATCTTTGGGCCGATGACGACATGGAGCGGATCGATCACGGCACCTTTTTCTACAAAGGCGTGAAATCTGGGGTGATCGATCCTGCCGCCTCGGTCCAGATTGGCATTCGCACCCATTGCGAGGATTATCTGGGGGTGGAGTATATCGATGCCCGCACGGTGCATGAGCGGGGCGTGGCCCATGCGGTGGCGCGGGCCAAGGCCATTGTGGGGGATCGCCCTGTCTATGTGACCTTTGACATCGATTGCCTTGATCCTTCGGTTGCGCCCGGCACCGGCACGCCGGTCTGGGGCGGATTGCACAGTTGGCAGGCGGCGGCAGCCTTGCGTGACTTGGCCGGGATCAACATGGTGGGGGGCGATGTGGTTGAGGTGTCGCCCGCCTATGACACCAGCGGAGCCACCGCGATTGCCGGGGCGCATGTGGCGCATGAGCTGATCTGCCTGTATCATTGGGCGAAGGTTCACAGGTGAAACGGGGCAGGCGCAAAATGGAATGGGTGATCGGCGGCGTTGTCGTTGTGGTGCTGGGGCTGATGACGGCCATTCGGCTGGCCCCGCTGGAGCGGGAGACGTGGCATGTGTCGCCGCAGGCCACATGGGGGGCGTGGAATGAGGTGGTGCCGATGACAGGCGGGGCCAGCTTGCGCCTGTCGCCCGAGAAGGGGCGCCCGCAAGAATTGCTGGTGCGGTTGGACAAGGCCGCCATGGCGACGCCGCGCACGATGCGGCTGGCCGGATCCGAAGAGGAAGGCCGGGTGACATGGGTCACACGCTCGGCCTTTTGGGGGTTTCCCGATGTCACCACCGCCGAAGTGCGCGAGGACGGGCTGTATGTGCTGGCCCGCCTGCGCTTTGGCCGCGAGGATATGGGCGTGAACGCCAAGCGGCTGCGGCGCTGGCTGGCGGCGCTGTAGCGCACGCCCGCCCGGCGGCACCGTCCGGCTAGATATTGCCAGACCGCGCGGCGGGGGCGGGTTCATCCTCGGCCAGCGGGACCGGGTCATCTCCGGCAAGGAAGTTGCCCAGCTTTTCCAGCCCCGGCACGTGATCGCAGATCACCGAGATCACCACCAGCAGCGGCACGGCGATGATCATGCCGATGACGGACCAGAGCCATGCCCAAAGAGCGACGGTGAGAAAGACGACCACGGCGTTCATTTGCAGGCGGCGGGCCACGAAATAGGGGGTGATGAGCTGGCCTTCGAGCGTGGTGAGGGTGAGATAGGTGAGCGCCACCATGATGGGCCAGAAGATATCGGAAAAGCTGACCAGTGCCACCAAGAGCGCGATGCCGACCCCGGTGATGGCGCCCAGATAGGGAATGAAGTTCAGCGAGAAGGCCAAAAGACCAAAGAGCAGCGGCGAGGGCATGCCAAGCGCCCACATGGCCAGACCGATGGCAAGGCCAAGGCAGGCATTGATGAGGGTGATGGCGCCAAGATAGCTGCCCAGAGAGTCTTCGATTTCGCGCAAAGCCGAATAGGCGAGGCGCTTTTCGTGCAAGGTGTCAAAGCTTTGCACGATCTTGAGATAGATCATGTCGCCCGAGGCGATGAGGAAGAACAGCAAGAACAGCGTGAGCGCGATTTGCCCGATGATGCCGGGCGTGGTGTAAAGCCCGTTCAGAATGGCCGAGGCCACATCGAAGCCCGGGGAGACCGCGCCTTCTTCCACCGGGGTGGCGGGGTCGGTTTCGGTTTCCATCTGGGCCATGGCGGTGTCGATGGTTTCAAAGGTGCCGCGCAGGCGTTGCAGTTTTTCCGTCAGCGCGGACTGGATTTCGGGCATGTCGGCGATGAGCTGGCCGGCGGGGCCGGAGATGAACCAGACCAGCGCGATGATCGCGAAGAACAGGCCGAAGACGATGAGCGTTGCGGTGATGGCAGGCGCCACCCCCAGCCGCGACAGGCGGCGGCGGACCGGGACGAAGACGAAGAACAGCAGCATGGCAAAGGTGATGGGCATCAGGAAATCGCGCGCCAAGGCGATGGCGGCGATCACGGCAATGATGAACAGGCCGATCACCGGCCATGAATTGGGGCGTCGGGGGCTGGGACGGTCACGCTCGCGTGGGAATTTGTGGACGGCTTGGTAATTGACAGGCGCCATGATTGGTGATTCCCCCCGGACCCCGCTGCGGCGCGCGGGGTGACTGAAGCAGGAACGCAAGGCCGCGCAGGGCGGTTCCGGTGGGGCGCAAAGATTTCCGCCGGGGGATCGCCGGGCGCCGCCGGGCCTTGACCAAAGGGCGCAATCGCGCGACACCGCGCGCATGGTTCCGTTTGACAGACTTGCCCAGATCACCCAGCGGTTCGAGTTTCTCGAGGCGCAGCTGAATGCCGGGGCCTCTCCGGCGCAGATCGCGGCCTTGAGCCGTGAATATTCCGCGCTGAAGCCGGTGGTGGACCAGATTGCCGCCTATCGGCGCGCGCTGGACGATATGCGCGATGCCGAAGGCTGGCTGTCGGACCCGGAGATGAAGGCGCTGGCCGAGGAAGAGCTGCCCCGGCTGCGGGCGCGGATTCCCGAGATCGAGCAAGAGTTGCGGCTGGCGCTGTTGCCCAAGGATGCGGCCGATGCGCGGCCCGCGATTCTGGAGATTCGGCCCGGGACCGGGGGCGATGAGGCGGCGCTGTTCGCGGGGGATCTGCTGCGCATGTATCAGCGCTATGCCGAAACCAAGGGCTGGCGCTTCGAGGTGCTGGAGCAGCAGATCTCGGATCTGGGCGGGATCAAATCAGTGACGGCGCATGTGCAGGGCGAAGGTGTCTTTGCCCGGCTGAAATATGAGGCCGGGACGCACCGCGTGCAGCGCGTGCCCGAAACCGAGGCGCAAGGGCGCATCCACACGAGTGCGGCCACGGTGGCGGTGCTGCCAGAGGCGGAAGAGGTGGATCTGGAGATCCCGGCGAGCGACATCCGGATCGATACGATGCGCGCTTCGGGCGCGGGCGGGCAGCATGTGAACACCACGGATTCGGCGGTGCGCATCACCCACCTGCCCACGGGCATGATCGTGACGAGTTCTGAAAAGTCGCAGCACCGCAACCGCGAGATCGCGATGCAGGTGCTGCGCGCGCGGCTGTTCGAGCTGGAGCGCGAGCGGATCGACGCCGCACGCTCGGCCGATCGCAAGGCGCAGGTGGGTTCGGGCGACCGCAGCGAGCGCATCCGCACCTATAACTTCCCGCAAGGCCGGATGACGGATCACCGCATCAACCTGACGCTTTACGCGCTGGCGCAGGTGATGGCGGGGGATCTGGACGCGATCATCGACGCCTTGCAGGCCGAGGATCAGGCGCAAAAGCTGGCCGAGGCGGGGCTGTGACCACGCTGGGCGCGGCCTTGGTGCAGGCGGTGCGCGCGCTGCGCGCGGCCGAAGTGCCCGATGCCGCCGGGGATGCGCGGCGCCTTTTGGCCCATGCCGCGGGGATCGCGCCAGACCGCCTGACGCTGCACCTGCCCGAACCGGCGCAGGCCCCCGTGCTCGCGCGCTTTGAGGCGCTGGTCCAGCGGCGCGCCGCGCGCGAGCCGGTGTCGCATCTTGTGGGCGGGCGGCTGTTCTGGGGCCGCTGGTTCACGGTGACACCGGCCGTGCTGGACCCGCGCCCCGAGACCGAGGTGCTGGTGGCCGAGGCCTTGCGCGCGCCCTTTGCCCGCGTGCTGGATCTGGGCACCGGATCGGGGGCGATCGTGCTGTCGCTCTTGGCCGAGCGGCCCGAGGCCGAGGGCGTCGCCGTCGACCTCTCCGCCGCCGCGCTGGAGGTGGCGCGCGCCAATGCCCAAGCGCAGGATCTGAGCGCGCGCTGCGCCTTCCACCTTGGAAGCTGGTTTGCCCCCGTGCAGGGCCGCTTTGATCTGATCGTCTCGAACCCGCCCTATATCGCCGCCGAGGAGATGGCCGCACTTTCCCCCGAAGTCCGCCTGCACGAGCCGCACATGGCGCTGACCCCGGGGGGCGACGGACTGGACGCCTATCGCGCCATCGCGGCCGGGGTGGGCGCGCATCTGGCGCCGGGAGGGCGGCTCTTGCTGGAAATCGGCCCCAGCCAAGGGGCGGCGGTGCTGCGCCTGATGCAGGCGGCGGGCCTGCGCGCCCGGCTGATCCCGGATTTCGACGGGCGCGACCGGGTGGTGGCCGCCACCGCCGCCTGATCGCTGACCCGCCTCCGCGCGAAAAACATCACAGAACCGCCGATCCTTGCAATATGACACAGAATCGACTTGTCAGGACCGGTGGGGCGTGATTATTCGACAAAAGGCGCTGTCACAGCGCGGCAGGCCCGGTGGCCTCCGTTCAGACCGTGCTCAAACCCGACCTTGCCTCTGAACCCCTTCGCAGGGCCTGCACCACCCGGGTGCGTCAGAGCGGGGCAAGTCGGACATTCGGATCAAAGGACAAGATGCGCTCTTCCAAGTCCCGTTCGCGTTCCAAGCAGAACCGCCCGCGCACGCTCGGCAATATCATCAACCGTGTCTTCGAAAGCTCTGGGCCCGAAGGCAAGGTGCGCGGCACGCCGCAGCAGATCATCGAGAAATATCAGCTGCTCGCACGGGATGCCCAGCTCTCGAATGACCGGGTGGCTGCCGAGAATTTTCTTCAGCACGCCGAGCATTACACCCGCATGCTGAGCGAGGCGCAGCGCGAGATGGCGGCCGAGCAAGAGGCGCGCCAGCAGCAGTTCGGCCAGAACGGGGGGCAGAACCCGGGCCAGAATGGCGGGCATGGGCAGAACGGCGGGCGCGACACCCGCGACACCCGCCCATGGCGTGATGAGCGCAGCGGGGCCGAGCACGGCTATGCCGAAGCGTCCGAGCCTGTGGCCACAGATGATCCGCGCGGCGAAGACAGCCAGCTGGTCGAAACGCCCGAAGCGCGCCCGGCCGGAGAGCCGCGCCGTGAAGAGCGTCCGCGCCGCAACGACCGCCCCGAAGGTGAGCGCAACCGCAGCCGCGAGGACAACCGCAACCGCGATGAAAACCGCAACAGTCGCGGCCCGCGCCCGCCGCGCCCCGAGCGGGGCCAAGAGCGTGTGAGCGAAGAGCGCGCTGCCCCCGCCGAGGCCGGACAGGCGGACGCGCCGCGTGGTGAAAGCGAAAAGCGCGCCGCGGACGCGACGCGGGGCGAAGGCGAAAAGCGCGCCTTTGACAAGCCGCGGAACGAACGGGTCCGGGCCGATAAGGCGACGGGCGATATGTTCGAACGTGCCAAGGCCCCGGCAAGCGGCGGCACCGAAGCGCCGGTGGCCGCAGCGGCGGGTGCCGACAGCGCCCCCACCGCCGAGGCCGCAAAGCCCGAAGGTGAGGCCAAGGTGCGCCGCCCCCGCGCGCCGCGCAAGCCCAAGGGCAGCGCCGAGGGCGCCGAGACGGGCGCCGACAAAGGGAGCGAAGGCGGCCCGCGCGAGGCTGCCGAATAAGCGCCGCCGACTAAGCCCAAGGGTGGCCCAGTCGCGGCACCTGTGGCACCCCGCATCCCCGACATGCCAAACGCCGCCCGATCGGGGCGGCGTTTTGCGTCTGACAGGGGGAAACCGAAGGCTGGCGAAACGGAAGGCTGGGAAACCAAAGGCCGGGTTGGCCGCGCCTCAGCGCGCGGCCACCGCCCGGGCCAAGGCGCAAAACGCCTCCAGCCCGATCTCTTCGGCGCGCTGGGTGGGGGTGATGCCCACGCTTTCCAGCAGCGCCTCGACATCGCCGCCCAAAGCTTTGAGGCTGGAGCGCAGCATCTTGCGGCGCTGGTTGAAGGCCATCGCGGTCACCCGGCTGAGCACCGCCGCATCGGCGGGAAAACGCGGCGCGTCCAGCCGGGTCAGATGCACCACCGCCGAATGCACCTTGGGCGCGGGCGTAAAGGCCTCGGGCGGCAGATGCATCACGATCTTCGCCTCGGCGCGCCACTGCGCCAAAAGGGCGAGCCGCCCGTAATGATCGGTGCGCGGCTTGGCCACGATGCGCTCGGCCACTTCTTTTTGGAACATCAGCGTGAGCGAGGTCCAGAACGGCGGCCAGACGGGCGGCGACAGCCAGCGGATCAGCAGTTCCGTCCCCACATTATAGGGCAGGTTCGACACCACCCGGATCGGGCCTTGCAGGCGCGTGGCCACATCCAGTTCCAGCGCGTCGCCTTGCACGATCTCCAGCCGTCCGGGATAGGTGGCGGCAATCTCTTCAAGCGCGGGAATGCAGCGCGGGTCTTTCTCCACCACCAGCACCCGGCGCGCGCCTTCGGCGAGCAACCCGCGCGTGAGCCCCCCGGGCCCGGGGCCCACCTCCAGCACATCCGATCCCGCCAGATCGCCCGCCATCCGCGCGATCTTGGCGGTCAGGTTCAGATCCAGCAGGAAATTCTGCCCCAGCTGCTTTTTCGCCACCAGATCATGCGCCCGGATCACCTCACGCAAGGGCGGCAAGCCATCAATCGTCGCCATGGCCTTGCTTCCTCATCATCTGTTTCCAAATATCCCGGGGTCTGGGGCAGAGCCCCAGTCGACGCCTACACCACGCGCTGCCGCGCCAAAGCCATCTCCCACGCCATCCGCGCCGCCGCAACCAGAGAGTCGGGCAGCGCCAAGCCTTTGCCCGCGATGTCAAAGGCGGTGCCATGGTCGGGCGAGGTGCGGATGAAGGGCAGGCCCAGCGTCACATTCACGCCGCCGTCGAAATCCAGCGTCTTGATCGGGATCAGCGCCTGATCGTGATAGGCGCAGACCGCAGCCTCATAGCCCGCGCGGGCGCGGCTGTGAAACAGCGTGTCGGCGGGCCAAGGGCCGGTGACGGCAAGGCCTTCGGCGGCCAGACGCGCCACCACCGGGGCGATCACGGCGCCATCTTCATGTCCCATGGCGCCGCCTTCGCCCGCATGGGGGTTCAGCCCGGCCACGGCGATGCGCGGGGCCGCAAAGCCGAAATCGCGGATCAGCCCGGCATGGGTCAGGCGGATCACCTGTTCCAGATGCGCTTGCGTCAGGGCGGCGGGCACCGCCGCAAGGGGGATGTGGATGGTGGCGGGCACCACGCGCAGCAAGGGCGAGGCCAGCATCATCACCACCGGCACATCACCGGCCAGATGGGCAAGATATTCGGTGTGGCCGGGGAAGGCAAAACCTGCGCCGTCTTTCAGCACCTTCTTATTCAAGGGCGCGGTGACGATGCCGCCCGCCGCGCCTTCCTGCACCAGCGCCACCGCGCGGGCAATCACCTCCACCACGCCGATGGCATTGGCGGGGTCGGCGGTGCCGGGGGTGGCGGGGGCGGCAAAGCGGTGCGGCAAGACCGGCAGGTGGCTGGCGGGCACATCGCGCGCCGCCGCCGGATGCGCGACTTCGGCCCAAGGCGTGCCGGGGGGCAGGTGGCGCGGGTCGCCCAGCCAGACAAAGGGCACCGCGCTGCCCAGGATCGCGCGGGCGCGGGGGGCAAGCTCGGGGCCGATGCCCGCGGGCTCGCCACAGGTCATGACCAGCGGTTGCGGGGTCATGGGGTTTTGATGATGGCTTCCGAGCGCAGCTCTTCCATCAGGGCCTCGGCCTGAAGGGCAAGGCGGCGCGAGGTCAGCTGTTCGCGGATGGCCTCGCGGTTGATCGGGCCTTCGGCGATGACGGGGGCGCGGCTGCACAGCATCAGGAAGACGCGGGCGCCGCCCCGCGTGAGCGCGGTGGAATACTCCCCCGGATCCAGCTGCGCCAGTTGCAGCGCCACATCGGCCGGGATCTCGGAGACCGGGCGGGTCTCGACGCGCAAACGGTCGGCAGGCAGGTCGCGCGCTTCGGCGTAAAGGTCGCTGCAGCTGTCGATCCGGCCATGCAGCGCGGCGGCCTCGGCCTGCACGGTGGCTGTGTTGGGCAGCAGGAATTCGGCATAGCTGAGCTCGACCGGGGTGGCCGGGGCGGTGGTGTCTTCGGCGACGTCCCGCAGCTGGAACACCGCCACCGCATTGGGCAGGGTGATCGGCTGCGACACCTGACCGGGGCCGAGCGCCAGCACGAGTTCCACGATCTGCGGCGGCAGTTCCGAGGTGAGCGTCCAGTCCAGACGGCCCCCGCGCCCGGCAGAGGGCGAGGCGGAATAGCGGCGGGCGGCGGCGGCGAAGGCTTCTTCGCTGCGGATCTCGGCGCGGAGCTGGCGGGCCAGTTCCTGCTGGGCTTCGGGGTCGCCTTCCACCGGGAGGATGATTTCAGACAACAAAAGCCGCATCGCGGTGTTCACGGTGCCGCTGGCGATGGCGCGGTCAATCTCGGCTTCGGAGACGGTGAAGGTGCCCGCATAGCGCGCGCGCACCAATTCTCGCCAGAGCAGCCCGTTGCCGACGAAATCGCGGAAGGTTTCGGTGGCGACGCCCGCCTGTGCGAGGGCTTGAATGAACTCCTCGGCGCTGAGTTGGGCGCGGCCTGCGAATTCTTCCATCCCGGCGTTCAACTGGGCCGGGGTGAGCCGGATGCCGAAGCGCTTGGCCTGATCGATGGCGAGGCGGTCCTGCGTGAGGCCTTCGAGCGCCTCTTTCTCGGGGTCGCCGGGGACACGCAGGAGCTTGAGGAACAGCTTGCGCTGATCCAGTTCATAGCGGGTGATGACCTGATCATTGATTTGCAGCACCGGCGCGAAGGGCGAGGCCCCTTGCGCCATGGCAAGGCCCGGCGCAAAAGCCACCGGGGCTGCGAGCGTTGCAATCAGGGCGGTGGCCCCGAGAAATCTGGACAAAGCTTTCGTCATGCGTTCTGCCGTCACTGGTCTTGCGCCTTTCCCGTCTTGCGCCCGATTGGTCTGCCTGATGTGTCCCATGCGCTAGCGCCTGCAACTGCGCGCGGGGCCGGCGCCGGTTCCTGCGCCAAAGCCGACCAGATCGACCGAAAGGCCGAAATCCGTTGTGGGCTTCACACTAGTCGAGGACGTGAACCGACGCGAGAGAGAAAGATCGACCGCGACGCATTCGTTGCGGAACTGGACGCCAAGCCCGGCGCGGTTGGCGCGCTGTGCCTCGATGTCATAGCGGGCCTGTGCGCGCGCGGTCCAGACATCGGAAAGTTTGTAGCTGCCATCAAAGGCAAGCTCGGCGATGTCGGCGGGGCGGTCTTCCATCGGATCGGCGCTGAGAAACACATAAGAGCCCGCAAGCCCGTAGCGTTCGCCCGACAGATCCAGCCGGGTTTCCGATTTGGTGAGCTGAAATCCATTGTCGAGGAGGACGCGCTGGGTGAGGCCCATGCCCATCGGCAGCGCCAGTTGCGCGGCGGCCAGCCAGTCGGAGCGGCGGCCATCAAGGCCCGAGGCGGCAGAGAACTGGCCAAGGTCGTCGCGCCGCAACACGCGGCCCACGGCGGTGGAGAGCGTCCAGCCCGCAGGGTCGACCCGGGTGTAGGTCACGCCCAGATTGAGCCGCCCGCCGCGTTCGATGGCATCGGAGCCGGGGTAGCGGTTGATGGCAAAGAGATTGCCTTCGTCGAATTCTACGAGGATGGAATCCTCATTGGGCAAGCGTTCGGTGCCTTTTGGCGCCCAGACGAATTGCATCACGGGTTCGATCACATGGCCCGCGCCGCTGGCGCCGGACTTGGCCCAAGGCCAGCGCAATTCGACCGCCGCCCCGCCGTGCAGACGCGAGGGGCTGCCGCCAAAGCTTTCGTCCTGCCCGATCTTATAGGCATCGCCCGAGACTTCGGCCAAGGTGCTGGCGATCATGCCCAAGGGCAGTTCCCAGTTGCGCCGCCAGTCCAGCCGCAGGGAGGCGCGGGTGACATCGCGCCCCAAGGCGGGCAGCGGGCCGTCGATGCCATCGGGATCGGTCGGGTCGGTCGCGCTGCGGTAATGGCCATGGGTCTGGAAGCGCAATCCCGCCTCGCCGCCCAAGGGGCCGCCAGAGAAGCGGCGGTGATAGGTCATGTCGGTGATGACGGTGGGCAGGGTGGAATTCACCTCGCCCGCGCGGATCGAGCGGATGCCGATAAGGCGGCCCGAAATGTATTCGTTGCGGCGGGTCCGGCTGACCTCGACCCGGCTGGTGAGGCGGTCGGCGGCGGGCAGGCCGTAATCGAGCAGATAGGCGGGATCGCTGACAAGAATGCCGTCGAAACTGAGCTGGAAGCCGCGCGGCAGATCGAAATTGCCGGTGGCGGTGAGATAGTGGCGGGTTTCGCCGGGGCGCAGTTCATCGCGCGAAAGCGCGCCGTTCAGCTCGATCTCGCCGCTGGCGAAGGCTTGGCGATAGCGCAGTTCGACGGTGCGCCCGGATTTGGTGGAGAGATAGGGCGTGATGGTTAGGTCGCGGTGCGGCCCGAGGGTGAGGAAATAGGGCAGCTTCACCCCGGTGCCGAGGCCCGAGGTGGTGCGCACGCTGGGCATGAGCACGCCCGAGGTGCGCGCGAGCGTGGGATCGGGCATCCGCAGGCGCGGGAAGTAGAGGATGGGAAGGCCCGAGACGCGGAATTGCGCGTGGTCGAAATAGATCTGGCGTTCCTGTTGATCATGCACCACGCGGCGGGCGCGGATTTCCCACAAGGGGGGGGCGGTGTCACAGATGCGGCAGGAGGAGGCCACCGCATTGTCAAGCTGGGTGTAGCGTCCGCCGATGCGCTGGATCTGATTGGCGGCCATCTGCAATTCGCGGTTCAGCACCAGCCGCGCGCTGGTGAGCACGCCTTCGGTGAGATCGGCGGCGAGATCGGCCTGAGAGGCGACGAGGATCGCCTCGGCGCCATCGACCAAGGTAATCGGGCCTTCGATGGCCAGACGGTCGGCGCCACGGTCATAGGTGATGCGGGCGGCGCGCAAGGTGCGGCCTTGGTAAAACACCTCGACCCCGCCTTCGGCGATGAGTTTGCCTGCTGCATCGATGCGGACAGAATTGGCGACGAGCGCCGCCATGTCCTGCGCCTGCGCCGCCGGCGCGGGGCTGAGCGCGAGCAGGGCCAGCGTGGCAAGGGTGGCCAGAAGGTGGCGGCGGGGGCGGCGGGGCATCAGCCTTCCTCCAGATGCAAAAGGAGGCCAAGTGCCAGCAGGATCGCCGCGACCGGGGCGGCCCATGCCGAAAGCAGGATAGGGATTTGGCCATTGCTGCCAAGGACTTGCGCGAAGTTGCGCAAGAAGAAGATAAAGAAGCCGCCCAAGACGGCCATCAGCACCAGAACGCCGGTGCGCCCAAAGCGCGCGTGGCGCATGGTGAAGCCTGCGGCGATCAGCACCATGGCGGCAAAAAGCAGCGGTTGCGCCAGTTCCATCTGATACCAGACACGATGGGCGCGGGCGGAAAATCCGGCGCGCTCCAGCCCGGCGATATAGGCGGGCAGGCCCCAGAACGGCACCGCCGAGGGTTCGCCAAAGCTGTCGCGGATGCGCGCGGCGGTGAGGTTCGAGGACAGGGTGGCATCGGCGGGCAGGATCTGGGCCTCTCGTTCCGGGTTGGCCCCTGCCATGTCCCATCGTTTGGCCCCCGTCAATGCCCAAGCGCCGGGGATCAGGCGGGCGCTTTCCGCCTCGACCCGCTGGGCGGCGAGGCCATCGGCGCCGAAGAGGATGAAGGTGACGCCGAAGAGTTCGGTGCCATCGGCATTGGCGCGCAAGGCGCGGATGACGGTTTGCCCGTCTTCGGTGCCTTGCCGCAACCACAGGCCGGAGTCGGCGAGCGACAAAGTGCTGGAGGCGCCTTCGGCGGCGGCGGCCCAGAGCCGGTCATATTCCTTTTGGGTGGCGGCGACGAGCGGGTTGAACACCGCCACCGTGACCGCGCCGATGGCCAGCGCCATCAGCACGGGCGCCACCAGAAAGCGCAAGGCCGAGCGCCCGGCGGCGCGGATCACCACCAGCTCGGACGAGCGCGCGAGCGAGAGGAACAGGGTGATCGCGGCCAGAATGGTGATGAGCGGCAGGATGCGATAAAGGCTGGCGGGCGTGTTCATCGCTGCCAGATGCAGCGCGCCCCATGTGCCGATGCCTTGGCCGGAAAAGCGGCGCAACTGCTCGACCATGTCGATCAGCATCATGATCGCCCAAAAGGCGCCCAGCACCTGTGCATAGGCCCAGAGAAAGCGGCGCGCGATATAGGTGGAGAGGATCATGCCAGACCTCCGGCCGCGGCGCGCTGTTTCCGGCTGAGCCAGCGGGGCCGCTGTGACAGCCACAGAAGAAAACCGCCGATCAGGGTGCCGACCACGGGCGCGGCATAGACGGCGGGCCAAGCGTTTTCCGAGCGGATCGCCAGCCCGGTGCCTTGGGTGTTCACCAGTTGCACGACAATCAGCAGCCCCACCGCCACGGCGATCTGCCGCCACAGGCCAAAGCGGCTGAAGGCCCCGAGCAGCAGCGCGCCAAAGCCGATGAGGGCGGCGGCGACGGCGAGGAAGGGCTGGGCGATGCGGCTGTGCCCCTCTTGCAAAAGGCTGGCGCGCGGGATGCCCAGTTCCACCACCAGCGAGGGCGCGGCCCTCAGCAGTTCCAGCGTCGAGGCTTCGTCCACGCTGCGCGCGTCCGACCGGCCCGCGCCCAAGAGCCCCGCCAGATCATAGGTCACATCGGCGAAACGGGTGACGGAAAGGCGGCGGCTGGCCTGATCAAGCTGTTGGGTCATGCCATCGAACATCAGAAGCTTTGGCCCTTGGTCGCCGCGGGCCAGCAGCGCCCGGCGGGCGGTATAGGTGAGCGTGGTGCCTGCGGTGCGGTCATCCGACAGAAACACATCGCGCAGCTCGCCATTGGGCGCGATCTCGCGGATGTAAAGCGTCAGCCCTTCGGCCGGGTGCATGAACTGGCCATCGCGCAGGAAGCGGGCGGTGATGTTGTCGGCAATCTCGGCGCTGCGGTCGCTCAGCGCGGCGCGGCTGGCCGGCACCAGCACATGGGTGAGCATCGACATCATCAGCATCACGATCAGGCCGAACAGCAGCACGGGGCGCGCCAGCCGGAACGAGGAAAACCCGGTGGCCTGCATCACCACCAGTTCGGAATCATTCATCAGCCGGTTGGCGACATAGACGGCGGCGGCGAAGGTGGAGATCGGCAGCACAAGCCGGATGACGTTGGGCAGCGTCAGCAGCGAGAATTCGACAAAGACCAGCGCCGACTGGCCATCGCCGATCAGCTGATCGAACAGCCCCACGGCGCGGTTGACCCAATAGACGGACACCAGCAACAGCGAAAAGAATCCAAACAGCGCAAGAAGATGCGACAGCAGGTATCTGTCAAATCTCGGCACGGCTCTGTCTGCTCCCTCACACGGCTTGGCGCCAAACTAGGACAAATGCCAGAGGTTGGAAACTGGTATCTGGTCATTGCCGGGGGCGCGGGCTAGCCTTTGGGGCGATGTGGCGCAAAACCGCCGGACCCGGGGCCTTGTGGCACGGGGGCGGGGGCGCGCCAGACCCATCGTGCCAGACCCATGACGTGAGGACGAAGATGACCCAACCCGTAGCAATCGCCTTTCAGCAGACCGATGCCGAGGCCTTGGCCACCGCCGCAGGCCGTATTGCCCTGCTGGCCGAGCCCGGCGTGGCCTTGTCGCCCTTGGCGCGCAAGCTCGACCGGCTGACACGCGGTGCGGTGGCGCGGGCCGTGGGGTCCGAGGCCTTTGCGGCGCTGAAATCCGGCGAGGCGCTGGAGCTTGCCTTCCCGGCGGGGCTGGCCGCCGAGTCGGTGCAGATCCTGCGCCTGCCGCGCAAGGCGCCGCTGGATCAGGCGCGCAAGGCCGGGGCCAGTGTCGGGCGCAGCCTGTCGGGCAAAGGCACGCTGGTGCTGGCCGAGGCGCATCCGATGGCGGCCGAGATCGCCTTTGGTCTGGCGCTGCGCGCCTATGATTTCACCCCGCACAAGACCACCGCCGTCAAGACCCCGGGGCCGGTGACGGTGATGGTGGCGGCCCCCGAACAGGTGGCGGCCGCGGCGCGTGCCGGGGCTGCGGTGGCCGAAGGCGTGTTTTTCACCCGGGATCTGGTGAATGAGCCCGCCAATGTGCTGACCACCGATGATTTCGCCGCCCGTCTGGCCGCCATGCAGGAATTGGGGCTGGAGGTCGAGATTCTGGAAGAAGAGGACCTGCGCAAGCTGGGCATGGGCGCGCTTCTGGGCGTGGGCATGGGGTCGGAAAGCCCGTCGAAAGTGGTGGTGATGCAATGGAAGGGCGGCGCCGAAGGCGAGGCGCCGTTCGCGCTGGTGGGCAAGGGCGTGGTCTTCGACACCGGCGGCATTTCGATCAAGCCTGCGGCCGGCATGGAAGACATGACGATGGACATGGGCGGCGCCGGGGTGGTGGCGGGCGTCATGCGGACGCTGGCCTTGCGCGGCGCCCGGGCCAATGTGGTGGGGCTGGTCGGTCTGGTCGAGAACATGCCCGACGGGCGGGCGCAGCGTCCGGGCGATGTGGTGACATCGATGAAGGGCGACACGATCGAGGTGATCAACACCGATGCCGAAGGGCGTTTGGTGCTGGCCGATGTGCTGTGGTATGCGCAAGAGCGGTTCCAGCCTTCGGGGATGATCAACCTGGCCACCTTGACGGGGGCGATCATCATCGCGCTGGGGCATGAGAATGCGGGCGTGTTCTCGAATGACGATGCGCTGTGCGAGGCTTTCTTGCAGGCCGCGCGCGCCGAAGGCGAAGGCGCATGGCGGATGCCGATGGGCGAGGCCTATGATGCCAAGCTGAAATCGCGCATTGCCGACATGATGAACGTGGGCGGCCGCGACGGTGGCGCCATCACCGCGGCGCAGTTCCTGCAACGCTTCGTCAAACCGGGGATGCCGTGGTGCCATCTGGACATCGCGGGCACCGCGCTGGTGAAGGCGGAAACCGCGCTTGCCCCCAAAGGCGCCACCGGTTGGGGCGTGATGGCACTGGACCGGCTGATCCGCGACCGCTTCGAGGCGAAATAGCCCCGATGGGCAGCGTGATGTTCTACCATCTGACGCGCTCGAGTGCAGAACAGACCGCGCGGGTGCTGATCACCCGCGCGCTTGCGCAAGGCTGGCCCTTGATGCTGCGTGGCACCGATCCGGCCGAGCTGAATCGGCTGGACGCGCGGCTGTGGACGGTGCCCGAAACGGGATTCGTGCCGCATGGGATGGAAGGGGGGCCCCATGATGCGCGCCAGCCGCTGCTGCTGGGGACCGGGGCCGCCGTCAATGGCGCGCAAGGCCTGCTGCTGATCGACGGCGCCGAAACCACGGCCGAGGAGGCCCGCCGTCTGGAACGGGTCTGGATCCTGTTCGACGGCGACAACCCCGCGCGTCTGGCCCATGCCCGCCAGCAATGGAAAGACCTGACCGCCGCCGGATTGCCCGCGCAATACTGGTCAGAGGAGACGGGCAGATGGGCCAAGAAGGCGGAGAAGCCGCCGTCCTGAAAGGCCGCGCCCTTGGGCCAATGTCGGCCGCTCCGCGGGGAGTATTTCAGAAAGGTGCAATGGCATGGGAAAGCGCCTTGATTTGCACCTTTTCCAAATACTCCCCGCGGAGCGCTCCCGCCTTGTCGACCCGCGCGCCTTTGGGGCGCTCAGCGCCGCAGGATCATCTCGCCTCCCGTGATCTGGAGGTCATAGCGGCCGAGATAGGACATGCCCAAGAGCGATGTGTCCATCTCGCCCTCGTTGACCACCGCCGTCAGGCGGGCGTCGTGGTGAGGGCCGAGGCGCACATCGTTCAGGGTCACGCGCGCGGTGCGCACGGTGCCATTGGCGGTGCGCGCCTCGCCAATGAAGGCAAGCCGCGCCAGATCGATGCCAAGACGTGTCGCATCGCTGCGGCTGAGCACCACCTGACTGGCGCCGGTGTCCACCATGAACGGCACAGGCGTGCCGTCGATGGTCAGGGTCAGGTAGTAATGCCCGTCCGGGGCGCGGGGCAGGCGGATCTCTTCTCCGGCGACAACGCTTTGGCGGGGCAAGGGATCGGGGCGCAGATCCTGCCAGAGCCCGTAGCCTGCCATCAGCCCGATCACGATCAACCCCCAGGCGGCGGCGGTGCGCAGGGCCTGCCCCATGCGGCCGCGGAACTCCACCACCAGATAGCCGCCAAGCGCCACGAGGAGCAGGCCCAGATAGGCCAGACGTGCAAGGGTATCGCCATCCATGCGCGACAGGGTCCTTTCCTTTTGGGGTCAGATATGGGGGATGCGCGTCAGATCAAGCCGGTCTGGCGGACACCGTCGATCACGAATTGCACGGACAGGGCGGCAAGAAGCATGCCCAGAAGCCGGGTGATCACGATGGTGCCGGTGCGGCCCAGCATCCGCTCCAAGGGCGGCGAGGCCAGCAGGAAGAAGAAGGTCACCAGGATCATCCCCCAGGTCAGGCCGAGCACGGCGAAAGTGGCGGCCCAGTCGCCGCCGCCTTGGCCGATCAGCAGGATGATCGAGGCAATCGCGCCCGGCCCGGCGATCAGCGGGGTCGCCAGCGGAAACACCGAAGGATCATGGTCGTCATCCGGGGTCTGGCCTTCGCGGCGCTGTGTGCGGCGTTCGAACAGCATGTCGAGCGCGGTGAGAAACAGCAAGATGCCGCCCGCGATGCGGAAGGCGGACATCGAAATCCCGATGAAGCCAAGGATCGCCTCGCCCGCGAGGCCGAACATCGTGAGCAGCACCGCCGCGATCAGGCAGGCGCGTTGCGCCATGGCCCGGCGTTGGGCAGCGGTCATCCCGCGGGTGAGTGCGATGAACAGCGGCACCAGACCCGGTGGGTCGATCACCACGAACATCGTGGCAAAGGCGGTGATGAGAAAGGCGGTTTCCATCGCCTCACCCTAAGGGCCTTCCCCCCCGTGGCGAAAGGGGGGATCTGATTTTTCGCAGAAAAATCGTGCACCGATCAGGCGGCGGCTTCCAGCTTTTCCTGTGCGCTCAGCCACATCGCCTCGGCGCGGTCGAGCGCTTCCATCACTTCGGCGTATTTCTTGTTCCAGGTTTCCAGCTCGCCGATGCGGGCGGCCTCATAAAGCTCTGGATCGGCCAGTTTTTTCGCCAGCTTGTCGCGCATGTCGTTGAGTTTCGACAGACGCTCTTCGCATTTGCGCACCTCGGCCTTGAGGGCGAGCAGTTCATCCCGGCTGGCTTTCTTGGGCTTTTCCACCGCCTTGGGCGCGGGCTTTTCCACCTCGTCCCCGGCGAGGAGCATGCGGCGATAGGCCTCGAGGTCTTCGGTATAGGGCGTGACGGCCCCGCCCTTGACCAGCCAGAGCCGGTCGGCCACGAGGCTGAGAAGGTGCATGTCATGGCTGACGAGGATCACGGCGCCGGAATATTCGGTCAGCGCCTCGACCAGCGCTTCGCGCGATTCGATATCAAGGTGGTTGGTGGGTTCGTCGAGGATCAGAAGATGCGGCGCGTCGATGGTGGCAAGGAGCAGCGAGAGCCGCGCCTTTTGCCCGCCCGACAGGCGCCCCACCACGGTTTCGGCCTGATCGGCGCCAAGGCCAAAGCCCGCGAGCCGCGCGCGCAGGCGGGGCTGGCCTTCGGCCGGGCGCAGGCGTTGCAGGTGTTGCAGCGGCGTTTCGTCGATGTAGAGTTCATCCACCTGATGCTGGGCGAAATAACCGATGCGCAGCTTGGACGATCGGGTGATGCGCCCCGCCATCGTTTCCAGCTTTCCGGCCAGCAGTTTCGACAGGGTCGATTTGCCTTCGCCATTGCGGCCCAGAAGGGCGATGCGGTCATCCTGATCGATGCGCAAGCTGAGGTTTTTCAGGATCGCGGGGCCGCCATAGCCCACCGCCGCCGTTTCCATGTTGATGATGGGGGGCGAGAGTTCCTCGGGTGCGGGGAAGGTGAAGACCACTTTCTTCGCATCTTCCGGCGCGGTGATGGTTTCCATCTTTTCCAGCATCTTCACGCGGGATTGCGCCTGCACAGCTTTGGAGGCCTTGGCCTTGAAGCGGTCGACGAAGCTTTGCAGGTGGGCGCGGCGGGCTTCTTGCTTTTTCGCCTCGGCCTGAAGCACGGCGCGGCGTTCGGCCACCTGACGCGCGAATTGGTCGTAAGGGCCGGACCAGTAGGTGAGTTTCTTCTGATCCAGATGCAGGATGCCGGTCACCGCGCGGTTCAAGAGCCCGCGATCGTGGCTGATGATCAGCACGGTGTGCGGATATTTGACCAGATAGCTTTCGAGCCAGAGCGCGCCTTCGAGATCGAGATAGTTGGTCGGTTCGTCGAGCAGCAGGTAATCGGGCTGCGCAAACAGCACGCCCGCGAGCGCCACCCGCATCCGCCAGCCGCCCGAGAAATCCGAACAGGGGCGCTTTTGCGCCTCGGCGTCAAAGCCAAGGCCCTTGAGGATGGCGCTGGCGCGGCCTTCGGCGGACCATGCGTCGATGTCGGAGAGGCGCGCCTGAATCTCGGCGATGCGGTTGGGGTCTTTCGCGGTTTCCGACTCGCGCAGGAGCGCGTTGCGTTCGGTATCGGCTTCGAGCACGGTGTCGAGCAGCGAGGTCGAAGATGAGGGCACCTCTTGCGCGACGCCGCCGATGCGGGCGCGGGCGGGCAGGCTGATGGTGCCGCCTTCCAGCGCAAGCTCGCCCCGGATCAGCCGGAACAAGGTGGTCTTGCCCGCGCCGTTGCGCCCGACAAGGCCAACCTTATGGCCGGTGGGAATGGTGGCCGAGGCCCCTTCAAAGAGGGGGCGGCCTTCGACGTTATAGGTGATGTCTTCGATGCGTAACATGCGGCGTGGCTTGCCTGAGCCACGCCGCAAGGTCAAGCGTTCGCATGGGGAGCGGCGTCAGAGAGTGACGCGGCGCTTGCTCCAGACATAGAAGGTGAGGGCCGCCATTGCCGCCGCTGCGGCGGCGGCGGTGCCCGCCACCAAAACATTGCTTTGCGCATTGGTCACGATGATGCCGATCAGCGCCCAGACCACGGTGGCCCCGTAGACCGGCATGTAAGGGCGGAGCCATTGCACGAGGCTCGCCACCGCCAGCACCACGCAGATCATCACCAGCGCCGATTGCGTATCGGTGAGCACCCCATAGCCCGCAAGCAGGATGCCGATGGAGACCGAGCTTGCCGCGCTGAGCCAGCCCGCATAGATGGCCAAGGGGGCCGACAGCAGCCAGCGATCATAAAATTCGTCGGCGTGGAAATAGGCGGCAAGCGCGGTGGCGGCCATCACGAGGATGACGACGGTGGCGATCACCGGATAGCTGGAGGCGATGGCAAGCCAGAGGCTGCCCAGCAAGAGCGAGACCAGCAGCGGCAGGCGCACGGCATCGAAATCGGGGCTATGCGCCCGTTTCCAGAAGCCATAGGCGGCGTGGATCAGCAGCCAGATGTAGATGACCGACCAGATTGAAAAGGCATAGCCCGCAGGTTGCACGGCGGGGTTTTCGATCGGCACCGGGAACAGGCTGGGATCGAAGCCGCTGAAGGACGGGGTGAAAAAGGGCGCCAGCACGAAGGCCAGCGTGGCGAGGATCAGAAAAATGGCGCGGAGGGTCATGATATGCCTTGGATAAGTGTCAAAAGACAAACGCCGCCCGCGCCCTTTGGTTTCACGCAAGCTGGCCATCGGCGGTGATTTTCGTGCGCCCGCCCAAATAGGGGTGTAGCACGGCGGGAAGCAGGACCGAGCCATCGGCCTGCTGGCCGTTTTCCAGCACGGCGATCAGGCAGCGCCCGACAGCAAGGCCAGAGCCGTTGAGCGTGGCAACGAACTCGGGCTTGCCGCCGCCAGTCTCTGTCTTTGCGGCGCGGTAGCGCGCATTCATGCGGCGGGCCTGAAATTGGCCGCAGGTGGAGACAGAGGAAATCTCGCGGTAGGTGTTCTGGCCGGGGAGCCACGCCTCGAGGTCATAGGTGCGCTGCGCGCCAAAGCCCATGTCGCCGGTGCAAAGGGTGACGGTGCGATAGGGGATTTCCAGCTTTTCAAGGATCGCCTGCGCGCAGTCGCGCATGCGGTCTTGCTCGGCCAGATGGGTGTCGGGCGTGCAGATGGTGACCATTTCCACCTTCTCGAACTGGTGCTGGCGCAGCATGCCAGAAGTGTCTTTGCCTGCCGACCCTGCTTCGGAGCGGAAGCATTGGGTGTGGGCGGTCATGCGGATGGGCAGGACGGCTTCGTCCAGAATGTCGCCCGCGACCGAGTTTGTCAGCGTGACTTCAGAGGTGGGGATCAGCCACCAGCCATTGGTGGTTTGATAGCTGTCTTCGGCGAATTTGGGCAGCTGGTTGGTGCCATACATCGCGTCATCCTTGACCAGCACGGGCGTCCACATCTCGGTCAGGCCATGCTCTTCGATATGGGTGTCGAGCATGAATTGCGCGAGCGCGCGGTGAACGCGGATCACCGCGCCCTTGAGCACGACAAAGCGGCTGCCCGAGAGTTTGGCGGCGGTCTCAAAGTCCATCCCGGGTTTGACGGCTGGGATCTCGAAATGTTCGCGCGGGGGGAAGTCAAAGGCGCGCGGGGTGCCCCAGCGGTGGATTTCGACATTCTCCGCCTCATCCTTGCCATCGGGAACTTCTGGCAGGGGCAGGTTGGGGATGCCCATCAGAAGATCGCGCAAGGCCACGTCCTGCGCATCGGCTTCGGCCGTCAGTCGGGCGATATCGGCCTTGCTCTGCGCGACCAAAGCGCGCAGGCGTTCGAACTCGGCCTCATCGCCGCGGGCCTTGGCGGCGCCCACCTCTTTGGACGCGCGGTTCTGTTCGGCCTGCGCGGTTTCAGCGGCCACGATCTTGGCGCGGCGGTCGGCATCAAGGGCCAGAATCTGCGGCGACAGCGCGGAAAGACCCCGGCGAGACAGCGCCGCATCAAAAGCGGCAGGATTTTCGCGGATGGCTTTGATGTCGTGCATGATGGCCTCTTGATGTCTGTGCCGGGCTTATGCCCCAAATGCGGGCGCGGGAAAAGGTGGTGCGAAAACGTGACCAAAAGCCCTACCATTTCGCAGCCGCGCCGCATATATGGCCAGCCAAGGGCCGCAAAAGCGCCCGTTGGGCCCGAAACGGGCCCGTCTTGCAGCCGTGGCCCCCCGCAGATAGGGTGCGCGGCGATGAAATCCGGGGGTTTTCCCCGCCCGACAGTGATGAGGATGCCGAATGTTCGCAACCCCCGCCTATGCTCAAGCCGCCGGTGGCGGCGCCGCTGCTGCCTTTACCAGCTTTGTGCCGCTGATCCTGATTTTCGCGATCATGTATTTCCTGCTGATCCGTCCGCAGCAGAAAAAACTCAAAGAGCATAAGGCGCTGGTCGAGGCGCTGCGCCGGGGGGATCAGGTGCTGACCCAAGGCGGCATCGTCGGCAAAGTGACGCATGTGAATGATGATGGCACCATTCTGGTGGAAATCGCCGAGGGCGTGAAGGTCAAGATCGTGAAGGCCACCATCGTTTCGGTGATGAACAAGACCGAACCGGCCGCCGCCTGAAGGGACTGACGCGATGAACGCCATGCCGCTGTGGAAGCGTGTGATCATCCTTGCCATCTGTGCATGGGGAATTGTCGCGGCTGCTCCGAACCTGAACTACACCAATATCGAACGTCACAATGACGCCCGCGCCGCGGTTGAGGCGGCGGGCGGCATTGCGACGCCGGAACAACAGGCCGATCTGGACCTGTGGCCGAACTGGCTGCCGTCCAATCTGGTGAATCTGGGTCTGGATTTGCGCGGGGGCGCGCATCTTCTGGCCGAGGTGAAGGTGGAAGACGTCTACAAGGCGCGGATGGATGCGCTGTGGCCGGAAGTCCGCGATGCCTTGCGCGATCAGCGCGAGGCGGTGGGCAATGTGCGCCGCCTGCCCAGCCCCGATGGCACCTTGCGGGTGGCCATTACGGAAGCGGGCGGCATGGCGGCGGCGCTGCAATCGGTGCGGGCGCTGGCCACCCCGGTCGTCAGTCTGACGGGCGTCGGCCAGAACGACATCGACGTGACCGCTGACGGGCTGGAAATCGTGATCGAGCTGTCGCAGGCCGAACGCGCCGCCACCGATGACCGCACCATCCAGCAAAGCCTTGAAATCGTGCGCCGCCGGGTGGACGAAGTGGGCACGCGCGAGCCGACGATTCAGCGGCAGGGCGCGGACCGCATCTTGATTCAGGTGCCCGGCATCGGCTCTGCTGCCGAGTTGAAGGCGCTGATCGGCACCACCGCAAAGCTGACCTTCCATCCGGTGATCGGGCGCAGCACCGATGCGGGCGCAAGCCCCGGCGCGCGCAACCTGCTGCTGCCGTCGATGGATGAGCCGGGGGTGTTCTACATCGTCGAGGAAACCCCGGTGGTGACCGGGGAAGAGCTGGTCGATGCCCAGCCTGCCTTTGATCAGAACAACCGTCCGGCAGTGAACTTCCGCTTCAACCCGCAAGGCGCGCGCAAGTTTGGCGATTACACCGCCGCCAACATCGGTGCCCCCTTTGCCATCGTGCTGGATTCCGAGGTGATTTCCGCCCCGGTGATCCAAAGCCATATTCCGGGCGGGTCGGGGATCATCACCGGGTCCTTCTCGGTGGAAGACAGCACCGAGCTTGCGGTGCTGTTGCGCGCGGGCGCGTTGCCGGCGGAGCTGACCTTTCTGGAAGAGCGCACGATTGGCCCGGAACTGGGGCAGGACAGCATCGATGCGGGCCAGACCGCGGCGGTGATCGCCATGGCGGCGGTGCTGGTGCTGATGATCGCA
Organism: Pseudorhodobacter sp. MZDSW-24AT; assembly: GCF_002794355.1. GTDB lineage: Bacteria > Pseudomonadota > Alphaproteobacteria > Rhodobacterales > Rhodobacteraceae > Pseudotabrizicola. Next base: position 331,384 of record NZ_PGOI01000002.1, on the reverse strand, counting down.
AGCTACGGGCTGTTTGGCGTCTTTGCCACCGTGGCGCTGGGGATCAACGTGGCGCTGCTGTTTGGCGCGCTCTCCACCATCGGCGGCACGCTGACCTTGCCGGGCATCGCCGGGATCGTGCTGACCATCGGCATGGCGGTGGATGCCAATGTGCTGGTGTTTGAACGCATCCGCGAGGAATTGCGCAATGCCAAGGTGCCGGGCCGGGCGATCCAGCTTGGCTATGAAAAGGCGCTGTCGGCGATTGTGGATGCCAATATCACCACCTTCATCACCGCCACCGTGCTGTTCGCCGTGGGCTCTGGCCCGGTGCGCGGCTTTGCGATCACGCTGGGGATCGGCATTCTGACCTCGGTCTTCACTGCCCTCTTCGTGACGCGGGTGCTGGTGGAACTCTGGATCGGCTGGCGCCGGCCCAAGACCATTGTCGTGTAAGGGAGACACCCATGGCTTTTCGTCTGCGGCTTGCGCCTGAGCACACCAATATCAACTTCTTTGCCTATCAATGGCCGATGCTGATCGGGTCCTGCATCATGATGCTGGCCTCGATCGCGCTTTGGGCGGTGATGGGGCTGAACTTCGGGATCGATTTTCAAGGCGGCACCACCATCCGCACCGAAAGCAACCAGCCGGTGGATGTGGCGGCCTATCGTCAGGCGCTGACCGGGCTGGAACTGGGCGATGTGGCGATCACCGAAGTGTTCGACCCCACTTTCGCGGAGGATCAATTCGTGGCGCAGGTGCGCATCGCGGCACAAGATGGTGCGGAAGCGGTGACGCCGGAAACCATCGCGCAGGTGGAGGCGGCGCTGCAAGGCGTGGACCCGTCGATCACCTTTCCTTCGGTGGAATCGGTGGGGCCCAAGGTCTCGGGCGAGCTGATCTGGAGCGCGGTCTTGGCGGTGCTGGGCGCTTCGGGGGCGATCCTCGTTTACATCTGGCTGCGCTTTGAGTGGCAATATGCGGTTGGGGCCGTCGCAGCGCTGGTGCATGACATCATCCTCACCATTGGGGTGTTTGCGCTGTTCCAGATCAAGTTCGATCTGGCCATCGTGGCGGCGCTGCTGACGATTCTGGGCTATTCGATCAACGACACCGTGGTGATCTTTGACCGCCTGCGCGAGAACCTGATCAAATACAAGACGATGCCCTTGCGCGATGTGATGAACCTGTCGGCCAATGAAACGCTGAGCCGCACCTTGATGACCACGGGCACCACGCTGATCGCGCTGATCGCCATGCTGATCTTTGGCGGCGACGTGATCCGCGGCTTCGTCTTTGCCATCACCTTCGGCATCGTGATCGGCACCTATTCCTCGGTCTATATGGCCAAGAATCTGGTGCTGATGATCGGGCTTGACCGCACGGAAAAGCCAAAGACCGGCACGCCCGACGATTTCGCCAATATCGACGCGTGATGCCATGCGCCTGACGGAAATCAGCTATGGCACCGCAAAGCCGATCGATGGCTATGGCCCCGGCTTTTTCCGGGTGGGCGGGCATGTTCTGCGGGGCGCCTGCCTGATCACGCCTTGGGATGCCGGGCTGTGGGGCGGGTTTGACGACACGGAAACCCCGCTCTCGCTGGCCGGGCGGATTGACGTGCTGTTCGTGGGCACCGGGGCCGAGATCGCGCATCCACCCGCGGCCTTTCGTGCCGCGATGGAAGCGGCGGGCATCGGGGTCGAGGTGATGAATTCCCCCGCCGCCTGCCGCACTTATAATGTGCTGTTGTCCGAAGGCCGCCGCATCGCCACTGCGCTGTTGCCGGTTGCCGCTGTCAAAGGCTGACCAAAGGGCCTAGGCGCCCTTTGCCATTGCACCTTTCTTAAATACTCCCGCCGGAGGCGCCGCCGGTTCCGCCCGCGCTGTCGGTGACGCGCGTGAGCACCGGTTCCATCTGCGCCAATTGCGCGTCGGTCAGGTGACATTTGATCTGATGCCCCCCCGCGAGGACCTTTACGGGCGGCATCTGGGTTTCGCATTTGGCGTCGGGGACCAGCCGCTTCCAGCGGCAGCGCGTCTGGAAAGGGCAGCCGGGTGGCGGATTCATCGCGGAGGGAATGTCGCCTTCCAGCACGATGCGGCGCTTTTTCACGCGGGTGTCGGCGATGGGCACGGCCGACAGCAGCGCCTCGGTATAGGGGTGATAGGGCGGAGCGAAGACCTGATCGGTGGTGCCCAGTTCCACGACATGGCCCAGATACATCACCATCACCCGGTCGCTGAGATAGCGCACGATGCTGAGGTCATGGCTGATGAACAAAAGCGTGGTGTGGTTTTCGCGCTGAATGTCCATCAGAAGATCAGTCACCGCCGCCTGCACCGAGACGTCGAGGGCCGAGACCGGTTCATCGGCCACCACCACCTTGGCGCCGCCCGCAAAGGCGCGGGCGATGCCGACGCGCTGTTTCTGCCCGCCCGAAAGCTGGCGCGGCATGCGTTCGGCAAAGGCGCGCGGCAGTTTCACCATGTCGAGCAGGTGGAGCATCATCTCTTCGCGCTCGGCATCGGAATTGCCTTTCTGGAAAATCTCCAGCGCGCGGATGATCTGACGGCCCACGGTCATCGAGGGGTTCAGGGTGTCGAAGGGGTTTTGGAACACCATTTGCAGTTTGGAGACCGTATCGGTGTTGCGGGCCTGAATCGGCGTGTCCTGCACGTTTTCGTCAAACAGCATGATCGAGCCGCTGGTGGCGGTTTCCAGCCCCATCAGCACCTTGGCGAAGGTGGACTTGCCGCAGCCGGATTCGCCCACGATGGCCAGCGTTTCGTTTTCATGCGCTTCAAAGGAGAGGGATTCGTTGGCCTTGACCACCTTTTCCGCCCCACCGCCAAAGGCGCCGGAGGAGACTTCGTAATATTTCTTGAGATCCTCCATCTTGAGGACCAGCCGCCCGGGTGGCCGTTTTTCGGTGACGCGCCCGATCTTGGGCGGGGCGTTCCAGTCGATTTCGGGCCAGCGCAGGCAGCGGGTGGCGTGGCGGTCATGGCCGGGGACCGCTTCCATCGGCACCTCGGTGGCATTGCAGAACCCGTCGCGGAAGTAATCGCAGCGCGGACCAAAGTTGCAGCCGGGGGGGCGCTCATGCGGCAAGGGGAAGTTGCCGGGAATGGCGATCAGGGGGCTTGCGTTCTTGTCGGCACCGGGCAGCGGGATCGAGCGGAACAGCGCCTGCGTATAGGGGTGGCGCATCTGGTCGAAGACCTCGTGCACGGTGCCGGTTTCCACCGCCTCGCCGGAATACATCACGCAGAGCCGGTCGCAGACATCAAGGATGAGGCCGAGGTTGTGCGAGATGAACAGCATCGAGGTGCCGTATTTCTCGCCCAGTTCTTTCACCAGATCGACGATGCCTGCCTCGACGGTGACATCGAGCGCGGTGGTGGGCTCATCCAGGATCAAGAGCGCCGGCTTGGCCATCAGCGCCATGGCGATCACGATGCGCTGCTGCTGGCCCCCCGAGAGCTGATGCGGATAGGCGCGCAGGATGCGGTCGGGATCGGGGAGGCGGACATCGGCGACGATCTCGCGCGCGCGTTTGAGCGCCTCGGCCCGCGCCATGCCCTGATGCAGCATCGGCACTTCGGCGAGCTGGTCGCCGATGCGCATGGCCGGGTTCAGCGAGGCCATGGGTTCTTGATAGATCATCGCGATTTCCGAGCCGCGGATGTGGCGCAGCTCTTCCTCGGTCAGGGTGGTGAGATCGCGGCCCTTGAAGCGGATGTGGCCGCCGGTGATGCGGCCCGTGCGGCCCAGATCGCGCATCACCGCCAGCGCCACCGTGGATTTGCCGCAGCCGGATTCGCCCACCAGCCCCATCGCCTCGCCCGGCATCACGCTGCAGGAAAAATCCATCACCGCCGGGATTTCGCGGGTGCGGGTGAAGAAGGAGATCGAGAGGTTCTCGATCTCGAGGATGGGTTTGGACGGGTCCCAGTCGGTCATGGCGCGGTTCCTTTGGGAAAGGTCGGGACCGGGGGTTTCACACCCCCGGACCCCCGTGGGATATTTATGAACAGATGAACGCGGGCGGCCTTTGGCATGGGTCAATCGCGCATCGATTCTTCGCGCAAGCCATCGGCGAGGAGGTTGAGGCCGAGGACGAGGCTCATGAGCGCGAGGGCGGGGACGACGGCGGGGTGGGGGTAGATCGACAGGAGGCGGCGGCCATCATCAATGGTGCTGCCCCAGTCGGGGGATTCAGGGGAGACGCCGAGGCCGAAGAAGCCCAGCGTGCCGAGAAGGATGGTGGTATAGCCGATGCGCAGGCAGAAATCGACGATCAGCGGCCCGCGGGCGTTGGGCAGGATTTCCCACAGCATGATATACCACGGGCCTTCGCCCCGGGTTTGGCCTGCGGCGACGTAATCGCGGGATTTCAGATCCATCACGATGCCGCGCACGATGCGGAACACGGTGGGGGCGTTGACGAAGACCACCGAGACGAAGACGTTCAGCAGGTTGGGGTCCATGGACCACAGGCCGGTGGGATCGGCGTTGAAGGCAAGGCCGGAATAGGCCCAGAGCCCGAGGGCGAGGGCCACGCCGACATAGAGGTTGCGCTTGGCGGGGGTGGTGAAATAGCGGCTGTTCAAGAGCACCGAGACGAAGATGACCGGGAACAGAAAGAGGATGGCGGCCAGCACCACCGGCACCCCGGTCTGGCGGATTTCCGGCGTGACGAGCAGGTAGAACAGCAAGATCACCGGGAAGGCCAGCACCAGATTGGCGATGAAGCTGAGCCCGGTGTCGAGCTTGCCGCCGAAATAGCCAGCCGGCAGGCCGAGGGTGATGCCGACCATGAAGGCGATGACAGTGGCGGCGGGGGCGATCGTGAGCACGCGGCGCGCGCCCATCACCACCCGGGAGAAGACATCGCGCGCGAGGTGATCGCCGCCAAGAAGATACCACGCATCGCTGCCCGGCACCGGGGTGCCGGGGCTGACGTTCTTCATCTGAGAGATCTGCGCCAGCGGGTCGAAGGTGATGATGAGATCGGCAAAGATCGCGGTGAAGACCCAGAACATCACGATGACAAAGCCGAGGATGCCGACGGTCGAGTCAAACAGCTTGCCATACAGCCCGAGGCGGCGGCGGAAGTGGAGCGAGAGCGCCACGGTGACGATCAGCGCGGCCCAGACCGGCCAGAACTGCACGGCCATCTTGGCGAAAATCAGGGGCCAGGAGAGAGAGTCCATGGGTGCGTCCTTAGCTCAGCCGGATACGGGGGTTCAGGAACACATAGCCGACGTCGGAAATGAGCTGGGTGACCAGCACGACGAAAACGGCGACGACGGAACAGGCAAGCAGAAGCTGGATGTCATTGTTGCCGGCGGCTTGCACCAGCGTCCAGCCGAAGCCTTTGTAATTGAACAGGGTTTCCACGATCACGACACCGTTCAGCAGCCAAGGGAATTGCAGCATGATGACGGTGAACGGCGCGATCAGCGCGTTGCGCAGCGCGTGTTTGAGGATCACTTGCGGGAAGGAGACGCCCTTGAGCCGCGCGGTGCGGATGTATTGCTGGGTCATCACCTCGGTCATGGAGGCGCGGGTCATGCGGGCGATATAGCCGATGCCGTAGAGCGCAATGGTCATCACCGGCAGGGCGAAGTTCCAGAAGGTGATCTGGTCGATGGCGGAGGTGGCGGTGCCCAGAAAGAGTGTGCGCCCCTCAATCCAGCCCCATTCGGCGAGGAGCGGCGAGAGGCCGGTGGTGGCCGAGGCGAAGATCACCACGAGGATCACGCCCGAGACATATTCCGGGGTTGCGGTGGTGGCGATGGCGAAGGTGGAGAGCACCCGGTCGGTGCGGCTGCCTTCGCGCATGCCCGAGAGCACCCCGATGAGGAGCGAGACCGGCACCATGACCAGCATCACCCAGAGCATCAGCCAGCCGGTGGCGGCAAGCTTTTCGGTGACGGTCTTGCTGACGGGTTCGCGGAACACGGTGGAGGTGCCCCAATTGCCTTGCAGGATGCCACAGAAGCGCGGCGCGGTTTCGGCGGTGAGCGTGCCTTGGATGCAGCGGCCGCGGGTCACGCCTTGGGCATCGGTGCGGACCCAGCCCGGCACCACGCCCAGCCATTGGCCATAGCGCATCACCATGGCGCCGCCATGGCCGTTGTTCTCGATCCAGGAGTCCACCGCCTCATCCGACATGCGGACCGAGCCTTCGGTGCGGGCGAGCTTTTCAAGGTTGGGCGCGAGATTGGTGAGGCAGAAGACGATGAAGCTGAGCGTCAGGGCCGTCAGGAACATCACGCCGACCCGGCGCAGGAGAAACGGGAGCATGGGGGATTCCTTCCCTTGCGGCGGCGGCGAAGGGTGGGGGCGTCAAGAGCGGCGGCGGGAGGAGCGCCGGGGCGGCGGCGATGCCGCAGCCCCGGCAGGCCGGATCAGGCCAGCGACCATTTGTAATGGTGGTGTTCAAACGACGGGTGCATGTCGATGTTCACCCCGGCGCGGGCATGGCGGTAGAGCGAGCGCCAGAACGGCTGGATGATATAGCCTTCGTCCTGCAGGATGGTTTGCAGCGTCACCATCACCTCGCGCCGGGCATCGGCATCGGCGAGCGAAAGCGCTTGGGTCATCGCCGCGTCAAACTCGGCATTGGCCATGCCGGTTTCGTTCCAAGACCCGGTGGAGGTATAGGCAAGGCTCATGTTCTGCACGGCCAGCGGGCGGTGGTTCCAGGTGGTAGAGGAGAAAGGATATTTCTGCCAGTCGTTCCAGAAGGTGGAGCCCGGCATCACGGTGCGCTTGATATTGGCGCCCGCATCGCGCAGTTGCGCGGCGACAGCATCGGTGGAGGCGGCTTCCCAGCCATCGTCGAGCGAGATCAGCTCGAATTCGGTATCGGCAAGGCCAGCGGCTTCGAGCGCAGGGCGCAGACCCGCGGGATCGATCGTCTGCTTGGGGATTTCGGCATATTCCGGGTGGACCGGGCAGGCGTGGTGGTTTTCTGCCGTGGTGCCAAGGCCGTTGTAGCCCAGTTCCAGAATGACCGCCGGATCGACCGCCTTCTGGATGGCCTGACGAACCGCCTTGTCCTTGTAGAGATCGCCATTGGCCGAGTTCATCCGCATCACGATGGTGGAGGCGGTGACGGCTTCGAGCTTGTTCCAGCCCAGACCATCGAGCACATCGATGAATTCGCCGGTGGATTCGTAATTGCAGTCGATCTCGTCGGAGCCGGCGAGGGCGACCATGGCGGCGGGGTCGGTGCCGAAATCGATGTAATGGATTTCATCGAGCGGAACGGTGCCGCCCCACCATGTGTGGTCGGTGTTGCGGGCAAGGATGGCGCGCTGGCCCACCGAAACCTCACGCGGGAGATAGGGGCCGGTGCCGATCGGGTTGGCCGAAGGATCGGAGCCGTCGACGTAAGACGCATGGGTCACGGCGGCAGGATAATCGGCGAGGTTGGCGATAACGGCCACGTCGGACATCGACATCACCAGTTGCACCGTCATGTCATCGACCTTGACCACCGCGCCGTCGCGCAGCGATTTGGTGTTTTCATCGACAAGCCCAAGGAAGCGCGAGGCCATGGCATTGCCTTCGACCGAGCCGTCGGTCCAGCGGGTGAACATGCGCAGCACGTCATCGGCGGTGAAGGCATCGCCGTTGTTCCAGGTCACGCCGGGGCGCACCTTCAGCGTGTATTGGGTTGCATCCTCGTTCGCTTCCCAGCTTTCCAACAGGCGGCCTTCGAAGCTGCCATCGGGGTTGTATTGCACGAGATATTCCAGCCAGCCGCGATAGACATTGGCGATATGCGGCCAGTCGGCGGTGCGCGGGTCTTTCTGCGCCTTCACCTCCATGCCGACGCGCAGGATGCCGCCCGTGGCGGCGGCCTGTGCCTGAACCGGCGCCTCGAGGCCCAGAAGCGCATAAGCGGCGGGCGCGGTGACGCCGAGCGCGGTGGCGCGCGAGAGGAATTCGCGGCGGCTGAGCTTGCCCGCTTGCGCCTCACGCGCGAGCATGGGGGCGGCCGGATGCAGGGCTCGGGTGGTGTCGGTCATCTCTTGTCTCCCTGATGGTCATGCCATCTTGATTTCGTTTTGCACGACTGCGCCGGACTGGGCCGAAGCGGGGCACGTCCAGTCTTGTGTTGCCCGGCGCGCATTGTGATGCACCGGGGCATTGGGCCCATTGCGCCTCACTTTAGGCTCCGCGTCAACGCCCGGAGTCGTCTCTTTGTGGCGCAAAAACGACATGGTGTCGACCGCTGCACAGAATTTTTTCCCGCAAAACGGGAAAATTCGCGGCAAAAATCAAGGATTTGCTTCAGATTTCCCGGCGGAAGGCGGTGGGAGAGCGCCCGGTGAGGTGCTGGAAGGACCGGGTGAAATAGGCGGGAGAGGCAAAGCCAAGCGCCTCGCCGATGCGGGCGACGGGCAGTTTGGTTTCGGCCAAGAGGCGGCGGGCTTCGAAGATCCGGCGGTCTTGCAGCACTTCGATGGCCGAGCGGCCACAGGCGATGCGGCAGCAGCGGGTGAGATGGGTGGGGGTGACGCCGAGCGCGGCGGCGAAGGCGCCGACCCCGGTGCCCTTGCGGAACTCTTGCTCCATCAGCGCGGTGTAGCGCGCGACCAGACGGCGGGCCGCATCGGGTTTGGGGGTTTCCGGCGCGGCCTTGACCGCCTGCCGTTCCAGCCAGACGCCGAGCAGCCCAAGGTAATGCCGTGTGGCCCGGTCATGGGCGGGAATGTCGCTTTCCATCTCGCGCTGGAGCGAATCAAGGATCACATTGACCTCTTGCTGGGCGTGCACCTCGCGGATTCGCAGGTGCTGCGCCGTTTCGGGCAGGGTCACATCGGTGTCACGCCCGAAGAAGACCGCGGTGCCAAACACCTGCGGCCCGACCTCGAAGCCATGCATGACGCCGGGCGGGATGAACACCGCATTATGTGCAGTATAGCCCCGGGTCACACCGGCAATGGTGATGCGGCCTTGCCCTTTGGTGAACCACAGCAGCATGGGTTCCGAGATCGCACGCATCGCCTCCACCCGCCAGCGGCCGCCCGCGGCCAGTCTCGGGATGGCAGTGACACGCAATTGGGACAGGGCGCGAGAGGTGTTCATGGCATCTGTTCGTTTGGGACTGCGAGGAGATAAGCAGCCCATCGCAGGCAACCCAAGCAAAATTATGACTTTCTCCACAGTTCCGAGGTGCCCCTGTGGATAACTTGCCGCGCCGTCCGGTTCAGGGCAACGCCAGCGCGGTCCAGTCCCGCATGCGGTTGCGCATCCAGGTGCGCTGGCGCTTGGCATATTGGCGGCTGGCAAGCTTGGCGGCGGCAATGGCTTGCGCGCGCGTCAGATCGCCGCGCAGATGCGCGATCAGCTCGGGCGCGCCGATGGCGCGGGCCGACGGGCGTTCGGGCTGCCAGAAGGGCGCTTCGGCGCGGGCCTCCTCCAGCGCGCCCTGATCCATCATCTGGTCGAAGCGGCGGTCGATGCGGGCATTGAGCCAGGCCACATCGGGGCGCAGCACCACCGCCTCGGCCTTGGCGCGCGGGATCAGCGGGGCGGGCGTGTCGGCCTGCCAGGCGGCAAGGCCGCGTCCGGTGGCCTGCAACACCTCCCAGGCGCGCTGCACGCGGGCCGGATTGGCCAGATCGATGCGCCGGGCGGTGGCGGCATCCAGCGCGGCCACCATGGCGGGCAGATCGGCCGCGCGCAGCGCATCTCCGGCCGCGCGCACTTCTGCCGGGATCTCGGGCACCTCGGCCAGCCCTTCGGTCAGCGCCAGAAAGTAAAGCCCGGTCCCGCCCACGATCACCACCGGCTGGTCCAGCACCTCGCGCAGCTCGCGCAGCCAATGGCCCACCGAATAGGGCTGATCGCGCCCGACATGGCCATAGAGCAGATGCGGCGCCGCCGCCTCATCGGCAACCGATGGCCGCGCCGTCAAAAGCCGCCAGCAGCCATAGACCTGCAAGGCATCCGCATTCACGATGCGCCGCCCGTCGCGCGCCGCAAGCTCCAGCGCCAGCGCCGACTTGCCGCTGGCGGTGGGCCCGGCGATCAGCACCGGTGCGTCGCGGGAAAGCTTGGCAATCCATGTCATCTGTTCAGAAATATCCCACGGGGGGCGCGGGGGGTGTGAAACCCCCCGCACCGACGCTCGTCACAGGTTGAACCCGCCGCCGTTTTGCGACATTTTGCGCGGCAGTCCAATCGCAAAAGAACCACACGAAGGAAAGCCCATGACCCCAGCGGCCCAGGAAAGCGGCGTGAAATACAACCGCGTCATGCTGAAAATCTCGGGTGAGGCGCTGATGGGAGATCAGGCCTATGGTCTGCACCCGCCCACGGTGGAACGGGTCGCGCGCGAGATCAAGGCGGTGCATGATCTGGGGGTCGAGATCTGCATGGTGATCGGCGGGGGCAATATCTTCCGCGGGCTGCAAGGCTCGGCCCAAGGGATGGAGCGCACCACCGCCGATTACATGGGGATGCTGGCCACGGTGATGAACGCGCTGGCGATGCAGGCCGCGCTCGAATCGCTGGGGGTCTACACCCGGGTGATCAGCGCGATCCCGATGGATCAGGTCTGCGAGCCCTATATCCGTCGCCGCGCCGTGCGCCATCTTGAGAAAAAGCGGGTCTGCATTTTCGCGGCGGGCACCGGCAACCCCTATTTCACCACCGATACGGCGGCGGCGCTGCGCGCCAGTGAAATGGCCTGCGAGGCGATCTTCATGGGCAAGAATGTGGATGGCATCTATGACAGCGATCCCAAGCTGAACCCCGATGCCAAACGCTATGGCGACATCACCTATGATGATGTGTTGCAGCGCAATCTCAAGGTGATGGACGCAAGCGCGATTGCGCTGTGCCGCGACAACCGGATGCCGCTGGTGGTCTTTGCTTTGTCCGAGCCCGGCGGGTTCAAAGGCATCATGGCCGGGCGTGGCACCTATACCATCGTGCACGACTGATCCGGCGGCGGGGGGCGCGCGGGGCTATACCCCTGCGCCCGCTTCGCATATAGAACAGAAAAACGCCTGCCGGGCCGGTTGCTTGGCCCGGGCGCTGACGAAGGGACGAACCGATGGCTGACGATTTCGAACTGGACACCGAGGATCTGGCGCGCCGCATGGACGGCGCCATCAACGCGCTGCGCACGGAATTTGCGTCTTTGCGCACGGGCCGGGCCTCGGGCTCCATGCTGGAACCCATTCAGGTGGATGCCTATGGCCAGATGACGCCGATCAACCAGCTGGGCACCGTCAACGTGCCTGAACCGCGGATGGTGACGATCAATGTCTGGGACAAGGGCATGGTCAACAAGGTGGAAAAGGCGATCCGCGAATCCGGGCTGGGCATCAACCCGCAGACCAACGGCACCATCATCATGTTGCCGATCCCCGAGCTCAACGAACAGCGCCGCAAGGAGCTGACCAAGGTCGCGGCCTCTTATGCGGAAAATGCGCGCGTGGCGGTGCGCAACCTGCGCCGCGACGGAATGGACCAGATCAAGAAGGCCAAGGCGGACGGCATTTCGGAAGACGACGTCAAGTTCTGGGAATCCGAGGTGCAGGAGATGACGGACAAATACATCAAGCTGGTGGACCAGACGCTTGAGGGCAAGCAGGCCGAGATCATGCAGGTCTGACCTGCGGCCTTGCCCGGGAGGGGGCGGGGCAGGGAAGTCTGGTTGCGGGCGGCAGGCCCGGCGCACAATGAGCACAAAGGGACAGGGCTTGGCTTTACGCGACACGGCACAGAAAGGGCAGGCCCGTCCGGCGGAACATGTGGCCATCATCATGGATGGCAACGGGCGGTGGGCCACGCAGCGCGGCTGGCCGCGTCTGGTGGGGCATCGCAAGGGGGCCGAGCGGGTCAAGGAAATCGTGCGCTGCGCGCCGGATCTGGGCATCCGTTGGCTGACGGTCTACGCCTTTTCCACCGAGAACTGGAAGCGGTCCACCGAAGAGGTGGTGGGGCTGATGTCGATCTTCGCGCGCTATATAGAGCGCGAGGCGGACAGGCTGGCGGCCGAAGGGGTGCGGATGCGCTTTATCGGCGACCGCACGCCGCTGAACCCCAAGCTGCGCCGCTTGATGGACGGGATCGAGGCGCGCACCGCGCCGTTCAATCGGCTGAACCTGACGGTGGCGATCAATTACGGCGGCCGCGATGAGCTGACCCGGGCGATGCGCGCGATGGCGGCGGATGTGGCGGCAGGGCGGCTTGCGCCCGAGGCGATCACGGATGCGCTGATCAGCGCGCGGCTGGACACGGCCGATCTGCCCGACCCGGATCTGGTGATCCGCACCAGCGGCGAGACGCGGACGTCCAACTATCTGCTGTGGCAGACCGCTTACGCCGAATATGAATTCACCCCCACGCTTTGGCCCGATTTCTCGCCTGCGGAACTGGCGCAGATCGTGGCGCGCTTTGGCAACCGCGAACGCCGCTTTGGCGGGGTCGTATCGGCATGACCGAGGCGATTGCCCGTTGGGGAGATTTGAAGAAGCGCGCGATTTCGGCGGCCTTCATGCTGGCGGTGGGCGCGGGCGAGCTGTGGCTGGGGGGCTTGCCTTTTTCAGTGCTGGTGATCGCGCTGACCGGGGTGATGTATTGGGAACTGGCCAATATGACCGCGCCCGAGCGCAAGCGCACGCCGGTGGCGATGGGTCTGCTGGCGGCGGCCTGTCTGGCCGGGGCGGAGCTGTTTCGCGATGATCTGGCCAGCACGCTCTTGATCTTGCCGGGGCTGGCGTTGGCGCTGACCCCGCGGCGGGACCGGCGGATTGCCACGCTGTACGGCATTGCGATCATGGTGGCGGGCTATGGGCTGATCGAGCTGCGCGGGCCCGGGGTTCCGGCGATCCTGTGGATCGTGACCATCGTGATCGTGTCGGATGTGATGGGCTATTTCGTGGGGCGGATCATGGGCGGGCCGAAGTTCTGGCCCGCGATCAGCCCGAAAAAGACGTGGTCCGGCACCGTGGCGGGCTGGGTTGGGGCGGTTGTCGTGTCGCTGATCTTCGTGGCGGCGGGCTATGCGCCTTGGCTTGCGGTGGTGCTGGCGCCGTTCGTGGCCTTTGCCGGGCAATTGGGCGATATTGCCGAAAGCTGGATCAAGCGGCGGTCGGGGGTGAAGGACAGTTCCAGCCTGATCCCCGGCCATGGTGGTTTTCTGGACCGGTTTGACGCGATGATCGGGGCGGTGGTGCTGATCATGCTGCTGGGGCTGTTCACCTCTTTGCCGATGCCCGCGCCGCTGGGGGGATAAGGATCATGCGCAGCATCTCGATCTTTGGCGCCACCGGATCGGTGGGGGAAAGCACCTATGACCTGATCTGCCGGGCGGGCGGGCCTGCGGCCTTTCGCACCGTGGCGCTGACGGGCGGGCGCAATGTGGCGCGGCTGGCCGAGATGGCGCGGACCTTGCGGGCCGAGGTGGCGGTTTGCGCGGATGAAAGCTGCCTGCCCGCCTTGCGCGCGGCGCTGGCGGGCAGCGGGATTGCGGTGGCAGCAGGAGACGCGGCGATTGCCGAAGCCGCCGACCGCCCCGCCGATTGGGTGATGAGCGCCATCGTGGGCGCGGCGGGGCTGGTGCCGGGGTTGCGCGCGCTGCGCCACGGGGGATGCCTTGCGCTGGCGAACAAGGAAAGTCTGGTCACGGCGGGGCCGCTGTTGATGGCCACCGCCGCCGCGCATGGCGCGCGCATCCTGCCGGTGGATTCGGAGCATTCGGCGATCTTTCAGGCGCTGGTGGGCGAAGACATCGGCGCGGTCGAGCGGATCATCCTGACGGCGTCAGGGGGCGCTTTGCGCGACTGGCCGCTGGAGCAGCTGGCGCGGGCCACGGTGGCTGAGGCCTTGGCGCATCCGAATTGGGCGATGGGGCAGCGCATCACCATCGATTCGGCGTCGATGTTCAACAAGGCGCTGGAAGTGATTGAAACGCGCGAGTTTTTCGGCGTGGACCCCGATCAGATCGAGGTGATCATCCACCCCGAAAGCCTGATCCATTCGCTGGTGGGATATCAGGATGGCGCGATCATGGCGCATCTGGGCGCGCCTGACATGCGCCATTCCATCGGCTATGCGCTGAACTGGCCCCAGCGCGCGCCGCTGCCGGTGGCGCGGCTGGATCTGGCGCAGATCGCCACGCTGAGCTTTCGGGCGCCGGATCTGGCGCGCTATCCGGCGCTGCGGCTGTGCCGCGCGGTGATGGCGCAGCGCGGGCTGGCGGGGGCGGTGTTCAATGCCAGCAAAGAGATTGCGCTGGACCGCTTTCTGGAGGGGCGCATCGGGTTCATGGACATGGCGGGGGTGGTGGAAGACACGCTTGCCCGGGTAATGCCGGAGATGTGCCTTGAAAGCGACGCGATGACCCTTGAGGACATCCTTGGCGCAGACCATCTTGCGCGCGTGCGGGCCGGTGAGGCCGCCACTGCGCTTGCGGCGCGGCGCTGAGACTGCAACCCATGCCCCGCGGGGCGGTGACACGAAGGATAGCCCTTGGATCTGATTGGTCTTGTTCCCAGCTTTGGTGGCCTTGTCTGGACGGTGATCGCCTTTGTGGTGGCGCTGTCGATCATCGTGGCGGTGCATGAATACGGCCATTACATCGTGGGACGCTGGACGGGCATTCATGCCGAGGTGTTCAGCCTTGGCTTTGGGCCGATCCTGTTTTCGCGGGTGGACAGCCGGGGGACGCGCTGGCAGGTGGCGGCGCTGCCCTTTGGCGGTTACGTGAAATTCCTAGGCGATTCCAACGCGGCCTCGGGCAAGGATGGGGCGGCGATCAGCGGGCTTTCCGCCGCCGAGCGGCGGCGGACCATGCATGGTGCGCCCTTGTGGGCGCGGGCGCTGACAGTGGCGGCGGGGCCTGCGTTCAATTTTGCCATGGCGCTGGTGATCTTTGCCGGCATGGTGCTGGTGCGCGGCGTGGCGACCGAAGAGGCGGTGGTGGGGCAGGTGCCCGCGCTGCCCTTTGAAGGACAGACCTTGCAGGCGGGGGACCGGGTGCTGGAGTTGGCAGGACAGCCGACGCCGGATCTGGCCGCGCTGGTGGCGGTGGCCGAGGGGCTGAGCCCGGCCGAGACGGTGCCTTATGTGGTGGAGCGCGCGGGCGCGCGGGTGGCCTTTGACGGGCCTTATCCCTTTCCGCCGCTGGCAGGCGGCGTGCAGCCGCAGACGGCGGCCTTTGATGCCGGGCTGCGGGCGGGCGATGTGATCCTTGCAGTGGATGGCACCGAGATTGCGGCCTTTTCCGAATTGCGCAGCATCGTCGGAGAGTCGGACGGGCAGGATCTGCGGCTGACGGTCTGGCGCGGGGGCGAGGTGTTCGAGGCGACGCTGACGCCACGGCGGATGGACATTCCGCGGCAGGGCGGCGGCTTTGAGACGCGCTGGCTGATCGGGTTGACGGGGGGCATCGGCTTTGAACCGGTGGTGCGCACGCCCGGCCCGCTGGAAGCGGTGGAGATTGGCGCGCGCCAGACATGGACGATTGCCACCACGTCTTTGTCGGGCCTGTATCATATGGTGACGGGCGCGATTTCCAGCTGCAACCTGCGCGGGCCGATCGGGATTGCCGAAAGCTCGGGCGCGGCGGCGAGCCAAGGGGCGGAAAGCTTTATCTTTTTCATCGCAATGCTGTCGGTGGCGGTGGGTTTGATGAACCTGTTTCCGATCCCGGTGCTGGATGGCGGGCATCTGGTGTTTCACGCCTATGAAGCGGTGGCTGGCAAGCCGCCTTCGGACCGGGCCTTGCAGGTGATGATGATGGGGGGGCTGGCGCTCCTGCTGTCGCTGATGGTGTTTGCGCTGACCAATGATCTGTTCTGCCCCTAAAGGGTCATAATCGGGCCGCATTCCCTGCCTATCCCGAAGGCGTTCAGTCGGGGAGTGCGCCATGAAGCTGGTGGTTCAAGGGTATCGTGGTTTGTCGTTTCTGGTCTGGCTGAACGCGGACCGGATTTTCAGCTTGGGCACCGTCGTCGCGGGATTGCTGGCGGGTGCGTTTTTGGGAAGCGTGATCCTGGGCTATTGAGCGTTTCGCGCGCGCGAAACCCGGCCATGCCCCGCCGGTTGCTGCACAGGTGCAACGCCCCGCCAACACAGGAAGAAATCCTGCCCGCAACGCTTTGACAACTCCGGTGCTTCCCGCTAGTGAAGACACAACAGATTGTTGAAGATGGGGCGTTGTCATGCACGATACAGCGGGTGCCGCGGCGAAAGCCTCGCGTGACGGGGCGCGTTTGCGCAAGCGTTTGCTGACAGCGCTTTTCCTTTCCACCGCAACGGCTTCGGCGTCGATCCTGATGCCCGCCTTTGCGCAGGAATATGCGTTCAATCAGGTGGTGATCGAGGGCAATCAGCTGGTCGACAATGCCACCATTCTTGGCTTTGCCGGAATCAGGCGCGGCACGGCGCTGACGCAGGCCGGGCTGAATGACGCCTATCAGGGCTTGGTGCGGTCGGGCCTGTTCGAGACGGTCGAGATCGAGCCGCGCGGGGCGCAGCTGGTGATCCGGGTGCAGGAATACCCGATTGTCAACGTGATCAACTTTGAAGGCAACCGCCGCATCAAGGATGAGGATCTGGCGCAGATCATCAGTTCGCAGCAGCGCCGGGTCTATTCGCCCAGCATGGCCGAAGCCGATGCCGCCGCGATTGCCGAGGCCTATCAGGCGCGGGGCCGGATTGCGGCGACGGTGGAGCCCAAGTTGATCCGCCGCAGCAATGGGCGGGTGGATCTGGCTTTCGAGATCACCGAAGGCCGCGTCACCGAGATTGAGCGTTTGTCCTTTGTGGGCAACCGCGCCTTCAGCGACCGCCGTCTGCGGCAGGTCTTGCAGACCAAGCAGGCCGGGCTGCTGCGCAACCTTATCCAGCGCGACACCTTTGTGGCCGAGCGGCTGGAGCTGGACAAGCAATTGCTGCGCGATTTCTATTTGGCGCGCGGCTATGTCGATGTGCAGGTCTCTGACGCATCGGGTGAGGTTTCGCGCGAGCGGGACGCGGTTTTTGTGAGCTTTTCGATCCGCGAAGGGCGGCAGTACCGCTTTGGCAATATCACCACGGTGTCGGAAGTGGACGGGGTGGATGCGGCCGAGTTCGGCGATCTGAGCCGCGTGCGGTCGGGCGTGCCCTATTCGCCGCTGGTGGTGGAAAACACCATCGCGCGGATGGAAAATCTGGCGCTGCGCAAGGGTTTGAATTTTGTGCGGGTCGATCCGCGCATCACCCGCAATGACCGCGACGGCACGCTGGATCTGCAATTCGCGCTGGTGCGCGGCGAGCGGGTCTTTGTGGAGCGCATCGACATCGAGGGCAACACGACGACGCTGGATCAGGTGATCCGGCGGCAGTTCCGCAGCGCTGAAGGCGACCCCTTCAACCCGCGTGAAGTGCGGCAATCGGCAGAGCGCATCCGGGCGCTTGGCTTCTTCTCGGATGCGCAGGTGGATGCACGCCCGGGTTCGGCCAGCGATCAGGTGATCGTGGATGTGAACGTGGAAGAGCAGCCCACCGGGTCTTTGTCGCTGGGCGCGAGCTATGGGGTGGATGCCGGGGTTGGCATCAACATCGGCTTCTCGGAGTCGAACTTCCTTGGCCGGGGGCAGGCGTTTTCGGTTGCGATCTCGTCGGGGTCGGATGACACCAGTTCGTCGATCTCGATCACCGAGCCCGCGTTTCTGGGGCGCGATCTGTCGTTGTCGCTGGGGGCGTTCTACAACCTGACCAACCAGAAGAACGCGATCTATGACACCGCCAATGTGGGGCTGCGCACCGCGCTGTCTTTCCCGGTGGGGGAATTGAGCCGGTTGGAAGTGCGCTATGGGCTGTCGAAGAACACGATCAAGAATTATCGTGGGCGTGACGTGGATGGCGACGGATCGATTGATCCGGAGACAGAGCTCAACCCGACGCTGCGAAGAGAATCGGCGCGGGATGGTGAGTTCACCTCGGCTTTGGGCTATACCTATAGCTATGACACCCGCGTGGGTGGGCTGAGCCCGGACCGGGGCGTGGTGTTCCGCTTCAGTCAGGATTTCGCCGGGCTGGGGGGCGATGCGAAGTATATCTCCTCGGAAGTTCAGGGGCTTGCCGAGCGCAAGGTGCTGAGCGAGGAAGTGACCTTGCGCGCGATTTTCGAGGCCGGGGCGATTTCGCCGCTGAGCGGATACAGCACGCGGGTGACCGAGCGCTATTTCGGCAATGGCAAGCTGCGGGGCTTTGAAGGCAATGGCATCGGCCCGCGCGATCTTGTGACGGGGGACGCGCTTGGCGGCAACTTCTATGCCGTGGCCCGTTTCGAGGCGGATTTCCCGATCGGCCTGCCCGAGGAATATGGGCTGAGCGGCGGGGCGTTTCTCGACGTGGGTTCGGTCTGGGGTTTGAAGGGCGATGTGGTGGATGCCTTGGGCGCGCCGATCGACACCGGTTTCAACCCGCGGGCGGCGGTGGGCGTTTCGGTGCTGTGGGATGCGCCGATCGGTCCGCTGCGCTTTAACTTCTCGCGTGCGTTGAAGAAAGAAGACTACGACAAAGAACAGAACTTCGACCTGACGATTTCGACGCGGTTCTGATGCGCGGTGGCGGTGCTGGGGTGGGGTTGCGCAGTGCGCTGATGGCGGCTGCGGTGGCGATGGCCACCCCGCTTGCGGCGCAAGTGACCACGCCCGCGCCGACGGATGGGCCTTCGGGAACGTTTTCATCCGTGGTGATGCTGGACCGCGAGCGGTTGTTCGAAGACTCGCAGATGGGACGGGCGATTCTGGCGCGGATCGAGGCGGCCTCGGCCGAGTTGATCGCCGAGAACCGTCGGCTGGAAGCGGCGCTGGAGGCAGAAGAGCGGTCTTTGACCGACCAGCGGGCCGCTCTGCCGCCCGAGCAGTTCAGAACGCTGGCGCGGGATTTCGACACCAAGGTGGAAGATCTGCGGGTGGCGCAAGAGGTGAAGAGCCGCAGCGTGACGCGGATGCGCGACACCGAGCAGCAGCGTTTCTTTGAACTGGCGGTGCCGGTTCTGGGGGCCTTGATGCAGGATCTGGGGGCGGTGGCGATCATCGACCGTTCGGCGGTGATCCTGAGCTTTGACCGCATCGATATTACCGATCAGGCGATTGCCCGGCTGGATGCGGAACTGGGCGACGGGGCGGCCTTGCCGCTGCCGCCAGAGGGCGGCGAGGCGCAAGGGCCGGTGCCCGAACAGGTGCCACAGGCGCCTGAGCCTGCGCCGGTGCAACCCTGAGCGGATGCTCTGCGCCTTGCTCTGGCGCGTTTCAATTGTTAGCAAAGCCTGAACAGTCGTGCCACGCGCGCGCAAGGAAAAGACGGGGACCGTGAATGACCGAGACTTCAATGGATGCGGCGACTGCCGCCGAGGGCCAGAGCGCAGACATCGCCTTGATCCAGCGAATCCTGCCGCATCGCTATCCGTTCCTGCTCGTCGACAAGGTGGTGGATATCCATATCAACAAGAGTTGCGTCGGCATCAAATGCGTGACGATGAACGAGCCGCAGTTTACGGGGCATTTTCCCGGCACGCCGATTTTTCCGGGTGTGATGATCATCGAAGCCATGGCGCAAACCAGCGGGATTCTGGTAGGCTTGTCGATGGATCTGGTCGACAAGAATGCGAATGTGTTTTTCATGGGCGTTGATGCTGTGAAATTCCGCCGCAAGGTGGTGCCGGGCGATGTGCTGGAGCTGCATGTGCGCGCCCTTCGCGGCGGCGGCCGGGTGTGGAAGTTTGAAGGCCGCGCCATGGTGGGCGACGAGCTGGCCTGCGAGGCCGAGTTCACCGCGATGTTCGACGTGCCGAAAAAGGCCTGACGCATGAGCATTGACCCGAGCGCCCGCATTCATCCGATGGCCGTGGTCGAACCCGGGGCCGTGATCGGGGCCGGGGCCGAGGTGGGGCCTTTTGCCGTGATCGGACCCGAGGTGCGCTTGGGCGCCGGGGTGGTGGTCAAGCCGCATGGCGTGGTGACGGGCTGGACCGAGGTGGGGGACGGCACCGTCATCTATTCCTTTGCCTGCGTGGGCGAGGTGCCGCAGGATCTGAAGTTCAAGGGCGAGCGCACGCGGTTGATCGTGGGCGCGCGGTGCAAGATTCGCGAAGGCGCGACGCTGAACACCGGCACCGAAGGCGGTGGCGGCGTCACGCGGGTGGGCGACGATTGCCTGCTGATGACCGGCGCCCATGTCGGGCATGATGCGGTGGTGGGCAACCGGGTGGTGCTGGCCAATCAGGCGGCGATTGCCGGGCATTGCCAGATTGGCGATGATGTCATCGTGGGGGGCCTGTCGGGCGTGCATCAATGGGTGCGCGTGGGGCGCGGCGCGATCATCGGGGCGGTCACCATGGTGACGAATGATGTGCTGCCGCATGGCTTGGTGCAAGGGCCGCGCGGCGTGCTGGACGGGCTGAACCTTGTGGGGCTGAAGCGCCGCGGGGTGGAGCGGGCCGAGATCACCGCGCTGCGGGCCGGGTATCAGATGCTGGCGCAGGGGGAAGGGTCTTTCCTTGATCGGGCGCGGCGTTTGGCGGATGAGACGGAAAGCGCGCATGTGCGCGAGATGACCGATTTCATCCTGTCGGCCAGCGACCGCAGCTTTCTGACACCGAAATGAGCCGGACTGCGATCATCGCCGGGGCTGGCCGCTTGCCGGCTGCGGTGGCGGGTGCGCTGGAGGCGCCTTTGGTCTGTGCGCTGGACGGCTTTCACCCCGAAGGGCTGGCGGTGGATCAGCTGTTCCGGGTGGAGCGTCTGGTGCCGTTCTTTCACGCGCTGGAGGATGCGGGGGTCACATCGGTGACTTTTGCGGGCGCGGTGCAGCGGCCAAGGCTGGACCCGGCGCTGTTCGATGCAGGCACGGCGCAATTGGTGCCGCGCTTGATGGCGGCGATGGCCCAAGGTGATGATGCCACCTTGCGCGCGGTGATCGGGCTGTTTGAAGAGGCGGGCTTTGCGGTGCAGGGCACCGCCGAGATTGCGCCGGATTTGGTGCCGGGGGCAGGTGTGCTGTGCGGCACGCCCGCGCCGCAGGATGAGGCCGATGCCGCGCGGGCCGCGCAGATCGTGCAGGCTTTGGGCGCGGTGGATGTGGGGCAGGGCTGCGTGGTGGCGCAGGGCCTGTGCCTTGGGGTCGAGGCTTTGCCCGGCACCGATGCGCTGTTGCGCGGGGTGGCGGCGCTGCCGGCGGGGCTGCGGCCTGTGGCCACGCGCGGGATCTTCTACAAGGCCCCGAAGCCCGGGCAGGATATGCGGGTGGATCTGCCGACCCTTGGCCCCGAAACCGTGGCCCGGGTGGCCGAGGCGGGGTTGGGCGGCATCGTCTGGCAGGCGGGGGGCGTGATCTGCCTTGACCGTGCCGCGATGATCGCGGCTGCGCAAGACGCGGGCCTGTTCCTGTGGGCGCGCTGACGCTTTTCCTGATTGCGGGCGAGCCTTCGGGCGACAGGCTGGGGGCTGCGCTGATGGCGGGGCTGAAGCAGCTGTCGGCGGAGGTGCGCTTTGCGGGCATCGGCGGGCCGATGATGCAGGCCGAAGGGTTGGAAAGCCTGTTCCCGATGGAAGAGCTGTCGGTGATGGGGCTGGTCGAGGTGCTGCCCAAGTATTTTGCGCTCAAGCGCCGGATCGCGCAGGCGGCGGAGGCGATGCTGGCCTCGGGCGCGCAAGCCATGGTGACGATCGACAGCCCGGATTTCTGCTTGCGGGTGGCGGCCATCGTGAAGGCGGCGCGGCCCGAGATGCCGGTGATCCATTATGTGGCGCCTTCGGTCTGGGCGTGGCGGCCGGGGCGGGCGGCGAAGATGGCACGGGTGGTGGATCATGTGCTGGCGCTGCTGCCCTTTGAGCCGCCCTATATGACCGCCGCCGGAATGAGCTGCGATTTCGTGGGCCATCCGGTGGTGGCAGAGCCGCTGGCAACAGCGGCCGAGGCCGAGCGGATGCGCGGCCATGGTCCGCTTGTTCTGGCGCTGCCGGGGTCGCGCAAGGGCGAGGTGACGCGGCTGGCCCCGGTTCTGGGGCGGGTGGTGGCGGGGATCCGTGCGGTGCATCCCGATGCGCGGGTGGCGCTGCCCACGGTGCGCGGGGTGTCGGGTCTGGTGCAGGAGCTGACCGCCGATTGGGCGATTGCGCCGCAGATCATTCAGGACGCGGCCACCAAGCGCGCGGCCTTTGCCGCCGCCGATGTGGCGATTGCGGCCTCGGGCACGGTGAGCCTTGAGCTGGCGGCGAATGATTGCCCGATGGTGATTGCCTATGACATGAACCCGCTGACGCTGTGGCTGATGCGGCGGGCGGCACTGATTGACACGGTGACGCTGGTCAATCTGGTGTCGGAGACACGGGTGGTGCCTGAATTCATCGGGCCTGACTGCCGGGAAGATCGGATCGTGCCGGCGGTGTTGCAGGTGCTGGAGGCGGGGGCGGCTGCGCAGCATGCGGCGATGCGGCTGACGATGGAGCGCTTGGGGCGCGGTGGGCCAGCACCGGGCCTGCGGGCGGCGCAATCGGTGCTGGACTTTTTGTCGGCGCGGGGCGTGGTGTAGCGCGGGCGGTCAGCCTGCGCGTTGACCAAGGTCAACCCTCGCGTTGACCAAGGTCAACCCTCGCGTTGACCGGCGACGATCTGCTGCATGCCTTGCAGGGGCACATAGCCGCGCACCATGGTTTCGTCGATGACGAAGGTGGGGGTGCCGTTGATCTCCATCATGGCGCCAAGCGCGTGGTTGGCGTCGATGACGGCCTGCACTTCGGGCTTTTGCATCTGCTGGGCAAGCGCCGCCGGATCGTGGCCGAGATCGGTGGCCAGACGGGCGAGGGTTTCGGGGGTGACATCGCCGCGCAGGGTGATCAGCGCATCATGGGCGGATTTATAGGCGTCATCCCCATGCAACTGCCGCACGGCGATGGCGAATTGCGAGGCCATGGTGGATTGCTCTCCCAAGATCGGGAATTCCTTGAGCACAAGGCGGATGTTGCCATCCGATTCGACAAGCTCGGCCACTTCGTCATGCGCGCGGCGGCAGTAGCCGCAGCGGTAATCGACGAATTCAACGATTGTAAGATCGGCCTCGAGATTGCCGCCAGCCCAAGAGTTCGGGTCGCGGTAGATCACCTCGGCATTGTCGCGCAGCATGGCCAGATCGCGCTGCACGGCATCCTGTTCCTGCTGCATTTGCAGGACTTCCATCGCCTCGACCAGCACCTCGGGCTCTTCCAGAAGGAAGGCGCGCACCTCGGCCCGGAAGGCTTCACGCTCGCTCTCGGTCATCTCGGCGAGCGCGACGGTGGAGGTCATCATCATGGCGGTGATGCCGATCAGGGTTCTGAGGATCATGGGGCGTCTCTGCTGGGGGGCGACGGCGGACTGCCGTGGGCGTTTCTTTGACTTGAGCCGGTTCAGGTCGGCCTTGACCTTGCCCCGTGAACCGGGACACTTCGGCGCAAAGCATAGAGGGGCAGGCATGAAAAGTTCAAGTCGGGGTGAGGTTGATCCCTTCATTGTGATGGATGTGATGGAAGAGGCGCGCCAGCTTGAGGCGGCGGGTCGGCGGATCATTCATATGGAGGTGGGTCAGCCCGGCACCCCGGCGCCCGAGGCCGCGCGGGCGGCGCTGGGGCAGGCGATGGCGGCGGGATCTTTGGGCTATACGGTGGCCTTGGGCTTGCCGGAGTTGCGGGCGGGGATCGCGGCGCTCTATCAGCGCTGGTACGGGGTGGATCTGGACCCGAACCGGGTGGTGGTGACGGCGGGGTCTTCGGCGGCGTTCCTGCTTGCCTTCACCGCGCTGTTCGAGGCGGGCGACCGGGTGGCTTTGGGAGAGCCGGGCTATCCGAGCTATCGCCAGATCCTGCGCGCGCTTTCGTTGCAGCCGGTGGGCATTCCGACGCGCGCGGAAAACCGCTTGCAGCCGGTGCCGGCCGATCTGGCGGGGGTGGAGATGGCAGGGCTGATCGTCGCCTCGCCGGGGAATCCGACCGGGACCATGCTGGACCATGCGGCGCTGTCGGCGCTGATCTCGCATTGTGCGGAGCGCGGGATCTCCTTCGTGTCGGACGAGATTTACCACGGGCTGCACTACGGCGCGCGCGCGGTTTCGGCGCTGGAGATCACGGATGAGGCCTATGTGATCAATTCGTTCTCAAAATATTTCAGCATGACCGGTTGGCGGGTGGGCTGGATGGTGGTGCCCGAGGCACATGTGCGCAAGGTGGAGCGGCTGGCGCAGAACATGTTCATCTGCCCGCCGCACGCGAGCCAGGTGGTGGCCTTGGCGGCGCTGGACTGTGTGGATGAGCTGGAGGCCAACCGCGCGACCTATGCCGCCAACCGGGCCTTGCTGCTGGAGGGTTTGCCGCAGGCGGGGTTTACCAAGGTGGCGCCGCCGGACGGGGCGTTTTACGTTTATGCCGATGTGTCGGAGCTGACCACGGATTCGCTGGCCTTCGCGCGCGAGATCCTGCACGAGGCGGGGGTGGCGGTGACGCCGGGGGTGGATTTTGACCCGCTGCGCGGGCGGCAGACCTTGCGGTTTTCCTACGCGCGCGGCAAGGCGGATATTGTCGAGGGGCTGGCGCGGTTGCGCGCGTTCATGGCGTCCCGGGGCGTCTGACGGGAACGCCCGGGGCCGATGTGCGCCTCCGGCGGGGATATTTGGAAACAGATGAGCGGCAGGGGCGCGGGATGATGCGGTGGGTGCTGGTTCTGGGGCTGATGCTGGCGCCCGTGATGGCGGCGGCGCAGGAGTTGTCGGCGCTGGCGCGGCTGGTGCCGGAGCGGTCTTTCGTGGAAGAGCGGCGCGGCGGGGTGGAGGTGGAGCTGATGCTGAGCCAGCCGGTGCCGTGGCGGGTCCGGGTGCTGGATCAGCCGCCGCGGCTGGTGCTGGACATGCGCGAGGTGGACTGGGCGGGGCTGGACCGGATGCCGCGCAGCAGTGAGGCGGTGGCGGGTCTGCGGGCCGGTGTGGTGCGGCAGGGCTGGTCGCGGCTGGTGATGGAGCTTGCGGGGCCGCATCTGGTGGCACAGGCGGGGATGCTGACCGGGGCGCAGGGCGCCAAGGTGCGGCTGCGGCTGGAGCCTGCCGATGCGGCGGCCTTTGCGGCGGCGGCGGCGGTGCCCGAGCCCGAGGCCTGGGCCTTGCCGGAGGTGGCGGATCTGCCCGCGCGGGCGCCGCGCGGCAGCGGGCCGGTGGTGGTGGTGCTGGACCCGGGGCACGGCGGGATTGATCCGGGGGCCGAGCGCGCCGGACACAGCGAGGCCGCGCTGATGCTGACCTTTGCGCGTGAGTTGAAGGATGTGCTGCTGCGCGATGGCGGCTTTACGGTGATTATGACGCGGGACGAAGATGTGTTTGTGCCGCTGGAGACCCGGATCTCGATCGCGCGGGCGGCGGCGGCGGATGTGTTTGTCTCCTTGCACGCCGATGCGATTGCCGAAGGCGAGGCGGTGGGGGCCACGCTTTACACGCTGTCGGAAGAGGCGTCGGATGCGGCGTCGCAGGCGCTTGCCGAGCGGCATGACCGGGCCGATCTGATGGCGGGGGTGGATCTGACGGCGCAGGATGACATGGTGGCGACGGTGCTGATGGACATGGCGCGCACCGAAACCGGACCACGGATCGAGCGGCTGGCCTTGGCGCTGGAGGCGGCCATCTTGGGGGCGGGGGTGCGGATGCACCGCCACCCGCGCCAGACGGCGGGGTTTTCGGTGCTGAAATCGCCCGACATCCCGTCGATTCTGGTGGAGCTTGGCTTCATGTCTTCGGCGCAGGATCTGGCGCGGCTGGTGGATGCCGAGTGGCGGGGCCGCATGGCGCTGGCCTTGCGCGACGGGTTGCGTGCTTGGGCGGCGGAGGATGCGGCGCTGTCGGCCTTGCCGCGCTAGCGGTGGCCTTGGACCCGAGGCGCGGGCCGGGGTGACGATTGCGCGAGGGAACGCCCGTGCCCCGGCGTTCGTTTTGACCCGAAGCCGCCTGGCATGTATAAGGCGCGCATAAACTTCGGGAGTTGTCGGTTGGTCCGCTTCATAGGCTCGTTCTTCGGTGGAATATTCACGCTGATCACGATGGGGGTGCTGTTTGCAGCCCTGTCGGTGGGTGCGATTTTCTATATGTATTCCCGAGACTTGCCGAGCCATGAGCGCCTTGCGCAGTATACGCCGCCCACGATCAGCCGAATCTATTCGGTGGAAGGCCAGATCATCGACGAATTCGCCAAGGAGCGGCGGTTGTTCGTGCCGGTGGAAGAGATCCCCGATCTGGTGAAGCAGGCGTTCATCAGTGCCGAGGACAAGAATTTTTACACGCATGGCGGCTATGATGTGACGGGCATGGCTTCGGCTTTCCGCGATGCGGTGGTGAGCCGGGGTGAAAACCTGCGCGGGGCGTCGACCATCACCCAGCAGGTGATGAAGAACTTCCTGCTCTCGAGCGACAAGACCGGTGAGCGCAAGATCAAGGAATTGATCCTTGCGAGCCGCTTGGAAGAGACGCTGAGCAAGGACAAGATCCTTGAGCTGTATATGAACGAGATTTTCCTTGGGCAGAACAGCTATGGGGTGGCGGCTGCGGCGCAGACCTATTTCAACAAGCCCTTGACCGATCTGGCGCCGCATGAGGCGGCGATGCTGGCGGCGATGCCTCAGGCCCCGAGCCAATATCACCCCGTGCGCGCCAAGGAGCGGGTGACGCAGCGGCGGAATTATGTGCTGCGCGAGATGTGGCAGAACGGTTATATCGACGAGGCGACCTATGAGGCCGAGCGGCAGTTGCCGCTGCGGTCGGTTCAGAACGGTGATTTCCCGGCCTTCCGCGAGGCGCTGCCGCCGCGTGATTACTTTACCGACGAAATCCGGCGCCAGCTTTCGGGCAGTTTTGGCGAGGAGGAGTTCTTTGGCGGCGGTCTGTCGATCCGCGCGACGGTAGACCCCGATTTGCAGGAAGATGCCGCCCGTGCGCTGCGCCGGGGGCTGGAGCGCTATGACCGGGGGCAAGGCGTGTGGCGCGGCACCGGCAAGACCATTCCGGCCGATCAGCTGGGCAGCGAAGAGGCGTGGCGCGCCGCATTGGCCGAAGTGGAGGTGCCGCGCGACGTGGAAGGCTGGTTCCCGGCGGTGGTGCTGGAAACAGGCGAGCGGTCGGCCCGGATCGGGATCGAGGGGCAGCCCGAGGATGAGGACGGGCATTTCATCCCGGCAGAGGATGTGACTTGGGCGCGCAAGCGGCTGGAGAACGGGCGGCTGGGGCCGAAGGCAAGCCGCGCCAGTGATCTGGTGGACGTGGGCGACGTGGTGCTGGTGCGTGCGGTGACCAAGGACAGCGATGGCAGCTTTGTGCGCTGGTCCTTGCGGCAGGTGCCCGAGGTGCAGGGCGGCTTTATGGCGATGGACGTGTTCACCGGCCGGGTGATCGCGATGCAGGGCGGTTTCAGCTATCAGGATTCGGTGTTCAACCGCGCCACGCAAGCCGCGCGGCAGCCCGGTTCGAGCTTCAAGCCCTTTGTCTACGCAGCGGCCTTGGACAGCGGCTTTACCCCGGCGACCATCGTGGTGGACGCGCCGATCGAGGTGAACACGCCGCAGGGGCTGTGGCGGCCAAAGAACGCGTCGAACCGTTTCTACGGGCCGACGACCATTCGCACCGGGATTGAACAGTCGCGCAACCTGATGACGGTGCGGATCGCGGAAGAGATCGGCATGGACACGGTGGCAAGCTATGCCGAGCGCTTCGGCGTTTATGACCGCTTGCCCGCGTTTCTGGCCAATTCGCTGGGCGCGCAGGAAACCACGCTGTTCAAGATGGTGGCGGCCTATGCGATGTTCGCCAATGGTGGCGAGCGGGTGGAGCCCACGCTGGTGGACCGGGTGCAAGACCGCTTTGGCCGCACCGTCTATCGGCATGACCAGCGGATCTGCGAGGATTGCCAATCGGCCAGCCTGAACCCGGGCGCCGGGCTGCGGGTGACCTCGCAGCGCGAGCGGGTGATGGATGCGATCACGGCCTATCAGCTGACATCCATGATGGAAGGCGTGGTGCAGCGCGGCACGGCGCGGGGAATCAACCTGCCGGTGCCGGTGGCGGGCAAGACCGGGACCACCAATGACAACAAGGATGTGTGGTTCGTGGGCTATACCAGCAATATCGTGGCGGGCTGCTACATCGGCTATGACCAGCCGCGCACGATGAACGGCGCTTCGGGCGGTGGCTTTTGTGGCCCGGTGTTCGAGGAGTTCATGCGCAGCGCGATCAAGCAATATGGGGGCGCCAAGTTCAAGGTGCCGCCGGGCGGCTATTTCATCAACATCGACCGGTTCAGCGGCGCACGTTTGCCGGATGGCGCCACCGGGGACAATGTGGTGGCGGAATATTTCCGGGAAGGCGAAGAGCCGATCTTTGGCTTGGGCGCGATGGTGGACGGGGGCTTCCAGATGGGGGGCAATCTGCCGCTGTTCGCCTATGGCGAGACAGACCGGGGCGGCAGCTCGGCTACGGTGACCACGGCCACGGGGGAGCGGGTTTCGGTGCCGTCGAAGGCTGATTTTGGCACGCTCAGTTCGGGCGGATTGTATTAACCCTTGCGCAAGGCGGGCGCGGGGCGGGGGCGCACCCTTGCCGCGCGGCCGCCTTTTCGCTATGTGCCGGGCAGCAGCCCGAAGGATAAAGAGCCATGCGCGCCGAGACGCAGAACAATGTTGCCGCAATTGAAAAATCGCTGAAACTTCTGGGTCAGCGGATGGACCGGGAAACCGCGTCGCATCGGCTGGAAGAATTCAATGCGATGATCGAAGACCCCAATCTGTGGAATGATCCCGCCAAGGCGCAGAAGCTTATGAAAGAGCGTCAGGCGCTGATGGAGGCGATTTCCACCTATGAGCTGATCGAGCGGGGTCTGCGCGACAATGTGGAGCTGATCGAGATGGGCGAAGCCGAAGGCGACGCCGAGATCGTGACCGAGGCCGAAGGCGCTTTGCGCGACCTGACCAAGCTGGCCGCCGAAAAGGAGCTGGAGGCGCTGCTGGATGGCGAGGCCGACAGCAATGACACCTTCCTTGAGGTGAACGCCGGGGCCGGTGGCACGGAATCCTGCGATTGGGCCAGCATGCTGGCGCGCATGTATGTGCGGTGGGCCGAGAAAAAGGGCTACAAGGTGGAGATGCAATCGGAAACCGCCGGGGAAGAGGCGGGCATCCGGTCG
This sequence comes from Pseudorhodobacter sp. MZDSW-24AT, assembly GCF_002794355.1. GTDB lineage: Bacteria > Pseudomonadota > Alphaproteobacteria > Rhodobacterales > Rhodobacteraceae > Pseudotabrizicola. The sequence goes on along the minus strand of NZ_PGOI01000002.1, from coordinate 302,188 downwards.
GTGTCTTACAAGATCACCGGGCACAATGCCTATGGCTGGCTGAAGTCGGAATCGGGCGTGCACCGTTTGGTGCGGATTTCGCCCTATGACTCGGCAGCACGGCGGCACACGTCGTTTTCCTCGGTCTGGGTCTATCCGGTGATCGACGACAATATCGAGATCGTGGTCCCGGACAATGAGATCCGGATTGACACCTATCGGTCGTCGGGTGCGGGGGGGCAGCACGTCAACACCACCGACTCGGCGGTGCGGATCACGCACTTGCCGACTGGGATCGTGGTCACCAGTTCGATGAAGTCGCAGCACCAGAACCGCGAAATCGCGATGAATGCGCTGAAATCGCGGCTGTATCAGATGGAGTTGGACAAGCGGAACGCCGCGATCAACGCCGCCTATGACAACAAGGGCGAGGCGGGCTGGGGCAACCAGATCCGGTCTTATGTCTTGCAGCCCTATCAGATGGTCAAGGATCTGCGCACCAGCGTGGAAACCAGTGACACCCAAGGCGTGCTGGACGGGGATCTGGACCAGTTCATGGCGGCGACGCTGGCGCTGGACGTGGCGGGCAAGAGCCGCGCCGAGGCGAATGCCGAGTGATCGGCAGCCTGTCCTTTGCCTGAAATACATCTTTGAGCCCTGCGGCCTTTCCGCTTAGCCTTTGCGCAAAGCGGGAGGGGCTATGAAGAGCGACGCGGCATCATCGCATCCGGGGGCCAACCCGGCCTCGGACATTCTGGAACTGGATCTGTCGGATCTGCGCGCCGCGCTGGCGGCGGGCTGGCGGGATTTTCGGACAGCGCCGCTTTATGGGCTGGCCTTTGCCTCGGTCTATGTGGCGGCGGGTTGGTTGATCACTTGGGCGCTGCTGGCCAAGGGGCAGGTGTGGTGGACCATCATCGCGGGCGCCGGCTTTCCGATTCTGGGCCCGTTCATCGCCTGCGGCTTTTATGAAGTCTCGCGGCGGCTGGAGGCGGGCGAGCGGTTGAGCCTGACCGGCGTGGCAGGGGTGATCTTTCGCCAGAAGGACCGGCAGATCCCGTCGATGGCGGCGGTGGTGGTGGTGTTCTTCCTGTTCTGGAACTTCCTTGGCCATATGATTTTCGCGGTGTTTCTGGGCCATGCCACCATGACCAATATCAGCACCAGCCTTGCCGTGTTTCAGACGGTGGAGGGGATGATGATGCTGGCGGTGGGCACTTTGGTGGGCGCGGGATTCGCGGGCACGCTTTTCGCGCTGACGGTGGTGAGCCTGCCCTATCTGCTGGACCGGGAGGTGGATTTCATCAGCGCGATGATCACCAGTTTCGCGGTGGTGACAACCAACCCCGGCCCGATGCTGATTTGGGCGGCGCTGATCGCTGGCTTGCTTTTCGCCGGGATGGCGCTGGGGTTTCTGGGTTTGTTTGTGGTGCTGCCGGTGCTGGGCCACGCGAGCTGGCATTTGTATCGGCGGGCGCTGGCCTTTGAGGCGTGACGCGGCGCCATGAAAAAAGCGCGCCCGGTGGGGCGCGCCTTGATGGTGGGAAACCGGACCGAGCTTAGACGCCGTCGCCGGGCTTTTGCGCCGGGGCGCCGGTGGGCGGGGCCAGTTGAGCCTGCGCCGTTGGGGCCGCGATGCGGCCTTGGGCCAGCGGGTCTTCCTGACGCTGCACCGAGCCTTCGAAATGGGCGCCGGACTCGATCGCGATGGTCTTGTGGATGATGTCCCCCTCGACCCGCGCGGTGGCGGTCAGGCGGACCTTGAGGCCGCGCACGCGGCCGATCACACGGCCATTGACCACGATGTCATCGGCGACGATCTCGCCGCGAATGGTCGCGCTTTCGCCCACGGTCAAGAGATGGGCGCGGATATCGCCCTCGACCGTGCCTTCGACCTGAATGTCGCCCGTGGTGCGCAGATTGCCCACGATCGTCAGATCGGAGGAGAGGACAGATGCAGAAACTTTGCCCTTGGGGGCCGACGGCGTGAAGTCCATGTTCGGTTTCGTGGCCTGGGTTTCGGGGGCCTTGGACTTGTCGTCTGCCTTTGGCCCGGGTTCGTTGATTCGGCTCTTAGAAAACATGGTTCGCTGCCTTTATGAAGGTCATCGGATTCACGGCTCTGCCGCCGATGCGGATTTCGTAATGGAGGTGGGTCCCGGTGGACCGTCCCGTGTTGCCCATACCACCGATCTTTTCGCCGCGCGATACCCTATCGCCAACCTTGACGTCGATCGCTGACATGTGAGCGTAGCGGGTCTCGATCCCGAACTCGTGCCGGATCTTGACCAGACGGCCATAACCCGAGGACCAGCCCGCGAAAGTGACGACGCCATCGGCGGTGGAATAGATCGGCATGCCATGCGGCCCGGCCATATCGGTGCCTTCATGCATCCGGCGGCCCATGCCTTTGGGATCGTTGCGGGTGCCAAAGCCGCTGGTCCAGCGGAAGTTGCCTTTGACGGGCATGGCGAAGGGGGCTTTGAACGCGGCCAGACGATAGAGGTTCATCCGATCCAGCCCTTGCAGGATGGCATTCGCGCGCTGTTCATCGGCGTTGGAGACCGAGCCTTTGGTGGAGAGGGTCAGGGGCGTCAGCGGGCCGCCTTGGCCCGAATAGCCCCGGCGCACTTGGCTGAGCAGATCATCAGGCGACATGCCCGCGGCCCGGAACATCTTGTCGAGCGGTTCCATCGAGACGCTGACCGCCTCTTCCAGCTTGGCGAAAATCTCGTTGTTGCGGTTTTGCAGCGCGCGCTTTTCGGCGAGAATGGTTTCGACGCGTTCGGCGGATTTCTCGGCCGCCCCTTGCATCAGATCGCGCTGCTGCGCGGTGGCGGTGAGCGCATCGGCGAGGATGTCGACGGTGGCCAGCGCATCCTTGGCCCGGCCTGCATCCGTTTTGGTGACGCCGTTCTCGGCCACCACCATCACACCGGCCGCTTCAGCTTGGGCGCGGGCTTCGTCGCGTTCCTTGATGGTGCGGCGCAGCGTGTTCTGAATCACGTCGATCCCGGTTTCCAACTCGCGCCGACTGTCTTCGGAGGCGAGCAGGCGGGCCTGCATTTCGGCCACTTGGGTCAGCGCGAGGTTGAAGCGTTCCTGCGCGCCGGCCGCTTCGTCGGCGCGGGCGTCGCGGTCTTGGCTGAGCGCGTTGAGGCGCTGTTCGTAAAGGGCCTGCTGACGCAGGGCCTGATCGCGGCCGGAACCGGCGCTGATCGAATCCATCAAGATGATGGAGGTGGCAAGGATCGTCCACCCGAGCACGACAGTCCCGCCTGCAACGGCCACCGCCTGCGTGACAGGACGGAGCCGGATGAAACGGGTTTCGGTGTCGGATTTGAGGAACAGACGTTGTTCGGGAAAATACCGTTCAAGTCCAAGATTGATGCGATAGGTAAGTCGCGTGAGCACTGCTGGTGTTCCGTTCGTGACCTTCGGGAAGGGCGAATGCAAGGGCGCCCCACCCGGGGCATCAAGCCCCCTTTGATTAGAGGGCTGTTTACACTCTCGCAACAAATTTGACTCTCCACTGCCCGGAACCTGCCAGTTGGAGGAGGGAATCGGCGAGTTCCCGCCGATGGCGCGCGGTTGTCTTCAAGCCACGCTGTCTTGGTCTTCGGTGAGAGGCCAGTAGAAATCGGGGGGCAGACCGGCATCGGCGCGCTTTTCTTCATTGAACGGCGGCTTCAGGGTGCCGTGGAAGTAATGGCGCACCAACCGGTGAAACACCTCTTTCGGATCGCTGCCATCGCGCCCGCACAGCCAGTTGAACCATTTCGAGCCATAGGCGACATGGCCGACTTCTTCGGCATAGATCACCTCGAGCGCCTCAACCGGGCCCGATTCCCCCGCCTTGCGGAACAGGTCGATCATGCCGGGGGTGACATCAAGGCCGCGGGCTTCGAGCACCATGGGCACCACCGCAAGACGGCCATGCAGATCGGCGGCGGTGTCGGCGGCGGCGCGCCACATGCCCGCATGGGCGGGCATGGCACCATAATGGCTGCCCAGCGCTTCGAGGCAATCGGCCATCAGGTTGAAGTGCTTTGATTCTTCATCCGCCGCTTTCACCCAATCATCGTAAAAGCCCAAGGGCATCGGTTGATCGGTGAAACGGGCGATGATGTCCCAGTGCAGATCGACGGCATTGAGTTCGATATGGGCGACCGCGTGCAACAGCGCGATGCGCCCGGTGGGTGAGCCCGGGCGGCGGCGGGGCACATCGCGCGGGTCGAGCAGTTCGGGACGCGCGGGCCGGGCGGGCGCATCCGGTGGGGTTGCCTTGCCGATCGGCAGCGGGGTGCCAGCGGCGCGGGCGGCAAACCAGTCGGCCGCGTGGGCGCGGGACAGCGCGCATTTCGCACGGCCATCGGCGGTGGTCAGCACCTGAACGGCGCGTTCGGCAAGGCTGAGTGGCATCAGAGCGCCTGTGCGGCGGCCAGCACCTCATCGGCATGGCCCTTGACGCTGACCTTTGGCCAGACTTGGGCGATCTTGCCTGTGCCGTCGATCAGGAACGTGGCGCGGGTGATGCCCATATAGGTTTTGCCATACATGCTTTTCTCTGCCCAGACGCCGTAATCCTCGCAGGTCTGGCCTTCTTCGTCGCTGGCAAGAATGACGGAGAGCCCGTGTTTCTTACAGAATTTGTCATGCGCTTTCACGCTGTCTTTACTGATCCCGATCACCGTGGTGTCTGCGGCGGCAAAATCCGCCGCGCGTGCGGTGAAATCCTGCGCTTCGAGCGTGCAACCGGGGGTGTCGTCCTTGGGGTAGAAGTAAAGCACCACCTTGCCGGGGCGGAAGGCAGAGAGCGTGACGCTGTCCCCCCCGTCGCGGGGCAGGGTGAAATCGGGTGCGGGGGTTCCAACCTCGGGGATCTGGGCGGTCATTTCAGCGGCTCCTTGCCTTGGGGGGTCACGACCCTTTGCGTTTTAGTTGCCGATCCGCGAAGATAAAGGCAAGCCCAAGTGACAATTGGGCATAAGGGGCGGGACTTGGTCGGAAGGGCACAGGCGCGATGACGCAACAGTCCGCGCAAGAGGACAGGGGCCGGGCAGAGAACGCGGAGGCAGAGCGCCCCCGCGCGCGCAAGGCTGGCTTGCGCCGGGCAGGCCGGGCGGGGCTGGTGGTGCTGATGCTGCTGGTCGTGCTGTCGGCCTTGTCGCTTTTGGGGGTGCTGGCGATCACCGGAAAGGCGATCCGTCTGCCGACATGGACGGTGGCCGAGGTCGAGACCCGCGCCAATGCGGCGCTGGACGCGGCCTTGCCGGGGGCGGCCTTGTCGGTGGGGGGAATCGAGGTGCGGCTGGACCCGGACTGGACCCCGCGCCTGCGGCTGGAAGATCTGCGCCTGATGCAAGGCACCGGCCACACGCTTTTGGAATTGCCCGATGTGCGGATGAGCTTTGATGCCCGCGCCTTTTTGACGGAGCGCGCGTTGCGCCCGGCCAGTTTGCGGGTGATCGGCGGGGCGGTGAGCCTGAACCGGCGTGAAGACGGCAGTCTGGATTTGCAGATCGGCGCGGGGGGGACCGCACCGCCGATCACCGGGTTGAGCATGCTGCTGGCCGAGGTGGACCGCGCGCTGGATTTGCCGGTGCTGTCGCAATTGGATGTGATCGAGGCGGAAGGCGCGAGCCTGACGCTGACCGATGCGCGCTCGCGGCGGACGTGGACGGTGGGCGATGGCCGCATCACGCTGGAAAACCAAGCCGATGCCTTGGCCGCCGAGGTGGGCATGTCGCTGGTCTCGGGGGGGGCGGAGCCCGCGCAGGCGCTGGTTACGCTGGTGCGGCCCAAAGGGCAGGCGCTGGTGCGGGTCACGGCGGCGGTGGAGCGGGTGGCCGCGGCGGATATTGCGGCGCAGACACCGGTGCTGGCGTGGCTGGGGGTGCTGGAGGCTCCGATCTCGGGGCGGATCTCGGCGGAGGTGAATGACGACGGGCTGAGCGCGCTGAGTGCGCAAATGTCGCTGGGGGCCGGGGTGCTGCAGCCTGACCCCGCCGCTGCCCCCATCGGCTTTGACGGAGCGACGCTGTCCTTGGGCTATGATCCGGCGCAAGGCCGGGTGGTGATCGGCGATGTGTCGGTGGAAGGACCGACGCTGCGGCTCAAGGCGGCCGGCCATGCCTATCTGTTGGGCGAGGCCGGAGACATTCTGACCGGACCGCTGGGGCGGCGCTTGCCCGGCGGCTTTCTGGGGCAGGTGCAGATTTCCGAGGTGCAGCTTGACCCTGAGGGCCTGTTCGAAGCGCCCTTGCGCTTTACCGGGGGGGCGATGGATGCGCGGCTGACGCTGGACCCATTCCGCGTGGAAATCGGGCAGGTGTCGCTGATCGAAGAGGCGGGGCGGCGTTTGGGGCTGGCCGGAGAGGTGGCGGCGATCCCGGCGGGCTGGCAGGTGGCGCTGGACCTGACGCTGGACGCGATTGCGCATGACCGGTTGTTGCAGCTTTGGCCCAAAAGCGCGGTGCCGCGCACGCGGGAGTGGATCGGGCAGAATGTGGCGCAGGGCCTGCTGAGCAATGTGAAGGCGGCGCTGCGGGTGACGCCGGGCGCGGACCCAAAGCTGGCGCTGGGGTATGAATTTGACGGCGCAGAAGTCCGGTTTCTGCGCACGCTGCCGCCGATCCGCAACGGGCGCGGGCGGTCGACGATGGAAGGCACCGCCTATACGCTGGTGCTGGATGGCGGCACGGTCGAGGCGCCCTTGGGGGGCGAGATCGACGTGGCGGGATCGGTGTTTTCGGTCCCCGATGTGCTGATGCGCCCGCCGCGCGCCGAAATTCGGCTGCGCACGGAAAGCGCGCTGACGGCGGCGCTGTCCTTGCTGGACCTGCCGCCCTTTGGCTTCATGACCAAGGCGGGCCGCACGGCGGAGCTGGGCGAAGGTCGGGCGGTGATGGACACCCGGCTTTCGCTGCCGCTGGCACGGCGGGTGGAACTGAAGGATGTGGATTACGCGGTCCGCGGGCAAATTCTGGGCCTGTCGAGCGAGGCGCTGGTGCCGGGCAAAACCATCACCGCAGACGGCCTGACGCTGACGGCGGACCCTTCGGGCCTGCGCATCGAAGGGCCGGGGCGGATCGGGCGGGTGCCGTTCGAGGTGGCCTTTACCCAAGGGTTCGGTCCGGATCAGCGTGGCAAAAGCCGGGTGGCAGGATCTGTGACCCTGTCACAGGAGACGGTGGCCGAGTTCGGCTTGGGCTTGCCAGCGGGCATGGTGAGCGGGTCGGGGCAGGCCGAGGTGACGATTGATCTGGAAAAGGACAAGCCCGGGCGCCTGCGGCTAAAATCCGATCTTGCCGGGATCGGGCTGCGCCTGCCGCCCGTGGGCTGGAGCAAGGCGGCGGGCGCCTCGGGCGCGTTGCAGGTGGAGGCCGAACTGGGCCCGGTGCCGCAGATCAACCGTCTGGTGGTGCGCGGCGGCGGGCTGGAGGCAGAGGGCGCGGTGCGTCTGGCGGCGGGCGGCGGCTTGCAAGAGGCGCGCTTTGGCTCGGTGCGGTTGAACGGGTGGCTGACGGGCGGGGTGACCCTGACCGGGCGGGGGGCTGGGCGGGCGCCGGACATCACGGTGACGGGGGGCACGGTGGACCTGCGCCGCTTTGATGTGCCTCAGGGTGCCGGAGGTGGCACGGGGGCCGCGCAGGCGCAAGGGGCGCTGGAGCTGAACCTTGACCGGCTGGTGGTGAGCGAGGGCATTGTGTTGACCGGGTTTCGCGGCAGCTTTTCGCAGCGGGGCGGGCTGAACGGCAGCTTTCGCGGCAGTGTCAACGGGGAAGCGGCGGTGCAGGGGGCAGTGGTGCCCTCGCGCCACGGGACAGCGGTGCGGGTGCAATCAGCGGATGCCGGGGCGGCCTTGCGGGCCGCGGGCATCTTTGCCTCGGCCCGGGGAGGGGCGCTTGATCTGCAGCTGACCCCGCGCGCGCAAAAAGGCGTTTACGATGGGCGCGCGGTGATTGACCGCCTGCGGGTGCGCGGGGCGAGCGTGCTGGCAGAGCTGTTGTCGGCGATTTCGGTGGTGGGGCTTTTGGAGCAGCTGAACGGCGAAGGTATCTCGTTCAGCACGGCGGAGGCGGATTTCATCCTGACGCCCGAGGCAATCGAGGTGACGCGCGGATCCGCCATGGGGGCGAGTCTGGGCGTGTCGATGGCGGGGGTTTATGCCACGCGCAGCAAGCAGTTGGCCTTGCAGGGCGTGGTGTCGCCGATCTATCTGGTGAATGGCATCGGAGCATTGCTGACGCGGCGCGGCGAAGGGGTGTTTGGCTTCAACTATGCGCTGCGCGGCACATCGGATGCGCCACAGGTTCAGGTGAACCCGCTGTCCATCCTGACGCCGGGCCTGTTCCGCGAGATTTTCCGCCGTCCCGCGCCTGTGCTGCGGCAAGGCAACTGACACATGGGGTTTCGATGAAACTGTCGGATTTCGATTTTGACCTGCCCGAGGCGCTGATCGCCACCCGGCCTGCGCGGCCACGGCCTTCGGCCCGCCTGCTGCTGGCGCAGGGCGAGGGGATGCGCGATTTGCATGTGCGCGATCTGATCGAGGTGTTGCAGCCCGGAGATCGGCTGGTGCTGAACAACACGCGGGTGATTCCGGCGCGGCTGACCGGGCAGCGCACGCGCGGGGAGGCGGTCGCCAAGATCGAGATCACGCTGATGGAGCCCAGCGTCACAGGCTGGCGGGCGATGGCCAAGCCTTTGCGCAAGGTGGCGGTGGGGGAAGAGATCGTCTTTTCGCCCGAGCTGTCGGCGCGGGTGGCCGAGAAATCCGACACCGACTTGCGGCTGGAATTCAATCTGACGGGGGATGATTTCGATGCCGCTTTGGCGCAGGCCGGGGCCATGCCGCTGCCGCCCTATATCGCCGCCAAGCGCGCGCCCGATGCGCAGGATGCCGATGACTACCAGACGGTCTTTGCCCGCCACAAAGGTGCCGTGGCGGCACCGACGGCAAGCCTGCATTTTGACGGCCCTCTGTTGGAGGCCTTGCGCGAAAAGGGCGTGCAGTTCACCGAAGTGACGCTGCATGTGGGGGCAGGCACGTTCCTGCCGGTGAAGGTCGAGGATGTGGCGACCCACAAGATGCATGCCGAATGGGGGCAAGTCACCCCGGCCGCCGCCGCGCAGATCAATGCCACGCGCGCGGCGGGGGGGCGGGTGATTCCGGTGGGCACCACCGCGCTGCGGCTGATCGAGACGGCGGCCCGGTCGGGGCAGGTGGAACCGTGGGAAGGGCCCACGGACATATTCATCTATCCCGGCTTCACATTCCACGCGACCGATGCGCTGATGACCAATTTCCACCTGCCGAAATCGACGCTTCTGATGCTGGTCTCGGCCTTGATGGGCAAAGCGCGGATGGACCGGATCTATGCCCATGCCATTGCCGAGCGCTATCGGTTCTTCAGCTATGGCGATGCCTCACTGCTGATTCCCTGAAGCCTGCGCGCACGGGCCTGTGTGCACGGGCCCATACGCACGGGATTGTCGGTTGCCTTTGCGGGCGATGGGGTGCAAAGGCGCCCGGTGCGGCGTTGGCGCCGCGATGAGATGACATTCGGGCGCGGCTTGCATAGACTGACCGCACTGACCAAAGGAAGCCTGCACCATGCTGACCGTTTTGCGCAACACTTGGGCGCTGTTGCTGGGCCTTGGCCTTTTGATGTTGGGCAACGGGATGCAAGGCACCCTGCTGGGCATCCGGGGCGGGATCGAGAATTTCAGCACCTTCCAGATGTCGATCGTGATGTCGGCCTATTTCGTGGGCTTTCTGTTTGGCAGCCGTCTGGCGCCCGACATGATCCGCCGCGTGGGCCATGTGCGGGTGTTTGCGGCCCTTGGCTCCATGATCTCGGCGGTGCTGATCCTCTATGCGGCGGCCCCGGATTGGATGGCTTGGGCGGCGCTGCGGGTGCTGATCGGGTTTTCCTTTTCGGGCGTCTATATCGCCACCGAAAGCTGGCTGAACAACGCCTCTACCAATGAAAATCGCGGTCAGGCGCTGTCGCTTTATCTCATCGTGCAGATGATCGGAATCATCGCGGCGCAGCTGTTGCTGAACGTGGGCGATCCGTCGGGCTATATCCTGTTCGTGATCCCGTCGGTGCTGGTGTCGCTGGCCTTTACGCCGATCCTGCTGTCGGTCAGTCAGGCTCCGGCCTTTGAATCAACGAAACCCTTGTCTTTCCGGCGGCTGTATCAAGCCTCGCCTTTGGGCTGTGTCGGCATGTTCCTGCTGGGAGGCGTGTTTTCGGCACAGTTCGGGATGGCGTCGGTTTGGGGGACGCAGGCGGGGCTCAGCATCGCAGATCTGACGATCTTTGTCTCGGCGATTTACGTTGGCGGGTTGGTGCTGCAATATCCGATCGGCTGGCTGTCGGACCGGGTGGACCGGCGTCTGGTGGTGTTCTGGCTGGCGATTCTGGGCGCAGTGGCGCTGATGGTGCCGGTGATCTTTGACCCGCCTTTTGCGGTTCTGGTGGGGATTGGTGCGATCTGCGGCGGGGTGTCGAACCCGCTCTATTCGCTGCTGCTGGCCTATGTGAACGATTATTTGGACAAGAGCGACATGGCGGCGGCTTCGGCCGGATTGATGTTCATCAACGGTTTGGGCGCGATCTCTGGCCCTGTCATCACCGGCTGGATGATGAGCGAGATCGGATCCTCGGGGTTCTTCCTGTTCATCGGCATTCTGTTTGCGGTGCTGGCGGCCTATGCGGGCTGGCGGATGACCCAGCGGCGCGAGACGCCGATGGTGACGTCTGGCTTTACCCCGGTGTCGCCCACGGCCTCGGTCGTGGCAGTGGAGACGGCGGCCTTGGTGGAGGCCGAGGATGCGCGGCAGGCCAAGGGGCGGAACTGATTTGCCTTTCGCGCGCTGCCCTGTCACGCTGAAGCAAAAGGGGACATATCATGTCTGATCCGATCGAGGTTCTGGATTTCTGGCTGGGCGAGATTGGCCCCGAGGGCTGGTATGCCGGAGGGGAAGAGATTGATGACGCCTGCGCGGTGCGCTTTGGCGCGCTGACGGAAGCGCTGGAACAGGACGGACTGGAGCATTGGGTGGAGGGCGTGGTGGGCACGCTGGCCTATCTGATCGTGGCCGACCAGTTTTCGCGCAACATCTATCGCGGCACGGCGCGGGCCTTTGTGAATGATGCGCGGGCACGGGCGGCGGCGCGGCGCGCCCGCGATGCAGGCTGGGACACACTGGCCCCGGTGCCGGAGCGGCAGTTCTTCTATATGCCCTTTGAACATTCCGAGGACATGGCCGATCAGGATCTGGCGGTGTCCTTGATGGCCACAGAAATGGAAGGGGATGCCGAAGCGCTGCTGCATGCCCGCGCACATCGCGAGATCATCGCGCGCTTTGGCCGCTTCCCGTTCCGCAATGCTGCATTGGGGCGGGAGAGCACGCCGGAAGAGGCGGAATTTCTGGAAAACGGGGCCTATATGTCGGTGGTGAACACGTTGCGAGCAAGCCATGCATCAGATGCATAGGCCATAGGCGTCAGCTTCGTTGCTTGGTTTTCAGAAATAGTTTAAGGCTAAACCACTTTTTCCAGGGAGGGACGAATGGCAGCTCAGGGCTTTGATGTGATCGTGGTGGGCGCAGGCCCCGGCGGCTATGTGGCAGCGATCCGCGCCAGCCAGTTGGGCCAGAAGGTGGCGATCGTCGAGCGTGAGCATCTGGGCGGCATCTGTTTGAACTGGGGCTGTATCCCGACCAAGGCGATGCTGCGCAGCGCCGAGGTGTTTCACCTGATGGAGCGCGCCAAGGAATTCGGGCTGAAGGCCGAGGGCATCGGCTATGACCTGCCTGCGGTGGTGGCGCGCAGCCGCGCGGTCGCCAAGCAGTTGTCGGGCGGCATTGGCCATTTGATGAAGAAGAACAAGGTGACCGTGTTCATGGGCGCGGCCACGCTGCCCAAGGCAGGGGTTGTCTCGGTGAAGACCGAGAAGGGCACCGAGGAGCTGACCGCAAAAAACATCATCCTTGCCACCGGCGCGCGGGCGCGCGAATTGCCGGGGCTGGAGGCCGATGGCGATCTGGTCTGGTCCTACAAACATGCGTTGGTCGCCAAGCGGATGCCGAAGAAGCTGCTGGTGATCGGATCGGGTGCCATTGGCATTGAATTTGCCAGCTTCTTCAACACGCTGGGATCGGACACCACCGTGGTCGAGGTGATGGACCGTATCCTGCCGGTGGAGGATGCCGAGATTTCCGCCTTTGCCAAGAAATCCTTTGTGAAACAGGGGATGAAGATCATGGAAAAGGCGGCGGTCAAGAAGCTGGACCGCAAGCCGGGTGTGGGTGTCACCGCGCATATCGAGGTGGGCGGCAAGGTCGAGACGCATGAGTTCGACACCGTGATTTCTGCCGTGGGGATTGTCGGCAATGTCGAGAATCTGGGGCTGGAGGCCTTGGGTGTGAAGATTGACCGCACCCATGTGGTGACGGATGAATATTGCCGCACCGGGGTTTCGGGCCTGTTCGCGATTGGCGATATTGCGGGGGCACCGTGGCTTGCGCACAAGGCGAGCCATGAGGGGGTGATGGTGGCCGAATTGATCGCGGGCGGGCATCCGCATCCGATCAAACCGGGCAGCATTGCGGGCTGCACCTATTGCCATCCGCAGGTCGCCAGCGTGGGGATGACCGAGGCCAAGGCGAAGGAAGCCGGGCATGAGATCAAGGTTGGGCGCTTCCCCTTTATCGGCAATGGCAAGGCGATCGCGCTTGGCGAACCCGAAGGCATGATCAAGACGGTGTTCGATGCCAAGACCGGCGAATTGCTGGGCGCCCATATGATTGGCGCGGAAGTGACCGAGCTGATCCAAGGCTATGTGGTGGGCCGCAGTCTGGAGACCACCGAGGAAGATCTGATGAACACGGTGTTCCCGCATCCGACGCTGTCGGAGATGATGCACGAGGCCGTGCTGGACGCCTACGGCCGCGCGCTGCATATGTGAGCACGATTTTTCTGCGAAAAATCAATGGGGGGCCTCGGCCCCCCTTGGCGCTTTGCGCCACCCCCCGAGGATATTTGTGAACAGATGAAGGGGCGGCCATGCGCGCGGTGATGACGGTGTTGGCGATCTGGGGCGCAGGTCTGGGGGCTGCGGCGCAGTTTGGCAAGATCTCGGTGCTGTTTAACACCTTGGGCGCCCAGTATGTGGGTGCCTCGGCGGTGGGGTTGGGGCTGATCGTGTCGATCGTGGGCATGGTGGGATTGGTGTTTGGCACCACCGCCGGCCTGTTCGTCGCCCGCATCGGGCCACGGCGTGCGATTGTGGCGGCGCTGCTGATGGGCGCGGTGATGAGTGCCGTTCAGGCGCTTGGGCTGTCTTATCCGGCCATGCTCTTGTCGCGCGTGGTGGAGGGGGGGTCGCATCTGGCCATCGTAGTGGTGGGGCCCACCGTGATTGCCGGGATTGCGACCGCGCGCTTTCGTGGGCTGGCGATGACGCTGTGGTCGAGCTTTTTTGGCGTGACCTATGCTGTGTTGGCGCTGCTGGCGCCGCCCTTGATGGCGGCTTATGGCGGGCAGAGTGTGTTTGTGGCGCATGGGCTGTGGATGGCGCTGATGGCTGGCGCGGTCTGGGCCTTGCTGCCGCCGGACCCTGAAGCCCATCCGATGCCCGCCGGGGGGATCTTGGCCCAGCATGTGGCGATCTATGCCTCGCCCCGGCTCTCGGCCCCCGCGCTGGGGTTCTTTTGCTATACCTTTTTATATGTGGCGGTGCTGACCTTGGTTCCGCCCGAGGTGCCGGTGGCGCAGCGGGCGCTGGTGGCGGCGGGGATGCCGCTGATCTCGATTGCCCTGTCGCTGACGCTGGGGGTGTGGCTGCTTGGCCGGATGTCGGCGGTGCGCTTGGTGCAAGCGGGGTATCTGGCCGCACTGCCGGGATTTGTGCTGCTGGCGCTGTTCTGGGGGCAGGGCTGGGGCATGGTTGTGGGCGGGCTGTGGGTGGCGGGGGCGCTGGGTGTGGTGCAAGGCGCGAGCTTTGCGGCGATCCCTGAGCTGAATGCCAGCGCCGAGGCTCGGGCGCAGGCGTCGGGCGCGATTGCCCAACTGGGCAATCTGGGCACGACCACCGGCACGCCGCTGCTGGCGGCCCTGCTGCTGGCGGCAGGGCCTTGGGGTTTGGCCGGGGTGGCAGGGCTGGCCTGCGCGCTGGGGATTGGCCTGCACGCGGTTCAGGCGCGGCGGCGCGCGGGCTGAGACGCGCCTTTTTGCGGTGTTCTTAATCTGTTCTTAATTTGACCTTGGAGACTCGCGGGAAAGACCCTATCTCTGGCCTTCGGTAGTGCGGGGATGATCATGGCGGAACAGAAGTTCATCGAGGTGCGCGGGGCGCGCGAGCATAACCTCAAGAGCATTGACGTGGATATTCCGCGCGATCAGCTGGTGGTGATCACCGGGCTGTCGGGGTCGGGCAAGTCTTCGCTGGCCTTTGACACGATCTATGCCGAAGGGCAGCGGCGCTATGTGGAAAGCCTGTCGGCCTATGCGCGGCAGTTTCTGGACATGATGGGCAAGCCGGATGTGGACCATATCAGCGGTCTGAGCCCGGCGATTTCGATTGAGCAGAAGACCACCAGCAAGAACCCCCGGTCGACCGTGGGCACGGTGACCGAGATTTACGACTATCTGCGCTTGCTGTTTGCGCGGGTGGGCACACCCTATTCTCCGGCGACCGGGCTGCCGATCACGGCGATGCAGGTGCAGGATATGGTGGATGCCGTCATGGCGATGCCCGAGGGGAGCCGCGCCTATCTGCTGGCGCCGATCATCCGGGATCGCAAGGGCGAGTATAAGAAAGAGTTTCTGGACCTGCGCAAGCAGGGCTTTCAGCGGGTGAAGGTGAACGGCGCCTTCTATGAGTTGGAAGAACCGCCGGTTCTGGACAAGAAGTTCCGCCACAACATCGATGTGGTGGTGGACCGGATCGTGGTGCGTGAGGGGTTGGAAACGCGGCTGGCCGACAGTTTCCGCACGGCGCTGAACCTTGCCGACGGGATTGCGGTGATCGAGACGGCGCCCACGGAGGGTGAGGGCGAGCCGGAGCGGACCACGTTTTCCGAGAAATTCGCCTGCCCGGTGTCGGGCTTTACCATCGCCGAGATCGAGCCGCGGCTGTTTTCCTTCAACGCGCCCTTCGGAGCTTGCCCGGTGTGCGACGGGTTGGGGGTGGAGCTTTTCTTTGACGAACGCTTGGTGGTGCCCGATCAGGGGCTGACCCTGATGCAAGGCGCGATTGCGCCGTGGTCAAAATCCAAAAGCCCGTATTTCACGCAGACGATTGATGCGCTGGCCAAGCATTACGAATTTGACAAGAAGAAGAAGTGGAAAGACCTGCCCGCGCATGTGCAGCAGTTGTTTCTGCATGGCTCGCATGGCGAAGAGATCGACTTTTCTTATGATGAGGGCGGCCGGGTTTACAAGGTCCGGCGGGTGTTCGAGGGCGTGATCCCCAATATGGAGCGCCGCTACAAAGAGACGGATTCCGCTTGGTCGCGCGAAGATATGGAGCGCTTCCAGAACAACCGCGATTGCGGCGCCTGTGGCGGCTATCGGCTGCGGCCCGAGGCTTTGGCGGTGAAGATCGGCGGGCTGCACATCGGGCAGGTGGTGCGCATGTCGATCCACGAGGCGCATGACTGGATTCAGACGGTGCCAGAGGCGCTGACCGGGCAGAAGAACGAGATTGCGCGCGCGATTTTGAAGGAGATCCGCGAGCGCTTGGGCTTTCTGGTCAATGTGGGGCTGAATTACCTGACGCTGTCGCGCAATGCGGGGACGCTTTCGGGCGGGGAGTCGCAGCGGATTCGTCTGGCAAGCCAGATCGGTTCGGGCCTGACGGGGGTGCTTTATGTGCTGGACGAGCCGAGCATCGGCCTGCATCAGCGCGACAATGACCGTTTGCTGACCACGCTGAAGAACCTGCGCGATCAGGGCAACACGGTGCTGGTGGTCGAGCATGATGAGGATGCGATCCGCGAGGCGGATTATGTGTTCGATATAGGTCCCGGCGCCGGGGTGCATGGCGGGCAGGTGATTGCCCATGGCACGCCCGCGCAGGTGGCGGCAGATCCGGCGAGCCTGACCGGACAGTATCTGTCGGGCGCGCGGGAAATCTCGGTGCCGTCGGTGCGGCGCAAGGGAAGCGGCAAGAAGCTGACGGTGGTGAATGCGACCGGAAACAATTTGCAGAATGTGACGGTGAGCTTTCCCTTGGGCAAGTTCGTCTGCGTGACCGGGGTGTCGGGCGGCGGGAAATCGACGCTGACCATCGAGACGCTGTTCAAGACGGCGGCGGGCAAGCTCAACGGCGCGCGGGAGACTCCGGCCCCGTGTGAAACGATCACCGGGTTTGAGCATCTGGACAAGGTGATCGACATTGACCAGCGCGCGATCGGGCGCACGCCGCGGTCGAACCCTGCGACCTATACCGGGGCGTTCGGGCCGATCCGCGACTGGTTTGCCGGTCTGCCCGAGGCGAAGGCGCGCGGCTATCAGCCGGGGCGGTTTTCGTTCAACGTCAAGGGCGGGCGCTGTGAGGCGTGCCAAGGTGATGGCGTGCTGAAGATCGAGATGAACTTCCTGCCCGATGTTTACGTGACCTGCGAGACGTGCAAGGGCAAGCGCTATAACCGCGAGACCTTGGAAATTAAGTTCAAAGACAAGAGCATATCAGACGTTCTTGATATGACATGCGAAGAAGCGCAGGGCTTTTTTCAGGCAGTGCCCAGCATCCGCGACAAGATGGATGCCCTGTGTCAGGTGGGGCTTGGCTATATCAAGGTTGGTCAGCAGGCGACCACGCTGTCGGGTGGTGAGGCGCAGCGGGTAAAGCTGTCGAAGGAGTTGTCGCGCCGGGCCACGGGCCGCACGCTGTATATTCTGGACGAGCCGACCACCGGTCTGCACTTTGAAGACGTGCGCAAGCTGTTGGAAGTGCTGCACGAACTTGTTGAGCAAGGCAACACGGTGGTGGTGATCGAGCACAATCTGGATGTGATCAAGACCGCCGACTGGATCATCGACATTGGCCCCGAGGGCGGTGATGGCGGTGGGCAGGTGGTGGCCGAAGGCACGCCAGAGGATGTGGCCAAGGTTGATGCCAGCCATACCGGACGCTATCTGAAAGACATGCTCAAGCCCCGGCGCCACGCCGCAGAGTAACCTGTGGGGTTTCACCAGCCTCTGACACCCTCGCCTGCGGCGGCGTGGTCTTGGTCAGGGGCCGCCTCCGCAGCGCGCATATGCGCTGCGGAGCGGGGCGATCGGGTGAAATGATTCGCGCCCCTTTTCTGCGCAGTTTCCGAAAAGTTGACAGTTGCACAGGCGGCGGGTGCATTTGACATGCTTTGCCAACGCAACTGCGCGTGCAGGTTGTAAATGCGGTCGCGCCGCAGATTTCCTTCGCCGCGCCCTATAAAACAAGGCATTTTAAAGACCGGGGTGCTGCTGGCGCTGAGGCAACGTCACGTTGCTGGGCGCCTTTTTTGGGAGAGTAAAAAGTGGGTATTCGGTCCAATGTTGCGGGCGCAGTTGCGGGGCTGGTGATTGCCGCCGCCGCAAGCAGCGCCTCTGCTGCAACGTGCAGTGCATTCGTGCAGACAGGGGTGACTCCCTCGACGGCTTGTTTTGTCGGTGAGGACGGGGTTGGCGGGTCGGGCAACGACAGCGCTGCCATCTTGAACGCAGTGTCGCCGAGCGGGTTGTTTGGCTTGACGGGCTGGGAATTGATCGCGCGCGACAACGATCTGGACGGCACCGACACGGGTATGGTCTCGGCGCTGACGGTGGTTGGTTCGCTCACATCTGGTGCGCTGAGCATCGCGTCTACGCTTTACGCGACCTACAGCGACATCGTGATTGTCTTGAAATCAGGCGGTGGTTTGACGCCGGATTTCTGGGTTGCCTACAAGGCCAAGACCGGGACGGTGGATTTTGACTACCAGTCTATCTTCATGAACAAGAAAGATAAGATCGGGGACTTGAGCCATATCTCGCTTTACGGCGTGAAGGGAGACGAGCCCCCCGCGCCGGTGCCGCTGCCGGCGGCAGGGTGGTTGATGGTTGCGGGTTTGGGTGGCTTGGCGGCGCTGCGGCGGCGCAAGCGCGCCTAAGACGGGTGTGACGTGCGAGTGAACGGGCGGCCCTTGTGGCCGCCCTTTTTCATGGCGGAGGCACTGCATGTTGGCCGCCGCCCCCCCTTTGCTGAGGCCTGTGTTCCTTGGTGGGAAACACTGTGTTTGCCGCAGGATAGGGCAAAACAAAGGCCATTCTGTGGCGGGAAGGTCAAAAATCTGTCATCATTCAAAGACGGATCGGACTGGGGTAATGGGCATTGTCGGATCAGCAACAATCTTACGTTACAAATTATTGGAGCTGATGATGAGCACGACGAAACGCGCTGCCGCCGCTGTGTTGGCTGCCATGGTGACGGCCGGGTCGGCGCAAGCTGCGTCTTATACTTTTGATTTTACCACGTCGACGCAAAGCTGGCTGGAGACGATTTCTTTTGGGTCGCTGCAGGACCCTGCCATGAAGAAAGCCAGATCTGGCGCCACCCAGCAAGACAAGACCGGCCTCCGTCGGCAGGACGCGGCTGCGGCGATGCGGAAGGGAGCGGTGCGTGGGGTGTGCGGCGATCTGGCCAAGACAGGCCATGTTTGCGTGCAGAAAAACCTCGGCCTGCACAGCAAAAGCCCAGATGATCTGGCGGTTTTTGTCTTTGAAACGGCGATGTCGGTGACGTCGATGTCCTATTCCTATTTTGACAGCGTTTTTGCACCTGCCAAATATGCGTATCAGAAGGCCAGCTGTAAGACGAAAGTGCAGGACGCGTGCAAGGTCTGGAATTACGGCTATGTTCTGGTGGTGCCGCCGCAGACGAAGTTTGACATGTTTGATCTTTTCCTGAGCGCGGATGATGTGCGCAGGCGGCTTGTCGCGCCGAGACTGGCTTTTGCCGATGCGCCATCGGCCCGGCGTTTTGGGATTGGCGCACCTGAGAGCACGGAGGGTTTCGGGATCGCAGGGCTGACAGCCCAACCTGCGCCGGAACCGGAGGAGGTGCCATCCCCCGTGCCGCTGCCCGCCGGAGGGTTGCTGCTGCTGGCCGCCTTGGGTGGGGTTGCGAGCGCGGCGCGGCGGAGCCGCGCGGGCTGACTGACCGTTTCTGCGCGTAACGCAAAAGGGGTGGTCTTGCGACCACCCCTGAGCTTGTCAATCCATCTGCTTGAAGTTGAGGCTGGCGCCTTCCTTGATGCCGCTTGGCCAGCGCGCAGTGATGGTTTTGGTGCGCGTGTAGAAGCGGAAGGCATCGGGCCCGTGCTGGTTGAGATCGCCAAAGGAGGATTTCTTCCAGCCGCCGAAGGTGTGATAGGCCAGCGGCACCGGAATCGGCACGTTGATGCCGATCATGCCCACATTGATGCGGGCGGCGAAATCGCGCGCGGTGTCGCCATCGCGGGTGAAGATGGCGATGCCATTGCCATATTCATGGTCCATCGCATAGCCAAGCGCCTGTTCATAGGACTCGGCCCGGACGGTGGAGAGGACAGGCCCGAAGATCTCTTTGCGGTAGATGTCCATGTCGGTGGTGACATGGTCGAACAGATGAGGGCCGACGAAGAAGCCGTTTTCATATCCTTGGAGCTTGAAGTTGCGGCCGTCGACCACGAGTTTGGCGCCCTGTGCCACACCCGATTCCACCAGTTTCAGGATATTGGCTTTGGCCGCGGCCGTCACCACGGGGCCATAATCCACATCGTTTCCAGCGGTGTAGGGGCCAACCTTCAACTTCTCGATCCGCGGGATCAGCTTTTCGATCAAGCGGTCCGCCGTTTCCGCGCCGACCGGAACCGCCACCGAGATCGCCATGCAGCGCTCACCCGCCGCGCCATAGCCTGCGCCGATCAGTGCATCGGCGGCCTGATCGAGATCGGCGTCGGGCATGATGATCATGTGGTTCTTGGCACCACCAAAGCATTGCACCCGCTTGCCGTTGGAACAGCCGCGACCGTAGATGTATTCGGCGATCGGGGTGGAACCCACAAAGCCCACACCGGCGATCTGCGGGTTGTCGAGGATGGCGTCCACGGCCTCCTTGTCGCCGTTGATCACCTGTAGCACGCCATCGGGCAGGCCAGCTTCTTGCATCAGTTCGGCCAGCATCAAGGGCACGGTGGGCGCGCGTTCCGAGGGTTTCAGCACAAAGGCGTTGCCGCAAGCGAGCGCCGGGCCCATCTTCCACATCGGGATCATGGCGGGAAAGTTGAACGGCGTGATTCCGGCAGCAACGCCAATGGGTTGGCGCATGGAATACATGTCGATTCCCGGCCCTGCGCTGTCGGTGAATTCGCCCTTCAAAAGATGTGGCGCACCGATGCAGAACTCCATCACCTCCAGCCCGCGCTGGATATCGCCCTTGGCGTCCGGAATGGTCTTGCCGTGTTCGGCAGAAAGCGCCTCGGCCAGCTTGTCCATATCGCGGTTCAAGAGGTCGACAAACTTCATGATCACGCGCGCGCGCCGCTGCGGGTTGGTCGCGCCCCATTTCACCTGCGCCTGCGCGGCATCGGCGGTGGCGGCATCCAGCTCGGCCTTGGTGGCAAGGGACAGCCGGGCCTGCACTTCGCCGATGGCGGGGTTGAAGACATCGGCAAAGCGGCCCGAGGTGCCGGGAACATGCTTGCCGTTGATCCAGTGACCGATCTCTTTCATAGGAACCTCCCTTTGGGTTGGGGGCAGTATAGTCTTGCACAAAAGTCGGATAAAGCGACATTATCCCAAAAGGGTTTTGCAGGATTGCAAAGGTATGGATTGGGATGATCTGCGCGTGTTTCTGGCCGTGGCGCGGGCGGAATCGCTTTCGGGCGCTGGCAAGCGCTTGCAACTGGACCCGGCGACGGTGGGGCGGCGGGTGGCGCGGCTGGAGGAAGGTGCGGGGGCGCGGCTGTTCCTGAAATCGCCGCAGGGATATGCCCTGACCGAAGAAGGGGCGCGGCTTGTGCCACATGCCGAAGCGGCGGAGGCGGCGCTGATCGGTGCCACAGAGGCGCTGAGTGGTGGCAGCGGTGTCGGCCTGTCCGGGCAGATCCGGCTGGGTGCGCCAGATGGGTGCGCCAATTACATCTTGCCGCAGGTGGTCAGGGCCATCTGCGATGAGAACCCGGCGCTGGAGGTGCAGATCGTGGCGCTGCCGCGTGTGTTCAACCTGTCGCGGCGTGAGGCCGATCTGGCGATCGGCGTGAGCCGTCCGCAGGCGGGGCGGTTGACGGTGCAGAAACTGAGCGATTATCGGCTGCATCTGGCGGCGCATCCCGACTATCTGGCGGCAGCGCCGCCCTTGCGCGGGCTGGCCGATTTGGGGGCGCATCGGGTGGTGGGCTATATCGCCGACATGATTTTCGACAAGGAGTTGGATTATCTGGCGAGCCTTGGCACCCAGCCGCCGCGCGCCGCATCGAATTCGGTTTCGGTGCAACTGAATTTGCTGCGGGCCGGGGCAGGCGTGGGGGTGGCACATGATTTCGCGCTGCCTTTTGCGCCGGAACTGGTCAAGGTGTTGCCCGAAGCGCTGAGCTTGACGCGGACCTTCTGGCTGATCCGGCACGAGGCCGATGCGCATTCGGCGCGGCTGTCGCGCTTTGCGGACAGATTGGCACATGGCATCCGGCGCGAGGTGCAACGGCTTGAATCCCTTACCTGAGATGGGAGCAGGGCGACAGGAGGCTTGACAGACAGTCGCGTCAGGCGGACGCTTTCGTGATCGCGCCATGGGAGGACGAGGATGATTGTTCAGCAGATTCTGAAACTCAAAGCCAATACGTCAGTGACGACGGTTCCGCCAGGCACCGATCTGTGCCATGTAGCCGAAATTCTGGCCACGCAGAAGATCGGCACGGTGGTGGTTTCACCGGATGGCAAGACCATTCTGGGCATCCTGTCCGAGCGCGACATCGTGGCCGAGGTGGCGCGCAGCGGCCCCAGCGGCCTGACGGCGCCGGTGGAGACGATCATGACCAAGGCGGTGCAAAGCTGCAAAAGCGCCGAAAGCGCGGATTCGGTGCTGGAGCGCATGACCTCGGGGCGGTTCCGCCACATGCCGGTGGTCGAAGGCGATCAGATGGTGGGGTTGATCTCGATCGGCGATGTGGTGAAGGCGCGGCTGATGGAATTGGCCGCTGAAAAGGATGCGCTGGAAGGGATGATCAAGGGTTTCTGAGCACTGCGCGCTCAGCCGCTCTGACGGGCGTTCTTGGGGCGGGCTTGACGCCACCAAGAGCGAGCGCGGAACGCGAGGCGCGCGCCCCTGCCGGGACTTTCCTGCTTGCATTCCTGTGCCTAATATTGTTGCGTGCCCGCAGTTTGCAATCGGGGGGTCCCATGCGCATCGGCCTTTATCCGGGGACATTCGATCCTGTCACGCTGGGGCATGTCGACATCATTCAGCGCGCCATGGCCTTGGTGGACCGGCTGGTGATCGGCGTGGCGATCAACCGCGACAAGGGCCCGTTGTTCAGTCTGGAAGAGCGTGTGGCGATGGTCGAGGCGGAGAGCGCGGCCATCACCGCCCGCACCGGGGGCGAGATTGTCGTGCACCCGTTTGAAAATCTGCTGATCGATTGCGCCAGCGATGTGGGCGCCACCGTGATCGTGCGCGGCCTGCGCGCCGTTGCGGATTTCGAGTATGAATTCCAGATGGTGGGCATGAACCGCGCTTTGGATGCCAGCATCGAGACGGTTTTTCTGATGGCCGATGCGCGGCGTCAGGCGATTGCGTCAAAGCTCGTCAAGGAAATCGCGCGGCTGGGGGGGGATGTGTCGAAATTCGTCACGCCCCCGGTGGACGCTGCCTTGCGCCGCAGGTTCGGGACCCGGCTGTAAGCGCGGATCAGGCCGTTTTCCCATAGATCGCAGCGCATGCGATGCGCGGCGCATCTTCGCGGAACAGGCCCAGATCCTGTGCCACGTCGAGCGGCAGATTGGCAATTTCGTCGCGGGTCTTGCGATAGCGCGCATAGGTGCTGGCGGCGTCGCGCCACCGTTGGATCATCTTGACCATCTGTCTTTCCTTCGGGAGCGCCCGGCGCCGGATTGCGCCTTGGCGTGCCTTGGATGTGGGCATGATGGGCCGGGGGGCAAGGCGCGGGCGGGCCGTGCCGCCTTGCGCACCGCGCATAACTAGCGCAGGCGTGGCATCCAGCGCTGTAGCCAGCCCCAGCGCGCGGCGGGGCGCAGCGGCTCGGGCAATTGGCTGGCGTCAAAGGCCACACCGCGTTTTTCCGCACTGGCCTGAACGGCGGAGCAGAGTTGGGGCGCGCGGCGCAGCAGGTTGATGAAATGCGCTTCTTCCAATGTCAGCAGCGTGGTGTGGCTGATCGCTGTCACCCGCGCGCGGCGCGAGCGGCGCAACAACAGCGAGAGTTGGCCAAACATTTCACCGCGCCCCAGCAGGAAACGGCTCCCGGCCTGCTCTGCCTCGACGGCGCCCGAGGCGATGAACCAGACCCGGTCGGGCCGATCATCCTTGCGCATCAGCAGGTCACCGGGCTTGGCGTAGACGGTTTTCATCTGACGGGCCAGTTGCGCGAGCGAGTCGGCGTCGAGATCCGAGAACAAGGGAAAGCTGCGCACGATGTCGCGGCGTTGCAGCCGCAGATCCAGACGGGGGCGTGCGGCGAGCAGGGTGCTTTCGGCCGCAGTTTGGGCGCGCAAGGACAGACGCAACTCGGGGCCGATCAGGCCATCTGCGGTCATCTGGTCGTATTCCGCCTCTTCGCGCTGCATCACAAGGCGACGGATCACGCGGCGCTCCAGCTCTTCGGCGTAGCCGGGGAACTGCGTGCGCAGGCCGTCCATCTCGCGGTTGGTGTCTTCGATGCGCCGTTTGATCAGATCGTGCAGCAGGCCAGCCACCCGGCGCGAGTGGATGCGCGTGATGCGGGAATCGATGAAGCCCGTGAGCGCGCGCAGCATCTGGCGATGCGCGACCAATGCTTCGAAACGATCCTCTGTCAGGCGTGCAAGGGGCGGTTTGATGCGGAAACGATTGTGCAGCCATTCTGCCGCCCGCAACGTGCGCCCAGCCACCAGCGCCCGACGGGCTTGCGCGCGATACCCGGCGCGGCCTTCGGTGAGCGTGGCCTCGATCAAGCGGTCGGCATCGGCCAGCATACGGTCGGCCAGACGGGCCGACATCAGATTGGCCTGAAAGGCTTCGAGGATCAGATCGCGTTCATGCCCGGCAAGGGCGAGAAGACCCAAAGTCACGCGGTCTTTTTCCAGAATGTCGCGCGCTTCATCCGCGCGTTCGACGGCGGAGTTCAGGCGCTCGCCAAAGCGGACGGCCTCTTCCCGGATGATGGCAGGGGTAAGATCCATTTCGCGTGCCGTTTCCGCGACGGTTTCGCGCACCTCTTGCAGCGCGACGGCCACCACCTGATCTGACAGCGCGCGGTCGAGAGGCGAGAGCCGGTCCAGACCGAGGAGCGAAATCACCCGGCGCAGGGTCGTGCCTTGGACCAGCAGGGTGAATAGCACGAAGCCGGTGGCGATGATGCCGACCTGCCGCTTGGTTTCCACAAAGATCGCCGGGTTTTCAGTGACGGCCAAGGCCAGCGCGAGCGTGACGGCGCCGCGCAGGCCGCCCCAAAGGATGGCGATGCGGTAGGGCGAGTCCACTCGGGGGGACAGGCGGGCCGCCGTGAGAAGCGGCAGGATGCCATAGAGCACGATGGCCCGGGCCGCGAAAGCCGCCACCACGGTGACGAGGATCAGGCCGATGTCGCTGGGGCGGATATTGGCAAGGATGCGCGGCACCAGAAGCGCTGCCAGCACAAAGATCAGCCCCCCCGCCCAGTAGGCGATGAGCGCCCAGGCATCGCGCAGCTGTGACAGGGCGGGCGGCGAGATGCGGCCGGGGGAAGAGAAGTTCACCGTCATCCCGGCGGCGACAACCGCCACCACCCCTGAGGCGCCGATCACCTGATCGGCCAGAAGAAAGGTGACAAAGGGTGTGGCAAAGCTGATCGACACCTGAGCCAGAGGCCAAGGATTCATCCAGCCCATCAGCTGAACGGCGAGACGGCCGCCCAGCCAGCCTACGGCCGCACCCGCTGCGATCAGCCAAGGGAGTTGTAGCAAGGCAAGCCCGATATTCGGCTCGGTGTCGCGGGCGGCGACGGCGACCAGAAACACAGACGTGAGCGCGATGGCCGCGGCGTCGTTCAGAAGGCTTTCCCCTTCCACGATGCGCGCCAGCCGCTGTGGGGCAGGTGTGGCGCGGAAGATGCTGACAACGGCGGACGGGTCGGTGGTGGAGACGATGGCCCCGATCAGCAGGCAGGCGATCAGCGGCAGGCTGGTAAAGGGTTTGAGCGCCATGCCGATCACAAAGGTTGCCACCACCACTGCCACCACTGCCAGCACCAGCACCGGGACCCAATCATCGAGCAGGCGGCGCAGGTTCAGGGTGAGGGAGACCTGAAAGATCAGAACCGGCAGGAAGATGTAGATGAACAGATCAGAGGAGATCGGCAGGTTCAGGATCGCCAGCGCCACCGGGTTGAGCGCATCGGTCACCTCGGTGCGGAAGAACCATGAGGCGGCCGCGCCAAGGCCAATGCCGATGGCGGCCAGAATGACGGTCACAGGCAAGCGCAGGCGGGCCGCGAGCGGCTCGGACAGGGCGATGGCCAGAAACAGGCCCGACAAAATGGCAAGAAAGACGATCAGATCCATGCGGCGGTGATAACCCTTTGTGCTTCCGAGAAAAAGGAAGGGCCGGTCACGAATGGTGACCGGCCCGAAACATAGACGCAACAGGTGTGATCGTCAGATCAGCTTGCCCATGGCGACGGCGGTATCGGCCATCCGGTTCGAGAAGCCCCATTCGTTGTCATACCATGTCAGGATTGAGCAGAAGGTGCCGTCCATCACCTTGGTCTGGTCCATGTGGAAGACCGAGGAATGTGGGTCGTGGTTGAAGTCTGCCGAGACATTCTTGAACTCGGTATAGCCCAGAATGCCCTTCAATTTGCCATTGGCGGCGGTCTTGATGGCTTCGTTGATTTCCGCGACCGAGGTTTCGCGCTTGGCGATGAACTTCAGATCCACGACCGAGACGTTCGGCGTGGGCACGCGGATCGCGAAACCGTCCAGCTTGCCTTTCAGCTCTGGCAGCACCAGACCCACGGCCTTGGCGGCGCCCGTGCTGGTCGGGATCATCGAAAGCGCTGCGGCGCGTCCGCGGTAAAGATCCTTGTGCATGGTGTCCAGCGTGGGCTGGTCGCCGGTGTAGCTGTGGATCGTGGTCATCATGCCTTTTTCAATGCCGATCACCTCGTTCAGGATATAGGCAACGGGCGAGAGGCAGTTGGTGGTGCAAGAGGCGTTCGACACCACAAGGTCATCCTTGGTGAGCGTGTCGTGGTTCACACCGTAGACGATGGTTTTGTCGGCGCCATCGCCGGGGGCGGAGATCAGCACGCGCTTGGCGCCGTTTTCCAGATGGGCTTGGCACTTTTCCTTGCTCGTGAAGATGCCGGTGCATTCCATCACCACATCCACATCGCTCCACGGCAGGTCGGCCGGGTTGCGCAGGGCGGTGACGCGAATCTTGCCACGGCCTGCATCGATCCAGTCTTCACCCGTGGTGACAGTGCCGGGGAAGCGGCCATGCACCGAGTCAAAGCGCAGCAGATGCGCATTGGTTTCAACGGGGCCCAAATCGTTGATCGCAATCACCTCGATGTCGGTGCGACCCGACTCGATGATCGCGCGCAGCACATTGCGCCCGATGCGCCCGAATCCGTTGATGGCAACCTTTACCGTCATGGCAATCTCCTTTGAAATGCGACTCGACCGTCACGTTTAGCGCTAACATCACCAGTCAGCGGCAAAAATCAACGGCAGACTGGCGCGATCAGCGCCAGAATGCCAGCCATTCGATCATATCGGCGAATTTCACCAGAAGAAACAGTGTGGCGCTTGCATGGTTCAGCGCGAGATCTGCGACAAGCGCCGCCAAGATCACGGCGCCCAGACTGAGCGCGATGCGGTCGGTCACGTCTTCCCCCTTGCGGGGGTCGGCGCCCCCTTAGTGCAACAAACGGCCCATCACCCCGGCCACATCGGCCATTCGGCAAGAAAAGCCCCATTCATTGTCATACCATGCCAGCACGCGAACGGAACGTCCCACGACCCGGGTTTGATCGGGGGCGAAGATGGACGACTGCGGCGTATGGTTGAAGTCGATCGAGACCTTGGGTTCTGGATCATAGGCCATGACCATGCCCATGTAACCGGCACAAGCCTCACGCACGATCTGGTTGACATCGTCGACCGTCACCGATTTGGCGGCGATGAATGTGAGGTCTACGGCACTCACGTTGGGGGTGGGGACACGCAGCGAGGTGCCGTCGAGTTTGCCGGCGAGTTCGGGCAGCACTTCGCCCAAGGCCTTGGCAGCCCCCGTGGTGGTGGGAATCATCGCCATGGCGGCGGCGCGGGCGCGGTAAAGATCCTTGTGGCGGCGGTCGAGCGTGGGCTGATCGCCGGTATAGCTGTGGATCGTGGTCATGATGCCAGACTCGATGCCGATGGCGTCGTTCAGCACCTTGGCCAGCGGGGCAAGGCAGTTGGTCGTGCAGGACCCGTTTGACACCACATGATGCGCGGGTGTGAGGTGGCGGTGGTTGACACCGTAGACCACGGTCAGATCGGCACGTTTTGCGGGAGCGCTGACCAGAACCCGTTTGGCCCCGCGCGACAGGTGCACGGCGGCGCGGTCGCGGTCATTGAACTTGCCCGTGCATTCCAGCACCACATCGACACCGTCCCAGTCCAGTTCGGTCGGGTCATAGGTGCTTTGCACCCGGATCGGACCCCGGCCAAGATCCAGCGTGGTGTCGCTTACCTTGATCATCCCGGGGAAGCGGCCATGCACCGAATCGTATTTCAGAAGATGCGCATTGGTTTCAATAGGCCCGGTGGCGTTGATGGCCACAACCTGCACATCGTTGCGGTTGGACTCTGCGATATGCGCGAGCGTGCAACGCCCGATGCGGCCAAAGCCATTGATGCCGACGGTGATGGTCATGCGCCTCTCCTGCGTGAACATGAGTGTCGGTTACAAGGCGAAGCGATCCATGCATAGATCAAAAATGAATAATTATCAGTGTGTTAGCGCAAACTTTCGCTGTTTGCGCTAACGTGTTGCGGCCTTTGCCTTGGACAGCGGCATCCGCTACAAACGAAGCTGCGCAGGGAGTGACAGAATGAGCGGTTTGCTGGCTTTGCTGGATGACGTGGCCGCGATCGCCAAGGTGGCGGCCGCCTCGGTGGATGATATCGCCGCGGCGGCGGCAAAGGCGGGCGCCAAGGCAGCGGGTGTGGTGATCGACGATGCTGCGGTGACGCCGAAATATGTCACCGGGTTTTCGGCGGATCGGGAGTTGCCGATCATTTGGCGCATCGCGCTTGGCTCTGTCCGCAACAAGCTGGTGATTTTGCTGCCGGCGCTGCTGCTGTTGCAGGCGTTTCTGCCGCAAGCGATCACGCCGCTGTTGATGCTTGGCGGCGCCTATCTGTGCTTTGAAGGGGCAGAAAAGGTGTTTCACGTGCTGTTCCCGCATGGGGACGCGGTGGTGGCGGCAGATCTTGCGCCCGGAGACCCGGCGCATCTGGAAGAAGAAAAGATCGCCGGAGCCATCAAGACCGATTTCATCCTGTCGGCCGAGATCATGACCATCGCACTTGCCGCCATCCCGCAAAGCACACTCTGGATGGAAGCCATCACGCTTGCGGTGGTGGGCATTGCGATCACGGTGGTGGTCTACGGGGCCGTCGCGCTGATCGTGAAAATGGATGATGTGGGGCTGCACATGGCCGCCGCTGGCCGCACCGGGGCAGGGCGCGGCATCGGGCGCGGGCTGGTGGCCTTTATGCCCAAACTGCTGGCGGTCTTGTCGCTGGTAGGGACGCTGGCCATGCTGTGGGTCGGCGGTTCCATCGTGATCCACGGGCTGGAGGAATTGGGCTTCGGCTGGGTTGGCCACCATATTCACGACTGGGCCGTGCTGGCCGGGCAAAGCGTGCCGCACGCGCCGGGGGCGGCTGAATGGATGGCAAAGGCGGTGATGGATGGCCTTTTCGGTCTGGCGCTTGGCCTTGTGCTGATCCCGCTCGCCACGCGGGTGATCCTGCCCGTCTGGGCCGCGGTGACGGGGCGCAAGGCAGGGCATTGACGCGCCGGCTCAGGCAACCCTGAGAAGGCTGGTCAGATCGGTGTTGTTCTGCATCAATTGCGCCAAGGTGATGGTGTCGAGGCTTGCGTAAAACGCCTCAAGCGCTTGGGCGAGGGCGCCTTTCAGGCGGCAGGCACCGACCAGCGGGCAATTGCACTCTGATCCCGTAAAGCATTCGGCGAAGGGTAAGCTGGCCTCGAACTGACGGACCACGGTGCCGACACGGATCTGATC
Organism: Pseudorhodobacter sp. MZDSW-24AT; assembly: GCF_002794355.1. GTDB lineage: Bacteria > Pseudomonadota > Alphaproteobacteria > Rhodobacterales > Rhodobacteraceae > Pseudotabrizicola. Next base: position 272,694 of record NZ_PGOI01000002.1, on the reverse strand, counting down.
GGCGCGGCGCCCCAGCATCAATCCCCCGGCCCGGCCGCGCAAGGTGTGAAGATAGCCGCTTTGGGCCAGTAGATGGATGACCTGCGCCAGATGATTTTCGCTGGCATTGCAGGCCTCGGCCACTTCGCGCTTGCGCACGATCCGATCGGGGTTGGCGGCACAGAACATCAGCGTCCGCATGGCGAGATTGGTTCGGGTGGTCAGTCGCATGCGCGTTCTCCGTGCTGGGTGGGGCGCAAGATGCCGCGCTCTGCGATCCGCCGAATTGATCCAGATCATCTGTGAAAGGCGGGGCGCGGAAAAATGTGCATTCCATGACCAAGTTTCGTGCGAAACGCGGTGGAGCGGTGGGGTTTATCGAGGCCAGACGGGCCCAACGAAGCCGCACCGCCGAATCGAACCGCCTTAGCCCGCTTTCATAGGTGCTAAGCCGCCTTGCGCGCACCGGCGTGACCTCGTCCGCACTGCCGCAGGCTGCAAGATCTTGGCGGATGTCGTGTGACGAAGGAGCTGCGCTCAGGGCTGCATCGTTCCTGCGGTGCTGCCTTTCAAGCACGGATGCCCTTGGATCAGGCAGGCGTTTTGACGCGATGGCGTGAGGGCGGACTCACCCGCGCTGGCAAGGCAGGTTTTTCAAAGCGCTTTGAAAAGTGTAAAGCTCTGAAATATTGAAATTTAAATTCCGTGCTTTTGCGCCACGGTTGCGATAACAGTTGGTCAAAGGCTTTGCGTTGTGACGGGCCGGGGTTTGCAGGACGGTGCGGGGCGCTTTACCCTGCTTTGTAGATGTTTACCCTTGGTCCAGCCCGCCGCCACCCCTAACTGTGGAACCCGATGTGAATGATCTGAGCCCCAACCCGACTGCGTTGAAAGCGAACATCCTGCGGCATCTGGCTTTTACGCTGGGCAAGGACCCAGAACATGCCAGCACCTATGATTGGCGCATGGCCTTGTCCTATGCCGTCCGCGATCAGATCATGGAGCCGTGGTTTGCGTCTACCCGCAAGACATGGGCGGCCGATCACAAGCGGGTGTATTACCTGTCGATGGAATTTCTGATCGGGCGTCTGTTGGAAGATGCGACCGTGAACCTGGGTCTGCGCGAGCAGGCGCAGGAAGCGATGGCAAGCTTCGGGCAAGAGTTTCGTGGGATCATCGAGGATGAGCCGGATGCGGCGCTTGGCAACGGCGGCCTTGGCCGTTTGGCCGCGTGCTTCATGGAGTCGATGGCCACGCTGGGATGCCCGGCCTATGGCTATGGCATCCGTTATGAACATGGGCTCTTCCGCCAGCGCTTTGAAGGCGGGCGTCAGGTGGAGACGCCGGAGGATTGGCTGAAGCAGGCGCATCCGTGGGAGTTTGCACGCCCCGAGGCGGCTTATGTGATCCCCTTCAAGGGGCACATGGAACGGCGCGACGGGCGGGATGTGTGGATGCCGGGCGAAACTGTGGTGGCGTCGGCCCATGACACGCCTGTGGTGGGTTGGCAGGGCAAATGGGCCAACACGTTGCGGCTGTGGGGGGCGCTGCCCACCACCATGTTTGACCTCGACCGTTTCAATCGGGGCGATTACGCCGCGGCGGCAGAGCCCGAAGCCTTGGCCCGCACGCTGAGCCGGGTGCTTTATCCGGATGACACCACCTATCAGGGCAAGGAGTTGCGTCTGAAGCAGGAGTTTTTCCTGACCTCGGCCGCTTTGCAGGATATTCTGCGCCGTTTCCTCGCCTCGCAATCCGATTTGCGCAAGCTGCCGGATTTCGTGGCGATCCAGATGAACGACACCCACCCTGCAATTGCGGGGCCAGAGCTGGTGCGTCTGCTTGTCGATGAGCACGGGATGCCCTTTGAGGAGGCGCTGCCAGTGGCGCGCGCCTGCCTTGGCTATACCAACCACACCCTGCTGCCCGAAGCGTTGGAGCGTTGGGCCACCTTCACCTTTGGCAATGTGCTGCCGCGCCACATGCAGATCGTCGAACAGATCGACCATTGGCACCGGACCGAGAACCACAGCCGTCCACATTATGTGGGTATCGTCAAACACCATGAGGTGCGGATGGGCGAATTGGCCTTCATCATGGCGCATAAGGTGAACGGCGTGTCGGCCCTGCATTCGGATCTGGTGAAGAAGAACCTTTTCCCCGAGTTGCACGCGCTGCACCCGGACCGGATCGTGAACCAGACCAATGGCGTGACACCGCGCCGCTGGCTGAAGATGTGCAACAAACCACTGTCCGACCTGATCACCGACAGCATCGGATCGGGCTGGGAGGCTGATCTGGACCAGCTCAAGGGTCTGGAAAAGCCCATCAATACCAAAGCCTTCCGCAAAGAGTTTGATGCCGCCAAGCGCCGGAACAAGGTGGAGTTGTCGAATTGGCTGGCAAGTCATGAAGGCATCACCGTCAACCCAGACGCGCTGTTCGACGTGCAGATCAAGCGCATCCATGAATACAAGCGCCAGCTTTTGAACATCCTGCAAACCATCGGTCATTGGGAAGCGATCAAGCAAAATCCGAACGCAAATTGGGTGCCGCGCGTCAAGATTTTTGGTGGCAAGGCTGCGCCGGGCTATGCGGTGGCCAAGGAAATCATCCGCCTTATCAACGACGTGGCGCAGGTTATTAACAACGATCCGGTCAGCGGTGACTTGCTCAAGATCGTCTATCCGGCCAATTACAACGTCTCGATGGCAGAGCGGTTGATCCCGGCGGCGGATCTGTCCGAGCAGATTTCGACGGCCGGCAAAGAAGCCTCGGGCACCGGGAACATGAAGTTCATGATCAACGGGGCGCCGACGATTGGCACTTTGGACGGCGCGAATGTGGAGATCTTGCAAGAGGTCGGGCATGAAAACTTCTTCCTGTTCGGGATGACGACCGAACAGGCGATGGCCCGCCGCCAAGACCCGGACCACGCCCGCAAGGCGATTGAGGCGAGCCAAACGCTGCAAGACGTGCTTCAGATGATCGCCGAAGGGCGCTTTAGCCCGGAGGACAAGGGCCGCTATCACGATCTGGTGCATCGCGTCTGGCATCACGATTATTTCCTCGTGGCCAGTGACTTCGACGCCTATGATGAAGCACAGGCCAAGGTGGATACCGCCTATGCCGATCGGGACAATTGGGTGAAAATGGCGGCTTTGAACACGGCACGCTCCGGGTTCTTTTCCTCGGACCGCACCATTCGCAGTTACATGAAAGACGTCTGGAACGTGACCTCGGCGCTGTAGCGCCGGGGCCTTTCTGCGCGGCTGACTTTGGGAGGAGCCAGCATGGCCGAGATCACGATTGACGAAGGAGTGGCTTGGGCCATTTGCGAAGGGCGTCATGGCGACCCGTTTTCGGTGCTAGGGCCGCACAAATTGGGCGGCAAATGGGTGGTCACGGCTTTTGTGCCGGGGGCTGAAAAGCTGTGGCTCTTGACTGGGAAATCAGGTCAAGAAGTAGAGGCAACGCATTGGGGGCAAGGGCTTTTCTTTGCCACGCTGCCGCGCAAGGCGGCGTATCGGCTGCGCGCCACGGGTCATGGCACCACATGGGAATTTGAAGATCCGTTCCGCTTTGGCCCGGTGCTGGGCGAGCTGGATGAATACCTGCTTGGCGAAGGAACCCATCAGCGCCTTTGGAAGGTGCTGGGGGCGCATGTCATCACACATGAAGGGGTGAAGGGCACGCATTTTGCGGTCTGGGCGCCAAATGCCGAACGGGTGTCGGTGGTCGGCGATTTCAACATCTGGGACGGTCGTCGCCATCCGATGCGGCGGCGGGGAGCCACGGGTGTTTGGGAAACCTTCGTCCCCGAACTGGGGGAAGGCACCACCTATAAGTATGAGATCCGCGCGCAAGGCGGCCATCTGCTGCCGCTCAAGGCCGATCCTGTCGGATTCGGATCTGAACATCCGCCTGCAAATGCCTCTGTTGTCAGGAGAATTTCCGGTGCCTTCACCGATGCCGACTGGATGGCCACCCGCGCCGAACGGCAGACGATAGACGCGCCGATCTCGGTTTACGAGGTGCATCTGGGGTCTTGGCGGCGCGCGCCGGGGGACCGGATGCTGTCCTACATTGAACTTGCCGAGCAACTTGTTGATTATGCGGCAGATATGGGGTTCACGCATATCGAACTTCTGCCCGTCAGCGAGTTCCCCTTTGATGGGTCTTGGGGGTATCAGCCGGTGGGGCTGTTTGCGCCCACCATCCGCCATGGCACGCCGCCCGAGTTCCGCGCCTTTGTGAATGCGGCCCATCGCAAGGGCCTTGGCGTGCTGCTGGACTGGGTTCCTGGGCATTTTCCGACCGACGCGCATGGCTTGGGCCAGTTTGACGGCACGCCGCTTTATGAACATGCCGATCCGCGCGAAGGGTTCCATCAGGATTGGAACACGCTGATCTACAACTACGGCCGGACCGAAGTGCAGAACTTTCTGGTGTCCAATGCGCTGTATTGGTTGGAAGAATTCCACATCGACGGGCTGCGGGTGGATGCTGTCGCCTCGATGCTTTACCGCGACTACAGCCGCAAGCAGGGCGAGTGGGTGCCCAACCGGGATGGCGGGCGCGAGAATTACGAAGCGATCGAGATGCTGCGCCGCATGAACGTCACCGCCTACGGCGAATGCGCGGGCGTGATGACGGTGGCCGAGGAAAGCACGGCTTTTCCGGGTGTCAGCCGCCCTGTGAACCACGGCGGTTTGGGCTTTGGCTTCAAGTGGAACATGGGCTGGATGAACGACACCTTGTCCTACATGGAAAAGGATCCGATCCACCGCAAGTATCACCATCACCAGATGACCTTTGGCCTGCATTACGCTTGGTCCGAGAATTACATCTTGCCGATCAGCCATGACGAGGTTGTGCATGGCAAGGGCAGCATGCTGGGGAAGATGCCGGGGTCGGGCGAGGAGAAGTTTGCCAATCTGCGCGCCTATTACGGCTTTATGTGGGCGCATCCGGGCAAGAAGCTTTTGTTCATGGGGCAAGAGTTTGCGCAAGGCGCGGAGTGGAACCACAATCAAAGCCTTGACTGGCATCAGCTTGATATTCCTGCGCATTCCGGCATTCAGTCTTTGGTGCGCGATCTGAACCGGGTGTATCGAGCCACGCCTGCGCTGCACCGCAACGACACGCGGCCCGAAGGGTTTGAATGGATTGAATCCACCGATGCCGAGGCCAGCGTTTATGCTTGGCTGCGCAAGGGGGCGGCCGGGGACCCGATGGTGGTGGCGCTGGTGAACATGACGCCGATCGAGCGGCGGTATCGCATCGGCCTGCCAGCGGGAGGCCATTGGGCAGAATTGCTGAACACCGATGCCGCGCTTTACGGCGGCGGCAACCGTGGCAACCTTGGCGGTGTCACGGCAGAGGCGGTGCCATGCCATGGGCGGCCGTGGTCAGCGCTTGTGACATTGCCGCCGCTGTCGGCGGTTTATCTCAAAGAGGGGGATCTTGCGTAAAGCAAGGCAAGGGAGGGATCATGAAGGCTAAACCCAATACAAGGCTGTCGTCGCAGGCGATGGCATTCGTTCTTGCCGGCGGACGGGGAAGCCGTCTGAAGGAATTGACAGACCGCCGCGCAAAGCCGGCGGTCTATTTCGGTGGCAAGACCCGCATCATCGATTTCGCGCTGTCCAATGCGCTGAATTCCGGCATCCGCAAGATGGCGATTGCGACACAATACAAGGCGCATAGCCTGATCCGCCACATGCAGCGCGGCTGGGGGTTTTTCCGGGCCGAGCGGAATGAATATCTGGACATCCTGCCCGCCAGCCAGCGGGTGGATGAGAACAAATGGTATCTGGGCACGGCGGATGCGGTGACGCAGAACATCGACATCGTGGATGATTACAAGGTGAAGTATGTGATCATTCTGGCGGGGGATCACATCTACAAGATGGATTACGAGATCATGCTGCAGCAGCATGTCTCATCCGGTGCCGATGTCACGATTGGCTGCTTGACGGTGCCCCGGATGGAGGCGACGGCCTTTGGGGTCATGCATGTGGACAAGGACATGCGGATCACCCAGTTTCTGGAAAAGCCCAAAGACCCGCCCAGCATTCCGGGCGATCCGGATCATGCGCTGGCCAGTATGGGGATTTACGTCTTCAACTGGGACATGCTGCGCGATCTTTTGATTCGGGATGCGGAAGACCCCAATTCCAGCCATGATTTCGGCAATGACATCATTCCGCAGATCGTGAAGAACGGCAAAGCGGTGGCGCATAAATTTGCCGACAGTTGCGTCACCTCGGGCTTGGAGGATGAGCCCTATTGGCGCGATGTGGGAACGATCGACGCATTCTGGCAGGCCAATATCGACCTGACCGATTTCGTGCCCAAACTGGATCTGTATGACAACAGCTGGCCGATCTGGACTTATGCTGAAATCGTGCCGCCTGCGAAATTCATTCATGACACCGACGGGCGGCGCGGGACGGCGATTTCCTCGCTGGTGTCGGGGGATTGCATCGTCTCGGGGTCGGAGGTGCGCAATTCGCTGCTGTTCACGGGATGTCGCACGCATTCCTACAGCACGCTGGATCATGTGGTGGCCTTGCCGCAGGTCTGTGTGAACCGGAAGGTGGAGTTGAAGAATTGTGTGATCGACCGGGGGGTGATCATCCCCGAAGGTCTGGTGGTGGGGCAGGACCCGGAGGAAGATGCCAAGTGGTTCCGCCGCACGGATGCGGGCATCGTATTGATCACGCAGGATATGCTGGATATGCGGGCGCGCAAGCTGGGATAGGCTGCGCCCATGGCAGACCCCGGGGGGCTGTCTGCCCCCCGGTCCCCCCGAGGATATTTGAGAACAGATGATGAGGGAAGCATGACCGGTCGGGTTCTGTCTGTTGCGTCGGAATGTGTGCCTTTTGTCAAGACCGGCGGGCTTGCCGATGTGGTGGGGGCCTTGCCGGAGGCCCTGGCTGGGGTTGGCTGGGAGATGCGCGTCCTGATCCCGGCCTATCGGGCGCTGCGGGGGCTGTGCGCGGGGATGACGGCGGTCTGGGAAGAGCCGGGGCTGTTTGGGGGGCATGGCACGGTCTATGCCGGGCAGGTCGAGGGGATGGAGGTGCTGCTGCTGGATGCGCCGCATCTTTATGACCGCGATGGGGGCCCTTATGGCGGACCGGGCGGGGATTGGGGAGACAATCCGCAGCGGTTTGCGGCGCTGTCTTGGGTCGCGGCGCGGATCGCGCGCGAGGGCGTGGCGGGCTGGCGGCCGGATGTGCTGCATGCGCATGACTGGCAAGCGGGATTTGCGCCTGCGTATCTGGCCTATTCCGGCGCGCGCGATGTGAAATCGGTGATGACGGTGCACAACATTGCCTTTCAAGGCTGGGCGCCCGTGCATCTGCTGCATGATCTGCGCCTGCCGGGAGAGCAGTTTTATCCCGATGGGCTGGAATATTACGGCGGCTTGTCCAGCTTGAAGGCGGGTCTGGTCACGGCGGATTGGATCACCACCGTGTCGCCCACCTATGCGGCCGAATTGATGCGGGCCGAATTTGGCATGGGTTTGCAAGGCGTGATCGCGGCGCGGGCGGCGCGGGTGTCGGGCATTCTGAACGGGGTGGACACAGGGATCTGGGCGCCCGAGTCGGAACCGGTGCCGTTCAGCGCGGCACATCCTGCGGGAAAAGCGACGGCCCGTGCGGCGCTCTGTGCCGAGTTCGGGATCGATGTGCCGGGGCCCTTGGCGATTGTGGTGAGCCGCTTGACCGATCAGAAGGGCATCGACCTGCTGCCGCAGGTGGTGCCGGACTTTGTGGCCGCAGGGGGCGGGCTCATCGTTCTGGGTTCGGGCGATCCGGGGCTGGAGGGCGCCATGCGCGCCTTGGCCGAGGCGCATCCAGCCCGGGTGGCCGTGCGGATCGGTTATGACGAGGCGCTCAGTCACCGTCTGTTTTCCGGCGCAGATGCGGTGCTGGTGCCGTCGCGCTTTGAGCCCTGTGGGCTGACACAGATGTATGGGCTGCGCTACGGCGCCTTGCCTGTGGTGGCGGCGACGGGCGGTCTGGCCGATACGGTGATCGGTGTCTCGCCTGCCACTTTGACGGCAGGGGTGGCGACGGGGGTGGTGTTTCACCCCACCGATGCGTTGGCCTTTGGTCAGGCCCTGACCAAACTGTTGCAGGTTTATAGCCAGCCCCAGCAATGGGCGCGGCTGCGGGCCAACGCGATGGCGCATCCGGTGGGCTGGGAAACTTCGGCAGCGGCCTATGCCGACTTGTATGCGCGGCTGCGCGCATGACAGCGGGGCAGGTTCTGGCGCCGCATCGGCTGTCGGGCCATGCGGTGAGCGCGGGGCGCCCTTGGCCGATGGGCGCGACGCTGGATGGCGATGGCGTGAACTTTGCGGTTTTCTCGGCGCATGCCGAACTCATCGAGCTGTGTCTGTTTTCGGCAGACGGGCGCAAGGAGCTCACACGGCTGCCGTTTCGTGAGCGCGACGGCGACATCTGGCATATGCATGTGGGCGGGCTGACGCCCGGGGCGGTTTACGGGTTTCGGGCGCATGGGCCTTATGTGCCGGAACAGGGACATCGCTTCAATCCGCACAAGCTTTTGCTTGACCCTTACGCGCGGGCGCTGGAAGGCCGGTTGCGGTGGTCGGATGCGGTGATGGGATACAAGATCGGCTCCAACCGGGGCGATCTGTCCTACGACACGCGGGACTCGGCCTTTGCTGTGCCCAAGGCGGTGGTCACCGACACCTCCTTCACATGGGGCGACGATGCCGCGCCGCGCACGCCGCGCTGCGAGACGGTGATTTATGAAGCGCATGTCAAGGCACTGACCCAATTGCATCCGGGGATCGAAAAAGGCCTGCGCGGCAGTTATCTGGCCTTGGCCAGCGATCCGGTGATTGCACATCTGCAAACGCTGGGCGTGACCGCGATCGAGCTTTTGCCGGTGCAGGCCTTTCCTGACGACCGCTTTCTGGTGGCCAAGGGCCTGCGCAACCACTGGGGCTATAACACGCTGGCCTTCTTTGCGCCCGAGCCGCGCTATATGGCCAAAGGCGCCCTGTGGGAATTCCAGACGATGGTGCGGCGTCTGCATTCGGCGGGGATCGAGGTGATCTTGGACGTGGTTTACAACCACACGGCCGAGGGAGATCAGTGGGGCCCCACGCTGTGCTACCGGGGCCTGGACAATGCCAGCTATTACCGGCTGGCCGATGGCGGGCGGCATTATGTGAATGACACGGGCACCGGCAACACGCTGAACCTGACGCATCCGATGGTGCTGCGCATGGTCATGGATTCCTTGCGCTATTGGGTTGAGGTGTGCCATGTCGACGGCTTTCGCTTTGATCTGGCCACGGTGCTGGGTCGCGAGCCGCATGGCTTTGACCCGAATGGCGGGTTTTTCGATGCCATCCGGCAAGACCCGGTGCTGAGCCGCGTCAAGCTGATCGCCGAGCCGTGGGATATTGGCCCGGGCGGCTATCAGCTGGGGCAGTATCCGCATCCGTTTCATGAGTGGAACGATCAGTTCCGCGATGGCGTGCGGCGGTTCTGGCGAGGGGACGCGGGGATGACGCCCGATCTGGCGAAACGGCTGTTGGGCAGTGCCGAACGCTTTGACCATTCGGGTCGGTCCGCCACCAGTTCGGTGAATTTCCTGACCGCGCATGACGGGTTCACTCTGGAAGATTTGGTCAGCTTTACGATCAAGCGCAACTGGGCCAATGGTGAGGACAACCGCGATGGCCATTCCGACAACCACGCCGACAATATGGGGGTGGAGGGGCCAACCGACGACCCGCAGGTGCTTGCGGCCCGTGCCTTGCGCAAGCGCAACCTTCTGGCGACGCTGTTCCTTAGCCAAGGGGTGCCGATGATATTGGCCGGGGATGAGCTGGGGCACAGTCAGGGCGGCAACAACAATGCCTATGCCCAGGACAATGCCGTCACCTGGCTGGACTGGACCCGCCCGGATCAGGGGCTGACGGCCTTTATCGCCCGGCTGACGGCGGTGCGCCGGGCGCATCCTGTGTTGCGGCAGCGGCGATTCTTGCACGCGCGCAAACGTGCTGCCGATGGCAAGCTGGATGTGGTTTGGCGCAAACCCGATGGCCAGACGCCGACGCCGCAGGATTGGCATGACCCGGCCTTCCGCGCCTTGGGGGTAGAGCTGCGGATGGCGGCCGAAGGACAGGACGCGGGCTGCGATGCGGTGCTGGCCTGGTTCAACTGCGGCGCGGCGGTGGATCTGACCTTGCCTGACGCCTCTGGCTGGGAGCTGGTGCTTGACACCACGCGCCCCGATGTCTCCTCTGGGCCGGTGCCGTCGCGGTTGCCTGCGCAATCCGTTCTGTTGTTCCGCCTGTGCCCCGACTCGGGGCAGGCGCAAGGAGAAAGACCATGATCACCACCGTTGCCACCCAACCGATCGCCGGGCAAAAGCCGGGCACTTCGGGCCTGCGCAAGAAGACGCCTGTCTTCATGGGGCCGCATTACCTCGAAAACTTCGTTCAGGCGATTTTCGATGTGGTGGGCGCCAGCGGCAAGACCTTTGTGCTGGGTGGTGACGGGCGCTATTTCAACGATCGCGCGGCACAGGTGATCTTGCGCATGGCCGCAGCAAATGGCGCGGCGCGGATGATCGTGGGGCAGGGTGCGGTGCTGTCCACCCCGGCGGCCAGCCATTTGATCCGCCTCAACAAAACCGACGGCGGCATCATCATGTCGGCCAGCCACAATCCCGGCGGACCGGAAGAGGATTTTGGCGTCAAGTTCAACATGCCCAACGGCGGCCCGGCCCCCGAAGGCGTGACCGAAGCGATGTTCCAGCGCACCACCGAGATCACCGCCTACAAGATGCTGGAGGCGCAAGACGTGGATCTGAACGCCATCGGGCGGCACGATTTGGGCGGCATGATCGTCGATGTGGTGGACCCGGTGGCGGATTACGCCGATCTGATGGAAACCCTGTTCGATTTCCCGGCCTTGCGCGCGCTGTTTGCGGGCGGCTTTCGGATGCGCATGGATTCGATGTGCGCAGTGACCGGCCCCTATGCGGTCGAGATCCTTGAAAACCGGCTGGGCGCGGCCCCCGGCACCGTCACCCACGCCACCCCTTTGCCCGACTTTGGCGGCATGCACCCCGATCCAAACCCGACTTGGGCGCATGAGTTGATGGACGAGATGATGGGTGCGGATGCCCCCGATTTCGGCGCGGCGAGTGATGGCGACGGCGACCGCAATATGGTGGTGGGGCGCGGGATCTATGTTTCGCCTTCGGACAGCCTTGCCGTGCTGGCCGCCAATGCGCATCTGGCGCCGGGCTATGCCAAGGGGCTGGCCGGGGTGGCGCGCTCGATGCCGACGTCCGCCGCCGCCGACCGGGTGGCCGATGCGCTGGGGATTGCCAAGTTCGAAACGCCCACGGGCTGGAAGTTCTTCGGCAGTCTGCTGGACGCAGGCCGGGCCACCCTGTGCGGTGAGGAATCCTTTGGCACCGGCTCTGACCATGTGCGTGAGAAAGACGGGCTGTGGGCGATCTTGCTTTGGCTCAACATCCTTGCGGTGCGCAAGCAATCGGTGGCCGAGATACTGGCCGAGCATTGGGCGCGCTTTGGCCGCAATTACTACAGCCGCCACGATTTCGAGGCGATTGCCACCGACAAGGCCGATGCGATGATGGCGGCTTTGCGTGCAAGCCTCGCCGATCTGCGGGGCCGCGAGGTGGAAGGCATGACCATCGCCACCGCCGATGACTTCGCCTATACCGACCCGGTCGATGGCTCGGTCAGCGCCAAACAGGGCGTGCGGATCATTTTCGACGATGGCAGCCGCATCGTGATGCGCCTGTCAGGCACGGGCACCGAGGGCGCCACGTTGCGCGTCTATCTGGAGCGCTACAGCCCCGGGCCAGAGGGGCTTGACCACGATCCGCAAGAGGCGCTTGCGCCCGTGATCCGCGCGGCCCACGGGCTGGCACGGCTGGCGGAGTTCACCGGGCGCACGGCGCCTGACGTGGTGACCTGACCCGACGTTCGGAAGCGCTCCGCGCGGGAGTATTTGGAAAAGGTGCAAACTGGACAGGTCCAGACCAGGCGATCTGCGGATGGATTTGCACCTTTCTGAAATACTCCCGCCGGAGGCGCAGCTTTCCACCCGGACAGGCGGCGGAGTCAGCGGAACTGTTTGGCCAGCTTCAGGCCCTGACCTTGATAGTTGGATGCAATCCGGGTGCCATACAGCGCGTCAGGGCGTTCGGACATCCGTTCATAGACCAGACGGCCGACAACTTGCCCATGCTCCAGCACAAAGGGCGCCTCATGGCAGCGCACCTCGAGGACGCCGCGCGACCCGGCCCCCCCTGCGGCGGCATGGCCAAAGCCGGGATCGAAGAAGCCCGCGTAATGGACCCGGAACTCTCCCACCATCGCCAGATAGGGCGCCATTTCGGCTGCGTAATCAGGAGGAATGGTCACCGCCTCGCGGCTGACAAGAATGTAGAAAGCGCCGGGATCCAGAATGATGCGGCCATCTTGCGTGCGGATTTCTTCCCAGAATTCGGCCGCCGGATAATGCCCGATCCGATCGAGATCGATCACACCCGTGTGCGGCTTGGCGCGGTAACCGACCAGATCGCCAGACCGGGGCCGCAGGTCGACCGAAAAACCAAGACCTTCGGAGATCACCGGGGTGCCGTCCACCAAAGGCTCTGTCTGGTGCAAGAGGGCAAGCGCATGGTCGGAGAGCACGGCTTGCCCGTCCCGAAACCGGATCTGGTTCAACCGTTGCCCTGCCCGGACGAGCACCGAGAAGGACCGGGGGCAGACTTCCGCAAAAAGCGGACCATCATAGCCATCGGGAATCCGATCAAATTCGGTGCCGCCATCGGTGATGAGACGCGTCAGCAAATCGAGACGACCGGTCGAGGATTTTGCATTAGCCACAGCCGTCAGGCCTTCGGGAAGTGACAGCCGCTCCAAGAGGGGAATCACATACACGCAGCCTTTTTCCAGCACCGCGCCATCGGTCATGTCGATCCGGTGCATTTCAAACTCCGCCAAGCGCTCGGCGACGGGGCGGCCTTTGCCTGCCAGAAAGGACGCGCGCACCCGGTAGGCGATGTGCCCCAGACGCAGATCAAGGCTGGCGGGCTGCACCTGTTCGGGAAGGATCGCGGGGGTGGCGCTGATCGCCCCATTGGCGATCAGATGGCGCAGTTGTTGCGCGGCAAGCACCCCGGTTTTCGTCATCGCGCACCCTCCAAGCCCTTGAAATGAAAACCGCCCGCAAGGCACTGGGCCAAGCGGGCGGTTTTTTCGATGGTCGGGCCGGAGAGATTCGAACTCTCGACCTTCCGCCCCCCAGACGGACGCGCTAACCAGGCTGCGCTACGGCCCGAACATGCGGGGATACATACTGATATTCGCGGGCGGCACAAGCGGGAAAGCACGAATTTTTTCCCCAGAAAGCAAATGTGTCAGCCGGGCAGGCGGGCAGAACCATCCCGGCGGTTCCGCAAAAGCACAGCCTGATCGCGCAGTTGCACCAATTGCGCATGCTGCTCATCACTCAGGGTTTCGCGCGACAGCGCGCGCAGACGCTGGGCCAAGGTTGTGCCGGCCTGCGCTGCTTTGGGCTTCTGGCGTGGGGCTTCTTGCGGCCCGGTGGGGGGCGCTTGCGCTGTCTCGGCAGGGACGACGCGGCTGAGGTGCACTACGGGTGCAGCAGCAGGTGGCTTTGGTGCTGCCTCCTCTAGCGTATCCGCCTCTTCGGCCCAAACCGCCATGGGCGCCTCGGCCACAGGTTCGGGAAGCGAGGGCACAGGCGCCGGTGGGCGTGGAAAAAGCTCGGTCACCGACGGCGCCGACTGCGGCACCGCCAGCGGCGCCGCAGGCTCGGCCATGGGGGGCTGCGGCGCCTCAGGGGTAAGGTCAGACAGCGCATCTTCTGCCAGCGGGTCTTCCTGCCGCTCCACGGGGGCGAAAGGCTCGTCACCCTCTGCGGCGGGCGTTTGCGCCGAAGCGGCGGGTGCCCGCGCCGCGGCCTGAAGCGCAATGATTTGCGCGGTTTCGGCTTCGGGCAAGGCGTGGCTGGCCACGACCGGCGGCGCGGCCGGTGTGGGAGAGGCCGCCATCTCTTCGTTTTGGCTGTCTTCCTCGGGGTCTTCGACCACACCGGCAACGTAGCGAACACCTTGTTCGCGCAGGATTTTCTGCACGCCACGGATCGTCATGCCATCTTCGTGCAACAACCGCTTGATCCCGGTCAACAGCGCCACGTCCGACGGACGATAATAGCGACGGCCGCCCGCGCGTTTCACGGGACGGATCTGCGGAAATCGGCTTTCCCAAAACCGCAGCACATGGGCCGGGGTTTCCAGAAACTCAGCGACTTCCGATATGGTGCGGAAGGCGTCGGGCGATTTGTTCATGCGCCGCGCTCTCCTTTGATCATGCGGTTACTTCTTTTTGCCTGCGGCCACGCGGTCGCGCATCAGATGGGAGGGGCGGAAGGTCAGAACCCGGCGCGGGCTGATCGGCACCTCATCCCCGGTCTTGGGGTTCCGGCCGACACGGGCCGATTTGTCCCGCACAGAAAACGTGCCAAAGGAGGAGATCTTCACCTGTTCCCCCGAAGCTAGGGCATCGGACATATGCTGCAGCACAGATTCGACAAGCTGCGCCGACTCATTCCGGCTAAGTCCAACCTCACGGAAAACGGCTTCCGACAGGTCCATACGGGTCAGTGTTTTTTCGCTCATTCGCAAATCCCCCCCGGGCTGTTGCGGCAAAGGATGCGCCGTCCGGATTTCCGAGTCAATATCAGAGACTTGAGGGCTGGAGTTAAAACAGACTCACCAGCGGAGAACCACCGACCCCCAAGCAAGGCCGCCTCCGATGGCTTCGGTCACGATCAGATCGCCTTGCTTGATCTGGCCGCGCGCCTTGCCCACCGAAAGCGCCAGCGGAATGGACGCGGCGGAGGTGTTGCCATGGTCCTGAACGGTCACCACCACCTGATCCATGGACAGCTGCATCTTCTTGGCGGTGCCTTCGATGATGCGGATATTGGCTTGATGCGGCACGATCCAATCGACATCGGCACTGGTCAACCCGGCCTTGTCGAGGCAAGCATGGGCTGTTTCGGCAAGCTTTTCAATGGCATGCCGGAACACTTCTTTGCCTGCCATCCGCAGATGCCCTGTCGTGCCCGTGCTGGTGCCTCCGTCGACGTAGAGAATGTCCTTGAAACGCCCGTCCGAGTGAAGATCGCTGGCCAGAATGCCACGATCCGTGGCAGCGCCGCTGCCCTCTTGCGCTTCCAGAACCAGCGCACCGGCGCCATCGCCGAACAACACGCAAGTGGTGCGGTCGGTCCAATCCATCAGGCGGCTGAAGGTTTCGGCGCCAATCACCAGCACCCGCTTGGCCTGACCTGACACCAGCAGCGCATTGGCGGTGGTCAGGGCAAAGACAAAGCCGGCGCAGACCGCTTGCACATCGAAGGCAAAACCACCGGGCATCGCAAGTTCGGATTGCACCATGGTGGCCACCGAAGGAAAGGTCAGATCGGGGGTGGAGGTGGCGACGATCAGCGCGTCAATATCGGCGGGCACGAGGCCAGCATCGGCCAAAGCCGCACGCGCGGCATGGGCGGCCAGATGCGAGGTCATCTCGCCCTCGGCCGCAAAGTGCCGCCGTTCGATGCCCGAGCGCGAGCGAATCCATTCATCGCTGGTTTCCACCAACGCTTCCAAATCCGCGTTTTCCACAACGCGTGCGGGCAAGTAATGGCCCACGCCCGCCACGACGGCGCGTAATGTCATAATTTTGCCCCGACTTCCCCGGCAGGTTCTTCTGCCGTCTTTTTCACCGTCAAAGCCACCCGTGCAGCCAGACGTTCCACAAAACCGCTGCGTGCCAGCTGGATCGCAAGGCCGATCGCCGCCGCAACCCCGGTTTCATCGGCAGAGCCGTGTGACTTCACGACCGTGCCATTGAGCCCAAGGAAAACGCCGCCGTTCACCCGTCGCGGATCTATGCGCTTTTGCAACTGTTTCAAGGATTTCAGCGCCAAAAGCGCCGCGAGCTTGGACAAAAGCCCGGCACCAAAAACATCGCGCAGAAAATCTGAAATCAGCTTGGCAGTGCCTTCGCCGGTTTTCAGCGCGATATTGCCAGTGAAGCCATCGGTCACAATCACATCGACCCGGTCGCCCGGAATGTCTCCGCCTTCGACAAAACCGACGAATTCAAATCCGCCTGCCTCGGCTGCTTCGACCATGCGATCATGGGCGATCTTGAGTTCGGCACGGCCCTTGTGCTCTTCGGTCCCCACATTGAGCAGACCCACGCGCGGACGCGGCAGGGCAAGGCCGTTGCGCGCGTAAGAGGCCCCCATGGCGGCGAATTGCAACAGATCCTCGGCCTCGGCCTCGATTCCGGCACCGACGTCCAGCATCACGTTGAAGCCGCCGGGGTTCCGGCTGGGCCACAGGCAGGCGATGGCGGGGCGGTTCACGCCCGCAATCTTGCGCAGGCGGACCATAGAGACCGCCATAAGCGCGCCCGTGTTCCCGCAAGACACGGCCGCCTGCGCGGCGCCTGATTTCACCGACTCGATCGTTGACCACATCGAGGTGCCTTCGCCATGGCGCATGACCTGGCTCGGCTTGTCATTCATTGTGACCGCGCGTTCCGCGTGCACCAAGCTGACGCGCCCCGACAGGCCCGGCTGCGCGGCGAGGAGGGGTGTAAGCACCGCACTGTCGCCGTGCAGGATGAACGAAACATCAGGATGCTTGGCGGCAGACAGGCCAAGACCGGCGACCACAGCCGCCGGTCCACGGTCGCCGCCCATGGCGTCGACCGAAATAACCGTCTTCGCCCCGCCTTCAAGCGTGTCCGTCACCGGAGTTTGCAGTCCGCTTGCCATGGGCAGGGTGAGCCGTCCGGGCGCGGCTTACGCCGCGTCCTCGTCCAGATCGACGTCTTTGGTGGTCGCCACGACTTCGCGGGCGTCATAGTGGCCGCAGGCGCCGCACACGTGGTGCGGGCGCTTCAGCTCGCCACAGTTCGGGCAATCAGCGGGGTTGCCAGCAACCAGAGCGTCGTGAGCGCGACGCATGTTACGGCGGGATTTGGTGACTCGGTTCTGCGGGACAGCCATGTCGCAACCTTTGGGTAGTGGGGACATGCCCCTGTTTTACTTGATCATTCTACGGTCGGATAACACCGCCGGGGGCGCGTTTCCACACCCCGAATGAGGCGCGGAACATACATTTATCTGGGCGCGGTGCAAGCCCCAATCTGCCCAAATCGGCATCATGCCCCGGAGGAGCCGCCCAGTTTGTCCTTTAGCGCCGCCAAAGAGGCAAAGGGTTTCAGGTCGACATCGCGCAAGGGTTCGGCGCCCGGAGGCGTGGCCACAAGCTCACCGAGTTCGGCGCCGGGCGCGCGGGGGTATTGCGGCAGCGCCAGCACCAAGGCCTCCAACGCGACCGCGCCCACATCGATCACCTCGGGAATCGGCTCGGCGCTGTCATCCTCTGGCATCTCAACCTCGTCGCCGCTCGGCTCGACCCAATCGGCGACAAAACGGCGCGTGACCGTTTCGCGGATCTTCGCGGGCACTGGCGCCAGCGTGACAACGCATGGCTGCTCGATCTCGGCCTCCAGCTCGGCTTCCAGCACGAAATCGCGGTTGGGGGCCGGGCGCAGTTCCCCCTTGAAGTGAAATGTCCTGACCGCGAGCAATCCAAGATCCTCGGCAATCGCCTGACGCTGGGCAGGCTCGGGCGAAAGCGCGAACCGGGTGGGTTTGCGCATCGACAGCGCGCCAGATCGTAGCGGATGGGATAGTGCGGGCGATCGTTCTGGCGCGACGCTTTCACGCAGATCAACCGAAGCATCGGATTTTTTCATGGCACGATCACCTTTGTTGTGTCAGGGCGGGCGCCTTAAGGCGGCACCGATCGGATCAGGGCGGCGCGCTGCGCCGCTTGCGCACGTTCCATTCTTGAACCGGCCTGCATCCTTCTGTAAGCCTTTGCGTCAGGAGACAGGTCTTCACCCTGTGGCACCTAAGCGCCGATGCTTGGCTTGGCAAGTCCACAGCTGATTTCGGGCCTTGGTGGTGCGGTAAAGCTGGTTAGGGAATACGACGGATGGCATCGACTTCAGTTCAGCGTGACCGCAAGCCCGCGGATGCTTCCCGTGGCGGCCTTCGGCGCGCCCTGATCGGCGTGGGTCTTGCCCTGACTTTGACGGCCTGCGCGCCCATCATCCGCAATCACGGCTATGTGCCAGCAGAGGAAGACCTGTCACAGCTTGTGGTTGGCCAAGACACGCGTGAAACCGCTGGAACCAAAGTGGGCCGTCCGTCGACCTCTGGCCTGCTGAACGACACCGGATGGTTCTACGTGCAAAGCCGCTGGGAACAGCGCGGTGCCTTCGCGCCGCAAGAGATGGACCGTCAGGTTGTCGCGCTGACCTTCAGTGATTCCGGTGTGCTTCAGAATGTGGAGCGTTTCGGGATCGAGCGCGGGCAGATCGTTCCGCTGTCACGCCGCGTGACCGAGAGCAGCGTCAAGGGTCAGAGCGTTCTGGCGCAACTGTTCTCAAGCTTTGGTCGCCTGAGCGCAGGCCAGCTTCTGAGCGAGTAAGCCCAGAAGCTGCCGCCAAGGCAGGGTTACTCTGGCTCAAACTTCAGGGCCACCCCGTTCATGCAATAACGCAGGCCCGTTGGGGCGGGACCGTCATTGAACACATGGCCCAGATGCGCATCGCAGCGATTGCAGTGCACTTCGGTGCGCCGCATGAACCAACTGCGGTCTTCGGTCTCCCCCACCAATTCCTCGCTGATCGGTGCATAGAAGCTGGGCCAGCCGGTCCCTGAATCGAACTTCGTCGACTGGTCGAACAAGGGAGCGTCGCAACACACGCAGCGATAGGTCCCCGGTTCTTTTGGGAAGTTGTCATGCGTAAACGCCCGTTCGGTGCCGTGTTTGCGTGTGACCTTGTAAGCAAGATCCGACAGCATCGCCTGCCATTCGGAATCCGATTTCACAACCTTGTCCATACGCATCTCCTGTGGTTCTGTGCGCCTGACAGGCGCCGGTTGGGCGCTGTCTGTGATGTCTATCTAGGGGGGGCAGGTGCAGGTGCCAAGGGTCGGGGGGCAGGCATGAAGCCATTTGCACGCGGCCGCTATGAGGTGCGCTTTGCCCAATCCGAGGCCGAAGTCGAGGCCGCACAGCGCTTGCGACACAAAGCTTTTCTTGCGGCACGCGGGCACACGCGCGCGGACGGGCGCGATGTGGATGCCTTTGATGCGACGGCGCGGCATGTCCTTGTGCTCGACACGGCCTGCGCCGAGCCTGTTGCCTGTTACAGGGTGCAACTGTTCCACGGAACCGAAGTGGCAGCGTCTTATGCAGCACAGTTCTACGATCTGTCACGGCTGACGCATTTTCCAGAACCGATGCTGGAAATGGGGCGCTTTTGCCTCGACCCCAGCAGACATGACCCCGACATCCTGCGCCTTGCTTGGGCTGCCATGACGCGCCTTGTGGACGATGCGCGGGTGGGGCTGTTGTTTGGTTGCTCAAGCTTCAACGGCGCAGACATTGCGCTGCATGCCAGTGCTCTGGCCGCATTGACCGGGCGTGTCGCACCCTCGACGTGGCGGCCTGCGGCGCGCGCGCCCGAACAGGTGACGCTTGCCAAGCTTTCAGCGGCAACTCAATCGGCGGCAACGCTGCCCCCGCTGCTGCGCACCTATTTGTCGATGGGGGGCTGGGTCAGCGATCACGCGGTGATCGACCGCCACATGGATACCTTGCATGTTCTGACCGGGGTCGAGATTGCGGCAATCCCCGCCGCGCGGGCGCGCGCCTTGCGCATTCTGGCGGCGTCCTGAATGGGGTATAATAATACCACTTTTGTAAGCATATGTTTTTGCTTACTTTTATATTGCCATGGGTCCTTGACGCAATGCAGATGATACGCGATAAGCCGCCATCCGAGTTACCGGGGGGGCAACCCCTTCCTATTCTCCATGGGACACCACCGATGAAAACCTTTACCGCTACTCCGGCGGACATCGAGAAAAAGTGGATCCTGATCGATGCCGAAGGTATCGTTCTGGGCCGCCTTGCCACGATCGTCGCCAACATTCTGCGCGGCAAGAACAAGCCGACCTTCACGCCGCACATGGATATGGGTGACAATGTCATCATCATCAATGCGGACAAGATCCAGATGACCGGCAACAAGCGTGCCGACAAGGTCTATTACTGGCACACCGGCCATCCGGGCGGGATCAAGCAGCGCACGGCACGTCAGGTGCTGGAGGGCGCGCATCCTGAGCGTGTCGTGATCAAGGCCGTCGAGCGGATGATCACCCGCAACCGTCTGGGCCGTCAGCAGATGACGAACCTGCGCGTCTATGCCGGTGCGGAGCATCCGCATGAAGCTCAGCAGCCGATCGTCCTGGACGTTGCGGCGCTGAACCCCAAGAACACCCGGAGCGCGTGATCATGGCTGACATCAAATCTCTTGACGATCTGAAATCGGCCGTTTCCGGCACCTCCGCGGATGTGGCGGCTCCGGCTGCGGCACCGCGTGTGGCTGTGCGCGACGCGCTGGGTCGGTCTTATGCGACCGGCAAGCGGAAGAACGCTGTGGCCCGCGTCTGGGTCAAGCCGGGCACCGGCAAGGTGACCGTGAACGGCAAGGAAATGGCCGCCTATTTTGCGCGTCCGGTTCTGCAGATGATTCTGAAGCAGCCCTTCACCGTCGCCAACGTGGAAGGCCAGTTCGATGTGATGGCCACCGTCGTGGGTGGTGGTCTGTCGGGGCAGGCGGGCGCTGTGAAGCATGGCATCTCGAAGGCCCTGCAGCTTTATGAACCCGGCCTGCGCGGCGCGCTGAAGGCGGCGGGCTTCCTGACCCGTGACAGCCGCGTGGTCGAGCGCAAGAAGTATGGCAAGGCGAAAGCCCGCAAGTCCTTCCAGTTCTCGAAGCGCTGATCGGCTTTGGTTTTTGGAAAAGGCCCGCCTTCTGGCGGGCCTTTTTCGTTGCGGTGCCCCCTGTGTTACACGCGCAGGGGTCTTGTGAGATCAAAGACTTAGCCTGGCTCTGTTCAGGAAGTTTTAACCTTTGGCGGCCCGTGCTCTGCCCAAAAAAAAGGGCCGGATAAATCCGGCCCAGTCAGGGGAAGTAAGGGAGCTACAAAGGGGTGGGAAAGATCAGCTTTCCCAGAAACGACGGCTGGCCTCGGCCTCGGCGGTGAGCGGGTCGACACCGATGTCGCGCAACAAGTGCCCGTCCAATCGGCGCAAGTCCTTTCGGGTGCGCTGGCGGGTTTCCCACGCCATCACGCGGACCGCGGCGGCCAGCACCAACCGCGACAGCGGAGGGAGAGAGGCGGGGCGGATAACCAGCGTTTCGGCGGGTGACATGACGGGTTCCTATTCACGAGCAATTTGTGTTGATACAATGGCGCGTCGGCCATATGATAGAGATACAAAGCCCGGAAATGAATCGCCAGAGGAACATTGTGGCTGATACAATATGGTTGCCGAAGCTGTCGGATGCCGATGGCCCCAAATATCTGGCCCTGACGCGCGCGCTGCGTGAAGCGATCAGGTCGGGCGAGTTGGAAACCGGGGCGCAATTGCCGACGGTGCGCGAATTGGCATGGCAGTTGAAGGTGACGCCCGGCACGGTGGCGCGGGCCTATAGTCTGGCGACGCAAGAGGGTATGCTGGCGGCGACGGTGGGGCGCGGCACCTTTGTGGCGGCGAGCGCGCCACGGCTGGGGCCGACGCAGGCGCTGTTTGTCGACCGTGAGCCCGCCCGGGTGAGCGGCAAGGTGGACCTGCGCGCGCCGATCTTGCCGGATGTAGGGCAGGGCGCGGCGATTGCGGCGGCCTTGCTGGCCTTGGGCGGCGATGGCGAAACCGACTGGATCGACTACCCGAGCCAGCAGGCCGAGCTGCCCTTGCGCGCGGCGGTGTGTGACTGGGTGTCGGACCGGATGCTGGGGCCGATTTCGGCGGAGGATATTGTGCTGGCCCATGGCGGCCAGAACGCCATCAACCTTGTGTTCATGTGCTGTCTGCGCGGCGAGCGCCCGGTGGTGCTGACGGAAGAACTGGCCTATCCCGGTTTTCGCCACGCGGCGCGCCTGAGCCGGGCCGAGGTGGTGGCGGTGGAGATTGACGGCGAGGGGATTGTGCCAGAGGCGCTGGAACAAGCCTGCCGTCGCCATGGCGCGCAGGTTCTGTGTCTGACAACCGAGGCGCAAAACCCCACCACGGTGCGGATGGGGCTGGAACGGCGGCAGGCGCTGGTGGACATCGCCCGGCGCTATGACCTGCAAATCATTGATGATGATTGTTATTCGGTGTCGACCACCACGCTGCCGTCGATGCGGGCGCTGGCGCCCGAACGTGTGTGGCATGTGGGCAGCCTGTCAAAGACCATTTCGGCGGGCTTGCGCTTTGGCTATCTGGTCGCCCCGGTGGGCATGGGGCAGACGGGGCGGTTGACGGCGCAGCATCAGTTCTTTGCGCTGTCGCGCCCCATTGAGGCGATTGTGTTGCACTTGTTGCAATCGGGCGAGGCGGTGCGCCTGCGCCAACTGGTTCAGGAAGAGCTGGAGGCCCGGTTGCAGTTTGCGGTGAACGCGCTGGGGGCCTTTGATCTGAGTTGGCAGGCGGGATTGCAGTTCATTTTCCTGCGCTTGCCTTCGGGCTGGCGGGCCAGCAGCTTTTGCAGCCATGCCGAGGCCGCGGGGGTGATGGTGCGGTCGGCCGATGAATATGCGCTGATCCATGGCCGCGCGCCCCATGCGGTGCGGGTGGCGCTGTCGGGCAATGTATCGATGCCGCGCTTTCAGGACGGAATCACAAGATTGGCACAATTGCTGGCGCAGCCGCCGGCCGAATTGATGGTCTGACCGGCGCGCTCCACGGCACGCTGCGAGGGGGGGCTGAATTGTGGCACAATTGTGGCAGCATTGTGCCGCCCGCAAGGCCGCATTGCGGCAGCTGTTGCAGGGATGTGTCCATGCGCCCGCAAAATGCGCCTTGCCGCGCCTTGCACCGAGGCAAAGCTTGACGGGTGCGGGGGACTGCCCCAGTTCTGACATCATAACGAGCAGACGCATGCAACGTCATGCATAAAAATGACAGGACGAGCCCTATGGGACAGCAAACCACTTTCCATGCCCCGCATGGCGGGGCCGATTTTCTGGGCTATCGGACGCGCGCCGGGGCCACCGAGATTGTTTATGATGACGGCGTCGCGCGCCGGATGGTGTGGCGGGTGTCGGGTGCCGCGCCCGAAGCGCGGCTTTCCGAGGCGCTGCGGGCCGCGGTAGGCGCGGTGCGTGTGGTGCCCTCGCTTTATGACGAGCTGAAAAAGCGCGCCATCGCCATTGAGCGGGTTGCAGGCTAAGACCTGTTGCTGCGATTATGGGCAAAGCCGGACCGGTGGTCCGGCTTTTTTCGTGACAGGGCTTGAGGCTGGCCAGATCGGGCCTTGCCAGTCTGAAGCGCATGTGACTAAGTTTTGATCAAAGTCGCGGCACAGCGGCACCGGGCCATCCGCCGGGATCGGCGCAACAGGGGGTGACATGGCGAAATCGACTTCGGTGCTGGGCCGGTCAGAGGCGCGCGCGGGCCTTTTGATGATCAGCCCCACGGCGCTTTATGCCGTGTTGTTGCTGGCAGCCCCTTTGGCGACTGTGCTGTTGTATTCGCTGGCGACCGGCGGGCGCGGCGTGGTGACATGGGATTTCAGTCTGGCCAATTACATCGAGGTCTGGACCGGGCCGGTCTATCGCGCGATCATGCTGCGGTCGCTGCTGGTGGCCCTGTCGGTGACGGTTGTCACGGTGCTGATCGCCTATCCGATCGCCTATTTCGTGAGCTTCCATGTGGCGCCTTCGAAAAAGTCGCTCTGGCTGTTCCTGATCACGATTCCCTTCTGGACCAGCTATCTGATCCGCGTGTTCCTGTGGAAGGTGATCCTTGGCTATAACGGCGTGATCAACTCGGGGCTGATGGGCATTGGAATCATCGACGAGCCGCTGACATGGATCAATTACAATGTCGGGGCCTTGGTGGTGACGCTGGCCCATGCCTATGCGCCTTTTGCGATTCTGCCGATCTTCGTGGCGCTGGAAAAGATTGACCGCAGTCTGCTGGAGGCCGGGCAGGACTTGGGCGAGTCGAAGTTGCGCACGTTCTGGCGGGTGACGCTGCCCTTGTCGATGGGCGGGGTGATTGCGGCGGTGCTGATCGTGTTCATCCCGACGATCGGCGATTATGTGACGCCGGATCTGATTGGCGGGGGCAAATTGCCGATGATCGCCAATATGATGGAAGTGCAGATGCTGAAGATCAACAACAAGCCCTTGGGCTCGGCGATTGCGGTGTCGGCGATGCTGATCGTGGCGCTGATCTCGCTGGCCTTCGTGCTGGTGAACCGGCGCTTCCTTGGGGCGGGAAAGTAGAGGTGGCATGATGAAATCCCGCGGGCTCAAGGCCTATGCCATTGGCTACCTGATCTTTCTGTATGCGCCGATTGCGCTGTTGCCGATCTTTGCCTTCAATGACAGCCGGATCATCGCCTTTCCGCTGTCGGGGTTCACGACGAACTGGTTTGCCGAGATGTGGGCGGACCGGCAGCTGTGGCAGGCGCTGAAGAATTCGCTGGTGATCTCGGGGTCGACGGCGGTGATTGCCACGGTGCTGGGGGTGTTTGGCGCGCGGGCGAGCACGCGCTATGCCTTTCCGGGCAAGGGGGGGCTGGTGGGGCTGATCATGCTGCCCTTGGTGCTGCCCGAGATGATCGTGGCGATGTCGCTGCTGGTGGTGCTGCTGGCGATTTCGGTGCCGCTGTCGATCTTCACGGTCATTCTGGGCCATGTGCTGATCACCACGCCCTTTGCGGTGGCGATCCTGTCGTCGGCGTTCCAGAGCTTGGACAAGTCGCTGGAAGAGGCGGCCTATGACTTGGGCGAGGGGCCGGTGTCGACCTTTCGGCTGATCATCCTGCCGCTGGTGGCGCCGGGGATCATCTCGTCCTTGCTGATCTGTTTCACCATCAGTCTGGATGAGTTCATCATCGCCTATTTCCTCGCGGGCGCCGATACGGTGCTGTCGTCCTATATCTACAGCCAGTTCCGCTTTCCGGCGAAGGTGCCGGCCATGCTGGCGCTTGGCACCATTCTGGTGCTGGTGTCGGTGACGCTTCTTTCCATTGCAGAATTCTTCCGTCGGCGCGGGATCGCGAAGACCGGCGGCAAAGACACCGGAGGCTTTTTGTGAGCAACGCATCTTCCCCGCCCAAGCCGACGATGATCGAGTTCCGCGACGTGCACAAATATTACGGCGATTACCACGCGCTGCGCGGGATCAATGGCACCATCCGCGCGGGGGAATTCTTTTCGCTGCTGGGGCCTTCGGGCTGTGGCAAGACCACGCTCTTGCGCACCATCGCAGGCTTTGAAGGCATCGACAGCGGGGCGGTGCTGATCGACGGCAAGGACATGGCGAAAGTGCCCGCCAACCTGCGGCCCACCAATATGGTGTTCCAGTCCTATGCGATCTTTCCGCATATGAGCGTGGCCGAGAACGTGGGCTTTGGCCTGCGCCGCGACCCGCGCAGCAAGGCCGAAAAGGCGGCGGCGGTGGAAGAGGCGCTGGAGATGGTGGGGCTGAAAGGCTATGGCGGCCGCGCCGCCCATGCGCTTTCGGGCGGGCAGCGCCAGCGGGTGGCGCTGGCGCGTGCGCTGATCCTCAAGCCCAAGGTCCTGCTGCTCGACGAGCCGCTGAGTGCGCTCGACAAGAAGATGCGCGAGCATATGCAGGTGGAGCTGATCAAGCTGCAACGGCAGGTGGGCATCACCTTTGTTCTGGTGACCCATGACCAGGAAGAGGCGCTGGTGATGTCGGACCGGATCGCGGTGATGTTCGAAGGCGAGATCGCGCAGCTGGCCGATCCCGAAACCCTGTATCGCCGCCCCAACAGCCGCAAGGTGGCGGATTTCATCGGCACCATGAACTTTATCCCCGCCGAGGTGATCGGCACGCAAGGCGATCAGATCGAGGTCGAGGCCAAAGGTCTGGGCCGCGCGCTGTTGAACGCTGATCAATGCCCGGCGGGTCGGGGCGATGTCCCTGTCGTGGGCCTGCGCCCCGAGACGCTGACGCTGCTTTACCCCGGCCAGACCACCAGCGAGCGCAAGGTGGACGGGGTGATCGACGAGGTGATCTATTTCGGCGACATGACCTATTATGATGTCTATCTGGGCGGCACCGATGTGGAGGTGCGGCTGTCGATGCGCAACACGCCGGGGCGGCCGATTCTGGAGGTGGGCAGCACCGTGGATGTGGCCTGGAGCCCGAGCGCGCTGGTGCTGTTCCGCTGAGCCTGCAAGAGGAGATCGCGGGCTGCCGCTTGTGCGCGGCCCGCTTTGCCGCCACCGCCACCGCGCATGTGCCGCGCCCGGTGGTGTGGTTCGAAAGCGGCGCGCGGCTGTTGATCGCGGGGCAGGCCCCCGGCGCGCGGGTGCAGGCGAGCGGCCGGCCCTTTACCGATGCTTCGGGCCTGCGCTTGCGCGATTGGCTGGGGCTGACGGAGGCCGCCTTCTACGACCGCGCGCGCGTGGCCATCGTGCCGATGGGGTTCTGCTTTCCCGGCTATGACGCCAAAGGGTCTGATCTGCCGCCCCCCGCGCTCTGTGCCGCGACCTGGCGCGGGCGGGTGATGGCAAGCCTGCCGCACATCCGGCTGACGATTCTGGTGGGCGGGGCGGCGATGCGCTGGCATCTGGGGCCGGGGCCGGTGACCGAACGGGTGGCAGAATGGCGCAAGGCGGCAGCAGACGGCATCTTTCCCTTGCCCCATCCTTCGTGGCGCAATACCGGATGGCTGCACCGCAACCCGTGGTTCGCGGCCGAGCTGTTGCCCGTGCTGCGCGCGCGGGTGGCCGAAGTGATGGAGCCTTGACCGATGTCCGAAATCATCAGCCTGCTGGATGCCGCCCATGCCGCCGTGCATGCCGACCCAGAGAACGAGACGCTGCGCCTGCGGTTTTTCGAGCGGCTGGCCGATGGCGAAATGTTCCTGCTGCTGGAACGGGAAGCGCAAGGCGAGGTGCTGGAACCCCGGGTGTTTGATCTGGAAGACGGGCGCTTTGTGCTGGTGTTCGACCGCGAAGAGCGGCTGGCGGGGTTCACGGGCGGCATCGCTCCCTATGCCGCCTTGCCGGGGCGGGTGATCGCAGGGCTCTTGAAAGGGCAGGGCATCGGGCTGGGGGTGAATCTGGGCGTGGGGCGTTCAGAGATGCTGTTGCCCCCCGAGGCGATGGACTGGCTGGCCGAGACGCTGGAGGAGGCGCCGCAAGAGGTGCAGGACCTGCCCGAACATTTTCACGCGCCGAAGGTGCCCGAAGGCTTGGTGGCGGGCTTGGATGGCAAGCTTGCCCGCGCAGGCGGCCTTGCCTCGGGCGCGCTCTTGGCGGCGGTGACCTATCGCGGTGGGCGGCGGGGGCATATGCTGGCCTTTCTGGACGCGGCCCCGGGGGCGGAGGCGGCGCTGGCCCGCGCGGCCTCGGAAGCGCTGGTGTTTTCCGGGATCGAGGCCGGGGAGCTGGACGTGGCTTTCCTGCACAGCGCCGATCCGGCGGCGGTGGCCATGGCGCGGCTGGCCTTGCGCTTTGATCTGCCCGCGCCAGAGCAGCCCACGCAGCCCGGCGCGCCGGGGATGGACCCGAAGCGGCCGCCGCGGTTGGTCTGACGCGGGTGGGGGCCGCACTTGGAGGCCAGCGTCGCGCGGGGGCCAGCCCCCGCACCCCCGGGATATTTATGAACAGATGAGCGGGGCCGGGCGCGCGGGGGCGGTGACGACGCGAGGGGGGCGGCGGTTGCTGGGGCCAGCGTCGCGCGGGGGCCAGCCCCCGCACCCCCGGGATATTTGTGAACAGATGAACGGGGCCGGGCGCACGGGGGCGGTGACGACGCGAGCGAGGCGGCGGTTGCTGGGGCCAGCGTCGCGCGGGGGCCAGCCCCCGCACCCCCGGGATATTTAGGAACAGATGAGCGGGGGCCGGGCGCGCGGGGGCGGTGACGTGGCTTGACGGCGCAGGCAGGGGCGCATACCTGACGGCGCATGGCACGCGCACCCCTTCTTCAGATCTCCGACATCTCGCTCACCTTTGGCGGGAACCCTGTGTTCGACAACCTGTCGCTGGTGATCCAGCCCGGAGACCGGGTGGCGCTGGTGGGGCGCAATGGCTCGGGGAAATCCACCCTGATGAAGGTGATGGCCGGGTTGGTCGAGGCCGACCGGGGCGGGCGCGTGGTGTCTCCGGGCGTGCGGGTGGGCTATATGGAGCAGGACCCGGATCTGTCGGGGTTCGAGACCTTGGGGGATTTTGCCGCCAGTGGCCTTGACGTGGGCGAGGAATACCGGGTGGCGATGGTGGCGGAAGGGTTGAAGTTCAACCCCGAGACGCCGGTTGCGACCGCGAGCGGTGGCGAGCGGCGGCGGGCGGCCTTGGCCAAGCTGCTGGCAGAGGCGCCGGAGCTGATGCTGCTGGACGAGCCGACCAACCATCTGGACATTCAGGCGATCGAGTGGCTGGAGGCAGAGCTGGCCTCGACCCGCACCGGATTTGTGCTGATCAGCCATGACCGCGCCTTTCTGAAGGCGCTGACGCGGGCCACGCTTTGGGTGGATCGCGGCGAGGTGCGGCGGCGCGAGGCGGGGTTTGACGGGTTCGAGGAATGGCGCGAGACGGTCTGGGCCGAAGAGGATGAGGCGCGCCACAAGCTGGACCGCAAGATCAAGGCCGAGGCGAAATGGGCGGTCGAAGGGATCTCGGCGCGCAGGAAGCGCAACCAAGGGCGGGTGCGGGCCTTGGCGGCCTTGCGGGCCGAGCGCAGCAGCCAGATCCGTCGGCAAGGCACGGCGGCGCTGGAGATGGAGAGCGGGCCCACCAGCGGCAAGCGGGTGATCGAGGCGCGGGGCATCGGCAAGGGCTTTGGCGACAAGCGGATTCTGGACGGGTTTGATCTGCGGGTGCTCCGCGGCGACCGGGTGGCATTTGTGGGCCCCAATGGGGTGGGCAAGACCACATTGCTCAAGATGCTGACGGGGGAGATCGCGCCGGATGCGGGCGAGGTGATCCTTGGCACCAATCTGGAGATTGCGGTGTTTGACCAGACGCGCGCGCAGCTGGATGCGAATGCGACGCTGTGGGAGAACCTGACGGGCGATCCGCTGATGGCGGTGTCGGGGGCGTCGGATCAGGTGATGGTGCGGGGCACGCCCAAGCATGTGGTGGCCTACCTCAAGGACTTCCTGTTTGATGAGCGGCAGGTGCGCGCGCCGGTGCGCAGTCTTTCGGGGGGGGAGAAGGCGCGGCTGTTGCTGGCCAAGCTGATGGCGCGGCCGTCCAACCTGTTGATCCTGGACGAGCCGACCAACGATCTGGATGTGGAGACGCTGGATCTGCTGCAGGATGTGTTGGGTGAGTATGACGGCACGGTGCTGCTGGTCAGCCATGACCGGGATTTCATCGACCGGGTGGCGACGGCGACGGTGGCGATGGAAGGCAACGGGCGGGCGACGGCCTATCCGGGCGGCTGGTCGGATTATGTGGCGCAGCGCCCCGAGGTGATGGCGGCGGAGGCCAAGGCGGCGAAGGCCGCGGCTCCGGTGAAGGAGGCGCCAAAGCCGCCCAAGAGCGCGGGGCTGTCCTTCACGGAGCGCAAGCGCCTGGACGATCTGCCCGCGATCATCGCGCGGCTGGAGGCCGAGATTGCCAAGCTGGAAGAGTTTCTGGCGGTGCCGGATCTGTACCGCACCGATCCGGTGAAGTTCAAGAAAGGCACCGAGGCGCTGACCGAGCGGCAGATCGCGCTGCAAAGCGCCGAGGAAGAGTGGCTGGCTTTGGAAGAGCGGGCCTGAGCGGGGCGCGCCTACCAGCGCCCGGTGGCGCCGCCGCCGGAGGAGCTGCCGCCCCCGAAACCACCCGAGCGGCTGGAACCATTGGATTTTTTCGGGATCGTGTAGGGTTCGCTGCGGTCATGGCCGCAGGCGGCGCAGCGGGTGTGGATCAGGCCATGGCCTGCGCGGGCGGGGCTGGCGGCCAGCAGGACATCGCGATGGCGCGAGAGGCGGCGCGCGCCGCAGGTGGGGCAGGCGCGCAGCCGCACCAGCGCATCGCCGAGCCGTTGGCGCGCCACAAGGCCGAGGAAGGCGAGGATCATGCCGCCGAACACCGCGAAGGGAGCGAGCGCGCCCCAGTCCAACGGCGGCTCTGGCGGCCTCTCTGCCCCGGCGGCGAAGGGTCGGGCGATCAGATCGAAGGTGGCGGGCACCCCGGCGCTGATCCCGGCGATATAGTCGCCATCGCGGAAGGCAGGGAGAAAGGCGCGGTCGATCACGCGTTGGGCGGCATTGTCCCAGATCACCTCATAGCCCGCGCCCAGCGCGATGCGCATTTCGCGGTCTTCCTGCGCGATGAGGATGAGAATGCCATCGTCGCGCGCGGCGTCGCCCACGCCCCAGTGATTGAAGAGGGCCTTGGCATAATCCTCGATCCGCTGGCCTGCGCCGCCGTGATCGGACAGGCGGGCCATGGTGACGAGGACCACCTGCACGCCCGTCTCGGCCCGGCCTTGGGCGAGGATCTGCACCAGCTCTGCCTCGGCCTCGGGGGGCAGGAGATCGGCGAAATCGCTGACGGTGTCGCTGAGGGGGGCGGGCAAGCCTTGCGCCTCTGCGGGCGCGGGCAGGGATTGCGCCCATATCGGCGCGGGCAGGGATTGCGCCTGCCCCAAAGCGGCAGTGAAGGACAAGATGAGGAGGGTGAGGGTGGAAAGGGCGCGCGGCATGAAGGCACCTGTGAGGGAGTGGCCCCCATCATGGCAGCTTTGCCAAGGGCTGCAAATGGGGCTTGGCGGGGGGCGTGGCGCGGGGTAGAACGCCCTCATGACAACGCGTTGCATCATCTGCGGCTGCATTACCTGCTGACCTTTGGTCGCGCGGGGGCTTGTCAACATTCCCAAACGGATTGGAACTTGCTAGACCCCGCGCCGGGATGCCGCTGCGCATAAGGGATTTGGGCTATGGTGACGATCAAGCTGACCAATTCGAAGACCCACCGCAAGGAGGTGTTCGAGCCTTTGGACCCGCGCCATGTGCGGATGTATGTTTGCGGGCCCACGGTGTATGACCGGGCGCATCTGGGCAATGCGCGCCCCGTGGTGGTGTTTGACGTGCTCTATCGGTTGCTGCGCCATGTCTATGGTGCGGAGGCGGTGACTTACGTGCGCAACTTCACGGATGTGGATGACAAGATCAACGCCAAGGCCGCCGAGACGGGGCGGGCCATTCGCGACATCACCGATGAGACGATTGGCTGGTATCACGACGATATGGACGCTTTGGGGGCGTTGCGGCCCAATCACGAGCCGCGCGCGACCGAGTTTATCGGCGCGATGATCGCGATGATCGAAGGGCTGGTCGCGAAGGGCCATGCCTATGCGGCGGAAGGCCATGTGCTGTTCCGGGTGCGGTCTTATGCCGACTATGGCGCGCTGTCGGGCCGGTCGGTCGATGACATGATCGCGGGCGCGCGGGTGGAAGTGGCGCCCTTCAAGGAAGACCCGATGGATTTCGTTTTGTGGAAGCCATCGGAGGCCGGGGTGCCGGGCTGGGAGAGCCCTTGGGGCTATGGGCGGCCGGGCTGGCATATTGAGTGCTCGGCCATGGCCTATGAGCTTCTGGGGGAGAGTTTCGACATTCACGGCGGGGGGTTGGATCTGCAATTCCCGCATCATGAGAATGAGATCGCGCAGAGTGCCTGCGCGCATGACCACGGCAGTTTCGCGCAGGTCTGGCTGCACAATGAGATGCTGCTGGTCGAGGGCAAGAAGATGTCTAAATCCTTGGGCAACTTCTTTACGGTGCGGGATTTGCTGGCGCAGGGCTATCCCGGCGAGGTGATCCGCTTCGTGCTTTTGAGCACGCATTACCGCAAGCCGATGGACTGGACGGCGGAGAAGGCGCGGGAGGCGGAGCGGCATTTGCAATTGTTTTGGTCCATGACCGCACAGGTTGCCGCCGGGGCTGTGGATCAAAGGGTTATCGACGCATTGAGCGATGACCTGAATACTGCCCAAGCCCTGAGTGTGTTGCACCAACTTTACACCGAAGGAGATGCAACAACCCTTGCCGCAACCATGGACTTTCTAGGTTTTGTCGGCGGAGATCGCGCATATTGGGTGGAAGAAGATAAGGCCGTGCGTGCGAGGCTGGAGCCCTATGCAGAGGCTTTGGCGCAGGCACGAGAGCAGGCCATGCAAACCAAGGACTTCTCAAACGTGGACGCTTTGAAGGTGATGTTGATTTCGGCGGGTGCCGAAGTTCGTATGTCAAAAGGCTCTGTTGAAGTCTTGCCGACACCCGACTTTGATCCTGTGAAACTGGAGGCGCTGAAGTGAACGAATTTTCTGCGAAAATTCGGTTGGGGGGCTGTCTGCCCCCCGTCGCCTGCGGCGACTCCCCCCGAGGATATTTGCAAACAGATGAGGCGACCCGGGATGCGTGAGCGCTTGTATCTTTATGACACCACGCTGCGCGACGGGCAGCAGACGCAAGGGGTGCAGTTCTCGGCTTTGGAGAAATGTTTGATCGTCGAGGCGCTGGATGCTTTGGGCGTGGATTACATCGAAGGCGGCTGGCCCGGGGCCAATCCGACGGATTCGGAGTTTTTCAGCACGGTGCCGCCGACCAAGGCCCGGATGACCGCCTTTGGGATGACCAAGCGCGTGGGGCGGTCGGCCGAGAATGACGATGTGCTGGCGATGGTGCTGGATGCGGGCACCGGGGCCGTCTGTCTGGTGGGCAAGACGCATGAGTTTCATGTGGTGACGGCGCTGGGATGCACTTTGGAGGAAAACCGCGCGGCGATTGCGCAATCTGTGGCGCATGTGGTGGCGCGCGGGCGGGAGGCGTTGTTTGACGCCGAGCATTTCTTTGACGGCTACCGCGCCAATCCCGGCTATGCGCTGGACTGTTTGCGGGCGGCCTTGGACGCCGGGGCGCGCTGGGTGGTGCTGTGTGACACCAATGGCGGCACCTTGCCGGCCGAAGTGGGGCAGGTGGTGGCTGAGGTGATCGCGGCGGGGGTGCCGGGGGATCGGCTGGGGATTCACTGCCATGACGACACCGGGATGGCGGTGGCCTGTTCGCTGGCGGCGGTGGATGCCGGGGTGCGGCAGGTGCAGGGCACGCTGAACGGCTTGGGCGAGCGTTGTGGCAATGCCAATCTGGTGAGCCTGATCCCGACCCTGATGCTGAAAGAGCCCTATGCCAGCCGCTTTGAGACAGGGGTGAGCCGGGAGGCTTTGGCGGGATTGCTGCGCACCAGCCGGATGCTGGATGATGTGCTCAACCGGGTGCCGCTGCGTGCGGCGGCCTATGTGGGGGCGAGCGCCTTTGCCCATAAGGCGGGGCTGCATGCGAGTGCGATCCTGAAGGACCCCAGCACCTATGAGCATGTGCCGCCCGAGACGGTGGGCAATGCGCGGGTGATCCCGATGAGCAATCAGGCCGGGCAGTCGAACCTGCGGGCGCGGCTGGCGCAGGCGGGGATTGTGGTGGACCCCATGGATGCGCGGTTGGGGCGCATTCTGGAGGTGGTGAAGGCGCGCGAGGACCAAGGCTATGCCTATGACGGGGCGCAGGCGAGCTTTGAGCTTTTGGCGCGGCGCGAGCTGGGGCAATGCCCGGAGTTCTTCGAAGTCAAGCGCTACCGGGTGACGGTGGAGCGGCGCAAGAACAAGTATGACCGCATGATCAGCCTGTCGGAGGCGGTGGTGGTGGTCAAGATTGGCGGGCGCAAGATGCTGTCGGTGAGCGAATCGATGGATGAAAGCGGCACCGACCGTGGTCCGGTGAACGCGCTGGCCAAGGCGCTGGCGAAGGATCTGGGGCCGTATCAGGCGTGCATCGACCGCATGAAGCTGGTGGATTTCAAGGTGCGCATCACCCAAGGCGGCACCGAGGCGGTGACGCGGGTGATCATCGATTCGGAAGATGAGCAAGGGCGGCGCTGGTCGACGGTGGGGGTGAGCCCGAACATCGTGGACGCGTCCTTCGAGGCGCTTTTGGATGCGATCCAGTGGAAGCTGATCCGCGATCTGGGGCAGCCTGTGCAAGAGGCGGCGGAATGAGCGCGGTGCCAAAGGCGTTTTTCACGTTGCATGAGGGGCTGACGCGCGAGGCGCCGGGGGATGCCGAGTCGCTGGCTTGGGCGCTGGATGTGGCGGGCACCCCGGCGCGGGGGCGAATCTTAGATGCAGGCTGCGGGCCGGGGGCGGATCTGGCGCTGTTGGCGGGCTTGCGCCCCGGGGCCGCGCTGGTGGGCCGCGATCTGCATGCGCCGTTCATCGCGCGCATCCGGGCCGAGCAGCCATATGTGAGCGCTGAAGTCGGTGACATGCTGACTCCTGACGGGGAGTTTGATCTGATCTGGTCAGCGGGCGCGGCCTATGGGCCGGGGGTTGACGCGGCGCTGGCGGCGTGGCGCAGGCATGTGCGCCCCGGGGGGGCCGTGGCCTTTTCCGACTGCCTGTGGCGCAGCCCGCACCCCGCCCCCGCGGCGCGGGCGTTCTGGGCCAAGGACTATCCGGCGATGCAGGATCTGCCCGGCCATATCGCGCGCATCGAGGCGGCGGGCTATCGCATTCTGGGCGCGCGCTGGCTGGGCGATGCGGCATGGGAGGCCTATTATGGCCCCTTGGCCGAACGGGTCGCCGCCTTGCGCGCGGGTGCCGATGCCGAGATGGCGCAGGTGCTGGATCAGACCGAGGCGGAAATCGCGCTCTGGCGCCTTCATGGCGCGGATTTCGGCTATTACCTGACCGTGGTGCGCCCGCTATGAGCCTGGATGCCTGTGCTGCACTGGTTCAACGCGGCGATCCTGACCGGTTTCAGGCCGTGATGGCGGCCCCCGTGGCGGCGCGGGCCAAGCTCTTGCCGCTCTATGCGCTGAACCTTGAAGTGGCGCGCGCGCCTTGGGTCAGCAAAGAGCCGATGATCGCCGAGATGCGGTTGCAATGGTGGCGCGACGTGGTGGCCGAACCGGCCCCGCGCGCGCATGAGGTGGCGGCGCCCTTGCACGATCTGATCCAAGCGGCACAACTCCCAACGGATGTGCTGGACCGCATGATCGAGGCCCGGCGCTGGGACATTTACAGCGATCCGTTCGAGGATCAGGCGGCGATGGACGCCTATCTGGACGACACCGCCGGAGGGCTGATGTGGCTGAGCGCCTGTGCGCTGGGGGCAAGGCCCGAAGCAGAGGCGGCGGTGCGCAGCTACGCCTGGGCGGCAGGGCTGGCAAGCTATCTGCGCGCGATCCCGGAACTGGCGGCGCGCGGGCGCATCCCGCTGGTCGATGGCCGCGCCCCCGCGATCACCGCCTTGGCCTTGCGCGGACAGATCCGGCTGAACGCCGCGCGCCGCGCCGGGGTGCCGCGCGCGCTGCGCCCGGCGCTGCTGGCAGGCTGGCAGGCGGAAGGCCTGCTGAAACGCGCCGCGCGCGATCCTGCCGCCGTGGCCGAAGGCCGGTTGCAGCTTTCGGATTTCGCCCGCCGCGGCCGCCTTTTGTGGCAGGCCACGACCGGCCTGTTCTGACACGCGGCGCGCCCACAAACAGGGGCGCGCCCCCTGCCGCTTGCACCTTTCTGAAATACTCCCGCGCGGAGCGCTCCTGCGGGTGGGGCCAAGCGCGCGCGGTCAGAGCTGCGCGCCTCACCCGCGCATCTCGCGCGGCCGCGCCCACAGCCAGATGAGCGCGCCCCCCGCGAGCACCAGAAACGGCAGCATCGCCATGTTGACAAGCTGCCAGCCGGTTTCGACCGAGCCGCCGGCGCAATTCATCAGCCCGCCCGAGGAAAAGCTGGCGACCGAGACGCCACCGAACAGGATCAGGTCATTCAACCCTTGCAGGCGGCCGCGCTCTTCCGGGCGCTGCGCCGACGTGAGCAGCGTAGTGGCACCGATGAAGCCGAAGTTCCAGCCCAGCCCCAGAAGGATCAGGGCGATGTAGAAATTCTCAAGCGCGACGCCCGCCATCGCCACCGCCCCTGATCCTGCAAGGATCAGAAGGCCTAGGGCAATCACCCGCTCGACCCCGAACCGCGCGATCAGATGGCCGGTAAAGAAGCTGGGCGCATACATGGCCAGCACATGGGCGCTGACCACATTGGCGGCATCGGCGGTTTCAAACCCGCAGCCCACCACCGCCAGCGGCGAAGAGGTCATCACCAGATTCATCAGCGCATAAGAGACGGTGGCGCAGATCATGGCGACGGCGATGGTCGGGGTGCGGATCAGCTCGGCCCGGCTGCGCCCTTGCGGCGCGCCCAAGGCGGGCGCTTTTGGTTTTGGGATGGACAGTCCCAAGAACAGGAAGGCCCCCAGCAGGTTCAGCACGATCACCGACAGATAGGTCGCAAGGAAGGGCACCACCATCGCCTCGGCGGTGGCCTTGACCAGTTGCGGGCCAAGGATGGCCGACAAGAGCCCCCCTGCCATCACCCAGGAAATCGCCTTGGGGCGGAAGCTCTCGGAGGCGGTGTCGGCGGCGGCAAACCGGTAGAATCCTTGCGCACTCATGTAGATGCCGGTGAAAAGCCCGCCAAGGCAGAACAAGAGGAAACTGCCTGTCAGCAGGCCATAGGCGCCGATGGCGGCACCGATCGCACCGCCCAAGGCCCCCAGCACAAAGCCCGCCCGGCGGCCATGCCTTTGCATGAAGGCCGAGATCGGCGTGGCGGTGAGCATGGAGCCGATCACCGTGAGCGAGATTGGCAAGGTGGCCCAGCAGGCGTTGGGC
Organism: Pseudorhodobacter sp. MZDSW-24AT; assembly: GCF_002794355.1. Lineage (GTDB taxonomy): Bacteria > Pseudomonadota > Alphaproteobacteria > Rhodobacterales > Rhodobacteraceae > Pseudotabrizicola. The sequence goes on along the minus strand of NZ_PGOI01000002.1, from coordinate 235,792 downwards.
GCAAGGCTTTGCCCGGCAAGGCCCGCGATGGTGAAGATCATCGGCATCTGTGCCCCGAGCACGGCCTGCGCCGCGACAAGGACAAGGACATTGCGTTTGGCGGTGGTGTCCTGGGTCATGGTCTGTTCAGCGGTAGGGGGTTTGCGCGGGACGGGCAAGGGGGAATTGGCCGCAGGGCTTGGCTTGTGCAGAGGCGCCCTCTGCGGCAGGGTGGTGCCATGATTGGACGCATCATCGAAACCGAGGCCTGTGTGGCCGAAGGTGCCGCTTGGCTTGCGGCGCGGGACGCGCGGCTGGGCGCGGCGCTGGCGCTGTGCGGGCCCTTGCCGCTGCGGCGGCAGGCCGATGGCTTTGGCGCGCTGCTCTCGGCCATTGTGTCGCAGCAGGTCTCGGTCGCCTCGGCCCGCGCGATCTGGGCGCGGCTGGAGGCGGCGGGGCTGGCGGAGGCGGCAGGCATGGCGGCTGCGGATGAGGCGGCCTTGCGCGCCGTGGGCCTGTCGCGGCAGAAGGCGCGCTATGGGCAGGCGCTGGCGCGGGCCGGGATCGACTTTGTCGCCTTGCGCGGCCTGCCTGATGCCGAGGTGGTGGCCACGCTGGTCGCGGTGCCGGGCATCGGGCGCTGGACGGCCGAGATCTATGCGATGTTCGCCTTGGGCCGGGCGAATGTGTTTGCGCCCGGCGATCTGGCGCTGCAAGAGGCGGCGCGGCTGCTCTATGGGCTGGCGCACCGGCCTTCGGAAGCGGCGCTCAGGGCGCAGGCAGAGCTTTGGTCGCCTTGGCGGTCGGTTGCGGCACGGGCGCTTTGGGCCTATTACCGGGTGGCCAAGGAACGCGAAGGGATCAGATGATGCGGCAGTTGCAATCGGCGCGGCGGGGGGTGACACAGGGCCGGGCCAAGAATGTGGTCGTCTTCGTGCATGGCTATGGCGCCGATGGGGCCGATTTGCTGGGGCTGGCCGATCCGCTGGCGCCGCATCTGCCCGAGACGGCCTTCTATGCGCCGGATGCGCCCGAGCCTTGCGCGGGCAATGGCTTTGGCCGCCAATGGTTCTCGATTCCATGGCTGGACGGGTCGAGCGAGGCCCAAAGCCGCGACGGGCTGCTGCGCGCGGCGCAGGATCTGAACGGATTTCTCGACGCCGTGCTGGCGGCGGAAGGCGTGGGGCCCGAGGCGCTGGCGCTGGTCGGCTTTTCGCAAGGCGCGATGATGAGCCTGCATGTCGCGCCGCGCCGTCCGGTGCCGGTCGCAGGGGTGGTGGCAATCTCGGGGCGGTTGCTGGCGCCGGAGGTGCTGGGCGCAGAGGCGCTGGTGCGCCCGCCGGTGCTGCTGATCCACGGCGATCAGGATGCGGTGGTGCCTTTCGCCGATATGTCGCTGGCCGGCAATGCGCTGGTGGGGGCGGGGTTCGAGGTCTTTGGCCATGTGATGCAAGGCACCGGGCATGGGATTGCGCCCGATGGTCTGGGTGTGGCGCTGCAATTCCTGCGCGAACGGTTGCCGGGGTAGCGCGATTTTTCGCCGAAAAATCGTTTTTGCCTGAGGCAGAACGATTTTTCTGCGAAAAATCGGTTTTGGCTCAACGGGACTGCGCGGCGAGATAGGCGGCGCAACCGGTGAGGGCGGCAAAATCATCCTCGACCACGGTGATCGAGAAATCGGTCTGCAACAGGTCCACCCGGCGGGTTTCGCGGAAGTGATCGGCCAGACCCAGCCGCGCGAAATGCGGGGTCATGGCGCGGGCCATGCCACCGATCAGGTAGATGCCGCCATAGGGCAGATGGATCAGCGCAAGATCCGCCAGCGTCTGCCCCAGAATCCGCGTGTAGAGGCTGGCGGCATGGGTCGCGACCGGGTGGCCCTTGTCGAGGTCTTCGAGCACCTGCGCCGAGGTGGTGGCGGCAGGTTCGCCGGCCTGATCGGCGGCGAAGGCGTGCAGGTTGATGAGACCCCGGCCGGACAGCACCTCTTCCACGCCGCAATGCGCGACCTCGCCCCGGCTGGCCAGAAGCGATTCGACAAAGCGCATCAAGAGCAGGTCTTCTTCCGAGCGCACCGGCATGTTGACATGGCCGCATTCCGACGGCGGCACGATGCGGGCCGCGCCAGTGCCATGCACGGGGGCGGCGTTGACGCCGGTGCCAAGCCCCACCACCAGCAGGGTTTCCGACGGATGCGCGCTGCCGCCTTGCGGCGCGGGCATCACCGGGCGCAGGTTGCCGGGCGCGATATGGCCCAGCGCTTGGCCTTGGGCTTGCAGATCGTTGAGGATGGCCGTGTGCTTGGCCCCGGTGGCGGCGCGCAGTTTGGCGGCGTCGATCACCCAATCGAGGTTGGTCATGCTGGCCACCCCGTCCTGCACCGGGCCTGCGGCGGCGACACAGGTGCCCGACACGCTGGCGCCGTTCGATGTCAGGTAGTCGGAGAGGATATTGGCGATGTCCTGTCCGCGCGCCTTATACTCGGCGTTGGAAAAGCGCGCGACCGTGTCGGGCAGCACGCGCGGCCCGTCGGCAAGTGCCACGCGGGTGTTGGTGCCGCCGATGTCGGCGAGGAGGGCGAGGGTCATAAGCGGCGTCCTTGAGGTCAGTCGTTGCGGGCGAGGGCCCGGGCGAGCGCGTGATACGAGGATTTCGGGGTCCTTGCCAAGCTGTCAAAATCGACATGCACGAGGCCAAAGCGTTTCTCGTAGCCTTCGGCCCATTCGTAATTGTCGAGAAGCGACCAGTAGAAGAAGCCTTGCACATTGGCGCCCTCTGCAATCGCGCGCCGCGTGGCGCCCAGATGCGCAAAGAGAAACTCTTCGCGCACCGCATCGGTGACCGCGCCGCCCGAAAGCTCATCCGCATTGGCCATGCCGTTTTCGGTGACATAGATCGGCAGGTCGCCCACGTAATCGCGCGCCATCCGGGTGAGGAAATGCTGGAGGCCGTCGGGGTAGATTTCCCAGCCCATCTGGGTTTTGGCCAAAGGCCCCGGCACATCGGCCAGATGCGGCCATGGGGCGGCGGCGTTGTGCGCGTGCAGGTGGCGGGTGTAGTAATTCACGCCCAGCCAGTCCAGCTTTTGCCCGATCAGCGGCATGTCATCTTGCCAGTTCTGCGGCATATGCGGCCCGAGGCCTTCGAGCACGATCTCGGGGTAGCTTTGCCGGGTGATGCCTTCGATGAACCAGCGGTTGAAGATGCCGTCCCAGCGCGCGGCGGCCTGTTGATCCTGCGCGCTGTCGGTGGCGGGTTGTGCGTAATCGAAGTTGAGCACGATGCCGAGATTGGGCTGGCCCATCCCGCGCAGACGTTCCACCGCCATGCCATGCGCCAGAAGAATATGGTGCATGGCGCGGGCGGTGGCGCGGATGTCACGCTGGCCGGGGGCATGGGCGCCGATGAAATGCGACAGCCACGCCACGCACCACGGCTCGTTGATGGTGGCGATGCTGGCCACGCGGTCGCCGAGGCGTTCGGTGATGAATTGCGCGAAATCGGCAAAGCGCGCCGCGGTGTCGCGGTTGGTCCAGCCGCCCTGATCGGCCAGCGGCGAGGGCAGTTCCCAGTGATAGAGCGTCTGGAACGGCTTCAGCCCCCGGGCCAACATGCCATCGACCAGACGGTCGTAGAAATCCAAGCCTTCGGGGTTGACGGTGACCCCATTGGGCATCACCCGCGCCCAAGAGGTGGAGAAGCGATAGGCGTCCATGTTGGCGGCGCGCAGCAGATCAAGATCGGCGGGCCACTGGTGGTAATGGTCACAGGCGCGGGCGCCATCTTCGGCGCGCACCACATTGCCCGGCGTGGCGGCGAAGGTATCCCAATGGCAAGGACCGCAGCCCCCAAAGCCTGCGCCTTCGATCTGATATGCGGCGGTGGCCGCGCCAAAGAGGAATCCGGGCGGGAAATCGAAGCGCGAGAGGCGAGGCGGCTGGGTCATGGCGGGAGCTTTCGGTCGGACGGAAAAAAGGGGCAGGCGGGTTTGATCGCGGTCAGGTCCGGGGGCAAGGGCCAGTGGACTGGCCGATGATCAGCTCGGCCTCGAGCAGGCGTTGCTGCGGGCCGGGGCTGGGGCTTGCGATCATGTCGAGCAGCATTTCGGCGGTCAGACGGCCTGCATCGCGCACCGAGGAGCGGGTGGCGGTGAAGATCGGCACGTCATCGCCGTTTTTCATATAGCTCAGGTCATCGTCATGGATGATGACGCTGATGTCGCGGCCCATCTGGAGGCCTGCTTCTTCCAGCGCGCGGCGCACGCCCATGCCCGAGATCATGGAGGCGACCAGAAAGGCGGTGGGACGGCGGGGCAGGGCGAGCATGGCGCGGGCGGCGCGGTGGCCTGCGATTTCGGTCATCTCATCGGTGGCCATCAAGGCGGGGTCGGGCGCGATGCCGCGCGCCGAGAGCGCATCGACATAACCGGTGCGGCGGCGGATGGCGAAATCCATGAATTCCAGACCATTCACCAGCCCGATGCGGCTGTGGCCAAGATCGAGCAGGAATTCGGTGGCGCGCTGGAAGGCGCGGCGGTTGTTCACATCAAGCCAGCTGTAGGGCAGGCTCGCGCCCGTGGCGCGGCCATGCACCACGAAAGGCAGGCCGATTTCGTGCAAAAGCGCGATGCGCGGGTCGTTGAGCTTGGGCGCGTGGACGATGACGCCATCGACATTGCCTTTGGATTTCAGCCCGCGATAGGCGGCCTCTTCCTGCTCGTCCGGGACCACGGACAGCACCATGTCATAATCGTTGCGGCTGTAGGTTTCACCGGCCCCGGCGATGAAATCGGCAAAGACCGGGTTCACGATTTCATGCCGCGTGGCGACGGGGATCACATGGCCGATGGCCATGGCGCGACCGGTGGCCAGCCGGATTGCGCGGGTGTTGGGGTGGTAATTGTGACGCTTGGCCGCGGCCATGACACGTTCGCGCGTGGCTTCATTCACCTCGGGGTAGCCGTTCAGCGCACGGCTGACGGTGGTGGGAGACAACCCGAGACGGGAGGCGAGTTCCTTGAGGTTCATTGCGGCAAAGTCATGGCTGGACGGTTCCGGGGGCTACGGGGGCGAAAGAAGGGCCCTGCGCGCGCCCAAAACGGTTTCAATCGGCGCTGACCTTAGCCAGCCGCTGCGCCGAGGTCAAAGACAAAGCGCAGCCGCCGTAATCGTTTCAGGAGGATGCTGCGCCTGCAAAATCGGCGCTTCGCATTCATTGCGGGCGCTTTGGATTGACAGGTGGCAGGCCATCGGCAAAGGTGCGGCATCCAAAGCGGTTTGAAGGCGATTCTTCGGGATCGGTCTTGGGCGGCTGTTGGCACAACGCCTCGCAAAGATGGGCGGGGTCATCCGGGAGGACTGCACATGAAATCGAAACTGACCGTCAGCGTTGCCGCGCTGGCCTTGCTGTCAGGCGGCGCCTTTGCGCAAGACCTGAAATTTCCGATCGGCGAAGGCGCCTATAACTGGGCCTCGTTCGAAGAGTTCAAAGCCGCGCACGGCGATCTGGCCGGGCAAGAGCTGACGATTGCCGGGCCATGGCTGGGGCCGGACCAAGAGCTGGTCGAGTCGATGCTGGCCTATTTCGAGGCGGCCACCGGTGCGGATGTGAAATATGTGGGTTCGGACAGCTTCGAGACGCAGGTGCGCATTGACGCCGAAGCGGGTTCGGCGGCCAATATCTCGGTCTTCCCGCAGCCCGGGCTGACGGCGGATCTGGCCCGTCTGGGGCAAGTGGCGCCGTTGACCGAGGCAGATGCGGCATGGCTGAGCGAGAATTACGCGGCCGGTCAATCATGGGTGGATCTGGCGAGCTTTCCGGGGCCGGATGGCAATGACGCGCTGTTTGGCTTTTTCTACAAGGTCGATCTGAAATCGCTGGTCTGGTACAGCCCCGAGAACTTTGAGGATGCGGGCTATGCAGTGCCCGAGTCGATGGAAGATCTGAAGGCGCTGACCGAGCAGATGGTGGCCGATGGCGTGACGCCGTGGTGCGTGGGTCTGGGCTCGGGCGGGGCGACCGGCTGGCCGGCGACCGACTGGGTGGAAGACATGATGCTGCGCGTGAACACGCCGGCAGATTATGACGCTTGGGTCAGCAATGAGCTGAAGTTCAACGATCCCAAGGTGGTGGCCGCGATCGAGGAATTCGGCTGGTTCATCGAAGAAGGCAAGGTGGCCGGCGGCGCGGGCGCTGTGGCGACCACCGATTTCCGCGACAGCCCGAAAGGTTTGTTCTCGTCGCCGCCGCAGTGCATGATGCACCGTCAGGCGTCGTTCATCCCGTCCTTCTTCCCGGAAGGCACCGAGATGGGGGTGGATGCGGACTTCTTCTATTTCCCGGCCTATGCCGAGAAGGATCTGGGCAAGCCGGTTCTGGGCGCGGGCACGCTGTTTGCGATCACCAAGGACAGCCCGACCGCGCGCGCCTTTATCGACTGGCTGAAAGTGCCGGTGGCGCATGAAGTGTGGATGGCGCAGTCGGGCTTTCTGACACCGCATAAGGGCGTGAACCTTGACCTTTACGGCGATTCCACCCTGCGCGGCATGGGTGAGATCCTGCTGGGGGCAGACACGTTCCGCTTTGACGGGTCGGACCTGATGCCGGGCGGCGTGGGCGCAGGCTCGTTCTGGACCGGGATGGTGGATTTTGCCGGCGGCAAATCCGCGCAAGAAGTGGCGGATGCGATCCAGTCGTCTTGGGATGGCCTGAAGTAAGCGCGATCAGCCCCGGCGGCAGAGCATGCCGCCGGGGTTTTTCGTTCCGCCGGGGCGGCGCGAGAGACGAAAACGAGTGCCGGGTTACCGGCCACGGACCGGGGAACCACTTTAAGGGGGAGGTTGAGGCGCCATGTCACCGGCACTTCAGGGGTTGATCACCATCATCATCGGCGTTGGCGGCTGCGTCGGCTATTTCTATTTTTCCAACCTGTTTCTGGACAAGGTGCTGTATCCGCCGACCGGCCCGAATGCGGGGCGCAACATCACCCGGGCGGGGATGATCCGGCCTTGGCTGTTTCTGGCGCCCGCGCTGATCGCGCTGACGGTGTATCTGGCCTATCCGGTGGTGGAGACGCTGCGGCTGTCGCTGACCGAGCGGGTGCCGGGCGGGGGCTATGCCTTTGTCGGGCTGGACAATTACAGCAAGATGGCGGCCGAGCCGAAGTTCTGGGAAGCCTTGCGCAACAACATGCTGTGGCTCATCGTGGTGCCGGCGATGTCAACCGCCTTTGGGCTGCTGGCGGCGCAGCTTTCGGACCGCATCCGCTGGGGCAATCTGGCCAAATCGCTGATCTTCATGCCGATGGCGATTTCCTTTGTCGGCGCTGCGGTGATCTGGAAGCTGGTCTATGACACGCGGCCCGTGGGGCAAGAGCAGATTGGCATTCTGAACGCGGTCTGGCTGGCCTTTGAGGGCGGGCCGATGTCGGTGCTGTTCCTGAAGATCGTGCCGATCCTTGGCCTTTTGGCCTTTGCCGTCGCGGTTGGCTTGATCGCTTGGGTCTTTGTGCGCCCGATGCTGAAGGCGCGCGAACAGGTGGGCAGCGGCACCATCCCGTTGCGGCTGCTGGTGGGCGCGGGGGCGCTGTGGCTGATCTACATGTCGCTGCGGTCGATCTTTGGGCTGGCGGGGGCGGATCTGCCTTATGGCGTGCCGCAGACATGGCTGACGATTCCGTTCTGGAACAGCTTTTTCCTGATGATCGTGCTGGTCTGGATCCAGACCGGCTTTGCCATGGTGATCCTGTCGGCGGCGCTGCGCGGGGTGCCGGAAGACACCATCGAGGCGGCCATCGTGGATGGGGCCAATCCGTTTCAGATTTTCTTCAAGATCAAGGTGCCGCAGATCATGGGCACCATCGTGGTGGTCTGGACCACCATCACCATCGTGGTGCTGAAGGTGTTCGACATCGTCTATGCCATGAGCAACGGGCAATGGGAGACGCAGGTTCTGGCCAATTACATGTATGACAAGCTGTTCCGCGCCAATGACTGGGGCGTGGGCTCGGCCTCGGCCATGATCATCATGCTGTTGGTGACACCGATCCTGATCTGGAACGTCTACAACGCCCGCAAAGAAATGCGCTGAGAAAGGCCGGACCCATGGATAACATCGTAGGCAAGAAATCCGGCCTGACTTGGGCGGTGCACATCTCGATGGCGGTGCTGGTCGCCTTGTGGCTGTTCCCGACGCTGGGGCTGTTCGTGTCGTCCTTCCGCACGGCGGATCAGATTTCCAGTTCCGGCTGGTGGTCGGCGCTGTCGACGCAAGAGCGGCAGGTTCCCGCGATCCGCGTCGGCGGCGACGAGGTGGAGGTGGATGGGCGCTTTGTGATTGAAGGGCGGCTGTTCAGCGCAACCGATGCGACGCTGTCGGCTTGGGGGACCACATCTACCGCGCCCGAGGCGAATGCGCCGGGCGATGTGGTGGAATTGAACGACGGGGTGACGCTGACGGTGGCGGAGGATGGCGCCTATGTGCTGTCGAGCCCGGTGACCACCGAAGGCACCCGGCTGCCGCGGATTTTCAGCACCGCCACCACGCCGCCCGAGTTCACGCTGGAAAACTACCGTGCGATCCTGTTCGAGCCTAGCAACACCGACGGCATGTCACGCGCCTTTTTCAACACGCTGACGGTGACGATTCCGGCGACGATCATTCCGATTCTGGTGGCCGCCTTTGCCGCCTATGCCTTGGCATGGATGGATTTTCCGGGGCGCGCGCTGTTGATTGCCGCGATCGTGGGCCTGTTGGTGGTGCCGTTGCAACTGGCGCTGATCCCGCTTTTGAAGCTGCACAATGACATTGGCATCGGCAAAGGGTATCTGGGCACATGGCTGGCGCATACCGGCTTTGGCCTGCCGCTGGCGATCTATCTTTTGCGCAATTACATGGTGGGCTTGCCGCGCGACATCATCGAATGCGCCAAGGTGGACGGAGCATCAGATTTCCAGATCTTCACGCGGATCATTCTGCCGCTGTCTTTCCCGGCGCTGGCCTCTTTCGCGATCTTCCAGTTCCTGTGGACGTGGAACGACCTGCTGGTGTCCTTGGTGTTCCTGATCGACTCGACCGGGCAGACCACGGTGATGACCAAGCAGATCGTGGAGCTTTTGGGCACGCGCGGCGGCAATTGGGAAATTCTGGCGACGGCCGCCTTTATCAGCATCGCGGTGCCGTTGCTGGTGTTCTTTGCAATGCAGAAATATCTGGTGCGCGGCCTGCTGGCCGGCTCGGTGAAGTGAGACGTTTATGACCAAGCAAGACCAAATCGTGATGGGGGCAGAGGCCGAGTGGTGGCGGGGGGCGGTGATCTATCAGATCTATCCGCGCAGCTTTCAGGACAGCACCGGCGATGGCATCGGGGATCTGAAGGGGATCACCGCGCGGCTGGACCATATCGCGCGCCTTGGGGCGGATGCGATCTGGATCAGTCCGTTCTTCACCAGCCCGATGAAGGATTTCGGCTATGACGTCAGCGATTATTGCGACGTGGACCCGATGTTCGGCACGCTGTCGGATTTCGATGCGCTGGTGGCACGGGCGCATGAGTTGGGCCTGAAGGTGATGATCGATCTGGTGCTGTCGCATACGAGCGACCAGCACCCGTGGTTCAAGGAAAGCCGCAAGAACCGCAGCAATGCGCGGGCAGACTGGTACGTCTGGGCCGAGCCCAAGGGCGATGGCACGCCGCCCAACAACTGGCTGTCGATTTTCGGCGGGTCGGCCTGGCAATGGGACAGTCGGCGCGAGCAGTATTACCTGCACAACTTCCTGACCAGCCAGCCGGATCTGAACTTTCACCACGAACCGGTGCAGGAGGCGCTGCTGGATGTGGCGCGGTTCTGGTTGCAGCGGGGGGTGAACGGTTTCCGGCTGGACACCATCAACTTCTACTTTGCCGACAAGTATCTGCGCGACAACCCGAGCCTGCCGAAGGAATTGCGCAATGACAGCATCGCGCCGGGGGTGAACCCCTATAACCATCAGCTGCATCTGTTCGACAAGAACCAGCCGGAGAACACGAATTTTCTGCGAAAATTCCGCGCCGTGCTTGACCCCTATGGGGCGGCGGCCGTGGGCGAGGTGGGCGATGCGCAGCGCGGGCTTGAGATCATGGCCGAGTATACCTCGGGCGGGGACAAGGTGCAGATGTGCTATCCGTTCGAGATGTTGCAGCCCAAGCGGCTGACGGCGGCGCTGTTGGAAGACACCTTTGCGCGGATGACGGCGGTGGCGCCGGATGCTTGGCCGTGCTGGGCCTATTCCAACCATGACACGGTGCGCCATATCACGCGCTGGGGGTTGAGCGAGGCGGCGGCGCGCACCTATACGGTTCTGCTGATGTGCTTGCGCGGGTCCTTGTGCCTGTATCAGGGCGAGGAATTGGGTCTGCCCGAGGCGGAGATCGACTTTGAAGAGTTGCAAGACCCTTATGGCATCGAGTTCTGGCCCGAGTTCAAGGGGCGCGATGGCTGCCGCACCCCGATGACTTGGGTGGCGGACAATGCCCATGGTGGCTTTTCCGAGGGCGTGCCGTGGTTGCCGGTGAAGGCGCCGCATCTGAACCGGGCGGTGGCGGTGCAGGAGGCGGAGGCGACATCGATGTTGCAGCATTACCGCCGGGCGCTGGCCTTCCGCCGCGCGCATGAGACGTTGCGCACCGGAGATCTGACCGGGCTGGTGGCCACGGGCGATCTGGCGGTGTTTCAGCGCGGGGGCGATGAGGCGATTTTCTGCGCCTTCAATCTGGGCGCAGAGCAGGCGCAGGCCGAGTTGCCGCAGGGCGATTGGGAGGCGATCGGTGGGGATCTGGGGGCGACAGCGGCCATCGGGGGGGCGGTGACGCTTGGCCCTTGGGGGTTCTGCCTGATGCGGAAAGTATAAGAGGGGGAACGCGGCATGGCCGAATTGAAGCTGAAGAATGTGGAAAAGGCCTATGGCGAGGTCAAGGTCCTGTCCAACATCAATCTGGACATCAAGACCGGCGAGCTGATCGTGTTTGTCGGACCGTCGGGCTGTGGCAAATCGACCTTGTTGCGGATGATTGCGGGGCTGGAGAAGATCACCGGCGGCGATTTCAGCATTGACGGCGCGCGGATGAACGAGGTGCCTCCGGCGCAGCGCGGCATTGCGATGGTGTTCCAATCTTATGCGCTGTATCCGCATATGACGGTGCGCGACAACATGAGCTTTGCGCTGAAGATCGCCAAGAAATCACAGGCCGAGATCGATGCGGCGGTGGCGAAGGCGGCGAAGATCTTGCAGCTGGAGCCTTACCTTGACCGTTTGCCCAAGGCGCTTTCCGGCGGGCAGCGGCAGCGGGTGGCGATCGGGCGCAGCATTGTGCGCGACCCCAAGGTGTACCTGTTTGACGAACCGTTGTCGAACCTTGACGCGGCCTTGCGGGTGGCGACGCGGCTGGAGATTGCGCAGCTGAAGGAGTCGATGCCCAATTCCACCATGATCTATGTGACGCATGATCAGGTGGAGGCGATGACGCTTGCCAGCCGGATCGTGGTGCTGGCGGGCGGTGGCATCAGTCAGGTCGGCACGCCGCTGGAGCTGTATGAACGGCCGCGCAATGAATTCGTGGCGCAGTTCATTGGCAGCCCGGCGATGAACCTGATGGCGGGCGAGGTGATCGGCACCGGCGCGCAGACGCGGGTGCGGCTGGCCAATGGCGGCGAGGCGGTGTCCAATGTGCCGACGCTGGCGGCGGATCAGGGGCTGAAGGTGAATATCGGGGTGCGGCCCGAGGATCTGGTGGCGACCAGCGGTCCGGCGATCTTTACCGGCGCGGTGGAGATCACCGAAGCGCTTGGCGAGGTGACGCTGCTGTATTTCAAGCGCGCGGGCGCGGATGCGCAGGTGGTGGCCAAGCTGCCGGGCATTCATACCGATGTCAGGCACAAGACGGTGGCGCTGGGGGCGGACCCGGCCAAAGTGCATCTGTTCGCGCAAGGGCAAAGTCTGCTCTACCGCTGAGCGGCGCGCGCATCGCACGCAAGGGCCCCGGTGCAGACCGGGGCCTTTTCCTTTGCCGAAGCCGCTGCGGCCCTTGCGGCGCGGGCGCCTTTGCGGTCTGACTGCGGAGCAGGAAGAGGAGAGCCCCGCCATGGCCATGGAGCCCGCCCGCACGCGCCCGAAGATGTTTCCCCCGCCGGAGTTTCCGCCGCGCAAGCTGCCGCTGTTTGCGCGGATGCCGCCCGCGGTGTTTCCGTCGCTGCTGGGGGCTTTAGGGCTGTCGCTTGCGTTGAAACGCGCGGCGGCGGGTTCGGCGTTGCCCGAAGGGGTGGCGGATCTGGCCATGGGTTTGGTGGCCGGGCTGTGGCTGTTTTGCGCGCTGGCCTATGCGAGCAAGCTGCTGCGGCGCCCTGCGGTGCTGCTGGAGGAGGTGCAGAGGCTGCCCGGGCGGGCCGGGGCGGCGGCGGCCACGGTGGGGGCCTTGGCGCTCGCGGCGGTGTTGGGCTTTTTCGCGCCCGCGCTGGCCAAGGCGGTGCTGGTGGCGGGGCTGGCGTTGCACGGCCTGTCGGCGCTGGTGATGCTGCGGGTGCTGTGGCGCGCGCCGCCGGAGGGGCGGGTGGTCACCCCGGTCTGGCACCTGAGCTTTGTGGGCTTCATCGTGGGCGCATTGGCGGCGGTGCCCTTGGGCTGGGGCGGGTTGGCCGCGGTGATCCTGTGGGCCAGCTTGCCGGTGGCGCTGGGGATCTGGGGGGTGAGCCTGTGGCAGATCGTGCAGCGGGTGCCGCCCGCGCCCTTGCGCCCGCTGATGGCGATTCATCTGGCGCCCGCCAGCCTGTTTGCCAGTGTGGCCGGACTGCTGGGGATGACGGTCTTGGCCCATACCATGCTGGGAGTCGCCTGTGCCGTGGCGCTGACGCTTTTGCTGGCGCTGCGCTGGATGTGTGCGGCGGGGTTCACGCCGCTGTGGGGGGCTTTTACCTTTCCGCTGGCGGCCTTTGCCGGGGCTTTGCTGATCAACGGCTGGACGGTGGCGGGCGGGATCGTCACGCTGCTGGCGCTTGGCGTGGTGCCGGTGATCTTGTGGCGGGTGCTGCGGATGTGGCCGACCGGGGCCTTGGCCGCGCGGACCAATGCCGCCACCGCCTAGGGGCGCGGTAGGGAGAGATAGACGCTGTCACACCAGCGGCCCGCAATCAGAAGCGTGCGCTTTGCCCGGTGGGTTTCGTGAAAGCCAAGCCGGGTGAGCAGACCAAGGCAGGCCGCATTGTCGGGGTCGACATCGGCTGTGAGGGCGGGGACGGCATGGCGCGCGAACCAATGCGGGATCAGCGCCCGCAAAGCCTCGGCCATGAGGCCTTGGCGCCAATGGTCGGGGTGGAGGAAAAACCCCACCTCGGGCACCTGCCAGAGCCCGGCCTTGCCGATGACGCGGCCCCCGTGGTCGAGCACATATTCATCCGAAACATCGGGCTTTGCCTGCCACTCCATCAGCCCGCGCAGGGTTTTGGCGCTGTGGTGCCGCGAGGCCGAGGGCGCATCGCCCCAGAAGGCCATCGCCTGAGGGTCTGAGAGGATGCGGTGCAGATCGTCCAGATCCTCGGGCGCGGCCCGGCGCAAGGTGAGCCGGGCTGTGGTGATCCTGTCGGGGCCGGGTCCGGGGGTCATTCGCTTGACGGTTGCAGCAGGGTGCTGCCGACGGCGGCGGCGCGGGCAAGCTCGGGGTCGAGGCTCATCGGCACGTAATCGCCGCGCCGCCAGCGTTCGCCCAGATCATCGTAATGGCGCGAGAGCGGGTGGCCGGATTGGCCAGTGGCGATGACAAACACCGAAGAGTCGGGGTCGGCGAAATCATAGACGCCGCGATAGCCCGCGCCATGCACGTTGAGATAAGGGTTTGGCCCGGTGCCTTTGGTGCGGCCGCGCATCAGCGTGTGATCGCCGCCGCTGGTGGATTGGCGGATGTTGACGAACCATTTCAGGAAGGGCACCTCGCCCAGCACGGGATGGTCATGCGTGGCTTCGTGTGCGGCCCCCCAGCGCCAGCTTTCGGGATTGGGGCCATAGGTGGAGGTGAGCGTCAACAGCGCCTCGTCCAATGCGATGCGGGCCAGATCGGAGCAGGTTTCCACCACGGCGGATTGGATGACATCGCACCAGATGCCCGCGCCATCGATGTTGCGATAGACGCGGTCGATGAAGACCGGGTCGGGATGGGTGATGGTATCGGCCAGGGGCCCAAGCTCATCGCGGATGAGCCGGTCGTTCAGCGCGCGCAGCCAAGCCATGTAGATCAGCGGTTCGGGCAGATGTTCGTTCATCTCGCCGTTCCATTCGGCCAGCAAGAGAAGCGCACGCTGGCGCAGGTGTTCGGGCGTGCCATCGGGCGCGGCCTCGCCCGTGAACCACAGATCGGCGCCGATAAGCGGCAGGATCGCGCGGGCGGTGGGCGAGACGGTATCGAGCTGCGCCTCGATAAAGCTTTCGCGGGTATGCACCTCGCGCGTGCGCATGAGCGAGAGCCAGCGCTGGATGCGCTGGGTATCGCCCCAGAGGAAGGAGAGGTGGTCGGGGAAGGGGCGATCCACCGTCTTGTTGTTGGTGTTGCCAAGGATGCCGCTGGTGGGGTTTTCCACGCGCGGGTTCGTGTCGTAAGGCATGGTGCCTTGCCAACGGCTGGCAGGGTTGGTGCCAAGCGCGGGCATGCGGCCTTGGGTCGGGTGGCCGGGGTCGCGGTTTGGCACATGGCCGATCACCTGAAGCGCGATGCCGCTGGCATCGGCCAGCATCAGGTTCTGGGCGGGGGCCACGAAAAGCGCGCCCGCTGCGATGGCCTCGGCGATGGAGCCCGCCTGCATCATGCGCAGCGCCGCCGTCATGGTGGTGTCGGCGGGCGAGAGCGCGGTCCAGGACAGGGCGGCGACATGGCCCGGGGGGGTGACGCTGGCCAGATCGTAATGCGAGCCGGGCAGCACCGGCCCCGCCTCGGACCAGCGCAGGGTGATGGTGACGGGGGCTTCGTCCTTGACCTGAATGATCGAGCGGCGGGTGGTGAAGGGTTTGAAGCCTTCGGCGGTTTCGTACTCCTCGGGATTGGCGGGGTTGAGCTTTTCCATCACCAGATCCTGATCGTCGACATAGGACGAGGTGAGGCCCCAGCCGACGGCAGCCGAGCGCCCGGCCAAGATGCTGGGCACGCCGGGAATGGTGGCGCCGATCACGCCGCCCGATTGCAGTTCCAGCCGGGCCAGATACCAGATGGTGGGCGCGGTAAAGCCAAGGTGAGGATCATTGGCCAGAAGCGTGCCGCCGGCGGCCGAGCGGTCGGGCACCGCCGCCCAGGCGTTAGAGGCCCCCGCGAGATCGAGACGGGGGAAAGGCGACAGCGGGTCATTCGTCGCCATGCGCAAGGGCGCGGTCGACGGCGTGACGCCCGGCACCAGCTGCGCGTAATCGGGCAGGGCGGTGACGGCCTGACCCGGATCATCGGGCAGGATGTCGCGCAAGCGCTCTGCCGGCAGCAGCATCGACAGGCGGGCGCGCCGCACCTCGGCCTCGAGATGGCCCGAGAGTTGCAAGGCCATCAGCTTGAGGATGGCGATGGAATCGGCGGGGGCCCAAGCGGCGATTTCGTTGGAGAAGAAGAAGAACTCGGGCGCGCCGCGCCCGCGCGCGCCTTCGTTGATCTGCCCGATCCAGGCGTTGACGCCTGCGGCATAGGCCTCGAGTGCCGCGCGGGTGGGGGCATCCTGCGCCTCGACCGATTGCAGCGAGAGGGTGTAGAGGTCGTAGCGGCGCAAAAGCTCGTCCACCTTGAGCGTGCGGTTGCCAAAGACTTCCGACAGGCGGCCTTGCGCGGTGCGGCGCAGCATCGTCATCTGCCAGAGCCGGTCTTGGGCGTGGGCAAAGCCAAGCGCGAAGAACACATCCGGGTCGCTGGCGCCAAAGATGTGGGGCACGTTGTCATTGTTGCGCAGGATCTCGACCGGGGCGGAGAGGCCGGGGATCGTGTAGCTTTGGGAATAGTCAGGGATCGAGCGTTCCAAGAAGTAATAGGCCCCGATCAGGACCAGCAGGCCCAAGGCCACAAGCCCGGTCAACAGCCTTATGAGCCAACGGAAAACTCTGAGCATGGGGGGCCTGTTCTTGACGTCCGGGGTGGGCCTGATACCTAAGACATTGCTGAGAAAAGGGCAATGCGCAGGGAGAGAGCGATGGCGAGAGTGGCGTTTCTGGGCTTGGGGGTGATGGGCTTCCCGATGGCGGGGCATCTGGCGGCCAAAGGGCATGAGGTGACGGTCTATAACCGCAATGCCGCCAAGGCCGAGGCTTGGGTGGCCAAACATGGCGGGCGTGCGGCGCGGACGCCGAAGGAGGCGGCAGCAGGGCAGGATTTCGTGATGGCCTGTGTGGGCAATGACGACGATCTGCGCGCGGTCTGTGCCGGGCCTGACGGGGCCTTCGCGGGCATGGACGCGGGGGCGGTGTTCGTGGATCACACGACGGTGTCGGCGCAGGTGACGCGCGCGCTGTCGGAGATGGCCGAAGGGATGGGCTTAGGCTTTGTCGACGCGCCGGTGTCGGGCGGGCAGGCGGGTGCCGAAAATGGCGTGCTGTCGGTGATGTGCGGCGGCGCACAGGCGCATTATGACCGCGCCGAACCGGTGATCGCCGCCTATGCCCGCATCTGTCGCCGTCTGGGCGAGTCGGGCGCCGGGCAGATCGCCAAGATGATGAACCAGATCTGCATTGCCGGGCTGGTTCAAGGCTTGGCCGAGGCGCTGGCCTTTGGCGAAAAGGCCGGGCTGGACGGCGAGGCGGTGGTTGAGGTGATCAGCCAAGGCGCGGCCGGGTCATGGCAGATGATGAACCGCCACAAGACCATGCTGGAGGACAAGTTCGACCACGGTTTCGCGGTGGACTGGATGCGCAAGGATCTGGGCATTTGCTTGGCCACGGCCAATGACATTGGCGCATCGCTGCCGGTGACGGCGCTGGTGGACCAATTCTACAAGGATGTGCAGCGCATGGGGGGCGGGCGCAACGACACATCGAGCCTGATCCGGCGCTTGCGCTGAGGCCAGCGGGGGCACGGATTTTCTGCGAAAATCCGGCGAAGACGAATGTTCTGCGAACATTCCCTTGGCGCGGCGCGGAACATCGGTGCCCCTGATCTTTCGCAGAAAGATCGTGGCGGGGGCGGAGCCCCCCGGATCAGGGGATGATGCGGTTGTATTTGACGCCCGCGAGCGTTGCCCCGGCGATGAAGCCTTGCTGACCGAAGACCAGCGCGATCACCGGTTCGACTTCGGTGGATTCCTTGCCCAGAGAGGCGCCTTGCGCCGGGGTGGCATAGCGCACATCGGCGCCGACGGCCCAACCGGGGCTGCGGCGGAACTGGCCGAGTGCCGCTTCGGTCATGAAGAACAGCGCATGAGCATATTGCTGCGCGCCGATCTGGAGGCCGAAGGTGGCACGGGTCGCCGAGTAGTAATCCACCGTCACCCCGCCCACGCGCAAAGCGCCCCGGCCATAGCCGCCGCCGTAGATCAGCCCGGCTTCGGTGATCAAGGGCATGATGAGCACGCCCGAGGCGCGGTTGGCCAGATCCCGGGTGCCGGGGAAGCTGCTGTAGAGATATTGCTCGGTCGAGTTCACCCGCGCGTCGATCTGGGCCGCGCCAGAGCCGCCCACCCCATTGCCACAGGCGGCCAGAAGGCCGGTGGCCCCGGTCGCCGCCAGAAAACCGCGTCTGGAAAATCCGCTTGCTTCGGTCATGTGATCCTGCCTTCTGCCTCTCGTGGACGCCCATGGGCGATCGGGCTCTGCTGGCCCTTTGCGCGAGATATAGCGGATTTGTGCGCCCCTGTCATCGAAAGATCCGCGCGATGGCGGCAGATTGCCGAGCAGGGGCGCGGGTCAGACCTGCCCGGCACGGATGGCGCGGGCGGCCTGCGGGGCGAAATAGGTGAGCACCCCGTCGCAGCCTGCCCGCCGGAAGGCCATCAGGCTTTCGAGCATCACACGGTCGCCATCGATCCAGCCGTTCTGCGCGGCGGCTTGGATCATCGCATATTCGCCCGAGACCTGATAGGCATAGGTCGGTGCGCCGAACGTGGCTTTGACGCGGTGGATGATGTCGAGATAGGCCATCCCCGGTTTCACCATCACCATATCGGCGCCTTCGGTCAGGTCGCGTTCGATCAGGCGCAAGGCCTCGAGGCTGTTGGCCGGGTTCATCTGATAGGTTTTCTTGTCGCCTTTCAGCGCGCCGCTGGCGCCCACCGCATCGCGGAAGGGGCCGTAGAAGGCAGAGGCATATTTGGCGGCATAGGACATGATCGTCACATCCTTGTGGCCTGCCGCTTCCAAGGCGGAGCGCATGGCCCCGATGCGCCCATCCATCATGTCGGACGGGCCAAGGATATCGGCCCCGGCCTCGGCCTGCGCGAGGCTCATCTTCACCAGCGCCTCGATCGTTTCGTCGTTGAGGATGATGCCGTCGCGCACCAGACCATCATGGCCAAGCGCATTGTAGGGATCGAGCGCCACATCGGTCATCACCGCGATCTCGGGCACGGCATCCTTGATGGCGCGGATCGCGCGATTGGCAAGGTTGTCGGGGTTCCACGCCTCGGCGCAGTCTTCGGTTTTCTTGGCGGGATCGGTGTAGGGAAAGAGGCACAGTGCCGGAATGCCCAAGGACGCCGCCTCTTCGGCCGCCTTGACCACCAGATCGACGCTGAGCCTGTCGACCCCCGGCATCGAGGCGATGGGCTGGCGCAGGCCGACACCATCGCGCACGAACACCGGCCAGATCAGATCCTGGACCGAAAGCGTGTTTTCCTGCGCGAGCGCCCGCAAGGCCGGAGAGGCGCGCAGGCGCCGAAAGCGGGACGTGGGCGTCGGGGCAACGGTCAGGCGCATGGAGGGGCTCGCATCTTGTCAGGGGCTTGCAGCTTTTTCTTCTGCCTGCCATGGAAAGGCGCGGCGCTGCAAGCCTTGTGCGCGTCTTCCGGCAAAAGGTGCGATCTGTCTTGGAATGGTATGGGCTGATCTTGCTGCTGATCGACATGCGGTCGTTCTCCAGCCTGTGGTACTGGATCGCGCTGGCGGTTCTGTGGTCTTCGGTGAGCCATTGGGTGCTGGGCGTGCCGCTGGACATGATCAGCCGCGCGCGCAAGCACGGCGGTGAGGCGGCGCAGGATCTGGCGGCACTGGCGGCGATCAACGCGCGGCGAATGCTGTATATCTCGCGCCGCAGCGGGGCTTGGCTGATCGGCACCGTGTGTTTCGTGCTGACGCTGCTGGGGCTTTTGGCGGTGGTCTACGGGGTGGAATTCGCGCAGGCGCTTTTGTTCATGGTCGCGCCGATGGTGCTGGTGGGCTATCTGACCTTGCGGCTGGCGCTGCAGGTGGAAACCCATGCGCCCGAGGGTGCCGCGTTGGTGCGGCTGCTGATGCGGCACCGGTTCAAGATGCAATTGATCGGGATGATCGCGATTTTTGTGACGGCCTTGTTCGGCATGTATCAGAACCTCAGATAAGACGGGCGCCCGGGCGGCCCTTGACGGGCGGGTTTGGGGGCGTAGGTAAGGGCGCCATGAGCAAGACATCTTCCCCCGACCTGAACCCGCGCGGCGACCGTGTTCTTCTGGGCGGTGCGCCCGAGGGCTTTGATGCCCGTCTGCTGGCGCGGGAGCTGACCCGCAGTAGCGTGCCGGTGATCCATGTGGCGCGCGATGACAAGCGGATGGAGGCGATGCGGCTGGCGCTGGCGGTGACGGCACCCGAGGCGGTGGTGCTCGACTTTCCGGCGTGGGATTGCCTGCCTTACGACCGCGTGTCGCCCAACCCCGAGATCGCCGCGCGGCGGATGGCGACGCTGGCCGCGCTGGCGGCCGGGCTGCCGGGGCCCTTTGTGCTGCTCACCACGGTGAATGCGGCGACGCAGCGGGTGCCATCGCGCGCGACCGTGGCGGCCAGCAGCTTTACGGCGGCGGTGGGCAAGCGGGTGGACGAGGCGCAGCTGAAAGGCTTTCTGGCGCGCATGGGGTTCTCGCCGGTGTCGACGGTGGCCGAGGCCGGGGATTATGCCGTGCGCGGCGGCATCATCGATATTTTCCCGCCGGGGCATCCGGGGCCGGTGCGGCTGGATTTCTTCGGCGATGTGCTGGATGGCTTGCGGCGGTTTGACCCTGTGACCCAGCGCACGGTCGAGAAGCTGCGGGCGGTGGATCTGTCGCCCGTGTCGGAAGTCATTCTGGACGAGGCATCGATCACCCGTTTCCGGCAGGCCTATCGGATCGAGTTCGGTGTGGGGGGCGCCGATGACCCGCTGTATGAAGCGGTCAGTGCCGGGCGCAAGCATCAGGGGATGGAGCATTGGCTGGGCCTGTTCCACGACCGGCTGGAAACGCTGTTCGACTATCTGCCGGATGCGGCGGTGATGCTGGACGATCAGGTGACGCCGATGCGGCTGTCGCGCTGGGAAGGCATCGAGGATGCGTATGATTCCCGGCGCGAAGCGATGAGCGTGAAGGGGCGGCTGGATACGGTCTATAAACCTGCGGCGCCCGGATTGCTGTATCTGGATGATGCGGGCTGGGAGGCGGCGGTCAAGGCGCACCGGGTGGTGCAATTGTCGCCGCATGCGCAAAGCCCCGGACCGGGGGTTCTGGATGCCAAGGGCCGTCTGGGGCGCAGTTTCGCACCTGAGCGGCAACAGGAATCTGTCAGCCTTTTCGGTGCCTTGTCAGATCATATTCGCACATTGCGCGAAGAGGTTCAGGTGGTGATCGCCTCGTGGTCTGAAGGGGCGCGGGAGCGGCTTGAGGGATTGCTGCAAGATCAGGGCGTAACCGGCTTTCAGCGCATCAAGGATTTCCGCGAGGTGCCCGAGGGGCGAGGCGGGCTGTTCCTGCTGGTCTGGGCGCTGGAGACGGGGTTCGTGGCCCCGGGGCTTGCCGTGATTTCCGAGCAGGATGTGCTGGGCGATCGGATGGTGGGCAAGCCACGCCGCAAGCGCAAGGCCGACAACTTCCTGCGCGAGGTCGATACGCTGACGCCGGGCGATCTGGTGGTGCATGTCGAACATGGCGTGGGCCGCTATCTGGGGCTGGAGACGATCACGGCGCTGGGGGCGCCGCATGCATGCGTGGCGCTGGAATATGCGGATGCGGCAAAGCTTTACCTGCCGGTGGAGAATATCGAGCTTCTGAGCCGCTATGGCCATGAAGAAGGGTTGCTGGACCGGTTGGGCGGTGGCGCTTGGCAGGCCAAGAAGGCCAAGCTGAAAGAGCGGATCAAGGAGATTGCCGATCGGCTGATGCGGATCGCGGCCGAGCGCGCGCTGCGCCATGCGCCGATCTTGGAGGCGCCGCATTCGATCTGGGAGGCTTTTGCGGCGCGTTTCCCCTATCAGGAAACCGATGACCAGCTGGCGGCGATTGCCGATGTGGTGGCCGATCTGGAAAAAGGCTCGCCCATGGACCGGCTGGTGGTGGGCGACGTGGGTTTTGGCAAGACTGAAGTGGCGATGCGCGCGGCCTTTGTCGCGGCGATGGCAGGGATGCAGGTGGCGGTGATCTGCCCGACCACGCTGTTGGCCCGCCAGCACTACCGCAGCTTTGCCGAGCGGTTTCGCGGATTTCCCATTGCTGTCAGGCCTTTGTCGCGCTTTGTGAGTGCGAAGGAAGCGGCTGCCACCCGTGCAGGGATTGCCGATGGCACGGTGGACATCGTGGTGGGCACCCATGCGTTGTTGGCCAAGGCGGTCAAGTTCAAGAACCTTGGCCTGCTTGTCATTGATGAAGAACAGCATTTCGGCGTGGGCCACAAGGAACGGCTGAAAGAAATGCGGTCGGAGATCCATGTGCTGACGCTGACCGCAACGCCGATTCCGCGCACCTTGCAACTGAGCCTGACGGGGGTGCGCGATCTGTCGATCATCGCGACGCCGCCGGTGGACCGCTTGGCGATCCGCACCTATGTGAGCGAGTTCGATACGGTGACGATCCGTGAGGCGCTGCTGCGCGAACGCTTCCGCGGCGGGCAGTCTTTCTATGTGGTGCCGCGCATATCCGACCTGCCGGAGATCGAGGAATTCCTGAAAACCCATGTGCCGGAGGTGAGTTACGTGATCGCCCATGGCCAGTTGGCGGCGGGCGATCTGGATGACCGGATGAACCAGTTCTATGACGGCAAATATGATGTGCTGCTGGCCACGACGATCGTGGAAAGCGGTCTGGATATTCCGACCGCCAACACGATGATCATTCACCGCGGCGATATGTTCGGGCTCAGCCAGCTCTA
Organism: Pseudorhodobacter sp. MZDSW-24AT; assembly: GCF_002794355.1. Lineage (GTDB taxonomy): Bacteria > Pseudomonadota > Alphaproteobacteria > Rhodobacterales > Rhodobacteraceae > Pseudotabrizicola. The sequence continues at coordinate 213,535 of NZ_PGOI01000002.1, read as the reverse complement.
TCAGATCCGGGGCCGGGTCGGGCGCAGCAAGACGCGCGCCTATTGCTACCTGACCACCAAGCCGCGCAGTCCGCTGACCCCGCAGGCACAAAAGCGGCTGAAGCTGTTGGGATCGCTCGACAATCTGGGCGCGGGGTTCAACCTTGCCAGCCATGACCTTGACCTGCGCGGGGCCGGGAACCTTTTGGGTGAAGAGCAATCCGGCCATATCAAGGAAGTGGGGTATGAGCTGTATCAGCAGATGCTGGAAGAGACGATTGCCAAGATAAAATCGGGCGAGATCAATGGCTTGGCGCCGATTGATGATGCGTGGTCTCCGCAGTTGAACTTGGGCCTGCCGGTGATGATCCCCGAGGATTATGTGGTGGATCTGGACGTGCGGCTGGGGCTGTATCGCCGTCTGTCGGGTCTGGCGACCAAGGTGGAGCTTGAAGGCTTTGCTGCCGAGTTGATCGACCGCTTTGGGCCGCTGCCCAAGGAGGTGAACACGCTGATGCTGATCGTGCGGATCAAGGCGATGGCGAAACGCGCCGGGATCAGCCGGATCGATGCCGGGCCAAAGGGCGCGACGATCCAGTTTCACAATGACAAGTTCGGCAATCCGGCGGGATTGGTGGATTTCATCAAGGCCGAAGGCGTGGGCGCCAAGGTGCAAGGCAACAAGATCGTGCTGATGCGCGACTGGAAGACCGAGGCCGACCGGATCAAGGGCGCCTTTGCCATTGCCCGAGATTTGGCGGAAAAGATTGTGCGGCCAAAGGGATAGCGCGCAGACCTAAAGTCTGCGCGCCACCATGTAGGCAAGGCCCGAAAACACCGTCACCCCCAGCATCAGCGGAAGGGGCGTGCCGTTGAAGGCGAGGCCCACGGGCGCGGCAAGCACCACCGAGAACACGGTTGAGAGCGCCCCGGTGACGGAGGCCGCCATGCCCGCGATATGGCCCACGGGTTCAAGCGCGAGCGCGTTCAGGTTGCCCACCGTGGTGCCGATCATGAAAAAGACGCCAATGGTCCAGACCAGATAGGCCGCGAATTCCAGCGGCAGAACGCCGGGCTCGGGCCAGAGGTTGAGGGTAAAGGCCAGAAGAAATGCACCGGAGACAAGGGCTTGGGTGGCAAAGCTGATGCGCACCAGACGCCGCATCCCCAAGCGCATGACCACAGCGGCATTGAGCAAGGAGGAGGTGCCCGCCACCACCGCGATCAGCGCGAACCAGAGCGGAAAGCTTTCGCCGCGGCCATAGGTTTGATCGAAAAGCTGCTGGGTAGAGGAAAGCGTGCCGAAAAGCGCCGCGAAAGCAAGCGTTTGCGCGAGGATCGACAGGCGGATGCTGCGCAAGGACAGCACTTCGCGCAAGGCGGCCCAAAGGGGGGCGGCGCGGAAGGGGCGACGCTTGGCGGGCGGCAGCGTCTCGGGCTGGCGGATCACCAGCCAAAGCACGGAAATGGCTGAAAACATCAGGAAGGCCAGAAAGATGCTGCGCCAGCCGAATCCCGCAATGATGACCTGTCCCAACAGCGGGGCCACGGCGGGCACCAGCGTGAAGATCATCATGGCAAAGCTGACGATGCGGGCCATGCGCGGCCCTGCGTGGATGTCGCGGACCAAGGCAAGCGCCACAACGCGCGGTCCGGCGGCGCCAAGGCCTTGCAAGACGCGGGCCAGCAGCATGGTTTCCAAGCTGGGCGCGACATAGGCAAGGAGCGCACCGCCGCAATAGAGCAGCGCGCCACCCACGATCACCGTCTTGCGGCCAAAGCTGTCGGACAGCGGCCCGGCGAAGAAGGTGCCCACCCCCATGCCCAGCACAAAGCTGGTGAGGATCAACTGGGCGTTGTTGGGGGCGGTGGGCGACAGCTCGAGCGCGATATCGGGCAGCGCGGGCAACATCGCATCGATGGAAAAGGCGATGGTCGCAAAAAGCATGGCGATCAGCGCGATGAACTCGGTCTGGCCAAGCGCGCGCTGTGGGGGATGGGAATGTGACATGGGGGTGTCCTTTCCGCGCCTCGGTATCAGGCGCGGAAGGGCAATGCCACAGCGCGAACGGCCTTAGGATTGTGCGTTGGCGCGCAGTTCGGCGATGACATCGGCCCAGACCTGCGGCGGCTGCGCACCGGAGACGACGTATTGATTGCCAATGATGAAGCAAGGCACGCCGGTCACGCCGCGTTCGCGGGCATGGATGTCGCGGGCCTTGAGCGCATCGGAATCTTCATCGGTGGCCAGCAGACGCTCGGTCAGCGCGCGGTCCATTCCGGCGGCTTCGGCGATGTCCACAAGCGTGGGGATGTGGCCGATGTCGCGCCCTTCGCGCCAATAGGCCCGGAACAGCGCCGAGACGATGGCGGTTTGCCGCCCTTCGAGCCCGGCCCAATGGATGAGGCGATGTGCGTTCAGCGTGTTGGGCATGCGGCGGATGGTGGAAAAGTCGATGGTGAGGCCTGCCTCCCGCGCGGCCTGTTCGACGCGGGCATAAATCTCGACCGCCTTGGCCTTGCCGCCGAACTTCGCCTCGAGATATTCGGCGCGGTCGACGCCTTCGGCAGGCATGCCGGGGTTGAGCTGGAACGGATGCCATTCGATCTGAAAAGGATGCTCAGGCGCTGCTTCCAGCGCGCGGTCCAGATTGGCCTTGCCGATATAACACCAAGGGCAGACCGGGTCGGAAAAGATATCAAGCTTGATCATGGAAGCCTCAGGGCGCGCAAGGCGCGGCGGTTGAGTTTGCTGTTGGCGCCGCGCGGCAAGGCGGGCAGGTGGTGGAACAGGCGCGGCTGCTTATACCGCGCGAGATGCGCGGCGGCATGGGCGGCAAGCGCCTGCGGATCGCATGGATCGGGCGCGGTGTAAAAGCAGGCGATGACGGTGACGCCGGGTTTGACCTCGACCTCGGTCACGGCGGTTTCTGTGAGGCCGGGGAAGCGGGCCATGGCGGCCTCGACTTCCAGCGGGCTGACGCGGTAACCGCCGGCGTTCATCTGGTCATCGTCGCGGCCCAGATAGGTGATGGCATCGCTGGTGTCGATGCGGATGCTGTCGCCGGTGAGAAACCACTCGGGCGTCAGGCGGGCCGCCGTCGCCTCGGGCGCGTCGAGATAGCCCAGCATGAGGCCGGGATCGCGGCGGTCGATCGCCAGTTGCCCGGGGGTGCCGCGCGGCACGGGCAGGAGATCCGGGCCAAGGGCTGCGATGCGCCGCCCCGGTTGCAAAAAGCCGGTGGCGCCCAAGGGGGCAGGGCGTTCGGGCGATTCCGAGATGAAGGTGGAAATCTCGGACATGCCCAAAGCCTCGCAGAGCGGGGTGCCGGTGGCGGCGGTCCAGCCTGCGCGAACCTCGGGGCTGAGTTTCTCTCCGGCGGAAAGGCCGTGGCGCAGGTGCGGCAACGCGGGGAGCCCCGTGCGCAGCATCTGGCGGAAGACGCCCGGCGCGGCGGCAAAGAGGCTGGCGTGGTGGTCGCCCAGCAAAGCGCCCAAATGCGCAGGACCGACCCCGGTGGCGGGGATCAAGGCGGTGGCGCCCACGGTCCAAGGGTCCATCAGCCCGGTGCCGAGCGTATAGGTCCAGTTGAAGGCCCCCGCGTGAAGAAGGCGGTCGCTTTCGCCCAAGCCTTCCCAAGCACGGTGCATGGTCTGACGCGCAAGGATGGCCCGGTGGGCATGCACCACCGCCATCGGCGTGCCAGAGGTGCCCGAGGTGAAGATGATATAGCCGGGGCGGTCCGCCGCGCCTTGATGATAGGCGGCGGGCGCGCAGGCCTCCATCGCGCGCAGCTCGGCATCGCTGAGCACCGGGCAGGTCTGGCCTGCGGGCAAGGCGACGCCCGGGCTGGCGACGATGAGGCGCGGCGCGATGCGCGCGGCCATCGGCGTGATCTCGGCTTGGGTGAGCTGCGCCGAGGTGGCGACCGGCACCATGCCAGCGGCCAAGGCGCCGAGGAACAGGAGAGGAAAAGCGATCTGACTGCCCAGCCGCATCAGAATGCGGTCGCCCGGCTGAAGTCCCCTCTCTTGCAGACCGGCGGCGACACCGAGGACCGCCGCCTCGAGCTGCGCATAGGACCAGCTTTCGCTGTGGTCGAGGCTGAGGATGTGCAGCGCGGTCTTGTCGGGCGCGCGCGCGGCCGAGCGCGCCAGCACGTGCTGCGCCATGTTGAACGACAAGGGCACAAAAGGGGCGGGGCCGGTATCCAGAAGCGAGCGCATAACGCTTGCCTATTCCGCCCGGCGCCCCGGTGCAATGAGAAAGGCAGGCGTGACCCTGCGAGCAGGGGAAGACGAATGTTCTGCGAACATTCCGGGCCCGGATCTGTGGCGGCATCACGTGCGGCTGCGGTGGGAGCCTCCGGCGGGAGTATTTCAGAAAGGTGCAAGACCTTTCCGCTTGCACCTTTTCCAAATACTCATCTTGCGCCGGTCGGAACCTGTGGGCCGGGGCAGGATTGGCTTAGCCCACCCAGCCCGCCACGCGGTTGGCACCGCCCGAGATGTCGCGGCCGATGCCTTCGACGGTGGCACAGCCCGTGAGGGCGATCAGGGCGGCGGCGGCCGCCATCAGGGAAAGTTTGCGCATGTCAGTGCCTGTTTCTTGCTTTTACTGCTCATACCACCAGACGTCTGGTTGAAAGCCGATCCAGTCGCCATAGAGCGGCGGGCGGTCGGGGAAGCGGAGTTCCTTGCGATGCGCCAGCCGCGAGACATCAGAATACCACATCGGCACCACATATCTACCCGTGGTCAGCACCCGGTCAAGCGCCTGCGTGGCGGCGGTGAAGGTTTCGGGATCGCTTGCGTTGAGCATGGTCTGGATCATCGCCTCGGCGGCGGGGCTGTTCATGCCCATCCAGTTTCGCGTGCCGGGTTCGGTCACCCCGGCGCTGCCCCAGTACAGCGTTTGTTCATTGCCCGGCGAGAGCGAGAGAGAGCGGATGTAATGCGTCATGTCGAAAGCATAGGTGTTGGTGCGTTCGATATATTGCGCATTGTCCACCGTGGTCACCCGGGCGGTGATGCCCAGACGTTTGAGGCTTTCGATGTAGATCTCGGCGGCCGAGATCATGTCGCGGGCGCCGTTGACCAGCAGGATCTCGAAGCTGACAGCTTGGCCGGACGGGTCTTTCAGCACACCGGCGTCGATCGTATAGCCTGCGTCCGCCAACAGGGCCGTGGCCGCGCGGATGTTGCGGCGGTTGGCCAACGTGCCGTCGCCTGTGGGCAGGCTGTAGCCTTCGAGCGCGCCCGGCAGCAGATCGGCCTGAAACGGGGCGAGGAGTTCGGCCACCTTGCCTTCCGCCGGGGTGCCGGGTGGGAAGCCCAAGGGGGAATTGCCGAAATAGGAGGCGATGCGCGGCGTGGCGCCGCCGTTGAGGGTTTGGTTCACCAGTTCGAAGTTGAAGGCGAGGATCAGCGCCTCGCGCACGCGCCAATCCTGAAACAGCGGGCGGCGGGTGTTCATCACGAAGCCTTCGATCCCTGAAGGGCGGCTGTGAGGGATTTCGGATTTGACGATGGTGCCATCGGCCACCTCGGGCCAGTCGTAGCTGCTGGCCCATTTCGCGGGATTGGTTTCGCGCCACGAGGTGATGAGCCCCCCTTTGAAGGCTTCGAAGACCACGCCACCATCGCCAAAGTAATCGTAGCGCACCTCATCGAAATTGTGCTGGCCCCGGTTGAACGGCAGATCCTTGCCCCACCAGTCGGGGTTCTTGACGTAAGAGATGTAGCGCCCGGTCTCGAACGGCCCCACGACATAGGGGCCAGAGCCGATGGAGGCTTCGAGGGTGGACTGATCGAAAGCCTTGCCCTCCCATTGGGCCTTTTGCAGGATCGGGCGCAGGCCGAGGATCAGCGGCAATTCGCGGTCGGTGGTGTTGAAGGTGAAGCGGATTGAGCGCGGTCCGGTGACGTCGGTGCGGGCGATCTTGGTCCAGGCGGTGTGATAGCGCGGGTTGCCCAAGGTGCCGAGGGTTTCAAAGGACCAGCGCACGTCTTCGACGGTGACCGGGCTGCCATCGGAGAATCGCGCCTCTTCACGCAAGGTAAATTCTACGTAGGTGCGAGCGGCATCGGTGGTGACCGATTCGGCCAGCAGCCCGTAAAGGGTGAAGGGTTCGTCATAAGAGCGGCCCATCAGGCTTTCCACCGTGAGGGCCGCGAGGCCTGCCGGGGCGCGGCCCTTGAGGATGAAGGGATTGAGGGAATCGAAACTGCCGGATTCGCCAAAGACGATGCGCCCGCCTTTGGGGGCATCGGGATTGACATGAGGCAGCGACACAAAATCCGGGGGGAGTGCCGGGTCGCCATACATAGCTATGCCATGGGCGGGAGAATCACCCACCTGTGAAACGCCGGGAGCCGCTGTGAGCGTGAGCAGGGCGGCAAGCGCAAATCCCTGCTTGATGTGGAAAAAAACACGTCCCATTCCGGCAACAATCTCCCGTGGCCTTGGTTTCTTGGCCGCTAGGCTACGGCGGCTTGTGAACCTTTTCAAACTTTTAACTTGGCCATCGGCGCGATGCGGCGTATATAGGATGCACTGCTCGATAGGTTTCTTGCCTGTATGAAACCTGCCTCAATAACTTAACGCCGGCTTCGCGCCGGCGTTTTTTTTGGCGTTGCAGGAACGTGGCCGATGTTCTTCGCGTTTGCAGCATGTAATCTGCCGCAAATGCAAAATGAGGGGGCTGCGATGAACCTGAAGGGCAAGACTGCCGTGGTGACCGGATCGAATTCGGGGATCGGGCTGGGGGTGGCGGAAGAGCTGGCCCGGGCGGGCGCGCATGTGGTGATCAACTCTTTTACCGATCGCACCGAGGATCATGCCTTGGCCGGGGCCTTGTCGGCGCGGCATGGCGTGGAGGTGCGCTATATTTCGGCCGATATGTCGGATGCGGAGGCCTGCCGTCGCCTAATCGCAGATGCAGGGGTCTGTGACATTCTGGTGAACAACGCGGGCATCCAGCATGTGGCGGGGATCGAGGATTTCCCGGTCGACAAATGGAACGCGATTTTGGCGATCAACCTGAGCTCGGCGTTTCACACCACGGCGGCGGCCTTGCCGATGATGCGCGAGAAAGGCTGGGGGCGGGTGATCAATGTGGCCTCGGCCCATGGGTTGACGGCGAGCCCGTATAAATCGGCCTATGTGGCGGCCAAGCATGGGGTGGTGGGCCTGACCAAGGTGACGGCGCTGGAATGCGCGGGCCAAGGGATCACCGCCAATGCGATCTGCCCCGGCTATGTGCTGACGCCGCTGGTCGAGGCGCAGATCCCGGACCAGATGAAAAAGCACAACATGGACCGCGAGACGGTGATCAAGCAGGTGATGCTGGAGCGTCAGCCTAGCCGCGAGTTTGCCACGGTGGAACAGATCGGCGGCACGGCGGTGTTTCTGGCGTCCGACGCGGCGGCACAGATCACCGGCACCACGATTTCGGTGGATGGGGGCTGGACGGCGCTGTAACGGCGCGCGATGTAGACCCCGAGATCAACGGGGGCAGCGCGCGAAGGGGCCGGGATGAGCGATATTCTGTGTATCGGGTCGGTGTTGTGGGACATCATCGGCCGGGCGCCGTCTTCGCTGCGGCTGGGATCGGATGTGCCGGGGCGGATCACGCGGTTGCCCGGCGGAGTCGCCATGAACATCGCGATGACACTCACGCGGTTTGGCCTGCGGCCTGCGCTGTTGACGGCGGTGGGGCGCGATGCGGAAGGCGATGAGCTGATCGCGGCCTGTCTGCGCATGGGGCTTGAGTGCGGGCATGTGTATCGGTCAGATGACTTGCCGACCGATCGCTATATGGCGATCGAGGGCGCCAACGGGTTGATCGCCGCGATTGCCGATGCGCATTCGCTGGAGATGGCGGGAGACAAGATCCTGCGGGCCTTGGGCGATGGATCGCTGGGGTCTGAGGCCGCGCCTTATTCCGGGCTGATCGCGCTGGACGGCAATCTGACAGAGGCGCTGTTGTCGGACATTGCCCGCTCTGCGCTGTTTGCGCGGGCGGATTTGCGGGTGGCCCCGGCGAGCCCCGGCAAGGCCGAGCGGTTGATGCCGCTTCTGGGGCATCCGCGCGCCACGCTGTATGTCAATCTGGAAGAGGCCGGGCTGATCGCCAAGGGGCGCTATGACACGGCGGCCGAAGGCGCGCAGGCGCTTTTGGACCGGGGCGCCGCGCGGGTTCTGGTGACGGATGGCGGGCGGCTGGCGGCGGAAGGCACGGCGGGGCAGGGTGTGATCACCGGGCAACCGCCGCAGGTGCTTGTGACGCGGGTCACGGGCGCGGGCGATACATTCATGGCGGCCCATATCGTGGCCGAAGCGCGGGGGGCGTCACGCGCCGCCGCATTGGAGGCGGCGCTGCGGGCGGCCGCCGATTACGTTTCAGGAGACATCGGATCATGACGACCCTACCACTTGTTTATTCCCCCGAGGTGGCCGCCGCGCGCGCCGCAGGCGCGGCCATTGTGGCGCTGGAATCGACCATCATCACCCATGGCATGCCGTTTCCGCAGAATGTGGAGACCGCGCGGGCGGTGGAGGACGAGGTGCGCCGCGCGGGCGCGGTGCCCGCGACCATCGCCATCATGGGCGGCAAGATCCATATCGGGCTGACGACGGAGGAGCTTGATACCTTGGGTCAGGCGCAGGATGTGGCCAAACTGAGCCGTGCGGATCTGGCGGCCTGTCTTGCCACCGGGGGCATCGGGGCGACCACGGTGGCAGCGACGATGATCTGCGCGCATCTGGCGGGGATTCATGTCTTTGCCACCGGCGGGATCGGTGGTGTGCATCGCGGCGCCGAAACCACGTTTGACATCAGCGCCGATCTGCTGGAGCTGGCCGCGACCCCGGTGACGGTGGTGGCGGCGGGGGCCAAGGCCATTTTGGACCTGCCCAAAACGCTGGAAGTGCTGGAAACGCATGGCGTGCCAGTGATCGGCTATGGTCAAGACGCCTTCCCGGCCTTTTGGTCACGGGATTCGGGGCTGAAGGCGCCGTTGCGGATGGACCGGGCGGCGGATATCGCGGCAGCACAGCGGCTGCGCACGGCGCTTGGCCTGCCGGGGGGGCAATTGGTGGCCAATCCGATCCCGGCGGAAGCCGAGATCGCCAGCCATGAGATCACCCCGGTGATCGAGCGCGCGTTGCATCAGGCCGAGGTCGAGGGAATCAGCGCCAAGGCGGTGACGCCCTATCTGCTGGACCGGATGTATACGATGACCGAGGGACGGTCCTTGCAGGCCAATATCGCCCTTGTTTTGAACAACGCCCGCTTGGCTGCCGCGATCGCGCGTGAGATGGCGCAGGCCTGACGCGGCTGACTTCGAAATTTCATGCGGCGCAGCGGCTTGGAGCGGCTGCGCCCATTGTGCAGGGCCTGTGCTGTCTTTACTTATGGCGGCATCAGTGAGGGCCCATGTCAGAACCGCATCATCCCAACAAACGCCGCAGTCTGCTTGCCGGGCTGCGGTCTTCGTTTTTGACCGGCCTTGTGGTGGTGCTGCCCATTGGTCTGACCATCTATCTGATCTGGACGGTGGTGGGCTGGATTGACGGCTGGATCCTGCCGCTGATCCCGGGGCCGTGGAAGCCCGATGTGCTGGTGCGGCAATGGTTCGGCCCCGAAGCCACGATCCCGGTGCGGGGCGTGGGCGTGGTGGTGTTTCTGGTGTTCACGGTCGTTGTGGGCTGGTTGGGCAAGGGGTTCATCGGCCGCAAGTTCCTGCTGTCTGCCGAAGGGCTGGTGGACCGCATGCCGGTGGTGCGGTCAATCTACAACGGGCTGAAACAGATCGCGGAAACCGTGTTTTCGCAGAATGAAAGCAGCTTTGAGCGTGCCTGTCTGGTGCAATATCCCAAAGAGCATATCTGGGCCATTGGCTTTGTATCGACCCGCGCCAAGGGGGAGATTCAGGCCAAGCTGAACCACGAAGGCTATATGGATGTGATCTCGGTCTTTTTGCCGACCACGCCGAACCCGACCTCGGGCTTTTTGCTGTATGTGCCAGAAACGGATGTGGTCTATCTGGACATGAAGGTGGAGGATGCGGCCAAGCTCATCATCTCGGCCGGATTGGTCTACCCCAACGGCAAGGACGCCGCCGGGGTCATGGTGCAAAACCCGTCAGCCAAATAGCGCGCCAAGGTCCAGCGTGGCCTTGTGCCCGAGACTGGCACGATGGTCGGCCAGAAAGCGCTCCGCCGCGTCATGGCCTGCGCTGCGCAGGCGGGCAAAGAGCGTGGGCGAGGGGGACATCTTGGTGCTGCCTGTCATTTCCGTCATCAGCGCATCATCGCTGATCAGATGGCTGCGCACGGCCTTCATACTGCCGCGTTCCAGCCGGCCATCCTCGATCAGACGGCGCACGAAATGGGCGGCGCGCAATTCGCCCAAAAGGGCCGAGTTGAAGCTGATTTCATTCACCCGGTTCTGGATGTCGATCGGGGTTTTCGGCACGCCGTCGCGGACAAAAGGGTTGATCGAGACGATGAGGATGTCATCGGGCAGATGCGGTTCATAGAGTGGGAACAGCGCCGGGTTGCCCGCATAGCCGCCGTCCCAATAGGCGGTGCCGTCGATTTCCACCGCCTGAAAGATGGTGGGCAGACAGGCCGAGGCCATCAGCGCCTCGGGCGTGATGTCATCGCCGGAAAAGATGCGGATGCGCCCGGTGTCCACCCGGGTGGCGCCGATGAAGAGCTGTGGGCCTGTCTTGGCGCAGACATGGCTGAAATCCAGCCGACGGACGATGCGTTCGAGCGGGTTGCGCCACGCGGGGCCCCACGCATAGGGCGTATAGACCTGCGCCGCGAGACCTTGGGGCGAGAAGGGCGACATCGACAAAGCGATCTGCCCAAGCGCCTGAAAGCCCGGCACCATCGGCTGCATCCAGCCCGGGATGCGCAGATCCGACACCCGCGCCACATCGCGCCAGAGCCGCGCAAGGCTGGCCTTGGCCCCTTTGCGCCCGCCCGAGATCATGCCGGATTTGAAGGCCGCCGCGTTCAGCGCCCCTGCCGAGGTGCCCGAGATGGCACTGATTTCAAGGCTGTCGTCCTCCAAGAGGCGGTCGAGCACCCCCCAGGTAAAGGCGCCATGCGCGCCGCCGCCTTGCAGGGCCAGATTGATCTTGGTGGGCATCGCACTCTCCTTTGTGTGACCAAGGTAGTCTTTCTGCGGTGCAGCACAAGGTTCAGGCTTGCCATTCGGGCCGGACCGGGGTAACGACGCGCCACTTCACAGGCAGATGCGGGCCATGGCGGGGAGAAATCCCGTCTGGTCCACCGGTTGGGGGAAACCCTGAGACCATCTGCCGAGGCGCAAACCGGAAAAGGATACTTGGACATGGCGCTCCCTGAATTTACCATGCGTCAGCTCTTGGAAGCTGGCGTTCACTACGGCCACCAGACCCAGCGCTGGAACCCGAAGATGGGCGAATACATCTACGGCGACCGCAACGGCATTCACATTCTTGACCTGACGCAGACCGTTCCGATGCTGGATCAGGCGCTGAAGGTTGTGCGCGACACCGTCGCCAAAGGCGGCCGCATCCTGTTCGTCGGCACCAAGCGTCAGGCGCAGAAGCCGATCGCCGAAGCCGCAGAGCGTTGCGCGCAGTTCTACATGAACCACCGCTGGCTGGGTGGCACGCTGACCAACTGGAAGACCATCTCGGCCTCGATCCAGCGTCTGAAGCAGATCGACGAGCAGCTGGCTGCCGGTGCCGAAGGCCTGACCAAGAAAGAGCGTCTGGGCATGGAGCGTGACCAGGCCAAGCTGCAAGCCTCGCTGGGCGGGATCCGCGAAATGGGCGGCGTGCCGGACCTGATCTTCATCATCGATGTGGGCAAGGAAGATCTGGCCATTCTGGAAGCCAAGAAACTGGGCATTCCGGTTGTGGCCGTGGTCGACACCAACTGCTCGCCCAAGGGCGTGGATTACGTGATCCCCGGCAACGACGACGCCTCGCGCGCGATTGCCCTGTATTGCGAGCTGATCGCCCGCGCAGCGTTGGACGGCATGTCGGCCCAGATGGGTGCGGCTGGCGTGGACTTGGGCGCGCTGGACGAAGCCCCGGCAGAAGAAGCCATCGAAGAAGCCTGATTGGCTGTCGTCAAATCGTGACATGGCGGGGGGATAACCTCCGCCAACCCATTTTATGGATTTCAGGAGACTGACCATGACAATCACCGCTGCAATGGTGAAAGAACTGCGCGAGACCACCGGCGCAGGCATGATGGACGCCAAGAAGGCGCTGACCGAGAACAACGGTGACATGCAGGCCTCGATCGACTGGCTGCGCACCAAGGGCTTGGCCAAAGCGGCCAAGAAGGCCGACCGTGTGGCGGCCGAAGGGCTGGTCGGCGTGGCCGTGACCGATGGTCGGGGTGTGGCGGTCGAGATCAACTCGGAAACCGACTTCGTGGCCAAGAACGCCGACTTCCAAGCCTTGGTGCGCGATGTGGCCAATGTGGCGCTGACCACCGGCGATTCGGTCGAAGTGGTGAAAGCGTCGCAGATCAACGGCAAGACCGTGGATGAGGTGATTCAGGAATCGATCGCCCGCATCGGCGAGAACATGACCTTCCGCCGGATGCATATTCTGGAAGGCAGCACCGTGGTGTCTTATGTACACAACGCCGCCGCGGATGGCATGGGCAAGATCGGCGTGCTGGTCGCGCTGAACGGCCCGGCTGACAAGGCGCAGGCGATTGGCAAGCAGTTCGCGATGCACATCGCGGCCACCAACCCGCTGTCGCTTTCGGAAGCCACCATGGACCCGACGCTGGTGGAGCGTGAGCTGGCCGTGCAGACCGCCAAGGCGCTGGAAGAAAACGCGACCTCGGCCAAGCCGAAGCCCGAGCAGGTGATCCACAACAACATCATCCCGGGCCGCATGAAGAAGTATCTGGCCGAGAACACCCTGCTGGGCCAAGCCTTCGTGATCAACCCCGACCTGACGGTGGAAGCGGCGGCCAAGGAAGCCGGCGTGGAAATCACCGGCTATGCCCGTGTGGCGGTTGGCGAAGGCATCGAGAAGAAAGAAGAAGATTTCGCGGCAGAAGTCGCGAAGATGGTTCAGGGCTGATTTTCAGCCGATCAAGCTGAGCATGTTGGAAAAGGGCGGTCTTCGGGCCGCCCTTTTGCATGGCGCGCCACGGGGGCAGACCAAGGGTAGGGGGCGGACATGAAAAAACGGTGCGTCCCGGGGAGGACGCACCGCCACTGCGTTTGCACCAACCTTCTGGGGATGAGGACAGCGTGCAAACAGAACATGCCCTTGGGCGCGCCCACAATTGACGTGCCCAAAGGATAATGTGGTGCAAGTCTGGGAAAGCCCTGCACGCGATACAGGACAAACGCCCAAACGGTGAAAATGCACCGGAGGCCATCTGCCATTCCATTGCCCGAAGGCGACCACTCATGGAATGGTTGAACCATGCCCTGATGGCTGACGTGGCGTAAGTCAGGATTTCCCTACCATCGGGGCCTTTTCGACGCGCTGGAAGATCATGTTCAACAGCGATGCCTTTGCGACGGCTTGGGTGGTCGTCTCGACCGACAGTGCTTCGCGTGCGAGACGGAGGTGTTTTTCCACCATGGCGGCGGAGACTTCCATCAGCACGGCGACATCCTGTGTGGTCTTGCCATCGGCGACCCATTCCAATGCCTGCCGCTGCCGTTCGGTCAGGCTGCGTTTGGCTTTGGGCTGGGGCAGGGTGATGATCTTGAGGTGCATGAGATGCGCGACAGCGAGCATTTCGTCGCGCTTGCGTTCCCAGATTGCCTCGACCTGTTCCGTACTGATGCCCCGGTCCGCGATCAGGCCAAGCGCGCCTTTGGAGCGGGTGGAGGTTTCGGGAAAGCTGATGGAAACGCCAGCGACGATGCCCATGGCGGCATTCTGGCGGACGGCATCCATTTCATCGGGGGTGAATTGCCCCGCCTCATAGGCGTCGCGCACCCATTTCCAGGTGCAAGAGCCGACATTCGAGACAGCCCAACGGTAGACCGGCGTGCGGGCGTAAAAGCCGTTCTGAAAGTAGAACCGCGCGTATTCGGCGCTTCCGGTGGTCAGGAAGATCGCATCATCCGGATCGCCCACATTGCGCAGGTGCAAGAAGCGGGTGAAGCCGTAATTGGCAAGCCCAAAACCTTGGGTTGCATAATAGTCCGAGGCCAGCGCCCAGACATCTTCGATTGCCGTCGCTTCGGCCATGCGCGACATCAGCGGCAGAACTGCCGATATACCATTCCCCATGCACCCACCTTTTAAGGCGTCTTGTCCTCATCCCTGAGTGTTGTTCTAACCCCGGTCGGGCCAACGGTCAAACGACCGTGATTCTGAAAAGGGCAAGTGATGCAGGCAGATGTGGTTGTGATCGGCGGCGCGGTGATGGGATCTTCAGTCGCCTATTGGTTGACTGTGATGCAACCCGGTCTGGATGTGCTGGTGGTGGAGCCCGACACCAGTTTTGCCCATGCGGCGACCGCGCTTTCGGTGGCCTCGATCCGCCAGCAGTTCACCACGGCGGTGAATGTGGAAATCTCGCGCTTTGGCATTGGGTTCATCCGCGATTTCAAGGCGCGGATGGGGTTGGATCTGGGGCTGAAAGAGCAAGGCTATCTGTTCCTGTCGCAAACGGCGGAAGGCGCGCAGACGCTGCGCGCGGTGGCGCAGATGCAGCGCGACCATGGCGCCGCGACCGAAGTCTGGACGCCCGCGCAGATACAGGCGCGTTTCCCATGGCTGGAGGTGGGGGATCTGACGGCGGGGAGTTTTGGCACCCAAGGCGAAGGCTGGTTTGACAATATGGGCCTGTTGTCGGGCTTTCGCAGCATGGCCAAGGCGCAAGGCGCGCGCTTTGTGACCGACCGCGTGACAGGCCTGCGGATGGCGGGGGATCGTGTGGCGGGCGTGGTGCTGGAGCGGGCAGGCGAGGTGGCCTGCCGCCATGCGGTGAACGCGGCGGGCACCCGGGCGGCGCAGATTTGTGCGATGGCAGGGCTGCCTTTGGCGGTGGAGCCGCGCAAGCGCACGGTGTTTGTGATTGATGCACCCAATGCGCGTCACCCGGATGCGCCTTTGCTGGTGGATGCGGGGTTCTATCTGCGTCCTGAGCAGAACCACTGGATCACCGCCACGGTGCCACAGAACGACGGACCCTGCGCCCCCGATGATTTCGAGCCAGATCTGGGCCTGTTCGAAGAGGTGATCTGGGAACAGCTTTACGCCCGCGCACCGGGTTTTGACGCGGTAAAGGTGGTGCGCCATTGGGTTGGCCATTACGATTACAACACGCTGGATCAGAACGCGGTGCTGGGGCCCCATCCCGAGGTGCCGAACCTGCATCTGTGCAACGGCTTCTCGGGCCATGGGCTTCAGCAATCGCCCGCGGTGGGACGCGGCATTGCCGAGCATATCCTGACGGGCGGCTGGCAGAGCATCGACCTGAGCGATCTGGCCGCCGAGCGCATGGTGGCGGGCCGCGCGTTCCGCGAGCTGGCGGTGGTTTAAGCGCGCGCGGTTTCACAGCGCGGCAAGTTGCGGGTGGCGCGCGCGAGGGCGGGCGCCAGCGCTTGCATGGCATCATACATCGTCAGATGCACGGCGCCGGACAGATCCTGAAGCAAAGCGGTGCGCCGCAGACGATCCATCACCGGACCCTTGACCTCGGCCAAATGCAGCGAGACCCCGGCATCGTGCAGACGGGCATTGCTGGCCTCGAGACTTTCGACGGCGCTGCTGTCGATGTCATTCACCGCGACACAGTTGAGCACCACATGGCGAATGCGGGGATCATCGGCCACAGCGGCAAGCAGCGTGTCTTCGAGAAAGCGGGCATTAGGGAAATAAAGCGCCTCGTCGATGCGCAAGGCCAGAACCTCGGGCGTGGTAACCACATCGTGGCGCAGCACGTTGCGATAATGTTCGGTGCCCTGAACTTGACCGATGACGGCCACATGCGGTTTCGAGGTGCGGTAAAGGTGCAAGAGCAGCGACAGCGCAACACCGGCGGCGATGCCTGCCTCGACCCCGAGGCCGAGCGTCAGCAGGATGGTGGTGGCCATGGCGGCGAAATCGGCGCGGTTGATGGCCCAGACGCGCCGGAGCGCCGCCAGATCGACCAGACCCAGCACCGCCACGATGATGGTGGCGGCGAGTGTGGCTTTGGGCAGGTGAAAGAGCAGGGGGGTGAGAAAGAGGGTGGCCAGCGCAATGGCGATGGCGGTAAAGGCACCCGCCGCAGGGGTTTGCGCCCCGGCGTCGAAATTCACCACCGAGCGGGCAAAGCCGCCCGTGACGGGAAAACCACCGGAAAGCCCGGCGCCGATGTTGGCGGCCCCCAGCGCCACCAGTTCCTGATCGGGGTCGATGCGCTGACGGCGTTTGGCCGCAAGGGTTTGCGCGACGGACACGCTTTCGACATAACCCACCAAGGAGATCAGCGCGGCGGGCAGCAGGATGGCCTGCCAGAGTGCAGGGTCCAGCGGCGGCAGTGCTGGCATCGGCAGGCCCGACGGGATGTCGCCCACGACGGCAACGCCGCGCGCCTGCAAACCAAAGGCCCAGCTGGCCACGGTGGTCAGCGCCACCGCCAGCACGGGTGCCGCACGCACCAACACGGCTGCGGTGCCGGGCGCGACACCCAACTTCAGCAAAGCGGGTTTGAGCCGGGTCCGGGCGGCCCAGAGAAAGCCAAGCGCCGCGCTTCCGATCAGCAGCGTGATGGGAGCCAGATCTGGCAATCCGTCGGCGATGCCCTGAACGATGTGCGGCAGCGTATGGCCCGGCGCGGAAATGCCCAAGAGTGCGGGCAATTGACCCACCGCGATCAACACCGCCGAAGCGCTGATGAAGCCTGAAATCACAGGATGGCTGAGGAAATTGGCGATGAAGCCCAGTCTGAGCAGCCCCATGGCCAAAAGCATCAGGCCCGAAAGCACCGCCATGGCGATGGCCGCGCCCAGATATTCCGCTGTGCCCGGTGCGGCGATCTGGCCCACGGCGGCCGCTGTCATCAGGCTGACCACCGCGACCGGACCCACGGCCAGCGTGCGTGACGTGCCGAAGATCGCGTAGAGTAGCAAAGGCGCGATGGAGGCATAGAGACCCACCTGAGCCGGCAGGCCTGCCAGCAGCGCATAGGCCAGAGACTGCGGGATCAGCATGATCGTCACGATCACCGCCGCCATCAGATCGGCACCAAAGGTCAACCGATCATAGCCGCGCACCCAGTCAAGGATCGGAATAGGACGGAACATCGCGTTCTCCACATGTCTGGAGAGACTCATAAGGGCGGCAATGACACATATCAAGATGTGAATGTGTTTGTGGGAACCGAAGCTGGAGCACGGCAGATTTGTCTTTTTATTACATAATATGGATTATCGGATTCACGTATTTGCGTTCACAAAAGTCTCCCCCGCGGGACTGATGCGTGACGTTCGTCTTATAATCCCTGCCGATCGCACGGTCGATCCTGTATGGGCGCTGTGGTGAGCTTGAGACATCCTTCTCTGTCGAAACGCTTGTGGTGCGGGATGGTTGGGATGCACTGACAGAAGGCTGCGGATAGGCTCGGCCGGTTTTGTCGCAGTGGCACCTGCGTGGTCGGTGGTTTCCGGCTTGCTTGCTTGAAACAGCCTTTCTGCTGCCAGAACCGAGACTTGTGGCCTCTCCTGACTGTGGTGGCGCAGCCAGATCTGCGGGTTTGGCGTGGAGAGAGGCGCGCGGCCCCGGTGCGGGACAGAACCCCGAAAGGCAATGCGCGCAAGGCGAAATGCTTGCAGAAACCAAGAGCGTCGTGGAGCCCTGCAAAGCGCATGGGCGACTGCGACTGGCCAGAACACCATGTCAAGAAGGGTGGCGCACCCAGCACGATTCGAACGTGCGACCTTTGCCTTCGGAGGGCAACGCTCTATCCAGCTGAGCTATGGGTGCCTGAGGGTTCTATAGACGTGATCTTTACGGGCTGCAACGGGAAAGGGAATGGCATCCCCTGCCCTAGCCAAAAATCTCGTGGCAGAATTCAAGCGCGCTGACCAAGGCATCAACCTCGGCCTCGGTGTTGTACATCGCGAAGGAGGCGCGACAGGTGGCGCCGACGCCCAGATGGGCCATCAGCGGCATGGCGCAATGCGTGCCGGCGCGCACGGCAATGCCGCGCTTGTCAAGGATGGTGCTGATGTCATGCGCATGGGCGGCGCCGTTCAGCGTGAAGCTGAAGATCGCGCCCTTGCTGGCAGAATTGCCTTGGATGTTCAGCCAGTTGAGGCCGGACAACCGCCTTTGCGCATAATCTCGGAGGTGCCGTTCATACGCGGCGATCCGGTCCATCCCGAGATCCATCAGATAGTTGAGCGCCACGCCCAACCCCGTTTGCTGCACGATCCCGGGCGTGCCAGCCTCGAATTTCATCGGCGCGTCATTGTAGCTGACGCTGTCGCGGCTGACCTCGCGGATCATATCGCCGCCGCCAAGGAAAGGCCGCATCTCGGCCATCCTGTCCCGGTGAATGAAGATCGCCCCGGAACCGCTTGGCCCGTAAAGCTTATGCCCGGTGATGGCGAAGAAATCGCAGCCCATCGCCTGCACATCCACCGGCATATGCACCGCCGATTGCGAGCCATCCACCAGCGTGGCGACGCCGCGCGCGCGGGCCGCTTGGCAGATGCTGGCGACATCGACCACTGTGCCCAGCACGTTCGACATCTGGGTGATGGCCACCAGTTTGGTGCGGGGGCCGATGGCATCGATCACCGCCTGCGGGTCAAGATCACCATTGGCATCACAGTCCACCCATTTGAGCACCACGCCCTGCCGTTCGCGCAGGAAATGCCAAGGCACGATATTGGCGTGATGTTCCATGATGCTGAGCACGATCTCATCGCCCGGTTCAAACCGCGGCGCGGCCCAAGCATAAGAGACCAGATTGATCGCTTCGGTGGTGCCGGTAGTGAAGACGATTTCTTCTTCCGATGCCGCGTTCAGAAAGCGCGCAATGGTGCCACGCACGGCTTCGTATTTGTCAGTCGCAAGGTTGGAAAGGTAGTGCAAGCCCCTGTGCACATTGGCGTATTCCATGGAATAGGCCGTGGTCACCGCATCGATCACACATTGCGGTTTCTGTGCGCTGGCGCCGTTGTCAAGATAGACCAGCGGCTTGCCGTTCACCTGACGCGACAGGATGGGAAAATCGGCGCGGATCTTGCTGAGATCAAAGGACATCATGCCACCGGAGCCATGAAGGGAACGAGCACAAGGGCGAGGAAGAAGCCGAAGGCCAAAAGCGTGAGGAGCACCCCGAAAAAGGTGAGGAGCACGGATTTGAAGCCGTGAAGTTCGGCGATGAAGTTGCTGAGAAGCCAGAGGAAAACGCCCACCGACAGGTAGCCCACCAGCACGGAGGCGACGGGCAGCAAGAGCTGGGTGACAATCTGCACCACTTGCAGGATCAGCAAGATGAATTGCAGCCAGATCATCAGGATCAACGCGTCCTCGAACTGGCCCGTGCCGCCACGCCAGCGGCCGACCCCATGGATCACGAAGACCGCCCCCAGCATGAGCCCGCCTTGCATCACCGCGCTGGTGAGCGGGCTGGCCATGGCGCCTGCCATCGCCTGCTGCGCCTCGACCGGCATGAGGGCAAAGGCGAGATGCGCCAGAATGGCCGAAGCCACCGCCATCAGCGCCAGTGCCACCCAACGCGCGGTCATCGGCAGATTGGCCCGCATCACCATCCGCGCGCCTTCCCGCGGATTTTGCACGGTAAAGCGCGCAAGGGACAGCAGGGTTGACAGCGACAAGTCCATTCAGCGTTCCACTTCGATCAGGGCGAGTGCCCAGAAAACCAGAAAGGCCACCCCGGCCAGCGTGCCCACCGCTGTGAGCCCCGGGCCGGGGCCGATCATCCCGGCCACAAGGCCTTGGAGCAGCATCAGCGGTGTGACCGCCACCAAAGACCAGAACAGCGCGATGCGCGCGCCATACCAGCTGCCCTTGCCGCCGAAGGCGCGCGCCACAAGCCGGCTGAGTGCGGCCAGCCCATACCACAGCGGCACCGTCGCCAACAGCGCCAGCGCGATGGCAAGAAGTCGCGGGGCAACCGGGGTGCCGCCATCCTCAAACGCCGCGCGTGACGCAGAGGGCCATTGCGCGACAAAGGCCAGCACCAGAAAGGACGCCAGCAACGCAAAGGCAAAGGGTTCTGACTGGCCGCGCGCAAGGTGCCTGCGCACCACGACACGCGGCCGCCGCCAGCTTTCCACGATGTCTGTCGTGATCGACATCAGTGTTCGTGGCGTTGCAGCCAGCCTTCCAGACGGCTGCGGATGTCTTCGGCAATGGTCTCGTCCTCGATCTCGTCGATCGCTTCGGCGAGGAAGGCCAGAACCAGCAGGCTTTGCGCCACCCGCTTGGGCACGCCGCGCGATTGCAGATAGAACAGCGCGGTTTCATCGATCGCGCCAGAGGTGCTGCCATGGCTGCACTTCACATCATCGGCGTAGATCTCAAGCTCGGGCTTGGCCAAGAACTGGCTGTCACCGTCGAGCAGAAGGCTTTGGCTGATCTGGTAGCCGTCGGTCTTCTGCGCGCCTTGCTTGACAAGGATCTTGCCTTGGAACACGCCCACGGCACCGTTTTTCAGCACTTTCTTGAACACCTGCCGGCTTTCGCAGCGCAGTGCCGCATGGGTGACAAACACGGTGTCATCATGATGGAAGGTGCCATCGCCGACCGCAGCACCCGCCACATGGGCCACGCCATCATCGCCCACCAGTTCGATGATCTGTTCATTGCGGGTGAGACAGCCATTGGCGGTGAGGGTGAAGGATTTGAACAGCGCCTTTTCGCCAATGCGCGAAAACACATGGGTGGCGGCGCGGCGTTCGTGATCGCGCCCTTGCGCACGGATGTGGTGGAAGCGCGCGCCATCGGCCACGTCAACCTCCATCACCTTGGTGAAACGGGCGGCACCGGGGCCGTTCTCGAGCACCGTCAACTCGGCCCCGGCATCGAGCTTGATGCAGTGGTGAATGAGCGCGTCCGAGGTTTCCGACCGGTGGTGATAGAGGAACGAGATCGGCATTGCAGCCTTGCCGGTGGCGCGGATCAAGAAGCCTTCGGTGGCATAGGCGGTGTTGAGCGTTGCCAGCGGGCGCTGCACCGGGTTCTGGCCCCGGGCTTCCAGCACGCCGTAAAGCTCGCGCGCCCAGTGGATATCCAGACCGTCGGCGGCGGAAAGATGCGTGATCTCGACCCCGGCAAGGCTGGGGTCGTCCGACTGCGCTGCATCAAAGACGCCATCGACAAACACCAGTTTCACCGCGTCGATGCCATCAAAGGCCGGAGCCTCATCGCCGGCGTCGAACAGGGCCGCCGGAACCGGGGCCTCTTGCGTGAGGCTCGTGGGATCGGTGTAGCGCCAGTATTCATCGCGCTTGCCGGGCAGGCCCATGGCCGCAAGGCGGGCTTCGGCATCACGCCGGGCGCTGCCCAGCCAACCCGTGCCTTGCGCGGTGAGCGTGGCCGTGCGCGCCTGCAGCGCGTCGGTTTTCGCTTGAGGCAGCGCCATCATTCCGCCTCCGCCAAAAGATCGGCGTAGCCGTTGTTTTCCACTTCCAGCGCCAATTCGGGGCCGCCGGACTTGATGATGCGGCCAGCGGCCATGATGTGGACGAAATCGGGTTTGATATGGTCCAGAAGACGCTGATAATGCGTGATAACAAGGAAAGACCGGCCTTCGTCGCGCAAGGCGTTCACGCCTTCGGACACCAGTTTCATCGCATCGACATCAAGGCCGGAATCGGTTTCGTCCAAGATGCACATCTTCGGCTCCAGCATCGCCATCTGGAGGATTTCATTGCGCTTCTTCTCGCCCCCCGAAAAACCCACATTGACCGGGCGCTTCAGCATATCGGCGTCGATCTTCAGGGTTTTCGCCTTGGCGCGCACGACTTTGAGGAAATCCCCCGCCGACAGCTCTTCTTCGCCGCGGGCCTTGCGCTGCGCGTTCACCGCGGTGCGCAGAAAGGTCATGTTGCCGACGCCGGGGATTTCCACCGGATATTGGAAGGCAAGAAAGAGGCCCGCCGCGGCGCGCTCTTCCGGTTCCATCTCCAGCAGTTCTTCGCCTTCCAAAGTGGCGCTGCCTTCGGTCACTTCATAACCGTCGCGGCCCGAAAGCACATAAGACAGCGTCGATTTGCCCGAGCCATTGGGGCCCATGATGGCATGCACTTCCCCTGCCCCGATCTTGAGATCGACACCCTTGAGGATTACCTTGTCCTCTTCTTCAAGTTTGACGTGCAGGTTTTTGATTTCCAACATTTTTCGGCCTCTTGGTATTCAGATTTGGCGCCGGGCGCCTTATTGCGGTTTCAGAAACCACCCCATGGCCCAAGCCAGTTTATCGGCAGGGATCGGCGTGGGTTCCAGATGGAATTCGGCCATGCGGCCATGCAGCGCGACGGGGCGAAACATCGCCTCGATGGCATGATAGGGCTCGCGCCCGGTGTAATCGTCAAAGAGCACCGTGACCGGGCGCGTGATGCGAAAGGCGGTGGCCAACAGGCAGGCCGGGCGAAAGCGGCCGTCGATCAGGACGAGATCGGGATGCTCAAAATCGGGATGATCCCAGATCTCAAGCGCATATCCAGGAAACCTGCGAAATGCCTTTGGCCCGGTCGGCATCCCCCATTTCCCGGTCGGGCCGATATCGGCGTGATGCAGCACCAGTTTGCCTTTGGCCGGGTGGCGCGTGAACCAGTCACGCATGCCTTGCAGCCATTCGGCATCGCTTTCGACCGAGAAAACCGTCTTGCCCATTTCGGCGGCCAGCACCGTAGAGCCGCCCGATCCATATTCCAGCACCACCTGTGCCGCGCGCAAGCCAGCGGCATAGGCCGCGGCTTCCACCTCGGGCATGGTCAACACCGGAGGTTCGGCCAATTCAACCAAGGCGCACCGCCGTGCCCGAGGCCGACACCATCAGCATCTGGCCGATCACCTCATAATCGAGGTCGACCCCCACCACCGCATTGGCGCCAAGGGCCGAGGCCCGCTCTTGCATTTCGCGCAGCGCGGTTTCGCGGGCATCCGCCAGCTTTGCCTCATACGCGCCAGAGCGGCCCCCGATGATATCGGTGATCCCGGCAAAGAGATCGCGCACGATATTGGCGCCCATGATCGCCTCACCGGTCACGATGCCTTTGTAATCGGCAATCTGATAGCCTTCGACATTATGCGTGGTTGTGACGATCATCGCCCAACTCCTTGAGATCCCGGGTTTATCCGACAGAGCCTTCCAAAGAGATGGCCACAAGCGCCTGCGCTTCCATCGCGAATTCCATCGGCAGCGCTTGCAGCACGTCCTTGCAGAAGCCGTTGACCACCAGAGCGACCGCCTCTTCTTCGTCCATTCCGCGCGAGCGGCAGTAGAACAGTTGATCTTCGTCCACCTTGGACGTGGTCGCCTCATGCTCCACCCGGCTGGAGTTGTTCTTGACCTCGATGTAGGGCACGGTGTGCGCCCCGCATTTGTCGCCGATCAGCAGGCTGTCGCATTGGGTGTAGTTGCGGCTGTCGATGGCCTTCGGGTGCATGGACACCTGCCCGCGATAGGTGTTTTGCGCGCGCCCTGCCGAAATGCCCTTGGACACGATGCGCGATTTGGTGCGCTTGCCCAAGTGGATCATCTTGGTGCCGGTGTCGGCCTGCTGGGCGTTGTTGGCGATGGCGATGGAGTAGAATTCGCCTTGGGAATCGTCGCCGCGCAGGATGCAGGACGGGTATTTCCAGGTGATCGCAGAGCCGGTTTCAACTTGGGTCCACATCACCTTGGCGCGGGCCTCACGGCAATCGGCGCGTTTGGTGACGAAGTTGTAGATGCCGCCGACGCCGTTTTCATCGCCCGGATACCAGTTCTGCACGGTGGAATACTTCACCTCGGCATCTTCAAGGATCACGATTTCCACCACGGCGGCGTGCAGTTGGTGGGTGTCGCGCTTGGGCGCGGTGCAGCCTTCGAGGTAGCTGACATAGCCGCCCCGGTCGCAGATGATCAGCGTGCGCTCGAACTGGCCGGTGTTTTCGGCGTTGATGCGGAAATAGGTCGACAGCTCCATCGGGCAGCGGGTGCCCGGCGGGATGTAGACAAAAGACCCATCCGAAAAGACGGCGGAATTGAGCGTGGCGAAGAAATTGTCGGATTGCGGCACCACCGAGCCCAGATATTTCTGGACCAGTTCAGGATGTTCGCGCACGGCTTCGGAAATCGAGCAGAAGATGACGCCCGCTTTGGCGAGTTCCCCTTTGAACGTGGTGCCCAGCGAGACGGAATCGAACACCGCGTCCACCGCGACCTTGCGCTCTCCGCCTTCGGGCGCTTCGACACCCGCCAAAAGGGCCTGCTCCTTCAACGGGATGCCCAACTTCGCGTAGGTGGCCAGAAGTTTGGGATCAACCTCATCCAGCGACTTGGGCTTGACGTCCATGCTTTTGGGTTTGGCGTAGTAATACTGATCCTGATAGTCGATGGCCGGATAGTCGAGCATCGCCCAAGTCGGTTCTTCCATCTTGACCCAGCGCCGATAGGCCGCAAGACGCCACTCCAGCATCCATTGCGGTTCCTCGTTCTTGGCACTGATCAGGCGCACGATATCTTCGGACAGGCCCTTGGGCGCATAGTCCATCTCGATATCGGTTTCCCAGCCATGCTTGTATTTGCCGGACATGGCCTGCACGGTTTCGATCGTTTCCCGATCCACACCCTCGCGCACTTCCAGTTCAACACCGTCCATAGGACTTTTCCTTTTTCTCGGGGCCTTGCGACCCGTTATTCATGCAGCGCGCGCGCGCGCCTTGCGATAGGCCGCGGCCCAGCTTTCGGCAAAGCGCAACGCATCGTCGCGCGTGATGCCGGGGCCCAGAGAGATGCGGATCGCCTGCGCGGCCAAAGCATCTTCAAACCCCATGGCCCGCAGCACCCGGCTGGAGCGCACCTTGCCGCTGGAGCAGGCAGAGCCCGCCGAAACGGCAAAGCCCGCAAGATCCATCGCCATCACCTGCGTTTCACCCTTCCAGCCGGGTGCGATCAGGCAAATGGTGTTCGGAAGCCGTGACGCTTCTTTTCCGACGGAAATAGTATCGTTTGCCAGATCGAACAATGCTGAATCTAGAATATTTCTAATTTCCGCCACCTCTTCCCAAACCCCGTTGGCCAGATCGCGGGCGGCGGCTTCGGCGGCGGCGGCAAAGCCTGCGATGCCGATCAGGTTTTCGGTGCCTGCCCGGCGACCCATCTCCTGACCGCCGCCACGCAACTGGGCCTGCGTCTCGATCCCCTGCCGCAGCACCAGCGCGCCGATGCCCTTTGGCCCGCCGAGCTTATGTGCCGAGATGAGCCCCATGTCGCAGCCGAGCCAGTTGAAGGCGAAGGGCACCTTGCCAAAGGCTTGCGTAAGGTCTGACAGCGCGAGGCCTTCGGGCAAGGATTGCAGAATGCCGGTTTCAGAATTGGCGAGCTGGACCGCGCATTCACGCGGGACACGGGCCTCGATGCGCCCGTCGGCATCGACCGGCAGCAAAGCCTCGCACCACGCCAGCACGGCATCATGCTCGACTTCGGCGCAGGCCAGATCCCGCCCGGCAGAGGCAAGGGCAGCGGCTTCGGTGGCACCGGAGGTAAAGACGATATCAGCCCCATCGGCCCCTAGGGCGGCGGCAATGCGCGCGCGGGCGTTTTCGATCAGAGCCTTGGCCGCGCGGCCTTCGGCATGGACGCTGGAGGGGTTGCCGACAATCTCCATCGCCGCGACCATCGCCGCCCGCGCCTCGGGGCGCAGCGGTGTGGTGGCGTTCCAGTCAAGATAAAGCCGCATCGTCCTGTCCTTCCTGCACGATTTTTCTGCGAAAAATCGGGGTTCAGTCTTCATCCACCACGCGGAACAAGGCCGGCACCGCAGGGCAAGGGCGCATCTCGTTGCGGATCACATCGGAAAGCCTTGTCTGGTGCAAAAACACATAGACGTTGGCGCTGAGCCCTTCCCAGAGGCGATTGGTGAGGCTTTGCGCCCGGGTGCCCGAGACGCCGCCGGACGCCCCTGCCCCCGTGTGCAGCGCATCGACGGTTTCTTCGACCGCCTCCATCACCTCGGACACCCGGATGTCTGACGGGCTGCGCGCCAGTTTGTAGCCGCCACCGGGGCCACGCACGGCCTCGACCAGACCAGCGCGGCGCAGCTTGACGAAGAGCTGTTCCAGATAGGGCAAGGAAATGTCCTGCCGCTTGGCGATGGCGGCGAGCGACACCAGATCTTCGGACTTGGCTTCCATCAGCGCCAGATCGGAAAGCGCGACCATTGCATAACGGCCTTTGGTCGAGAGTTTCATCTTTATACCCCTGATTGGCGGCATTACCGCCCGCAAATGGATTGACGCGGAACACAGGGGCCATTACCTGAATTTGACCCTTGGGCTCGCTGGCCGCTTTCGTGGCCTGCGTCGCTTTAGAACGGTTCTAGATATGCTAAGCGTTTTCGTCAAGAATGCGCTCGGCCGAATGACAGGCAGGAAACATATGCCCGAAGTGATCTTCGCTGGCCCGGAAGGCCGACTTGAAGGCCGATACCACCCGCAAAAAGATCGGGATGCCCCCATCGCCATCGTGTTGCATCCGCATCCGGCCTATGGCGGGACGATGAACAACAAGGTGGTGTATAACCTGCACTATGCCTTTTACAACTTGGGCTTTACCGTGCTTCGGTTCAATTTCCGCGGCGTGGGGCGCAGCCAAGGCGAGTATGACCAAGGCATCGGCGAATTGTCGGATGCCGCCTCGGCGCTGGATTATCTGCAATCGATGAACCAGAACGCCAAGCATTGCTGGGTGGCGGGGTTCAGCTTTGGCGCGTGGATCGGGATGCAGCTTTTGATGCGGCGGCCCGAGATCACCGGGTTTATCTCGGTCGCGCCTCCGGCGAACCTTTATGATTTCTCGTTTCTGGCACCCTGCCCTTCCTCTGGGTTGATCATCAACGGCAGCGCCGACAAGGTGGCGCCGCCCAAGGACACCAAGGCGCTGGTGGGCAAGCTGCATGAGCAGAAGGGCATCACCATCACCCATACCGAGATCGAAGGCGCGGATCACTTCTTCAAGGATGAAGAGGCGCATATGAAGCCGATGATCGGAACGGTGTCGGATTACGTGCGCCGCCGTCTGGGTGAGGCGTCGCGGTGAGCGATTTCATCCAAGATCTGGCCGATGGCCTTGCCCGCGATGTGCTGGCAGGGTCGGTCGATCTGGATGATCCGTATTTCTATGAGCAGGTGGCGAAGGTGGTGGGCGCGTCCTCTCCCACTTTGCAAGAGGCTTTCCTGACTTCGATCCGCATCCGGCTGGCGGAAAAGCGCGGGCGCGAGTTCCTGAACAAGGCGCTGGCGGCGAAACGGGCGGGCACGAAGCCGCCCGAGGCCCCGCGCGAGGCCGAAAAAGGCGGGCATTGACGCGATGGAGGCCGGGGCACGGCTGGAGGCGCAGTTTGCCTTTCTGAATGAGGCCGACCGGCTGAAATCGGTGCTGCGGGCCACCACATTGGTGGATGGATCGCGGCCCGAGAATTCGGGCGAGCATTCCTGGCATCTGGCGCTTTACGCGCTGATCCTTGCGGATCAGGCCGGTGCGGACGTGGACATCAACCGGGTGATCCGGATGCTGTTGATCCATGATCTGGTTGAGATCGACGTGGGCGATGTGCCGATCCATTCGGCCGATGGTCTGGCGCATGGGTCGGCAGACACGGTGGCGGCCGAGGCGCGGGCGGCGGAGCGGATTTTCGGCCTGCTGCCGCAGGATCAGGGCATGGCCTTGCGCGCCCTGTGGGAAGAGTTCGAAGCCGCCGAGACACCCGATGCGGTCTTTGCCAAAAGTCTGGACCGGGTGCAGCCGGTGATGGCCAATCTGATGTCGGGCGGCGGCACTTGGACCACCTATCAGGTCACCCGCGCGCAACTGGAAAGCCGGGTGGGTGTGAAGATCGCACGCGGGGCCCCTGCCCTTTGGGATTGGGTCAAGGCCAAGGTGGCGCCGTTCTTCGCCTAGCGCGTCTTTTCGGTATGCCATTGCATACAAGGCTTCCCACACGCGCTGTCTTGCGTTATAGACGCGGCAACCGAATCCAACGCTGAAAGGGCCGATCATGACCAAAATCAAGGTGGATAACCCCGTCGTCGAACTCGACGGCGATGAGATGACCCGGATCATCTGGGACTTCATCAAGCAAAAGCTGATCCTGCCCTATCTCGACATTGACCTGAAGTATTACGATCTGGGGATCGAGGAGCGTGACCGCACCAATGACCAGATCACCATCGACTCGGCCGAGGCGATCAAGAAATATGGCGTGGGCGTGAAATGCGCGACCATCACCCCGGATGAGCAGCGGGTGGAGGAATTCGGCCTGAAACAGATGTGGAAGTCGCCCAACGGCACCATCCGCAACATCCTGGGCGGCGTGATCTTCCGCGAGCCGATCATCTGCAAGAACGTGCCGCGCTTGGTGCCGGGCTGGACCCAGCCGATCGTGGTGGGCCGTCATGCCTTTGGTGACCAGTATCGCGCGACCGATTTCAAATTCCCCGGCGCGGGCAAGCTGACGATGAAATTCGTGGGCGAAGACGGCACCGTGATTGAAAAAGACGTGTATTCGGCGCCTTCGGCAGGCGTTTACATGGGCATGTATAACCTCGATGACAGCATCATCGACTTCGCCCGGTCGTCGATGAACTATGGCCTGCTGAAAGGCTGGCCGGTGTATCTGTCGACCAAGAACACCATTCTGAAAGCCTATGACGGGCGCTTCAAGGACCTGTTCCAGAAGGTTTACGAGGAAGAGTTCGCCGACAAGTTCAAGGCCGCCGGCATTCATTACGAGCACCGCTTGATCGACGACATGGTGGCATCGGCGATGAAATGGTCGGGCGGCTATGTCTGGGCCTGCAAGAACTATGATGGCGACGTGCAGTCCGACACTGTGGCGCAAGGCTTTGGTTCGCTGGGTCTGATGACCAGCGTTCTGATGACGCCCGATGGCAAGACGGTGGAAGCCGAGGCCGCGCATGGCACCGTGACGCGCCACTACCGCCAGCACCAGAAGGGTCAGCAGACCTCGACCAACTCGGTCGCGTCGATCTTTGCTTGGACCGGGGGTCTGAAGCACCGCGCCAAGCTGGACAACAACGAACAGCTGATGCGCTTCGCCACCACGCTGGAGAAGGTGACGGTGGCTGCGGTGGAAGATGGCCACATGACCAAGGATCTGGCGCTGCTGGTCGGTCCCGACCAGAAGTGGCTGACGACGATGGGCTATCTGGAAAAGGTGGACGAATACCTGAACAAAGCGCTGAAAGGCTGATCCAGCCTGATGCGGCAAGACACCGGGGGATGCGCCGCATCCCCCGGTTTTTCTTTGCCCGGCTTTTCACTGACCGCGCGCTTTGCCTGCCGTCGGCGCAGATGGGGCTGGACTGGTCAGCAAAGCTGTCCTAATGACGCGGCATGACCGATCCTGCCAAACATTCCCTCACCGAAGATGCGCAAGGCTTTGCTCTTGGCGCTTTTCTCTGCGCTCTGGCCTTGCAATTCCTGACCCATGCCGGACTGATCACCGGGCAGACTGCGGGGATTGCGGTGATCCTGTCCTATGTGACGGGGTGGAGCTTTGGGGTGGTGTTCTTTGTGATCAACCTGCCCTTCTATCTGCTGGCCTGGCTGCGCCTTGGCCCGGCCTTCACCTGCAAGTCCCTGATCTCGGTCAGTTTGCTTTCGGCCCTGACGCTCCTCCTGCCCGATCAGATTGCCTTTGCCACCCTGTCGACCCCGATGGCTGCGCTGACCTTTGGCGCACTGACGGGCGTGGGGCTTCTGGTCATTTTCCGCCACAATGGCAGTCTTGGTGGACTGGGCGTTGTGGCGTTGATGGTGCAGGACAAGACGGGGTTTCGCGCGGGCTATGTGCAACTGGGGGCAGATGCGGTGATCTTCGGTGTCGCGCTGTTCCTTTTCCCGGTGAGCGTTGTGGCTTGGTCCTTGCTGGGCGCCGTGGTGCTGAACCTAATCATCGCCATCAACCACCGCCGGGACCGCTACATCGCCACCTGAGGCGCGGTGTGATCGGCACTGGCCAATCCGGCCGAAACCCTGTAAGGGCAGGCCAACAATCATCAGACCCTATTGAAAGTGACCCCTCCCGATGGAGCTTCGCAACATTGCCATCATCGCCCACGTTGACCATGGCAAAACCACGCTCGTCGACGAGCTTTTGAAACAGTCGGGGTCTTTCCGCGACAATCAGGCCGTGGCCGAGCGCGCCATGGACAGCAACGACATCGAACGTGAGCGCGGCATCACCATTCTGGCCAAGTGCACCTCACTGGAATGGGGCGGCGCGCGCATCAACATTGTGGACACCCCCGGACACGCCGATTTCGGCGGCGAGGTGGAGCGGATCCTGTCGATGGTGGATGGTGTGGTGCTGCTGGTGGACGCCGCCGAAGGCCCGATGCCGCAGACCAAATTCGTGACATCGAAAGCGCTGGCGCTTGGGCTGCGCCCGATCGTGGTGCTGAACAAGGTCGACAAGGCCGATGCAGAGCCGTCGCGCGCCCTGAATGAGGTGTTTGACCTGTTCGCAAACCTTGGCGCAGACGATGATCAGCTTGATTTCCCGGTGCTTTACGCCTCGGGCCGGTCGGGCTGGGCCGATGCCGAGCTGGATGGTCCGCGCAAGGATCTTTCGGCGCTGTTCGAGCTTGTCATCAAGCATGTGCCCGCGCCCAAGCAGATTGCCCGCCGGTCCGAGCCGTTCCAGATGCTGGCCACCACGCTGTCGGCTGACCCGTTCATCGGGCGCATCCTGACCGGTCGTGTCGAGGCAGGCACGCTGCGCGCAGGCGAAACGCTCAAGGCGCTGAGCCGCAATGGCGAGCGGATCGAGCAGTTCCGCGTGTCCAAGGTTCTGGCCTATCGCGGGCTGGTGCAGACCCCGATCGAGGCGGCGGAAGCGGGTGACATCGTGACGCTGGCGGGGATGACCAAGGCCACCGTGGCCGATACGCTTTGCGCGCTTGAGATCGACACCGCCCTGCCCGCGCAGCCGATTGACCCGCCGACCATCTCGGTCACCTTCGGGATCAACGATTCCCCGCTGGCGGGCAAGGAAGGCAGCAAGGTGCAAAGCCGGGTGATCCGCGAGCGTCTGATGAAGGAAGCCGAGATCAACGTGGCGATCAAGGTGACCGACACGCCCGGCGGCGACGCCTTTGAAGTGGCGGGCCGGGGCGAATTGCAGATGGGCGTGTTGATCGAGAACATGCGTCGCGAAGGGTTCGAGCTGTCGATCAGCCGCCCGCGCGTGCTGTTTCAAGAGATTGACGGCGTGCGGCACGAGCCGATTGAAGAAGTCACCATCGATGTCGATGATGATTACACCGGCCCCGTGATCGAAAAGCTGACCGGGCCACGCAAAGGCGATCTGATCGAGATGAAGCCCGCAGGGGCGGGCAAGACCCGGATCATCGCGCATGTGCCTTCGCGCGGGTTGATCGGCTATCACGGCCAGTTCATGACCGACACCCGCGGCACCGGCGTGCTGAACCGCGTGTTCCACGGCTGGGCCCCGCATAAGGGCGCGATCGAGGGCCGTCGTCAGGGTGTGCTGATCAGCATGGAAACCGGGATTTCGGTCGCCTATGCGATGTGGAAACTGGAAGACCGTGGCCACTTCTTCATCGGCGTGCAGGAGCCTGTGTATACGGGTATGATCATCGGTGAGCACAGCCGCGACAATGATCTGGAAGTGAACCCGCTGAAGGGCAAGCAGCTGACCAACGTGCGCGCCAGCGGCACCGATGAAGCGGTGCGTCTGACGCCGCCGGTGAAGCTGAGCCTTGAGCAGTGCATCGCCTATATCGACGATGACGAGTTGGTCGAGGTGACGCCGAAATCGGTTCGGATGCGCAAACGCTATCTGGACCCGCATGAGCGCAAGCGCCAGTCGCGCAGCGCCTGAGGCAAGCGGCGGCCCCTTCGGGGGCCGTTTTGCATTTCAAGGGGGCGGCAGACGGCCCACAAGCTGCAAGCCCTGCGCGCTGCGGCGGACCACGAGCGTCTCGCCCGATTGGGGCACGATTCCGGTTAGCGCAGTGATGTTCACCTGATGGGTGACGATGAGGACGCGCGCCTGCGGCGGCAATGCGTCCAGATGGGCGAGGATGGCCGCCGTTTGCGCAGGTTCATCTTGACGGGTGGAAAAGAAGGAATTGGCGGGCGGAAACGCTGTGACCGGGCCAAGGTTCAACAGCCGGGCCGTGTCGCGGGCGCGGCACCATTCCGAGGTCAGGATTTGAGTGAAAGTGATCCCCGCCTCTGCCAGACGCGCGCCGATGGCGCGGGCCTGCGCTTGGCCTGCCGCGCTGAGGTTGCGCTGGGTGCGGCAATCATCGAGCCGAAAGCCTGCCGGATCACCGGTGCCGGGCGCGATGGCGTGCCGCATCAGGAGGATGGCCCCCGGCTGACCTGCGGCGGCAAGCGGGTCGGCCCGGAGCGGGGTGGCGAGGATCAGGAGGATCAGAATGAAAAAAGCGCGCATAGGCGGGATATAGCCCATGCGCGCCAAGCGAAAAGGGCGGCCCCGTCACAAGGACGGGGCCGCCCGTGGTGCAGGCTTAGTCTGCCCCGCGCGCGACCGCGCCCGGTTTGACCAGCCGCTTCTGGATGGCCCAGACGCCAAGCGCGGTGCCGATCCCGATGGCATCGGTCAGAAGCCCCGAGTCGATCATCGCCACCGCCGCCGCCGCCAGAACGATGCGCAGCACCATGTGCAGATGGCCAAAGAACCAGCCTTGCACCGCCGAGGACAGCAGGAACACGCCCAGAAGCGCCCCGGCCACCACATGGAGGATCTCCAGCCATTCGCCTTGCATCAACAGCGCGGGCGAGGAGAAGAACATGAACGGCACCACAAAGGCCGCGAGCCCCATCTTGAAGGACTCGACCGACGTGCGCATCGGGTCGGACCGCGCAATCGCAGCACCTGCATAAGCGGCAAGCGCCACTGGCGGCGTGATCGCCGACATCACCGCGAAGTAGAAGATGAAGAAGTGCGCGGTCAGCGTGTCGATGCCCATGCTGATCAGCCCCGGTGCAATCACCGATGCCGCCACCGCATAGGCCGCTGTGGTGGGCATTCCCATGCCCAGCACGATGGAAACGATCATGGCAAAGAACAGCGCCACCATCTGGTTGTTTTCCGCCAGACCCAAGAGCAGGCTGGAGAAACGGGTGCCAAGCCCGGTCAG
Source organism: Pseudorhodobacter sp. MZDSW-24AT (assembly GCF_002794355.1). Lineage (GTDB taxonomy): Bacteria > Pseudomonadota > Alphaproteobacteria > Rhodobacterales > Rhodobacteraceae > Pseudotabrizicola. The sequence continues at coordinate 180,172 of NZ_PGOI01000002.1, read as the reverse complement.
CGCGATCACGCCCACGATGATGCCGGCAGCGGCACAAACAGCCACCAGTTGCAGGGTCATCTTGGTCGAGATTTCCAGCGCGAACAGGATTTCCTTCACGCCCATGCGGTAGGGTGTGAGCCAGGACACCACGGCGGCGGCGGCCATGGCGAGCGTGCCTGCGCGGATCACGGAATAGCCCATGAACAGCGCGCCGATCAGAATGATGATCGGGATGAACAGGTAGATCTGCCGGGCGAGTTTCGAGAATTGCGGCAGCTCTTCGCGCGAGAGGCCCTTCATGTTGTATTTCTGCGCCGCCAGATCGACGTTGAAATACACGCTGACGAAATACAGCAGCGCCGGGATGATGGCAGCCACCACGATATCGGAATAGGCGATGCCGGTGATTTCCGACATGATGAAGGCGCCTGCCCCCATGATCGGCGGCAGGATCTGGCCGCCCGAGGAAGCCGCCGCCTCGACCGCGGCGGCGGTTTGCGGCTTGTAGCCCACCTTTTTCATTAGAGGGATGGTCAGCGAGCCCGTGGCCACCACGTTGCCCGCGGACGTTCCGTTGATCATGCCCATCAGGCCCGATCCGAAGACCGCCACTTTGGCAGGCCCGCCCCGGCGGTCGCCCGCAGCGGCAAAGGCGAAGTTCACGAAATACTCGCCCACGCGGCTGGCCTGAAGGAAGGCGGCAAACGCCACGAAGAGGATGATATAGGTCGAGGAAATCGCCGTCGTCGGCCCAAGGATGCCTTGGTCGGTGAAGATATAGGTGAAGAACCGCGTCAGCGAATAGCCGCGGTGATAGAGGATCCCCGGCAGCCATGGGCCGACAAAGCTGTAGACCACGAAGATGCCCGCGATGATGACCAGCGCAAGCCCCGCCATGCGGCGTGTGAGTTCAAGGATGAGGATCACGCCCACCAGCGCCGCGAACATATCGGCTTCCTTGGCAAGCGCGGTGCCGCCGCGCAGGCGCAAGAGCGGCGCATGGAAGATGATATAGGCGGTGACCGCGATGGCGGCGAAGGCCAGAATGACATCGGCCAGATCCAGACGCCCCCGGCGCGGGTCTGGCATGAGCCAGGCCACCAGAATGGCCCAGACCGTGCCGATCAGCAGCGGCACCCCAAAGCTCCAGCGCGCGGCGGTGGCCTGTGCGGCCTGATCCACGCCGGTGCCGCTGATCCAGAACCACAGCACCTGCACACAGGCGATGCCCACCAGAAGTGCGGCCGGAGCGAGCATCAAGGCCCGGCCCGCGCGCGGGTTGGCCTCTTCTTCGGCAAAGGTCAGCGAGGAAAACAGCAGGAAGCCGATCACCAGCCCGCCGCCGACATGCAGCAGACGATAGGTCCAGGTTTCCAGCGGATAGAGGTTCATCACCCCGATGTGGAAGGCGGTATAGGCCACGCAAAGCACGGCGAGGAACAGGCCGAGCGACCCGATCGGTTTGCGTTGATTGGCCGCGAAAATCTCATTGTCGACGCCCGAGGCAAGGTCTTGCCGGGGGGCATCCGGGCTGGGAGCGGTCATGATCTGGTGTCCCTGATGACGGTTTTATCAAAAAGGGCGTCCGATTGTGGCCGGACGCCCGCAACGCACGTTTTGGCGCGTCTTACTTCAGGGTATCGGGAAGGGTGATTCCCTTTTCCTCATAGTATTTCACCGCGCCCGGGTGGAACGGCATGAAGCTGTTCTTGTCCCAGTTCTCGATCATCGTTTCGGAAGCGGTGGCGTGGATCTGCACCATGCGGTCGTTGTTTTCGAGCGCCAGTTTGGTCACCTCATAGGCGAGGCTGTCTGGCATGTCGGCATGCGCGATGGCAAAGTTCCACAGCGCAACGGTGGGCTGGTCGTAATCATGCCCGGCATAGGTGCCTGCGGCGATGTTGAACGGGGCCATGGCCGGGAAAGCTTCCAGAACCTTGGCGCTTTCTTCCTCGGTCAGGCCGAACATCACCACATCCTGCTGAGCGGCGAGTTCTGCAAAGGCCGAGATCGGCACGCCAGCCGCGAAGGCGAAAGCGTCGATCAGGCCATCGGAAAGCTGGCCCGCCGCATCGGCAGCACCGGCATAGGACACGGTGGCGTTGACACCGACAGCCGACATGAACTGCGGCCAATAGGTGCCGGGCGTGCCGCCCGCAGGACCGACCGAGACGCGCTTGCCGTTCAGATCCGACACCGAGGTGATGCCCGACGAGCGCAGCACCACAACCTGGAACGGGGTCTGATACATCGGGAACAGCGCGCGGATCGATTTATGCTCCAGCCCCGGGGCCAGTTCGGACTTGCCGTTCCACGCGTCATAGGCCGGGCCCATGGTGACAAGGCCCATCAGGTGATCGCCGGTTTCCACCAGCGTCACGTTCTGCACCGGGCCGCCGGTGACTTCGCCGGTGGCGTTCACGCCAAGGGCTTCGGACATGTAACCGGCAAAGCCGTTGCCATAGACGAAATAGGTGCCGCCCTGCGATGCGGTGCCGATGGTGATTTCCGACGGCCAATCGCTTTTGTCCTGAGCCATGGCGCTGGTGGCAACAAGGCTGACCGCCGCGACTGCGGCGAGTGATTTGATGAACATGCAGTCCTCCCAAAAGTGCGACACTGGCCAGCGCCTCCTGCGCAGGGCCGTGCTGAGCGCAGAAAGCGGGAAGCAGCCGGTTCACTCAACCGTGTTTTGCGCCGTTTGCGCAATCAAGTGGCAGTGGCAGGCGCGCGATGGGTGGATTTCGTAACATCGCGGCAAAAGGATGGGGGGATTTTGTGGCCTATTCTGCCTCGGCATCGCTTTGCGCACCGAACTGCGCCTTGTCGAGCCCGTGTTTCTGCATCTTTTCCCACAGCGTCTTGCGCGACAGGCCGAGTGATTCATAGACGGGCTTCAGGTTGCCGCGATGGGCGGCGAGCGCGGCCTCGATCTCCCGCTTTTCAAACTCGGCCACGCGCTCGGCGAGTTTCGACGGCGCGTCATCCACCGTTTGCGCCCCTTCGCCCAGACCCAGCGCATAGCGATCGGCGGCGTTGCGCAATTCGCGGACATTGCCGGGCCAATCGCGCGCGGCAAGCTGTGCGATGAGCGCAGGGGGCGCCGGGGCTGGATCAGAGCGATGGCGGCTGGCGGCTTCGGACAACAGCCGCAGGAACAGAAGCGGGATATCCTCGCGCCGCGCCGAGAGCGGCGGCACCTGAAGCGTGACGACGTTGAGACGATACAGAAGATCCGCCCGAAAACGCCCCGCCTCGACCTCGGCCTCGAGTGGGACGCGGGCCGTTGCCATGAAGCGCACGTCAAGGGGCAGCGCCTCGTTTGAGCCGAGCCGCGTTACGGTGCGGTCTTCGATCACGCGGACCAGCTTGCCTTGCATGTCGAGCGGCATCGAGGCGATGTCATCGAGAAGGATGGTGCCGCCGCGCGCATGTTCGAACTTGCCATAGCGCGGGCGCAGCGCCCCGGCAAAGGCCCCGGCCTCGTGACCGAACAACTCAGACTCGATCAGCGCGGCGGGGATGGCGGCGCAGTCGATGGCGACAAAGGGTTTGCGCGCGCGCGGCGACATATCGTGGAGCGCGCGGGCCACCACCTCCTTGCCTGCGCCGGTTTCGCCGACGATGAGCACATCGGCCTCGGTCGGGCCAAGGGTGCGGATGCGGCGGCGCAGGTCGATCATCACCGTGGAGCGGCCGATGAGCCGCTGTTCCATATCATCCACCTGCCCCGCCGCCGCCTTCAGGACACGGTTTTCCAGCACCAACCGCCGGTAATCCGAGGCCCGGGCCACGATTTCGGCCAATTGGCTGGCGGAAAACGGTTTTTCGACAAAGTCGTAGGCGCCTTCGCGCATGGCGCGCACCGCCAGTTGCACATCGCCATGCCCGGTGATCAGGATCACCGGGATCTCGCGGTCGATTTCGTGGATGCGGTTCATCAGCGTCAGCCCGTCCATTCCAGGCATGCGGATATCTGTCAGCACCACGCCGGGAAAGCCGAAGCTCACCAGATCCATGATGCGTTCGGGCGCGGCGTAATCCTGAACCGCAAAGCCTGCCAGATCAAGCGCCTGCGCGGTGGAAGCGCGCAGATCGGGTTCGTCATCGACCAGCAGGATACGCAGCGGAGTCATTCAGCGGCCTCTTGCACGGAAATGGGAGCGGCACGCAGACGCAGCACAAAGCAGGCGCCGGGGCCGGAGGAGACGGAGAGATCACCGCCGAAGTCTTTGATGATGTTGTAGGAAATCGACAGACCCAAGCCAAGGCCTTTGCCCACTCCCTTGGTCGAGAAGAACGGATCGAAAATGCGAGAGGCAAGCGCATCGGGCACGCCGGGGCCGGTGTCTGCGATGCGGATCAGCACATCTTCGCCCGCCGGATGGGCGGTCAGGGTGATCTGGCGGGTGTCCAAGCCTTCGACGGCGTCGACCGCATTTGTCAGGATATTGACCAGCACCTGTTGCAGCCGCACCGGGCCCGCCACCACCTGCGGCAGATCCGGAGCCAGCGTGATGGACAACGTGGCATCCGCCGCGCGGATGCGCAGGGTTGCGATTTCCACTGCGGCCTCCACAACTTCCGCCAAGGTGACATGGGACAGTTTCTGGCCGGGAGTGCGGGCAAAGCTGCGCAAATGGCGGCTGATGCTGGTGAGCCGGTCGATCAGGCTGAGGATGCGGTCAATGTTGCCGCGCGCTTCGGCCATGCGACCGCGATCCATCAGCACCCCGGCATTGTCGGCATAGGTGCGGGCGGCGGCCAGCGGTTGGTTGAATTCGTGGCTGAGGGCCGCCGACATCTGGCCAAGGGCGGCCATCTTGCTTGCCTGCACGAGATCGGCTTGCGCCTGGCGCAATTCATGGGTGCGCTCTTGCACCCGTCGTTCCAGATCGGCGCGGGCTTCGGCCTGCACTTGCAGGCGTTCATCCAGGGCGGCGCGGCGTTGCCAGACCACTGCGCCCACCATCGTCAGCACCCCGAAGGTCAGCATGGCGACAAAGGCGAGCGTCAGTGCCGAGGCGCGGGCGGCGGCGGTGTCGATCAGCACATGCACCACCCAGCCCGCGCGCTCCATCGGCATGTCGCGTTGCAGATATTCCCGCGCGCCCTGCCCGTCTGCGATGCGCAGCACCGGGCTGTTGCGGTGACGGCCTTCGCCGGTGATCTGCAACAGGCCGATCGGCGTGCCGGCATAGCGGCGGGTGGCGGCGATATTGGCCTCGGCCTCGGGGCTGAGCGGGCGCATCGCGGCAAAGCGCCAGTCGGCGCGCGAGGACAGAAAGGTGACCCCTTCGGGATCGGTGACGAGCACGGCATAATCGCCGCCCGCCCAGGTGCTTTCGATGGCATCGAGGTCGATCTTGAACACCAGAACGCCCGCGATATCGCCTCCCGCCGCGCGCACGGGCGCGCCAAAGTAATAGCCGCGTTTGCCGCTGGTGGTGCCAAGCGCGTAGAACTGCCCCGACGCGCCTGTCAGCGCATCAAAGAAATAGGGGCGAAAGGCAAAATTGCCCCCGATGAAGGATGTTTCGGTGTCGAAGTTCGAGGCGGCAATCGTAAGACCTTCGGGGTTCATCAGGTAAATGTCGGTGGCGCCCAGAAGCTGCTGGATGCGGCGCAGATAGACATTCACCTGCGCGATCAGCGCCGGGCTGTCAGGGTTGGCGGCCAGCCGGGTGATCAGCACCTGTTCGGCGATCAAAGGCGGCAGCCGTTCAAACCGGTCCAGCGCGCCTTCCAGAGCGGTGGTGGCCAGTTGCAGCACATTGTCGCCCCGGCGGACGGTTTCATCCAGCGACTGCGCAAGGCTTTGCCGCCACGTCAGCCAACCTGCAAGACAGCAGCCCAGAACGGCCAGACTGGCCGCAAAAAACAACCATTTGGGCGATGTCTTCTGCATCCCTGCAAGCTTAGCGCCAAAGCGCCCCTGCGCGCAACTGCGCGTCAGGCCGCCGCTGCAAGGCGACAGGGGTGGAAGCTCTCTACCTTCACCTCGCGGCCTTCGAAGGTACAAAAGCTGAAAGGGGGCGCTTCGACCCAGCCGCACTCCCCCGATTCCAGCGGCTCTGACACCACAGCAGTGCCTTGGCGGCTGTCGGACCAGCGGTGATACAGCGTGGGGGCATGGTCATCGGTGGCGTAGCGGATGGCATAAAGGCGTTTGCCATCGGACAGCGCCGCCGTCAGACGCAGATGCGGGGCGGCCCCTTTGGCGCGTGACAGTGTGATCAATTTGGCGGCCGCGCGCTCCATGGCGCCTTTGGGATCATCCTCCAGCCCTTCGGCAATGGCGATGAGGAACAGCGCCTCGGAATCCGTCGCGCCCTTGCGGCAGGCGTAGAGCGTATCGGGGATCATCATGTCGGCATCCCGGCGGAAACACTCATACCCGCCAATCTGGCCGTTGTGCATGAAGGACCAGCGGCCCCATGTGAAGGGGTGGCAATTGTTGCGGCTGGTGGCGGTGCCGGTGCTCGCGCGGACATGGGCGAGGAACAGGCCCGATCTCACCTGCGCGGTCAGGCTGCGCAAATTGGGATCAGACCACGCCGGCATCACATCGCGATACAGCCCCGGCTCCGCCCGTTCGCCATACCATGCGACGCCAAAGCCATCGGCATTGATGGCGGTATGGCATTGCGTGGCGCAATGCGACTGATGGATCAGCGAATGGCCCGGACGGCTGACGATTTCCTCAAGGAAGATCGGTGCCCCGGTATAGGCGGCCCAACGGCACATCAGCGTGCCCCGGTTGTGAACATGGTACTGCCTCAACAGTCGTTTTCATGACATTAGCATGAAACAAAACAACGCCGTAAGGAGGGTCCTGACGGCGTTGTCCAAATTTTGCAAGATTGTGCTGAAAGATCAGCCGATTTCCTCAACAACGACCAAATCCCGCACAGAAGCGCCTTTGGCATGGGCCAAGGCGGCCTGATATTCGGCGCTGTTGTAGCAGGCGACCGCCTGTTCCAGGCTGGGAAACCGGGCGACGACATTGCGCGCGCGGTCATTGCCTTCCAGCTGCACATAGCGGCCACCGCGCGCCAGAAACACGCCCCCATGCGCCGCGATCGCCGGGCCCGCACCTTTGGCGTAAAGACCATAGGCGTCGGCGTCGGTCACTTCGACATGGGCAATCCACAAGGCTGTCGGCATCGGTTTATCCTTTGATCACGGCTTCGGCGGCGGCAATCGCAGCCTCGGCCCCTGCAATATCGGCCCCGCCCGCTTGCGCCATGTCGGGACGGCCGCCGCCGCCCTTGCCGCCAAGCGCCTCGGCTGCGGCCTTGACCAGCGCCACCGCCGAAAGCGTGGCTGTCAGGTCAGCGGTTACCCCCGCCGCCACCGCAGGCTTGGCCCCGGTGTCCGCGATGAGCAGCACCGCGCCCGAGCCGATGCGGGTCTTCATCTCGTCGATCAGCGCGGGCAGATCCTTGCCCGAGACACCTTGCAGCACCTGCGCCACGAACTTGACGCCGTTGATGTCTTTGGCCTCGGGGCCACCAGATTTGCCGCCCATCGCCACCTCGCGGCGCAACTGCGCCACTTCGTTCTGCAAGGCGCGGCGTTCGTCGAACAGGGCCTTCACCCGGTCCACCACCTCTGCCGCCGGGGATTTCAGCACGGCGGCGACATCAGCCAGCCGGGCATCTTGCTGGCGCAGATGGTCCAGCGCGGCCTGCCCCGTCAATGCCTCGATCCGGCGCACGCCCGCGCTCGAGGCGCTGTCGCCCAGAAGCACAAAGGCACCAATGTCGCCGGTGCGCGCCACATGGGTGCCGCCGCACAGCTCAAGGCTGTAGGTGTTGCCATCACTTCCCTTGGCGCTGCCTTCAAGCACGCCCATCGACACCACGCGAACCTCATCGCCATATTTCTCACCGAAGAGCGCCTGAGCACCAATGGCGCGGGCGTCATCCGGTGTCATGATGCGGGTGTCGACCGGGCTGTTCTGACGGACGAAACCATTCACCTCGGCCTCGACCTGCGCAAGCTCGGCGCCGGTCAGACCCACGGAGTGGCTGAAGTCAAAGCGCAAACGGTCCGGCGCGTTCAGGCTGCCCTTTTGCGCGACGTGATCACCAAGCGCGCGGCGCAGCGCTTCGTGCAGAAGGTGCGTGGCCGAGTGGTTGGCCCGGATCTGCGCGCGGCGGGCATGGCCCACCTCGAGCTTGGCGGGCTGGCCTTTGGACAGGGTGCCTTCGGTCACGCGGGCGATGTGCAGGAACACCCCGGCGATCTTGCGCGTGTCCGTCACCTCGGCCAGACCCGTCAAGGTGCGGATCAGCCCGGTATCGCCGACCTGACCACCGGATTCGGCGTAGAAGGGGGTTTGGTTGACGACGATCTGCACCGACTCGCCGGCCTTGGCCGCATCGATTGCCGCCCCATCGCGCACCAGAGCGTTGACCACGCCTTCGGCGGTTTCGGTGTCATAGCCAAGGAATTCGGTGACACCATGCTCTTCGGCAAGTTCAAACCAGATCTTGCTGTCAGCAGCCTCCCCCGTGCCCGACCACGCGGCGCGGGCCTTGGCCTTTTGCTCGGCCATCGCGGCATCAAAGCCGCCCACATCCACGGCGCGCCCGCGTTCGCGCAGGGCATCCTGCGTGAGATCCAGCGGGAAGCCGTAGGTGTCATACAGTTTGAACGCGGTCGGCCCCGGCAGGTCGCTGCCTTCGGGGAGGCGACCAAGTTCGTCGTCCAACAGCTTCAGACCGCGGTCGAGCGTGGTTTTGAACCGGGTTTCTTCCAGCTTCAGCGTTTCCTCGATCAGGCTTTGCGCGCGGGCAAGCTCGGGGTAAGCCGCCCCCATCTGACGCACAAGCGCCGGGACCAGCTTGAACATCACCGGGTCTTGGCTGCCCAGCATATGCGCGTGGCGCATGGCGCGGCGCATGATGCGGCGCAGCACATAGCCGCGGCCTTCGTTCGACGGCATCACGCCATCGGCGATCAGGAACGAGGTCGAGCGCAAATGGTCGGCGATCACGCGGTGATGGGTTTTGCCCGGGCCATCGGGATCAGAGCTGGTGGCATGGGCGCTTGCCTCGATCAGGCTGCGCATCAGATCGGTGTCGTAATTGTCGTGCTTGCCTTGGAGCAGCGCGCCGATCCGCTCCAGCCCCATGCCGGTGTCGATGCTTTGCATGTCCAGCGGGCGCATCGAGCCATCGGCGAACTGTTCATTCTGCATGAACACGTTGTTCCAGATCTCGATGAAACGGTCGCCATCTTCTTCGGCGCTGCCCGGAGGGCCGCCCCAGATGTGATCGCCGTGGTCATAGAAGATTTCCGTGCACGGACCGCAAGGCCCCGTCGGCCCCATGCGCCAGAAATTGTCATCCGTCGGAATGCGGATCACCTTGCTGTCGCCAAAACCCGCGACTTTCTTCCAGATCTCGGCGGCTTCGTCATCGGTGTGATAGACGGTGACGAGAAGCTTGTCTTTGTTCAGCCCGAAATCCTTGGTCAGCAGTTCCCAAGCAAAGGCGATGGCTTCGGCCTTGAAATAATCGCCAAAGCTGAAGTTGCCCAGCATTTCGAAAAAGGTGTGGTGGCGGGCCGTGTAGCCGACATTGTCCAAGTCATTGTGCTTGCCGCCGGCGCGCACGCATTTCTGTGCGGTGGTGGCGCGGGTGTAATCGCGGGTTTCCACGCCGGTGAACAGATTCTTGAACTGCACCATGCCGGAGTTCGCGAACATCAGCGTCGGATCGTTGCGCGGGACAAGCGGCGAGCTTTCCACAACCTTGTGGCCGTTGCGGGCAAAGAAATCGAGGTAAGTCGAGCGGATATCGTTCAGCGACGCCATTTTGGTGCCCTTCGGCTGAGGGGTTCATCGGTTTGGCTTTCCGTCTAGCGCCGCGCGCGGGGCCTGTCCACCGGGGGCGGCGCGCCAGCCCCTAAAAAGGCGGGTAAAGCACCATGAAAAAGGCCGGAGCAATGCCCCGGCCCTTTCGGTCTGTGTGGCAGGCTTAGCCGTCCATCACGTCATCATCCGAGGCATCCCCTTCGGCCATGTGAAAATCAAGGCCATTGGCGGCGCGGATGCGATCTTCGATCTCCCCCGCGATGGTGGGGTTGGATTTCAGAAAAAGCTTCGCATTCTCGCGCCCTTGGCCGATCCGCTCATCCCCGTAGGAATACCAGCTGCCCGATTTTTCAACCACACCGGCCTTGACCCCCAAATCGATCAATTCGCCGGTTTTGGAAATGCCGGCGCCATACATGATATCGAATTCCACCTGTTTGAACGGCGGCGCCACCTTGTTCTTGACGACCTTGACGCGGGTAGAGTTCCCCACCACGTCATCCTTCTCCTTGATCGCGCCGATACGACGGATGTCGAGCCGGACGGAGGCGTAGAATTTCAGCGCATTGCCCCCGGTGGTGGTTTCGGGGCTTCCAAACATGACGCCGATCTTCATGCGGATCTGGTTGATGAAGATCACCATGCAGTTGCTGCGCCCGATGCTTGCGGTCAGCTTGCGCATGGCTTGGCTCATGAGGCGGGCCTGAGCGCCCATCTGCATATCGCCCATATCGCCTTCAATTTCGGATTTCGGCGTCAGTGCTGCCACCGAATCGACGATCACGAGGCTGACCGCGCCCGAGCGCACCAGCGTATCGACGATTTCCAGCGCCTGTTCGCCTGTGTCAGGCTGGCTGATCAGCAGCTCATCCAGATTGACGCCCAGTTTCTTGGCATATTGCGGATCCAGCGCATGTTCGGCATCGACAAAGGCGCACACGCCGCCCTTCTTTTGCTCTTCCGCCACCACATGCAAAGTCAATGTGGTCTTGCCCGAGGATTCGGGGCCGTAAATCTCGATGATGCGGCCCTTGGGCAGGCCGCCAATGCCAAGCGCGATATCAAGGCCAAGCGAGCCGGTTGATGTCGCTTCGATATCCATGGCGGGGCTGTTCGCCCCCAACTTCATGATCGAGCCTTTGCCGAACTGCCGTTCGATCTGTGCCAGAGCGCTTTCCAGCGCCTTCGACTTGTCCATTTCGCGCTTCCCGTTCAAATCGAGGAGGTTCGCCACCACCATTATCCCGCTCCTTATTTCACAGCCACAGCATGACGGCAATCATTGCCGGTGTTCGCGTAGTGTTCTCATCCATATGAGATCAAATGCAGAACATTACAACCAAATTCTGGTAAAATCAGCATTTTCACAGTTTGGTTAAGCGATTGTTTACGGGGGTGGAAAATCCTCCGCGAGATGCGGAAAGAAGGTGTGATGCGCTTGGCGATGCGGCACCATGATTGGCACTGCCGCGATCAAGACAATGCTTTGACAAGGCGGGGCCGTGTTGAGAGGGCGCGCGCCCGCGCTCATGGACAGCCGTGTGGCGCGGGGTTGGCGATTATTGCTATCCTGTTTGGGCGGGGCGGTCGGACGGCTTGTCAGCGCAGCGGCCATGGGGCGCGCGTCCCGCGACTGGTGTAACGTCCGCTCTGCTCACCGCAATGGGAAGGATGTCTTCGGCGCTCCCAAAGGCATGCAAGACATTTCCGTCGAGCCCCCGCTGACCTGACAACGTGCTAATGCAACTGCCCCTGCACGGTCATGGCCAGATCGTTGAGCGAAAAGGGTTTTGCCAGAAACACCGAGTTTGGCACCCTGCCCTGTTCTTCGGACAGACAATCTTCGGCATAGCCTGACATAAAGACCACCCGCACATCGGGCCGCGCCTCGCGCGCGAGCTTGACCCAACTGGGACCATCCAGCCCCGGCATCACCACATCGGTGACAAAAACATCGATCTGCAAGGCAGGATCTTCCAGCAGACGCAACGCCTCTTCGGCGCAATCGGCTTCGAGCACGGTATAGCCACGCAGACGCAAGGCACGGCTGGCAAAGGCGCGCACCGGGGCCTCATCCTCCACCAGCAAGACAACGCCTTCCCCTTGCTTGAAGACAATCTTGCGCGGAGGTTCTGCCACCGGGGCGACCGCCTCTTCTCCGGTTGCGAGATGGATCGGAAAGTAAAGGTGGAACACCGATCCCTCACCGGGGGTGGAATCGACAAAGATGAACCCGCCAGATTGCTTGACGATGCCATAGACCGTGGACAGGCCGAGCCCTGTCCCCTCTCCCGCGCGTTTGGTGGTGAAGAACGGCTCGAAGATTTTTTCGATCCGTTCTGGCGGGATGCCGATGCCAGTGTCTGACACGCGGATCACCGCATATTCACCGGCGGGAACCACCGCGCGATCCCGGCGCATCTCTTCATGCAAGGTCAGTGCCTCCGTCTCCACCCGGATGGTGCCGCCTGCGGCCATGGCATCGCGTGCATTGACCACAAGGTTCATCAGCACCTGTTCCAACTGCCGCTTATCGGCCCGGATCATCCCCAGATCGGGCGCATTGGACAGGCGCAGGCGGACTTTTTCGCCCACCAAGCGGTTGAGCAGATGCGCCATGTCGGACATGACCTCTTGCAGATCAATCCGTTCCGGCTTCAGCGTCTGCTTGCGTGAGAAGGCCAGAAGCTGGCCCACCAAAGCGGCGGCGCGGTTGGCGTTCTGGTTGATCTGCGCCAGATCGGCAAAGTCCTTGTCTTCATGCGAATGGCGGAGCAGCAGCAGATCGCAATGTCCGGAAATCGCGGTGAGCAGATTGTTGAAGTCATGCGCGATGCCGCCCGCCAATTGCCCGATGGCCTGCATCTTCTGGCTTTGCACAAACTGCGCCTCAAGCAGCTTCATCGCGGTTGCGTCCTGAACGACCGCCAGCACCCCGGGGCGCCCGTGATCCACAAAGCGCCGCAGCGTCACCTGATGGAAAGCATCGGGCTGGCCGATGCGGGCGCGCAAGACCTCAGAGCCGCCGCCATGCCGCTCGGCAACGATATCCCCAAGCCAATCGAGCACCGAGCGACCAAGGCCTTCATATAGGTCGTGAAACATCGGGCGCGCATCAACATCGAGATCAAACACTTCGCGGGCGTCGCGGTTGGCGGCTTGCAGCTGGCCATTTGCATCAAAACGCAGCAAGGCCACGGGCAAGCCTTCAAAATTCTCCATGATCTGCCCTGCCGTTGGCCCCGTGCCAACAGGCAAAAGATAAATCTCGCGCCGCTCCCCCGCACCGGGTATTTCGGCCAAGATCGCCCTCACCGGGCCATCGATGCCCGCCACCTCCAGCTCTTCGCCGCTGCGCAGATTGGGGGTGGTGAACACGCGGTCCAACCGCTTGGGCCGCCCCCCCAGCAGACGGCGCATCGCTTCGTTGGTGAAGAGCACAACGCCCATTTTGTTGACGATCATCATGGGAAGACTGAGCGTCTCGGCGCCGCGCCCGCCGGCGCCGCGTTCCACAAATTCCTCGAGCCGCCACAGGAACCGGCCTTCGGCGACACGGTGCACGGAAAGGCGCGAGTGGCCGCGCCGGGTCACCACATCTTCGCGCGCGGCGCCGGAGGCGGTGGCCCGGGATTGCAGGCGGAACAAAACGGAAGCCGGGCTTGCGAAATGATCCTGCAAGGCGGCCATCAGCGTGGTCACGGCCAGACCGAAGCGCGCCTGTGCTGCGGCGTTGCGATAATGGATCTGGCCCTGCGCATCCGTTGTCAGACAAGGGGTGGCATCTTGGCCCACCAACTGAGCCACCGCACGCTCGGCCCCCTTGTCGGCCCGGCCCGCCAGAAAGAGAATGCCCCAGAGGATAAGCAAAAGCGCCGTGAGCGTCAGTGCAACGACAGCGGCCGCGATGCGCATGGAAGGATCAGCGGCGAAGCCAGATGCCAGCAGCGCCGCCAAGGCCGCTGCGGCGAGAAGCCGCCAGCGCGCGGCGATCCCACGGGTCGCTGAAACGATCTCGGTCCCTTCATCGATACCCGACAGCACGCCGCACCCCATCCGGTCAACCCTTCCGGACCAGCAGTGCATGGCAATCGTTAAGGCGCCCTTAACTGCGCTGCAGGCAGAAGCTCATTACGACCTGAAGTTGTGTAGATCAGCGCCTCATTTGCGTCAACTGTGCTGCAAAGAACCCGTCCCCGCCGGAGAGCGGCGTGAAGCGCTGGCTTTGGATCAGCTGCCAATCCGGATGGCGCGCGAGAAAGGCCGCGATGCGATCCTCATTCTCTTCTTGCAGCAAGGAACAGGTCACATAGGCCAGCACGCCCTGAGGCGCGACCATGGGTGCGATGCGGTCAAGGATCTGATCCTGCACGGCCGTGATCTGTGTCAGACGCTCGGGCGTGAGCGCCCATTTGCCTTGGGGGTCCCGCCGCCAGCTGCCTGATCCAGAACAGGGCGCATCGGCCAAGACCAGATCGAAAGGCGCAAGGGACTCGGGATGATCAGTCAGCGTCACCTTGACCTTGGCGCGCGCGGCCCGCTGGGGCAGATCCCGCATGCGAGAGGGCGAAACATCATGTGCGAAAAGCGACAGGTTCGCGCGGGCCGCCATGGCGAGGGTTTTGCCCCCGCCGCCTGCGCAGTGATCCAGCACCCGCATCCCGTCTTGCAAGGGCAGCGCGCTGACCACAGCTTGGGATGCGGCGTCCTGCAATTCGACAAGGCCCGAAAGATAGGCTTGGCCCGACTGCACTTTGCGCGCGCCCGATGTAACCAGCAAGGCGGTCTCGGCCAGATGATGCGCCACGGCCTCCACGCCATCCGCCTGCAAGGCGGCAATCGCCTGCGCCGGAGTGGCGCGCCGAAGATTGACCCGCAGAAACACCGGCGCCCGCTCGCGCAGAGCCAATGCCACCGGACGGAGATCTGGCCCGAGGGCCGCTTCCAACCGGGGAAGCAGCCAGTCCGGCAAATCCAGAGCGGCGGCGCCCACCGGCGCCGCGCCGCTTTCGCCAGCGTGCTCTGGCGCAGGCGCATGCGCGAGACCAGTGAAGAGCGTCGCCGGATCGGTGCCTGCCGCCCGCAAGGCGCCCAGCATCAAGCCTCGGCCAGTGTCTGCACCGCCCCAGGCCGCGTAAGAGCGACGACAGCGCAAGGCATCATAGACCAGATCGCGCACCGCGCTGCGGTCGCCCGAACCGGCAAAGCGGCTCGCCCGGCCCCAGTTTGTCAGAGCCTGCTCAGCGGGCGCGCCGGCCAGAATACGGTCCAGAACCTCAATCGCTGCGGACATTCGGGCGGCGGGAGTCATGGCCGCGCCCCCTCACCCAAAAAAGACGGCTGACACATCATCCGACCCGGTAGTTCGGGCTTTCCCGCGTGATCTGCACATCATGCACATGCGACTCCTTGAGCCCCGCACCGGTGATCCGCACGAACTGACACTGGCTGCGCATCTCGGCCACAGTGGCGCAGCCCGTGTAACCCATGGCGGCGCGCAAGCCGCCGACCATCTGGTGAAGCACCTGCGCCGCCGATCCCTTGTAAGGCACCTGACCTTCGATGCCTTCGGGCACCAGCTTGTCGGACGCGGCGTCCTTCTGGAAATAGCGGTCGGCAGAGCCGCGCGCCATGGCCCCCAGCGACCCCATGCCCCGGTAGGATTTATAGGAGCGGCCGTTCCACAGGATCACTTCACCGGGCGATTCGTCGGTACCGGCAATCGCGCTGCCCACCATGGCGCAAGACGCGCCCGCCGCGATGGCCTTGGCGAAATCACCAGAATATTTGATGCCGCCATCGGCGATCACCGGAATGTCGCCCGCGGCCCGGGCCGAATCCATGATCGCGGTCAACTGCGGCACACCGACGCCCGCAACGATCCGGGTGGTGCAGATGCTGCCGGGGCCGATGCCAACTTTCACCGCATCCGCGCCAGACCCGATCAGGGCGCGGGTGGCTTCGGCGGTCGCCACATTGCCTGCGACGACCTGAACATCATTGGAAAGCTTCTTGATGCGCTCGACTGCGCGTGCCACGCCCTCGGAATGGCCGTGGGCGGTGTCGATCACCACCATATCCACCCCGGCCTCGATCAACGCTTGGCTGCGCTCGAACCCGGCATCCCCCACAGTGCTGGCGGCCGCCACCCGGAGCCGCCCCATCGCATCCTTGCAGGCATTGGGGTTCAGGACCGATTTCTCGGTGTCCTTGAGCGTCAGCAGGCCCGTCAGTTTGCCGCTGCCATCGGTGACCAGAAGCTTTTCAATCCGGCGCGCCTTCATCAGGCTGATCGCCTGTTCGCGGTCCACCGGCTCGTGAAGCAGGGCCAGATTTTCGGAAGACATCATCACCGAGACTGGCGTCTTGTCATCGCTGGCGAACCGCATGTCGCGGTTGGTGACGATCCCCAGCACCCGCCCTTGCCCGTCCACCACGGGAAAGCCTGTGATGTTGTAGCGCTCCATCAAGAGCTTCGCATCGGCCAAGGTCTGATCGGGGGTCAGGGTGATGGGCGCGTAAACCACCCCCGATTCGAACCGTTTGACCCGCCGCACCTCGCGCGCCTGCGCCTCGAGATCAAGATTGCGGTGGATCACCCCGATGCCACCGGCCTGTGCCATGGCAATCGCCATGCGACCTTCGGTGACCGTGTCCATCGCGCTGGACAAGAGCGGGATGTTCATGCGGATCGATTTGGTGACATAGGTCGACGTGTCCGCATCCGACGGCAGCACCGAAGAGGCAGCCGGAACCAGCAGGACATCATCAAATGTAAGGGCCTCGCGAATCTCCATGGGAGCCTCCTTAGGAGTGATCGTTTGGCGGTTCCCTGTTTCACGGGTCCGAGAGGGATGCAAGCGGAAATGGCAGCCTTTGTGGCCAGCGGCGCCGGGGGGCTGTCTGCCCCCCGCACCCCCCGAGGATGTTTGTGAACAGATGAGAGCAAAGAGATGCAGTGTTCATCTGTTCATAAATATCCCCGGGGGAAGGCCGCGGGGGCGGGCAGCCCCCGTCGACCCTGTGGCAGGGCAGCGACGCTAAAGGTCGCGGAACCGCTTTTCCTGACGCGCTGTCCAGCGCAAGGACAGAGTCCAGCCGGTTTCATCCTGGCTTTCCGCTTCCACCACGCCTTGAGCATGCAGCCAGGCGTGGCGTTTTCCCTCGCTGAACGGCAAGGTGAGTTCGCGCTGTGTGGTTTCCTCGTCAAAGGTCTGCGAGATGCGGTCGAGCAATTCGGCCACACCCTCACCGGTGAGCGCCGAGACGGCCAGCACCTCTTCGCGCTGCTGCGCTTGCGTGGCCAGCGCCTCGCGTGCGGACCCCTCAACCAGATCGAGCTTGTTCCAGACCTCGAGCATCGGTGTGGCCTTGTTCACGCCGAGCGCGTTCAGGATGTCGACCACATCCGCCGCCTGCTCCGCCGATTCCGGATGGGCGATATCGCGCACATGCACGATGAGATCGGCCGACAGAACCTCTTCCAGCGTGGCGCGGAAGGCGGCGACCAGTTGGGTGGGCAGGTCCGAGATGAAGCCCACGGTATCGGACAGAATGATCTTGCGCCCGACGCCGCCGCTGAGGGCCGGAAGAACCATGGCGCGCATTGTGGGATCCAGCGTGGCAAAGAGCATGTCCTTGGCCAGCACATCGGCCCCTGTCACCCGGTTGAACAAGGTCGATTTGCCCGCGTTGGTGTAGCCGACCAGCGCCACGATCGGAAAGGGCACTTTCTTGCGCGCGGCGCGGTGCAATTCGCGGGTTTTCACCACTTTGGCCAGTTGACGCTTGAGCCGCAGCACCTGATCGTCGATGGCGCGGCGGTCTGCCTCGATCTGGGTTTCCCCCGGACCGCCGACGAAGCCAAAGCCGCCCCGCTGGCGTTCCAGGTGGGTCCAGGCACGCACCAAGCGCGTGCGCTGATAGGACAGAGCGGCCAGTTCCACCTGCAACACCCCCTCGCGGGTGCGGGCGCGATCGGCGAAGATCTCGAGGATCAAGCCGGTGCGGTCCAGCAGCTTGACGCCCCATTCCTTTTCAAGATTGCGCTGTTGCACGGGCGAGACTGGCCCATCGACCAGCACCAATCCCACATCCAGCGCCTTGAAGCGGGCGGCCAGCTCTTCGACCTTGCCCGAGCCGAACAGCATGCCCGGATGAAGGCGCGGCAGGCGCACCACCTCGGCCCCGACAACCTCCATGGCGGGAAGGGCCGCAGCAAGGCTGACCGCCTCGGCCAGCCCGTGTTCCGGCAAGCGGCGCGACGGGTTGGATTTTATGTCCGGGTGCAGGACGAAAGCCCGCATCGCGGGGCTTTCGCTTTCGTAGGCATCGATCCCTGAGCCCAGATCGGGCCAGATCTCGTCATCCTCGGGGTCTTCTGGAAGATCAGAAATCAGTCTTCACCTTCATAAAGGTTGATCGGGGCGCCCGGCATGATGGTGGAAATCGCGTGCTTGTAGACAAGCTGCGACTGGCCATCGCGGCGCAGCAAAACGCAAAAGTTGTCAAACCAGGTGATAACGCCTTGCAGCTTCACCCCGTTGATCAGGAAAATCGTCACAGGAACCTTTGCCTTCCGGACATGGTTCAGGAAAGCATCCTGCAAGTTCTGTTTATCACCGGCCATTCTCTTCGTGCCCTTAATATTGCGCGTCTTTGTCCCTGTCCCTCGGCTTTTATGGGTGCCGCTGGCGCATTGGCGGGCAGTATGGGACGGGAAACGGCGAGATTCCAGCCCAAAAAACAGTCCGTTACAGATGCATCTCTTAGCGTTGCCAACTTGCCGGGGCCAAGAGGGCCAAAAGCGCCAAAGTCTCGAGCCTTCCAACCACCATCACCATCGCCAGAAACACCTTGGCCATCGTGTCGAGGTCGGCGTAGCGGATGGGAGCCGCGCCCGCGAGGTCGGCGAGCTGGCCCGTGGTGGACAAGGCTGCCAGCGTGAGCACCAGCGCATCCTCGAACGGCAGGCCCATCAAGGAGAGGGCTGCGGTGCTGACCGCTATGGACAGGGCGAAGAGCATGAAAAACAACCACGCGAAATAGGCGCCTTCGCGCCGCAAACGTCGCGCCAGCTGACCTTGCCCCCCAATCGAAGATGGGTGGATCAGTTTTTCCAGTTCACGCTGCCCGTGGCGGAACAGTGCATAGACGCGCAGCAGTTTGACGCCGCCCGCCGTGGTTGCGACGCCGCCCCCGATGATGGCCAAACCCAAGAGCACGAGACCCGGACTGGGCAGACCAGACCAGCTGCGCGCGGCCGCCCATTCCCCGGATTCATAGCCTGTGGTCGTGAGAAAGCTGAGCGCCATGAAAAAGGTGCCCCACAACGCCCGGAAGGCAGAGTCGGCATCATCGGTCGCCGCGACCTCGATCGCGCCGATGAAATGCCGGAAGAACAGCACCGCGGTTGTCAGCGCCACCAGCACAACCGCCAACCGCACCTCGGGGTCACGGCGCAGCGGACCTTGCATCAGAACAAACTGGGTGCCGGGCAGAAACCGCCGGGTGACGGCAAGCATCAGGAACAGAACGATCAACGCCTCTCCGACCAGCCCGGTTCTCAGACCGCTGAGATCATCATCCATGCCAATCCCGGAGGTGGACAGCGTGCCCATGGCATGGATCAGCGCCAGAAGGTTCACCTCCCCTGCGATCATCAGGAGCAACCAGAGCAGAAGCGTGAGGCCCGCGTAGATCGGAAACAGAAGCAGGGTGTAGCGCAGAAACCGTTGCGAAGGATCCGCGACGCGGGTGATCTGGCTCAGCCCCTCGGCGCCACGCCCCGGGGCCCGGCCCGACATGACCTCGACCCCACCCAAGTTCATCGGAGCCAGGATGGCGGTGGCGGTGACCAGAATGAACAACCCGCCCAGCCAGCCAACAGTGGCACGCCACAGATGCAAGGGTGGTGACAGGCGACCCGGCGTATCATACAGGCTGGCGCCGGTGGTGGTGAAAGAGGACACCATCTCGAACCAAGCGTTGGTGAAGCTGGTATCGGGCAGCGCCTGCGTGAGCGGCACCGCGAAAATCACCGGCATCAGCGCGTAGGCCCCGACCAGAGAGCCCAACTGGCTGCGGGCAAGATTGCGCGGCTGCCAGTTCGAGGTGGCCAACCAGACCATGCCAGACAGGATCAGCACCAAGACGCCGGAATAGAAGAACCCCTGTGCGACACGGTGCAGGCCGGTCAGTGTGGCATGGGCGGCGGGCAGGAACATGGCCGCCCCGGACAGGGCGGACAAGGTGACCAGAAGGGGCGCCGCCAACAGGCGATCGCGCAGGCTCATCAGAAAAAGTCGATGGAGACCTGCAGCAGCCGCTCCACCTCCCGCACATCGGGCGCCATCGCAAACAAGGCGATCACATCGCCCGACTCCAGTCGCAATTCCGCCGTGGGTTTCATCACCTTTTCGCCGCGCATCACGCCGCCGACCAGCACACCTTCGGGGAAATCGATTTCCCGGATCATCTTGCCGGCAAGCGAGCTGGTCGAGAGGATTTGCGCTTCGATCATCTCGGCTTCGGCATCCCCGATGGAATAGACGGCCCGCACGCGGCCATGGCGGATGTGGCGCAGGATAGAGGAGACAGTGGTAGCACGCGGGTTGATGTAGGCGTCGATGTCGAGCGGCCCCATCAAGGGGGCGAGCGTGGGGTCGTTGACCAAGGCGATGGCCATGCTGCACCCGGCCTGTTTGGCGCGCACGGCCACCAGAAGGTTGGTCTTGTCATCATCGGTCACGGCCAGCACCGCATCGGCGCGGTCGATGGCGGCTTCGAGCAGCACGTCCATATCCATGCCGTCGCCATGCAGAACGATGGTGCGCTCCAGACTGTCAGCGGCGCGTTCGGCGGTGGGACGTGACTTTTCGATGATCTTGGCGCGAACGCGGTCGCTGCGCGCCTCGAGCGTGCGGGCCACGCCCAAGCCCACATTGCCACCGCCGATGATGACGATCCGTTCCTGCTTTTTGGTTTTCTTCCCAAAGATTTCCAAGGCGCGGTTGACGTCTTCCGAATGGGTGAAGACATAGATCTGATCGCCCGCAAACAGCTGGTCGCCCGGATCGGGGGCAAAGAGCCTTCCTTCACGGCGGACCCCCACCACGATGGCGCGCAGGGTGGAGAACAGATCATTCAGCTGCCGCAACGGTGTGTTGAGCACCGGGCAATCTTCATCGAGCGCGATGCCCAGAAGCTGCGCACGGCCCAGCATGAAACTTTCGGTGTCAAAGGTCGAAGGCGCGGCGAGGCGCTGAAGCGCGGCCTCGGCCACTTCGCGTTCCGGGCTGATCACCACATCGATGGGCAAATGATCACGGCGGTAGAGATCGGAATAAAGCGCATCCAGATAATTCTGCGCCCGCAACCGCGCGATCTTGCGGGGAACCGAAAACACCGAATGCGCCACCTGACAGGTGACCATGTTCACTTCATCGGAATAGGTGGCGGCGATGATCAGATCGGCGTCGCGCGCGCCTGCGCGTTCGAGCACATCGGGGAAAGAGGCGAACCCCACGATGCCTTGGACGTCTAGCGTGTCGGTTGCCCGGCGCACGAGATCGGGGTTCACGTCGACCACCGTTACGTCATTGCGTTCGCTGGACAACTGGCGCGCGATTTGCCAGCCAACCTGACCCGCGCCACAGATGATGACCTTCATGTCAGCCCCTTATGAATGGCGCGGGACGTCTGACCCCGCCACGCCGCCCTTGCATCGCAGAAGGCAGCGCCGGGGTCAATGTCGGCCAGCTCAGCCCTCGTCCTCCTCGTCCAGATCGTCGAAATGGGCTGACCGTCCGCCAGATTTGGCGGTGGTCACCACGCCCAAAGATTTCAGCTTGCGGTGCAGTGCGCTGCGTTCCATGCCGACGAAATTCGCCGTGCGGCTGATGTTGCCGCCAAAGCGATTGATCTGTGTCAGGAGATACTCGCGCTCGAACACCTCGCGCGCCTCGCGCAAGGGGAGCGTGGCCATGGCGCCGCCCAAGACCAACCGACCGTTGCCTTCAACCGCCGCTTCTTGTCCCGGCAGTTCGCTGGCTTCGATCGGCCCCGACCCCTCGCCAAGGATCAGCACGCGTTCGATCACGTTGCGCAACTGCCGCACGTTGCCGGGCCATGCGGTGGTTTGCAGCATGGCCTCGGCCTCTTGGGTGACCTGACGCAAGGGGAGGCCTTGGGTGCGGTGGAAAAGATCAATGAAATGGCGTGTCAGCTCGGGGATATCCTCACGCCGCTCTTCCAGACTGGGGACCGGGATCGGCACGACATTCAAGCGGTCATAAAGCTCTTGCCGGAAGCGACCGGCGGCGATTTCCGCACGCAGATCGCGTGTGGTCGACGAGATCACGCGCAGGTCCACCCGAACCTTATCGGTGCCGCCCGCACGGGTGAACTGCTGTTCCACCAGAACCCGCAGGATCTTGGATTGGGTGCCCACTGGCATGTCGGCGACTTCGTCGAAATAGACAACGCCGCCATGCGCCTGTTCCAGCAGGCCTTTTTCGATTCCGCGTTCGGCGGTTTCACGACCGAACAGCACCTCTTCCATGCGGTCGGGCTCCACCGTGGCGGACGAGACCGACACAAAGGGCGCCGAGGCGCGGTTCGAGTTCGAGTGGATGAAACGCGCGGCCATTTCCTTGCCGCTGCCCGAAGGCCCGGTGAGCATCACCCGTCCGTTCGACTTGGTCACTTTCTCCAGCTGGGCCTTGAGCGCACGAAAGGCGGGGCTTGAGCCCAGCATTTCCGCGCTCGTCACTTCACGCCGACGCAGATCGGCATTTTCGCGGCGCAAACGGCTGGTCTCCATGGCCCGGCTGACAACAACCATCAACTGGTCGATGTTGAACGGCTTTTCGATGAAGTCATAGGCGCCCTGCTTGATCGCCGCGACGGCGATTTCGATATTGCCATGGCCCGAGATGATGACCACCGGCACATCGGGATTGTCGCGCTTGACCGTTTTCAGAATGTCGATGCCGTCCATCCGGCTGTCTTTCAGCCAGATGTCCAAGATCATCAAACTGGGCGGATCGGCATTGATCTCGGCCATGGCATCATCGGAATTTCCTGCAAGACGAACGGCATAGCCTTCGTCCTTCAGAATGTCTCCAATCAGTTCACGGATGTCTTTTTCGTCGTCGACGATCAGAATGCTCATCTCAGCCTCCCTGGCCCTGTGCGACCATGTTGTTGCGTGTGCGCCTGCGGGTCAGGCGTGGCAGACGGATTTCCGCCATCGCGCCCGCATGGGCGTTTCCTTCGAATAGAGGGGCGTCCAGCAACGACAGCTGGCCACCGTGTTCTTCTATGATCTTCTTCACGATCGGAAGACCCAGACCCGTGCCTTTTTCTCGGGTCGTCACATAGGGTTCGAACAGCCGCGCGCGATCCGGCGGCAGGCCGATGCCATTGTCCATGATGCGGATCGTCACGCCCTCATCATCGGGGTCCATCTGCACCCTGATCTCGGGCACATGACCATCAGGCGCGCCTTTTTCGTGAAGGGTTTCAATTGCTTCCCCGGCGTTCTTGATCAGATTTGTGAGCGCTTGCGTGATCATGGTCGCATCGACCTCAAGCAGCATCGGCTCCGTCGGGATCTGGACCGCGAATTGAACCTGCGGTTGCCCACTTTCTTGCAAAGTGACCGCATCGCGCAAAAGACGGGTGACATCGGTTTCTCGCCGATCCGGTTCCGGCATGCGCGCGAATTTGGAAAACTCATCAACGATGCGGCGCAAGTCATTGGTTTGCCTTACAATAACATCTGTATACTGCTCCAGATCCGCAGGCTGAGCCACCTGATCACGGAATTTGCGTTTGATCCGTTCCGCTGAAAGGGCAATCGGGGTGAGCGGGTTCTTGATTTCATGCGCGATCCGGCGCGCCACATCGCCCCAAGCGGCCATGCGCTGGGCCGAGACCAGCTCTGTCACATCGTCGAAGGCCACGACATAGCCTTCCAGCCGTCCGGTATCGCTGCGCCGCACGCTCATGCGCACAAGCAGGCTTTCCAACTTGCCCTTGCGGGTCAGGCGCACCTCTTCTTGCACGGCCGCCGCGTTGCTTTCCCGCAGCCTCTCGAACAGCGGCGCGAATTCTGGCACCGCATCCGAAAGAGACAGGTCTTCCCCGCCACTGGCCATGTCGAGCAAACGCTCGCTGGCCCGGTTCACAAAATCAATCTTGCCGTCCGACCCCAGCCCGATCACCCCTGCGGTGACGTTGGAGAGGACGGAATCAAACAAGCGCCGTCGGCGTTCGGTTTGCCTGTGCCCGTCCATCAAGGCTTCGCGTTGGCCTTTCAATTGGCGCGTCATCTGATTGAACAGGCGGCCCAGCATCGCAATCTCGTCATCGCCGGGCTCCTCCTTGACCTGCACATCAAGGTCGCCACCGCCCACGCGCTGCGCGGCGCCCGCCAGACGACCAACGGGTTTTGACAGACGTTCGGCGAACCACAGGCCCATCCAAGTGGCGGCGAGAATAAGGATGATCGCAAAGCCCAGATAGATCAGACCGAAGTTCAGCAGCACCCTGCCCCGGTCTGCCTCCAGCTGATTGTAAAGCCGGACCGTTTCGCGCGTGGAATCGAGCAAGGACAAAAGCTGTCCGTCAACCGTGCGGCTGACGTAAAGGTAGCGATCGACAAAGGCATCCAGCGCCACCACGGCACGAAATTCATCATTGGCCCAATCTTCGATGAGTTGCGGGCCTTCGGTGCGGGCGCGTGTGAGGGCTTCGATGGGCGGCGTTTCGAAATCGAACAGGTAGGAACGCTGCCCCCGCGTCAGCAGCGTGCCCGCGCCATCGATCAGAAAGGCCTCTTTCAGGCCGCGCTGCACCAAAGCCTGACCCTGTGAAAGCAGCGGCCGCAACCCATCATCAGGCAGGAAAAACGTCGATTGCTTGGCGACATTCAAATAAGCCGCAAGGCTGGTGGCATCTTCGATCAAGTCTTCACGGCTTTGACGGTCATAGGCTTGTGCCGCCGACAATGAGCTTCCCACGACAGAGCGCACACGGTCGGAGAACCAGCCCTCCAGCCCGATGTTCACGGTGAGAACGGCAAACACCGCCACCAGAACGGTGGGCACCAGCGCGACCAAGGCAAACACGCCGGACAGGCGCAGGTGAAGGCGTGACCCGGCGGATTGGCTGCGCCGATCGGCGACAAGGCGCGCCACCCGCGCCAGAACCAAGGCCGCGACCACCAAGATATAGACCATGTCGGCAAGCAGGATCAGGCGCAAGGTCGGGCTGTTCGACCCTTGGCTGAAAGGCCCCAAGGTGAGGAAGGTCATCACCGCCAGCAGAGGGCCCAGAAACACCAGTCCGAAGGTCGTGGCTGTTTGGACTCGGCGCTGCCGGCGCAAGCGCGCCAGCCGATCCCAGGCCGCTGATCCCAACGCACGCTGCACTTGCCTCGCCCCCGATGCAGGCACGCCCAAAGCGTGCCTGTTCCGCCACATATGGTGTGCATTCCGCCACAGGGCGGAAGCGACACGCTTTATGTTGCGGTTTTACATCAGCTTGCGCCTCCGTGTCACGCGGATATCGAGGTCGGTGATCTTCTTGCGCAAGGTATTGCGGTTGATGCCGAGGAGATCGGCACATTTGGCCTGATTTCCTGCTGTTGCATCCAAGGCAATCTCGATCAGCGGCATCTCCACCTCACGCAGGATCCGCTGATACACCCCTGCCGGCGGCAGGTGCCCGCCGTGCAGATCAAAGTAGCGCTTCAGGTGACGGGCTACCGAGGCCGAGAGCTTTTCATTCTCGCCGCCGCCTTTCAGCGGTTCCATCACGGGCTGATTGCCCAACACCGCTTCAACCTCCTGACGGCTGATTTCCGCCTCGGATGAGGTGACCATCAGGCGACGCAGGGTGTTTTCAAGCTGACGCACGTTGCCCGGCCAAGAATAGCCGCGCACCAGATCGCGCGCATCATGCGACAGTCGCCGAACGGCCCCCATGTCACGCTCGCCCCGGGTCAGAAAGTGATCTGCCAAGAGGGGGATGTCGTCCACGCGCTCGCGCAAGGAAGGGACATGCAGCGTGACGCCGGACAAGCGGTAGTAAAGATCCTGACGGAAGGCGCCCGCTTCCATCCGGGCGGAAAGATCGACTTGGCTGGTGGCCATGATGCGGGGCGCGCCGTCTCCCATCAGATCCAGCATGCGCACGATGCGGGCTTGAGTGTCATCGTCGTAATCGGCCACCTCATCGAACACGAGGCTGCCGCCGCGCGCCCGGGCCAGAAGCGAGGACGGTCCCTCCATCCCTTGCAGATCCGCGGCCTGTGCCACCACGAAGGGTTGGCTGCGGCGGTCCGAGAAATCGTGGATCGCACGTGCGATCAGGCTTTTTCCGGTGCCCGATTCGCCAGTGACCAGCACCGCCAGATCGGTGTTCATCACGCGCGCCACAAGCCGATACAAAGCTTGCATTGCCGGGGTGCGCCCGACGAGCGGCAGATCATCCCCGGGGTCTTTCAAGGGCTGAACCGGGATTTTCGGCGCACGGCGCTTCATCTCGAGCGCGCGGGCCGAGCGCTTCATGAGATCGGGCAGATCAAAAGGCTTGGGGAGGTAATCATAGGCTTCGGCCTCGGCGGCCTGAATCGCGGTCATGATGGTGTTTTGGGCGGAAATCACAATCACCGGCAGGCCGGGGCGCATCTTGCCGATGCGCGGCAGTGCATCCAGACCGTTGCCATCGGGCATGATCACATCGGAGATGACGAGATCGCCTTTCCCTTCTTCGACCCAGCGCATCAGGGTCATCAGGCTCGACGTCGCGTGCACCTTGCATCCGGCGCGCGTCAATGCCTGTGTCAGCACGGTGCGGATCGTGCGGTCGTCATCTGCCACCAGAACAGTGCCGTCCATCAGCTTTTCTCCATCTTCTTGGGGGCCACGGGGAGCGAGACGCGAAACGCGGTGCGCCCGGGCACTGAATCCACTTGGACCCAGCCTTCGTGGTCGGAAATGATCTTGGACACCAGCGCAAGGCCAAGCCCTGTGCCGTTTTCGCGTCCTGAAACAAAGGGTTCAAAGATATCGGCGGCGATTTCCGGCGGAATGCCCGGTCCGTCGTCAATGATTTCGACCGTCAGCGGCAAGACCGAAGGCGAGCCGCTTTTCCGCCGCAAGCGCAGCGAAAGATCGTAGAAGGTGCGCAGCCGAATGGTGCCCGCCTGCCCTTTGCTGGCTTCGGCGGCGTTCTTGATCAGGTTCAGAAACACCTGCATGAGCTGATCCGGGTCCGCCAATGTGGGCGGCAAGGAAGGGTCGTAATCCTCGATGATCTGCATATGCGCGGCAAAACCCACCATGGCCGATTTGCGGGCGCGGTCCAGCGCGTCATGAATGTTCACCGGTCGCCGATCCGGGGGGCGCAAGTTCCCGAATTGCTCGACCTGTTCCAGAAGCTTCACGATGCGTCGGGTTTCCTCGACGATCAGATCGGTCAGCTCCCGATCTTCACTGTTGGCATTCATGCTGATCAGCTGCGCCGCGCCGGAGATTCCGGCGAGCGGGTTCTTGATCTCATGCGCCAGCATTTCGGCCATCCCGATGGCAGACTTGGCCGCCGACTTCACGCTCATCGACCGCCCCAGGCGGTCGGCGATGTCGCGCGGGCTGATCAGCAGCATCAGGTAGTCCGAATTGTCATGCATCGGCGCCACCTGCACATTGCACTGCACAGGGGCGCGCTCGCCCGTGGTCACGTCAATGTCATTGATGAAGATGGTGGACTGGTTGGCGCGGGCGCGCAGGAAAGCCTCTTCCATCGGGGCGTCGATCGAGAGACGGTCCAGCACAGGCTGCTCCATGAGCGAGCGTGACGAGGCGTTGAGAAAAGTCTCGGCGGCGGGGTTCACTTCGGTGATGCGGCCATCGGGTCCGATCAGCAGCGCAGGGATTGGCAGGCTGGCCCAGATCACCCCCGGCACCGGGTATGGCGTGCGATACGGGGTCACGCGGCGGCCTTTCCGGGTTCGGCAAAGCTGGCGCGGATGAGGCGGATCACCTGCGCAGGATCGTCGCTTGTGACGATCTGACTGCGCTGCGACACGGCTCCTGCCTCTTCAAGATACCATGAGAGATGTTTGCGCGCGGTCTTGACGCCAAGGTCACGGCCATAAAAGGCCAGTTGCGCCTCATAATGTTCGATCATCAGCTCTGCCCGTGCCGCACCTTCCGGCACCTCTGGCGCGGGCGTCCCATAGAGCGCATGCGCGATCTGGGCGAGGCGCCAAGGCGCCCCTTGGGCGCCGCGCCCCACCATCACGCCATCGGCGCCTGATTGCGACAAGGCCTGTGCGGCTGTGCCCGCATCGACGATGTCGCCGTTGGCAATCACCGGAATGTCGACAGCCTCTTTCACGGCGCGGATGGCCGCCCAATCGGCGCTGCCTTTGTAGAACTGTTGGCGGGTGCGCCCGTGAATGGTGATCATGCGGATGCCCGCCGCCTCGGCCCGCTTGGCGATCTCGGGGGCGTTCAGGCTATCGCGGTCCCAACCCAGCCGGGTTTTCAAGGTCACCGGCAGCGAGACTGCGCCCACCACCGCCTCGATCAGCGCGACCGCCAGATCAGGTTCGCGCATCAAGGCCGAGCCGCAGGCACCGTTGCCTCCCGCCGCCGTCACGCGCTTGGCGGGGCAGCCCATGTTGATGTCGATCACCCGCGCGCCTTGTCCTTCGGCATAGCGCGCGGCTTCGGCCATCCAATAGGGATCGCGCCCGGCGAGTTGCACAGACGTGGCGGCCTCGCCAAAGCCCAGCTCTGCCTTGGCGCGCGCAAGCGGCTGCGCGCGCATCACATCTTCACTGGCAATCATCTCGGACACCACAAGACCAGCCCCGAACCGCGCCACCATCCGCCGAAACGGCAGATCGGTGATGCCCGCCAAGGGCGCCAGAAGCACCGGTGGGTCGATGACAAGCTGATCGAGCGTGAGGGCCAATTGCACAATCCTTATGCGCCATGAGGCGAGGTAATCTTGTTTTGCGGGGATAACAAAGCCAGACCCACTTTAAAACGGTTGAAAAACATGCACCGCACAAAATTTAGGCAAAATCGCGCGGTTTATGCGCACGTTGCGGAAGTCTTCCCCCTGATTTAAGCAAGAGGACAAAGAGGTGCCCATGACCACAGCCGCCATCATCGTCGCCGCCGGACGCGGCACCCGGGCCGGAGGGGATCTGCCCAAACAGTGGCAGGATCTCGCAGGGGCGCCGGTTCTGGCCCATACGATCCGCGCTTTCGCGGGCCAGGTCGACCGCGTGGTTCTGGTGATCCACCCCGAGGACCGGGCCCGTGCCGCAGGTTTTGGCCTGCCGATGGTGGACGGCAGCGACACACGGGCGGGATCTGTGCGCAACGCCTTGGAGTGGCTTGACGGGCAAGGCGTGACCAAGGTGCTGATCCATGATGGGGCGCGGCCCTTGGTGTCGCCGCAGGTGATCGGTGCGGTGCTGGCAGCGCTGGATGACACCGTGGGGGCGGCCCCTGCGCTTCCCGTCACGGATGCCTTGTGGCGCGGCGACACGGTGGTGGAGGCCACCGCGTCGCGCGACGGGCTCTGGCGCGCCCAGACCCCGCAAGGCTTTCGCTTTGACGCGATCCGCGATGCGCACCGCGCCCATCCGGGCGGCGCCGCCGACGATGTGGAGGTGGCGCGCTGGGCGGGCCATGCGGTCGCCATCGTCCCCGGCGACGAGGACAATCTGAAACTGACCTATCCGGGCGATTTTGCGCGCGCGGACCGCATCCTGAAAGGGCGCAAAATGGAGATACGGCTGGGCAATGGCTATGACGTGCATGCCTTTACCGAAGGGGATGGTGTTTGGCTTTGCGGCGTTCTGGTCCCGCATGGCCGGGCGCTTTTGGGCCATTCCGATGCAGATGTGGGGATGCACGCGCTGACCGATGCGATCTATGGCGCTTTGGCCGAGGGGGATATCGGCGTGCATTTCCCGCCCAGCGACCCGCAATGGAAGGGGGCGGCCAGCCAGATCTTTCTGCGGCACGCCATGGGGCGCGTGGCCGCCCGAGGCTATCGGCTGGCCAATTGTGATGTGACTTTGGTGTGCGAGCGTCCAAAGATCGGCCCGCATCAGGGCGCGATGCGCGCGGCGCTGGCCGAGATTATGGGGGTCGAGGTGGAGCGGATCAGCGTAAAGGCGACCACGTCCGAGCGTCTGGGCTTTACCGGCCGGGAAGAAGGCATCGCGGCGCTGGCGACCTGCGCCTTGGTGCACGCATGATCCGCGCCGTTACCACCTTTGGCTATGTCGGCCTGCTGCGCCCGGCGCCGGGCACTTGGGGCTCGGCGGTGGCGCTTGCGCTGGGGCTGGCGATTGACCATCTGCTGGGGTTTCCCGCGCTGGTTCTGGCGACGGTGGCGGTGACGGCGCTGGGGTTCTGGGCCTGTCAGCAGGCCTTGCGCGACCGGCCGGGCGATGATCCGTCCGAGATCGTGATTGATGAGGTGGCGGGGCAATGGATTGCGCTGCTGTTCCCTGCGGCGGCCTTCTGGTCGCGCGGGGTCCAGGATTGGTGGCTGACGGCCTATCCGGGCTGGGTGGCAGCCTTTGTGTTCTTTCGGCTGTTCGACATATGGAAGCCGTCGCTTGTCGGTCGGGCCGACCGGCGCGGTGATCCGGCGGGCGTGATGCTGGATGATCTGTGGGCAGGCCTTTTCGCGGGTGTCGCGGTGATCGTGGCGGCAGCCGTGGCGCATGGGGTGGTGATGTCATGACGGCAGAGCAGGTTCTGGCGCTGGCGCGGGCGGCGGGCGTGCGGGTGGCCACTGCGGAAAGCTGCACAGGCGGTCTGATCGCCGGAGCGCTGACCGAGGTGCCGGGATCGTCGGATGTGGTGGACCGGGGCTATGTGAGCTATTCCAACCGCGCCAAGCAAGAGATGCTGGGGGTTCTGCCCGCAACACTCGAGGCGCATGGCGCCGTCAGCGAAGCGGTTGCGGCGGAGATGGCCGCGGGCGCCTTGCAGCGTGCAGGTGTGGCGCTGGCGGTTTCGGTCACCGGAATTGCCGGACCGGGCGGGTCGGAGTTCAAACCCGAAGGCCGCGTGTGCTTTGGTCTGGCACAAGTCGGGAAGGCCGTGCGCACCGAGACGGTTGATTTTGGGGCCATCGGCCGGGCCGAGGTGCGTGCGGCAACGGTGGCCCATGCACTGGCGCTGTTGGGCGCGGCCTTGCAACAGCATTGAGCGGCGCGCTCTTGCGCCCCGACGGGCGCTATCGCCGCGACAACAGCGCGAAGGGCGTGCAGCGCCTTAGTTGGCAGCGGGAACCTTCTTGAGATAGGCCGCAATGGCCGCCCGATCGCTTTCGGGCAATTGTGCCATGTTCTCGATCACCGGGACCATATGGCCGCCCGCGGAATCGTAGTCAGGCGTAAACCCGCTGGTCAGATAGGCGACGATTTCGCCCTCGCTCCAGTCCAGCGCCGCCGGGGTAATGTTAGGGATGGTTCCCTGCCCCGAAGGATTGGGCGCGCCCGCAAGCCAGCGGCTGGTGTCGAGCCCGCCAAGCGCATCGCGTGGCGTGTGGCATTCGCCGCAATGCGCCATCGCCTCCACCAGATAACGACCCCGGGTCTCGGCTTCGGTCAGGTCGCCCTGCACCACGAAATCAGTGTTGCGGTTCAGAAGCTTCCATCCGCCCAGCAGGGCGCGGATGTTGAACGGAAAACCGATCTGATGCGGCTGGCTGGGCGTGGCGTCTGGCGGAAGCGTCTGAACGTAGCTGTAAAGATCGACAACATCCTGCGCCTCCATCCGGGCATAAGACCAATAGGGAAGCGCCGGATAGTAATGCGCGCCCTCGGGCGAAACGCCGCGTTGCAAGGCGTTGCCGAAATCGCTCACGGACCAGCCGCCGATGCCTTGTTGGGGGTCGGGGCTGATGTTGGGGGCGAGGAAGGTGCCGAACTCGGAAGGAAACGCCTGACCACCCGCCAAGATCAGCTTTGCCTCACCGCTCGCGCCGGGCGCCGCGTGGCAAGAGGCGCAGCCCGTTGCATGGAACACGCCCTCTCCACGCGCCGGATCGCCCGTCAGGCCCGCATAATGATCGGCAGCAAGGGGTTGCGGCCGGATCATCACCCAAGCCGCACCGCCGCACAAGAGAGCGGCGCCAAGCGCGATAGAGAGCAAGCGAGGCATGACAGCTCCTGTAGGAAAATCATCAAAGGCAGGCTAGCGGATTCGCGCCGTGCCGCCCATCACCTTTTCGCCAGCCCCCTTATGGCCGGATCTTTTGCGGTGTCAGCACGTCTGGCCAGCCGAAAAAGGATTCGACCGCGAAGACAAGCACGCACAAGAGCACCACCCCGACCACAAGCTTGACGCGCCCCCAAGACGGCGGGTGGCGCGCCCATTTCGCCATGCGCAAAAGCCAAGTCGCGCTCATGCCGCCGCGTCGGTAAAGCGCACCTTCCCGATGAAAGGCAGGTTCCGGTTGCGCTGGGCAAAATCGATGCCGTAGCCCACGACAAATTCATCGGGGATCTCGAACCCCGTCCAATCGGCGCGCACGGCCACTTCCCGGCGCGTTGGCTTGTCGAGCAAGGCACAGACCTTGAGTCGGGCAGGTTCACGCGCCTTGAGCAGGTGGATCACATGGCTGAGTGTGAAGCCCGTATCAACGATATCTTCCACAAGCAGCACATCGCGCCCGGCAATTTCGCCGCGCAAGTCCTTGAGGATGCGCACCTCTCGCGAGGAATGCATCGAATCGCCATAGCTCGAGGCTTCCAGAAAATCGACCTCGACCGGCAGGTCGAGTTCGCGCACCAGATCGGCAATAAAGACGAAAGAGCCGCGCAACAGCCCCACCACCACGAGTTTGTCCGTGCCTGAAAAATGCGTCGTGATCTCGCGCGCCAAGTCCTCGACCCGCGCGGCGATGGATTTGGCGCTGATCAACTGATCGATCACATAGGGTCGTTGCGTCATGGCGTCCTCTTGATTTCTGCGCGCTTTCTATCGAAAAGCACGGACCGAGTCACGGGACCTGCTGATGCCTACCCATTCCGAAACCCGCTTTTTGCCCTACAGCGCGCAACAGATGTATGATCTGGTGGCGGATGTGGGGTCTTATCCGAAGTTTTTGCCGTGGAATTCTGCGGCGCGGATCCGATCGCGCCAACCGCGCGCCGATGGGTCTGAGGTGATGGAGGCGGATCTGGTGATCAGCTTCAAGGTTTTCCGCGAGCGGTTCGGGAGCCGAGTGGTCTTGTGGCCGGCAGAGCAGCGGATCGAGACCGAATATCTGGACGGCCCGTTCCGCTATATGCGTTCGACTTGGAAATTCCGCCCGGTGGAAGGCGGCTGCGAGGTCGATTTCTTTGTCGATTTCGAATTCCGGAATGCCATTTTGCAAGGCATCATCGGCGTGGTCTTCAACGAAGCCATGCAGCGTATCGTGCGCGCCTTCGAGCGGCGGGCGGCAGAGCTTTACGGGCGGCGCTGAGGACCGCGCGGGATCTGAAGGCGCGCCTGCGGCGCAACATATGTGCCTCGTCGCAGGCCTGCGGCCTGTCTCCTCAGGTCAAAAGCCTCCGGCGGGAGTATTTGGGAAAGATGCAAGGGCAATGTGCCCGTGGCTCCTTTATCTCAATCAAGCGCGTCCCAGTTTTGCCATGCGCGCGTCGCGCAGACGCGCGAAATCATCGCCTGCGTGATAAGACGACCGGGTGAGCGGTGTGGCCGAGACCATCAGGAAGCCTTTGCCATAGGCGGCGGTTTCATAGCTTTTGAACTCATCCGGGGTGACAAAACGATCAACCCGGTGGTGCTTCGGCGTGGGTTGCAGATACTGGCCGATGGTCAGAAAATCGATATCGGCACTGCGCATATCGTCCATCACCTGCAAGACGCCGGCGCGGTCTTCGCCCAAGCCCACCATGATGCCGGATTTGGTGAAAAGCGTCGGGTCGAGTTCCTTGACCCGCTGAAGCAGGCGCAGGCTGTGAAAATAGCGCGCACCGGGGCGGACTTCGAGGTAAAGGCCGGGCACGGTTTCAAGGTTGTGGTTGAAAACATCGGGCCGCGCCTCGACCACCTTTTCCAAGGCGGAGGGCGCGCATTTCAGGAAATCGGGAGTCAGGATTTCAATGGTTGTGGCGGGCGCGCGGTGGCGGATGGCACGGATGGTTTGGGCAAAGTGTTCCGCCCCGCCATCTTCCAAATCGTCCCGGTCGACCGAGGTAATGACCACATGGTTCAACCCCAGTTCTGCCACCGCATGGGCCACACGGCCCGGCTCGAACGCATCAAGGGTTTGCGGCTTGCCGGTGGCCACGTTGCAGAAGGTGCAGCCACGCGTGCAGATTTCGCCCATGATCATCATGGTGGCGTGGCCCTGGCTCCAGCATTCTCCCACATTGGGGCACCCGGCCTCTTCACAGACGGTGACGAGCTTCTTTTCTTTCAGGATGTTGCGGGTTTTCTTGTATCCTTCCGACGTGGGCGCGCGCACGCGGATCCAGTCGGGCTTTTTCGGCTGAGCATTGTCGGGACGGTGCGCCTTTTCCGGGTGCCGCTGATCGGGAACTGTCAGATCGCGCATTGGGTCCTCCGCCAAGCCATGCCTGACACTACATCTAGCCCGAACGGGCGAGGCGCACAACCGGCGCTGCAAGGACAGCGCCTTGCGTGCCGTGCATGGCAGGGCCAAGCAGGCCGCAAGGCGCGCAGGTCGATCAGCCGATGAAGTTGCGGCGCTCGCTGGTCGTGTCCTCATAATGACGGCGCAGGCGCTGCAAGGCGATGCGCAACACGATCTTGCCCGATCGCGCCGCCCAGCCCATCCGCTTTTCCGCGGTCTCGATCCCCTCGAGGAAGCAGCAGACGCGCAAGGCCACATCCCCCAGACCGGGGCCAAGATCGCGCAGGGCCGCCGCAACACGCTCACGCGCGCGCGTCGGGCCTTCTCCGTGACCGGCATCCGGACGAAAGCCACCCCGGTCCCCCCCGGTGAGGAAGCGCTCCCAGTTCTGCGCCACGCGCGGCCCCATCTGCGCCACCTCGAAGTCTTCGCGCAGACGCTCGGCCGCGCGGATCAGATCGTTCTCCAGAAAGGGTTTTCCATCCTTGTCACGCCGCCGCCCAAGCACCGACAAGGGACTTTCCGCCAGATTGTAGCGCAGCTTTCGCGAGATCCCCCCCTCGTCGATCACGCGCTCGTCCCAGAGTCGGTGCTGGCTTGCGAAAGGCATCGGCGCTTCACACAGATCCGTGTGATGCGCCTGACGCGCGAGATCGCTTTCATCGATCAGGCGTCGGAGCGCGGCGCGGCCAGCGGGCGTGATCTCATAGGTCGTCACCCGCCCCTTTTTGCGACAGGCGATCCAATCCTTCAGGGCAAAGGCTTGTGCGACGGCGCGTTCGACCACACCTGTGCGCGCCTGCTGCCCATCAGGGAAGGTGCGCAGCACCACGGCCTTTTCCAGATCGGGCGCGATGGCCAGCACCGCGGCGGGTTCGGCCATGCGTCGCAGGATGCGACGTGCCTCGCGCGACAGCGTCGCGTCGTCGATGTGCAGGGGTTTCGGGGCTACGGTGAGCGTCATGTCGCTGGCGTCCTCTGGATCTGAAACCATCGAATCGCTGCCCAACAAGGCCAAGGCTTCATCCACCAACGGATCTTCGCGGCGGGCCTCGCAGCGGCGGATCTGGCGCATCACCGTTGAGGCATGCGCCCCTTTGCGGCGGGCCAGTTCCCGATAGGTCACTCCGACCTCGATATGGTTGAGATAGAGTATGACGTCGTCGGGGAGCCATGCGGGAAAGCTTAACTCAGCGGACAGGTTCGATGTCATCTTCGTTTCCGGGGCCGCCCTGCGG
The DNA here is from genome assembly GCF_002794355.1 of Pseudorhodobacter sp. MZDSW-24AT. Taxonomy (GTDB): domain Bacteria; phylum Pseudomonadota; class Alphaproteobacteria; order Rhodobacterales; family Rhodobacteraceae; genus Pseudotabrizicola. The sequence goes on along the minus strand of NZ_PGOI01000002.1, from coordinate 144,466 downwards.
TGCTCTAACTTAATCATGGTTAATACAACCTGAAGGGAGTCGGTTACGCATTGGTTAATTTCCCGGATCGATAGCGGCGGCCCTGTGGATGATTGGTGAAGAAAGTGAAACGATTTCGAACCGAGCGCGCGGTTATCCACAGAAATCGCAACGCAGAGTTGCGTCATTTATTCTGATTTGGACCCAATCACGAGGTGAACCATGTCTGACCTGCGCGCTTTGCTTGAGGATCTGCGCCGCCCCCGCTTGCTGATGCACGCGGCCCGTTTCGGCATGGCCGATTACCGCCGCGACCGCGATCTGCGGCGTCTGGTCAGCCTTCCGGCATCGCCGGAGGCGACCGTTGGCCAGTTGCTCGAACAAGAAGACAAGCTGGAGCGGAACCGACGGCGGGGCGATGCCGCCTATTCAATCGCGCGCCATATCGAGGTGCTCATTGCTCTGCTCGCAGAGGCACAGCTGGTTCCGCGCGGGTAACGGCGGGCGGGCAGGATGAGGCCGCCGCCCGCCCTGCCCCATCTAGATAAAGGCGTCGGGCATCGACGCCTTTTTGCGCGCCACATAAGCATCCAAAGCTTCGCGAATGCCGGGGTCCAGCGTCGGTTGCTGGTAGTCACTCAGCTGCTTTTTGACCCGCTCGGCCGCGAGGGCCTGCGTGTCGCGCGCGCCTTCTTCGGCCCAAGTTTCGAACGGCTTGTAGTCGAACAGATCTGACCGCCAAAAGGCCGACTTGAAATTGGCTTGCGTATGGGCGCAGCCAAGGAAATGGCCGCCTGGCCCGACCTCGCGCAGCGCGTCCAGCGCCTGTCCATTGGTGTCCATCATCACGCCTTGCGCCAGATGGTGCAAGGTGCCCAGCTGATCGGCGTCCATCACGAATTTCTCGTAAGAACTGACCAGCCCGCCTTCAAGCCAGCCACAGGCATGCAGCATGAAGTTGACGCCCGCCAACAGGGCCATGTTGAGGCTGTTCGCGGTCTCATACGCGGCCTGCGCATCCGGCAGCTTGGATCCGCAGAAGCTGCCGCCCGAGCGATAAGGCAGGTTCAGCCGCCGCGCGAGTTGCCCCGCGCCATAGGTGATATGCGCGGCTTCGGGCGTGCCAAAGGTGGGCGCGCCCGAGTTCATGTCGATGCTGGTCACAAAAGCACCAAAGATCACCGGCGCGCCGGGGCGCACCAGCTGGCTATAGGCCACGCCCGCCAAGACTTCGGCCAGCACCTGCGTCAGCGTGCCCGCCACCGTCACCGGGGCCATCGCGCCGCCCACGATGAAAGGCGAGATGATTGCCGCCTGACCCGCGCGGGCAAACACTTCCAGCGCGCCCATCATGATGCCATCAAAGGTCAGCGGGCTGTTGATGTTGATGAGCGAGGTCATCACCGTGTTCTGATCGACGAAATCGGACCCAAAAAGGATCTTCGACATCTCGACCGAATCCTCGGCACGGCTGGGTTCGGTGACCGAACCCATGTAAGGCTTGTCCGACAGCACCATATGCGCATGCAGCATGTCCAGATGGCGCTTGTTCACCGGCACATCCGTCGGCTCGCAGACGGTGCCACCCGAATGGTGCAACCATTTGGACATATAGCCCAGCTTCACGAAGTTCTGGAAATCATGGATCGTGGCGTAGCGTCGACCGCCCTCACTGTCGCGCACGAAAGGCGGGCCGTAAACCGGGGCGAGCACCAGATTGCGCCCGCCGATGTCGACATTGCGCGCCGGGTTGCGCGCATGCTGGGTAAAACGCGAGGGCGCGGTGGCGCAGAGTTTTCGTGCCAGCCCCCGGGGGATTCGCACCCGCTCGCCCTGCACATCGGCGCCTGCGGCTTTCCACAAGGCCAGCGCCGCCGGATTCTCTACGAAATTCACGCCGATTTCTTCCAGAACGGTATCGGCATTCCATTCAATGATGGCCAGTGCCTCTTCGTTCAGAATCTCGAAATTTGGAATGTTACGCTGGATGAACTTTGCCGTTTCCAGTGAAACCGCCGTCCGCTCGGCCCGCCGTGCGGAACCGCCGCCGCCGCGTGCCCGGCGACCCTCGACCGCAACATCGCTCATGCTTCATCCTCCTTGGGTGTTTGCCGCCCTTATGCCGCCAAAGCCGTCTGACCCGAGACCTGTTTCCGTCACTTAACACCCAAAAACGACATGCCTGCGCAGTGAGCAGGAGGCAGCAAAGGGCCGCCGTTTCATGCATGCCAAGGCGCAAGAGCCCCTGCCCTCGCGCTTTCCCCTCTTGCGATTCTGCGCGACCCTTCGTATGCGGGCGCATGACCCATCATGACCGCCTTTTGATCATCGACTTCGGCTCTCAGGTGACGCAACTGATCGCGCGCCGCCTGCGGGAGCTGAACGTTTATTGTGAAATCCACCCGTTCAACAAAGTGGACGATGCCTTTCTGGCCGAATTCGCGCCAAAGGCCGTGATTTTCTCGGGCGGGCCGTCTTCGGTCTTTGCACCGGGCGCGCCGATGCCGCCGTCTTCGGTGTTCTCGATGGGCGTGCCGATCCTTGGCATCTGCTATGGCCAGCAAGTCATGATGCATTGCTTGGGCGGCTTGGTGGAACGCGGGCATGGCACCGCGGAATTCGGCCGCGCCTATGTCACCCCGACAGGGTCGGGTCTGCCCTTGCTTGACGGTTGGTTTGATCCCAACACCACCGGAGGGCGCGAACAGGTCTGGATGAGCCATGGCGACCATGTCTCGCGAATCGCGCCGGGGTTCGAGGTGTTCGGCACCTCGCCCAACGCGCCCTTCGCCATCACTGCCGATCCGTCGCGCCATTTCTACGCCGTTCAGTTCCACCCCGAGGTGCACCACACCCCCAAGGGCGCGAAGCTGTATGAGAATTTCGTAAAGCTCGCAGGCTTCAAGGGCGACTGGACGATGGGTGCTTATCGTGAAGAGGCGATCCGCAAGATCCGCGAACAGGTGGGCGACGCCAAGGTGATCTGCGGCCTGTCGGGCGGTGTCGATTCCTCGGTGGCCGCCGTGCTGATCCACGAAGCCATCGGCGATCAGCTGACCTGCGTCTTCGTCGACCATGGGCTTCTGCGTTTGGGTGAGGCAGAGCAGGTCGTCACCATGTTCCGCGACCATTACCAGATGCCGCTGATCCATGCTGACGAATCCGCGCTGTTTCTTGGCGCGCTTGAAGGCGTCAGCGACCCCGAGGTCAAGCGCAAGACGATCGGTCGGCTGTTCATCGACGTGTTCCAGAAACATGCCACCGAAGTCGGCGGCGCAAAGTTCCTTGCGCAAGGCACGCTTTACCCGGATGTGATCGAGTCGGTCTCGTTCAGCGGTGGGCCTTCGGTGACCATCAAGTCGCACCACAATGTCGGCGGCCTTCCGGAAAAGATGGGGCTGAAACTGGTCGAACCACTGCGCGAGTTGTTCAAAGACGAGGTGCGGGCGCTGGGCCGCGAACTTGGCCTGCCCGCAAGCTTTATCGGCCGCCACCCCTTCCCCGGCCCCGGCCTCGCCATCCGCTGCCCCGGCGAGATCACCACCGAAAAGCTGGAGATCCTGCGCAAGGCCGATGCGGTGTATATCGACCAAATCCGGAAACACGGTCTGTATGACGAGATCTGGCAGGCCTTCGCCGCGATCCTGCCAATGAAGACGGTGGGCGTGATGGGTGATGGGCGCACCTATGACTATGCGCTCGCGCTCCGGGCCGTTACCTCTGTCGATGGCATGACGGCGGATTACTACCCGTTCACGCATGATTTCTTGGGCGAAACCTCGACCCGGATCATCAACGAGGTGCAAGGCATCAACCGGGTGTTCTACGATTGCACCAGCAAGCCGCCGGGCACCATCGAACTGGAATGAAAAGGCCGGACGGGCGCCGCCGATTTTTCGCAGAAAAATCGCGCCACCTTCGTCCGGCACAGCCAAGGGGCAAGCGGATGATCCGGCTCAAAGGCCATTTGATCTGCATGACAGACAGTGAGTCGCAGATCGTGCAGCAGCACTTGCCCGAACATATCCGCCTGACCCGGGCCGAGCCGGGCTGCCTGTCCTTCGATGTCACCCAGACCGACAATCCGATGATCTGGGACGTGCGCGAAACGTTTCGCACCCGGGCCGATTTTGACGCCCATCAATCCCGCACCCGTGCCAGCCGCTGGTTCGAAGCGACCCGGCACATCCTGCGCGATTTCCAGATCGAGGAATTGGGCGACTGAGCCCTTCTGCGCGGGTCGATCCTTGCACCGCAAGCTCTGGACACTCTCGGCGCCACGCGCCAGAACAAGCCCATGACCAGCACCCCGCCCCCCCGCCCGCTTGCCGCCGCCCTCTGGATGCTGGGCTCAGTCGTCTCGTTTAGCGGCATGGCCATTGCAGGGCGCCAGCTTCAGGGCGCGCATGACACGTTTGAGATCATGGCGGCACGCTCTTTCGTCAGCTTCTTTCTGGTTCTGGGCGCGGCGGCGGCCATGGGCAAACTCTCCGACATCCGCACAGATCGGCTGGGTGGCCATGCCTTGCGCAATGTGGTGCATTTCACAGGGCAGAACTTATGGTTCTGGGCGCTGACACTGATCCCGCTCGCACAGTTGATCGCCATCGAATTCACCTCGCCGCTCTGGGTGATCCTGCTTTCGCCATTGCTCTTGGGCGAGCGCATCACGGGTGCCCGCGCGCTTGCCGCTGGTCTTGGCTTTGTCGGTATCCTGATCGTCGTGCGCCCCGACTTCAATGCGCTCAACATCGGCGTCCTGGCCGCCGCCGGAGCCGCCATCTGTTTCGCCGCCACCAACATTGCCACCAAACGCCTCTCACGCGATGTCACCATCCTGTCGATCCTGTTCTGGCTGACGGTGATGCAATTCGTGTTTGGTGCAACCCTCGCCGCGTGGGATGGACAGATCGCTTGGCCCACCGCTGCCACCGCGCCTTGGCTTGTGGTCATTGGCGTCACGGGCGTTCTGGCGCATCTGTGCCTGACCTCCGCATTGCGCATGGCGCCAGCCACATTTGTGATGCCCATCGATTTCACCCGCCTGCCCCTGATGGCGCTTGCGGGCGCCCTGCTTTATCAAGAGCAGATCGAAGCGCTGCTCTTTGTCGGCGCGGGACTGATCCTGTTTGCAAACTGGATCAACATCCGCGCCGAGACCCGAAAGCCACACCGCGCTTGAATGCAAGCTTTGTGACGCGGCGTCATTGATTGACCCATCACACCCGCGTCAAATAGCGTCAGGGCAGGGAAAATCCTACGCACAGGATGAGGAAAAAATGAAGAATATCATGATCGCAGCCGCCGCAGCTGCCGTGTCCGTTGGTGCGGCACAAGCGGGCGGATTTGAACGCTCTGCCACGCCACTGGGCTTCATGTTTGAAAAGGGAAACTACGCCGAGCTCAGCTTCGGCTCGGTTTCACCGAAGGTCTCGGGAGCACTCAAGGCGGTCCCTTCGGTGACCACTGGCAACGTCACCAAAGATTACACGACTGTTGGTCTGGCGGTAAAAGCGGACATCAACGCAAACCTGTCGTTAGGACTTACATTGGACCCATCATATGGTGCAGATGTGCTGTATGATCCTTCGACGAACTACCCTCTTCGTGGTTCGGCAGCAAAGCTTCGTGGCGACACCTTGGCGTTGCTTGCCAAATACAAAATCAATGAGAATGTCTCTGTCCTGGGCGGTCTGAAGTCTGTGGGCATCGGCGGTGACGTGTCACTGAGCACAACGACGTTGCCAAGCGCACCCGGAGTGCCGGTCAACTTCTATCGCGCGAGCTTCGATCAGACTCGTGATCTGGGCTACATTATCGGCGTCGCCTATGAAAAGCCCGAGATTGCGCTTCGGGTCGGTCTAACCTACTCATCTGACACGACACACAACCTTCCCGTTTCGGGCGTCGTGCTCACAGAGGGCGGTTTTGTAGGATTTAATGGCAGCACAGGCGTTGAGTTGCCCAAATCGCTGACACTTGACTTCCAGACCGGTGTCGCAGCAGACACTCTCGTCTTTGGCTCGATCCGTTGGGTCGATTGGACCTCGACCAAGCTTATTGCGCCAAATGCTGGCGCGGCGAACCCACTGGTGGATTATGCAAATGACACCATCACCTACAATATTGGTGTCGGGCGCAAGTTTTCGGACGCCTTTTCCGGTGCTGTCTCGATCGGATATGAGAAAACCCACGGCGCTCCCACTGGCAACCTCGGCCCGACCGATGGCCAGCTGAGCTTGCAAGTTGGCGGGACTTACACGCACAACAACATGAAGATCACCGCCGGCGTGCGTTACATCGACATTGGAAACGCAGATGCTCTGAAACCTACTTCAGATGCGACAACCGGCAACGCGCGGTTTGCGGGCAACAGCGCTGTTGCGGTTGGTCTTCGGGTTGGCTTCAGTTTCTGATCTCGCGCCAATCTGCGTTCAGCCCGCCCCCTCACCGGGGCGGGTTTTGCATTGAAGGTGCGGCTTGTGGGCGGTAATTGTCGGGGGCAAACACAGGGGCTGGGCGATGATCTACGCGACCGGGGCAGACTATCTGGCGGCAGGGCACAAGCGCGTGCTGCTTTTCGGCATGTCCGGTCTGGGCAAAACGCATCTGTCGAACATGCTGCGCGACAGCCGCCCCGATCAAGGCGGCTGGTTCCATTACTCGGTCGATTATCGCATCGGAACCCGTTATATGAACGAGTTCATCGCCGACAATTTCAAGCGCGAAGCGATGAAAGTGCCGCTTTTGCGGGAATTGTTGATGACGGATTCGGTTTACATCGCGTCCAACATCACCTTCGACAACCTTGCTCCCCTGTCCACCTATCTGGGCAAGCCGGGCGATCCGGCCAAGGGCGGATTGCCTTTCGCGGAATACATGTTGCGCCAAGAACAGCACCGCCGGGCCGAAGTGTCCGCCATGCTGGACACCGCGCATTTCATGCAGAGGGCCGAAAATATTTACGGCTATCAGAACTTTATCTGCGACACTTCAGGTTCGATCTGCGAAGTGGTCAACCCTGACGACGCGCAGGATCCGGTGATGCGGCAACTGGCGGAAACGGTCTTGCTGGTCTGGATCAAGGGATCTGACGATCACACGGCAGAGCTGGCCCGTCGCTTTGACCGGGCGCCCAAGCCCATGTATTATCAACCCGAATTTCTTCATTCAGCGTGGAAAGAATATCGCGCAACCACCGGAAACTCTGAGGAAACCTGCGATCCCGATCATTTCGTGCGCTGGACTTATGCCCGCGCGCTTGCCCACCGTCAGCCGCGCTATGCCGCGATGGCTGGCTGGGGGGTGACGGTGACGGCGGACGAAGTGTCCAGCGTGGCAACTCCGCAAGATTTCAACAGCCTGATCGCCCGCGCCATTGATCGGCGCTGAGCGCGATCCTACATCCCTCGCTCCAAAGGAAGCGTCCCATGCCGATTACCCTGCCCGAGACCCTGCCCGCCTTCGACGTTCTGCGGAACGAGGGCGTCATGGTCATGTCGCCCGAACGCGCGGCGCGGCAGGACATCCGCCCGCTGAAAATTGGGCTGCTCAATCTGATGCCCAAGAAAATTCAGACGGAAAACCAATTCGCGCGCCTGATCGGGGCGACGCCCTTGCAGATTGATTTTCAGCTGATCCGCATGTCGGAGCATCAGACGAAAAACACCGCCGCCGAACACATGGAAGCCTTCTACCGCCCGTTCGAGGATGTGCGTGACGAGAAGTTCGACGGGCTGATCATCACCGGTGCGCCGATCGAGCATTTGCCTTTCAAGGACGTCACCTATTGGGATGAGCTGTGCGCTGTCTTTGATTGGACCCAGACCCATGTGCATTCCACCTTTGGCGTCTGTTGGGGTGGAATGGCGATGATCAACCATTTCCACGGCGTGCAAAAGCATCTGCTGGAGCACAAGGCATTCGGCTGCTTCCGCCATCGGAATCTCGACCCAACATCCCCTTTTCTGCGTGGTTTTTCCGACGATTGTGTGATCCCGGTCAGCCGTTGGACGGAGATACGCCAAGCTGAAATCGCGGCGCGCCCTGCGTTGCGGACGCTTTTGGGCAGCGATGAGGTGGGCCCCTGTCTGGTGGAAGATCCAAGCCATCGCGCGCTTTATATCTTCAACCATTTCGAATATGACAGCGACACGCTGAAACAGGAATACGACCGCGATATTGCGAACGGCACCACCATCAATGTGCCGATCAATTATTATCCGAATGACAACCCCGCGATGAAGCCGCTCAATCGCTGGAGAAGTCACGCGCACCTGCTATATGGCAACTGGATCAACGAGATTTACCAGTCAACGCCCTATGACCCGCAAGATATTGGCCGCTAGTGCCGCTCTCATCGGACTTGGCGTGATCGCCACAACGGCCATGCGCACTTCTGCGCGCGAGGCCGCGGCGCTCGCGTCACATCCACCGACCGGGCAATTTCTATCGGTCGAAGGGTTGCAGGTGCATCTGCAGGTGGCGGGCACCGGCCCGGATCTTGTGATGATCCATGGCGCGAACGGCAATTTGCGCGAGTTTACCTTTGCCTTGATGGAGCGCCTGTCTGACCGGTATCGGGTGATCGCTTTGGATCGACCGGGGCTGGGCTATTCAGACCCCTTGCCCGATCATGACGCGAGTGTCGCGGGTCAGGCGCATATCCTTCGGCAGGCGGTGGCGCAGATTGGTGTGGAAAATCCAGTGGTTCTGGGGCAAAGCTATGGCGGGACCGTCGCGCTCGCCTGGGCCTTGCAAGAGCCGCCCGCTGCACTTGTGCTGGTGTCGTCGCCATCGCTGCCTTGGCCCGGAGAGCTGGACATCTGGTATCGCGTCACGGCATCAACCGTTGGGCGCGCAACCTTGCTGCCGCTCGCTTCGGCACTTGTCACCCATGGTTTTGTGCGCCGCGCTGTGGAGGGCGTCTTCGCGCCACAGCCAGCGCCAGAGGGCTATGCCGACCATCTTGGGATCGATCTGATCCTGCGCAAAGGGTCGATGGGCACAAACGCGGCACAGATCAATGCCTTGCGTCCGCAGGTTGAGGCGATGCAGGACGATTACGCCCGCCTGACCCTCCCGGTCGAGCTTGTGCATGGTGACGCCGATACCATCGTGCCGCTCGACATCCATTCCCGCCCCTTGACCCAGATTTTGCCCAACGGCCATCTCACCGTTCTGGAAGGCGTCGGGCATATGCCGCATCACACACATCCTGACGCGGTCATCGCCGCGATCGACCGTGCTGCCGCGCGGGCCGGATTGCGCTGACAGGGGCAATCGCCATACTTGGCGCGACAGCAGACGGAGCGAGCCATGTCATTGCCATTCGACGGCGCGATCAGCGCCTTTTTTGAGACGCAGGCCCCGAAATCAGTGCGCAAGGCGATCGAGACCGCCTCGAAGGACGATATCCTTGATCCTGCTTATCCATATCGCACGGAGATGAAGGGGAAAGAATACAGCGCACAGATGGATGCGCTGCAAATTGAACTGGTCAAGATGCAGTCTGACCTGAAGGCGACCGGCAAACGCTTGGTGGTTGTGTTCGAAGGACGCGATGCGGCGGGCAAAGGGGGCACGATCGGCGCCTTGCGCGAAAACCTCAATCCCCGCGTCTGTTCGGTGGTGGCATTGGCCAAGCCCTCAGACAGAGAGGCGACGCAGTGGTATTTCCAGCGCTACGTCGATTGGTTGCCCGCGAAGGGTGAAATCGCCTTGTTCGACCGCAGCTGGTACAACCGGGCCATGATCGAACATGTCTTTGGCTTTTGCACCGACGAGCAGCGCGAACATTTCTTTGCACAACTGCCCAGTTTTGAAAGCCTGCTGGTGGATGACGGGATCATCTTCCTGAAAATCTGGCTGGAAGTCGGGCAAGCCGAACAGCTGAAGCGCTTCCTTGCCCGAGAGCAGGACCCGTTGAAACAGTGGAAATTGTCGCCCATCGACATCGACGGCTTGGGCAAATGGGACGAATACTGCGCCGCAATCGATGAGACGATGACACGCAGCCACTTTTCTTTCGCACCGTGGACGGTCATTTTGTCGGATGACAAAAAACGTGCGCGGATTGCGGCGGTGCAGACCATTCTGCGCGCCATCGATTACAAAGGGCGCGACATGGCTGTGATCGGCACGCCTGACCCGGCCATCTGCGGCGGCCCCGATCTGCGCAAGGACCGCGCGTGAAACGCGGCTACCATCACGGCAATCTGCGGCAGGCCTTGGTGGAGGCCGCCTTGGGGCTGATTGCCGAACAGGGACCCACCGGCTTTACGCTGTCAGAGGCGGCCAAGGCGGCAGATGTGACCCCAGCGGCCGTCTATCGGCATTTTGCCGGGCGAGAGGATCTGCTGGCCGAGGTCGCGCGGCAAGGATACGAAATTTTTGCCGCGCTGATGGAGTTTGCCTTCGACAACGGTCGGCCCACGGCCTTGGCCGCGTTTGAGGCAACCGGCCGCGCCTATCTGGCTTTTGCGCGAAAATATCCCGGCCACTACATGGCGATGTTTGAATCAGGGCTGAGCCTGAACGATCATCCCGATCTGGCGCTGGTCGCGGGGAAAGCGCGTGCCGTTCTGGAGCGCGCGGCAGAAAGCCTGTCGGAGCATTTGCCGCCCGGCCTGCGCCCTCCGGCCACCATGTTTTCGGCGCATATCTGGGCAATGAGCCATGGTGTTGTCGAACTTTACATGCGCGGCAGCGCCAATGGCGGCACCCGCAGCCCGTTCCCCCCGGAAGACCTGCTGGAAGCGGGCATCGGGATCTATCTGCGCGGTCTGGGACTGCTGCCCCCGGACGGCGCAAAGCTGTCTTGAGACGAGCGGTGAAGGCGCCTTGCCTGTGCCCCCGCGCGCTCGGTCTTGTGTCCGCCTTGCCACGGCGGGCGGAGGTCGGACATAATGATGCCCGAAAGCCAAGGTAAGCTTGCACAGGTTTGACGAAGAGAGCCCGAATTAAGACTTGGCCATTAGGCTGGCTTGGCACAGGACAAAAACGGGATAGGGCAGAAGCCAAGCCCGAACGGGGGCAGCGGGTGATCGAGTTCGAAGGCGTTTCCAAGTCTTTCTGGACCGGCAAGCAGCGCAAGATCATTCTGGATCGGGCGTCCTTCCGCGTGGACCTTGGCCAATCCTTGGGAATTCTGGCCCCCAATGGTGCTGGCAAGACCACCATCATCAACATGATGGCCGGTCTTGAAAAGCCGGATGAAGGTCGGGTGACCCGGACCAGCCGCATCTCCTTTCCTTTGGGCTTCATGGGAGGGGTGGTCAACAAGCACACCGCCACCGAGAACAGCCGCTATGTCGCGCGGCTTTATGGTCTTGACCCAGACTATGTGGAAAGCTTTTGCCGCTGGCTGTGTGGCATTGAAGAATACTTTGACATGCCCGTGGGCACCTACAGCCAAGGGATGCGGGCGCGGTTTTCCTTTGCCCTGATGCTTGCGCTGGAATTTGACATTTATCTGATTGATGAAGGCATGCCTGCCACCACGGATGTGGAGTTCAACCGAAAGGCGGGGCGCATCCTGCGCGAGCGGCTGCAAAGTGCGACGGTGGTCATCGTCAGCCATCAAGCGCAAACGCTTGAAAAATTTTGTAAACAGGCCGCGGTTCTGCGCAACGGTCAGCTTTACATATTCGACACTCTGGAAGAAGCGAAGCAGTTGTATGACTATCAAGCTAAGGGTTAAGCGGTATCATCTCCACCGACCCGAGCCGGTAAGCGCCGTCACGCTCGCGCCACGGCGCCCTGTGCAAGCCGTTGTCCCTCCGCCTCGCCCGCAAGCAACCGTCGCGCCTCCTGCGGCGGCAAGTGACGATGGATTTGGCGATGCGCCCTATCCCACAGCGCCGGACCAGATGGCGGCCATGATGGAGGCCGGCGCCGAGGCTCAGCCCCTCTCTGGCCAGCGCGCAGAGCCAGCAGCGCCAATGGATCTGGATCAGATCCGAAAGGAAGGCTTGACAGGACGCCAGCTACGGATGGCCCGGCGGATGGCACAGAAATATGGCCTGCCCGCCACGTCGGATTTTGACGCGGTCAGGCTGTTGCGTGCGGCGGGAATCGACCCGTTTCAGAAATCGGTCATCATGAAACTGATTGGCTCGGGGGGAGCGTCGCGGGAGGATAGCGCGGAAGCAGAACACGGCTCGCGCGCGCTGACCGTTGGTGCATCGGGCGACGCCGTCCAGTTGCCGCAGACCATCAGGCCGATCAAGGTTCCCAGCACCGAGAGGCGCGCAGAGGAGGCGCATCTTTCGGAAATCCAACGCATTCAGCGCGATCTTGCCAAACGGCGTCGCCGCAAGTCGGCCCTGCTCGCCGCGCGGCTGTTCTTCTTTGTTGGTCTGCCGACACTGCTGGCAGGTTGGTATTACTATGTGGTAGCAACGCCGCTTTACGCCACCAAAGCCGAATTCGTGATCCAGCAAGCCGATCCGGCCGGGGCACAGGGCATGGGCGGCCTGCTTTCAGGCACTCAATTTGCCACCTCACAAGATTCGATTGCCGTGCAAGGCTATCTGCAATCTCGTGATGCGATGATGCGGCTGGATGAGGACAAGAATTTCATCGCGCATTTCTCACAGCCGCAGATCGATCCGATCCAGCGGCTGGCGCCGGATGCGTCACGCGAGGCGGCCTATAAGGTTTTCCAACGCAATGTGAAAATCGCCTATGACCCGACCGAGGGTATCATCAAAATGGAGGTAGTCGCTGCCGATCCGCAAGTCTCGGCCGATTTCTCTCAGGCCCTGATCGGCTATGCAGAGGATCAGGTCGATCATCTGACCCAACGCTTGCGCGCCGATCAGATGCAAGGCGCGCGGGAAGCCTATGAACAGGCGGAGCAAGCGATGCTGGCGGCGCAGCGCAAGGTTGTGGATCTGCAAGAGCAGTTCAAGATCTTGTCCTCTGAGGTCGAAGTCAGCCTCATCACCACCCAAATCGGTCAGTTGGAAACGCAACTGAGCCAAGACCGTCTGAGCCTTGCGCAGATGGAGTCCAATGCCACTCCCAATGCGGCCCGGATGGAACCTTTGCGGCGCCGCATCGGCACACTCGAGGCCGAAATCGCCACCCTGCGGTCGCGCCTTACGCAAGGCGGTGAAGGCGGCACCTCTTTGGCACAGGTGCAATCGGAACTGCTGGTGGCACAGGCGGATGTGCAGACGCGGCAGCTGCTGCTGTCGCAATCGCTGCAATCGATGGAAACCGCGCGCACGGATGCCAACCGGCAAGTCCGGTATCTGTCGGTCTCTGTCAGCCCGATCCCCCCGGATGAGGCGACTTATCCGCGTGCATTCGAGAACACCATGGTCGCGCTTCTGGTGTTCGCCGGCATCTATCTGATGGTGTCGATGACAGCCGCCATCCTGCGCGAACAGGTTTCCGCCTGACTCATTGCAAACAAAAACCCCCAGCCCGGTTGCGGGCCGGGGGACACTCGTTACACAACCTTCAGCGCGCGGCGGTGACAGCCCGGCCTGTCAGCACTTTGACAAGATGGGCGCGATAGGCCGCTGAGCCGTGCAGATCCGAGATCATATCGTCGGCCGCCACAGTCAGATCCGAAATCGCCTTGGCTGAAAAATCGGATGACAAAGCGGCCTCGGCCTCTGTCCACCTGAACACTCCGTTGTTCGACGCCCCCGTCACGGCCACACGCACGCCATCGGAAAACTGCGCAACGAAAACAGCCGTTAGGGCAAAGCGGCTCGCGGGTTGGTTGAACTTCACATAGGCGGCCTTATGCGGGATCGGGAAGATGACCTGCGTGATGAATTCTCCCTCGTCCAGCGCCGTGCTGAACATGCCCTGAAAGTAATCATCTGCCGCGATGCGTCGGTGCGGGGTCACCACCGTTGCGCCCGATGCCAGCACGGCGGCCGGATAACAGGCAGCAGGATCATTATTGGCGACAGATCCGCCAATGGTGCCCCGATTGCGCACCGCCGGATCGCCGATGCCGCCTGCGAGCGCGGCCAAGGCCGGGTAATGCGCAGCCGCGTCACGCGCGACCACGGCATGAGGCGTTGCCGCCCCAATGTGCAACCCGCCCTCTCCCGTGCAAACGCCCTGCATCTCGGCGATGCCCGTCAAACTGACCAGCACATCGGGGGCGGCCAGCCGCTGTTTCATCGTGGGCAACAGGGTTTGCCCACCCGAAAGCGCCTGAGCGCCTTCGGACGACAAGGCCGCGACAGCGTCGGCGATAGAGGAGGGTTTGACGAAGTCAAAGTTATGCATGGCTGTTCCCTCCGCTTATCCGTTGATCGCTTGCCACACCCGGTTGGGCGAGACAGGCATGTCGATATGGGCCACATGGGTGATCCCGCCCCGGTGCAAGGCATCAATCACCGCGTTGACAACGGCGGGAGGGGAGCCAATGGCACCCGCCTCACCGCAGCCTTTCACGCCCAGCGGGTTGTGCGTGCACGGCGTCGCGCAGGAATGATCGACCGTATAGAACGGAACATCATCGGCGCGTGGCATGGCGTAATCCATGTAAGACCCGGTCAAGAGCTGGCCGTTTTCGTCATAGCTGGTGTTTTCGCACAGCGCCTGACCAATGCCCTGCCCCACGCCGCCATGGACCTGCCCTTCCACGATCAGCGGGTTCATCACATTTCCGAAGTCATCGGCTGCGGTAAAGGCGACAACATCCACCTTGCCCGTCTCCGCATCCACCTCGACCTCGCAGATATAGGCGCCTGCGGGATAGGTGAAGTTGGCCGGATCATAGAAAGCGGTTTCTTCCAGCCCCGGTTCCAGCGTTTCCAGCGGGTAGTTGTGCGGCACATACGCACTAAACGCGATTTCGCCAAAGCTCTTGGCCTTGTCGGTGCCGGCCACACTGAACTTGCCATCGGCGAAGGTGATGTCGCCTTCGGCCGCTTCCAGCATATGGGCGGCAATCTTCTTGCCTTTGGCGATGATCTTGTCGAGGGCGCGGTCCATGGCCGAGCCTGCCACCGCAAGGCTGCGCGAACCATAAGAGCCCATCCCGAACGGAATTTTCGCGGTATCGCCATGCACGATCTCGACCGAGCTTTCCGGAATGCCCAGCTTTTCCGCCACGATCTGCGGGAACACCGTTTCATGGCCCTGCCCATGGCTATGGGCGCCGGTCATTACCGAGATGGTGCCGGTGGCATTCACCCGCACCGTCGCCGCATCGTAAAGCCCGACCCGGCTGCCCAACACGCCCACCAGATGTGACGGCGCAATCCCACAGGCCTCGATCCAGGTCGAAAGTCCCATGCCACGCAATTTCCCGCGCTTTGCACTTTCGGCCACCCGCGCCTCGAACCCCGAGACATCGGCAAGTTCAATGGCCTTGTCGAGCGTGGCCTGATAATTGCCGGTGTCATACACAAGCCCGACCGGGGTGGTGTAGGGGAACTGATCCGGGGTGAGAAGGTTGCGGCGGCGCACCTCGAACGGGTCAAGGTTCAGCTCGCGGCACATTTTGTCGACGGCACGCTCGATCGAATAGGTCGCCTCGGGCCGCCCTGCACCGCGGTAAGCGTCCACTGGCGCGGTGTTGGTGAACACCGTCTTCACGTTCACATAGACATGCGGCACCTTGTAGGGGCCAGCCATCAGCGTGCCATGCAAGAAGGTGGGCGTGGCGGTCGAGAAATTCGACAGATAAGCCCCCACATTCGCCAAGGTCTCTGTGCGGATCGCCAGAATGTCGCCTTCTTTGGTGCACCCGAGTTCGATCTTTGTCACATGGTCGCGTCCATGCGCGTCGGACAGAAAGCTTTCCGTGCGCTCTGCCGTCCATCGGACAGGGCGGCCAAGGCGTTTGGCAGCGGCCAACACCAAGGCCTCTTCGCCGTAGTGATAGATTTTCGAGCCAAAACCGCCACCGACATCGGGTGCAACCACTTGCAGCTTGTTTTCAGGAATGCCCATCACGAAGGCGCAGACCAAGAGCCGGGTCAGATGCGGGTTCTGGCTGGTGGTGGTCAGCTTGTAGTCGCCCGTGCCGGGGAAATACTCACCGATGCTGGCGCGCGGCTCCATAGCGTTAGGCACGAGGCGGTTGTTGGTCAGTTCCAATGTCACCACATGCGGGGCCGCTTTCATCGCGGCGTCCACGGCGGCGCGGTTGTCTTCAATCCAACCCCAGTCAAAGCACAGGTTGTCGGGGATCTCGTCATGCACCCGGTTCGCCGCATTGGCGACGGCGGCGCGCATATCGACCACAGCCGGAAGCTCTTCAATCACAGTGGCGTCGGCAAGCACCTGCGCGGCATCCTTGGCCTGGGCATAGGTTTCTGCGATGACTGCGGCATAGGCGTCACCCACATGGCGCACCTTGCCATGCGCCAGCACCGGACGTTTCGGTTCGCGCATGGGCGTGCCATCGCGGCTGTTGATCAACCAGCCCGCCGGGTTGCCGCCAACATCCTTGAAGTCCTCGCCCGTAAAAACGGCCAGCACGCCGGGCATCGCCTCGGCTGCGGCAGTATCGATCGACACAATGCGCCCATGCGCCACACTGGAGCGCACCATCACTGCATGGGCCTGCCCGAACAGGCTCAGATCATCTGTATAGACCCCCCGCCCGGTCAGAAAACGCAAATCTTCGCGGCGCTTGGTGGATGCACCGATCCCGGTATCCTTTGGCATGTTCCCCCCCTTTATTCCGCAGCCATCGCGCCTGCGTCCTGACCGGACGCGGCAAGGACCGCTTTGACAATGTTGTGGTAGCCAGTGCAGCGGCAGATATTGCCTTCCAAATAGTGTCGGATCTCGCTTTCACTGGGGCGTGGGTTTTCGGCCAAAAGCGCCGCAGAGGACATCACCATGCCCGGCGTGCAAAAGCCGCATTGCAACCCGTGATGATCTTGAAATGCTTGCTGAACCACACCAAGGCTGCCATCGGCATTGGCCATTCCTTCGATGGTGCACACCTCGGACCCGGCCACATCCATGGCGAAAACCGTGCAGGACTTCACGGCTTTGCCATCAACATGCACCACGCAGGCCCCGCATTGCGATGTGTCGCAACCCACATGGGTGCCGGTCAGTCCCAGCCCTTCGCGCAAGTATTGCACCAGAAGCGTGCGCCCTTCTGCCTCGGCCGAGACGGATTTTCCGTTCACGGTCATCGTGACTTTCGTCATGGTTTTCCTCCCTTGGGTCTGTCCTGGGTTGGTTTTGCGGTTCAGCTGATCAAGCGCTTGAACCACCCCTTTTTCTTGTCCGCGCTGTCGGCCTCATCCCCATCCGCGCTTTCGGCTGACTCGTCCGGCGTCTGGGGCCCTTCCACTGCGGCTTGAAAGCGGTTGAAAAAGTCATCGGCCATTTTCTTGGCAAACCCGTCGATGATCCGACTGCCAAGCTGCGCCAGTTTGCCACCGACATTGGCCTCGACCTGGTAGCTGAGGCGGGTGCCCTCGGCGATGGGCTCCAGCCGCACCACGGCGCCGCCTTTGGCAAAGCCTGCCGGGCCGCCCTTGCCCTCCCCCGAAATGGTCACGGCCTGACCTTCAATGATATCAGACAGGGTCACAGCGCCCTTGAAGGTGGCCTTCACGGGGCCAACCTTTTGCGTCACCACCGCTTCGAAGCCGTCATCGGGGTTGCCAGTGACTTCGGTGCAGCCCGGGATACACTCTTTCAGCACCTCGGGGTTCAGAATGGCGGCCCAAACCTCCGAAGGCGCGGCCTTGATCTCGCGGGTATCGCTCATTTGCATTGGTCAGTCTCCCTTGATCGCAGTCTAGGATCATGGGCATGCCCGCGCTATGGAACCTAAGTCGTAGGACCCGCGCCCCTAGGCCAGTTCACGCAAAAAGGCTTCCAGCGCGTGGGCATCGATCGGCTTCATCAGCAGCTCGATCCCGGCGGCTTGGGCTTGGGCGCGCACCTCCGGGCTACGGTTCGCGGTGATCAGGCGCGCAGGCACATCGCCGTGCAGGCGGCGCAGCGCCAAGATGAATGCGACGCCATTCATGCCTGCGCCCAGTTGATGATCGACAAGGAAGAAATCGGGCAAAATGCCCAACTCGTCAATCAGCGCCAGCGCTGCCTCACCACTTTCGGCATCGAGCACTGAAAGCCCCCATTTCTCCAACAAGAGGCCCATGGCGCGGCAAAGATCGGGATCATTCTCAACGAGAAATGCGATTTTCCCATGCAGGCGCATCCGCGGATGCCGAGGGGCCACAAGGGCGGCAGGCGGTCCAGCATCGGCAACGGCCCCCAAAGGCACCTGCAACATGAAACAGGTGCCGCGCCCCAGTCGAGACGACAGGCCCAGAGGATGGCCCAAAAGCGCGCACGCACGCTCGACAATGGCCAGCCCCAAGCCCATGCCTTCGCTGGCAGAGGCGCGGGCATTGAGGCGGTGGAACTCTTTGAAGATATTATCTTGTTCTTCCTCGGGGATGCCGGGGCCCGTGTCCCAGACCTCCAGCCGGACCCTGCCAGCGCGTTTGCGCGCGGCCACCACCACCCGGCCTGTTTCGGTGTAGCGAATGGCATTGCCGATCAGGTTTTGCAGGATGCGCCGCAGATAGGCGGGATCTGTCATCACCACGGCCTCGCTGGGCCGCACGGTCAGGCGCAGGCCCTTGGCGGCGGCGATGGCACTGAACTCGGCGGCAAGTTGCGTGAGGATCGGGTGCAGTGCCACCTGCCCCACCGAAACCGCAGCACGTCCCGACTCCAGCTTCGAGATGTCGAGCAGCGCATCCAGAATGCCCTCGACCGAGATCAGCGCATTCTGAGCCTTTTCCAAAGCCTCCAGCGCTTCGGCTGGCACTCCCTCTCCGCCGATGCTGGCAATGAAGAGCTTTGCAGCCGACAACGGCTGCAACAGATCATGGCTGGCTGCCGCCACAAAGCGCGAGCGGCTGGCATTGGCCCGCTCGGCATGGGCCAAGGCGTCCTCCAGCTCCAGCGTGCGGTCCATCACGCGGGCCTCAAGCGTTTCATTGGCGCGGCTCAGCGCTTCGATGGCGGCGCGCTCGGCGGTCACGTCGGTAAAGCTCATCACAAAGCCGCCGTCGGGCATCTCCTGCGCGAAGACGGCCAGAATCAGATCGCTTCCACGCCGCACTTCAAAGGAAAGCGGGTGGCGCCCGGGCCGCGCCTTTACCCAAGCCTCCAGCTGGGCATCCGTCATCCCGTCCGACAGCGTGATTTCTTCCCGAAACCGTTGCAGAAGATAATCAAACGAAGCCCCGACCCGGAATCGCGCCACCGGGATCGATAACAATTGCCCAAGCCGCGCATTCCACCCGACCAAGCAAGCAGAGGCATCAAAGATCGAGACACCCTGATTGATGTGGTCCAGTGTTGCGCGGATCATCCGGGCCTGATCATCCAAGAGCTTCCCGCGTTCCTGACGCTCGCTGCGGATGATGTCGGTCACATCGGTCTGCAAGATCACCGTGCCGCCATCGGCCGTGCGATGCTCGCTCACTTGCACCCAGCGATCCCAGATCATCCGAACGTTAAAGATGACATGCCTGTCCTGATGCCGCCGCTTGCGCCGGATCGCCCAGTCTTCGGGTGTGTCGCGTTCTGGCAATTCCAGAAAGCGGGAGTGGCTGACCCGGTCAACATAGGCCGAAAAGCTCAGGCCCGGGCGCAGATCGTCACGGATATCCTCCATATGCATGCCAAAGCGCGAATTGCACAGCACCAGCACATCATCTGCATCGAAAAGCGCAAACCCCTCTTGGATCGTCTCGATGGCATTGGCGAGGTTCTGGCGAG
This sequence comes from Pseudorhodobacter sp. MZDSW-24AT, assembly GCF_002794355.1. GTDB lineage: Bacteria > Pseudomonadota > Alphaproteobacteria > Rhodobacterales > Rhodobacteraceae > Pseudotabrizicola. The sequence continues at coordinate 124,735 of NZ_PGOI01000002.1, read as the reverse complement.
CAGCCTCGGCACTGCGCGTCGCTTCACCCAACCGAGCGTTGGACTCATTCAAAAGGTCCAAGGCGCGCTCCAGATCGCGTGTCCGGTCACGCACCTGATCTTCCAGCATCGCTGCCCGTTGAAACTGCGCGTAGGCGGCACCGTTGTCATCCGTGTCGGCCTCTACCCGGCGCATCAAGACCTGCGCAATCGTCATCAACTTTTGCATCTGCCGCTCTGGCGGATCTGCGGGGTTGATCAGCGACTCGATCATCGGAGGTCTGGCGGATAGATTGCCACCCCGGTCATCGTCTGGTTCACATGCATCGAGTTCCATTGCTCGCCATAGGTGGAAAAACCCACCACATGGTGCGCACGCAGCACCGCCGACAGCGCCACCGACATCTGCTTTTCCTGCGCTTCCATCCGTCGCAAGATGCAGTCGCAAGCCAGAATCGCGGCAGGCGCACCATGATCGGACAGGCGCGCAAGTTCGCGGTCCAGATGGGACACCATGTCCTGAGGCTCGGCCAGCGTCAGCACCAAACCTTCATCGATCGCCGAAAAGAACACGAGGTCGCCATTGGGCTCCATCCGCTGAATGGCGCGGACATGGTGTCTTCCCCCCACGCGCACCACGACGGGATGCGCGGCAAAGGTAAAGGTGGTCAACTGGGCCGGATCCTTGCCCAAAAGCCGCGCATATTCCTGCGCGGCGGGCTCTGCATTGATCTGGCGCACCACGCGCCGTGCCGGATCGGCCTGAGTCACCACCATGCGCTGGTCGGTTGGCACAAGATGATCCAAGTTGAACACCCGCACCCGGCAATCGCTGCGCACCAGCAGGACAACCGCCGCGTTGCTCAGCGCACGGCCTTGCCAGATCACATGCGTCCGCCCAAAGCGCACGCCATCTGCCGCCGAACCGCCAAAAAGCGGCACCGGCCCCAAGCCCGGAGCAAGGGCTGCGGCAAGATCGTCTTCACGGGTGGAAAGGCCATCGACCATCATGAAGGCGAATTCATGATCCCATGCCGGACAGTCTTGCTGCAACGCAGTTCTGGCGCGAATCAGATCCCCGATCAGGGCATGGGCGTTCAGATTCGTAAGGTCCTCGATCACCAGACAATCGGTGCGAAAATGGGCCGCCGGAAAGCCCACCGCCAAGATCTCTCCTTCGACATAGCCGCCGCTCGAAATCTCGCCTGCTGTGGTGCAGCCGATCACAAGGCCAAGCGGGTAGAGCTTGCCCAGATCCGCGCAGAGGCGGGGCAGGTCCGCGTCAGGCGATACAAAAACGACGATCCGCGCAAAAGGTCCTTCCCCCAAGGCGTGATGCAACTGCTGTGCCGCATCCTGCGCATTGGCCAGAACCGATGCCGTCGTCAGCACCGCCTTCCCGCCTGTCCCGGCCTTGATGTCGTGCATGCCCGGCCCTCTCATGCCGTCACGCTAGGCTGGCGAAGGGCGTAGGGCAAGCGGTTCAATCACCTTCGGGCATCAGGCTGTCAAAGCTGGCCCCACGCGCGATGAGAACTGCCTGCGTGCGGCTTTGCACGCCCAATTTGCGCATGATCGCCGTGACATGCGCCTTCACCGTCGTTTCAGCGATGGTCAACTCATATGCAATCTGTTTGTTCAGCTTGCCTTCGCAGATCAGTTGCAGAATCCGTGCCTGTTGCCGTGTCAGCAGCGACAAACGCGCCACGGCCTCTTCGCGCTGGCTGGCCGGAGCCTTTGGGTCGTTTTGGGGAACATACCCTTCCGGGTGATAGATCGCGCCGTGCCGGATAGACTCGAAAGCGGCGCGAAACACCTCGCGATGCGAATGTTTGGGCACAAATCCGGCGGCACCCGCCCGCAGGGCCGCGCTCACCACCCTGTTGTCAGCCAAGGACGAGACCACAACCACCGGCACGGCGCCGACGACCGATTTCAGACGGATCAAGCCATCCAGCCCATCCACGTCGGGCAGGTTAAGATCCAGAACAACGACATCCGGCATCGGCCCGCATTCCAACCGCGCGATCGCATCTTCCAGACGGTCGGCGGTTTCGATGCGCGCGATTCCGGCCACCGCTTTCAAAGTCATTGATAAAGCGTCGCAAAACAGCGGGTGATCATCCACGACAAACGCCGACAGCATGCTGCGCGGCGGATCGGTCGGGCGGATCGGCGGGCTGTGCAGGCTCATCATGCACCTTTGACGTTGTTTCAAAACCCTAACAGCACAATTTTCGTTCCGATAGTCCGCCTTAAGTCCTAAACCGCGCCCCTGCGGCCTTGCGCGCATGTGATGGCACGGGACTGGAGCGCAAGGCGCAATTGCGATAGAGAAGGCCCAGACACGGCAAAAAGGACGATACCCATGCCCCTGATCTCCCGCCGCGCGGCCTTGACGCTTGGTCTTGCGCTTGTGGTGTCAGCCTGTGGCGGAGGCAATCAGGACCGGTCCTTTGTGGGGGGCGGAGGTGGCGCCCATGCGGGTGCGACCCCGGAGCTGCGCGCCTTGATTGAAAAATACGCTTCCGAATATGACGTGCCCGTCAGCCTTGTGCACCGCGTGGTGGAACGCGAATCCGGCTACAACCCACGTGCGCGCAACGGCATCTATATGGGACTCATGCAGATCGCCCCGCAAACCGCACGGACGATGGGGTTCCGGGGCGACCCGGCCCAGCTTTTGGATGCCGAGACCAACCTGCGTTACGCGGTAAAGTATCTGCGCGGGGCATGGATGGTGGCCGATGGGTCGCAGGATCGCGCGGTCATGTGGTATTCGCGTGGGTATTATTACGAAGCCAAGCGGCGCGGACTGTTGTCCGCCACCGGACTGCGCAGCTGACCTGAAATGGACGGCATGTTTCCTCTGCGCCCGGCACTGACCGTTGCCGATCTTGTGGCCGATGGCCTTGCTGCCACCGCCGATGCCGCTGTGCTGAGCCGCGTCACTCAGGATTTCCGCATGCGACTGACACCAGAGATGCGCGAGGCCTCGGCCAATTCCGCAGGCGTGGCACGGCAATTTGTGCCCTCTGCCGCCGAATTGATCGAACGCCCTGAAGACCTTCTGGACCCGATTGGCGACGAGGCACATGCACCCGTGCCGGGGCTGACCCATCGCTATCCCGACCGGGTGATCCTGCATGTCACGAAAACCTGTGAAGTGTATTGCCGCTTTTGCTTCCGTCGGGAGACTGTTGGCGAGACCGGGCATTTGCCAGCAGACCAGCTGGAGGCGGCGCTCGGGTATATCGCGCAGACCCCCGCGATCCATGAAGTGATCCTGACCGGCGGTGACCCTTTGGTTCTCTCGCCGCGGCGCATTTCTGCGCTGATGGCCCGGCTGGCAGAGATGGCGCATGTGGGCGTCGTCCGTCTGCACACCCGTGTGCCGGTGGTTGCGCCAGACCGTATCAGCCCTGCTTTGATCGCCGCGCTGCGCTTGCATCCGTCGACTTGGGTGGTGATACATACCAATCACGCTGACGAGTTGACACCCCAAGCTCAAGCCGCCGTAGCGCGGCTGGCAGATGCAGGCCTGCCCTTGCTGTCACAAACTGTGTTGCTGCGCGGCGTGAACGACAGTGCTGACACGCTGGAATCCTTGTTCCGCGCGCTCATTCGGCTGCGTGTGAAGCCCTATTACCTGCACCATTGCGATCTTGCGCGCGGTGCGGGCCATTTCCGGACCACCATCCCCGAAGGCCAAGCGATCATGGCGGCCTTGCGTGGCCGGATGTCAGGCACCGCCCTGCCCACTTACGTGCTGGATATCCCGGGTGGCTTTGGCAAGGTGCCCATCGGGCCGGACTATCTGACTCAGGACGGGCCACATTGGCAGGTGACAGACCCCAACGGGCGTCGGCATGACTATGCTGATCCCGAGCGGACCTGACAGGTTCATTTCCCGGAAAACGGTTGTATCCCGCGCCTAAACGACCTGCCCTGCGGCCCAACCGGATGACCAGGCCCATTGGAAGTTATACCCTCCCAACCAACCGGTCACGTCGACCACTTCACCCACGAAGTACAGACCCGCGGCTGTCTTGGCCTGTAGGGTGCGTGCGTCCAGTGCATCGGTGTCGACTCCGCCCAAGGTCACCTCGGCCGTGCGATAGCCTTCAGATCCGACAGGCATGAGCTGCCAGTTGCGCAAAACCTCTGCCACCTGTTCCAGCGCCGCGTTTGACAAAGTGCCCAAAGGCCCGGTCGGCGCAATCACGGTTCCCAGATGTCGCGCCAGCCGCTCGGGCACAAGCGTGGCCAAGGCCGTGCGCAGCGCAAGTTTTGGTCCCCGCGCCCGAGCCTCGCGCAAATGAGATACCACGTCTCGACCCAGCGCCATATCCAGCGCGATTGCCTCACCTTCCCGCCAATAGCTGGAAATCTGCAGGATCGCCGGGCCAGAAAGCCCGCGATGCGTAAAGAGCAGCCCTTCCGCAAACTCGGTGCGGCCGTGCCGCACCCGCCCTTCCACCGAGAGGCCAGACAGCGGCTTCATCCACACCAATTCCTGCTCGGCAAAGGTCAAGGGCACCAATCCGGGCCGCGTTTCCACCAAGGGCAGACCGAACTGTTCCGCAACCCGGTAGCCAAAGCCGGTCGCTCCCATTTTGGGAATGGATTTCCCGCCCGTGGCCACCACAAGCGAGTCGCACCGCAGCGGGCCTCGCGCCGTGTCCACCCGGTAGCCCCCCCCCGGCAAGGCGGCGATAGCCGCCACACTGCAGCCCAGCCAGATCTCACCGCCTGCTTGCGCCAGATCGCGGCACAGCGCCTCGACCACCTGAGTGGCAGATCCATCACAGAACAACTGACCAAGTGTTTTCTCGTGCCAGCCGACTCCCCAATGATCCATGCGGGCGATAAAATCCCATTGCGTATACCGCTTGAGCGCTGACAGCGCGAAACGCGGATTGCGCGACAGAAAGCGCTCAGGCCGAATCTCGAGATTCGTGAAATTGCAGCGCCCGCCCCCCGAGATTCGAATCTTCTCTCCCGGTGCTTTTGCGTGATCAATCACGCGCACCCGCCTGCCCCGGCGCGCAGCCTCGATTGCGCAAAACAGCCCCGCCGCTCCGGCCCCTAGAACGATAACATCCAGCTTTTCCATGCTTGCCCCATACCTTGCGCAAAGGCATCCGTCCATCTTTGCATTTTTGTGAGTTACCCCCCTTGCACCCGCCAACCGCCTTGGCTAAACACCGCCTCACGGTTGGGGCGTCGCCAAGCGGTAAGGCAGCGGTTTTTGGTACCGCCATACCCAGGTTCGAATCCTGGCGCCCCAGCCAACCGTTTTTTTCCTTTATTTTCAGACACTTAGCGGCGGTCGTGTCACCGCGTCCGGAACACTTTTCCGGGCCATTTGAGCGCCTCACCTGCCCTCCGACTCATCTAGAAGCGAAAAGGGCGAAGCCGAAGCCCCGCCCTTTCCATCGGATCACACTCAGCACCACGCGAGCAGGTGAATCGAAGCCCGCCGTGCTGTGTCAGGGTTGATGGGCATAACACCCGCGCACCTACCGACTAATCGCAGCGCATTCGGCAGTATAGAAGCCGGTCCACCGGGCGCGCCAACCCTACACCTGTTGATACGGTCGGGCCGGGAATGTGTCGGTTGGGATGGAAATGAAAAGCGGACGCCGAAGCGCCCGCTGATTGTGGTGATGATGGCTGGTCAGGCGGCGTCATCCTGCCAATAGCCATAGGACTGCGCCACCTTCGTCAAATGACGCATTCGGGCGTTGGCAAGGCGCAAGTAGTGCGCCTTGCCCTTGCGATCCACGCTGATGTAACCGGACTTGATACCGTCGATCTCATCCGCGATTTGGCGCTGATGAATTTCCAAAACAGCCGCGCGGTCGTGATCGGCCAGCTTGTCGAGAACGCTTACGCGGGGGAGATAGTGGTCGCGCTTGCGCTGGGGATACTTGGCAGCGGATTGTTCAACCAGCTTTTTGAGCAAGGGGTTCACTGCCATCACGCAGCCTCGCTTTCTTCGATTGCAGCTTCACCGCCGCGATACGCATCAAAGAAGTCAGATACACACTGAAGAGCGGCCTCGCGGATCAATTCTTCTTTCTGACGAACGGGCGTCTCAGCGTGGATATCGAAGCCGACAGTGATGGTCAGGCCGTTGAACCGGATGGCTGCGGTGCCGTGATTGATCGGCATTGCCGCCGGAGTGCCGGTCGTGGTATTGAGAATCTTGCTCATGGGATACACCTCATACTGAGCGCTACGTTTTGGCCGGTGCTCTAACACCTGCCGACTATTGCTGCGCGGCGGTGTCACCCGCTGCGCGCAAACCTGCCATTAAGCACCTTTTCACAATCTCGCTGTTGGCTTTTTATTTCAATCGTTCACGAACCCGTGATTATTAAGCCGCCATCATCCGCTCCCCTTCCTCCACAAAGTCAGCCCGGCAGACCTCTGGCAGCACATCAGCACCGGCCAGCACTTCGGCCAAGGCGCTGTGCCAGTCGGGCGAGATTGCAGCCGCGCGCAGATCGGCCAGCAGGCCGGAATAGACGTTATCGGGAATGAAGTGGGGCATGGCGCGTTCCTGTGTTGCTGGTGACACCTGCCTAGCTGACTGAAGATTCAGTCGTCAATACGCAAAAGTAAGCAATTTCAATGGCTTATGTAGCTATCTAGCTAGATAGCTATTTACCGGATCGGAAAAGTCCGAAGGTCGGGTCAGCCCCGGCTTGCGGCGATCCAGCGGGCTGTTTACGAAAGTGGTAGAAACAACAAACTGGGATAGATCGTGTTTATTCATAAACTTGCGGCGCTAGCCTCCATCGTGTTTTTTGGCGGCGTTGCGGTGCCAGCTTTCGCGGATGAAGCATTGGAGAGGGAATATGCAACTTTTTTGGCGGATGGGCCGTTGAAGACAGCGCTATCCATCAAGCGGGCAAGCTTCGCTCGAACGCTTTCCGAAATAGAATGCAACTACCAAGCTGAAGTCACCGCTACCGACCTAGACGCGGTCGCCGCTGGAATGACTATCGAGCAAGTTAGGTCGGCAAATCGAGCAGCTGGCGAATCTACTATCGCGCATGATTTTATTGCGCGTCACGCTGACTTTAAAGCGAAGGGCGCTATCGCGAGTGTCAGAGCGCGGATTGTGCTGCAAGTGCAAAATGCTTGCGCGAATGCTGCCGAAGCTTTGATTACACCTATTGAATAAAAAAAGCCCCGCCGGGAAGGTAAACCGGCGGGGCGTTCTATAAGGGCACAGTTGGAAGCCAGCCCCTTTGCGCGTTATAATATAACACCGCTCAGGCGGGGCGTTCAAGGGGTCTTCGTCTGCACCCGCAAGAAAATTTGCTCACAGGTCTCCACATGACGCTCAGCCAGCACTCGAAGTTCAGGCGGTAGCTCATGACAGCTTGCAGCCCTGATCTTGCGCTGCGCCGGTGAAGCCCACGGGCCAGCCAGAGCTACTATAAGGGCTTTGGGATCAACACGTTTCATCTTTACTCCTATGCTCGCCGCTTGCAGCGGCTCCCTGCGCCTCGGCCTTCGGCCTCGTTGCTGGCCTCCGCGCTTCGCGCTCGGCCCCAGTTCTCTCGCTCTTTCATCCCGCAGATGTTTCCTCTGATCTTGCACAGAGTGACTATCACCTGCGGAAAAAGGTCTTTCCCCCTAGGACGACACAGAACCTAATCTGTGTCGTCCTAGGGGGATCATCTGCGTGTAACAGGTGGTGAAGGGCTTCTAACACTAGGTGGCTTCCATTGACCTAGCAGCGCCCCGATCCCGGCCTTGCGGCCAAGCGGTTGCAGTCTTTCGACTGCGCATCATGTCCGACTTACCTTCAATCAAAACATGATCGGTTGTTGTCACCCAGAGCCAAAAGGCTCGCCCGACAGAGCAACCGTCTTTCTGTGCCATATCGTCCGAAGACCGGCGGCAACCGTTTGGGGCGTCCGATGCTTTCCATCGGGGGGCGATCCAGAACGATCTTTCCTGCACCTTCCAGCTAGGCGACTCGCTGCCCGGTCATGTTCCCGGCGCTGGCGTTCATAATGTGGCTGGTATCTTGTGTCGGTGAGCGTCATTCCCCTAGGGTGTCGGCTCAAACCTGACTGCTTTGTGCTTTGTGCTTTGTGCTGCCTTTCCGGCGCTTTGAACATAGCCGGAACAGGCAGAGGTTTCAAGACATTATCAACGCAGCATTCCGCCCGGTCGCATCTGTTTCATCAGTTCGGACTGCACCAGCCCCCGGAACATGCGTTCGGTCTGTTCCGCCACCTGCCGGGCCAGATCGGCGTTCTGTTGCTGCGTTCCGCCGTTGGCGTTCACCGTCACCGGGGCATTGATGGTGACGCTTGAGGCGGATGCCGTCGCAGGACTCATAGAAGAGTCACCAGAGGCCCTTGCGATCTTTCCGGTGTCACCCACTAGGCCACCCTCTGCATTGCCCTTGCGGGCGCTCCTATGGAGTCTGTCAAGGTTGCCAGCGCCAAGGCGGGCAACGGACTCTTGGCTGAACACAAATTCGCCTTTGTGAACCACGCCCGCCGGTTCGTATTTGCCACCGTTGCCCGTGTAGCCACCATCTGCGAACCCAAGGAGACCACCAACAAAGCCAGCGCCACCGATGCCGCCAAAAATACCCATCAGCGCCTTTTGCATCTGAATCTTGGCGATCTCCAAGAGCAGGGCAGCCACCGCTTCCTCGGCAGACTTTGCGCCGGTCAGGACGCTGGTGAATACATCAGACAGGGCTTCGGCCCCTTTCTGCCCGCGTTCCTCAATAGCTTGCATGTCGTCGGCGGCCTTTTGCGCTGCGTTCCCGGCTCTCAGGTGCGCGTCAGCCAGTCGGTCGATCTCAGCGGTCAGTTCGGGCGTGATCTGCTTTCCAGCGGTCTGTGCAGCGTTCAGAAGGTCAGCACGGGTGCGGGCGAACTCGATGGCATCCGCGTAAGCCATGCCCGCCCGTGACGCTGCCACCAGCGCCACCGCTTGCGCGTCCAGTGCCGCTTTCTCGCGCTGTAGCGCCTCAACTGCGCGGGCGAACTCATCCGCTAATCTACCAGCACCACCGCCGCCACCCCCGCCACCGGCAGGCTTTCGTGATTCAGGCAAGCCGAAGTCAGGATCATTTGGCGCACCCCTTGGCCGGGGTGATACGGTCGGTGCAAGAGGGCTAGGCGGCAACAGATCGTCACCAGAGGAAAGCGGGGTGCCGGTGTCCATCAAAGACAAAGAACTGATCTCAGCCCGCGCAGCGGCGGCAGCACCGGGCAACAGCTTGAGCCAGTCCAGCAGACTGGACACCTGACTGATCACACCAGCCAGCCGCGCCCGGTCCAGATCATCCATCGCGGAAAGGCTGGCCTCTGCCTCAAGCACAACGTCGCGCAAGGCGGCTGCAAATTCTTCGCCGGTCATGGTGCCATCCGCAAAGGCGCGGGCAGTGTCACCGATCCGGGTCGCAAGATCGGTCAGGGTGGTGGCCCCGGCCTCATTACCTACACCGCGCAACATGGTGCTGGCGTCGGACAGCGCCGGGACCAGTTGGCGCGCCTCATTGGCCAGATCGGCGTATTCAGTCTTGAGGCTTTCGATCTGCGCCAAGGTCGCTTGCGGAACTTCGGGCAGCCCTTCCAAGGCAGCGGCCACGTCATCACCGACAACACGCGCGGTCAGGTCTTTGTCAAAGGTCAGCTTGGCGCGTTCGCGTTCGACAAAGCCGAAGTAAAGGGCAGCCTCCACCACCCCACTGCGCCACATGGATTGCAGCCGGGTCGTGACCTCACTGAACTTGGCGTCCAGTTCAGCCGCCTTGTCGATCATCTCCCGATCCATAACCAAGCCCAGATCACGGGCGCGGGCGATCTGTGCGGAGATACCGGCAGCGCCCCGGTCCAAAATCTGCACAAAATGTTCACCGCCGGTGCCACCGAACAACTCATCCGCGATGCGGATTTGCGCGGCCTTGTCCAAGCCTTCCATGCGCTTGACCAGTTCCAGCATCAGCGCGGACGGGTCTTTCAGCTGGTCGCTCAACTCACCCGCGCCAAAGCCCAAACGCTTGAAGGCATCGGCAGCGCTGCCGGTGCCGGTGATGATGAACTCATCCGCGCGCAAGGACAGTTCCTTAAAACCATCGGTCAGGGCGTCCACGCTGATACGGTTTTGATCCGCGACGTAGGACCATTCTTGGAACGCTTCGGCCTGCATCCCGGCACGTTTGGCTGCGTCACCTATTTCCGCGATACCGCGCACCGTCTGGCGCACAGCTGCGACACCACCCGCCACACCGATGCCTGCCACCGATCCGGCCAGACCGGCAAGCTTTGGCAGCGCCACGGTCTTGAAGGCATTCGACATGCGCACACCGGCGGTCTCATAGCTCTTCGCCATGCGGTCGGCGGATTGCTTCGCCCGGCGTTCCATCTCGCGGGCGGCTTTGCCTTGTGCCAAGTTGGCTTTCTTCAAGGATTTCTCAAGGCGATCAATGCGCGCCTCGACGGGGACGATTAGGCCGGGAAGATCAACAGTCATTTCAAACACTCACTCATCAAAACGCAAAAATTCCACCGGCACCGGGCCGATTGTAAGCTGATTGGTTGGTGGACCCCAAGGCCAGCCGCCCCACCGCCATGGCAGCCGCCACCGATCCGTCAATATGGCCGTGCTGCGGATCGGCCTTGGCCTGCCGGATCAGGCCAGTGTCATTCACCACGGCAGCGACACCGGCGAAGTGATTGCGCAAGACCGGGTGGCCATCGTGGCGGATCAACCGGCCATTCACCGCGCGGATCAACTCGCCATTGGCAGGCCCCATGGTCGCAAGGCCCTGTCTGACCTCCACCATCGGGATACCATCATTGAACAGTTCGGTGGCAGCCGCGCGGAACTTCCACGGGTCATAGGCAACTTCCTCCACCTGATGCCGGGCGCAGATTTCCGTGATCTGGTCTTGCACCGCTTGTTGCGTCACCACCGGTCCGGATACCTCGATCACCAGACCATCTTTGATCCATTGCCGATACGGGACACCCTCAAGACGTTCGCGGGCCTGCAAGCCCTCGCCCTGAAGAAAGAACCACGGCTTTATCGTCACCTGACCATCATCATGACGCCACGCGGCCACGATGGCGGCAAGGTCGCCCGATTGCGCGTAATCGATGCCAAGATAGCACGGCAGGTGTTCAAGGTCGTCTTCGTCATCGTCAAACCGGCGGGTGTCATAGGTTTCAAAGTTGAACAGCGGCGTCTGACTGTTGCCCATCCATTCGTTCAGGTTGAACTGCCGGAAGGCATACATTTCCGCCGGGTTGTCGGCGGCCTCGCGCGCCATGCTGCGCAAAGAGTCCAGATCGGGGAAGCCGTAAGCCAGACCGGGGTTCACCCGCTGCCACAGAGCCTCATCCTGCCAATCGTCACCCTCTTGCGGTTCAAACAGGATCGGCAGGTATTCTGGGTTCACGATCTCGCCCACGGCCACCTTGCGGGCGTAGGTGTAGCGCTCGGCAGCCAGACCCTCGCGGCCTCGGCCTGCGGTTGTTGCGACCACGGTTAAGCCGCCGGGGCGTTTTGCCATGCCAGACTTCAAGGCTTCCCACAGGTCGCGGCCCCGCCAAGCGTGGATCTCATCCACCAGAACAAAGGTCGGCGTGGTGCCGTGCTGCGCTTTGCCATCCGAAGAAATGGCTTTCAGGGTGGAACCGTCCAAGGCGCTCTTGATCGTCTTTGGCGCGTTGTTCGCGTCGTAAATCTTGGTCACAGCGCGCAAGGTCTTGCCCTCGCGCACCACGTCTGCGGCCTCGCGAAAGCCAATGCCAGCTTGTTCGCGGTCACAGGCGGCAAAGATGATCTGCCCGCCCGGCACCCGTTCTGGCCCCAAGAGGTGCAACAGCGCCAAGGCAGCGGCCAGACTGGTCTTGCGGTTGCCGCGCGGGATCAGAAGGAACACCTCTTTGACGATCCGACTGCCATCAAGATTGCGCGGGCCATAGATGCGGCGCACGATCCGCTCTTGCCACGGGGTCAGTTGAAACGCCCGGCGGGGTGCGGTGCTGGCGGGGTGTTTCAGGCGGCGCAGGAACTGCACCGCGCGTTCGCCATGGCCCAGAGGGTCGGGAATCGGGCTGCCATCAAAGACCCATGCCGGATAGGTGCTGGTCATCGTCACACCGCCAAGGGGTCGTCATCGTCGGTGTCACCCGGCGCTGCCGATCCGATCCGCGCCCGGCTGGTCGGGGTCAAACCATATTCGGCGGCAAGCTGGCGGGCGGTCTGCGCCGCCCGGTTCCAGATACCGAACTGCACCTTGTCGATGATACCGCCTGTCTGCACCCGCTGTTCCTCGATCTGGCGACAGATGCCAACAGCAGAGGCGTAAGCCTCCACACCAGCCAGATCAGCACGGGTGATGATCCGCCGGGCGATCAGTTGCGGCATGATCCGCTTCCACTCCGCCTTGGCCTGCGCTGACAGATAGGCCGGTGCTGGCGGTGTCTTGATTAGCGCTTCGGTGTCAGCAGAAAGGGCGGGCTTCACACCGCGAAGATGCTTGGAACTCATCGCACTACCCTGCTAGCGTTAACCGCAACTTTAGAGAAAGAACCCCGCCTGATATGAAAGACGCTTTGATAATAATTTTGCTCGCGACCAATGCCGTAACCGGCTTCGCGTTCTACGAGTTGGAAAAAAAGACGAGTGAGGAAATTCTGACGCTCAAATCGACATCTACCACCAGCGCCGAACGCGACATTTATGGGAACTCTTGTGTGAAGTGGTTGGCAGAGGAGGGTGCGAAAGAAGGAACGCGGACAGGCGAATTCTATCTTGGTAGATCGTGGCGAAAGCATGGGCAGTTGGTTTTTGAGGTGATTTCTCCGCAAGACGACATCGGCAAGGCAAGGGGTGACGCGCTCTGCACCTATGATATTCAGAGTGGCATGATGTATTCTTACACTGGCAGTTCGCGGTCGACTTGGCTGTTTTACTGAAAAGATCATACCGCCACCGCCCGCAACTCAAGGCCACGTCTGCGCCCGATCTCGGCAATGGCGACGATGTTCCACAGCTTGCCACCGTGCTTGATCCGGTCTGACACCGACACACCCGGCAGCCAGCGGATCACAAACACCGCATTGTCAGCCACGCCCTCGCCGTAGGTCGTCAGGAACTCGGACACGCCCGCCTGACGCAGTTCAGCCTTGCCTTTGGCGTAGGTGGCCCATGTCTTCACCACCGCACCAGATGGCTGCACAGCCTCTGTCAGGCGTTGCAGTTCGATCCGCTGTTGCAGCCTTCCAGATTGCATCATGGTCATACCCTCCACCGCACAACGGCCTCAAGGGTCATAACTCCATGGGTCAGCGACAGTTCGGGCTTGGGGTCGCGCAGCCAGACCAAACGCGGGTGCTGCCACTCATCCACCATAATACCGGCAGCACCGGCTGGCCCAAACTCAAGCGCCTGATACACCGCTGCCCCGATCTGCCGCGCAACATCTGCGCCATCCTCTTGCGCCCAGACATGAAGGGTCAGGAACACGCGCGCCAAACGCTGCGAACCAGCAGCACAGCCCAAGAACTCGGTCTGCGCATCGGCAAAGATCACCGAAGGCAGCCGATCGGGCCGGGTGCCACCGGCGCGGATATTGTCAGGCAGCACCAGCGCCACCACCGAAGGCGATGCCACGAGTGACGCGCGGACAGCCGTCTGAAAGGCCAAAGCAGGATCAAGCATTGCCAGCCCCCGCCTTGCGGATAGCCTGCGCCACCGCCCGCCCGATCCGGCGTCTGGTGCGGTCTTCGGTCAACCGCGCGGCGGGCAACAGGAACGGTTGCGGTTCGGTGCCGGGGTGCTGCGTTCCGGCGAACTGACCACCGTTGATGTGCGGCTCAGTGCCGAACTCGATCAGATGCCCATGCCGCGCTTGCGGATTGCCCACCGTCACTAGGGCTTGGTTCTCAGCAGCCGCGCGACGGCCACCCCCTTCGGCATAGGCGGGCGTCACCGCACCAGGCGGGGTAACTGCAATAGAGGCTTTCAGGTCGCCCTCATCCTCCGGCACCAGCGCCCGCGCCATATCGGCCAGATCATCGGCACCCTGCACCAGCGCCGGGCGAACCAGCGCCACGATCTCGGCAGGGATGGCAGCCAGACGCTTGGCCAACTTCGCGGATTGTCTCATCAGATCATCGGCCATGATCACACCACCCAAGCACGGTGCGCTTGCACAAGGTCATGGACACCGAAGGGAACCGCGTATGGGTTGCCGCCCGTGGTCGCGGCCTCGCGCAACTCATACCAATAGGCGGCCAGCATCAGCACCGCTTGCTTGATGGCTGCCGGTGCAGGGCTTGGGATCGGGCCACCGATGAAACCGGAAATATAGGCTTCGGCGGCGTCGATCTTGAGCGTCAACAGGGTGTCGTCATGCTCGGAATCAAGGTTCAGCTGGTCCCGAAGTTCGGGAACGGTAATTGCAACAGGCATAAAGGCAACTCACTATCATCAAATATTGTGATGATAACATGCGCCATTCATAAGGAAAAGTTATATTCCGCGTATCTTGTGCGCACCTCCCCCCGCCGGTCCAGTGGAAAGGGCGGAAGTTTGGAAGTGCCCCACCCGCTCTTAACCTCCCGACATGCACCTTTCTTCCGGTTGCTCCAGAGAGATTGTTCGGTCAGCATATGAATTAATGATTCGGTGGGAAATAAGATTATGAGACGTTGGCAGGAAGATCTTTCAAAGCATCCTATCAATACGACCTTGCAGCAGCTTGAGGAGGCGGCAAGGGCAGACATCGATGAAATAGATACAGTTATTAACTCAGAACGCGAACGATTTCTAAAAGTAGTATTACTCATGCGCCGAGTGATTACTGACCTTGATCCGGATTTAGCTCCTATCGACATACTTGACCAGCTTCAAAGCCAGCTGACATCTCATGGCGTTATGAACTCAATGAACTCTTTCATCCAGACAAAGGAAGGAGGCCATATACGCAATGCAAACAACCAACTTGCCCCAGCGCTAAGCTACATTTACCAACTGAGTTCGCTCAAATTTTCTAGATCAACCAAACGTGCCGATATCGATGCAGCATCCGTTAGCTTCTCAAACTTCTCTAAAAATTTGGATGCAGCCACCCAAGAGTATATGACTTACGCTAGTAATTCCCTAGAAGCTATCACTTTGTCTTTAAAAGAATCAAAGCAGATAAGTGAAAGAGTAAAATCATCTGAGGAAGAATTTAGGAAAGAACTAACGGTTCTTAAGAATCAAGCGACAGAGATTTCGAATTCACAAAAAGCAGAATTTTCAAGTGCACAAGCTAAAAGGCTAACTGATTTCGCTGAGGCATTAAGTGCGATTAAACTCGACGCCGAAGTATCTCTTAAGGAGATTTTTGATCAACAGGAAGCGGAAGCGTCGGCGAAGCAACAGAGGACAAGAAACGCATTAGACGAAATAATTGTTGATGCTGAAGACAAGCAAGAAAAAATTTTAAAGCTTTATAGCCTAGTTGCACATGATAGCGTGACTGGCGGACATAAAAATATTGCCGATCGAGAATACTCAGCTGCACAATGGTGGAGGCGTGGGACAATTTTTTGTATCTGCATAACCACTGCGTGGCTAATATGTAGTCTGGTCTATCTACAGCCTGTCTTGGAACCAGAAAGACTTTTCTGGACTCAGATTGCAAAAGGCATTGCGCTTACTGCGCTCCTCATATCATTCGCAGTTTATGCATCAAAGCAAGCAAATCTGCATCGAATAAACGAGAGAAAAGCCAGAGCTTTTTTCCTTCAGGTTCAGGCATTTGATCCGTTCATTGAGAACCTTCCGGATGACAAGCGCTGGGAAATGAAGCAGGCTCTCAGTGCCCGAATTTTCGGTTCTGAAGATTCAACAATCGAACGCAAGCTCGTTGATGACGCTGACTTTAAGGGTGTTGAACAGGTTATCGGGCTTTTCGAACGCCTGAAGAAAGCAGCAGGCAAATAGATAGTATAACAATTTTTGCGCGATCCTGTAGCTCTCCCCTCACATATGCGCCGCGCAGATTATCGTCGCCAAAGGCACCAAAAGCCTATTTTGGCAGAGTTTGAACTGTAGGATCGCATGGTCTAATTTTTCCAGCGACATCGGATAGATCGTCATTTGGATCATCACTGAAATTCTCGTGGGGATGAAGTCCCAATCGTAACGACTGAGACATGATTTTATTTGGATCAGATAGAGCTACCGGATTAAGTTCAACATCAAGAAATATTCCGTTCTTCTTTGCCACACCAGTAGCCAACAAAACCTTTGATGAGTTTAAAAATTCGACCAGCTCCAAGTCCGCAGTGTTGCCGCCCAATCTTACCGTAGCAAACAGTATAGCCTGTGACCACATGTTCCCAGCGACACATAAAGAATCGCCGCGCACCTCGCCAATAAGAGTGTTTCCATCAGCCTGATCAAATATGAAAACTAGATCTGTGCTTTCAGTGAATTGTGAATAAGGGATATCTACATATCCCTCCGGAAAGTTTGAATAAACCCCGATCCATGCATCTGGAGAGTAAACCTGCGATACAATCTGCGAGATGGCTTCAGGCGTTGATTTCAAGAAAGACAGAATGTTTCCAGGTAGTAAAAATGTGAAAACCATTATTGCTGAGGCTAGAGTGAACCATCTCTCTAAACGACGCGCGATCCCTACTTCGCTAAACTTGCCGTTTGACTTAATGACGTCTCTTTTTTTTTCGCGCGTTCTTCCTCATCTGGAACAGCAAGCGATTGTTAGGTCTTAACATCTATTCAGTCTCCTGATCTCGCTGGAATATACAGACAATCCGCATGGACGCTACGAAAGTTTAAGTGAATCCTCCTTCATATGCACCCCCCGCAGGTCACTGGGAGCGCAGCACGTCCTCCAAAGGCCAGCCGTGGCGCAGGCGGCTGTATATGGTTGATGGTGTCAGACCAGTGATTTTCGACCATGCCAGCACGGTCACGGTCTTGCCTTCGTGCGTGAGCGTTTTCCCGCGTTTGCGTCTGGTCTGAATCCCTTCGTCAGACAGTATCGGCACCCCAGCCACCCGCCTTTGCATCCGCTCCACCAGTGCATCGGACTCTACACCGGCCAAGGAACAGACCGTGGCAAGGTCTTTGCTTGGCGTGGTCAGATACTTGCGGGCCTCGGCTGTTTCCTCATAGGCACTTTCAGGGATCGGCCAAGAGGAAGGATCAAGGCGGGCGTCTGCGATGGTTCGCGACAGCACCTCTTGCCACAACTCGCGCTCAGGCACTGGCCCGTTCCTTGCGCTGTTTCTGGCCGTTGTGACAGTTTGCACAAAGCGCTTGCCAGTTCTGACGGTTCCAGAACAGGGCATCATCGCCCCGGTGCGGAATGATGTGATCTACCACGGTCGCGGGCGCAAAGCAGGATACACAGCACGGATGCAGGGCAAGGAACGCAGCACGGGCCTTACGCCATTCGTGGTTATAGCCGCGCTGTGCCGCTGTAGGACGGCCTGAATCGTGGCGTGCGTTGCGTGCGCGGGTGCTGGCGATCTGACACGCACAGCGGGTGCCAGAGGCCACCAGACGGCCACAGGCGCAGGCACGGGGCGGCGCAGGCATCAGAGGACCGGCAGGATCGTGGCTACGGTCGTGCTGTTCACATCCACCGCATTGTCGATACGCAAAATGCCGCTGATCATGGTGCCACCTGTGACACACTCGCCATAGACGATAGGCACGATACCGCCTTCGCGAAGGGTCACTTGCGGGCCGGTCATGGTGAAGGATTTCTCGGACTCGCTGCCATCCATCTGAGGCGCGAGCATCGTGGCCACGCCGCTCAGGGTCAGGCCGACACCGATGTGACCAACGGCGCTGCCAAGCGTCATAGAACCCCCAGCGCCCAGGGTGGTTGCCATGATCGGCCCGCCAAACATCGCAAGACCAACAAGCAGAAGACCGGCCAGCACCTTGCCAAGACCACCACGGCCACGGCCTTTGATCACCGGTATGATGTGAATGTCTTCGGTGCCGATGTGCTGGCGCGTGATGGTGTTCTCATCCAAGACTTCGCCCTTGGCCTGCGTCTTGCCGATCACCACACGGTAGAACCCATGGCGCAGAAGTTGGATGAAGCGCGGATAGTTCGCGGCAAGGGCTTGGAAGGCTTCGGCGGGGCTTTGGATTTCAAAGCGGTGCGATGGGCCGAACTCTTTCGCCAAGCGACCATAAAGCCGGATCGTGTTCATGTGTGTCTCGCTTTCAATGCTCTCAGCCCCTCGCGATCAAAGGCGGGGTCAAAGCCCTGTTCCTCGATCTTTTGCAGCCGCTCCTTGCTGTATAGGTCGCCACCCTTCGCGGTGTCGGTTGGGATGCCAGCTTTGCGCAACTCGCGATCAGCCTGCATCTCAAGGGCGGTGATGATCTCGGCCACGCTGGCATTCCAGACCTCGGACGGGGGCCAGTGCAGCCAACTGGTCGCCCGGCTGAACAGTTCTGCGAAGAACCGGGCCAGCGGCATCGGATCGGATGGCGTGTCAGAGGGGGCTGCCTCGCCCTCGGCGGGTGGCAACACCGACACCAGAAGGTCAAGGCAGGCCGCTTGCGCTGCATGCACGAACTGCGCAAGCGGATGGGTTGCAGCATAGGCCAGCAGCCGTTCAGCCTCTTGCCGATCCGTGGCACCGGCGCGGATGACTGCGTATAGCGCTGACAGCTTCTGCCGGGCGATCTCATCCCAAGTGGCAGCGATACCGCCCGGCAGTGTCTCAAGGGCCACCGCCACTCGCAAAGAGGCGCGCAACGTCACAGCGTGGGGGCCATGACGCAACAGAACCTCAGAGGCGGGGCGCAGCGGCTCAGGCATGGGATACGCTCAGTGTCGCGCCTGTCTCAGCCCAGACCCAGACAAAGCCAGTGCCACCGCTCGCCACCACACCGGGGAACAGGTGGTGCAAGGGTAGATCGGTCAGCAGCACGCCAAGCGGTCCAAGCTTCACCGCCCCGCGCAGATCATCGGGGGCGGTGTTGGCGGTGGTGACTTGAACGAACAGGCTGGAATGCGGCGACAGGTTTTGCAGGCGCACGGCTGCCACCGCACCGCTCGTTGCCAGCGTGAACAGCTTCGGTGCGATGGACAGCGTGTCGTGCATCGCCTTACGCAGCCATTTTCAGCTTGCGGAACACATCGGTGCGCACCACGCCTGCACCCACCCGGCGGCGGGCGTGGAACAAGGCAATCCCGTTGATCCGCTGCGTCAACAGATCGGGCAGGACGTCCAGCGCAATGCGGTCATAGATGCGGTAGCCCGCCTTGAAGTCACCGAAGATGATGGGCGTGGCACCGGCGGCGATATCCGGCATGTCTTTGGCTTCCACCACCGGGCGACCAAGGATCGTTTCCGGCTGGCCTGCCTGATAGGACGGCTGCCACAAATAGTTGCCGTTCCCGTCCTTGAGGGTGCGGATCACCGCAAGTGTGGTGCCATTCATCACCCAAGACCCTCGGCTGCGATAGGTCGCGGGCATGGCATACATCAGCCGGATCAGCGCATCAGCGGAAAGCGTGGTGGCGTGTCCGTTGTTCGTCTCGGCGATACCGGCGGCGGTCATGTAACCCTGCGGTTCAACAGCCGTAGTTCCCTTGACGAACGACAGCGCCTCTTTCGCGCCAAAGTCTTCGGCCAGCGCAAGGCGCACCTCGGCCTCCACGTTGCTGGAATCTTCCAGCATACGCAGCGAAAGCGGAACAAAGGTTGCGACCTCTTTCACTTCGATCTGCATTTGATCGAATGTCGGTTCGCTGGCGGTGCGGGCGGTCGTCTCGCCTACCCAGACAGCATTCGTGATACCGGTGCGCTTGGGCAGAAGGATCGTATGGCTGCCGGTCGTGCGCACGTCAGCGATGGCGCGGATCGGGCTGAACTCCACCAGATTGCGGATGAACTCGCCCGACGTTTCCTCCGGTGCCAGCACATAGGCCGGGGCATCAGCCGCGACGGTCAGCGCCTTTTTGTCAAAGTCAGCACCTTGCAGAAAGCTGACAAAGGCTTTGCTCTCGGCAGCGCCCTGAACAATGGCAGGCGCACCGGGCCGGTTGCCTTTGGCCTCGATCTTGTCCAGACGGGCCAGAACGCTTTCAAAGGCTTTGGTGTCGATGTGCGGCGCATTGGCCGGGGTTTGGGTTTCTTCAAGTTCCACGGTAAGTTCCTTGTGCAATACATTGGATTTAATAGAGGTAATCTGTGCGCCCGGATGGGCCGGGACAGCGACAACAGAGATTTCATGCAGATCAAGGGCGCTGATCGTGCGCCCCTTTGCGTGTCGCTTCGCCGATCTGGTGACAAAGCCGATAGACAGGCCAGAGACAGCCCCCGCGCGGATCATGGCGCGCACTTCGCGGGCGCGTTCCACGTCATCCACCAAGAGCTTGCCCTTGACGGTCAGACCTTCGGGGCTTTCCGCGATCTCATCCCAAACGCCGATCACTTGGCCTTGGTCATGGGCGAAGAGCATGGGCAATGAGGCCGGGGCGGCGAATGCGCCTTTCTCGATCACATCACCCACCCGGTCGGGCGAACCAAACGGCCACGCAAGGCCGGTGATCTCGCCCGCGTCGGTGACTGACAGCGTGGCCTTGAACTCTAGGCGGTCGGTCATGCGGCCACCTGTTCCGCCTTGCCAGACCAGCGCGCTTCCATGATCTCAAAAGCCAGCGGGAAGGTCTCGGACAGCGGGCGGTTGGCGGCGTAGGTGGCGCACAGGCGCTTGGCGGTCTCAGGGGTGGTGCCAGCGCCGATCAAACCCAGCCGGATGATCTCGATCAAGATCGTGGCCGGATAGGCCATGTTCACCAGCTGCAAATACAGCGCACCGACACCAAGGCCGGTCAGGCGCTCAAGTTCGGCCAGCATCGGATCGGTCAGCGTAAAGGCGTGTTCACCGTCACCGAAGAAAGCGCGGTGCGTGATCTGGTCAGTCATCTTGGGGTTCCTCTTGGGATGGCGCAGGCGTGGCGCTGGTCGTGGTGAAGGGGTTTTGCAGCGCGTTGCCATCAGCCATCGGGGGCAGGTTCAGACCGCTGCGCACTTCATTCGCAGTCATCGCCCCCATGGCGCGGTATTGGCCGTATGCGGTCGCACGGGCGGCGGCAGTGGTGGTCAACAGATCGTCGGTGACGAACTCGATATACAGGCGCTTGCGTTCCTCTGGTGTCAGCAGGCAGCGCGCGTAAGCCCAAGCCCATGACGACAGCCACGGCTTGAGCGTCACCTGTAGGAACTGCCGGGCCATCTCTTCGGTGTTGGACCAAGTGCCACGGGTCAGCTCAAACAGCATCGTCGGCGGCACCCGGAACACGCGGGCGATCTCGCGGATTTGCTCAAGGCGATTTTCCGCGAACTGCGCATCGGTCAGTGTCATGGTGACAGTCTCAAACGACATGCCCTCATCCAGAATGGCAGTGCCACCAGACCGGCCAGCGCCATGGGCGGCGGTCCAGCTTGCGGCCAGCTTCGTCTTCGCCTCATCCCCAAGCGCCTTTTCGCTCTTGAGGATACCGCCGGGCTTGCCACCGTTGGCGAACAGCTTGGCGATATGGGCTTCAAATGACAGGGCCAGTCCGATGGCCTCATGACCCAGCTTGATCGGGGCGATACCACCGAAGGCGCTCAGGTGCAGAATGTCTTGGAACGGCACCGTGCGCTTGGCGTCATCAAAGGCGACGATGTAGGACGGCTCACCATCGGCCAGCGTGTCCACCTGAACAGCGGTCGGCTCAAGCCGGTGCAGTTCAAGCGGTGCGCCCGCATCATTGCGCACGACAAACGCAAAGCCATGGCCGTGCAACAGAGCGTCGGTCGTGATCTGGACGCGCAGCGCCTCGGCACTGGTCCAAGGGTTGGCCTCATCATGGATCAGCGTATAGGCCGGATGATCTTTGACGTTCTCGCGCGTGTCGCGGTCATAGACCTTGGCAGGCAAGCTGCCCGCTGTTTCGGCGATCAGCGACACCGCACAGGCGACAGCCGGAACTTTCATGGCAGAGCGGGGGCCGATCGAAACACCGGCCCCCGTTCCCGTGATACCGAAAAGCTGAAAGGCTTCGGGATCGGTCAGGGTAAAGGATTTCGCCTCTGGCTTTGGACCAAAGGTATATTTGAACCGCTCAACAACACTCTGAAACACACAACACCGGAAATTCGGACACTCGGTAATGTGCCAAGAATCTCACAGGTGGAATCAGGGTTCAAGAGGTTTGTTATGTTATAACGTAATAAGGTGATCCAGATTCAACTTCGGATAAGCAATGGCGTTCACCAGTTCCACCCGTTGCTCAAGCATCCCTTGAGGCATGATGCCATATTTTCCGGTCATGGTCTGTTCAGCATGTCCAAGGATGAAACCGAATTGCTGATCCAAGAAACCACCCCTGCGCAAAGCATCGGCTGCACCATGGCGGAAAGAATAGAGGCTAAGGCCCCTGCCCTCTTTTAATCCGATCTTGGTCAGATACCGCCCGAACTCGCGCGATACATCTGCCATCATCTGCCCGCGCGCATTGCGAACCGCGCCGGGAAACAATGAGGCCCCGCCCTCTTTCACGCGCTTCTCATGGTAGCGGATAAAACCAAGCCGGATCAGTTCAGGGTGAACCGGAACCACGCGCATTGAACCGCCGGTCTTCACCGACTTCCCTTGATCGGTGTCGTCGCCTTCGGTCGTGATGTGCATGATCCATTGCCCATGCTGTTCCCGAACAACTGAAACCGCAAGCTGGCCGATCTCACCGGGTCGCGCCCCAGAGAACAGCATGATCAGCGGCACCCAAAAGCGGTGATCTCTGATCAACACATCACCGGGCTTTGCCACGTTGCGCCATTCATCTGCGCTTTTACAGCCGGTGAACCAAGGCGAGTTGAATAGCTTGGTCAGCTGTTCCGTATTGAAAGGCAAAGTCTCTGCCTTGGCTTCCTTCTTCAACATCAGCCCTTCGGTCGGATTGACAGTCAGATAGCCCTGATCAACCGCCCATGACAGGAATGCGCCAAGGCTGGATAGGTAGCGGTTCACCGTCCTGTCAGCCAGCACGGGCTTGCCCACCTTTTCGTTCGCCTTGATGATCTGGTGAATGTTCATGCCAGCAAAGACTTTGGTTTCAGTGGCCTTGACCGGATACTTGACCAGAAGCTGTTTCCAAGTGCGCACTTCAACTTTCGTGATCTTGGAAAGGGGGAAGCTGGCCCCTACCACGTCTATGAAGGTGCCAATATCGCGCCGTGACTGATCTATGCGATCCTTAGCAACGCCGTTTCTATTCTCACGGGCGAAAATCTCGAAAACTTCCATGATGGTTTCGCCGGGCTTGGCAACTTCGCGGCGCAGGCCCGTGGCAGGCTTCACCAGAGGGTCAGCGGGCTGGCCGGTGTAGTCGCCCCGGTCGCGCTCAAGGGTGCGCTGTAGCGCCTCTATCTCGGCCCGCATCATGTGCCGGGCAAGGCTGATCCAGTCAGGTGTTCCACGCTGCACCAGAAGGCCGGTGCGCTGTAGGTAGTCGTCAACCTCATGGGCGATCAGGGCAGTCTCACCCCTCGCCAAGTGCTTTTTCAGATCGGCCAGCTTTGCCTTGCGCGCCTCTGTGCTGATCTCGCCCGCCTTCTGCATGACTTGCAGGTCCAGCGTGGCGTTCAAGACTGACAGAGGATCAATGCCGGTGATCTCGCCCCGCTCCACCTGTGCAAACAGTTCGGCTTTCTTGGCCTCTATTTCGACCTCTCCCGGTCGTGTCCCGCGATCCTGATCATCGCGGGCGAGTGACGCAGTGTATTGGTCCCAAACAGCGTTCTCACGGTCAGCAGGCACCAGCGCGCGGCGGTTGCGAAGGTCTTCAAACTCGCGCAGCCAACTGGCGATAACCGGGTGCAGGCGGCGCTTCGCTTCGGCCTCATCCTTCGTATGCAATGACAGCTTGAGTGTCGGCTTTTTCAGCACCGGCACCAGATCAAGAGGCACGTCAATACGGGCGTAGTAGACAGAACCACGCCGCCAAAGATACGAAACACGGGCCAAGAAAATCTCTCCAAAATGAGGCATCCGGACCACGATTCCGGAACACCCGCCCGGAACAGTTATGGCTTGAAAAGATATTATTTGTCAATTACATACAGGAAAATAAGGGCTTAGAAAATTCTGTAATAATGTCCTGGCGCCCCAGCCAACCACCTCTTAAATGCAAGTGCTTGAAATCCGGTTATTTCGGTTTTGATATGCGCCTAGCGCATAGCGGGAAGACCGTTTGCTGCATTGCAGCATGGCGGGTGGAGACCTAGATCCTTGGCATCGCCAATGACAAGGATCAGGAGTTTCAAATGTCATCGTCAGCGCCAGCCGTGCAGGGCTTTTCCTTTGCCACTCAAGCTGTGCTATCCCGGATTGCAGACGCCTTCACGATGTTCTCGGCCGCTGTTGCTGCCTCGAATGCGGTCGAAGCCGGTCGGCGTCCTGATGACGCCGTACTCAAGACACTCGGGATCGCGCCAGACGCGCTGCCATCCAGCCTGACCTGAAGCGCGCAATGGATTGTGGCCAAGTCCCACGGGTAATGGTGGGACTTGGCATGATCCGTGTCAGCCTCTTGCCGCCAAAGCTTCGGCCAGAAGGGCTTTCACCGCTTCTGTCGGAACATCCGTGGCCACAAAGGCGTCGCCGATGCCGCGTGCGAGGATAAAGCGCAACTGGCCATCGACCACCTTTTTATCCTGCGCCATCATCGCAAGCAGGACATCGACATCAGGCAAATCGCCGGCAATGTCTTTCAGGTCGACCTTGGTGCCCATTGCGCGCAGATGGGCGCGCACCCGGCTTGGGGCTTCCTGCGCACACAGCCCCAGCCGCTGTGACAGTTCGAATGCCAGCGCGCAGCCTATGGCCACGCCTTCTCCATGCAGCAAACGCTCGGAATACCCGGTGGCCTTTTCCAAAGCGTGACAGAAGGTATGGCCAAGGTTCAGCAAGGCACGCTCACCCTCTTCGGTCTCGTCGCGGCTGACGATCCCAGCCTTCATCTCGACGGACCGGCGCACCGCATATTGTCGCAAGGAGGCATCTTGCGCGATCCTGGGCGCATGAGCTTCGAGCCATTCGAAGAACGCGGCGTCCCCCAAAAGACCGTATTTCACCACCTCGCCATAGCCTGCCAGAAAGTCTCGGTCGGGCAGCGAAGCCAATACATCGATATCAGCCAGAACAAGGGTTGGTTGATGGAACGCGCCGACGAGATTTTTGCCCTGCGCCGTGTTGATGCCGGTCTTGCCACCAACCGAGCTGTCGACCTGCGCCAGCAAGGTGGTGGGAATCTGCACAAAGCGCACGCCCCGCCGCAAGACAGCCGCAGCAAAACCCGCCAGATCACCGATCACACCGCCACCAAAGGCGATCACCAGATCGCGGCGCTCGATTTTCTGCTCCAACAGCCATTCCGTGGTGCGGGCGAAATCAGGCCAGCCTTTGGTGCTTTCGCCTGCCGGCAGGGCAAGCGCCGTGGCCTCGATCCCTTCGGCGGCGAACGAGTCGAGCAAGCGCTGCAAATGAAGCGCGGCGACGGTTTCATCCGTCACCACCGCGACCTTGCGCCGCCGCAAAAACGGCCTGACCTGCGCGCCTGCCGCGTCGATCAGCCCCGGCCCGATCCGCACCTCATAGCTGCGCGCGCCCAGATCAACGGGCACCACATCAAGTGTCATAGCGCTTCTCCTTCCAAGACGTCGGGGCGCGTGCGCAGCGCCTGAATCACTTGGGTTGCCATATCCTCGATCGACAGATCAGGACTTGAATCCACCGTCAGATCGGCTTTTGCATAACTTGGCACCCGCGCCTCATACAGGGCGCGCAGCGTTTCTCGCGGATTGGCGGTGCGCAGCAAAGGCCGGGTGGTCTTGTGCCGCACTCGGCTCCACAACAGATCCACATCGGCCCGCAACCAGACGGCAACGCCTGTGTCAGAGATCAGCTGGCGGTTGGTCTCGGACAAATAGGCCCCTCCCCCTGTCGACAGGATGCAGGCGGGGCCACGCAGCAGACGTGCCAGAACCTCGGTTTCCCGCGCACGAAAAAACGGCTCGCCATCGCGCTCAAAAATCTCGGCGATCGAGCGACTGGCCGCGCGCACGATTTCTTCATCCGAATCGACGAAAGGCACCCCGAGCGCTGTGGCAAGTGCCGTCCCGACCGCGGTCTTGCCCGCGCCCATCATCCCCACCATGGCGACCGTCTTTTTCAGGCGTGCCACGTTGCCTCCTTCGCTTGATGGCCCTGTCAGACCTGTCCCACCGTCTGCGAGCAAGCTTTTGCCCGCATCACGCGCATTTTTTTGTTCATGGCGTGAACTCGCTGCGAATGCCATATATAATCGCGCGCAAGATCGTGGCGATAGCGGCCCACAAGGGCCAAGGCGCGGCGACACTCGCCAAAAACACTGCGTCATAACGGCGGGGTAAACCCGTGGTGCGCAGAAATATCGGGCTGGAAGGGCAGGAAGACATGGTGGGACGTCTCATCAAGATGGTGTTTGTGTTGGGTATCTTGGGATTTGCGGCATTGACGGGCTATGCCTATTTGGCAGATCTGTCCCCCAGTCAGACGGAAGTCACGGTTCCGGTGACGCTGAATGCCGACTAGACTGCCCCACACAGCTGCGCTGATTGTGTTGGTCTGCGCAGCCGGGCCGATCCATGCCCAAAGTCAAGACAGCCCGCTGTCTGCCATTGATTGGCTGTCAAGCTCGGTGGCCACCCCCGCTGGGTCGGCCATTGGCACCCCGGCCCTCCCGCCAGAGGCACCGGTTGTTTCGGGCGGGGCCCTGCCGCAGGATGTGGCGGTTTCCGTTCTGGATGCGCCCTCACCGGACGCCATCGGTCTTTTGTCCAGCGCCACGACGGGCCTGCCCCGCACCCTTTGGGGTTTGGCCATGGAAGAAGAGGTGCGCACGGCCATCGCGCGTGATCGCAGCGATCTTTTGCCCGCGCTGCAGGCCCTGACGATGACGCTGATGTTGGCAGAGGCGAGCCCGCCGCCCGACAGTTCGGGTCAGGGGCGTCTGCTTCTTGCGCGGATCGACAGATTGCTGGCGATGGGCGCGCTGGATCAGGCAGCCGCGCTGCTGGACGCCGCCCCCTCGGGCGATCCCGAGCTGTTTCGTCGTGCTTTCGATGTTGCGCTTCTTACAGGAAATGAAGAGCGCGGCTGCGAGGCGATGCAGGCAACGCCCAATCTGGCGCCCACCTTTCCAGCACGCATATTCTGTGTGGCACGCTCGGGGGATTGGAACGCTGCGGCCCTGACGCTGCGCACGGCGCAGGCCTTGGGATATGTGACCGAGGAAGAAGATTCCCTGCTGTCCCGCTTTTTGGACCCCGACCTGTACGAAGGCGACGCCCTGCCCCCTATCCCCGCACGGATGACTCCCTTGGCATGGCGGATGTTTGAAGCAATTGGCGAGCCGCAGTCCACCGCAACGCTGCCCCTTGCCTTTGCGCATGCCGAGCTGCGCGATACCGCAGGCTGGAAAAGCCAGATCGAATCGGCTGAACGCCTTGCGCGGGCCGGAGTGATTGCCCCCAATGTCTTGCTGGGGCTCTACACCGAGCGTCTGCCCGCCGCTTCGGGCGGAGTGTGGGACAGAGTAGAAGCCTTCCAGCGCTTCGAAACTGCACTGCGCGCGGGCGATCCGGGTGCGGTCGCGCAAAGCCTGCCCGCCGCTTGGGCGCGCATGACCGAGGCCGAGCTGGAGGTGCCTTTTGCAACCCTGTTTGCCGAGCAGCTGTCACGCCTCCCTCTCACGGGAGACGCGGATCGCATCGCCTTTGAGCTTGGCCTTTTGTCCCCCGACTATGAAAACCATGCGAAGGCCCGCACCGCGCGGAGCCCGCGCGAGGCGTTCCTGATCGGGCTCGCCACGGGTTCCCTTGGGGGCGCGATCCCGCCCGACACCTTGGGCCGCGCCATCGCGCCCGCCTTCTTGCACCCCGGCACCGCGCCAGAATTCGCGGCCTTGATGGACCAAAAGCGCATGGGAGAAGCCATCCTTCTTGCCATCGAAAAAATCGGACGTGGCGTGCAAGGCGATCTGTCGGGCGTCACCGACGGTTTGGCCTTTCTGCGCCATATTGGGCTTGAGAACACGGCACGACAGACCGCGCTGGAGCTGATGTTGCTGGAACGGCGCGGATGACCAATCCGCCTGCCCAATCCGAACGATGGATCTCTGCCTTTCTGGAAGCCCATTCCGCAGAGCTCGACGCCGCGCGAAACACGCAATTGGCCTATGGCCGTGATTTGAAAGATTTCGCCGATTGGGTCGCCCATCGTGGCATCATCTTTGCCACAGTGACGCGCGAGGATGTCGAAGCGTATCTCGTGTCTTGCGATGCGAATGGCTTGTCCAAGGCCACCCGGGCGCGGCGCCTGTCGTCGATCCGGCAATTGTTCCGCTTTGCACATGAGGAAGGGTGGCGCGCAGACAATCCGGCCATTCGCATCAAGGGGCCGGGTGCGGTTCAGCGGCTCCCAGATGCCTTAAGTCGGGATGACGTATCACGCTTGCTGGAGGCAGTGCGCAGCCATGGGCGCAACCCCACGGAGCGGGTCCGCAACACGGCAGTTCTGGAACTGGTCTATGCCACCGGCATGCGGGTGACCGAACTGGTGAGCCTTCCGGTTTCGGCTGCGCGGGGTGACCCGCGCATGATCCTTGTGCGCGGCAAAGGCGGCAAAGAGCGCATGGTGCCCCTTTCCGGGCCAGCGCGCGCGGCATTGGCGGAATGGTTATCCCTGCGCGATCAGGCCGAAGATGCAGCGCGGCTGGCAGGACACCCGCCTTCGCGCGCGCTGTTCCCCGGTCCGGGGGCCGAGGGTCATCTGACCCGGCAACATGTGCACCTTATGCTGAAGTCGCTTGCCATCGCGGCCGGTGTGTCTCCCGCGCGCGTCACGCCGCACGCCTTACGTCATGCCTTCGCGACACATCTGCTGGCGGGGGGTGCGGATCTGCGTGTCATCCAGACCTTGCTGGGGCATGCGGATCTCTCCACCACGGAAATTTACACGCATGTGCTTGACGATCATTTGAAATCCTTGGTTCTGACGCATCACCCGCTGGCAAAACCGGGCAAGAGTTCTTGATCCGCTGCCGCTCTGCTTTCATAAACGTCGGACCTCCACTTTAACGGAAAAATCATCACAATGGAAAATTCTGCCCTCGACTCTGCCTTTTGGCTGACCGCCGCGGGAATTTTGTGTCTGCTTGTGCTGTCCTCGTTCTTTTCCGGGTCCGAAACGGCCCTGACGGCGGCATCACGGGCCAAGTTGAAGACTTTGGCCGACAAAGGATCGCGCGGCGCGCAGTCGGCGATGAAGGT
The DNA here is from genome assembly GCF_002794355.1 of Pseudorhodobacter sp. MZDSW-24AT. Classification (GTDB taxonomy): domain Bacteria; phylum Pseudomonadota; class Alphaproteobacteria; order Rhodobacterales; family Rhodobacteraceae; genus Pseudotabrizicola. The sequence goes on along the minus strand of NZ_PGOI01000002.1, from coordinate 95,345 downwards.
CACCGAAGACAACGAGCGGATGATCGGGGCGATCCTGCTTGGCAACAATGTGGTCAACATCCTTTCGGCCTCGCTGGCCACAGCCTTGCTGACACGGGTTTTTGGTGACTCCGGGGTGGCGTTTGCAACGCTGGGCATGACCATCCTTGTGCTGATCTTCGGGGAAGTGCTCCCCAAAACGCTGGCCATCACCTTTCCGGAAGGTGTGGCAACCCGCGTGGCCCCCATCATTCGCCTGCTCATCGTGATCTTTTCGCCAGTCGTCACCGTCGTGCGTATTCTTGTGCGCGGCGTGCTGCGGATCTTTGGGGTTCGTGCGGATCCCGAAGGCAAAATCTTGGCTTTGCGCGAAGAAATCGTCGGTGCCATCGCCTTGGGGCATTCCGAGGGTGCGGTGGAAAAAGAAGATCGCGACCGTCTGCTTGGCGCGCTGGATCTGGGCAGCCGGACGGTCGATGAAATCATGCGCCACCGTCGCCACATAGAGATGCTGGATGCCGACCTGTCACCCGATCAAATTCTGACCAAGGTTCTGGCCTCGCCCCATACCCGCCTGCCGCTGTTTCGTGACGACGAGGAAAATATCTTGGGCGTGGTCCATGCCAAGGACCTGCTGCGCGAGGTGGACCGGCTGTTGCGCACCGCAGATGGCACGCTGGGCTCTTTGAAGGATCTCGACATCGTCAAAGTGGCGATGAAACCCTATTTCATCCCCGACACCACGGCCCTTGATGAACAGATGCGCGAATTCCTGAAGCGGCGCACACATTTTGCCTTGGTCGTCGACGAATATGGCGGTCTGCAAGGTCTTATCACGCTTGAGGACATTCTGGAGGAAATCGTCGGCGAGATCACCGATGAATTCGATGTCGTTCATAAGGAATCGGCGCTGAAGCGCGCCGAGAATGGCGATTTTCTGGTCGAAGGCCAGATGACCATTCGCGACCTGAACCGGGCGATGGACTGGAACCTCCCCGATGACGAGGCCAATACCATCGCGGGTCTTGTGATCCACGAGGCACAGATGATCCCGAATGAGGGTCAGGCTTTCAGTTTTCACGGCTTCCGCTTTGAAGTGGTGCAGAAACGCGAAAATCGCATCGTCAAACTGAAGATGCGCCCGTTGTAAGGGGATCGGGCAGGATCATCCTGCCCGATCTTGCCGTCAGCGCTTTTTGAACAGCGACCCCAACACGCCGCGCACGATGGCTTGGCCTGTGCGGGATCCAAGCTGGCGCGCAAAGCTTTTGGCAAACGCTTCGCCGACGGAATCGCTGCTGCGCCGCGTGGCGGTGGGGCGCGGGGACGGATTGCTCGGGGCGCCATCGTAGCGCCGCCCCCGGTTGAACCCTTCGCTCTCGGGGCGCAGATCGGTTTGCCCTTGGCGCGGCGGCGCAACCTCGGCTTGGGCGGCCGCCTCTGCCGCCGCTTTCTGTTCGCGCGCGCGCAGACGCTCATAAGCGCTGTCGCGGTCAATCAGCGTGTCATACTTTCCCTTCAACGGCGACATCACCATAAGCTGCGCCCGCAAGGCCGGATCAATCGGTCCGACCTGACTGCTGGGGGGGCGGATCAGGGTGCGCTGGACGACACCCGGAATGCCTTTGCGCTCCAGCAAAGAGGTGACAGCCTCTCCGGTGCCGACCTCCCGGATCGCGTCCTCGGTCTTGAAATCGGGATTGTCTCGATAGGTCTGTGCGGCCAAGCGCAGATCCTTCTGATCCTTTGCGGTAAAGGCGCGCAGGGCGTGCTGCACCCGATTGCCCAATTGCCCAAGGATGTTTTCCGGCACATCAGCAGGGTTTTGGGTGATGAAATACACGCCCACCCCTTTCGACCGGATCAGCCGTGCCACTTGCTCCACCTTCTGCACAAGCGCGCGCGGTGCGTCCGCAAAAAGCAGATGCGCCTCGTCGAAAAAGAAGACCAGCTTCGGTTTTTCCGGATCTCCCACCTCGGGCAGGCTTTCAAAAAGCTCCGACAACAGCCAAAGCAAGAAGGTCGCATAAAGCCGTGGGCTGTGCATCAGTTTGTCTGAGGCCAGAATATTGATCCGGCCGCGGCCGTCCGGATCGCGCTGCATCAGATCCTCCAGATCCAGCGCGGGTTCGCCAAAGAACGCGGTTCCCCCCTGATTTTCCAGCACCAAAAGCCGTCGCTGGATCGCCCCGATCGACGCGGATGCCACCAAACCATACCGCGCCGAAATGGCAGCCGCGTTTTCGGCAATGAACACCAGCAGCGCTTGAAGATCCTTCAAGTCGAGCAGCGGCAATTCTTCTTCATCCGCCAATCGGAAAGCGACATTCAGCACCCCTTCCTGCGCCTCTGTCAGTTCCAGCAGTCGTGCCAGAAGCAGCGGTCCCATCTCGGCCACCGTCGCGCGGATCGGATGTCCCTGCGCGCCGAACAGGTCCCAGAAGGTGACTGGAAAGGCCTGATACGTCAGATCCAGTCCAATGGTCGCAGCGCGCTTCATGAAAGGCTCGTGAAGCTTGCCCGTCGCCGATCCCGCAGCGGCGAGGCCGGAAAGATCGCCCTTCACGTCAGACAGGAACACCGGCACCCCGGCCGCGGAAAATCCCTCTGCAAGGATCTGCAAGGTGATCGTCTTCCCGGTCCCGGTGGCACCGGCAATCAGACCGTGGCGATTGCCATATCCCAGCAACAGGCTTTGCGGCACGCCATAATCTGGTCCACCACCACCCACAAAAATCGAAGGCTCTTCCGACACAAAACGTCTCCCTGTTGCGCACATGCACGGCGCCAGTCTGGGGCGCAGATCATGTCACCTTACAATTTTCGCCTTATGATGCCAGTGTCCATCCACACCTCCATTGTGCAACGTCGCGGTGCCCCCTGTCCTGCCCCACATCTGGTCGGACGCACCGGCCCAAACAGCCAAATCCTGCGCCTGATCCTCATGTTTTACAGGCGAAAGCGTGAACAGATTCCCGGTTGACGCCTGCAAAATTCCGCCGTAGCGTCAGCGCCATGAAGTCGGCCAGTCCGACAGGGAGCAAAATAACAAACGTGAAAAAGGGCTGGTTCACCGGCCCTTTTTCATTTTGCGCGGCGCGGATGGCCGCGCTGTTGCACGCACCCATCCTGCCCTTCCGTCCCCTGCGCGGGTCACGCTTTTGGGACCTGACAGGTCCGGCCTGACATGGTAGAGCAGCGCCAGCGGCGCGAGCCACCAAGCGACATATGGACGTGACATGACCTTTGCAACGACCCCGACTTTCTCCAAGTCCTTCGCACTTGCCCTTTTCATGGCCTGCACTTCGGGCGCAGCCTGGGCGCAAGATGCAGCGGCCCCGGCGCCTCAAACTCCCGACACGACGGTAACGGCGGATGCGCCATCCGACGCAGGTCTGGCCATGGGCACCGAAGTGGGCGCAGAGGGTCAGCCCGCTGCCAATGATGGTGTTGGCAGCTCTTACGTCGAGGCCAAGTTCGAGGCGTGGGAACAGCGCTGCATCCGCACCGAGGATGGCTCTGATCCCTGCCAGCTGTATCAGCTTCTGCTGGACAGCGAAAACAACGCGGTGGCCGAGTTCAGCATGTTCAACCTGCCTGCAGGCGGGCAGGCTGCCGCAGGCGCAACCGTGATCGTCCCACTGGAAACCCTTCTGACCGAAAATCTGGTGATGACCGTCGACAGTGCCGCCCCTAAGGTTTACCCCTTCACCTTCTGCTCATCGATCGGCTGCGTGGCGCGGATCGGCTTTACCGCCGCAGAAGTGGAACAGTTCAAACGCGGGGCCAAGGCGGTTCTGACCATCGTTCCGGTGGTGGCGCCGGATCAGAAAGTCAACGTGGACCTGTCGCTCAAGGGCTTTACCGCAGGATACACCGCCGTCTCGGCCACCAATCCTTAAAAGGCGTCAAGTCCGCCAGCCTCAAGGCCGCGCCCGTTCGGGCGCGGCCTTTTTACATGCGGCGGAACACCAGCACTGCGTTCAAGCCCCCAAAAGCAAATGCATTTGACAGGGCCACATCCACCCGCGCTTCACGCGCCGTGTTGGCCACCACGTCAAGCGCGCAATCTGGATCGGCTTGGCGAAAACCCAATGTGGGGGCAATCACGCCCTCTTGCAGAGCCATCAGACAGGCCAGCGCCTCCACCGCACCGGTGCCGCCGATCACATGCCCATGGGCCGCCTTGGTCGAGGAAACAGGCGGCGGCGCCGGGCCGAACACCTCCCGGATCGCGGCCGCTTCATTCGCATCATTGGCCTTGGTGCCCGTGCCATGGGCGTTGATATAGCCCACCTGCCCGGGGCCGATGCCCGCATCTTGCAAAGCGCCGCGCATCGCGCGTAGGGCGCCATCGGTGGCAGGCATCACGATATCATGTGCATCCGCACACATGGAAAAGCCGACGACCTCGGCCAAGATGTTGGCCCCCCGCGCCTTTGCGTGCTTATAGGCTTCAAAGACGAACACCGCCGCACCTTCGCCTTGCACCATGCCATTTCGATCTGCCGAGAATGGCCGACACGCCTCTGGCGACATCACGCGCAGCCCTTCCCACGCCTTCAGCCCGCCAAAGGTCAGCATCGCCTCGGCGCCACCGGTCAACATCACCGGCGCGGCCCCCGAACGCACCATCTGATAGGCCAGCCCCATCGCATGATTGGAACTTGCACAGGCGGTCGACACCGAAAAGGCTGGTCCGCGCAGCCCGTAGGTCATGCTGATATGGCTGACCGCGGCGCTTGCCATCAGGCGTGGCACCGTCAGCGGATGCACCCGGTTCTTGCCCTCTCCGTAAACGGCGCGGTAACTGTCGTCGATGGTTCCCAAGCCGCCGCCCGCCGTTCCCAGCACCACGCCCGCGCGCAAGGCCAAAGCGTCATCAAACTCCAAGCCAGATTGCGCCACCGCCTGCCGGGCAGACCACAAGGCAAACTGTGTCGTCCTGTCATAAAGACTAAGCCCGCGCAGATCGAAATGCTCGGTCGCGGTCCAATTGCGCACCTGCGCGCCCACCCGGTTCGTCAACCTGTCGACATCGGGAATATCAAGCGGACCGATCCCCCCCCGGCCATTGGCAAAAGCCTCGTAGGTCGCGCGCAGGTCATGGCCAAGGGCATTGATGGTGCCCGCGCCTGTGATCACAACTCTTGGCATCGAGAGTCAGGCAGCCTTTTGGGAAACGAGCCCCTCGACCGCAGCGATGATCGCGCCCACCGATGACAGATCAAACCCTTCGCTTCCCGGTTCATTCGCGTTGAAAGGCACGGAAATATCAAAAGCCTCTTCCAAGGCGAACACCAGTTCGACCATGGCCAGACTGTCCAGAGCAAGACTATCAAGCCTTGTCTCCAAGCTCAGATCCTCAGGCTGGAGAAGCGCCTTCTCGGCAATGATCCCGATGATGGTCTGCGCGGTCTGTGTCATGCGGTCATTCCTTCCTGTTCGAGAGACGTATAGAAAGCCTTCATGACTTCTGAATGACTTTCTCCATCGCGGCAACCTTGGTGGCCATTCGCGGCAAACGCCGCAACGCCTTTTGCATCTCGACATGGGTTTCCATCTTGACTGCCGGATAGCCCAAAAGCACCCGACCCGCCGGCGCGTTGGTAAAGACCTTGGTGGCTCCGCCGCAGATCACATCGTCACCCACGAAAATATTGTCATTCACCCCGCATTGCCCCGCCAAGACCACGCGGTTGCCGATCCGCGCGGACCCTGCCACGCCGACTTGACCGCACAGCAAACAATCCTGCCCGACCTGAACATTATGTCCGATGTGCACAAGGTTATCGAGCTTGGTGCCACTGCCGATGGTGGTATCCCGGATGGTGCCCCGGTCGATGCACGCATTCGCACCAATCTCGACATCATCACCAATGCTGACCGCGCCCAAAGAATGAATACGCGTCCAGCTTTGCGCACGAATGGCATCGCGCTGTCCCAGCGTTTCCCGGATCTCTTCCACGCCGGATTTTTCAGGCGTGACAAAGGAAAACCCGTCTGCGCCGATAACAGCACCCGGCTGCACGATCACCCGGGCGCCGATCTTCACCCGTGCGCCGATGCGCGCTCCTTGCAAGATCAGGGCATCCTCCCCAAGACTTGCGCCTTCGGCAATGCTCACATGGCTGGCGATGCGCGCATTGGCCCCCAAGGTCACACCCGGCCCGATGGTGACAAAGGGGCCGATGGCCGCGCCTTCGCCGATCTGTGCACTTGGGTCGACCACGCTCAAGGGATGAATGCCCGGCGCGATGACCGGCCCGGCATCCAGAAGTCGCGTCAACCCGGCCATTGCAAGACGCCCGCGCGGCGCGAAAATCGCGGCCGTCAAACCCAGCGCCTGCCAGTCGGCCCCCGGCCAGAGCATGGCAACCCGGGCCTGCCCCTGTGACAGACCATCCGCATATTTCGGGTTCACGGCCAAGGCCAAGTCCTGCGGCCCCGCGGCCTGTGGCTCGGCTGCGCCGCGCACTTGGAAGGCACCATCCCCCACGAATTCGGCCCCAATGGCGGCGGCAATATCAGCGACGGAATGGGTCATCACGGCTCCTCCAGCCGCACCCGCGCGGCTGCTTGCAGATTTAACCCTGAAGTGAAGGCAAGACCACCCCGGCCTCCTCAAGAGCCTGAAACAGTTTGGCATCCCGGCCATAGACATCAGCGCGATAGGTCATCTGCCCCTTGGCTCCGGGCCATGCGGTGAAATACACCAGATGCACCGGCACCTTCTGCTCCAGCCGCACGGTCGTCTCGTTGCCGGTTTTCAGGTGGCGCTCGAACTCCCCCTTCGGATCGTCCGATTGCAGTGCAAGCAGCGCATAAGCAAAATCGAATGGCTCCGCCAGACGGATACAGCCGTGGCTGTAGGCGCGCACATCATGGCTGAATAGATTTTTGGCAGGCGTGTCATGCAAATAGATGTTGTGCACATTCGGGAACATGAACTTCACCAGCCCAAGCGCATTGCCATCCGAGGGCGGTTGCCGCAACCCGAAGGGAAAGGTGCGGGCCGAATAGCTTGCGAAATTCACGGCACCCCGTGGCACCACCCGCCCCCGGTTGTCGATCACTTGCAAATGGCTGACCGCATTCGGATTCCGCTGCAACAGCGGCAGATATTCCTTCACGATGATCGAGCGCGGCACCCCCCAGCTAGGGTTGATCACCATATGCGCCATCATGTCTGAAAATTCCGGCGTGTGCTGGTCCATCACATCCTTGCCGATAACAGCGCGCGTCTCGAAAGTCACCTTGCCATGATCCACAATTTTGGCAGTGAAATCCGGCAGGTTGACCCAGATATGGCGGTCACCCAAAGGCGTGTCATGCATCCAGCGCACCCGCTCCATCGCCACGACGACTGACTTCAGCCGTTCCTGTGGCGCAATGTTGAGAGCGTCTCTCGTGCGTTCGTCGACATTTCCATTGGCGGGCAAGCCGTGATCAAGCTGAAAGCGCTGCACGGCCGACTGAATCGCGGAGTCATAGCTGCGCGTGGCCGACCGGGTCAGATAGCCCATCGCAATCAGCCGGTCGCGCAGCATCACAACCGCGTCACCCTCCGCCCCTGCACTCAAATCCCCGGCAGGAAGCGTGGGCCCCCATCCGCCAGCGGCGATCTGTGCCTCCAGCGCGAGCTTGGCGCGCATGAGTTGCGCATAGCGCGGCGCGGTCGGCAAAAGCGCCTGCATCACCTCGGCGGGATGGCGAGTTTGGACCTGCGCCAGCAGCAAGGCGGGGTCCGGGCGCGCGATCTCGCGCACTATCCCAGGGTCAACCTTCTTGGGGTCGGTCGCGCCGGTTTTTACGTCACGGGCAAAGGCCAAATAGGCGCGGGTCAAAGCCACCTCGGCGCGGGCTCGATCGCCTTCGGTCCGCGCGGAACTCAGCAAGCCTGCCAGCTTTGCGGCATCGTAGCGCACCACTGGCAATCCATGATCCTCTGCCCGCGAAAGGGCCGCCAGAAGCGCCTCACGCCGCGCCGCATCCTGCGCCGACTCGCCGGTCCAGAGGGTTTGATAGCCTGACTCGGCATAGAAGGCTGCAATTGCCGCATCGGCGGCAGCTTCCGCGGCCACAGTCTGCACGAAAGGGCTTGGCAGGCCCTGCGCCAAAGCCGGCAGCGCAGCGACACCCAAGGCAACCGACAGCAACAGCCCACGCACACCCTTTAACGCCGTCGATCGAGTCATCGTGAACCAATTCCTGTGAAAAACATCAGTCTTTCCACGACTTTCCGCGATGTTGACGGCACTGTCCATTCACGTTCCGGCCAGAAGATCACATTCCCCCTCATTTTTGTTACTTTGCAGCAACAGTTTGATTGGAAAAATGCTGCGTATTCTTTCAGCGGATTTCAGCAAAAATTTGCCGACCTGCCTCAAAGACGGAACCAGCGGAGAATCTGCGCTTGGGTTGCAAAACCTGCTGTGTCATAACCTCGGCACACTCGGGGATGAAGTGCAGACGAACCGCCGTCTAGGTGGTCACAAATTGCGACGGGACAGGCGCCAGAATGACAGATACATCGAAGTTGGGATTGACGCGACGCGGGCTCTTGGGCGCGTTTGCGGCAACCCTCGTGGTGGCAGCACCCACCTACTCCAATGCTTTCGGTCTTTTGCGCGGGGCTGGCGATATTCGCCGAATCCGCATGTACTCGGGCCGCACGGGCGAGAGCATCGACACGATCTATTGGATCGAAGGAAAATACATTCCCGAGGTGATGAAGGAAATCAATCACTTCATGCGGGATTGGCGCTCCAATGATGTCACCAACATTGATGCCCGCACCGTTGACATCATGGCCGCAGCGCATCGTCTGATGGATGTGAAAGAACCCTATATGATGCTCTCGGGCTATCGCAGCCCCCGCACGAATGCGATGTTGCGTTCGCAATCCAGCGGCGTGGCGCGCAATTCCTTGCATCTCAAGGGTCAGGCGGCGGACCTGCGGCTCAAATCCCGCTCTGTGGGGCAGATGGCGAAGGCGGCGGCGGCCTGTGCCTCTGGTGGGGTCGGTCGCTATTCGCGCTCGAACTTCGTCCATATGGATTGCGGCCCCGTCCGCACTTGGGGCGGCTGAGCAGCGTCATCCAGAAAATTCGCAGAATTTTCGTGAAAGGCACCCCGTCGGGTGCCTTTCTTGTTTCACTCGGCGTCATCATCTGCGGCAGCGGATGCCGCAAGCTCGCGCCCGCGGTAGCCCATGGCCACCACGAATTTTTCCGAACTGTCGGAACGGCTGGCGGGCGGCTTCACATTCGCCACCTTGCGGAAGTTCTTCTTCAGCGTCGCCTGCATGGTGTTCTCGGCGCCTCCTGCCAAAACCTTGGCCACAAAGGTGCCGCCGTCTTCCAGCACGTCAAAGGCAAATTCCAGCGCTGCCTCGATAAGCGCCACGATGCGCAGGTGATCGGTGGCCTTGTGCCCCGAAGCCGCCGCCGCCATGTCCGACATCACCACATCGGCGCGCCCGCCCAGCCAGCTCTTGACCAGCGCATCGGCATCATCCGATAGAAAATCCAGCTGATGGATCTCGGCGCCAGAGATCGGCTCCACCTCTTGCAGATCCACGCCCAGAACCGTGCCCACCGGCTTTTTCGGATTCTGTGCCAAGGCATTGACCCGCGCAACGGCCACTTGGCACCATCCCCCCGGCGCACACCCGAGGTCCACCACGCGGGCACCCGGCTTCAGAAAGCCATAGCGGTCGTCCAGCTCAAGGATCTTGTAGGCCGCACGCCCCCGATAGCCTTCCTTGCGCGCGCGGATCACATAGGGATCGTTCAACTGCCGCTCGAGCCATAGCGTCGAGGAGAGTTTGCGGCCCTTGGCGGTTTTCACCCGCACCCGCAGTTCACGCTGGCCCCGGCCAGAACTGTTCTTGTCACTCATGTGAATGGTCCTTCGGTCAACACGCCATCGGCGGTCATCTGGGCATAAAGAAGCCCCTCGCGCAGGCCACGGTCGGCCACGGAAAGGCGATCAGTGGGCCATATCCGCATCAGCGCCTGAAGAATAGCCGCTCCGGACATGATCAGAGCATGACGATCCCGCCCGATGCGCGGATCGACACGCCGTCCTTCAGGCCCCAAAGCGAGATAATCGCGGATCACAAAGTCAATCTGATCGCTTGTCATCTGCAGGCCATCCACCTTGGTCCGATCATAGCGCCGCAAGCCCAGATAGCTTGCCGCGACGGTCGTCACCGTGCCGGAGGTGCCGATGATCTGAAAGCCTTCGCGCGGATTTTCGGCATTGTAAGGGGAAAAGCTTGCCAGTTGCTCTTCGAAAAACCAGCTCATCAAGGCAAAGCGTGCCGCATCGTCATCGACATCGCCGAACTGATCGCGCAACGTGGCCACCCCCAGTGGCACCGAGATCCAGTCAACCACCCGCGCGCCGCCCTCCGGCTGCGCATCAAAGCCGCTGTGCAGCCCCATGATCGCGCGAGGGCGGTTTTCCGGCGCCACACCTGACAGATCGATCCAGACCAATTCCGTCGAGCCGCCACCGATATCCACCACCAAAAGCTGCTCGGTCCGCTCGTTCACCAGAGGCGCGCAGGAAATCACCGCCAGCCGCGCTTCTTCTTCGGGCGGGATGATTTCCAGCGCCAGACCCGTCTCACGCTTCACCTGCCGGATGAAATCGCGCGCGTTGCGCGCCCGGCGGCAGGCTTCGGTGGCCACCAGCCGCATGCGCTGCACCCCGTGCCGTTCGATCTTCTTTTGGCATATCCGCAACGCCTGCACGGTGCGCCCCATCGAGGCACGCGAAAGCCGGCCCGAGGCTTCCAGCCCGATGCCAAGCTGAACAGTTTTGGAAAAACTGTCCACAACCGTAAACTGGCTGCCCTTGGGTTGGGCAATCAGCATCCGGCAACTGTTGGTGCCAAGGTCGAGCGCCGCATAAAGCGTGCCCTGCCCCGGCCTGTGAGGGGGTGACGATTCGGCGACACGAGAACCCTTGTCGGGCTCGATCGGTGTTTGCGACGCGCCCCCCCCTTGGGGACGCTCGGGCGTCATAGCCGCCCTCCATATGTGGTTGCCTTAAACCTAGCGCCCTTCCCCCCCTGCCGCAAGCGCTCATGACGACCCGGTCAGATCTGCCCCTTGCGGCTGCCACTTCGCCATGCGCAGTTGACACGGGTCGCAGATGCGTCGTGCCATGTCGAAAACACACCTCGCCGGCGCTGCGAGGCGATTAGAACAAAGGCAAGAGTGGCAAGGGAATCGAGGCATGGCGGAAGTGACAGTGGTCTTTTGGCGCGACATCCCGGCGCAGGTGATCGTGGGCAAGGGCCGCCGCGGGTCCAAGGTGCAGCTGACCGAGCGTTTCGAGCAGGCGATTGATCGCTGTGCCATGAAAATCGGCGCTAAGGACGCGGATGCCTACCTTGCAGAGTGGCGCAAAGCGCCGCCCTACGAGGTGGAAGGAGACCAAGACGAGGTCGCGCAGGCCGAGGCTGCGCGTTTGGAAGCCGAATACGACACGGCACGTCTGAAAGAATTGATCGCGGCGGACGGCTGGGCCAAGGCCTGAGGCACCGCGCATGACCCTGAGGGAGAGTTTGATGGCTCTGTTCAATTTTCGCGGCAAGACGGCGCAGCCGTCGCCCTCCCCGCAAAACCAGCTGGAGTCCTTTCTGCACGGCTATTCGTTAGAGGTGATGCCGCGCACGGCCGAAAAGGTCGAGGATTTTCGCACGCTTCTGCCCTTGGGCACCCGCGTGTATATCGCCCATATCGATGGCACGCCGATTGAGGACATGGTGGCAACTGCGCGTCGGCTGGCCGATGAAGGCTTTACAGCCATGCCGCATTTCCCCGCCCGCATCATCAAAGACCGCGCCACGCTGACAGATTGGGTGGCGCGCTACCGCGATGTGGGGGTGCGTCAAGGCCTGCTGCTTGCGGGTGGCGTGGCCGCGCCTGTGGGGGAGTTCCACACCTCGATGCAACTGCTCGAGTCAGGCGCCTTTGACGGCTTTGAACGGCTGCACGTGGCGGGCCATCCCGAAGGCAACAGGGACATCGACCCCGATGGTTCGGACCGTATGGTGATGGAGGCCGCGCGCTGGAAATCGGCCTTTGCCGAGCGGACAGATGCCCGGATGGCGATGGCAACGCAATTCTGTTTCGATGCCGCCCCCGTGATCGCATGGGTCGACCGGCTGGCAGCCGAAGGCGTGCGATTGCCCGTGCATATTGGCGTCGCTGGCCCTGCAAAGCTACAAACCCTGATCAAATTTGCCATCGCCTGCGGCGTTGGTCCCTCGCTGAAGGTGCTCCAGAAACGGGCCATGGACGTGACCAAGCTTTTGATGCCCTATGAGCCGACCGAGGTTCTGTCGGCGCTCGCCGCGCACAAAGCCGCGCATCCCGATTTCGGCATCGAACAGGTTCACTTCTTCCCCTTGGGTGGTATCAAGACCAATGCCCAATGGGTGACGGAACATGGTGGTGCGGCTGGCAAACCCGCCAAGGCTGCCTGACAAGAAGGGTCAAGAATGACACGCACAGTGCTCGAATCCAAAACGAAAACCGTGATCATCGGCTTTGACGAGCCCTTTTGCGTGATCGGTGAGCGGATCAATCCAACCGGCCGCAAGAAGCTTGCCGCCGAGCTGGAGGCGGACAATTTCGACACGGTCATCCGCGATGCGCTCGAGCAGGTCGCCTGCGGGGCGACGGTGTTGGATGTGAATTCGGGCGCCGTTTTTACCAACAAGATGGCCGTCGATCCGCGCTATGCCGACAACAACTTTGTCGAACCCCCGCTGATGAAGGCGCTGATCGAGATCATTCAGCAAACGGTTGATGTGCCTCTGTGCATTGACTCATCGGTCCCGGCAGCGCTTGAGGCAGGTCTCGCCAGTTGTGAAGGACGCCCACTGCTGAACTCGGTGACCGGAGAGGAAGATCGGTTGGAACTGGTCCTGCCGCTGGTCAAGAAATACAACGTGCCGGTGGTGGCGATTTCAAACGATGACACCGGCATCTCGCCCGACCCGGATGTGCGCTTTGCGGTGGCCAAGAAAATCGTGGAACGCGCCGCAGACCATGGAATTCCTGCGCATGACATCGTGGTTGATCCGCTGGTGATGCCCGTGGGCGCGATGGCCTCTGCGGGCCAGCAAGTGTTTGCGCTGGTGCGGCGCTTGCGCGAAGAATTGGGGGTGAACACCACCTGTGGCGCCTCGAACATTTCGTTCGGTCTTCCGCACCGTCACGGCATCAATGCGGCGTTCCTGCCCATGGCGATCGGCGCCGGTATGACCAGTGCCATCATGAACCCGGTCCGGCAGCAGGAAATGGAGGCCATTCGTGCCGCCAACTTCCTGATGAACCATGATTCCAACGGTGGCGAGTGGATCCGCTTTGCCAAGGTCTTGGAAGCGGTGGAGGGCGGCATGAGCTTTGCCGAAGCCTCGGCCGCCGCAAGCCAATCTGCCGGAGGGCGTCGCGGTGGCCGTCGCGGACGCGCCTGATAACGTGATCTTAACCATGGCGCGGCCAAGCTTGCGCCATGGAGCACGTCATCAGGCAAAGCAACGCAGATTATTGGATCAATCAGGTCTTCGCGGCCCGTCAGGCGCGCGGTGGCGTTCTGCGGCGCGCCGTGGTTTGGGTAGAGCGCGAGATTGGGCAAGAGCGCTTTGTGCAGGAAGTCCGGATGCGCGGCTTTCATCTCTTGCGAGCGGGAGATCAGTTCATCGTCATCTGCGCTTCACGGCCGGTTCAAATTCTGTTCTGACGAATTTTCTGCGAAAATTCAGTCTCGCGCGTTTTCTGCGAAAACGCCTTAGCGCCACGCCCGTTCTGAACTTTCGCAGAAAGTTCGTTGCCGAGATTTTTCGCAGAAAAATCGTGCCGCCTGTCCCATTGTCGCTGTGTCGGACGCTGCTAGAACGTCGCCAGCAGGAGAAGCCCCATGTCTGACGATGCACTCGTGATTTTTACCCCCTCGGGAAAGCGCGGTCACTTTCCGCTTGGCACCCCGGTTCTGACCGCAGCACGGCAGTTGGGGGTCGATCTCGATTCTGTCTGCGGTGGCCGGGGCATCTGTTCCAAATGCCAGATCAGCCCTGGCTATGGCGCCTTCCCCAAACATGGGGTGACTGTCGAAGACGATGCGCTGACCGAATGGAATGCGGTGGAAGAGCGCTACAAGTCCAAGCGCGGCATGGTTGACGGCCGACGCCTGGGCTGTCAGGCGAAGGTGATGGGGGATGTCGTGATCGACGTCCCCCCGGAAAGCCAAGTCCACAAGCAGGTGATCCGCAAGTCGGCTTCTGACCGCGTCATTGCGATGGACCCGGCGACTCGGCTCCTTTATGTCGAAGTCGCCGAGCCTGACATGCATGAGCCGACAGGCGATTTCGAACGGCTCGCCCTCGCCTTGCGCGACCAGTGGCAGGTGCCCGATGTGGTGGCCGACCTTGCCATCCTGCGGCGCCTGCAGCCCGCCCTGCGCAAAGGGGACTGGACGCTCACCGTGGCACTGCACAAAGGCAACCACGATGCACAGCCCCGCATTTTGGACATCTGGCCCGGATTTTACGATGGCGCGATACATGGGCTCGCCATCGATCTGGGCTCCACCACCATCGCCGCCCATTTGTGCGATTTGCGCGACGGGCGTGTGCTTGCCTCGGGCGGCGTGATGAACCCGCAAATCCGCTTTGGCGAGGATCTCATGAGCCGCGTGTCCTATGTGATGATGAACGCGGGCGGCGATGTTGAAATGACGCGCGTGGTGCGCGAAGCCCTCAACGCGCTTGCGGCCTCCATTGCCGCCGAAGGCGGAGTAGACCCTGCCAGCATTTATGAGGCCGTTGTCGTGTGCAACCCGGTGATGCACCATTTGCTTTTGGGCATTGATCCGGTCGAATTGGGACAGGCGCCCTTCGCCCTTGCCACTTCGGGCAGTGTGTCGCTGGACGCCCGCGATCTTCACCTTGGCACCCTTAACCGCGCGGCGCGGGTTTACATGCTGCCCTGCATTGCGGGGCATGTGGGCGCGGACGCAGCCGCCGTGGCTTTGTCGGAAGAGCCCGGCCGCTCGGATGAGATGGTGTTGATCGTCGATGTTGGCACCAATGCCGAAATTCTGCTGGGCAACAGCTCGCGGGTTCTGGCCTGTTCCTCCCCCACAGGCCCCGCGTTTGAAGGCGCGCAGATCAGCTCGGGACAACGCGCCGCGCCGGGGGCGATCGAACGGGTCGAGATCGACCCTCTCACCAAAGAGCCACGCTTTCGCGTCATTGGCAGCGATCTGTGGTCTGATCACCCAGAATTTGGGCGGGCGACCGAACGCACCGGCGTCACCGGCATTTGCGGGTCCGGCATCATTGAAGCGGTCGCCGAGATGCGTATCGCGGGCCTTGTGGATGCGGGCGGTCTGATCGGCGGTCCGGAGCAGACCGGGACGGCCCGCTGTGTGCCGGAAGGCCGCACGCACAGCTATGTTCTCCATGATGGCACCGCAGCGGGCGGTCCGCGCATTCTGGTCACTCAAGGCGACATTCGCGCCATCCAGCTGGCGAAATCGGCGCTCTATGCCGGGGCGCGTTTGTTGATGGATGAGATGGGCATCGATCGGGTCGACCGCGTGACACTGGCGGGGGCCTTTGGCGCACATATCAGCCCGAAACACGCAATGGTGCTGGGCATGATTCCCGACGCGCCGCTCGCAAAGGTGACAAGTGCGGGTAACGCTGCCGGCACGGGCGCCCGGATCGCACTGTGCAACGTGGCGGCGCGCAATCAGATCGAGGCGACGGTTCACCATATTCATAAGGTGGAAACCGCCATCGAACCGCGGTTTCAAGAACATTTCGTCAATGCCAACGCCATCCCGCATGCGGTGGACAGTTTTCCCTCCCTCGCGGCCATCGTCACCTTGCCCGACGTCTCGTTCAACACGTCAGGCGGACGAGAAGGCAGGCGGCGCCGCGGCTAAGCCCCTGTTTTGGGGCTGGCAACGCCGCTTTTGCGTGATAGCGTCTGGCGCATGAATGCTGCTGCGCCCCGAACCGAGACCTGCCTGTTGCTGGAGCGCATCGCCCAGCAGGACCGGGCTGCCTTCCGCTCCCTCTATCATGAGGCCGGACCGAAACTTATGGGTGTTCTTCTGCGTATCCTTGGCACAAGGTCTGAGGCGGAGGATGCGTTGCAAGAGGTTTTCACACGGGTGTGGCTGCGCGCGGGACGGTTTGATCCGTCGCGCGGAGTGGGCATGACCTGGCTGGTGGCGCTGACACGCAACCACGCGATCGACCGCTTGCGCGCGCGCAAACCCGAACAGAATGACGATGACGCCGCCGCGCTGATCCCCGACACGGCGCCCCGCGCCGAAACCCGGTTGATCGCCAAAGGCGAAGCGCGGCGTGTATCGGACTGCTTCGATACGCTGGAGCCCGCACGCGCCGCCGCTGTCCGTGGCGCCTATCTCGACGGCCTGTCCTACGAGGCACTCGCTGTGCGGCACAGCATTCCCTTGAACACCATGCGCACTTGGCTTCGCCGCAGCTTGCTCAAGCTCAAGGAGTGTCTGGAACAATGACCGACACTGACTTGTCCCCCTTGGAACAGGACGATCTGCTCGCGGCAGAATATGTGCTTGGCGTATTGCCCCTTGCTGAACGTTTGGCGGCAGAGGCGCGGATGAAGACCGATGCGGCCTTCGCAGAGCGCGTTTCGCTTTGGGTCGCGCATTTTGCACCCTTGAATGAAGCCTATGCCAGTGTCCCGGTGCCTCCGGATCTGTTGCCGCGCATCGAATCGCGCCTGTTTCCAAAAGCGGCGGCTTTGCGCCGGGGGTGGCGGCTGTGGCTCGCCGGGGCGATCACCGCTTCTGTCGTGGCAATCGGTGTGTTCCTCCTCATGCCGCAATCGGCGCCCGGATCGGTCATTGCCAGCCTTGAAAGCGAAGGCGCGACACTTGTCTATGAAGCGCGGCACGATGGCACTTCGCTGTCGGTCACCCGACTTGCGGGCACTGCCGCGCCAGAGGGTCAGACACACGAACTGTGGGTGATTGCGCCGGGAGCAGCGCCCGTCTCGCTGGGTCTTCTGGGCAGCGATCCGCTCGAGGTTGAATATCCACGCCCGCCTGCGGGTTGGGTGCTGGCCGTTTCTGTCGAGCCCGCAGGTGGTTCACCCACCGGCGCGCCGACCGGTCCGGTCATTCTCACCGCCGAAC
Source organism: Pseudorhodobacter sp. MZDSW-24AT (assembly GCF_002794355.1). Classification (GTDB taxonomy): domain Bacteria; phylum Pseudomonadota; class Alphaproteobacteria; order Rhodobacterales; family Rhodobacteraceae; genus Pseudotabrizicola. The sequence goes on along the minus strand of NZ_PGOI01000002.1, from coordinate 78,149 downwards.
TCTAAGATCCGCGCCCGATCACACCGCCGTGATCGGGCGCAAAATTTTGGCAGATCTGAAACTCACCTCCCAAGGCCCTCGTAACTCCAGATGAAGGCAGGACGATCCTGCCTCGGCTTTTTTGGGAGATGTCTGATGAAACTGATGCTTGCCGCTTCGATCCTTGCTCTGTCCACCGTGGCCGCCTTCGCCGAGAACCCGATGGTGGGCGGCGCTGCCATGTTCGAAGACAAGAACATCGTGGAAAATGCCGTGAATTCCGCCGATCACACCACGCTCGTCGCGGCGGTCCAAGCGGCGGGTCTGGTTGAAACCCTCTCGGGCGAAGGCCCGTTCACCGTCTTTGCACCCACCAATGACGCCTTTGCCAAACTTCCGGCAGGCACCGTCGACACGCTCCTCTTGCCTGAAAACAAGGATCAACTGACCAAGATCCTGACCTGCCACGTTGTGGCTGCCAATGCGATGTCAGGTGACATCGTCAAAATGATTGGCGACGGCGGCGGCATGCACAAGATTGGCACCGTCGGCGGCTGCGAGTTCACCGCGGCGTTGGACGGCGACGCTGTCAAGATCACTGACGGACAAGGCAATGTGGCAACCGTCACCATCGCCGACGTCAAGCAGTCGAATGGCGTGATCCATGTCATCGACACCGTGCTCCTGCCCGCCATGTAAGATCGGTAGGACTTGAGGGGCGGCGTGTCACTCCGCCTTGCCCTTTGAGTGCAGCGCCCTTGTCCTGATTGTGTTGTCCCTCGCTCGCGACAGGGGCGTTGCAGCCGGCCCCCGGATGCCAGAAGGCATCCGGGGGCTTTTCTTTTGCCAAGACGCATGGTTGTGTCCTGCCATGCGCCCTGCCCCTGCCCGTTCTTTTCTGTTTCTTCTGTCCTCCGCGCGGAAAGGTGGAAACACCGAGCTTTTGGCGCGTCATGCGGCGGACACCCTCACCTGCCGCTGTGATTGGCTTGATCTTGGCGCCGCCGCTCTGCCTGCCTTTGGCGATCCGCGGCCTGAAGATCCACCACCGCTCAGCCCTCTCATGGCCGATCTTGTGTCTGCGCTGCGGCAGGCCAGTGATATCTGTTTTGTGGCACCGATCTATTGGTACAGCCTGCCCGCCCCGGCAAAGCTTTTTCTTGATCATTGGTCTGGATTGCTGGACCAGCCCGATCTCGATTTCCCGCTTTGGATGCGCGGCAAACGCATATGGTTGATTACCGCACGCGCCGATCCAGACCCAACTGTGCCCGCTTTGTCCGAAGCGCAACTGCAACGCACGGCGCAGTGGCTTGGCATGGTTTGGGGCGGTGCCCTCCACGGGGTCGCCGACGCGCCGGGTGACATCAGGAGAGATGCAGCGTGGCAATCGGCATGCGGCTTCTTCCCCGATGATGCCTGATGCAAGACAGTCCTGCCCCACCTGCGCGAAAGCCAGCGCCAAACCACCACTCGCCACCCCGTGTTGCCGCTTGACGAAGCCGCGCCTCTGGCATAGGTGATACGGCGTTGCGGGTGTAGCTCAATGGTAGAGCAGCAGCTTCCCAAGCTGAATACGAGGGTTCGATTCCCTTCACCCGCTCCAATCCCTCACAGTCCCGGACAGCTGATGCGCTTGGCGATGGCCGCCTGTCTGGCGCTTTTCGCGTTGACGCACGAAGGGTTTCCTGCGGCACCCTTAGCCTTCGCCGGGCGCTGGAATTGTGACCTGCCTGAATTCCGCTTTACGGGCGAGCATTTCACCAACGGCGCCGAGCATCTGACCATCAGCGACGTGGTGCAAGCAAGGAGCGGCTTCGTTTTGTCCTTTGAAGACAATGACCCGCTCTCCCTCTCCGTCAATCCGGATGGCACACTGTCTTGGTTCTCGCCCGTTTCGGATGACCGCTTTACCCGCCGGCGACTGGACGAGCCCCCTTCCCTTTGGAGCGCCCCGCCGCTAGGCAAGCAGGGCAATTTCACTAGCGGAGTTATCCATGAACGACGACATCACCCGCATCGGCACGGGCGCGCGCATGAGCGAGGCCGTCTGCTACAATGGCATCATCTGGTTGGCCGGGCAGGTCGGCAATCCGGGTGCCTCGGTCGCCGATCAGACACGCGCCTGCTTGGCCGAGGTGGACCGGCTTCTGGCAGAAGCAGGCACCGACAAGACGCGCATCCTGTCGGCCCAGATCTGGTTGGCCGATATGGCGGATTTTGCCGAGATGAACGCGGTCTGGGATGCTTGGGTGCCACAAGGGCACACGCCTGCACGCGCGACCGGCGAGGCAAAGCTGGCCACGCAGGCCTACCGCGTCGAAATCATCGTGACCGCCGCGCTCAAGTAAACGCGCTTTTGCACCGGGCGGGGACTTCGCCCGGTGCGCCCCCCTGTCTCAGCTGCGAAACCATGCCGCCAGCTGTGCAGTCGACCCATCCTTGCCCTCGGTGCCTGCCTTACCCTCCAACACAGGTTGCAGGGCCAAAGCCAGCTCCTTGCCCAACTCCACGCCCCATTGGTCATAGGAGTTCAGGCCAAGGATGGCCCCTTCGACAAACACGCGGTGTTCATACAGCGCAATGATCTGACCCAGCACGAAAGGGGTCAGCTGTTCATAGGCCAAGGTGGTGCTTGGACGGTTGCCCGGGAAGACGCGGTGGCGCGCCTGCCGTTCCAGTTCCGCGCCCGTCAGGCCTTTCTTCGCCATGATCTCGGTCGCCTGCGCGAGGGAACGGCCCCGGAGCAAGGCTTCCGACTGTGCCAGACAATTTGCCACCAACAGCAGATGCTGATGCGCCAAATCTGGCTCGTGCCCGCGTTTGGCAACCAGAAACTCACAAGGCACCACCCGCGTGCCTTGATGGATCAGCTGATAAAAGGCGTGCTGGCCATTGGTGCCGGGCTCGCCCCAGACCACGGGACCCGAGTGATAGGGCAGATCGCTCCCATCCATCGCCACCCGTTTGCCATTCGACTCCATCTCCAGCTGCTGCAAATAGGCCGGCAGACGGCTCAGCCTCTGGTCATAAGGCAGCACCGCACGCGTGGCATAACCGCAAAACTGATTGTGCCAGATCCCCACCAGCGCCAGCAGCACCGGCAGGTTCTCTGCAAACGGTGCCGTCCGGAAATGCGCATCCATCGACGCGCCGCCCCGCAAAAATTCGGCAAAATCATCCGGTCCCACTGCCAGCATCAGCGACAGACCGATCGGGCCCCACATCGAGTAGCGCCCCCCCACCCAATCTTCGAAACCAAAGACGCGTTCGCTGGCAATCCCAAAGGCGGCCGTCTTGTCGGCCGCGGTGGACACGGCTGCAAATTGCGTTGCAGGCTCTGCCACCGCCCGCGCCATCCATGCCCGGACCGTTTCGGCATTGGTCATCGTCTCAATGGTGGTGAAGGTCTTCGAGGCCACGATGACCAGCGTGGTTTCCGGGTTCAGCCCGCGCAGAATGTCCGCCGCATGCGCGCCATCAACGTTCGAAATGAAATGACAGCGCGGTCCATCGTGGAACGGGGCAAGCGCCAGCACGGCCATCGCAGGCCCAAGATCGGACCCGCCAATGCCGATGTTTACAACATCGGTGATCTTGCCGCCTTGCCCAGTGAACCGCCCTGTCCGAACGTCCTCGGCAAACCGCCGCATCCGCGCATAAGTGTCACGCAGCGGGCCCGCCACATCCTGCCCGTCCACCACCAAAGATGTGTCCATGTTGCGCAAGGCCGTATGCAGCACGGCACGGCCCTCGGTCTCATTGATCTTCGCGCCTGCAAACATCGCATCACGCTTTTCGGCCACACCGGCGCGGGTGGCAAGCTCCACCAAAAGCGCGCGACCACGGCGATCAATGTTTGTCTTGGCATAGTCAAAAATCATGCCGTCAACCGAAGCGCTGAACTCCTCCGCGCGACGTCCGTCGGCAAACAGATCAAGGATCGACCGCCCATCAACAGCGGCTTGGTGGTCTTTCAGGGCGTCCCAGCTTTGGCTCATGTCATTCTGTCCAATGAACGGTTGCAACATCCAGCACCGCGCGCACCGGCGCTTCGGTGACGGAAAGGCTTTGTGCCCGCTCCAGCGCGGCGCGCTTTTCCGGGCCTTTGATCAGGATATGCGTGTGGAACGCGGTCTTCAGCGCCGGAGCCGACAGTGTGATGCGCGGCTCCCCCGCCGCTTCGGCGCGCAAAGCCATCAGGATCGGCGCCTCGGGTGCCAAGGCCTCTGTCAAACGGTCTGCCCCCGGAAACAGGCTGGCCGTGTGCATATCCGCACCCATCCCCAGAAGCAGGACCGAAATCGGCAAATGCGGCGCGATCCCCGAAGACAGCGCATTGAGCATTTCTTCCGGCTGCTCGGCAGGCGCATACAGCGGCACCAACTGTGCCGCCCCCGCAGGACCGCGCAACAGACGCTCCCGCAGCAGCCGTGTGTTCGACCGCGGGCTGCTTTCGGGCACCCAACGCTCATCGTTCAGAAAGACCGCCACATTGCCCCAGTCAAGATCAAGGCCAGACAGCGTGTCGAACACGGGACCGGGCGTCGTGCCCCCCGGCACACACAGGCTTGCCCGCCCGTCGCGCCGCAGGAAAGACCCCAATTCGCTGGCCATCTGTTTGGCCAAGGCCAGATACATCAATTCTGCATCCGGATAAGCAATGAATTCCATCAGCGTATCTCCCGCCAGCGCCGGCCATCGCGGTGCATCAGCATCAGCGCATCCTCTGGACCCGAAGACCCGGCGTCATAGCCTTGCGGTTTGTTGCCGCGTGCGGTCCAGCCTTCGATGATCGGATCCGTCCAGGCCCAGGCAGCCTCGACCTCATCGCCGCGCATGAACAGGGTCTGGTTGCCACGGATCACATCCATGATCAGCCGCTCATAAGCATCGGGCACATCTTCACCATGCGAAATCGCATCGGCAAAGCTCATGTCCAGCGGCACCTGCATCAAGCGCATCCCGCCGGGACCCGGCTCCTTGATCATCACCATCAGGTTCATGCCTTCATCCGGCTGCAAGCGGATCACAAGCACATTCTCGCGCCAGCCCTTGGCATCATCAAAGATCGAATGCGGCGGCTCCCGGAAGGTGATCGCAATCTCGCTGGCCCGCGCCCGCAGCCGTTTGCCGGTGCGCAGATAGAAAGGTGTGCCCTTCCAGCGCCAATTCGACACATGCACCTTCATTGCGATATAGCTTTCCGTCGTGCTTGACGGGTCTTCGCAATGCTCAAGATAGCCGCCCTGCCCGCCCCCGGCCAGATACTGGCCACGCACGATATCCTGCTGCGCCACAGGGTCCAGCGCCCGGATCACCTTGAGTTTCTCATCGCGCACCGCATCGGGGTCGAAGTGATAAGGCGGCTCCATCGCAATCAAGCACAACAGCTGCATCATATGGTTCTGCACCATATCCCGCATCGCACCCGACTTGTCGTAATACGCCCCACGCCCATCGACGCTTACGGTTTCCGCCACGGTGATCTGCACATGATCCACATATTCCGCCTTCCACAGCGGCTCGAACAGAATGTTGGCAAAGCGCACCGCCATCAGATTCTGCACGGTCTCCTTGCCCAGATAATGGTCGATCCGGTAGATTTGGGTTTCGGCGAAATGCTGTGCCAGCGTCGCGTTCAATGCCTTTGCGGTCTTCAGATCGCGGCCAAACGGCTTTTCCACCACGATGCGCGCCGCCTCATCGGCCACGCCATGTGATTTCAGGCGCAGCGCGATGTCGCCGAACAAAGCCGGGGCGACCGAGAAGTAGAATGCCCGCACCACGCCGTCGCGCATCATGCCCTTCAGCGTGCTCCAGCCGCCCTCGCCCTTGGCATCGATGGCCACATAGTGCAGGCGCGTCAGGAACTCGGCAATCACGGACGCGTCGCGGCGCTCTTCCGGCACAAATTCTTCAATCGCCTCGGCCACCAGTTTGCGAAATTCTTCATCGCTCAATTCCGCGCGCGCGGCCCCGATGATCCGGCTTTCGGCCGTCATCTGCCCCGCCAGAAAGCGGCGGTAGAGACCCGGCAAAATCTTGCGGCGCGCAAGGTCGCCTGTGCCGCCAAAAATCACAAGATCGAACTCATCGACCGGAATGACACGCGATACCATTTGGAAACCCTCGCTCCTGCACGCGCCGTTAGCGCTAACGCAGACTTTCTATCCAAGCAAACAGTCAAAGTCTAGCATTGGGTTGCGCAGGTTCAAAACGCTTTGGGCGTCTGTCGCGCGCCACCCTCGGCCCCGCTTAGCGCATCCGCGCAGACTTGGCCAGAAAGGCACCGGTGCGATTTGGCATTCCACGCGCCTGACGTCTGGGCCAGCTTATGCGGCCGATGCCGCCTTCTCAGCCTCGTCCACCGCCAATTGCGCCATGGCAAGTGCGGCGTCACGTGTCGCTGCGACTGCGATAAAGCGCCCGTTGTGGCAGAACCGGGCACCCGGCACGCCGCTCGCCGCTTCCAGCGCCGCGTCCGTCAGCCCTGCCCAATGCGCGGGCAAATCGGCCCGCTGCGCAAAGCCATCATCGGCCACCCGAATCCCGGTCAGCGCCCAATCCGTCTCGCGCGGATGGATTACGAACAGCAGATGATCCGCCCCTGCCTTTTCAATCGCAGCGCGGAACGGCATTCCTTGCGGCAGTTCCAGCACCCTTCCCGCCCCCGCGGCTGCAATCGCCCGCATGACCACCTCTTCCGCCCGCGCCTTCGCCGCCTTGCGCCGGATCGACGCCTCGACAAAGGCCCGCGCGATGGCAAGCGCCGCGTGAAAACCCTTCGTCTCGGCCTCGGGGTCAGGATCGTCAAAGACCGGTTTCAAGGTTTCCAGCAGCACGGGCAGCGTCAGATCAGCCAGCAGCGGTCCTGCCACCGCCGGGTTCAATGCGCCATTGTCCATCATGTCCACCGGCAAAACGAACCCAGCGTCAAACGCCCGGTGGATCGAGGCCACATCCGCCTCGGGCACGCCAAGTGCGCGCAGATAGTCTTGCCCGAAATGCCGCCAGATCAGCCCAAAAGAGCTGAACGGTTGACCATCGTCGCGCAAAGGGGCGTCGCGTTGATGGTGATCAAAAATCCCGGCGGCGGCATCATAGGCCCGGCCCACATCATACACGATCCGGTCGGGGCCGGGCGTGATCCACCCAGCATCCCGGCTCCGCACGATCTGCGCCTCGGGAAACAGGCGGGTCAGCACCACGGAGGACAAGAGCTCATCTGCATGAAAGCCGCCCGAATGGGTTACCAGCCAAGAAACCGTCATCACGCTGCCTTTCCTGCATCAGGGCCCATCAAAGCCCAATCAGGCCCGCGTCTAACGCAAGGCGCGCAGAAATGCATTCCTATAATTGAAACGGTGTCTCAGGCGTCCAGCTCTGCATCCCAGTAAAGGTAATCCATCCAGCTGTCGTGCAGATAATTCGGCGGGAAGCGCCGCCCATGTGCCTGCATTTCTTCGGCTGTAGGGGCGCGGGGCGCTCGGTTCAGCTGAAGCCCGGATTGCCGCAGTGTCTTCGACCCTTTGCGCAAATTGCACGGGCTGCAGGCGGCCACCACGTTTTGCCAGCTCGTCACACCGCCCTTTGCGCGCGGAATGACATGGTCAAAGGTCAAATCGCCCTTGGCCCCACAATACTGGCAGCAGAATTCATCCCTCAAGAAAAGATTAAAGCGCGTGAAGGCCACGCGCTTTTGAGGTTTCACATAATCTTTCAGCACAACGACCGAAGGTATCCGGAACTCGGCCCTCTGGCTTCGCACCACATGATCATACTCAGCCACGATCTGCACCCGGTCCAGAAAAGCAGCCTTGATCGCCTCTTGCCACGGCCAAAGGCTCAGCGGGTAGTAGCTGAGCGGGCGATAATCCGCATTCAGCACCAGCGCCGGGTAATGTTTCAGCGACGCCGGGTCGCGCACAAATTGAGTTCTGAAATCGCCGTCCATCCGTCGAGTGACCCCACCCATCTCGGTTGCCCATCTGGCCACAGCGCAGGGAACCCTGCCCTGATACACCGGACTATATCTGGCGGAACGCGTCTGGCAAGCCCCCTAACCCATGTGGGCTTACCCCGCGTCTCCGCAGGGCATGGATCGCACAACAAAGTGACAGACAGGTGACGCTCAGCGCCCGATGCGACGGGTGACGGCCGCCGCCTTGCGGGCGCGCTTGGCCGCATCGCGTGCCGGGGACCCATGCCCCCCTGCAACAGGGGCCGCCGGCGTCGCCGTCTTGCCCCGCTTGGCCACCGCCTGCGTGCCTTTCTTGATCCCCCAGTGCACGCCTTTCAAAAGCAAAACGCGCGACACCATGGTGACGATCTTCTTCAGGTTCATCTCAATCCTCGAACAACTCGCTCTGGCCGGAAGTGGCCTCTTCCTCGTCCTCGTCGGGCTTTTGCATCGACCCCGGCAAGGGCCGGTTGTCGAGCAGACCCGCCGCCCGCAATTCCTTGATTCCCGGCAGATCCCGCGCCGATTCCAGCCCGAAGTGGTCCAGAAAATGCTCTGTCACCACAAAGGTAACCGGGCGACCCGGCGTCATGCGCCGCCGCCCCAGCCGGATCCAGTCCAACTCCATCAACTGATCCACCGTCCCGCGCGACACCGCGACGCCCCGGATTTCCTCGATCTCGGCCCGCGTCACCGGTTGGTGATAGGCCACGATCGCCAAGGTCTCGATGGCCGCGCGCGAAAGCTTGCGGCTTTCCACCGTTTCCTTACGCATCAGATGGCCCAGATCGGCCGCCGTGCGCATCGCCCAAGCATCGCCCACCCGCACCAGATGCACGCCGCGCCCTTCATAGCGCTTGCGCAAATGTGCCAGCGCTTCGGCCGGATCGCTGCCGTGCGGCATCCGCGCCGTCAGCTCGGCCACTGTCACAGCCTCAGTGCTGGCGAAAAGGATCGCCTCCACCATCCGCTCTTGCTCGCCCATCGGCGGCGCCTCGAACAGGCTCTTCTCGATCGGATCGGTCATGCCGAACCCCGGCGGATCTGAATGGGCGCAAACATCTCACCTTGCCGCACTTCCACTTGACCGCGCTTGGCCATTTCCAGAATCGCAGCAAAATGCGCCGCCGTCGAAGACCGCCGCCGCATCGGTGTGGCCTCCCAACCCTCGGGCAGAAAACTGGTCAGATCTGACCAGTCGCCCACATAGCCGATCAGCCCGCGCATCCGCTCCAGCGCTTGCTCCATTGTGAACACATGGTCACGATCCATCACGAAGGGGCGGAACTCATCCTTGGTGCGGATGCGCGCATAGGCCCGCATCAGATCCAGCAAAGACGCTTCATACGTCACCGAGCGGTGGTGGCTGATGGTTTCTGGCAGGCCACGCGCAAAGAAATCACGCCCCAACTGATCGCGCGCCATCAAGCGCGCCGCCGCCTCACGCATCGCCTGCAGCCGTTCCAGCTGATAGGCCAGATGCGCCGCCAGATCCTCGGCGCTCGGGCCATCTTCGCCCGGCTCCGGCGGCAACAGCAACCGCGACTTCAGAAACGCCAGCCAAGCCGCCATCACCAGATAGTCGGCGGCCAGCTCAATCCGCAGCGATTGCGCCTTTTGCACAAAGCCAAGATATTGCTCGGCCAATTGCAGCACCGAGATCTTTCGCAAATCAACCTTCTGCGTCCGGCTCAGCGTGAGCAACAGGTCGAGCGGGCCTTCAAACCCGTCGACATCCACGATCAAGGCCTCTGCGGCCATCCGGTCCGCAGGGGCGAGGCGATCTTCGCCCCAATCCTCGGCAATGGGTTCAGGCATACAGCTCCCCGGACATCAGCCCACGAAACTCTGCTTCCAAGGCCTGAATGTCAACGGGGGCGGGCGCATGACGCTGGGCCAGCGCGCGCTCGGCACGCGCCCGTGTCGCCTCGCTTTGCACACCACAAGCCCCGGCCACGGCCAGCATCTCGGCCATGTCGCCCTTGCAATGCAAGGCCATATCGCAGCCTGCTGCGACCGAAGCCGCCGCACGCTCGGCCAAGGTGCCGCGCAAGGCCTGCATGTTCAGATCATCGGTCATCAGCAAGCCCTGAAACCCGATCTCCTCACGGATCACGCGGATCATCTCGGGGCTTTGGGTGGCGGGCTTGTCATCATAGGCGGCAAAGATGATATGCGCCGTCATCGCCATCGGCAGCTGGTTCAGCGCGCGGAAAGGCGCGAAATCGGTCACAGCCAGCACCTCTCGCGAAGCCGTGACGACTGGCAATTCGTGATGCGTGTCCGCTGTCGCCCGTCCATGTCCGGGCAAATGCTTCATAACCGGCACAACACCGCCCGCCAAAAGCCCCTGCGCCACAGCCTCAGACATATCCGACACCACAGCAGCCTCGGTCCCGTAGCAACGGTTCTTCAGAAACGGATGGGTGTGATCACCGGCAATATCCGCGCAAGGAGCGCAATTGGCATCGATGCCCACCCCGCGCAATTCATGCGCAATCAGTCGCGATCGCACCCACATGGCCCGCGCGGGGTCGCGCGCTTGCAGCACTGTGTCCAGCGGCGGCGCCCACTCGCGCCAATGCGGGGCGCGCATCCGCTGCACGCGCCCACCCTCCTGATCGATCAGCACCGGCGCATCGCGCCCCACCGCCGCCCGCAGATCGGTGGTCAGACGCCGCAGTTGCGCCGGATCTTCCACGTTGCGCGCGAACAGGATGAAACCAAACGGATCTGCATCGCGGAAAAACGCCGCTTCATCCGCAGTCAGCACCGGACCGGCGCAGCCAAAGATTGCCGCCAATGTCCCGGTCATCGGTGCGCAACCGGAATGCAGGCTGCATTTTCGGCCAAAAGCGCCGCACAGAACCGCCGAGAGTCGTCCTCGCCCGCAAAACCATGCGCGCGCAGGCGATAGAACGTGCGGCCGCCCGACTGCGCCGATTGCACCACCAAGGATTTCCCGGTCATCAAATCTCCAAAGCGCTCCCGCAGTTTAACCCATTCGCCCCGCGCGATGGCCTCGCTGTCAAAGGCACCCAACTGCACCAACCGCGTGCCCACGGCCAGACTGGCCACGTCCATCTCGGGGCCTGCCGAAACCGCCGCGCTCACAGGCTGGACATCCGACACCCGTGGCGCCTGCGCCAGCGTCGGCCGCGGCCGCGGACGCACGGACGCGACAGCGTCGTTCTCCCCGCTCGCCTCCGCGCCAGCAAGATCCTCCTCGGCCAAGGGGGCCAGTGGCTCGGCCGTGCCCAGTGCCTCGGCCAAGGCAAGAGCCACCGCATCGCCGGTTGTTTGGGCCGCTGCCTCCGCCGGGCCCGCGCCAGCCAAGGCCACATCAGGCGCCAGCGCCACATCCGCAAGCGGCGCCGCACCTGTTTCGACCGGGTCTGCCAGCCCGGTCGGGGCGCTTGCCACCGCCGCCGCCTCCGGTTCCAGTGGCTGAAGCCCTGCCTCATCTTCGGGACTTAAAACAAACGGGGCCGGCGCAAGAATGATCTCTTCAGGCAAAGGCGCAGCGCCGCCCACCGCCGCGACCACGTTCACCGCCATGCCCTGATGGTCCGCGATATCCCCGCCCGGATTGGACGGGGCCACCCGCATCGGGCCTTCCGCGGCGCGGATCACCGGTATGCCGGTTACATCTCGCACGGCAAGCTTGTAGCCCCAGTATCCCACACCAAGGATCAACGCCAAAGAGCAGGCAGCTCCCGCCAAGTGGATCAGCCGCTGTGCCTGCCCGCCCGTGATACGGGGCGGTGCCCCGTAGTCATCATAGTCGATATCCGCCATGCTCTGCCTCGATCAGGCGGGTTTGCCCCGCCCTTATTGCCTGCATCCCCGGCGGGGCGCCGCTGATCAGCGCATTTCCTCAACCGGTGTGACGCCCAAGATACCAAGACCTGAGCAAATGACAACGCCCACGGCCCGCGCCAGCGCGATTTTCGCCTGCGATGTCGCGGCATCATCCTGCAAGAACCGCAAGGACACATCATCATTGCCCCGATTCCACAGCCCGTGCAGGTCGGATGCCAGCTCATAGAGGTAGAACGCCACCCGATGCGGTTCATTCCCGCGCGCGGCGATCTCGACCAGACGCGGCCATTCTGCAATCTTCTTCGCCACCGCAATCTCGGCGGCATGGCTCAGCTTCGCCAAATCCGCCGCCGCAAGCGTGGCGTCTTCAACGTCCAGCCCGGCCTCACGTGCCTTGCGCAGGATGCTGTTCACCCGGGCATTGGCATACTGCACATAGAACACCGGATTGTCCTTCGACTGCTCCAGCACCTTGTCGAAGTCAAAGTCCAGCGCCACGTCGTTCTTGCGCGTCAGCATGATGAACCGGGTGACATCGGCCCCCGCCATTTCCACCACATCGCGCAAGGTGACAAACGTGCCCGCGCGCTTGCTCATCTTGAAGGGCTCGCCGTTCTTCCACAGCTTCACCAGCTGGATCAGCTTGATGTCCAAGGGCACCCGCCCGCCCGACAACGCCGAGACTGCGGCCTTCATCCGCTTGACATAACCGCCGTGATCGGCGCCGAAAATATCGATCAGCTGGTCATATCCGCGCTGCACCTTGTCATAGTGATAGGCGATATCGGGTGCAAAATAGGTCCAGCTGCCATCCGATTTCTGCACCGGGCGGTCCACGTCATCGCCATGCGCGGTGCTGCGGAACAAGGTTTGCACCCGCGGCTCCCAATCTTCGGGCTCCTTGCCCTTGGGCGGCTCCAGCACGCCTTCGTAGATCAGGTCCATGCCCTTCAGCGTCTGGATCGCGGCCTCGATCTTGCCGGTGCCGTAAAGCGCCTTTTCACTGGAATAAAGATCCATTTCCACGCCAAGGGCCGCCAGATCCTCGCGGATCCGCTCCATCATCATTTGCGTGGCAAAAACGCGGACATCCGCAAGCCAGACATTCTCTCCCTTGTCCAGCAGCGTGTCGCCGTATTTCTCTTTCAGCGCCTCACCCACCGGGACCAGATAATCACCCGGATACAGGCCCTCGCGGATCTCGGGCTCCAACCCATGCGCCTCGCGGTAGCGCTCATAGGCGCTGCGGGCCAGAACATCGACCTGCGCGCCACCGTCGTTGATATAGTATTCACGCGTCACGTCCCAGCCCGCGAAGGCCAAGAGGTTGGCCAGCGCGTCGCCCACCACCGCGCCGCGCACATGGCCCACATGCATGGGCCCCGTGGGATTGGCCGAGACGAATTCCACATTCACCTTCTGGCCCTTGCCCACATCGGCCCGGCCAAAATCGGTGCCCCGCTGCAAGGCCGCCTGCACGATGCCCTGCCACACCTGCGGCGCCAGCCGCAGATTCAGAAACCCCGGCCCCGCCACATCGGCGGCGGTGATGCGCGCATCGGCCAAAAGCTTTGCCGCCAGCGCATCGGCAATCGCCCGTGGCGGCATCCCGGCGGGCTTGGCGAGCACCATCGCGGCATTGGTCGCCATATCGCCATGCGCCGCATCGCGCGGCGGCTCCACTGCCACATTGGCAAAATCTAGCCCTGCGGGCAGCGCGCCCTCGGCCTGCATTTGGGTCAAGGCATCCAGCACAGAGGCGCGAATATCGGCGAAGAGGTTCATCTGATCAAATCCTGTCTTGCGCCCAAGGCCATGCCAGAGGGCGCAAGTCAGGTCAAGTTCAGCCGTGGTTGCGCCACTCCTCCAGTGCCGGATTGCCCGCACGCGACCACGCTTCGGCAGGCGATTCCGCTGCGGCGGGCTCTGCCGTCGCGCTCGGCGGGCCGCGTCGGCTGCGCAGGTGATGCGCCTCACGCGCGCCGAAATAGGCGGTGATCACCGCCCCCAACAGCCACCACATGGCCTCTGGCATCGCGTCCAACCCCTCCATGCGCAGTGCAAAACCCGCCGGGTCCAACAACGCATAAAGCATCAGTGCCTGCGTGCCAAAGGCCATCAAGGGCCTCGGCAAACGGTTCACAGCGTCGATCAACCGATCATAGCCCGAACCGGGGCGCGCGGGGGGCAAGGCGCCCGGCGGCGGCGGCGGAAGGGTCTTGATCGCATCCGCCAAACCGCGCGCCAGATCGGGCGCAATCGTCCGCGCGATCTCGCGACTGACCCCGCCCAAAGCGGGGATCGCGCCACGCACCAATCCCAAAGACGACATCAGGCCCATTTTGCCACCCTTTCCTTGTGTTGCGCCACTGTCAGGTGAAAGCGCGGCGCGATGAATGCTTCCGCGCGCGTGATCCAGCCGCCTTTGCCCCCATCGCGGCGGCGGGCAAACTTGCGGCTTTGCGGCCGCGCATCGGCAAGGGCATAGTAGTAATTCCGCCGAGCAATCCCGTAAGCATCCGCGAGATGCCTCGGTGCCGCTTCATAGGCCAACTGCGCCGCCCGGATCGTCTGCGGCCCGATCCGGCCATCGACCACGCAAGGAAAGCCCATATCGGTGATCAGGCGCTGCAAGATCGTCACCGCCTGCACCCCCGCGTTCACATACATATCGAACACCGAGGCCTGCACCGCTTCGGGCAGCGCCGCGATGCCGGGCCCCTTGTGGTAATGCTCAAGATAAATATCCACCGCCTGCGCGGCGGTAAGGCTTCGCACATCCGCCACGGTGATGCGACCGTCCCGGTTTATATCAAGCCCCAACCGGCGCAGCGTTCCAATGGTCACGCCATGCTGGGTGGCGCCGCCCGGATCGTCACGGTCATTCGCAAAGCCGCCCTCCCGGGCGACAATGTCTTCGGCCAATTCCCTTACGCTCTTCATCGCTTGTCCCCGAGGTAAGCCATCTCCCCCAAGGACAAACTTCGCGCGAATGCGTTAACGGGTCTGAAACCCCGCGCGCGCTCTGTGGCTCAATAGCCCCCCGTGCCCACCGCCGGGGCCGCGTCTTCCGCTGCCGCCTCACCGTCCTGATACACGCCCTGTGCCTTCAGCGCATCGATCACCTCGGCGGGCATATAGGTCTCGTCATGCTTGGCAAGAATTTCCGTGGCCACGAAGATCTCCCCATCCATGGACCCGGTGCCCACCATGCCCTGCCCTTCCGAGAACAGGTCCGGCAGAATTCCGGTATAGCGCACCGGAATGGTTTCATTGGTGTCCGTCACCCGAAAGCTCACCGTCTCGCTTTGCCCGCGCACGATGCTGCCTTCCTCGACCAATCCGCCAATGCGGAACACCTCACCTTCGCGCGGCGGGTCCTCGACCACCTGCGTGGGGCTCCGGAAAAAGTTGATCCCGTCCTTCATCGCATAGCCGATCAGAGCGGTCGACACCGCCAAAGCCACAAAGGCAAGCACAATGATCTGCACCCGCCGCTGCTTTTTCAGCCCCTTCATCCCCGCCATGCGCAATCCTCCGCCATCTTTGGCCCAGATGTGGGATGAAAACGCGCCCTTGTCGAGGGATGTGATGCCGCAACCCGCAGACGTGAACGCGGCCAGCCTACTGTTCAGGCGGCCTCAAAGGTGATGCGCCGCCGCAAGAACTGGGTGGACTTGGACGACACCGCTTTGGGATCGCCGGTCGTCAGAAATTTCGATTGCGTGCCACTGCCCAGCATCTCGGGCCGACGCGTCAGATAATCCGCCAAGGACTCCGCCACCAGATTGGCCTGTGAATACACTTTCACCTCGGCCCCCAGCGCTTCCTGAAAGGTGGCCTCCATCAAAGGATAATGCGTGCAGCCCAAGATGGCCGCCTGTGGATGCGGCATACGGCGCTTGAGCGCCTCGACATGGCTGCGCACCAAGGCTTCGGCCAGGATCTCATCACCTTGCTCGATCGCATCCACCACGCCGCCACAAGGCTGCGCCTCGACATCCACGCCGATCGCCCGAAACGCAAGCTCGCGCTGAAATGCCCGGCTGGCCACGGTGGCCGGTGTGGCAAAGAGTGCCACATGCTTGACCGCCACTTCGCGCGGCGGCGAGTTGTCGCCCCATTGCCGCTCGGTCAGCGCCTCGATCATCGGCACAAAGACCCCCAGCACCCGCTTGTCCTTGGGCACCCAAGTTTCCTGCATGCGCTTCAGCGCGGCGGCCGAGGCCGTGTTGCAGGCCAAGATCACCAAATCGCACCCTTCTTCCCACAAGCGCTCCACTGCCGCGCAGGTCAGGTTGAAGATATCCTCATGCGTGCGCACCCCATAGGGCGCATGCGCATTGTCCCCCAGATAGACCAGCGGCAGCTCGGGCAGGCGTCGGGTGATGGCGTCCAGCACCGTCAACCCACCGATCCCGCTGTCAAACACCCCAACCGCCATTGACCCGCCCCCGCTTTGCGCCTGTTGCGGGCAGAAGCCCGGTCAGCGCGTTCTGTATCTTGCCTCAAACTCGTGCCCCGGATCATACGACCCAAGCGGGCGCGGTGAAAGATCGTATGTGGCGCGGCGCAGAAATTCCATCATCCGGGTCGGCTCGGCGCGCAGATGCGCCAGATCCTCGGCCTCAATCGGCTGGCCAATCACCACCCGCACCGGCTCATCCATACGGGCGCGAAACTCCTTGATCAGCAACCCCAAACGCAGCGTGGAATGCACATGGCTGGCAATCTGGAACAGCCGCGAATTGTGCCCGTCAAAAAACACCGGCACCACGGTCGCTCCCGACTTTGCAATCATCTTGGCGGTGAAATTGCGCCAGCCCGGGTCCATCGGGCGCGAGAAAAACGGCTTGGCACTGGTGGAAACCGTGCCGCCCGGAAACACGCCCACCGCGCCACCCTGCCCCAGATAGCGCAAGGCCTCGGCCCGTGTCTCAAGGTTGAGCTTTACCGCCTCCTTGGTCTCGTCAAAGGAAATCGGCAGCACCACCCGGTTCAGCGCCTCGGCGCGCTGAAAGACCGAATTGGCCAGAATGCGGAAATCCCCCCGCACCCGGTCAAGCAGATGCCCCATCATCAGCCCGTCCAGAATACCGAAAGGGTGGTTGGCGATCACCACCAGCGGCCCTGTCTGTGGAATGTTCTCAAGGCTTCCGCCGACCACATCCAAACTCAGCCCATACCGGGCGGGCACCACATCCCAAAAGCTGCGCCCACCTGCAACCTCCGCCTCATAGCCTGCGGCGCGGCGAATCAACGAAAGCCGACCCGTGGCATTTTCCAGCACCCGGATCACCGCCGCCCCCACCGGCCCCGAGGCGGAAGAGGCATAGGAAATATCGCGTGTCACATTCTGCTGCATGGCGCCTCCGATGATGCCCCGGAAGGGGTGTCCGTCGCCCTCAGCATGTCGCGCCGATCGGTAACAGCCCGATGACAGGCATGCGCCATTCCGCCGACCGGGCGAAAAGGCCACGCTTGTCACAGATTATACGGGCCAGAGGCATTTACATGTGAATGATTCTCCCCACATGAGGCGGGCCGTGATAGTGTCGGCCTGTGCTGAAGGGTTAAGGGATGGATTGGGACAAACTGCGCATCTTCCATGCGGTGGCCGATAAGGGCAGCCTCACGCATGCCGGTGATGTCCTGCATCTGTCGCAATCCGCCGTCAGCCGCCAGATCCGCGCGCTGGAGGAAAGCCTGTCGGTCACGCTTTTTCACCGTCATGCCCGGGGCCTTATCTTGACCGAGCAAGGTGAGCTGCTGTTTGACGCGACCCAAGCCATGGTCAAACGGCTGGAAGCCACCGCCGCGCGCATCCGCGATTCCGAGGATGAGGTGTTCGGTGAATTGCGCGTCACCACCACCACCGGCTTTGGCACGCTTTGGCTCGCACCACGTCTGGCCAATCTTTACAAGAAATACCCCAGCCTCAAGATCGACCTCATGCTCGAAGAGCGTGTGCTGGATCTGCCGATGCGCGAAGCCGATGTCGCCATCCGCATGAAAGAACCCTCACAGGCCGATCTCATCCGCAAGCGGCTGATGAACATCAAGATGCGGCTCTATGCATCCCCGGAATATCTGGCCGAGCATGGGACGCCTGCCACAATGGATGATTTCACCCAGCATCGGCTGATCGCCCAACATGCCGGCGTGCCGCAGGTGGCCGCCGGGGCCTCGCTCGTGCAAGAGTTGATGGCGCATGACATTCCCTCCACGCTGACCGTGAACAACTATTTTGGCGTGTTGCAGGCCGTGCTGAACCATCTCGGGATCGGGGTTTTGCCCGATTACATCACCGAGGACTTCCCACATCTCGTGCGCGTCCTACCCGAAACCGAAAGCGCCGAAGTGCCGGTCTTCCTCGCCTACCCCGAAGAACTGCGCCATTCAAAACGCGTCGCCGCTTTCCGGGAATTTGTGACGGAAGAGATTTTCGCCTATCGCAAGCGGCAACAGGTCGACTGAGTTTCAGGCAGAAGCCATGCGCGCACGGCATAGCGGCCATGCTGCATTAGCAGCATGTTCGGCCTTGCCCCGAATCGAACCCGCCCCTAAATCCACCCGTGAAGCAGGCAGTCGAGTTTTGCTCTTGCTTGCTTCATACCTCCCTGTTGGACTTGGGCCGAGCTTTATGCTCGGCCTTTTTTTTGATTTCACGCAGAGTGCCGTCTCTTTAGTCAAACAAAGGCAGCGGCGACCGCTTAGGCAGCAGAGTAAAAAGCGCTCGCATCTCAAACCCTTGCCTCTTTGTGGTTCCGTCACACTTTCGCGCCTCGCGAAAACTTGCCGCCGCTTCTGGCCCAAATCGGCAAAATCTCACGCATGCCCGCCAAAGGCACCGCGCCCCGCGCAAGGCATGCAACCCGAACGCCCACCGCGTGTTGTGTCTGCATGGCTTCTGACAAGGAAGCGTTTTGAAAATGAAGCGAAAGCAAGGAATGACACCATGACCAAACTTCAGAAACTCCTCGTGACCTCCGCTCTGGGCGCCTTCATCGCCTTTCCGTCGCTCGCACAAGTGACCAGCGACACCACCAACATCACGGCGCAGGTTGGCATCACGGCCAAAGCCGATGGCACCAGCAACCTTGGGTCCGAAGCCGGTCAATCGGCCACCGCCGCCTCCGAGGCTTTCGTGGGCAACCCCGTCATGTCCTCTGATGGCGCGATGTTGGGCACCGTAACGACGGCAGCCTCCAAGGAAGATGGCAGCACCGTTCTTCTGGTCGACCTCGCACAGGAATCCGCCCTTCCGGGCGACAACTTCGAAGTGATGCTGGCCCCCGGTCAGGCATCGACGGGTGAAGTGGTGCTGATCTGGCCTAAGGCAGAGATCCTCGCCGCACTGACCACCCAGATCGAGGCGGATGTCGGCTCGGCCGTCAATCAATAACGCCTGCATCGGCCCCGGCACATTGGTGCCGGGGCCTTTGCCTCTTTCCCTTGCGTCTCCTTTCGCCTAAAGCGCTGACAAAGGATCGCATCGGGGAAACCAGCCATGACCGAACCCGCCATCACGCCAGAGTTGATCGCAAAACACGGGATCAAACCCGATGAATACGCGCGGATCCTCGAAATCATCGGACGTGAGCCGAACTTCACCGAACTCGGCATTTTCTCGGCCATGTGGAACGAACATTGTTCCTACAAATCCTCCAAGAAATGGCTGCGCACGCTGCCCACCACCGGTCCGCAGGTGATCTGCGGCCCCGGTGAAAACGCGGGCGTGGTGGATATCGGTGATGGTCAGGCTGTCATCTTCAAAATGGAAAGCCACAACCACCCCAGCTACATCGAACCGCACCAAGGTGCAGCCACCGGCGTGGGCGGCATCCTGCGCGATGTCTTCACCATGGGTGCAAGGCCCATCGCCGCGATGAACGCGCTGTCCTTTGGCCTGCCCTCGCACCCGAAAACCGCGCATCTGGTCAAGGGCGTGGTGGAAGGTGTGGGCAGCTATGGCAATGCCTTCGGCGTGCCCACCGTGGGCGGCGAAGTGCGCTTCCACAAATCCTACAACGGCAACTGTCTTGTGAATGCCTTTGCCGCCGGCCTCGCCGATGCAGACAAGATCTTCTACTCGGTCGCCTCTGGCGTCGGAATGCCCGTGGTCTATCTTGGCGCGAAAACCGGGCGCGATGGCGTGGGTGGGGCCACCATGGCCTCGGCCGAATTCGACGACACGATCGAGGAAAAGCGCCCCACCGTGCAGGTCGGCGACCCCTTCACCGAAAAGCGCCTGTTGGAAGCCTGCCTCGAGCTGATGCAATCGGGCGCCGTGATCTCGATCCAAGACATGGGGGCCGCTGGCCTCACCTGCTCGGCGGTGGAAATGGGCGACAAGGGCGGCCTCGGCATCAAGCTGCAACTGGCCGATGTGCCGCAGCGCGAAACCAACATGACCGCCTACGAGATGATGCTCTCCGAAAGTCAGGAACGCATGCTGATGGTCCTCAAGCCCGAGCTTGAAGACGTGGCCCGCGCGATTTTCGTCAAATGGGACCTCGATTTCGCCATCGTGGGGGAAACCATCCCAGAAGACCGCTTCCTGATCCTGCATGGCAATGACATCAAGGCCGATCTGCCGCTGTCGAAACTGTCGTCCACCGCACCGGAATACGACCGGCCTTGGGTGGAAACGCCAAAGCCCGCGCCTTTGGCCGCTGTTCCAGCCATCACCCCGCTGGACGCCCTGCGCGCGCTGATCTCGGCACCGTCTTATGCGCATAAGGCGTGGGTCTGGGAACAATATGACAGCCAGGTGGGGGCCGACACCATGGTCACCCCCGGCCTGCCCGCCGGTGTGGTCCGGGTGCACGGCACCACAAAAGCGCTGGCCTTCACCTCTGACGTGACCCCGCGCTACGTCAAGGCCAACCCGTTCGAGGGTGGCAAGCAGGCCGTGGCCGAAGCCTATCGCAACCTCACCGCGATGGGCGCCACGCCACTCGCCACCACCGACAACCTGAACTTTGGCAATCCCGAAAAGCCCGAGATCATGGGCCAGCTGGTCGGCGCGATCAAAGGCATCGGCGCGGCCGTGGCGGCGCTGGATATGCCCATCGTGTCGGGCAACGTCTCGCTTTACAATGAAACCGATGGCTCGGGCATCCTGCCCACCCCCACCATCGGCGCTGTCGGCCTGTTGCCCACATTGGATCACCTGATCCACGGCGCGCCGCAGACCGGGGATCTGGCGGTGCTGATCGGGGCCACCGGCAGCCATCTGGGCCAATCCGCCCTTCTGGCCGAAGCCTTCGGGGTCGAGGCAGGCGATGCGCCCGCCGTTGATCTGGCGGCGGAGAAGCGCCACGGCGATTTCATCCGCGCCCAAGCCAAGACGCTGCGCTGCTGCACCGACCTGTCGGATGGGGGCCTCGCGCTGGCCGCCTTCGAGATGGCCGAAGCCGCCGGGCTTGGGGTCGACCTCGAGACCGCCGACATCGCCGCGCTCTTTGGCGAAGATCAGGCCCGTTACCTCGTGGCCATTGATCCACACCAGCTGCACGGGTTGAAAGGCGCAGGCCATGCCGCCGGGGTTCCGGTCACCGTGGTCGGCCGCTTCGGCGGCGACAGCGTCACCCTCGGCGGCGAGACCTCTCCGCTCGAGACGCTGAGCCAGACCTACCGGACGGCGTTTGAAACCGCGCTTGGCCTTTAGGCCGGGCGCACAAAGCCGCAAAGCTTTCTTGCAGCCGACGCAGCCGCACCCTAGATTTGGCAAAACGTCCACGACAGGAGTTCCTTATGCCCATCGACGCCCGCGATATCGAAGCCCTGATCCGCGCCAGCTTTCCGCAGGCCAAGATCACGGTGCAGGGTGACGATGGTCAGCACTTCGCCGCCGAAGTGGTGGACGAGTCGTTTCGCGGGATGAACCGCGTTCAGCAACAGCGCGCGGTCTATGCCGCGCTCAAAGGCAAGATGGATGGGGCACAGGGTGAATTGCACGCCCTCGCGCTCACCACCCGCGCCCCCGAATAATCAAAGGAACAGGCAGATGAGCGCTCAAGACCAGATCAAGGACACTGTTGAAAAGAACGACGTGGTGCTGTTCATGAAGGGCACCAAGATGATGCCACAATGCGGCTTCTCCAGCCGCGTGGCGGGCGTGCTCAATTACATGGGTGTCGATTTCACCGATGTGAACGTGCTCGCCGATGCCGAAATCCGCCAAGGCATCAAGGATTTCTCCGACTGGCCAACCATCCCGCAGCTTTACGTCAAAGGCGAATTCATCGGCGGCTGTGACATCGTCACCGAAATGACCCTCTCGGGGGAACTGGACGCGCTGTTCGAAGCCAAGGGCGTGACCTTCGACAAGGACGCGGCCAACAAGATCCGCGAAGCCAACGCTTCTTGAGAAGTTTCTTCAAGACTACGGCGTAACGCATTGAAAAGCCCGCGAAATGCGGGCTTTTTCACTCTTGCTCTGTGCAGGTCAGGATCACGTTCTCCTGACCGCCTTCGCGCCACAAAATGGTGGTCTCCGCCCCTTTGTTCCAGACCACATAACTGGCGCCCCCCGAAGGCCAGGCATAGCGCGCGCCAGACGCAGCAGGTTCCTGATACAAGAGGAACTGCCCCCCATCGATCTGGAGCACCGCCACCGAATCTTCCGGACCGCTGACAAAGGTCACCGGCACCTCGACATCGCGGTCGCAGAGCAAGCGCGCGTTGTTCACCACCAAAGGCTCGGCAGCAGCCTGACCCGCCACCAGCCCAAGTACCAAAACAGCTGCGCGCCGCATCATCCTTGCGCCTTCTCTTCGATACGCTCGGCCAAAGCCTCGGCGCGGGCTGCGATCTCGGCCATGGTCTCGAACACCTGCGGCGGGATCACCGGCACTTCCACCTTTTCGGGCGGCGGCACCGCGCGCGCTTGCAATGTGGCGATCTTTTCCTTCATCTGGCGGTTCTCATCCTCCAGCGCCGCCGTCTTGTCCGCCAGCATCAGCCCTGACATCAACAGCATCCGCGCCTCGGGCAGGCGCCCCATTTGCTGCACCAGCGGCTCGGCCTCGGCGTTCAGCATCGCGGCGGCCGCGCGCAGGAAATGCTCTTCCCCGGCCTGACAGGCCACCTGAAACTCGCGCCCCCCGATCGAGACTGTCACATCAGGCATTGCGTGCCACCTCCTTTTTGTCGCCCGCCAAAGGGTCCAGCGCCGCGATCAGCTCGTCCAGCTCGACCGCCTCCGCCGAACGCAGCGCACGCAACGCCTCAAGCTCGGTCAGCATCGCCTTGTTGATCAGATGCGGCTCCACCCGACCTTCGGCCTGTGCTTCCGCCATCAGGCGCAGCTGTTCCAACAGGCCAACGACCGTGCGCTTCAGGCGCTGCATCTCAAGCCCCTGTGTGTCGAGAAGCTTGCGCAACCGCTCGACCTCGGCCTGCTGTCCCGGCGCAGCGGCGCTTTCGGGCCCGCGCAATTCGGCATTCTGCGTCCGCATGGCGCGGATCTGCGCGTGCAATTGTGCGACACGCCCGCGCTCATCATCCAAGGCTTCGTTCAGACGCGCGATTTCGGCTTCGGCCACCCCATCGGCCAAGGTCGCCACGGGTGCCCCAAGTTCGGCAGGCGCGGGCGCCACCGACAGGGATTCCACCCCGTTTCCAATCCGCATCAGCGCCGCGGTGATCCGGCGCTCCAGTTCGGCAATGTTGTCCATGCCCCCTCTTTCCCGGCTGTCCCGGTTTGTGCTGTCCTCTCTTCCTATCAGTGCGAATCGTGAAAGAACAGGTCAAGGCCGATCTTAGCGCAAAGCACCCCCACAGAACGCCCCATATCGCCCACAGCTTGGCCGCTGTGCTTGATCTTGCTGGCCGGGGTGGTAAGGAACCCGGGACACGCATTGATCCAAGTATGAGGAGCCCGGCCTTGGACATCCAGACCCTGCGCGACCGCCACCCCGACCATTGGATGCGCGCCACCGCCATCCGTGCCCTGACGCTGGACGCCGTCGCCGCTGCCAATTCCGGTCACTCCGGTATGCCGATGGGCATGGCCGATGTGGCCACCGTGCTGTTCGCCAATCACCTGAAATTCGACGCCTCCGCCCCGCGCTGGCCCGACCGGGATCGCTTCATCCTGTCAGCAGGCCATGGCTCCATGCTGCTCTACAGCCTGATGTATCTCACAGGCTACGCCGACATGACGCTGGATCAGGTCAAGAACTTCCGCCAGTGGGGCGCCATCACCGCCGGTCATCCGGAATATGGCCATGTCTCGGCGGCGGAAACCACCACCGGCCCGCTGGGCCAAGGCATCTCCAACGCCGTCGGCTTCGCCATGGCCGAAGAATCGCTGCGCGCACGCTGGGGTGCCAAGGTGCAGGATCACTACACCTACGTGATCGCGGGCGATGGCTGCCTGATGGAAGGCGTCAGCCAAGAAGCCATCGGTTTGGCCGGAAAGCTGCAACTGTCGCGCCTCATCGTCCTTTGGGATGACAATGGCATCACCATCGACGGCAAGGTGTCGCTCTCGGATGTCACCGATCAGGCCGCGCGCTTTACCGCCAGCGGCTGGGATGTGTTCAGCTGTGACGGGCACGACCCGGAAGACATTGACCGAGCCATCACCGCCGCCAAGGCCAGCCCGCGTCCGGCGATGATCGCCTGCAAAACCCACATCGCCATCGGCCACGCGGCGCAAGGCACCTCCAAAGGCCATGGCGCGCTCACCGACAAGGCCCAGTTGCAAGCCGCCAAGGATGGGTATGGCTGGCCCGGTGGTCCGTTCGAGGTTCCGGCGGATGTGAAATCCTGGTGGGAAGCCGTCGGCGCGCGCGGCGCGGTCGACCGGGCCGCGTGGGAATCGCGGCTCGAAAGCCTGTCGCTGGCCAAGCAAACCGAATTTGCCCGCATCTTCGCAGGCGACGCCCCCAACAAACTTTCCGCCACCATCCGCGCCGTGAAAAAGCAGGCGGTGGAAGATCTGCCGAAACTCGCCACCCGCGCCGCTTCGGAAAAGGTTCTGGCCGCCGTCAACCCGGTCTGTCAGGAAACCATCGGCGGCTCGGCGGACCTGACGGGCTCGAACAACACCAAGACCGCCGATCTGGGCGTCTTCTCGGCCGAGGATCGCAAGGGCCGCTACGTCTATTACGGCATCCGCGAACATGGCATGGCCGCCGCGATGAACGGTCTGGCCCTGCACGGCGGCGTGCGCGCCTATGGCGGCACCTTCATGTGCTTTACCGATTACGCCCGCCCCTCCATGCGTCTCTCGGCGCTGATGGGCGTGCCGGTCGTTTATGTGATGACGCATGATTCCATCGGTCTGGGCGAAGACGGCCCGACCCACCAGCCGGTCGAGCATCTCGCGATCAGCCGCGCGACGCCCAACACCTATGTGATCCGCCCGGCCGATCTGGTGGAAACCGCCGAGGCATGGGAAATCGCGCTGTCGACCAAGACCACGCCGACGGTTCTGGCCCTGTCGCGGCAGAACCTGCCCGCAGTGCGCAAGACCCACACCAACCAGAACCTTGTGTCGAAAGGCGCCTATGTTCTGGCCGAAGCCACCGGCAAGCGTCAGGTCATCCTGATGGCCACCGGGTCTGAGGTGGAAATCGCGCTGAAAGCCCGTGATCTTCTGGAAGCCGAAGGCATCGGCACCCGCGTCGTCTCCATGCCGTGCCAAGAACTCTTCGCCGAGCAAGACGCCGCCTATCGCCGCAAGGTGCTGCCCCCCGGTGCGGTGCGCGTGGCCATCGAGGCTGGCGTGCGCTTTGGCTGGGACACTTGGCTCTTTGGCGAAGGCGGCAAGCGCGACAAGGCTGATTTCGTCGGCATGCAGGGCTTTGGCGCCTCTGCCCCGGCAGAGCGGCTCTATGCCGAATTCGGCATCACCGCCGAAGCCGCTGCCGCCAAAGCCAAGGCCTTGCTCTGACACAAGGCAGATCCCGAAAATGAACAGGCCCGCCCCTTTCCGGGGGCGGGCCTTTTCTTCTGGCGCGGCTCAAACGGCGTGGGCCGTCAGATGCTCGTGCAGGATCAAAGCTCCCAGCACGATCAGCGCCAACCCACCAAACGCCTCGGCATAGCGGCCAAAGCGCCGCCCCAGATAGCGCCCCATCACCATACCGGTGGTCGACATCACCATGGTCGCGAGCCCAATCGCCACCGCCACCACCAGTATGTTGACATCCAGAAACGCCAGCGACACCCCAACCGCCATCGCATCCAGCGAAGTGCCGACCGCGGTCACAACCAAAGCCACCAGCGAGGCAGAGCCCGCCGAAACGGGGGCTTCGGGCGATCGGCTCAGCGCGGCCCAAGCCATATGCGCCCCCACCGCCCCCAGCAGGCCAAAGGCAATCCAATGGTCAAAAGCCTGCACATATTGGCTGGCCACCACCCCCAGCAGCCAACCGATCAGCGGCGTGATCATTTCCACCACGCCAAACACAACACCCGTGCCAAGCGCGATCTGAAAACTTGGCCTTTGCACAGCCGCCCCGCGACCCAGCGAGGCGATCATCGCGTCAACAGACATGCCAATGGCCAGCACGCCGATGGAAATCGGAGACATGGTCTTATCCTTCTGGGGCGAGAAACCGGACGGATCTGCACTGCCCTTGCCCAAAAAGGGGCTGCACCGTCACGGTCTCGCAGAACCATTTCTGGTCGAACGCACCACGCAGAAGCCTCTGCGATCATGTTGACACGTTCCCACAATCGGTTGTGGTTGCTACTCCCCGATGGGGGGGGCAATAGGCCGCCACTCGCGCCAAGTCAATGATTTTGTTTGACAATAGTTATGACACGCATTCGCAATTTGCGCATCAGCGCGTCCCGCCGCTGCCCGTTTGTCCCGTCTGCGGCAACCCCGTCTCCAGCCCGGCCAAGATCGGGCAATCGGGCCGCGCGTCCCCGGCGCAGGCCCCCACCAGATGCCGCAGCGCCGCCTCCATCGCGCGCAATTCCGCAATCTTCTCCGCGATCCGCGCCAGATGGGCATTGGCCACCGCTTTCACATCTGCCGAGGCGCGGGCGCGGTCCTCATACAGCGCCAGCAGCGTCCGGCAGTCTTCAATGGAAAAGCCAAGCGAGCGCGCACGCGACAGAAAGGTCAGCTTGTGCAAATCGCTCTCGCGAAAGCTGCGATAGCCGTTCGCCGCCCGCAAAGGCCGGATCAGCCCGATCTCTTCATAATAGCGAATGGTCTTGGCAGGCAGGCCCGACCGGTCAGCCACATCCTTGATGTTCATCGCCTCACCCCCTGATAGCCGCGCAACCGCAGCGCATTGCTGACCACAAACACCGAAGACAGCGCCATCGCCGCCGCCGCCAGCATCGGCGAAAGTCCCGGCCCTCCAAAAGGCACCAGCACCCCCGCCGCCACCGGCACCAGCGCCGCATTATAGCCAAAGGCCCACAGCAGGTTCTGCCGGATGTTACGCAAGGTGGCGCGGGCCAGCCCGATGGCATCCACCACCGCCAGCGGATCACCGCGCATCACCACCACATCCCCCGCCTCGATGGCAATGTCGGTGCCGGTGCCCATCGCAATCCCCACCCCAGCGGCGGCCAGCGCAGGCGCGTCATTGATACCATCGCCCACAAAGGCCAAACCATCCCCCGCGTCGCGGATCGCCTCCAGCTTGCCCTCGGGCAGCACCCCGGCCTCGATTCGCCGGATGCCGATCCCGGCCCCCACCGTCTCTGCCGCCGCCTGCGTATCGCCCGAGATCATGCGCACCGTCAGCCCCATGTCCTGCAAGGCTGCCACCGCCCGCGCCGCCTGCGGCTTCAGCGGATCGGCCACGGTGATCAGCCCACTCACCTCTCCGGCCACCGCAACGAACAGCACCGATTGCCCTTGCGTCGCCGCCCGCGCGGCGGCGGCCGCAAGACCCTCTGGCACCGCATCAAACATCCGCGCGGCCCCCACGGCCACCGTTTGCCCGCCTACCTGCGCCACCGCGCCAAACCCCGGCCGCGCGGCAAAGCCGCTTGCCCCCGGCACAGCCACGCCCTGCCGCACGGCTTCGGCCAGCACCGCCTGTGCCAGCGGATGCTCGGACGCCGCCTCCACCGCCGCCGCACGTGCAAGCGTCCCCGGCGCGCCCATGACCTCTACCACGCTCGGACGCCCCATCGTCAAAGTGCCGGTCTTGTCAAAGGCCACCTCGCGCACGCGGGCCAGCTTTTGCATCGCCGCCCCGCGCCGGAACAGTACGCCCAGTTCCGCCGCGCGCCCGCTCCCCACCAGAATCGACACCGGCGTCGCCAACCCCATGGCGCAGGGGCAAGCGATGATCAGCACTGCCACCGCCGCCGCCACCGCCTGCGCAAGCCCCGGCCCAAAGGCCAGCCACAGCGCGAAACTCAAGGCCGAGATCCCCATCACCACCGGCACAAACCACAGCGTCACCCGGTCCACCAAGGCCTGCACCGGCAGCTTGCCGCCCTGCGCCTCGGCGACCATCGCCGTGATCCGCGCCAGCACCGTGCCCGCGCCGACCTGTGCCACCTGCACCCGCAACGCCCCGGTGCCGTTCACCGTGCCCCCCGTCACCGCATCCCCCGGCCCCTTGGCCACCGGCACAGGCTCACCGGTCAGCATTGCCTCATCCACCGCGCTCTGGCCCGCCAGCACCACCCCATCCACCGGCAGCCGCGCGCCGGGGCGGATCTGCACCACCATCCCGGGCAGCAAGGCCGCCACCGGGCGCTCCACCACGGTGCCGCCGTCTTCCACCCATGCCGTCTTGGGCTGCATGCCGACCAGCCGCGCAATCGCCGCCCCCGCCTGCCCGCGCGCCCGCGCCTCCAGCGCGCGCCCCAGCAGGATCAGCGTCACGATCACCGCTGCCGCCTCAAAATACACCGCGCGTGACGCCTCTGGCACCAAGGCAGGCGCAAACAGCACCACGCTCGACCAGCCCCATGCCGCCACGGTGCCCACCGCCACCAGCGCGTTCATGTCCGGCGCGCCCCGCAGCAAGGCAAGCCCCCCCTTGGTCAAAAACAGCCGCCCCGGAAACGCCAGCACCAGCGTGACCAGCACAAACTGCATCGCCCAAAGCCGCTCCATGCCAAAACTGGCGTGCAGCCAATGGTGAAAGGCTGGCAGCAGATGCCCGCCCATCTCGGTCACGAACACGGGCAGCGTCAGCATCCCGGCCACAGCCGCCGCGCGCCACAGCGCCCGCTCTTCGGCCTCGGGGCTTTGCGGCGCGGCCTCGTCCAAGGGCTGGGCGGCAAAGCCCGCCCCGCGCACCGCCGCCGCCAACGCCTGGGCCTGCACGCCATCCTGCACCTGCACCTGCGCCCGGCGCAGCGCCAGATTGGCGCTTGCCGCCACCACCCCGGCCTGCGCCCGCAACACCCGCTCCACCCGTCCCGTGCAAGCGGCACAGGTCATCCCTTCAACCGAAAGGGTGATCTCGGAAACGGGCTTTGGCTCGGCAAGTTCAGACATGGTCGCTCCTTTGTTCGGGATATAGGGCTTCCAGTCACGGGAAGGTCAAGCCCATCAACTTCCCCCTTGACCTTCCCGCCACTGGACTCCCCATATGCTCCCCAACACAGGAGATGCAGATGACCAAACTGTCCGTCCCCGATATGTCCTGCGGCCATTGCAAAGCCTCGGTCGAAGCCGCGCTTGCGCCCCTTGCCACGCATGTCTCGGTCGATCTGGCGACGCGTCAGGTCACGGTGGAAGGCGGCGATCCCGCCCGTCAGATCAGCGCCCTTGCCGCCATCGGCTTTCCCGCACAAATCCTGCCCTAAGCCTCGGCGCCATTTTGCCACGCAAAGGCGAAATCGAAACCGTGATCACTTCCCCTGTTGCGGCTTTTCCACAGCCAGCATATGGCGTCGCCGCAATGTCATGATTTCGTCTTGATGCGGCCCGAAGCCGTGCCAATGCTGAAGCCATGGCAGCACATGGTCAGATGGAGCAAAACATGACCCCGCAGCAGAATTCGACGCCCCAGCAAAGCGGCCAACAGCAGCAAAGTGGTGGCAAGCCCGCACCGCAGCAGCAAGGTGGCACGCCGGTCTTCAAGGACTGGGCCTCGATCTGAAGAACAGATAAAGAACACGCTTGCATAATGCGGGGTCAGCGGTCACGCTGGCCCCGTTTTGACTCTGTGGATGCGCCATGTCCGACCCGGTTTCCTCGATCCCCAACCTTGGCCCTGCCTCCGAAGCGGCCTTTGCCCGCGCAGGCATCCACACCGCGGCCGACCTGCGCGCGATGGGGGCGGATGAAGCCTATCGCCGCCTGCTTCTGTCGGGCACTGCACCGCATTTCATCGGCTATTACGTGCTGGTCATGGGGCTCCAAGGCCGCCCGTGGAACGATTGCAAGGGCGACGAAAAGGTCGCCTTGCGCAAACGCTTTGATGCGATCAAATCCAGCATGATCGGCACAAAGGAAAAGGGCCGCTCCGATCTGGAGGCGGCCCTTCAATTTTTCGGCGTGGTGGAGCGGCGCTAGCCGCTCCCCCCGGTTGGCCTTAGCCAACCAGTTCAAGACCCGAGAAGAAGAACGCGATTTCGCGCGCAGCCGACTCCGGGCTGTCCGACCCGTGAACCGAGTTCTCGCCTTTCGACAGGGCGAAATCCTTGCGCACGGTGCCGTCAGCGGCTTGTGCCGGATCGGTGGCCCCCATCACTTCGCGGTTCTTCGCAATCGCGCCTTCGCCTTCCAGCACCTGCACAACCACCGGCTCCGACGCCATGAACTCGCACAGCTCGCCATAGAAGCCACGCTCGGAATGCTCGGCGTAAAACGCGCCAGCCTGTGCGGCGGTCAGGTGGATGCGCTTGGAGGCCACAACGCGCAGACCGGCTTCTTCGAACTTGGCAACGATTTTGCCGGTCAGGTTGCGCTTGGTTGCGTCGGGCTTGATGATGGAAAGCGTGCGTTCGATGGCCATTTCGGCGTCTCCTGTAATGGGTCAAGGCCTCTGCCTTGCACCCGTTAAATTTCGGCTCGCGTCCCTATCATGGGTCGCGGATGATGAAAAGCCCGCGAAACGCGCGGCTATTTCTTGTCCATATGCTTGCGCAAGCGGCTGGGCGTGTGGAATTTGCGATCCTTGAACGGGTTCTCATTCGCCTGAGAGCGGAAGAACAACCGGATCGGCGTGCCCGGCATGTCGAAATGATCGCGCAAGCCATTGATCAGATAGCGCTTGTAGCTTTCCGCCAACTCATCCGGACGGCTGCATTTGATGACAAAACCCGGCGGGCGCGTCTTCACTTGCGTCATATAGCGCAGCTTGATCCGGTGGCCGCCCGGGGCCGGTGGAGGGTGCGCCTCGGTCATGGCGCCCAGCCACGTGTTCAGCCGGTTGGTGGTGATGCGCTTGTTCCAAGTGTCATGCGCGCGGCGGATGGCATCATGCAGCCGGTCCAGACCCCGCCCGGTTTTGGCCGACACGGTCACCAAGGGCGCGCCGCGCAGCTGTGGCAGCAGGCGGTCGAACATCTCTTTCAGCTCAGCCAGCTTGTCCTGCTTGTCTTCCTCCAGATCCCATTTGTTCACCGCGATCACCACGGCGCGGCCTTCGGACTCCGCATAATCCGCGATCCGCAAGTCCTGAGATTCAAAGGGAATATCCACATCCAGCAGCACGACGACCACTTCGGCAAAGCGCACGGCGCGCAAGCCATCGGCCACCGACAATTTCTCAAGCTTTTCCGTGACTTTCGCGCGCTTTCTCATGCCCGCGGTGTCAAAGATCCGCACCGGCGTGCCCTGCCATTCGGACCGCACCGAAATCGCGTCCCGCGTGATCCCGGCCTCGGGCCCGGTCAGCAAGCGGTCTTCGCCGATGATCTTGTTGATCAGCGTGGACTTGCCCGCATTCGGCCGCCCGATCACCGCAATCTGCAACGGCTTTTTCACCGTGGGCCGGTGCGCGAATTCATCGGCCTCCAGCTCGGCATCTTCTTCCGAGATGTCCACATCTGTCAGCGGCGTGTTCTCGGCCTCGCGCTCGGCAAACTCACCTTCCAGCGGCTTGAGCAGACGGTACAGATCATCCATCCCCTCGCCATGCTCGGCCGACAGGCGCAGCGGCTCGCCCAGACCCAGGCTCCAGGCCTCCAGCGCGCCTTCTTCACCGGCGCGGCCCTCGGCCTTGTTGACGCCCAGAATAACCCGGGCGGCCTTCTTGCGCAGGATATCGGCAAACACCTCGTCAGAGGGGTTCACGCCCGCGCGGCCATCGATCAGGAACAGGCAGATATCCGCCATATCCACCGCGCGCTCGGTCAACCGCCGCATCCGGCCCTGAAGGCTGTCATCGGTGACTTCCTCCAGCCCGGCGGTGTCGATCACCGTAAAGCGCAGGTCGAACAACTTGGCGTCGCCCTCACGCAGATCGCGCGTCACACCCGGCTGGTCATCGACCAAAGCCAGCTTGCGCCCCACAAGGCGGTTGAAAAGCGTCGACTTGCCCACATTGGGGCGGCCCACGATGGCGAGGGTAAAGCTCATGTCTTATACAGGTTCCGCATTCATTCAAGCCGAACCCCATACAGGTCTTTGGCCTTAACGGAAAGCGTGAAGTTGCCCGTTGCCACCCACCACATACAGGGCACCCCCCGCAAGCGCCGGGGCCGAAGCCGCCCCACCGGGAATTTGGGCGCTGCCCACCAGCGCGCCGTTGGTCGGATCAAACATCCGCAACAGCCCGTCGCCCGAGACCACCACCACACGCCCCCCGGCCAGAACCGGGCCGTAATGCGCGGTGATGGCCTTTTGCCGCCGCGGACGGTCATTCTCGAAATAGGGCATGTCGGCCATCCAGATCACCGATCCGGTCGCCGCATCCATCCGCACCAGCCGCGCCTCGTCGTTCACGACAAAGACCGATCCCCCCACCACCAGCGGCGGGTTCATCGCGCCTTCCACAGCCGTCCAGATGCGCTCACCGGTGCCCGCGTCAATCGCCGCGGTGCGGCCCGCGGCGGTGCCCGCATAGATCGTGCCTCCCACGATCACCGGATCACCTGTCACATCCGTCAACCCGGCATAGCCGCGCCCCGGGCGCTGCCCCGTCACCGGTGCACCCCAGACGCGCACGCCGTTCAGCCGCAGGGCCGACACCAGCTCACCGCTCGGAAACGGGAAAATCACGTTGCGGTCGGTTACCGCCGGGGCCGAAGACCCCGCAACCGAAAGCGCATTGGGCAGGCCCGGCACGGTCCACTGCACCTTGCCATTGCGCGCATCCACCGCCCAGCCCGCGCCATCGCGTGTCGACACATAGACGGTGCCGCCATCATAGGCCGGCGCGCCCGACACCGGGCTGGCCAAGCGCTGACGCCAGACCACCGCGCCGCTTGCCGCCTGCAAGGCCACCAACTCGCCATAGCCCGTCGCGACAAACACCATGCCGCCGCCCATGGCCACGCCCCCGCCCGAGACATTGCCGCCCCGGTCGAATTGCGGGGTCAGGTCAGCGCGCCACAGCGTCGCCCCATTGGTGCCGGTGGCCACCACCTGCGCGCGGCTGTCCATCGTCACGATCCGGCCATCTGCCACCACGGGTGCCGCCGTCAAACGGTTCATCCGGCTTGATCCGGCACCGATATTCGCGCTCCACACCCGTTGCGGCGCGGCGGAAAACCGCCCATGCGGCGAAGAATGGCGGGCAGACCCGCCCCGATGCGTCCATTCGGCATTGGCCGCCGCGGCAGGCAAAGAGATCGGCACGCTTTGATTCACCGGGCGCGACGCGGGCGCGACCGGTGCAGGCTGGCCCGCCACCGGAATCGAGGCCTCCAGATCAGCCCGCACAGGAAAGCGTTCGCCCGGAAGAACCAATTCGCGCTCGCACGCCGACAGCAGCATGACAGCGGCCACCGCCGACAGTCCCAAACAGCGCTTCTGTTTCACCACCCGCTCCACTCCCTCGGACCCAAGCCAGCCGCGCCGGATCACCCGGCGTCACCCACGGGGGCGGTTTCGCCCCCCAGTGCCACAATCATCTGTCCTGCACGGCCACGCAAGCCCGCCGGGGCTTGCTGATCTTGCGACAGGGCCTGCAAAGCGGCGATCGCCTCTTCGGTCCGGCCCTCTTCCACCAGCAGATAGGCCAGTTGCTCCAGCGCCAGCGGGCGGAACGGACGGCCCGGCGCCGCCACCGGGTCCAGCGCCGCGCGACGCTCGGCCAGCGGCAGGTCTGCCCCAGCCAAGATCACCCGCCGCACCACCGCCAGATCGCGGTAGCTTTGCGGCTGCGATGCGTCCGCCGCCAATTGCTCCAGCGCAGCAATACTCGCCGCCCGGTCCTCGGTCGGGTCCGATGCCAGCAAAAGCGACAGCACTGCCTGCTGCGCGCCCGAAACCGGCGCCGCCGCCAATGCTTCGCGCCGCTCGGCGGCACCGCCCAGATCCAGCGCATCCAGCACCGCATCGCCAAAGGCTTGCGCCTGTGCGGCATTGCGCGCCTTCGACCATTCGGTCCAGCCGGTGCCCGCCACAACGCCCACCACGATCAGGGCCGGAATCCAGCCATATTTGCGGAAATAGGCATAGAGCCGGTCGCGGCGCACCTCTTCCGTGACTTCCTGGATGAAATTTTCGGGATTGCTCACGTCACTCTGGCTTTCTACAGGCGCATTTCAGTCCGGGGCGGCAGGGCACGCGCCCTTTGGTCAGGCCAGCCCCTCCGGCCCTGTCTTACACGCAAGCACAAGGGCTTGCCAAGCCCTGCGCCCGCATCGCCCCCGCCTGCCCGCACGCCCGTCCCGCGGCGTGACTTGCCGCGACGCGGCACAGGCCCTAGACTGCACGCAGCCAGAGCGGCCTGAAAGGTGTCCATGCGTATCCTGCCCCCTCTCACTGCTCTGGCCGTCGCCGCCATCCTCTATCTCGCCGTGTTCGAGCGGGATCGTTTGACCGAGCACTCTCTTGGCGCGGCGCCCGCCACGCCCGCCGCCGATCCCGCCCCTGCGGCCTTGCCGGAAAACGGCCCCATTTCGGTGGTGGGTCTGACCTCCACGGCCACACAGGTGCAAGACGCTGTCATCGCGCGCGGGCGCACCGAAGCCGCGCGTCAGGTTGAGGTGCGCGCCGAAACCGGCGGCTTGGTGCGCTCCGATCCCCTGCGCCGCGGTGCCTTTGTCACCCACGGCCAAACGCTCTGTGAACTTGATCCCGGCACCCGCCCTCAGCAAGAGGCCGAGGCGCAGGCCCGTCTGCGAGAGGCCCAAGCCCGCCTGCGCGAGGCCGAGGTGAACGCCGAAGCCGCCACCCGCCTTCAGGAGGGCGGTTTTGCCTCGGAAACACGCCGCATCGGCACGGCGGCCTTACTCGAATCCGCGCGGGCAGGCGTGCAATCCGCGCAATCCGCGCTTGATGCCATCCAGATCGATCTGTCTCGCCTGCGCATCACCGCCCCGTTCCAAGGGCTTTTGGAAAGCGATACCGCCGAACTGGGCAGCCTCGTGCAGCCGGGCAACCCCTGCGCGACCGTGATCCAGCTGGACCCGATCAAGCTCGTGGGATTCGTCCCCGAGGCCGAGGTGGACCGCATCTCTGTCGGCGCCATGGCGGGCGCGCGCCTGATTTCGGGGCGCGAGGTGCAGGGCCGCGTCACGTTCCTGTCGCGCTCTGCCGATCCCGCCACCCGGACCTTCCGGGTCGAGGTCACGGTGCCCAACCCCGATCTCGCCATCCGCGATGGCCAGACCGCCGAAATGCTGATCGCCGCCGATGGCGTCATGGCGCATTTGCTCCCGGCCTCCAGCCTCACGCTCGACAACGCGGGCACCTTGGGCGTGCGGCTCGCGGTGGACGGACAAGCCCGCTTTGCCCCCGTCACCCTGCTGCGCGATACTCTGGACGGCGTGCTTGTCACCGGCCTGCCCGACAGCGCCACCGTGATCACCGTCGGTCAGGACTACGTGACCGAGGGCACCCCCATCATCCTCTCGCTGCCGCAGGCCACCCCATGACCGGGCTGATCGAC
This sequence comes from Pseudorhodobacter sp. MZDSW-24AT, assembly GCF_002794355.1. GTDB lineage: Bacteria > Pseudomonadota > Alphaproteobacteria > Rhodobacterales > Rhodobacteraceae > Pseudotabrizicola. The sequence goes on along the minus strand of NZ_PGOI01000002.1, from coordinate 42,425 downwards.
TGGGCCGCCGCCCGCGCCCGGATGGTGGTGGCCTTCATCCTGCTTTCTGTCGCGGCAGGCGTGCTGGCCTATGTCAGCCTGCCCAAGGAAGGCGAGCCCGACATCGACATTCCCGCGCTGTTCGTCTCGGTCCCCTTTCCCGGCATCTCGGCCGCTGATTCCGAAACCCTGCTGGTCAAGGTGATGGAACAGGAACTTTCGGGCCTCGATGGGCTCAAACGCATCTCGGGCACCGCCGCCGAAGGCTATGGCGGCGTCGCGCTGGAATTCGAGTTTGGCTGGGACAAATCCCAGACCATTGCCGATGTCCGCGACCGCATGAACACCGCCGAGGCAAAGTTTCCCGCAGGCGCCGACAGCTATTCGGTCAATGAGATCAACTTCAGCGAATTCCCGATTCTGGTGATCGCGTTGTCCGGCAACCTCCCCGAACGCACCCTTCTGCGCGCGGCCAAGGATCTGCAAACCAAGATTGCCGCCCTTGAACCCGTGCTGAAAGCCGAACTCGCGGGCCACCGCGACGAAATGCTCGAGGTGCTGATCGACCCTTTGAAGCTCGAAGCCTATAACATCACCGCCGCCGAACTGATCACCGTCGTCACCCGCAACAATCAGCTGATCGCCGCAGGCGAGGTGGAAACCCCCACCGGCGCTTTCGCGGTGAAAATCCCCTCCAGCTTCAACAGCCCCGCCCAGATCTACGCGCTTCCCGTCAAGGTGAACGGCGACCGCGCCATCACTTTGGGCGATCTGGCGCAGATCAACCTGACCTTCGAAGATCCGACCGGCACCGCCCGCTATAACGGCGAATCGACCGTGGCCATTCAGGTGGTGAAACGCAAAGGCTTCAACCTGATCGACACGTCGCGGCTGGTGCAGGAGGTGGTCGCCGCTGAAGTCGCCGCTTGGCCCGAACCGCTGCGCCGCTCTGTCTCGGTCGCGGCCTCGCTGGATCAGTCCACCAATGTCGAAGGCATGGTGCGCCAACTCGAAGGCGCGGTGCTCACCGCGATTGCGCTGGTGATGGTGGTGGTGCTGGCCGCCCTTGGCACCCGCTCGGCCCTTTTGGTGGGCTTTTCCATCCCCACCACCTTCCTGCTCACCTTCGCCTTCTTTGCGGTGCTGGGGATTTCCGTCTCCAATATCGTGATGTTCGGCCTGATCCTTGCGGTGGGGATGCTGGTCGATGGGGGCATCGTGGTGGTGGAATATGCCGACAAGCGCATTCAAGACGGCTCCGGCCCGATGGCCGCCTATACCGAAGCCGCCAAGCGCATGTTCTGGCCGGTGGTCAGCTCCACCGCCACCACGCTTTGCGCCTTTCTCCCCATGCTGTTCTGGCCCGGGGTGGCGGGCGAATTCATGGGGATGCTGCCCGTCACCCTGATCTTTGTGCTGTCCGCCTCGCTTTTGGTGGCGCTGGTCTATGTGCCGGTGCTGGGCGGAGTGGCGGGCCGCATCACCCGCCAGCTCGAGGCCGCCGCCGCCCTGCTGCGCCCGCGCCCGCTCTGGCTGCGGCTGGTGCTGGTGGCGCTGTCAATGGCGCTCCTCTTTGCGGGCGTGGCCCTGATGCTCGCCCCGCGTGGAACCGGTGCCGCTGCGCTTTTGCCCGGGGTGGCGCTTGCCATGGTGGGCGGTTTCGTGGCCTCCATCACGCTCGAAGCCGCCAAACCGCAACGCCGCGCGCCCATCGTCGCAGGCTACCGCCGCACCGCCTTTGGCCACGTCATCCGCGCCCTGACCGGCAACCCCGTCATGCCGCTGGTCACCATCGCCGCCGTGGTGGCCTTTGTCGCCACTGTCTTCGGCCTCTACGCCCAACATGGCAAAGGCGTCGAATTCTTCGTGGCCACCGAACCCGAACAGGCCATCGTCTATGTGCAGGCGCGCGGCAATCTCTCGCTGGCCGAGAAAGACGCGCTCTTGCGTCAGGCCGAGGCGCTGGTGGTTGGCACCCCCGGCGTGAAATCCACCTTCTCCTTTGCCGGCGCAGGCGGGCTCAACGCCAACACCGGCGGCGCTCAGGCCCCGCTCGACAGCGTGGGCCAGATCCAGCTCGAACTCGCCCCGTGGGAAGAGCGCAGCGATGATCCCGCCCAAGGCGGCGAGCGCATCATCGCGGACCTGACCGAACGTCTCAACGCCCTGCCCGGCATCCGCATTCAGGTGCTAGCCGGCGCCTCCGGCCCCGCCTCAGGCAAACCGCTGCACCTGCGCCTATCAGGCGATGATTTCGCGGCCCTCGGCACCGCCACCGAACAGATCCGCGCTCAGATGGCCCGCATGGACGGCATCCGCAGCATCGAAGACAGCCGCCCCCTGCCCGGCATCGATTGGGAGATCACCGTCGATGTCGCCCGCGCCGGCCGCTTCGGTGCCGATGTCGCCACCGTGGGCGGCATGGTGCAACTCGTCACCCGGGGCGTCCTCCTTGATACCATGCGCGTCGACTCCTCGGATGAGGAAATTGAAATCCGCGTCCGCCTCCCCGAAGGTGACCGCCTGCTCTCCACCCTCGACTCGCTCAAGGTGCGCACGAATGATGGCCTCGTGCCCTTGTCGAACTTCATCACCCGCCAGCCCGTCGCCAAACTCGGCCGGATCGAGCGGGTGGACGAAACCCGCATCTATGACATCAAGGCCGATGTCGCCCCCGGCCTGATCCGGCCCGATGGCGTGCCGATCACCCCCACCGAGCGCATCGAAACCCTGACCCGCTGGCTCGAAACCGCGCCGCTTCCCCAAGGCGTCACCTGGGCCTGGACGGGCGATCAGGAAGATCAGGCCGAGGCCGGAGACTTCCTTGCCAAGGCCTTCGCAGGCGCGCTGGGGCTTATGTTCATCATCCTCTTGGCGCAGTTCAACTCGGTCTACAATGCCGTGCTGGTGCTCCTTGCTGTCGTGCTCTCCACCACCGGCGTGCTGATCGGCATGATGGTGATGGGCCAGACCTTCAGCATCATCATGACAGGCACCGGCATCGTGGCGCTGGCGGGGATCGTGGTGAACAACAACATCATCCTGATCGACACCTATCAAGAATTCAGCCGCTACATGCCGAAACTCGAAGCGATCACCCGCACAGCAGAACAGCGCTTGCGCCCGGTGCTCCTGACCACGATCACCACCATGGCGGGGCTCGCGCCGATGATGTTCGGCCTCTCGGTCGATTTCATCGGCGGCGGCTACACGCTCAACAGCCCCTCAGCGCTGTGGTGGATTCAACTCGCCACCGCCGTGGTCTTTGGCCTTGGCGTCGCCACCGTGCTCACATTGGTGCTCACGCCCTCGCTTCTGGCGCTGCGGGTCTGGTTCTGGGCCGGGGCCTATCGCGGCTGGGCGCAGCTTTCGGCCCTTGCCCATGGCAAAACCAGCGCCACCGCGCGCGATTTGGCCCTCGCCCGCACCGCCCGCGCCCTGCAAGGCCCGCTCATCCTGTGGGAGGACGCGCCCGAACCCGCTCGCGCCACAGAAGAGCGATGAGCGCGTGCAAGCGTGGCGAGCGTGGCGCTTACGCCGCCGCGTCTTCCTCTTCCGCCGACTGCCGTGCCCACATCGCCGCATAGCGCCCGCCATTGGCCAGCAGCACCTCATGCGTGCCCTGCTCGACAATCTCGCCCGCCTCCAGCACGATGATCTGGTCGGCATCGGCAATGGTCGACAAGCGGTGCGCAATGGTGATCACCGACCGCCCCTTGCCCATCAGCAGCAGACTGTCCTGAATGTCGCGCTCGGTCTGGGTGTCCAAGGCACTCGTCGCCTCATCCAAAAGCAGGATCGGCGGGTTCTTCAAAAGCGTGCGCGCAATCCCCACCCGCTGCTTTTCCCCGCCCGAAAGCTTCAATCCCCGCTCGCCCACCGTCGTCTCATAGCCTTCGGGCAGCGACAGGATGAAATCATGGATGCGCGCCGCCCGGGCCGCCGCCTCCACTTCTTCGCGCGTGGCCCCGGCGCGGCCATAGGCGATGTTGTAATAGACCGTATCGTTGAACAGCACGGTGTCTTGCGGCACCACCCCGATATTGGCATGCAGGCTCGTCTGCGTCACATCGCGCAAATCCTGCCCGTCAATCCGAATGGCACCTTCGCGCACATCATAAAACCGGAACAGCAGCCGCCCGATGGTCGACTTGCCCGATCCCGACGGCCCGACCAGCGCCACCCGCTGCCCCGGTGCCACCGTAAAGCTGACGCCCTTCAGGATGGGGCGCGAGGGATCATAGTCAAAGCGCACATTGTCAAACCGCACCTCGCCTGCGCGCACGTCCAGATCGGGCGCGCCCGGCTTGTCCACCACTTCGGCTGGCTGCGCGAGCAGGCCAAACATCTCGCCCATATCCACCAGCGCCTGCCGGATCTCGCGGTAAACCGTGCCCAGAAAGTTCAGCGGCATGGTGATCTGGATCATATAGGCGTTCACCATCACGAAATCGCCCACCGTGAGCGTGCCCGCCTGCACCCCGCGCGCCGCCATCACCATCACGATCACCAGCCCGCTGGTGATCACAAACGCTTGGCCCAAGTTCAGAAACGCCAGCGACAGCCCGGTCTTGACCGCCGCCACCTCATAGCGCTGCATCGCATGGTCATAGCGCTGCGCTTCCATCGCTTCGGCGTTGAAATACTTCACCGTCTCATAGTTGAGCAGGCTGTCGATCGCCTTCTGGTTGGCATCCGTGTCCTGCGCGTTCATCTCGCGCCGCAAGGCCACGCGCCATTCCGTCACCTTGAAGGTAAAGGCGACATAGATCGAGATCACCACCACCACCACTGCCGCATATTGCCAGCCAAACAGCACCGCAAAGATGATCGACACCATCGACAGCTCAAGGATCAGCGGCCCGATCGACAGCAGCATGAAGCGCAGCAGGAAATCGACGCCCTTCACCCCGCGCTCGATGATCCGGCTCAGCCCCCCCGTTTTGCGGGTGATGTGATAGCGCAAACTCAGGCGGTGAATATGCGTAAAGGTTTCCAGCGCCAATTGGCGCAGGGCGCGCTGCCCCACCCGCACGAACACCGCATCGCGCAGTTCCTGAAACGCCACCGTCATCAGCCGCGCCACACCATAGGCAATCGTCAGCCCCACGGCCGCCAGCCCCAGCAGGGTGCCCGCCTCCGGGGCCTCCCCCGCCAGCGAATCCACCGCCTGTTTGTAAATGGCCGGGGTCGAGACCGAGACCACCTTGGCCAGCACCAACAAGAGCAGCGCCGCCACCACCCGCCGCTTCACCCATCCCAGACCCGGCGGCCACAGATAGGGCAGCACACGCGCAATCGTCTGGAACCCGGTGGCGGGCACGTCTTTCTGGGAAGGATCAAACATGAGGGGCCTCTTTTCCGGCGACAACACCTAGGCGCTGGCGCCGCAAATGGCCAGAGCCGCCTTAGGGTCTGGCCGGAATCGTAAACACCTGCCCCGGATAAATCAGGTCCGGATTGCGGATCTTGTCGCGGTTGGCCTCATAGACCTGCACATAAAGCACGCCATCGCCAAAATTTTCCCGTGCGATTCCCCACAGCGTAAAGCCGGGCTGCACCGTCACGCTCACCGGCGGGGGCGGCGCGGCAGTGGCCGCCGGGGCATCTGCCGCCACGGCCTCGGGTGCGGCGCGCGCCTCGGCCACCGGCACCGCATCCGCGCCTGCCACAACCGGCAAGGACTCGGTCCCGGCGAAGGGCGCGCCTGTCACGGCCAAAGACGGGGGCGCCGCCGAGGGCTGCGCCAGCGCCGCCAAAGCCTCCACCGTCTCGCGCTTGAACGGCGTCTCAAAGCGGGCCGTCACCTGCCCCACCGCGTCCAGCTGATCGGCGCGCAGCGTGTAAACGCCGGGTGCCGTCTCGCCCAAAGTCACCTGCCACGTGCCATCCTGCGCAATCGCCACATCGGCCACCGCCGCCCCGTCAAGATAAAGCCGCACCGTCTGCCCGGCCTCTCCGCGCCCCGACAGCTGCACCGCACCATCGGGCGCATAGGCAATCGTATCCAGCGTCACCAAATCCGCCTGACCGGCCTCCGCCAGCGCCACCGGGGCCTGCACCACCGCCGCGCCCTCTTCCGTCAGCAACAGCGCCACGGGCGGCGGCGCACTCGCCACCGCGCCCGATCCGGCCTGCCGATCCGGCGCAGGCTCTGCCCCGGCAGACGGGGCCTGCGCCACGCGCGGCGCCTCTTCCTCCGTCACCGCTTGCGACAGCGGCGCTGGCGCGGGTGCCGCCTCGGCCAAAGCCTCCGGTCGCACCGGCCCTGCAATTGGCCCCAAGGCCACCGATTGCGCCGAGACCAGCCGCCGCCCGTCGCCCAGCACGGCCTCCAGCGTCATCAGGCTGGCCGCAGGATTGGGCGGCAGCGTGAACAGGGCGGCAAAACTGCCATCCGCCCCTGCCGCCGCCTCGGCCACGGTGGCCCCGTCCACCTGCACCCGCACCGCGGCGCGCGGCTCCGTGCGGCCCGACACCACCGCCGCCCCATCCGCCTCGATGCGATAGCTGTCAAACCGAGGCAGAACCGGCTCTGGCAGCGCGGCAACCACTTCAGCCTCCGCCTCTGTCTCAGCCTCCGCCACGGGCGCCGCCTCTGTCTCCGCCACAGACACCGCCCCTTCTTCCGGCGCCGCCTCTGTCTCCGCCACGGGCGCCGCCCCTTCTTCCGGCGCCGCCTCCGCCTCGGCCACGGGCACCGCCTCCGCGTCCGGCGCCGCCTCCGCCACAACCTCTGCTTGAGCCTCAGGCGCAGGGGCTGGCACCTCTGGCGCGGGGGTCACCGCCGCCACCGGCGCCGCCGCCTCTGGCACCGTTTCTGGCACCGTGTCTGGCGCCGGCGCTGGCCACAGCAAGGCCACCACGCCCACCGCCACCGCAGCTCCCACCGCAGCTCCCGCCGCAACGCTTGCCGCGCGCGCGCCGCTGCTCATCCCCTGCCAAACCGCCATCACATTTCCCCGTCCGTTCCCCACCCCGGTCCTGCGCCGGGCCCGCGCGGCCTGTTTCCGGCCACTGCTTTCCTTTGCATAGGAACCCAGATATCACTGGGCTTGCAACGAATAATACCATCAGGAAGCCCGCATGACCCCGCTTCGTTCTGTCTGTGTCTTTTGTGGATCACGCCCGGGCCTGTCGCCCGCCTACGCGGCCGAAGCCCGCAGCCTTGGCCAAGCCATCGCCGCGCAAGGCTGGCGGCTGGTCTATGGCGCCGGGGATGTCGGCCTCATGGGCGAGGTCGCCCGCGCGGCCATCGCAGCCGGGGCGGGCACCATGGGGGTGATCCCCACCCATCTGATGAACAAGGAAAAGGGCAAGCGCGACCTGAACCAGCTGGTCATCACCGAAGACATGCATGAACGCAAAAAGGTGATGTTCATGAACTCGGATGCCATCGTGGTGCTGCCCGGTGGGGCCGGCAGCCTCGATGAGTTTTTCGAAGTGCTGACATGGCGGCAGATCGGCCTGCACACCAAGCCGATTTTTCTTTTGGATACAGATAGATATTGGCAACCGTTGATTGCGCTGATGGATCATGTCATCGCACAGGGCTTTGCCGAAGATCACATCCGCCACGCCTTTACCGCCGTGCCGGATGTGCCCGCCCTGATGACTAAGCTCAATCAGGTTTTATCCTGATACCCCAAAGCCTTAATCGGCTTTCTTCAACTTATGCCTAAGCTGCGCGCAGCATGGCTTCATTAATCACCGCCACCACCTGCTCCAGCGGGTGGTGCGTCAGTGTCTTGGGCAGCATGATGACAACGCGGCTGCGCAAATTGTCGTCCAGCCGGGTGCGGATCGCTTCCAGCAGATGCGGCGGCGCTGCAATCGCAAGGCGCGACATCCGCGACTGCCGCACCGCAAAAGCCAGCCGCGTCATCAGCATGGCCACCATCGCGGTCTCGGCCAAGCGCGCCCGATCACTCGCCTCTTCGCGCGCGGGCCACCGATCGGCTGCCCCCATCGCGCCCGGGGTGGCGATCCGGTCGATCACCCGCAGATCCGGCGCCGTCACGGTGCCCGCATTTTCCAAGATCATCGCGCCATCGCCATCCACCACCACCAGCCAGCAGTTGCGCGTCATCGTCGTCATCTCAAGCCTCCCATCGTTTCTTGTTGCTCTCGCCCCTAAATGGGAAGTCCACTCTGGACCACCAGTGTGACACCTTGACCACAGCAAAAAGCCGCGCAAGCTTTGCTTGCGCGGCTTTTGTTTAAAATCAGAGGTTTAACCCTTACATGCGGGCGGCGACGGCTTCCCAGTTCACCAATTTGTCAAGGAAGTTCGTCAGATAGGCCGGACGCTTGTTGCGGAAGTCGATGTAGTAGGAATGTTCCCACACATCACAGCCCAAAAGCGCGGTCTGGCCAAAGCACAGCGGGTTCACGCCGTTCTCGGTCTTGGTCACCTTCAGCGCGCCGGAGGCATCTTTCACCAGCCACGCCCAGCCCGAGCCAAATTGCCCGGCGCCTGCGGCCGAGAACTCTTCCTTGAACTTATCGACCGATCCGAACGACTCGGTCAGCGCCTTTTCCAGCGCACCCGGCATCTTCTTCTCGCCCGGCCCCATGATCTCCCAGAACAGGGCATGGTTCCAATGCTGGCTCGCGTTGTTGAAGATGCCATTCTGCGCGACGGCAGTCTTGTTATAGGTGCCAACCACGATCTCTTCGACCGACTTGCCTTCCCATTCGGTGCCAGCAATCAGCTTGTTGCCGTTGTCAACATAGGCCTTGTGGTGAATGTCGTGGTGATACTCCAGCGTCTCCTTCGACATGCCAAGGTCCGCCAAAGCATCATGGGCATAGGGCAGGTCGGGAAGTGTGAAAGCCATCGTTTTCATCCTTTGTCGATTGTGGTCGCCGCAAATAGCGGCCTTTCCGGGCCGAAGGTCAAGGCCTTCGCCCGCTATAACTGAGACAATAGCTCAACGAGCCTCGCCTTCCATGGGTTCCATCACAATCACCTCGGCCCCATCGCGGACCACCGTGTAAAAGCACGACCGGCGGTTGGTGTGGCAGGCAGGCCCCTGCTGACGCACCCGCACCAACAGGCAGTCGCGGTCGCAATCCACCCGCATCTCCACCAGATGCTGCACATGGCCCGAAGTCTCGCCCTTGACCCAGAACGCCATGCGCGAGCGCGACCAATAGGTCACCCGCCCCGTCGCAAGCGTCTGCGCCACGCTTTGCGCATTCATCCAAGCCATCATCAGCACATCGCCAGACTCGTCGTCCTGCGCGATACAGGGAATCAGCCCGTTGGCATCATACTTTAGGCTTGCAGGGTCAAAAGCCATGCGCGGTCTCCTTGGCGGCGGCAAGGGAAGGGTCTATCTAATCCCGACAAGAAGGAAAAGCGCCATGAGCATCAGCGGTCCCCGGCAATGAGCGACAGCGATCTGATCAGCCTCTATTCGGCCCGCATCCTCGCCCTCGCGGCCGAGATCCCGCATCATGGCCGCCTGCCCGCGCCGCAGGCGACGGTGCGCAAGCGCTCTCCGCTTTGCGGCTCGACCGTCACCGTGGATCTGGTGATGGATCAAGGCCGCGTCTCGGCCTTCGCGCAGGATGTAAAGGCCTGCGCGCTGGGTCAGGCCGCCGCCAGCCTGCTCGGCGCGGTGGTGATCGGTCGCAGCGCCGCCGAACTTGCCACCGCCCGCGATGCTTTGCGCGCGTTGCTGAAAGATGCGGGCCCCGTGCCTCCCGCCCCCTTCGATGGCTTTGTCGTCCTGACCCCGGCGCGGGACTACAAGAACCGCCACGCCTCGATCCTGCTGGCCATCGAAGCCGCCGCCGAGGCGGCCGCCCAAGCCGACGCCGCCCCCTGACCTGCGCGCCCCGGCGTAAAAAAAAACCGCCGCACGTCTGAAAGACGGCGGCGGCCAGTGGCGTGTCTGGTGCGCGCGCGGGCATCACTTGGGGACAGATGCAGAAAAACGCGCGATCGGCAGACCGCAGGCAGTGTCAGAGCGAGGTAAAGGACAAGCAAACAAACAGGATGGCAAACAGCGCCGCCACGCCCAGCAGATCTTCAATCAGGGTCGCGCGCGACCGGGTGACGATATCCTTGACTTGGGCAACCATCGCATCCTCCTGTTTGCGTGTTGCCATATTGTTCTCATGGATTCCCTGAGTCTGTAAAGAACTTTTTAAGAACAAGTGAGAACAAAAGGTGAATAAAGCCCTAACCCACTGTGATCAAACGGATCGCCCGATCCTGATCCAGCAGCCACAACAGCCCCCGCGCCGCCTGCCCGCGCGGGGAGGTAAGCGCCGGGTCCATCGTCAAAAGCGCCCGCGCATCCGATTGCGCCACCGCCATCAGTGCCGCCTGCCGCTCCAGATCCGCCACCCGGAACCGGGGCAGCCCCGATTGCGCGGTGCCGATCAGATCGCCTGCGCCGCGCATCTCCAGATCGGCCTCGGCAATGCGGAACCCGTCCTCGGTGTCGCGGATCGTGGTCAGCCGCCGCTCTCCGGCCTCGCTCAGCGGTGCCTGATATAGCAAAAGGCACGTCGACTGCGCGGCCCCGCGCCCCACGCGCCCGCGCAACTGGTGCAACTGCGCCAGCCCGAAAATCTCGGCCCGCTCAATCACCATGATCGACGCATTGGGCACGTTCACCCCCACCTCGATCACCGTGGTGGCCACCAGAACCCGCGTCTCGCCGCGCTGAAACCGCGCCATTGCGGCGTCCTTCTCGGCGGGGGGCAACTGGCCATGCACCAGCCCCACCACATCGCCCCCGCCCTGATTTTGGAACGCGGCGCGCAAAGTGGCAAAGCGCGCCTCGGCGCTTGCGTAATCCAGCACCTCCGACTCTTCGACCAAAGGACAAACCCAGTAACATTGCCGCCCCTCAGCCACCGCGCGGGCCAGATGCGCCACCACCTCCTCGATGCGCGCCGCCGCAATCATCACCGTCTTGATCGGCTTGCGACCCGCTGGCTTTTCATCCAGCACCGACACATCCATATCACCATAACTGGCCAGCGCGAGGCTGCGCGGGATCGGCGTCGCCGTCATCACCAGCACATCCACAGCCCGTCCCTTGGCCCCAAGCTCCATCCGCTGCGCCACGCCAAAGCGGTGCTGTTCATCCACCACCGCCAGCCGCAGATCGGCAAAGGCCACATCCTTTTGAAACACCGCATGGGTGCCCACCAGCATGTCAATCCGCCCTTCGGCCAAATCGCGCAGCTTGGCCGCCCGCTCCGCCCCTTTGTCGCGCCCGGTCAAAAGCTCCAGCCGCACGCCCGCCGCTGCCGCCAGCGGCGCCAGCCCCTCATGGTGCTGGCGCGCCAGAATCTCGGTCGGCGCCATCATCACGCCCTGCCCACCGGCTTCGGCCACAATCAGCAGCGCCATGAAAGCGACTAGCGTCTTGCCCGCCCCCACATCGCCTTGCAGCAGCCGGTTCATCCGCACAGGGGCCGCCAGATCCGCCGCAATCTCGGCCACCGCCCGCTTCTGCGCGCCTGTCGGTGCATAAGGCAGGCTGTCCAGCACCCGCGCCTGCAACCGCCCCGTGCCCCGCGTCACCACGCCCTTGGCCTTGCGCAAGGACACCCGCGCCAAAGCCAGCGTCAGCTGATGCGCAAACAGCTCGTCATAGGCCAGCCGCGCCCGCGCCGGATCGGTCAAGGCCAGCCCCGCCGCCCCATGGGGCCGATGCACCGCCGCAACCGCCGCGCGCCAATCGGGCCAACCCTCGCGCGCCTTGAGGTTTGGGTCGATCCATTCCGGCAGATCGGGCGCCCGCGCCACCGCCCCCTCGACCGCACGGGCCACCACCCGCTGCGTCACCCCGGCGGTCAGCGGATAAACCGGCTCATAGGCGGGCAAGGCCCCCGCCTCTTCCAGCCGCAGCACATGATCGGGATGCACCATCTGCGCGATGCCGTCAAAAAGCTCGATCCGGCCCGAGACAATGCGCCGCTGCCCCGTGGGCAGCAGCTTTTGCAAGTAGTCCCCCCGCGCATGGAAAAACACCAAGGCCCATTCCAGCTCGGCATCCCGCACCAGCACCCGGTAAGGCTTGCCCTTACTGCGCGGCGGCAGATGCGCGCCCACCTCCACCTCTACCGTGAGCACGCAGGGCGGCACCACATCGCGGACCGAGGCCTTGCGGCTGCGGTCCACCCCGGAATGCGGCAGCAGGAACAGCAGATCCTTGGGCCGCGTCACCCCCAAGGTCTCCAGCGCGCGGGCCGTCTTTGGCCCCACGCCTTCCAGCGTCTCCAGATCCGCGAACAGCGGAAACAGGGGCTCGGGCCGGCTCATGCGCCCTCGATCAGCGCAAGCCAGCCATCCTCGTCCAGCGTGGTCACGCCATGCTTGGCCGCGTCCTTCAACTTGGACCCGGCGCCCGGCCCCGCCACCAGAATATCGGTCTTGGCGCTCACGCTCCCCGCCACCTTGGCGCCCAGCGCCTCGGCCCGCGCCTTCGCCTCGGCCCGCGTCATCTTTTCCAGCGTGCCGGTGAAGACCACGATCTTGCCCGCTACCGGGCTTTCGGTCGCCGCCTTCCACACCACGGGCTGCACCTGCAATTCGGCCACCAGAGCATCGATCGCCGCCCGTTCGGCCGCGTTCTGGAACGCCGCTGTCAGGCTTTCCGCCAGCGTGGTCCCCACCCCGTCAATCGACAGCAATTCGGCCCAAGCCTCGTTGCCCGGGCGAGCATGGGTCACCGCCGCCTCAAACGCTTCCCACGTGCTGTAATGCCGCGACAGGATCTGCGCCGCCACCTCCCCCACATGGCGGATGCCCAGCGCAAAGATCAGCCGATCCAAACCGATCCGCCGCTTGTCCTCAATCGCGGCAAACAGCTTGCGGGCCGAGGTTTCGCCAAAGCCATCCCGGTTCTTCAGCCGCTTCAACCCGTTGGCCGCATCGCGCGCCGCCAGCGTAAAGATCTCCGCCGGGGTCTTTACCGGCAGATCGGCATCGCGGAAGAACATCTCCACCTGCTTGGCGCCCAGACCTTCGATGTCAAAGGCATGGCGGCTCACGAAATGCTTCAACCGCTCCACCGCCTGCGCCGGACAGATCAACCCGCCCGAGCAGCGCCGCACCGCATCGCCTTCCTCACGCAAGGCCGGGCTGCCGCATTCCGGGCAGCTGTGCGGAAAGGCAAAGGGCACCGCCCCTTCGGCGCGGCGAGCCAGATCCACATCCGCGAGCTTGGGGATCACATCGCCCGCGCGATAGACCTGCACCCAATCGCCAATGCGAAAATCCTTGCCACCGCGGATCTCCTGCCCCTTGGCATCGCGCCCCGCGATGTAATCCTCATTGTGCAGCGTCGCATTGCTCACCACCACACCGCCCACCGTCACCGGCTGCAAGCGCGCCACCGGCGACAGCGCCCCAGTGCGCCCCACCTGAATGTCGATCCCCAACAACCGTGTCCAGGCAAGCTCGGCCGGGAACTTATGCGCAATCGCCCAGCGCGGCGTCGCCGAACGAAAGCCCAGCCGCGCTTGCAGCCCCAGATCGTTCACCTTGTAGACCACGCCATCAATGTCATAGCCCAGCGTTGCCCGCTGCGCCTCGATCGCGCGATACTGCGCCAGCATTTCTTCCGGGCCGTCACACAGACGCGTCAGCGGGTTGGTCTGAAACCCCAATTCCGCCAGCCGGGCAATCGCCTCCCATTGCGTGGCGGCAAGCGGTGCCGAAAGCGCCCCCCAGCTATAGGCGAAAAAGCGCAAAGGCCGCGCCGCCGTGATGCTGGCATCCAATTGCCGCAGCGACCCCGCCGCCGCGTTGCGCGGATTGGCAAAGGTCTTGCCCCCCGCCGCCGCCTGCCGCGCGTTCAGCGCCGCGAAATCGGCGTGGCTCATGTAGACCTCGCCCCGCACCTCCAGCACCTCGGGCGCGCCATCAAGGCGCTGCGGCACATCGGCAATGGTGCGGGCGTTTTCGGTGACATTCTCCCCCACCTCGCCATCGCCCCGCGTCGCCGCCTGCACCAGCACCCCGTTCTCATAGCGCAAGGACAGCGACAGCCCGTCAATCTTGGGCTCGGCCGTAAAGGCCAGCGCGCCCGGATGATTCAGATACTTGCGCACCCGATCTTCAAAATCGGACACGTCCGCGTCGTCGAAAGCGTTCTCAAGGCTCAGCATGCGCACCGCATGCGCGACCTTGCCGAAGCCCTCCGCCACCGCCGCGCCCACCTGATCGCTGGGGCTGTCGGCACGTTTCAACGCAGGAAACCGCGCTTCAATCGCGGCATTTCGGTGCTTGAGCGCATCATAATCCGCGTCCGAAATCTCGGGCGCGTCTTCGGTGTGATAGGCCCGGTTGGCCCGCGCCAAGGCCTCGGCCAGCCGCGCCAGTTCTGCGCGCGCCTCGTCCTGTGTCAGCTGCTCCACGTCCATCCCGGTCCCCATCCCCGCCACATGCCCCCTTGGTTTAGGAGCGGCACCCGGCAAGGGCAAGGGCATGGCGCACCCCCCCCTCACAGCCGCCGCCTTTCAACACACAGCGACAGGCCCCCCCGCTGAAGGCAAAACAAGCCGTCCCCCCGCGCCCGCAAGACAGAGGCGCGCATCCAGACGATCCGGTCCGCCCAAAGCCCAAAAGCGGCGATCACAAGCGCCAAGCTGCCCCCCGCGCCTGCAAGGCAGAGGCACGCCCACAGCCGATCCAGTCCGCCCAAAGCCCAAAGGCGGCGATCACAAGCGCCAATCTGCCCCCCGCGCCCGCAAGGCAGAGGCGCGCCCGCAGCCGATCCAGTCCGCACACAGCCGAAAGACGGCATCACAAGCGCCAAGCTGTCCTCCCGCACCTGCAAAACGAAAGCGCGCACCCAGCCGATCCGGTCCGCCCAAAGCCCATAAGCGGCGATCACAAGCGCCAAGCTGCCCCCACGCGCCTGCAAGACGGAGGCGCGCACCCAGCCGATCCGGTCCGCCCAAAGCCCAAAAGCGGCGATCACAAGCGCCAAACTGCCCCCCCGCGCCTGCAAGACGAAAGCGCGCGCACAACCGATCTGGTCCGCCCAAAGCCCAAAGGCGGCGATCACAAGCGCCAAACTGCCCCCCCGCACCTGCAAGACGATGGCGCGCACACAGCAGATCCGGTCCGATCACAGCCCAAAGACAACGATCCCAATCGCCAAGCCGTCCCCCCGCGCCTGCAAAACGAAGGCGCACACACAGCCGATCCAGTCCGCTCACAGCCCAAAGACAACGATCCCAATCGCCAAGCTGTCCTCCCGCGCCTGCAAGACGAAAGCGCGCACACAGCCTATCCGGTCCGCTTACAGCCCGAAGGCGGCGATCCGAAGCGCACAGCAGAAATTCTGCTTCATGCACCGAGCTTTTCCTCTGTTTCTCGTCAAGGCCTCGCCTTCGCGTCACCGTCCACACGCCGTCCGACCTCCCCCCGGTCAGGCCGGCCTTTCTCCCTCACGCCCGCCTTTCAGCAGAAAACCGCAAACGCCCCTCAATACATCGCAGTAAGCATCAATCCCCAAACCGGGTGCCCCAGCGGCCGTGGGCACAAGACCCCCGCCTCATCTGCACAGCAGGCCCGCCACCGCGCACGAACGCAAACGCCCCTCGATACATCGCGGCAAACATCAATCCCGATACCGGGTGCCCCTGCTGCCATTAGCACCAGCCCCCCGCCTCATCTGCACCGCAGGCCCGCCACCGCACACGAGAGCAAACACGCCTCGATCCATCGCGGCAAGCACCAATCCCCATACCGGGTGCCCCTGCGACCGTAGGCACCAGCCCCCCACCTCTTCTGCACAGGAGTCGCGCCATCGCGCACGAAAGCAAGCGCCCGGGCGCGCGCCACCTTCGCCTTCGCACAGACAAAGGTGTGACCACACCAACCATCGCTTTCCGCCGCCCTAGAGCCAAACACCACGCGCGGCAGAGCGCCAAAACCGCCGTGTCCCCCGCGGCACATCTCTCTGCGCCAACAGGGCAGCAGCGCCGCGGAACAGGGTTTCAGGCCGTCGCCGCCAGCTTGCGTGACACCCCCACCGGATCGCGCAGCACATAGCCCCGGCCCCAGACCGTCTCAATGTAATTCTGCCCGCCCGTGGCCTCGGCCAGCTTCTTGCGCAGCTTGCAGATGAACACATCAATGATCTTCAGCTCAGGCTCATCCATCCCGCCATAAAGATGGTTCAGGAACATCTCCTTTGTCAGTGTCGTCCCCTTGCGCAACGACAAAAGCTCCAGCATCTGATACTCCTTGCCGGTTAGATGCACGGCCTTGCCTTCCACCTCCACGGTCTTGGCATCCAAATTCACATTGACCTTGCCGGTGATGATCACGGATTGGCTATGCCCTTTTGACCGGCGGATGATGGCATGGATGCGCGCCACCAGTTCTTCGCGGTGAAAGGGCTTGGTCAGGTAATCATCTGCGCCAAAACCAAAACCCTTCAACTTGGAGTCGGTGTCGTCCGAGCCTGACAAGATCAGGATCGGCGTCTCGATCCGTGCCAGACGCAATTGGCGCAACACCTCATGCCCGGACATGTCGGGCAGGTTCAGGTCAAGCAGGATCAGATCATAGTCATAAAGCTTTGCCAGATCGACCCCGTCCTCGCCCAGATCGGTGCAATAGACGTTCAGATTGGCATGTGTCAGCATCAGTTCGATGCTGCGCGATGTGGTGGGGTCATCCTCAACAAGTAGAATACGCATGTACAAACTCCGCAACAACCGACTCCGTTAACGACACTGACCTTGAATGGTTAACTGACGGTTACTCTGCCTGAGCGCGACATAAAAACAATTCAAAGTTGTCGATAGCGCTGAAGAGCCGTCACTTTCAGCGCGTTTTCACCATGCTGTGCCACCGCCTGCCGCCACAGCGCAAACTCCTCTTCCGAGAGGGCATAGCGCTCCAGCGCCTCTGCCTCGGTGATCAGCCCATGCACCACCGCCCGCACCACCACCGCCTTGCGGCTGGCCACCCAGCGCCGCGTGTCCGGCGCCGGCAAATCCGCCCGCGTCAGGATGCTGCCATCGGGCAGGGTCACCTGTCGCGGGCCATCCACACGTTTGAGATACATGGCGAAAACTTCCCGTTGAACCACCCGGAGTGCGGCCAAGGTGCGGCATCGGACTTAAGCGATGGTGAAGGCATCGGCACGGCAGGGGTTGAGAGTGTCGCGCATTTTCCTATATTGCGCGCAATTCCTGAAAGGTAATGCCATGCTGGACCACCCGCTCAATTCGCTGGGGCTGCCAAAGCCGCCCGCTGCCACCCGTGTCGTGGTGGCGATGTCGGGGGGCGTGGATTCGTCGGTCGTGGCGGCGATGCTCAAGGAAGAAGGCTATGATGTGGTGGGCGTCACCCTGCAGCTTTATGACCATGGCGCCGCGCTGGCCAAGAAAGGCGCCTGCTGTGCGGGGCGCGACATCCACGATGCGCGCCGCGTGGCCGAAACCATGGGCTTTCCGCATTACGTGCTCGATTACGAAAACACCTTCCGCGAAGCCGTGATGGAAGAGTTTGCCGATGCCTATCTGGCCGGGGCCACGCCCGTGCCCTGCATCCGCTGCAACGAACGGGTGAAGTTCAAAGACCTGCTCGCCACCGCCCGCGATCTGGAGGCCGATTGCATGGCAACCGGCCATTATATCCAACGCAAACAAGGCGCTGCCGGACCAGAGCTGCATTCTGCCGCCGATGCGGGCCGCGACCAGAGCTATTTCCTTTTTTCCACCACGGCCGAACAGCTCGATTACCTGCGCTTCCCCTTGGGCCATCTGGCCTCCAAGGCGGAAACCCGGGCGCTGGCGGCGAAATACGGCCTGCCGGTGGCCGACAAGCCCGACAGCCAGGACATCTGTTTTGTCCCGAATGGCAATTACGCCGCCGTGATCGAAAAGCTGCGCCCCGGTGCCGCCGATCCGGGTGAGATCGTCGATCTCGAAGGCCGCGTGCTGGGCCAGCACCGCGGGGTGATCCATTACACCATCGGTCAGCGCAAGGGTCTGGGCATCGGCGGCTTGGGCGATCCGCTCTATGTGGTGCGGCTCGATCCAGAAAGCCGCCGGGTGATCGTGGGCCCGCGCGAATCGCTGGCCACCCGCACGGTCCCCGTGCGCGAGGTGAACTGGCTGGGCGACGCGCCCTTCGACTCCGCCGCCGAATGGCATGTGCATGTCAAGGTGCGCTCCACCCGGCCACCGCGCCCGGCGGTGATCCGGCCGCTCTCGGCCACCGAGGCCGAGGTGGAATTGCTGGACCCCGAAGATGGCGTCAGCGCTGGACAGGCTTGCGTCTTCTATGCCCCCGAAGGCAGCCGGGTGCTGGGCGGCGGCTGGGTCTGGCGCGGGCGCTGACAGGCACGAATATTCTGCGAATATTCGGTCCCCCCGCCGGGCGCCGAATTTTCGCAGAAAATTCGTCCTATTCCGCCGCTTCTGCAGCCGCCTCGATCTCGGCCGCCTTTTTCTCGACCAGTTCGACGATATGGTCGATCATTGCCTCATTGCCCAGCTTATGGCTTTGCTTGCCCGCCAGATACACCATCCCCGACCCGGCCCCGCCGCCGGTAAAGCCGATATCGGTCATCAGCGCCTCGCCCGGCCCGTTCACCACACAGCCGATGATCGACAAGGACAGGCTCGTCGTCACATGCGCCAAACGGTCTTCCAATGCGCTGACCGTCTTGATCACGTCAAAGCCTTGCCGCGCGCAGGACGGGCAGGAAATGATCGTCACGCCCCGGTGCCGCAGGCCCAGCGATTTCAGGATCTCGAAGCCAACCTTCACCTCTTCCACCGGGTCTGCCGACAGGCTCACCCGGATCGTGTCGCCAATCCCCATCCACAAAAGATTGCCCAGACCGATCGCCGATTTCACCGTGCCCGACACCAGCCCCCCGGCCTCGGTGATCCCCAGATGGATCGGCGCATCCGTCGCTTCGGCCAGTTGCTGATAGGCCGCCGCCGCCATGAACACGTCGGATGCTTTCACAGAAATCTTGAACTCGTGAAAGTCGTTGTCCTGCAACAGCTTGATATGGTCCATGCCGGATTCGACCATCGCATCCGGGCAAGGCTCGCCGTATTTGTCCAAAAGGTGCTTTTCCAAAGACCCCGCATTCACGCCGATGCGGATCGAACAGCCATGATCCTTCGCCGCCTTCACCACCTCGGCCACGCGCTTGGCATCGCCGATATTGCCCGGGTTGATCCGCAGGCAGGCCGCGCCCGCCTCGGCCGCCTCGATCGCGCGCTTGTAGTGGAAATGGATATCCGCCACGATCGGCACCGGGCTTTCGGCACAAATCTCGCGCAAGGCCAGCGTGCTTTCCCGGTCCGGCGTTGACACCCGCACGATATCGGCCCCGGCAATCGCCGCGCGCTGGATCTGCGCGATCGTCGCCGCCACATCGGTGGTCAGCGTGTTGGTCATCGTCTGCACCGAGATCGGCGCATCCCCTCCGACCAGCACCTTGCCGACCCGGATCTGCCGCGATTTCCGGCGATAGATATTGCGCCAAGGACGAACAGGGTTGTGGCTCATGCTGCGCGCTTCCTCAAAGGTTTGCCCATGGATAATACGACAAAGCCGCCCCGGCAATGCCAAGGGCGGCGTCAGTCATCACGTTTGCCAGATTTGGGCGCGGCTTACTCGGTCGCCGCAGGCAGCACCTGCGAGGCATCCGCCACGTTCACAATCGCCGCCAGATCCGCGTCGCGGCTCAGATCCGCCACCGCGAATTTCTCGGTCAGCGCTTCGGGCGACAGCGCCACATTGCGCACCACCTGTGCGCCGGGCGCAGCCGGGCCATAGGTCTGGCCGTTCACCGCGAAGTAAAGCGAGCCGGAATTGCCCGCCCGCAACACCGGCGGCGCTTCCAGCTGTGGCACCGCCCAGCGTTCGCCTGCATCCAGAATCTTCTCGAAGAGCACCGTGCCATCCGCCGCCGACACCCGCACCCAAGACGGGCGCACCGCCAGAAGCTCCACCCCCGGCTGTGCCTCGGCCACCACCTGCACAGGCTGCGCTTCGGTCGCCAGCGCCTCGGCCACCGCCGCGCTCACCGCATCCGGCGTCACCGCTGTCGCGGCCAGCCGTGGGTTGATCCCGGCAATCGGCCCATCGCGCGAGGTCAGCACCGGCACATCCAGCGCCTGCGGGCGATACAAGCGATCCACCGCCTCGGCCCCTTGCTGCACCGGATCGGCCGAAGCCAGCGCGGTGCCCGCATCCGCCGGAGCCGAGCGCACCAAAGGTGCGGCCCCGCTCACATTCCCCAACGGATCAATCTCCGCCACCACCGTGGGGGCCTGATCCACCGGCGAAAGCTGCACCCGCTGCACCTCTTGCAACACCGACCAGCCGCCATAGCCAATGGCCCCGATCAGCGCCACCAGCACCAGAAGCGAGCCTACTGCCCCCGGCTCAACCCGGGCAAACATGCTCTCGCCACGCGGAATGAAGCTGGCATTGGGGTTGGCCAAGGGGTCGCTGAACACCTGCGTGCTGCGGCTGCGCGCCGCGGTCATCCCCGAGGACGAGGCCGCCGCACTCATCCCATGCGCCACTTCGAAATTGGCTTCCCTCGAAAAGCGGGCGAAAGCCATGTCGGGGTCCATGCCCAGATAGCGCGCATAAGACCGCACATAGCCCGCCACAAATCCTTGGGTCTCGAAGGCCGAAACATCGGCATTCTCGATCGCGGCAATATAAGCGGCCTTGATCTTCAGCTCGCGCTGCACATCCAGCAGCGACTTGCCCATCGTGGCGCGTTCGCCCCGCATCAAATCGCCCAGACGCAGATCAAAATCATCAAAGCCTTTCGGCTTTTCCATCTCCGGTTCCGAAGGTTTTGCCCTCCGCCCGATCATGCGCTCTGCCCCATGATAGTACCATGTCCCCGTCGTCGTTTGGATCACGACTCATTTTGTTCGTATTAGGGATTCGTTACCACAGCACAAGGTCCTTTGCACCTGCGAGAAACCTTTCAGGCCGAGACCTCGGCACGATTCAGCGCACAATGTCCCCACAGCTGATCCATCGCCCGGATCAGGGCATCGATCTGCCGGGAATCATGCACGGGCGACGGCGTGAAACGCAGCCGTTCCGTGCCACGCGGCACCGTGGGAAAATTGATCGGCTGCACGTAAACGCCGAACTGATCCAGCAGCATATCGGACAGCATCTTGCAATGGATGGGGTCGCCCACATGCACAGGCACAATATGCGACCCGTGGTCGATGATCGGCAGGCCCAAACCCTTGAGGCGCATCTTGAGCGTGCGCGCATGCGATTGCTGCAAATCGCGCAGTTTCTGGCCCTCGGCCGTCTTCAGAAACCGCACGCTGGCCGCCGCACCCGCCGCAACCGCTGGTGGCAAGGATGTGGTGAAAATAAACCCCGGCGCGTAAGACCGGACCGCATCCACCATCTTCGCACTTGCAGCAATATAGCCGCCAAACACGCCGTAAGCCTTGGCCAAAGTGGCGTTGATGATGTCGATCCGGTGCATCTGCCCATCCCGCTCGGCCACGCCTGCGCCGCGCGGTCCATACATGCCCACGGCATGCACTTCGTCGATGTAGGTCAGCGCGCCGAATTCCTCGGCCAGATCGCAGATCGCGGCAATCGGGCCGAAATCGCCATCCATCGAATAGATCGATTCAAAGGCAATCAGCTTGGGCGCCTCCGGGTCATCCGCTTCCAGCAAGGCGCGCAGATGCGCCACATCATTGTGCCGGAAAATCCGCTTCAG
This sequence comes from Pseudorhodobacter sp. MZDSW-24AT, assembly GCF_002794355.1. GTDB lineage: Bacteria > Pseudomonadota > Alphaproteobacteria > Rhodobacterales > Rhodobacteraceae > Pseudotabrizicola. The sequence continues at coordinate 20,706 of NZ_PGOI01000002.1, read as the reverse complement.
CCCACCGCCACGGCGCACGCCTTCGATCATGCTCGCATGGTTCAGCGCATCGGAATAGATGATCAGCCCCGGGAAAATCTGCCGCAACACCGACAGGGTGGCATCATTGGCGATATAGGCGCTGGTGAACACCAAGGCCGCCTCCTTGCCGTGCAGATCCGCCAGCTCTGCCTCCAGTCGGTTGTGATAGACCGTGGTGCCCGAGATGTTGCGCGTCCCGCCCGAACCCGCGCCGGTGGCATCCAGCGCCTCGTGCATCGCATTCAGCACCACCGGATGCTGCCCCATGCCCAGATAATCATTGCCGCACCACACGGTGATGTCCTTGGAACTGCCATCGGGCCGGGTCCAGACCGCATGCGGGAACTGGCCCTTCTGCCGCTCAATGTCGATGAAGGTGCGGTAACGCCCTTCGTCATGCAGGCGCTGCAGGGCGGTCTCAAGGGCGGCATCATAACGCATCGGGTCTTCTCCGTGTCTTCCCGCACCGCTGGCACGGGAACAATTGGCTTACAGCTCTGCCTGCTTATCCGGCAACAGCGCTGTGGCTTGCCTTGACATGCATCAAAACGGTAGCCGAAGGGAACAGGTCAATTTGACGCCCCGCCCCGGCCACCGCTCCACTTCCGGCAGATCAAGACGAAGGCGCAACCTCCAGCACCACCACGCAAGGCGCGGCGCCCTTGCGCAGCTTGTCGCATTCGGCCAGCGCCGCCATGCGCGCCGCAGCCGCATCGGGCAAATCGCCCAAAGCCACCGCCGAAGGCACCGGTGCCCCGCTGCGCACGAACCCGTCCTCGGGCGACACGGCCAGCGCCGCATGCCCGCTCCGGCTGCTCACGAAAAGCGACAAGGCCTGCTCGTTCGACGCCACCACCCGCAGCGTGCTCACCTCTTCCGGCGTAAGGAACGGGTGCAGATACAGGCTGACCGCCGATCCGCCGTTCACGCCGGTTTCCACCGGCACATCTTGCGCCTGCGCGATCCCGGCCCACAGCACAGCTGCCAGAATGCCCGCCGTTCTCATGGTTTTACGGCCCATGTGTCCTCCTTTTGCCTGTGCGGCATCTTCTTTCCCTTGGCCCCGATGTAGCGCAAGCGCAGCCCTCTGGACAGTGCCCCGCATCCTGTTACGGTCGGTCAACCATTCACTTTCTTTAGAGAAGCGAAAGAAATCATGTCTTTGGACACAGTCCTTGCCCGCATCGACGCCGATCTGGATCAGTCGCTGGACCGGCTGCTCGATCTGCTGCGCATCCCCTCGATCTCGACCGATCCCGCCTACAAGGCCGATTGCGCCCGCGCCGCCGATTGGCTGGTGGCCGAACTGAACAGCCTTGGCTTTGACGCCTCAAGCCGCGCCACCCCCGGCCATCCGATGGTGGTCGCGCATGGCGGCACCGGCGACAAACACCTGCTGTTCTACGGCCATTACGATGTGCAACCCGTCGACCCGCTCGACCTGTGGGACCGCGACCCCTTTGATCCGCAGGTGCAGGACACCGCAAAAGGCCGCGTGATCCGTGGCCGCGGCTCGGCCGATGACAAGGGCCAGCTGATGACCTTCATCGAAGCCTGCCGCGCGTGGAAAGCGGTGCATGGCACCCTGCCCGGCAAGCTCACGATCTTTCTGGAAGGCGAAGAGGAATCCGGCTCGCCCAGCCTGATCCCCTTCATGCAGGACAATGCCGCCGAGCTGAAAGCCGATATCGCGCTGATCTGCGACACCGGGATGTTCGAAGACACCACCCCCGCCATCGTCACCATGCTGCGCGGGCTCTTGGGCGAAGAGATCACGCTGCACGGGCCGGACAAGGACCTGCACTCGGGCATGTATGGCGGCGCCGCCATCAACCCGATCCGGGTGCTGACGAAAATCCTTGGCAACCTGCATGACGATCAAGGCCGGGTCACCGTCCCGCATTTCTACGACGGCGTGCAGGAATTGCCCGACGCCATCCGCGCGCAGTGGCAGGCGCTCGCCTTTGACCACGGCAAGTTCTTGGGCGATGTCGGCCTGTCGGTCCCGGCAGGCGAGCAGGACCGCACCCCGCTCGAGATGCTGTGGTCGCGCCCCACCGCCGAGATCAACGGCATCTGGGGCGGCTACACCGGCCAAGGCTTCAAGACGGTGCTGCCCGCGCAGGCGCATGCCAAGGTGTCGTTCCGTCTGGTGGCGGGCCAAGACCCCGATGGCTTGCGCACCCATTTCCGCGCTTGGGTCGAGGCGCAACTGCCCCCTGATTGCCGGGTGGAGTTCCACGGCCATGGCAACAGCCCCGCAGGCGTGATGTCAGTCGAGGCCCCCGCCTTTGACGCCGCGCGGCAGGCGCTGACCGAAGAATGGGGCAAACCCGCCGCCTTTGTCGGCTGCGGCGGCTCGATCCCGATCGCGGGCTATTTCAAGACCTATCTGGACATGGACGCCATGCTGATCGGCTTTGGCCGCGATGATGACCTGATCCACAGTCCGAACGAGAAATACGATCTGGAAAGTTTTCACAAGGGCATCCGCTCTTGGGCACGGGTGCTGGCGAAACTGGCCTGACGCGGCGGGCGTCGCGCTGGCGGAAAGGCCGGGGGGCTGTCTGCCCCCCGGACCCCCCGAGGATATTTGTGAACAGATGAACGAAACAAGTGTGCAGATCAGAACGGCAGAGGCGCGGGATTCGCCCGCCTGGCATCGGCTTTGGGACGGGTTTCTGGGCTATTACGGGGTGCAGCTTGACCCGGCGGTGACGGCGGCGACCTGGGCGCGGATCGTGGATCCGGCGCATCTGATGACCTGTCGGATGGCCTTTGACGGGGCGACCGCGCTGGGCTTTGCCATTCACCACCCGCATTGTTCCACTTGGGTGGCAGGGGATGATGTCTATCTCGAGGATCTGTTTGTCGCGCCAGAGGCACGCGGGCGCGGCGTGGGGCGGGCGCTGATCGGCGATCTGATCGCCATCGGCCGCGCGCGCGGCTGGCACCGGCTCTATTGGAATACGGCGCGCGACAATGCCGAGGCCCGGCGGCTTTATGACAGCTTCTGCGCCGAGGATGGCCACATCCGCTATCGCCTGACCCTATAGGTCGCCGTAGCGCCCTGCCCGCACGAAACCGCTTTCTTCGCGAAAGCGCAGATCGCTGCCGTCGCTGTCAACCTCGGCGCAGATCGGGCGCTTGCCCGACCAGCTTTCGCAATAGCGGTTGTCATCGACGCGCCATTCCCCCCAAGACCCGGCCCGGATGGTGCGGCCATCTTCAAGGAAATACTGCGCCACCCCTTCGGGAAACACCACCACCCGCGCGGCAAGGGCATCGCTGATCTGATCGCCGGACAGCTTTTGCCAACCTTCGGCCAGCGCCACCCCCGGCCACAGCATGATCAGCACCCCTAAACGCAGCATCCGGTCCCCTTTGCCTTGCGTCACTGTGCTGCGCAGTCTAAGGGGGCCGCGCACCCCCTTTCCAATGATAGGTTCGTGATGATCCCGCGTTATTCCCGCCCCGAGATGGTTGCCCTCTGGTCTCCGGCCACGAAATTCCGCATCTGGTATGAGATCGAGGCGCATGCCTGCGATGCCATGGCCGATCTGGGCGTGATCCCGCGCGCCAATGCCGAAGCGGTCTGGCGCGCCAAGGATGTGGAATTCGACGTGGCCCGCATCGACGCGATCGAGGCGGTGACCAAACATGACGTGATCGCCTTTCTGACCCATCTGGCCGAGCATATCGGCAGCGAGGATGCGCGCTTCGTGCATCAGGGGATGACCAGTTCCGATGTGCTCGACACCACGCTGAACGTGCAGCTGGTGCGCGCGGCCGATCTGCTTCTGGCCGGGATGGACCGGGTGCTGGCCGCGCTGAAGGCCCGCGCCTATGAGCACAAGGACACGGTGCGCATTGGCCGCAGCCACGGCATCCATGCCGAACCCACCACCATGGGCCTGACCTTCGCGCGCTTTTATGCCGAGATGGCGCGCGGCCGGGCGCGTCTGGTGAATGCGCGGGCCGAAGTGGCCACGGGGGCAATTTCCGGCGCGGTCGGCACCTTTGCCAACATCGACCCGCGGGTGGAAGAGCATGTCTGCGCGCAGCTTGGCCTGACGCCCGAGCCGATTTCGACGCAAGTGATCCCGCGCGACCGCCATGCGATGTTCTTTGCCACGCTCGGCGTGATCGCCTCAAGCATCGAGAACATCGCCACCGAATTCCGCCACATGCAGCGCACCGAGGTGCTGGAGGCGGAAGAGTATTTCAGCCCCGGCCAGAAAGGCTCCAGCGCGATGCCGCACAAGCGCAACCCGGTGCTCACCGAGAATCTCACGGGGCTTGCCCGGCTGGTGCGCATGGCGGTGGTGCCCGCGATGGAGAATGTGGCGCTGTGGCATGAGCGTGACATCAGCCATTCGTCGGTGGAACGCGCCATCGGGCCGGATGCCACCATCACGCTGGATTTCGCGCTGCACCGTTTGGCCGGAGTTGTTGAAAAGCTCGTGGTTTACCCCGAAAACATGATGCAGAACATGAACAAGTTCCGCGGTCTGGTGATGAGCCAGCGGGTGCTGCTGGCGCTGACCCAAGCCGGCGTGTCGCGCGAAGACAGCTATCGTCTGGTGCAAAGAAACGCCATGAAGGTTTGGGAACAAGGCGCTGACTTCAAAACAGAATTGCTGAATGACGCCGAGGTGTTGGCCGCCCTGACACCCGAGCAGATCGAAGAGAAGTTCGACCTTGGCTATCACACCAAGCATGTCGACACGATTTTCGCCCGCGTGTTCGGCGCGTAACGAAAGCGTGACCGGCGGCCCGCCCGGGCCGCCGGAAAGCCTGCTTGAATTGGCGCGCGCCGTGCTACCCTTCCCCTACGGAAACCAATCAAGGGAAGGACGACTGATGAAGACCAAAATCACCACCGCCGTCATCGCGCTCATGCTGCTGCCCTCGATGTCGATGGCCTATTGCTCGGGCATGAAAGAGGTGACCGCATCGTCTTGCAAGGAAGGCAGTTCTTGGGATCAGGCCAAGGGCGAATGCATTCCCACCCCCACCACCTGACATCCCGTAATCCGTCTTTAACCCCGGGATGACAGCCTGCCGCGGCAGGATCACCAGAACGGGGAATCGGATGTCGGATAGCTTTGGTCAGGCCTTGGCGCGCCTCACCCCGGTGCAGCGCGCCGTTTCGCTGGGCGGCACCTCGGGCGAACGTCGCGCCCCCACGCCGCGCGAAAAGGCCGCCATCATCGTCCGCCTGATGCTGGCCGAAGGGGGCAGTCTGCCTGTCTCGGCGCTCCCCGATCATCTTCAGGCCGCGCTGACCGAACAGATCGGTCAGATGCGCATGGTCGACCGCGCCACACTGGCGCAGGTGGTGGAAGAATTCCTGCAAGAATTGGAAGAGGTGGGGCTGTCCTTTCCCGGTGGCATCGATGGCGCGCTTACCATGATGGACGGGCATATCAGCCCCACGGCCGCCAGCCGCCTGCGCCGTCTGGCAGGCGCCTCCGGCACAGCCGATCCGTGGGAACGCCTGACCATCCTGCCCGCCGACCGCATTCTTCCGGTGATCGAAGCGGAAAGCATCGAGGTGGCGGCGGTGATCTTGTCGAAACTGCCGGTGCCCAAGGCGGCCGAACTGCTGGGGCGCCTGCCCGGGAAAAAGGCGCGGCGCGTGGCCTATGCCGTCTCTATGACCGGGAATGTCGCGCCTGAAACCGTGCGCCGCATCGGCCAATCCTTGGCGGCCCAGCTCGATGCCCAGCCGGCGCGCGCCTTTGATGCGGGGCCGGTGGAACGGGTCGGCGCCATCCTGAACGTCTCCACCGCCGCCACCCGCGATGACGTGCTGACCGGGCTTGATGCCGAAGACGCCGATTTTGCCGAACAGGTGCGCAAGGCGATTTTCACCTTCGCCCATATCCCCGCCCGCATCATGCCGCGCGACATCCCCAAGATCGTGCGCATGGTCGACGCCGCTGTTCTGGTCACCGCCTTTACCGCCGCGCAGGCAAGGCCCAGTCAGGCTCCGGCGGTGGACTTCTTCCTTGCCAACATGTCGCAACGCATGGCGCAATCCTTGCGCGAAGACATGGCCAGCCGGGGCAAGGTCAAGGAAAAAGACGCGGAAGAGGCGATGACCACCATCGTCACCACCATCCGTCAACTCGAAGGCGCGGGGGAAATCGTCATGAACCGCGAAGAAGAGTAATCTGCACCCGCCTGCCAATGGCTTGTGAACCGCATCCGCGCAGGCTAGCGTCCGCCCCGTAAAGGACGCAGCATGACATCCCCCAGCCTGAAAGACACCAAAAGCGGCATTCTCCTGATGGTGATTGCGATTTTCTGCTTTGCCGCCATGGATGCCGCAGCCAAGGGGCTGATCGCGCGCTACCCGGTGCCGCAGGTCATCTGGGCACGTTTTGCCGGACAGGTGCTGATCGTGGCGCTGCTCTTGGGGCCGCGCCTGCCGCAGATGTTGCGCACGCAATGGCCGGTGCTGCATCTGGTGCGCTCGGCCTGCCAGCTTGGCGCTATTGCCTGCTTTTTCTCGGCGCTGCCCTATATCGGATTGGCCGAAGCCACTGCCTTGGGCGATCTGAACCCGGTGCTCATCACCTTGGGGGCCGCGCTTTTTCTGGGGGAACGTCTGGGGCCACGCCGCCTTGCGGGGGTGATCGCCGCGCTGATCGGCGCGCTCATCATCATCCGCCCGGGCCTGTCGGTGTTCACCCCGGCCGCCCTGCTGCCTCTGGCCGCGGCGGTGTTCTACTCGATCAACGCGCTTCTCACCCGCCGCCTTGGGCCCCATGAAACCGCGTGGACGCCGATGATCCTTGCCGCGCTCTTTGGCATGGCCGTCACCAGCCTCAGCCTGCCCTTCGTCTGGGTGCCCGTCCCCATGGCCGACTGGCCACAGTTCGCGCTCATCGGTCTGTTGGGCACCGTGGCCCAGCTGGCGCTGATCCGCGCCTTCACCTTGGCCGAGGCGGGGAGCGTCGCCCCTTTCGCCTATGTCGGGCTGATTTTTGCCACAGGCTGGGGCTATATCCTTTATGACGAGGTGCCGGATCTGCCGACGATCATCGGTGCGCTTGTGATCGTGCTGGCGGGTCTCTATGTCTGGCACCGCGAAACCCGGGTGCATGGCGCATCCAAAAGCCTGTAAAACGGACCGGATGACCGAAACGCCCGCCCATACCACCGGAACATGGACCCAATGGCTGTCCGACCGCGCCATCCGCGCGGTGATCGGCCTGCTGCTCGCCTTGCCTTACCGCTGGCGCGTGCCGCTCTGTGGCTGGGTGATGGCGCGCATCGTGGCGCCGCTTGCCGGCTGGCCGCAGCGCATCCGCGACAACCTTGCCCTCACCCTGCCAGACCTGCCCGCCGATCAGATCGACCGCATGGTCGCCCGCGTGCCCGAAAACATCGGCCGCACCGTGATCGAGATCTATTCGGGGGCCGAGTTCATCGCGCGCACCACCAAACTGCCGCTTACCGGCGACGGTGTCGCGGCACTCGAAGCGGCCCATGCCGCCAAGCGCCCCGTGATCCTCGCCACCGGGCATTTCGGCAATTACGATGCGGTGCGCGCCGCGCTGATCGCGCGCGGCTATCCTTTGGGCGCGCTTTACCGCCCGATGTCGAATCCGTGGTTCAACGATCATTACGTGCAAGCCATCGGCACCATCGGCCAGCCCCTGTTCGAACGCGGCCGCGCAGGGATGGGCCAGATGCTCAAGCACCTGCGCGCGGGCGGCATGCTGGGCATCCTGCCCGATCAGCGCATGCACAAGGGCGTGAAGCTCACCTTCTTCGGGCAAGAGGCGCTCACCGCGCTCTCCGCCGCCGACATGGCCTTGAAATACGATGCCGAACTGATCCCGACCTATGCCATCCGTCAGCCCGATGGCCTCTCCTTCCAGATCATCGTCGATCCGCCGATCCCGCACGGCACCCCCGAAGAGATGACGCAAGCGTTGAATGACAATCTCGAACGTTTGATCCGGCGCTATCCGGAACAATGGTTCTGGATTCACCGCCGCTGGAAGCCGTAAGGCTTATTTCAACTGCACCGCCGCCAGCACATCGGCGGGCCCGTCGCTTTGCACGATCACCACCACAGGGTCCGGCCCCGCCGCCACCGCGGTCAATTCCAGCGGCGCTTGCCCCGGCCAATCGGCCACGGCCTGCCAATCGGTGACGATATTGGTATAGGTCACCTCGCGCCCTTCATTCTCGCCGCGGCCAATCGCCACCGTGGCCTCGGGCAGATAGCGCACCACCTGAATGCGCGCGGGCGCGCTCAGCGGCGGGTCGGCTTCAGCCTGAATGAAAATCTGATCGCCGTCGCGCGTCACCGTCAACCGCACCGGGCTCACCCGGGCCTGCTGGCGGCGGATCGCTTCCGAAACCTGCGCCGGGTCATTGCCTTCCACCCGGTCCAGCCCGCCCACAATCATCTGCGGCGTATAGATCATCCGGCTGCCCACCGCCTTGGCATAGGCCTTCTGGCGCTGGGTAAAATGCGGGCTCGCAAACGTATCGCGCCAGCCGATGTAATCCCAGTAATCCACATGCAGCGACAGGGCGATCACATCCGGGCTTTTGACCAGCTCTTCCATAAAGGCATCGGCAGGCGGGCAGGACGAACAACCCTGCGACGTGTAAAGCTCAACCAGAACAGGCGAAGTCTGCGCCAGTGCTGCCCCGGAAAGGCCAAGCCATAGCCCAAAAGTCGCGCTGACCAACTGTCGCTTCGTCACGTCTGTCATCCCTACACTTGCCCTTTCGTTCTACAGGCGCCGACATTGACCCGCCAATCAAGGTTTTGCGAGGGAAAGATCAGTTCCCCAAGAAGGCAAACGCGTGGCAAGATCATCACAAGATCACCGCAACTTCGCAGAAACGAGGGCTAGATTCTTGGCATACAATTGTATACAAAGCCAGCGATTCCCCGGCCCATCCGGTCGGACAAGACCTTAAGCCAATCCCGATCCCCTAGCCAAGAGGCCCAAAATGACCGTCACCGTCGGACATGACAGCCAAAAAACCCGCAAGACCCTCACAGCGGGCGGCCAGACCGTCAGCTATTATTCAATCCCCGCCGCCGAGGCCGCGGGCTTGGGCGAATTTTCCCGCCTGCCCGCCGCGCTGAAGGTGGTGCTGGAAAACATGCTCCGCTTCGAAGATGGCAAGACTGTCTCGGTCGAGGACATCAAAGCCTTTTCCGATTGGGGCAAGAACAACGGGCAGAACCCGCGCGAAATCGCCTATCGCCCGGCCCGCGTCCTGATGCAGGATTTCACCGGTGTGCCGGCCGTGGTCGACCTCGCCGCCATGCGCGATGGCATCCTCGGGCTTGGGGGGGATGCACAGCGCATCAACCCGCTCGCCCCGGTCGATCTGGTCATCGACCACTCGGTGATGATCGACGAATTCGGCACCCCGCGCGCTTTCCAAGCCAACGTGGACCGCGAATATGAACGCAACATGGAGCGTTACGTCTTCCTGAAATGGGGTCAGAACGCCTTCAACAACTTCCGCGTGGTGCCGCCCGGCACCGGCATCTGCCACCAAGTGAACCTTGAATATCTGGCGCAAACCGTCTGGACCGACACCGATCAGGATGGCAACCTTGTCGCCTATCCCGATACGCTGGTGGGCACCGACAGCCACACCACCATGGTCAACGGTCTGGCCGTTCTGGGCTGGGGCGTGGGCGGGATCGAGGCCGAGGCCGCGATGCTGGGCCAGCCCGTCTCCATGCTGATCCCCGAAGTGGTGGGCTTCAAGCTGACCGGACAGATGATGGAAGGCACCACCGCCACCGACCTCGTGCTCAAGGTCGTGCAAATGCTGCGCAAGCATGGCGTGGTCAACAAGTTCGTCGAATTCTACGGCGACGGGCTCGACCGCCTGCCGCTCGCGGACCGCGCCACCATCGCCAACATGGCCCCGGAATATGGCGCCACCTGCGGCTTCTTCCCGATCGACGACGAAACGCTGCGCTACCTGCGTCAGACGGGCCGTGAAGAATCGCGCATCGCTCTGGTCGAAGCCTATGCCAAGGAAAACGGCATGTGGCGCGGCGCTGACTACAGCCCGATCTATTCCAGCACGCTGGAACTCGACATGGGCACCATCGTTCCGGCCATCTCGGGCCCGAAACGCCCGCAGGATTACCTGCCGCTCACCAGCGCCGCGACCGCCTTTGGCGATTACATCCGCGGCCTGCGCAAGGCCCCCGAAGCGCCAAAGCTGGAAAAGGCCGAGATGACAGCCGAAGGCGGCGCACCCGCCCCGGCACCCGAAGAGATTCCGGGCAATGCCGATGGTCTTTCCACCGCCAAGGTCGAAGGTCAGGATTACGTCCTGCGCGATGGCTCGGTGGTGATCGCCTCGATCACCTCCTGCACCAACACCTCCAACCCCTATGTGCTGATCGGTGCAGGCCTTGTGGCCCGCAAGGCCCGCGCGCTGGGTCTGAACCGCAAGCCATGGGTGAAAACCTCGCTGGCCCCCGGATCGCAGGTGGTGTCGGAATACCTCAACGCCGCTGGCCTGCAAGAAGACCTTGATGCCGTCGGCTTCAACCTTGTTGGCTATGGCTGCACCACCTGCATCGGCAACTCCGGCCCGCTGGACCCGGCGATCTCCAAGGCGATCAACGAAGGCGATCTGGTGGCCACCTCGGTGCTCTCGGGCAACCGCAACTTCGAAGGCCGCATTTCGCCCGACGTCCGCGCCAACTACCTCGCGTCACCGCCGCTGGTGGTGGCCTATGCGCTGGCAGGCGACATGAACATCGACCTGACCAAAGAACCGCTGGGCACCTCCAAGGATGGGAAGCCGGTCTATCTGAAAGATATCTGGCCCACCAACAAGGAAATCGCCGACATCGTTCATGCGGTCGTCACGCGCGAAGCCTTCCAGAAGAAATACGCCGATGTGTTCAAGGGCGATGAAAAGTGGCAAGGCGTGCAGGTCACGGATTCGGAAACCTATGATTGGCCCGCCTCCTCGACCTACATCCAGAACCCGCCTTACTTCAAAGGCATGGCCAAAACCCCGGGCACCATCTCGAACATCGAAGGCGCGCGTGTTCTGGCCCTTCTGGGCGACATGATCACCACCGACCACATCAGCCCCGCAGGTTCCTTCAAAGCCTCCACTCCGGCTGGCAAGTATCTGACCGAGCGTCAGGTTCCGGTGTCCGAGTTCAACAGCTACGGCTCGCGGCGCGGCAACCACGAGGTGATGATGCGCGGCACCTTCGCCAACATCCGCATCAAGAACGAGATGCTGGATGGCGTTGAAGGCGGCTACACCAAAGGCCCCGATGGCGCGCAGACCAGCATCTATGATGCCTCGATGGCCCACCAAGACGCGGGCACCCCGCTGGTGATCTTTGGCGGCATCGAATACGGCGCAGGCTCCAGCCGCGACTGGGCGGCCAAGGGCACCGCGCTCTTGGGCGTCAAGGCGGTGATCGCCGAATCCTTCGAACGCATCCACCGGTCAAACCTCGTCGGCATGGGCGTGATTCCCTTCGAATTCACCGAAGGCGCCACCCGCAAATCGCTGGGCCTGACCGGGGATGAAGTCGTGTCGATCCATGGGCTCGACGGCGATCTGAAACCGCTGAGCCTCGTGCCCTGCACGATCAAATACGCCGATGGCCGCGAGATCACGATCCAGCTCAAGTGCCGGATCGATACCGAGATCGAGATCGAATACGTCGAACACGGCGGCGTGCTGCATTACGTGCTGCGCGATCTGGCAAGCCGCTGACCCGGCGCTCTTCCGCCCTTGCGGGGGTCTTCGCTGCGAAGACCCCCGCAAGGGAGGGATCAGGCCCCCCACACAGACAAACGGCCCGATCCGCAAGGATCGGGCCGTTTTGCATGCGCCACAGATGCGTGGCAATCTTCCGTTCAAACCTCTGTGTCAGGCTGGGGCCAACCCTCAGCACAGGACACTGCCATGCCCCACCGCTTCCCGCCGCTTGCCCCACAGCCGCCCGCGCGCAGCACCGCGCGCGCCGCAGCCCCGCTGCCGCTCGCGGAGCTCGCGCTTTTCACCCTGATGACGCTGCTCTTGCTGGCCTAAGGCCCGGCTCAGCCGCCCGCCAGCGCCGCCTCCAGCGCCGGTTTGAACCGCGCTTCATAATCGGCCCCGATCAGCGGCCCGATAAAGCGCATCGCCACCGTGCCATCGCCGCGCAGGATGAAAGTCTCGGGCGGCGCCGTCACCCCCCATTCCACCCGGTTGCGCCCCTGTGGATCGGTCGCCACCGCAAAGAACGGATTGCCGTCCTCGGCCAGATAGGCGATCGCCTTGGCATCATCATCCATGATGTTGATGCCCGCCACCCGCACCCCCGCCTCGGCCATCTCCAACAGCACCGGATGCTCCGCCCGGCACGGCGGGCACCATGTGGCAAAGAAATTCACCACCGTCACCTCGCCCGTGCGCAAATCCGCATCCGTCAGCTGCGGCACCCCCGCAAGCCCCGTCGCCGGCACCACCGGGGCCGCCCGGTCCTGAAAGGCGGTCGGCATGTCATTGGGGTTGTTCGTCACCATCGACACATAGAACGCCCCCGCCAGCCCGGCAAACAGCACCGGCGGCAACACCATCAACCATTTTGCCATCACGGCTCTCCTTTGGTCGCGCGGGCTTGCCGCGCCTCCACCTCGGCCAGCTGACGCTTCACCCGTGCGCCCCGCCACCACGTCAGCGCCACCAGCGCCACCAGCATCGCCAGACTCGCGCCATAAGACGACAGCACCGCCACCGCATAACGTCCCAGATCCGGCATCATGCCAACCGCTCCCGTGCGAGCAGCGCCGACAACCGCCGCGCGCGAATCTCTGTCCGTGTCCGCATCAGCACCAGCGCCACGAACAGCAGCACAAAGCCAAAGATGCACACCACCAGCGGCACATAAAAGACCGGAGCGATCGGGTCCTTCTCGCCCACCTTCAGAATGGTCGAATCCTGATGCAGCCCCTGATTCCAGAACTTCACCGCATAGCGCGACAACAGCGCAAACACCGATCCCACCATGCACATCACCGCCGTCAGATCCGCCGCCGTGTCGGGGTCCTCCACCGCCTGCCACAGCGCGATATAGCCCAGATAGAACAGCGCCAGAATCAGGAAGGCCGTCAACCGAGGGTCCCAGGCCCACCAGGTGCCCCACATCGGCTGCCCCCACAGCGCCCCCGTCACCAGCGCAATCGCGGTGAAGGTCAGGCCCACGGGTGCGGCCGCGCGCGCGGCCAGCGCGCTCACATGATGCCGCCGCACCAGCCAGATCAGGCTCGCCACCAGCATCATCACCCACGCATTGATCGCCATCATCGCAGAGGGCACATGCAGGAAGATGATCTTCACGGTCGACCCTTGCCGGAAATCATCAGGCGTGAAGAAAAATCCCCAGATCAGCCCGACCCCCAGACACAGCCCAGTCAGCCCCGCCATCCAAGGTAAAACCCCGGCCGAGACCTGCATGAACTTCTTCGGATTGGCATATTCCCACAACGACATCAGATTGGCATACCCTCTCTCACGATGCGTCTCAAGTCACACTCCTGTCAAAGCTCAGCGCAGATTGACGCGGAGCGCCGCCGCCGCCGCAAAGGGCAAAAGCGCCACCGCCCCCGCCGTGATCCCCGCGAGCAGCAGCAGCGGCACCGAAACCTCGGTCCCGCTCGCGCCCCGCTTCACCACCTCGGCGCCAAAGATCAGCGTTGGCACATAAAGGGGCAAGACCAGCAGCGACAACAGCAATCCCCCCCGCTTCACCCCCACCACCAGTGCGGCGCCAAAGGCCCCGATCACCGACAGCGCCGGAGTGCCGGCAAGCAAGCTCACCACCAGCCACAGATAGCCCGGCCCCGGCAGGTTCAACAGCACCGCCAGCACCGGCGCCACCAGCGTCAAGGGCAGCCCCGTCACCAGCCAATGCGCAAAGGCCTTGATCGCCACCACCCCTTCCAGCGGAATCGGCGCGGTGGCCAGCAGATCCAGCGAGCCATCCTCAAAATCCAGCGCAAAGATCCGGTCCAGCGAGAGCAGACAGGCCAAAAGCGCCCCCACCCACAAAATGCCCGGCGCAATCTTGGCCAGCGTCGCCGGTTCGGGTCCCACACCCAAAGGCACCAGCACCGCCACCAGCAGGAAAAACGCCAGCCCCAGCCCAAAGCCACCGCCCGCCCGGATCGCCAGCCGCACATCACGGAGCAAAAGCGCCTTCATGCAAAGGCCTCGTCAAAGCCGCCACCCGAAGCCACCGGCATCCGCGCCTTGAACGGCGCAAGGTCCAGCACCGCCGCCTCCTCCAGCCCCAGATCAATATGGGTGGCGATCAGCGCCATGCCGCCGCGCGCCAGATGCGCGCGCACCACCCCCGCAAACAGCGTCACGCTCGCCTGATCGAGCGACACCGTCGGCTCGTCCAGCACCCAGATCGGCCGCCCGGTCACCAAAAGCCGCGCCAGCCCCAGCCGCCGCTTCTGCCCCGCCGACAGGTTGGCCGCCCGGCGGTCACGCAGCTCGGTCAGGTTCATCTCGGCCATCGCGGCCTGCACATCGCCCCCGCCATGGATCTCGGCCCAAAAGGCCAGATTCTCCGCCACCGTCAGCACCGCCTTCAAACCGTCGGCATGGGCCGCATAGGTCACGCTTTCGGGGGGCACGCGCAGCGTGCCGGCCACGGCGGGCTGCAATCCGGCCAGCGTGCGCAGCAAAGTGGTCTTGCCCACCCCGTTGGGGCCGCGCAAGATCAACGCCTGACCGGCGGCCAGCGCAAAGCGCACGCCCTCCAGCACCGTCAGGCCGCCACGGGCCACGCCCAGATTGTCCACCACCATCTCCATCCGCAACCCCTAGCGCAGCGCTGCCCCGCCGAAAAGGCCCTGCGTCACCATGGCCATCACCGCCGCCGCGCCCTATCTTGCCCCCAGCAAACGGAGATCACAGATGCACACCCGCACATTCGGCCGCACCGGCCACAGCACCACCCCCATCGGCTTCGGCGCTTGGGCCATCGGCGGCACTTGGGGTGAGGTCACTTGGGACGACGCCAAGGCCACGCTGCACGCCGCCCTCGACGCCGGCCTCACCTTCATCGACACCGCCGATGTCTATGGCGATGGCCGCAGCGAACAGATCATCGCCGAGGTGCTGGCCGAACGTGCCGCCGCCGGCATGGGCCCCCGCCCCTTTGTCGCAACCAAAGCGGGCCGCCGCCTCTCCCCCCACAGCGCCGAGGCCTATACCGGCACCGCCATCGAATCCTTCATCGACCGCAGCCTGAAAAACCTTCGCACCGATTGCCTTGATCTCGTGCAACTGCACTGCCCGCCCACGCCTGTCTACCGCAACGCCGCGCTGTTCGACGCGCTCGACGCCCTCAAGGCCAAGGGCAAGATCGCCCAATACGGCGTCTCGGTCGAAACCGTGGACGAGGCGCTGACCGCGATCCAGCACCCGGGCGTCGTCTCGGTGCAGATCATCTACAACCTCTTCCGCATGAAACCCGCCGAGCGTTTCTTTGCGCAGGCCCGCGCGCAAGACGTCGCCGTCATCGCCCGCGTGCCGCTGGCCTCGGGCCTCCTGACCGGCAAGATGAACGCCAACAGCCAGTTCGCCGCCGATGACCACCGCGCCTTCAACCGCAACGGCGAGGCCTTCGACAAAGGCGAAACCTTCAGCGGCGTGCCCTTCGATGTCGCCCTCGACGCGGTCGAGGCGCTGCGCCCCCTCGTGCCGCAAGGCACCGCCATGGCCGCCTTCGCCCTGCGCTGGATCTTGATGGAAGAAGCGGTCACCGTGGTGATTCCCGGCGCCAAAACCCCGGATCAGGCCCGCGCCAATGCCGCCGCCGCCGATCTCCCGGCCCTCACCCCCGATCAGATGCAGGCCGCGCGCGACATCTACACCCGCCTGATCGCCCCCCACGTCGCCCATCTGTGGTGAATTCAAAAGGGCGGCGCCCTCCAAAGCGCCGCCCCCTCATCTGTTCATAAATATCCCGCAGGGGGTCCGGGGGACGCGACGTCCCCCGGCGGCTGGCCAAAAGCGCCGCCCCTCAGCCCAGAATCGCCTTCACGTAATTCACCGTCTCGGCATAGGGCGGAATCCCGTTGTGCTTTTCCACCGCGCCCGGTCCCGCGTTATAGGCCGCCAGCGCCAGCCGCCAGCTGCCAAACTTGGTGTACATCATCTTGAGATAGCGCGCCCCGCCTTCCAGATTCTGGTGGGGATCGTGAATATCCACCCCCAGCTTCTGTGCCGTCCCCGGCATCAGCTGCGCCAGTCCCGTGGCGCCCTTATGTGACACCGCGCCCGGGTTCCAGCCCGATTCCTGCTGCACCAGCCGCAGGAACAGGTCCTCCGGAATCCCGTGCCGCGCCGCCATCGTCCGCGCCACCGCCAGATACTCGCCCTTGTAACGCCCGCTGTAGCGCGGGGCCGGCCCCTCCACCGGGGCCGCCACCTTGCCCTTCGGCGTCAGCCGGACCGAGGCCTCGTATTGCTTCGACAGCCGCCCATCCAGCAATTTCTTCTGCGAATTGAACAGCGACGCCCGGCTCTTGCTCGACCCCGACAGGTTCAGCCCATCCGCCTCCGCCCCCCCCGGCACAAAAACCGACAGCGCCACAGCCAGACAGCCAGACAGAAGAACAGGGCTCAGCTTCATCAGGATCTTCCCGCTTGCCTCAGACGCGGTGACTATAGGCAAATCCGCGCCACATTCCAGTGCCCAGATGCACGCCCCCACCGCATCAGCCGCATCGGCAGGGTTCCGCCCGCCAAATTGCCCCCCCGCCGCATTGCAGCCCCCCGTCCCGCCCGATATAGATTTGGCGACGGTATCCATTTCTTAACCAAGACCGGACAGGCTCCGGTCACCCATCCGGCCCCGGCGCCGGGGCACATCCAAAGCGAGGAATTTCCATGGCAGGCTCGGTCAACAAGGTCATCATCGTCGGCAATCTCGGCCGCGACCCCGAGGTGCGCAGCTTCGCCAATGGCGGCAAGGTGGTGAACCTGCGCATCGCCACCTCGGAAAACTGGCGCGACAAGCAAACTGGTGAACGCAAGGAGCGCACCGAATGGCATTCGGTCGCCATCTTCAACGAAGCGCTCGCCAAGATCGCCGAGCAATATCTGCGCAAAGGCTCCACCGTCTATATCGAAGGGCAGCTCGAAACCCGCAAATGGCAGGATCAATCCGGCCAAGACCGCTACACGACCGAAGTGGTGCTGCGCCAGTATCGCGGGGAACTCACCCTGCTGGGCGGCCGGGGCGAAGGCGGCGGCGGTGGCGGGCAAGGCGGCTATGACGACCGGGGCGGCTATGACGATTACGGCAGCGGCAGCTCGGGGGGCATGGGCGGCGGCAGCATGGGCGGCGGTGGCGGCAGCCGGGGCGGCGACCGCGCGCCGATGGGCCGCAACGACCTCGACGACGAAATCCCCTTCTGATCCCGCACAGCCCCGGTCCCCGCGACCGGGGCTTTTTCCTGCCGCGCCAGCCCCACCCGCGCCATTCCCGGCAGCCCCCGGCGCCCCTCCGCGCCCTTCCACCGTCGCACACCGCGCAACTCCGCGCGCAGCCCCATCCCAGCGCCAAAGCCCCCGCTCCCGCAGATGCGCCCGCCCCCAATGCAAAAGGCACCCGCCAAGGGGTGCCTTTCTTCGTCTGTCAGACCCGGATCTGCGGATCAGGCGGCTTCGGTGATGAACTTCACCGCATCGCCAAAGGTCTGGATGGTCTCGGCGGCGTCATCCGGAATCTCGATCCCGAACTCTTCCTCGAACGCCATGACCAGTTCGACAGTGTCGAGCGAGTCCGCGCCCAGATCGTCGATGAAGGAAGCGGTCTCGGTGACCTTCTCCTCTTCAACGCCCAGATGCTCAACGACGATCTTCTTCACGCGGTCAGCGATGTCGCTCATGTCACTTCCTCTTATATCAGCGGGAGGGCTTCCCGTCTCTTGTCCTTGCCCCTTTCGGGGGCGATTGCGCCGCCACGGCGACGACACCGGCGTGAACCGGCGATTTCCAGCGCGCCTATAGCAAGGGCGGCTGCTTTAGGCAAACGCTTTCACAAAGCCGTGCCCGACCTGCGCCCCGAGGCCCGTCAGGCCCCTTTGCGGGCGCGCTTATATCATGGCCATCCCGCCATTTACATGCAAGATGGCACCCGTCACATATCCCGCCTCGGCCGAGGCCAGATACAGCACGGCCGCCGCAACCTCTTGGGGCGTGCCCATGCGTCCCGCTGGCACCCCGTCCAGAATCGATCCGCGCTGGCTGTCATTCAGCTTTTCGGTCATCGCCGTCTCGATGAAGCCCGGCGCCACACAGTTCACCGTGATGCCCCGGCTTGCCACTTCCGCCGCCAGTGATTTCGACATCCCCACCATGCCCGCCTTGCTCGCGGCGTAATTGGCCTGCCCCGGATTCCCGATGGCCCCCACAACCGAGCTGATGTTCACGATCCGGCCCCAGCGCGCCTTCATCATCCCGCGCAAGGCCGCCCGGCACAGGCGGAAGGTGGCGGTCAGGTTGACGTCGATCACCGCCTGCCAATCCTCGTCCGACATCCGCATCATCAGACCGTCCTTGGTGATCCCGGCATTGTTCACCAGCACATCCACCGATCCCATCGCCTCGGCGGCCCGCTTGATCAGCGCCTCCACCTCGGCAGGGTCCGACAGATTGCAGGTCAGCACATGTGTGCGCTCTCCCAGCTCGGCCGCCAGCGCCTCCAAAGGTGCCAGCCGCGTCCCCGACAAGGCCACGGTGGCCCCCGCCCCATGCAAGGCCCGTGCGATCTCGGCGCCGATGCCGCCCGAAGCCCCGGTCACCAAGGCCGTTTTTCCGGTCAGATCAAACATGATCCTGTCCCTCTTTCATCTGTTCAAAAATATCCTCGGGAGGTCCGGAGGGCAGACAGCCCTCCGGGGCCAGCCAAGGGCACACCGCTCACCCTTTGAGCGCCAGCACATCCGCCGGCACCCCGATCGCCCGCGTCTCGGCCCCGGGCACGATGCGCTTGATCATCCCCGAAAGCGCCTTGCCCGCGCCAATCTCCCAGAATTCGGTCACGCCTGCGCGCTGCATCCATTCCATGCTCTCGCGCCAGCGCACCGATCCGGTCACCTGCGCCACCAGCAGATCGCGGAACCGGTCCGGCTCTTCCACGGCCTCGGCCCGCACATTCACCACCACCGGGCAGACGGGCTTGGAAATCACCACCGCCGCCAAGGCCTCCGTCATCACCTGCGCCGCCGGCGCCATCAGCGCGCAATGAAACGGCGCCGACACCGGCAAGGGCAGCGCCCGCTTGGCGCCGCGCGCCTTGGCCAAAGCCATCGCCCGCTCCACCGCGTCCTTATGGCCCGAAATCACCACCTGCGCCGGGTCATTGTCATTGGCGGCCTGACAAACCTCATCCTCCGCGGCCTCGGCGGCAATCGCCGCCACCGCCTCGAACTCCAGCCCCAGAATCGCCGCCATCGCGCCCACGCCCACCGGCACCGCCTCTTGCATGGCCGCCCCGCGAATGCGCAACAGCCGCGCGGTGTCCGAAAGGCTCAGCGCCCCCGCCGCACAAAGCGCCGAATATTCGCCCAAGGAATGCCCGGCCACGAAATCCGCCTGCTCCATGCCAAAGCCTTCCGCCTCCAGCGCGCGCAAGGCCGCAATCGACGTTGCCATCAGCGCGGGCTGCGCATTCTGCGTCAGCGTCAGCTCGGCAATATCGCCCTCCCAGATCAGCTTGGACAGCGCTTCTCCCAGCGCGTCATCCACCTCCTGAAACACGGCCCGCGCCGCCGGATAGGCCTCGGCCAAGGCCTGCCCCATCCCGATGGTTTGGGCCCCTTGGCCCGGAAATACGAATGCGCGGCCCATGCTGCCTCCCGTCTGATCACCCAACCCAGATAGCGCGCCCCTGCCGCCAGCGCAATCACCGCCCCGGTTTTCAGCGCACGCGCCCCGCTCTGCACAGGCCCTGTGCATTCCGCCCTGCTGCATGCGCGCGGCAAAACCGCTAGCCTGCCGCGCAGATCATTGACCGGAGTTTCCCATGCCCGCCCGCAATTCCCCCGTGTCCTATGGCAAGGTCGCGCGCCTGTTTCACTGGACCACCGCCAGCCTGATCCTGATCGCCATCCCGCTTGGCATCATCGCCAACCGCCTGCCCTATGACACCGCCGAGGCGCTGGCCCGCAAGGCGCAGCTGTTTTCCCTGCACAAGACCTTGGGCGTTGTCGTCTTCTTCGTGGCCTTGGGCCGCATCCTCTGGGCGCTGGCGCAGCCGCATCCGGTGCCCTTGCACCCCGAGCGGCGGCTGGAGCTCGCCCTCGCCCGGCTGGTGCACTGGATGCTGTATATCAGCCTCGTCGCCGTGCCGCTCACCGGCTGGGTGCATCACGCGGCCGTCACCGGCTTTGCGCCAATCTGGTGGCCCTTTGGCCAAACCCTGCCCTTCGTGCCGCAATCGGAAAGCGTGGCGCAAATCGCGGTCGGCCTGCACTGGGTGTTCACCAAGCTGATGATCGCCGCCATCCTCTTGCACATCGCAGGCGCGCTGAAACACCATATCCTTGACCGGGATGACACTTTGCGCCGCATGACGCGCGGCACCCGCGCCCCCGCCGTCGCGCGCGCGGCCCCGCCCGCGCGCCTGCC
>NZ_PGOI01000019.1 GCF_002794355.1 Pseudorhodobacter sp. MZDSW-24AT | reverse complement strand
ATGGCAAAGGCAAAGTTTGAACGGAACAAACCGCACGTCAACATTGGCACGATCGGCCACGTTGACCACGGCAAGACGACGCTGACGGCGGCGATCACCAAGTATTATGGCGAATTCCGCGCCTATGACCAAATCGACGGTGCACCGGAAGAGCGTGCACGCGGGATCACGATCTCGACCGCGCACGTGGAATACGAGACCGCGAACCGTCACTACGCCCACGTCGACTGCCCCGGCCACGCGGACTATGTGAAGAACATGATCACCGGTGCCGCCCAGATGGACGGCGCGATTCTGGTGTGCGCCGCCTCCGACGGCCCGATGCCGCAAACCCGCGAGCACATCCTGCTCGGCCGTCAGGTGGGTATCCCCTACATGGTCTGCTACATGAACAAGGTTGACCTTGTTGATGACGAAGAGCTGATCGAACTGGTGGAAATGGAAATCCGCGAGCTGTTCTCGTCCTACGAATACCCGGGCGACGACATTCCGATCATCAAGGGCTCGGCCCATCAGGCGATGATCGGTGAGCGCAAGGACATCGGCGAAGATTCGATCCACGCCCTGATGAAGGCCGTTGACGAATACATCCCGACCCCGGCACGTGCGGTTGACCAGCCCTTCCTGATGCCGATCGAAGACGTGTTCTCGATCTCGGGCCGCGGCACGGTTGTGACCGGTCGCGTGGAGCGTGGCGTGATCAACGTTGGCGACGAAGTCGAAATCGTCGGCATCCGCGACACCAAGAAGTCGGTCTGCACCGGTGTGGAAATGTTCCGCAAGCTGCTGGACCGTGGTGAGGCTGGCGACAACGTCGGCGTTCTGCTGCGCGGCATCGACCGTGAAGGCGTGGAGCGTGGTCAGGTTCTGTCGAAGCCGAAGTCGGTGACGCCGCACACCAAGTTCGAAGCTGAAGCCTATATCCTGACCAAGGAAGAAGGCGGCCGTCACACGCCGTTCTTTGCGAACTACCGTCCGCAATTCTACTTCCGCACCACCGACGTGACCGGGATGGTTCAGCTGCCGGAAGGCACCGAGATGGTGATGCCGGGCGACAACCTGAAGTTCAACGTTGAACTGATCGCGCCGATCGCGATGGAAGAAAAACTGCGCTTCGCCATCCGCGAAGGCGGCCGTACCGTCGGCGCAGGCGTGGTGTCGAAAATCA
>NZ_PGOI01000018.1 GCF_002794355.1 Pseudorhodobacter sp. MZDSW-24AT | reverse complement strand
GGCGGCGATGCGCGCCGCTTGGGCCCCGTGGGGCCCGGTCGGGGCGCTGGAGGAGGCGGTGGCGGGCGCGGATCTGGTGGTGGACGCGCTGTTCGGGATCGGGCTGTCGCGGCCCGTGCCCGAGGCGGTGCGCCGCGCGCTCGGTCCGGCGCAAGGGCGGGTGGTGGCGGTGGATCTGCCCTCGGGGATCTGTGCCGAGACGGGGCGCGATCTGGGCGCCGCGCGGCGCTGTGACCTGACGGTGACGTTCCATCGGCGCAAGCTGGGGCATGTGCTGGGGGAGGGTCCGGCGTGGTGCGGCGCGCTGCGGGTGGTGGACATCGGGCTGGAGGGCGCGATGCCTGCGGGGGTGGTGCAAGAGGCGCTGCCCGCGCGGGAGGCCTTGGCCAAGCGGGCGGGGCACAAGTTTGACCATGGGCATGCGCTTGTGCTGTCGGGGCCTTCGGGGCGCGGTGGCGCCGCGCGGCTGGCGGCGCGGGGGGCGCTGCGGATGGGGGCGGGGCTGGTCACACTGGGCGCGCCGCCCGAAGCGCTGGCGGAACATGCGGCGCGGCTGGATGCGGTGATGCTGCGCGCGGTCGCGGATGCGGGCGATCTGGCGGCGCTGCTGGAGGACAGGCGGATCAGCGCGCTGTGTCTGGGGCCGGGGATGGGCAGCGGCGCGCGGGAGGCGGGGCTGCTGGCCGCGGCTTGCGCGGGGCAGGCGGCGCTGGTGCTGGACGCCGACGCGCTGACGCTGCTGGCCCGGGCGCCGGAGGGGGGCGCGGTGCGGGACGGCGTGCGGCGGACCCGCTCTGTGCTGACGCCGCATGGGGGCGAGTTTGCGCGTCTGTGGCCCGATCTGGCGGATCGGCTTGCGGCATCCGAGGCGAAAGGCGCCGTGTTTTCAAAGGTGGAGGCGTGCCGTGCGGCAGCGGCGCGGGTGGGCGCGGTGGTGCTGTTCAAAGGGCCGGACACGGTGATCGCGGCCCCGGACGGGCGCTGCGCGGTGCATGTGGCGGCCTATGAGCGGGCCGCGCCTTGGCTGGCGACGGCGGGCAGCGGCGATGTGCTGGCGGGGTTCATCTGTGGCGCGCTGGCGCGAGGGATGCCCCCCTTTGAGGCGGCCTGCACCAGCGCGTGGCTGCATGGCGAGGCGGCGCGCCGTTTTGGGCCGGGGCTGATCGCGGAGGATCTGCCCGAGACCTTGCCGGGGGTGTTTCGCGACCTTGGCCTTTAGGCGCCGGGTGTCGCGGGGCCGCAGCCGAGTTCCAGCCCGCCTGCAAAGACGACCTGCGGATCGGCGAAGTGCAAGGTGATCATCCGCGCCTGTGGCAGGGTTTCGGCGCAGATCGCGCCGCCATCGACCAGATGTTCGGCGGGCATCACCGCCCGCACCAGCCCGGCCATGGCCCGGTCGCGCCAATCGCGGATCAGCAGCGGCTGGCGCGGCGAAAGGTGCAGATCGCCCGCAGGGCGGTTGGGCCCGAATGCGCCTTGTGCCACGCGGATCACGCGGGCCTCGGGCACCACGGCGAGGTCGACCGCGGTGACGGTGCGGGCGCCCGCGCGGGTGATGACCTTGTCGCCCGGCGCAATGCATTCGACCGGCAGCACCCCGGCGAGGGTGAGAATCGGCGTGCCGCAGGCGATGCCGCAGGCGGGCATCCGGGTGCCCACATCGACCGGACCCGCGCTGATGGTTTTGCCAAGCTCTGCCATGATCCTCTCCTTTGCTGTCCTGATGCTGTTTGCCTGAGCCCGATGCTTGGCTTGAACTGTGGCGTCATCAGGGCTGTGGAAAGACATTCCGGCACAGGGCCTGCCGCATTTCGAGGGCTTCGCGCGCAAGGACAGGGGGCGGGCGGATGGGGAGGGCGTGTGGGCGCGTTTTCCCTCTCGCCAGCCGCGCGCGGCTTTGCTAGAAGCCGCGGCACGCCGGGCCTGCCCGGCAGCGATGCGGGTGTGGCGAAATTGGCAGACGCACCAGATTTAGGTTCTGGCGCCGCAAGGCGTGGGGGTTCAAGTCCCTCCACCCGCACCACTTTGACCTGTTGAGGCGCCGCTGATCGCGCAACGGGGCGCGGCACGCGCGGATTTTCCCCTTTCTGCTGAACATTCGGGCGCTGGGGCGCCATTCGGGCTTGCAAGCGGCGGTGCGGATTTATAGGAGAGGCGGGAAAGTTTTGACTGCCGCCTGTTCTGGCGGCCCAACCGATATGGGGAAAATATGCAAGTCACCGAGACCCTGAACGAAGGGCTGAAGCGCGGCTACACCATCACCGTGACCGCCGCCGAACTGGAAGCCAAGGTTCAGGAAAAGCTGGTCGAGGCGCAGCCCGAGATCGAGATGAAGGGCTTCCGCAAGGGCAAGGTGCCGATGGCGATTCTGCGCAAGCAGTTTGGCCAGCGCCTGCTGGGCGATGCGATGCAGGACGCCATTGATGGCGCGATGAAAGACCATTTCGAAAAGACCGGCGATCGCCCGGCGCTGCAGCCTGCCGTGAAGATGCAGGGCGGCGACGAATGGGCCGAGGGCAAGGATGTTGTGGTCGAAATGACCTATGACTGCCTGCCGCCGATTCCGGAGCTGGATGCGGGCAAGATCAGCCTTGAGCGTCTGGTGGTGAAGGCCGACGACGCCTCGATCGACGAGGCGCTGAAGAATCTGGCGGCGACCGCGCAGAACTTTGAAGACCGCAAGAAGGGCGCCAAGGCCAAGGACGGTGACCAGATCACCATCGACTTCAAAGGCTCGGTCGACGGCGATTACTTCGAAGGCGGTTCGGCGGAAGATTACCCGCTGGTTCTGGGCTCGAACTCGTTCATCCCGGGCTTTGAGGCCCAGCTGGTCGGCGCCAAGGTGGGCGACGAGCTGAAAGTGGACGTGACCTTCCCGGAAAACTATGGTGCGGCGCATCTGGCCGGCAAGGCTGCGGTGTTTGAATGCACCGTGAAGGCCGTGAAAGAGCCGAAAGAGGCCGAGCTGAATGACGAGCTGGCCAAGAAATACGGCGCGGAAGATCTGGCCGCGCTGAAAGGCCAGATTGCCGAGCGTTTGGGCGTGGAATACCAAGGCGCGAGCCGGGCGATCCTGAAGCGGTCGCTGCTGGACCAGCTGGACGGCTTGGTAAAGTTCGACCTGCCGTCGGCACTGGTTGAGGCTGAAGCCGGGCAGATCGCGCACCAGCTGTGGCACGAGGAAAACCCGGACGTGCAAGGCCACAACCACGACAGCATCGAGCCGACCGAGGAGCACAAGGCCTTGGCCGAGCGCCGCGTGCGTCTGGGCCTGCTGTTGGCCGAAATCGGGCGCAAGGCCGAGATCACCGTGTCGGATGCCGAAATGACTCAGGCCGTGCTGAATGCGGCCCGTCAGTATCCGGGGCAGGAGCGTCAGTTCTTTGAATTCGTGCAGAAGAACCCGCAGATGCAGCAGCAACTGCGCGCGCCGCTGTTCGAGGATAAGGTTGTGGACCACATCGTGGCGCAGGCGACCGTGACCGAGAAGGAAGTGGACAAGGACGCGCTGCAAAAGGCGATTGACGCGCTGGACGAGCTGTAAGACACGATTTTTCTGCGAAAAATCGGAGTATTTGCGATTTTTCTGCGAAAAATCAGGGGGCCGCGCTTGGGTGCGGCCCTTTTTCATTTTCCATGGAGGCGATGATGCCTGCGTTTCTTCCCGATCTGCCTGAGGCGCGCATTCTGGCGGCGCTGTCGCGCGCCCCCGGTCATCCGGTGCGGTCTGGCAAATTTGATGCGGCGGAGTCTTCGGCCGCATTGGTGGCCAATGCCTTTGGCTGGTTTCTGGAGCGGCCGGGGATGTTGCCCGCCTTGCCCGGGGTGCCGGCGGGCGCGGTGGAGACGGTGGATCTGGCGGTGGAGATGCGGTTCCCATGGTCGGGCGGGCGGCATCCTTGGCTGGATGTGGGGATCGGCACGCGGACCACGCTGGTGGGGGTGTCGAGCACGCGCTATGAGCCCTATCGGCCGGGCAAGCAGACCGGATTTTCCGAAGTGTATGACCGGCCCGCCTGGGGGCCGAATATGGGGCGCTATACGGCGCTGGCGCGGGGGTTGATCGAGGGCACGGTGGGATACCGCAGTCTGGATGCGGCGCTGTTGATCAAGCAGGCCTATGGCTTGCGCACGCGCGCCGAGAAGCGGGCGCTGGGGTCGGTGCTGGTGTATCTCTATGCGGAGCCCGAGGCTTGGGCTTCGGGCAAGCCGGTTGACGCGGCGCGCAAGGCCGAGCACCGGGCCGAGGTGGCGGCTTTTGCCGAGGCGGTGGCGGGGGATGAGGTGGTCTTCGTGCCGCTGTGCTGGGGAGATCTGCTGCGCCAGTGGGAGGCAGAGCCTGCCTTGCGCGGCCATGTGGCGGCCCTGCGGGCGCGGTTCGGCGCGCTGGGGTAGCGCGGGGGGGAATTAACTGGCAGCCTCTGCGGCGGCGGCGGCGCCGATCTTGCGCGGGTAGACGAAGCCGTGCAGCGGGCGCGGGTTGCCCAGCACACCGGGGGTGGCTTCGACCTGCACGCGCGACCAATCGCCCTTTTCGGACACGTCGATCACCGGCATTTTCAGCGAGATCTGGTTGCGGTGCCAGTTGGCGTGGTCGATCAGCACCTTGCGGTCGGAGATGACTTCGGAGACGACGGCGACATGGCCGAGGCGGCTGCTGGAATGCGGGGCGAAGACCATGACGGCGCCCGCCTCGGGGGCCTTGCCACGGTAGTATTTGCCCTTGGCGGCGGCGAACCACGTGCCGGCATTGCCTTGCAGATCGATTCCCGAAGCGGTGCGGGCGAAGGGCACGCACCAGACGCGGGTGCCGCGGGCTTGCTTGGCCTTGACCTCGGCAATCGCCTTGGCTTGCAGCATGGGATTGAAGGAGGAGGGGGCAGGCGCGCTCATCGTGGATTTGGTGAGCGTGTCGCCGCAGGCGGTGAGAAGGCCAAAGCTGGCACACAAGAAGAGAGCGCGTGCAAAGCCGCGTGTCTGTGATGTGAAGGTCAAGATGGCCGTCCCCAGTTTTTCCTGTGAGGGTGTTCTACACCATGTTTCAGGGGCTGAAAGGTGGCGTGATCGGGGGGTGGCGGAAACCTGCCTGTCGCGGCGTCAAGGGCGGGCGCGGAGGGAACCCTTTTGGATCTGCCGCTCGCGCCACAGGACATAGAGTCCGGCGGTGAGGATGATGGCGATGCCCGCCCAAGCGTGCGCGTCGGGCCATTCGGCGAAGAAGGCCCAGCCCCAGAGGATGCCCCAGAGCAGGGCGCTGTATTCGAAAGGGGTGACGGCAGCGGCGTCGGCGATGCGGTAGGCTTGGGTGAGCAGGGTGAGGCCAAGGGCCGCGATCACGCCGCAGCCCGCCATCAGCGTGGCATCGAGCGCGGCGGGCCAAACCCAGCCGCGCAGCAGGAAGGCGAGCGAAGGGTGCAGATCGAGGGCAGGGTTGCCGCCAAAGGACAAGGCCATCAGAGCGGCGAGCAGGAGAAACACCAGATTGCCCCAGAAGGCCATCGCCGGGGCGCTTTCCCGGGTGCCGAGCTTGCGGGCGAAGATCATCGACAGGCCATAGCAGAGGCCCGAGAGCACAGGCAGCAGGGCCGCCACCTCGAACAGGCCCGCCCCGGGGCGCAGGATGACGAGGACGCCGCCAAAGCCTGTGAGCACCGCAAGGCCGCGCCGCCAGCCGACAGCTTCGCCCAGCATCGGCACCGAGAGAATCGTGATGAAGAGCGGCGCCGAGAAATAAAGCGCCACCACCGAGGCCAAGGGCAGCGCGGGCAAGGCGAGGTAATAGGCGGCATAGGCCACGAACATCACCAACCCGCGCCCGATCATCGCCCGGGTGCCGGGGGTGAACAGGGTGCCAAGGCCCCCGTCGCGCGCGACCAGCCAGAGCAGCAGCGGCAAGGCCGTCAGGCTGCGAAACACCATGGCCTGTGACAACGGGTAGCTGCCTGCCAGCAGTTTGAGAATCAGATCCTGCACGGAAAACAGGCCCAGGCCCGCACAGAGGCAGAGAATGCCAAGGCTGGAGTCATGGCGGGGCTTGGGCAGGGCTGTCATGAGGTGGGCGTGATGAGGACGGGCGTCATGCGGGGGGGGGCTGGCCGGAAAGGATGTGCCCGGCAGCAAAGCATGGCGACAGCTGGCCCGCGCCTCTGGCGCCGACATCGGACGTGTCGGGGATGGGCCGCGGGCGATCAGGGGGCCGAGGGCGCCTTGACGAAGCGTGCGCCGTTCGATTCGGCTTTGGTCGCAAGCGAGATGCGGGGGGTGGCGGTCTCGGGGAGATCCGCTTTTCCGACAACGGAGTCGGAGGCAGCGCTGGGGGCCGCCAGTGGTGTCATCTCGACCATGACAGGGCCTTGCGGGCCTGCGGCCCAAGACGTGCCTTGAAGGTGCTGGAAACTGAGAAAGGCCGAAAGGCCCAAGAGTGAAAAGCCGGTGAGCAGGACGAGCATGCGCATGGGGCACCTTTGCCGGAAGAACGGAGCACCGATGTGGGCTGCGACTGTGGCGCGGGTGGGGCGCCCGAAGGGCTTTGATGAGAAAGGGCCGCGCAGAGTGACTGCGCGGCCCCTTTTGTCTGGCACGGAGGCCGGACTTATTCTTCCTGAGCGGCACCGCCGATATCGTCGAAGAGTTCGGCGATCTCGAAATCGGCTGCGGCTTCGGCTTCGGCGGCCAGTTCCTGAATGGACTTGCCCGAGGCTTGCAGTTCAGCCTCTTCGACCGAACGGGCCACGTTCAGGTTGATGCGCACGGAAACTTCCGGGTGCAGGACAACCGTGACCGGGTGGATGCCCAGATCCTTGATCGGCTTGTCCAGAACGACCTGACCGCGCGAGACGGTGAAGCCGCCTTCGGTGGCCACTTCGGCGGCGTCACGGGTGGTGACGGAGCCGTAGAGCGCGCCCGAATCGGATGCCGAACGGATGATGACAAAGGTCTGACCATCGAGCTTGGCTGCGACGGCTTCGGCCTCTTTCTTGGTTTCGAGGTTCTGCGCTTCCAACTGGGCCTTTTTGGCTTCGAAGGATTTGATGTTGCCATCATTGGCGCGCAGCGCCTTGCCTTGCGGCAGGAGATAGTTGCGGGCGTAACCGTCCTTGACGTTCACGACTTCGCCCATCTGGCCGAGTTTGGCCACGCGCTGAAGAAGGATCACTTGCATGGTCTGGTGCTCCTTATTTCACGGCGTAGGGCAGCAGGGCGAGGAAGCGGGCGCGCTTGATCGCGCGGGCCAGCTCACGCTGCTTGATGGCGGAAACGGCGGTGATGCGCGACGGCACGATCTTGCCACGTTCGGAGATGTAGCGCTGCAGCAGACGCGTGTCTTTGTAGTCGATCGCCGGAGCATTGTCGCCCGAGAAGGGGCAAACCTTGCGGCGGCGGAAAAATGGTTTGTTCGCCATGGTTTATGGTCCTTTCCTGAGGCTGATGATCAACGACGCGGGCCGCGGTCTGCACCGCGATCGCCACCGAAGCCGCCACGGTCGCCACCGCGCTCGGGACGGTCGCCGCCGAAGGCCGGACGCTCGCGGCGTTCGCCACGCTCACCGTCACGGTCGTCACGCTTTTGCATCTGCACCGAGGGGCCGTCGTTATGGGCGTCGACCTTGATGGTCAGCACGCGCATCACATCGTCATGCAGGCGCATCAGGCGTTCCATTTCCTGCACGGCGGCCGGAGGCGCATCCGATTTCAGGAAGGCATAATGGCCTTTGCGGTTCTTGTTGATCTTGTAGGCCATCGTCTTGACGCCCCAGTATTCCGATTCGACGACTTTGCCGCCGTTGTCGGAAAGCACTGCGGTGAAATGTTCGACAAGGCCTTCAGCCTGCGTGTTGGAAAGATCCTGACGCGCAATAAAGACATGCTCATACAGTGGCATGTATCGTCCTTTTCGTCTCGGGCGGCTTCAAAGACCAACGGCATTTGGCCTTTCCGCGGCCGGGTCACGAGAGGCATCGCCATGGAAGGGAATGCGGAAAGGATGCGGCCTTATACAGATGTGGGGCCGGGATGCAAGCGCGGTGCGGGGCTGCGCTGCTGGGGCAGCCGGTGCGGGGCTGGGCTGCTGGTGCAGCGGGCGCCTGTGCGCCACACGCAGGCGTTATGTGCGAATGCGCGCAAGTTTTGCGCGCGGGCCGCGAATTGTGCAAGTGCAGCAAGGGAGGCAGGTTTGCGCCACACAGCGGGCCGTGGTGGCCTGCCGGACTGGAGATTGAGCATGACCCGTATCGCCCCCATCGCCCTGATCGCGGCCCTTGCCGCAGCCCCTGCCTTTGCCGAAGCCGAAAAGTATACCGTGGACGCGAGCCATGCGCAGATCGTGTTCAGCTATGACCACCTTGGTTTTTCCACCGGCTATGGCATGTTCTCGGGCTATGAAGGCGAGATCATGTTCGATCAGGCCAATCCGGCCGAGTCGTCGGTGACGGTATCTTTCCCGGTGCGCTCGATGCTGACCGGATGGGAAGCGCGCTTTGAGCATTTCATGTCGGCCGATTTCTTTGATGCCGCCGAGGATGAGATGGTGACCTTCGCCTCGACCGGCATCGAAGTGACCGGCGAGACCACGGCGCTGATCACCGGTGATCTGACGCTGAACGGCGTCACCAAATCGGTGGTGCTGGATGCGGTGCTGAACCAGGCGGGCGATCACCCGATGGAGAACAAGCCTTGGGCCGGGTTCAGCGCGACCACCACGCTGCTGCGGTCGGATTTCAACGTGGGGGCTTTCGCGCCCTTCGTGAGCGATGAGGTGCAGGTGCAGATCTCGCTGGAAGCGATGAAGGCCGAGTAAGCTTTCGCTGATCGGAAAGGGGAAAGGCCGCCGGAGTGATCCGGCGGCCTTTTTCTTTTGAGCGGGTCTTGGGGCCCGGTTTCAGGGCCGGGTGGCGGTGAGGGTGACGTCCACCGTGACGCCAAAACCCACCGAGGATTCATCCGCATAGCTTTGCCCCATGCCGAAATCGCGGCGGTCGAGCGTGGTTTGCCCGGTCATGGTGGCGGTGTTGCCGTCAAGGTCGAGGGTGAAGGGCAAGGAGACCGGCACCTCGGCCCCGCGCAAGGACAGGGTGCCGCTGGCCAGATAGCCGGTATCGGCGGGCAGGATGTCGGCGGTGAAGATGGCCTGCGGATAGGTGGCGACATCAAAGAAATCGGCACTTTGCGCCTGTTGCGTGACCGAACCCAGCGTGAGCGAGGTGGTGTCGATGGTGACGGTGACCTGCCCGTGGCGGCCGTCGGTGGCGGTCTCGTCAAAGGTGATGTCGGCGGCCCAAGTGGCAAAGCTGCCGCTGACGGTCTGGCCCATCTGGGCGACGGAGAGCGCAAGCGTGCCTTCGCTGACCTGCCAGTTGCCGCTGGGGGCGGGGGTGCTTGCGACGGTGGGGGCGGTGGTGATGGGGGTGCCGCGCGGCAAGGCGGCGACGCCGGCGCCAAGGCCAAAGAGCGCGAGGGCCGCGAGGAGCGGCAGGCGCGCGGGCGGGGCCG
>NZ_PGOI01000017.1:0-2500 GCF_002794355.1 Pseudorhodobacter sp. MZDSW-24AT | reverse complement strand
GTGCAGGATGAAGGTAAGGTAACACTTACTGGAGGTCCGAACCAACACCCGTTGAAAAGGGTCTGGATGACGTGTGGCTAGGGGTGAAAGGCCAATCAAACTCGGAGATAGCTGGTTCTCCGCGAAAGCTATTTAGGTAGCGCCTCGGACGAATACCTTGGGGGGTAGAGCACTACATGGATGATGGGGGCCCACAGCCTTACTGAGTCTAAGTAAACTCCGAATACCCAAGAGTACTATCCGGGAGACACACGGCGGGTGCTAACGTCCGTCGTGAAGAGGGAAACAACCCTGACCTGCAGCTAAGGCCCCTAATTCGTGGTTAAGTGGGAAAGCATGTGGGACGGCCAAAACAACCAGGAGGTTGGCTTAGAAGCAGCCATCCTTTAAAGATAGCGTAACAGCTCACTGGTCTAGATAAGCTGTCCTGCGGCGAAGATGTAACGGGGCTCAAACCACGAGCCGAAGCTCAGGATGCATAGCAATATGCGTGGTAGCGGAGCGTTCTGTGATATAGAACGCTGTCTCTTTAATGCCTTGCGGCATTACGGAGACAATGTTCTTTCTGTGAAGCCGGGCTGTAAGGCATCCGGTGGAGAGATCAGAAGCGAGAATGTTGACATGAGTAGCGACAAAGGGGGTGAGAGACCCCCTCGCCGAAAGTCCAAGGGTTCCTGCTTAAAGCTAATCTGAGCAGGGTAAGCCGGCCCCTAAGGCGAGGCCGAAAGGCGTAGTCGATGGGAACACGGTTAATATTCCGTGGCCAGGAGGAAGTGACGGATCTCAAAGGTAGTTTGCCCTTATCGGATTGGGTGGGCTGCTCAGAGGTCCCTGGAAATAGCCCTCCATCAGACCGTACCCTAAACCGACACAGGTGGACTGGTAGAGTATACCAAGGCGCTTGAGAGAACCACGTTAAAGGAACTCGGCAAAATGCCTCCGTAAGTTCGCGAGAAGGAGGCCCCGTCTGTAGGCAACTATGGGCGGGGGGCACAAACTAGGGGGTGGCGACTGTTTACTTAAAACACAGGGCTGTGCGAAGCCGTAAGGCGACGTATACAGTCTGACGCCTGCCCGGTGCTGGAAGGTTAAAAGGAGGGGTGCAAGCTCTGAATTGAAGCCCCAGTAAACGGCGGCCGTAACTATAACGGTCCTAAGGTAGCGAAATTCCTTGTCGGGTAAGTTCCGACCTGCACGAATGGCGTAACGATCTCCCCGCTGTCTCTAACGTGGACTCAGCGAAATTGAACTGTGTGTCAAGATGCACACTACCCGCGGTTAGACGGAAAGACCCCATGAACCTTTACTCCAGCTTTGCACTGGCATCAGGAATGTGATGTGCAGGATAGGTGGTAGGCTTTGAGCCCGGGACGCCAGTCTCGGTGGAGCCATCCTTGAGATACCACCCTTCGCCTTCTTGATGTCTAACCGCGGTCCGTCATCCGGATCCGGGACCCTGCATGGTGGGGAGTTTGACTGGGGCGGTCGCCTCCCAAACAGTAACGGAGGCGCGCGAAGGTAGGCTCAGAGCGGTCGGAAATCGCTCGTTGAGTGCAATGGCAGAAGCCTGCCTGACTGCAAGACTGACAAGTCGAGCAGAGACGAAAGTCGGTCATAGTGATCCGGTGGTCCCAAGTGGGAGGGCCATCGCTCAACGGATAAAAGGTACTCTGGGGATAACAGGCTGATGATGCCCAAGAGTCCATATCGACGGCATCGTTTGGCACCTCGATGTCGGCTCATCTCATCCTGGGGCTGGAGCAGGTCCCAAGGGTATGGCTGTTCGCCATTTAAAGAGGTACGTGAGCTGGGTTTAGAACGTCGTGAGACAGTTCGGTCCCTATCTGCCGTGGGTGTAGGAGATTTGAGAAGAGTTGCCCCTAGTACGAGAGGACCGGGGTGAACGAACCACTGGTGGACCAGTTATCGTGCCAACGGTAGTGCTGGGTAGCTATGTTCGGACAGGATAACCGCTGAAGGCATCTAAGCGGGAAGCCCCCTTCAAAACAAGATCTCCCTTGAGAGCCGTGGAAGACCACCACGTCGATAGGCCAGAGGTGTAAGTGCAGCAATGCATTCAGCTGACTGGTACTAATTGCTCGATAGGCTTGATTTGATCCAGTAACAGCAAGGCTCATACCTTGCCGATACAGACAAAACGCATACACCAAAAAAAGTGTACAGACTCGGAACAACACTGATGTCAGGCGGGAAAAAAACCCGCCGTGTCTCTTCTTCGGTTTGGTGGTCATAGCACGAGCAAAACACCCGATCCCTTCCCGAACTCGGCCGTTAAGTGCCGTCGCGCCAATGGTACTGCGTCTCAAGACGTGGGAGAGTAGGTCACCGCCAAACCTAATAAGAGACACTCTCTCAATACGATACAAAAACCCGATCGCAAATCATCGCCCTCGGGACGGACGCGGGGTGGAGCAGCCCGGTAGCTCGTCAGGCTCATAACCTGAAGGCCGCAGGTTCAAATCCTGCCCCCGCAACCAAA
>NZ_PGOI01000016.1 GCF_002794355.1 Pseudorhodobacter sp. MZDSW-24AT | reverse complement strand
AGAGGCCAAGGCGATTGCCGGGCACCGCTCGGGCGATATTGCCGGTATCCTTGGCTATCAGGGGCGGGCTGCGCTGGTTCACAGAGACGAGATGGTGATCTGATCCCTGGCCGCCGGGGGGGCTGTCTGCCCCCCCGGACCCCCCCGAGGATATTTATGAACAGATGAGAGGGCGTGCGCATGGATGGGCAGAGCATTGGCTTGATGGCCGAGATCGGGGCAGCGGCGCGCGGCGCGGCGGCTGAGTTGGCCTATGCTGCGCCAGCCGCCAAGGAGGCTGCGCTGAGTGCCGCCGCCGTGGCGGTCTGGGCCGGGCGTCAGGCCATTCTGGAGGCGAATGCGCTGGACATGGCTTACGGCGCCGAAAAGGGGCTGTCGCCCGCGATGATGGACCGTTTGCGGCTGGATGAAGGGCGCATCCGCGGCATCGTCGATGGCTTGCGCGCGGTGGCGGCGCAGCCTGATCCGGTGGGGCGGGTGCTGGCGGATTGGGACAGGCCCAACGGGTTGAACATTCAGCGGGTCGCCACGCCTTTGGGGGTGGTCGGGGTGATCTATGAATCGCGCCCGAATGTGACGGCGGATGCCGGGGCGCTGTGCCTGAAGGCCGGGAATGCGGTGATCTTGCGCGGCGGGTCTGAAAGCTTTCACTCTTCGACCGCCATTCACGCCTGCATGGTCGAAGGTTTGCGGGCGGCGGGGCTGCCCGAGGCCGCGATCCAGCTGGTGCCGACGCGGGACCGGGCGATGGTTTCGGCGATGTTGCAGGCGGTGGAGTATATTGACGTGATCGTGCCGCGCGGCGGCAAGGGCTTGGTGGGCCTTGTGCAGCGCGAGGCGCGGGTGCCGGTCTTTGCGCATCTGGAGGGGATCTGCCACGTTTATGCCGATGGCGACGCCGATCTGGACAAGGCGCGCGCCGTGGTGCTGAACGCGAAAACCCGGCGGACGGGGATTTGCGGCTCGGCCGAATGTTTGCTGATCGACCGCGCGTTTTATGCGCGCCATGGCGCGGTGCTGATCGAGGATCTGCTGGCCGCCGGCGTTGAGGTGCGCACGGAAGGCGACTTGCTTGCGGTGCCGGGCACGGTGAAGGCCGCGCCTGAGGATTTTGGCCGCGAGTTTCTGGACATGATTATCGCGGCCAAGCTGGTGGATGGGGTGGATGAGGCGATTGCGCATATCCGGCGCTATGGCTCCAGCCACACGGAGAGCATTTTGACGCAGAATGATGCCACGGCGGAGCGGTTCTTTCAGCGGTTGGACAGTGCGATTCTGATGCGCAACGCCAGCACCCAATTTGCCGATGGCGGTGAGTTCGGGATGGGTGCGGAAATCGGAATCGCCACGGGCAAGATGCATGCGCGCGGGCCCGTGGGGGCCGAGCAACTGTGCAGCTTCAAATACCTCGTGCGCGGCGACGGCACCTGCCGCAGCTGAGCGCGCGGTCAGAACGACAGGCGCAGCGCGGTTTCCGCCACTTCGACGGTGAGGCGGCGGTGCTGTCGTGCGATTTCGTCGCGCAGCAAAGGGAAATGGACCTGTCCCGGCCCGATCTCAACCGAGGCGGCAGGATGCGAGAGCAGTTCCCACAGGGCGGGTTCGATCCGCAGGCGCGG
Organism: Pseudorhodobacter sp. MZDSW-24AT; assembly: GCF_002794355.1. Taxonomy (GTDB): domain Bacteria; phylum Pseudomonadota; class Alphaproteobacteria; order Rhodobacterales; family Rhodobacteraceae; genus Pseudotabrizicola. The sequence goes on along the minus strand of NZ_PGOI01000016.1, from coordinate 13,534 downwards.
CGCGGTCGCCCGCAATGTCCAGCGCTGGTCGCCACGGTCGATCCACAGGCTGCCCCCTTGCGGCAGCGCGCTTTCCAGACACAAAAGCCCGAGGAAGGCGAGTTTCACTTCACGCCGGGACAGATCGGTGGGGGTGTTCCACTCCACCGACAGCCGCCCCCCGCGCGTCTGATCGGCCAGGATGCCCGCCACTTCGGCCCGGCTGATGCGCTGGTCGCCCGACCCCGCCGCGCCGAAGGCGACCCGGAAAAAGCGGATCCGCGCATTCGCATGTGCCACGCTGTCGACGATCAGCGACAGTTCCTGACTGGGGGTGATCCCATCCATCATCAACAGCTCGACCCCATTGCCGATGGCACCGATCGGGCTGATAAGGTCATGGCAGATGCGCGAACCCAAAAGGGCAGTCAGATCAGGCTTGTCGGACATGGGCGAAATCCTGAAAGCGAAAGGGTTGACGGATGAACACACTTCTGGAGCCGGGGATGATGGTGCGGCACCCCGAGCGGGCCGAATGGGGCTTGGGTCAGGTTCAGTCTAACATTGGCAACCGTATTACGGTGAACTTTGAACACGCCGGCAAGGTGGTGATCGATGGCCGTCAGATCGAACTGGTGCCGGTGTTCGGCGCGTGACAGGGCAAGCCGCGCCCGAGGCGCCCTGTGCGGGATGATGCATCGACTGTGTCACGGCCCATTCCGGTTGCCTTGTCCTCTCCCCGCTTTTATCCCCCTCATGATTAACCAAAGGTTAACGCGACAGGTGGAGATGATTCCGTGACCAGAAAGCCGGCGGAGGACCGTTACGAGGCACGTCTTGCAACCGATGCCGCCGACATCGCTTCGGCGCTGCGCCTGCGCTATCAGGTCTTTGTCGAAGAACTGGGCGCGGATGGCGCGGGGGTGGACCATGCCGCCGGGATCGAGCGCGATGAATTCGACGCGGTGTTTGACCATTTGGTGCTGGTGGACCGGCAGGCCCCGGTGTCAGCAGGGGCCCATGTGGTTGGCGTTTACCGCCTGCTGCCCTGTGACCGGATGCCAGCCATTGGCCGGTTTTACTCGGAAAGCGAGTTCGACCTTGCGCCCCTCAAGGCCTCGGGACGCAAGCTTCTGGAACTCGGGCGGTCTTGCATCCACGCCGATCATCGCGGCGGCACCGGGCTTTTTCACCTGTGGAACGCGCTGGCGCGCTATGTGATCGAGCGCGAGATCGAGATCCTGTTTGGCGCTGCCAGCTTTCCCGGCACCGATCTGGCAGCTTTGGCAACGCCCTTGTCGCTGCTGCACCATGCGCATCTGGCGCCGCCTGCCTTGCGGGTGCGGGCCTTGGGCCGTGATCCCGCGCGCGCGCACCTGCTCCCCGCCGATCAGATCGATCGGCGCGCCGCCTTGGCCCAGACCCCGGCGCTGATCAAGGCCTATCTGCGGCTGGGTGGCTATGTGGGCGAGGGGGTTTTCGTCGATCACGCCTTCAACACCACCGATGTCTGTCTGGTGATGGACACGGACAGCATGAGCCGCAAGCACCGGGATTTCTATGTCCGCAAAGGGGAGGCCGGATGAATTGGCGCGACGCCCGCCCCGCCGCAGCCGGGCCTGCCGGTCTGGGTTGGCTGCGGCTTGTGCTGCGGGGCGTGTTGGTCGGCGGGCTGACCTATGGCGGGCTGGGGCTGTTGCTGCTGCTGCGCTGTGTCGAGCGCCCGCTGTTTGGATTGAACCGGCCGTGGACACCGCATCTGACCCGCGCGGTCTGCCGCCTGTCGCTGGCGCTGATGGGCCTTGGCCTGACCACGCGCGGCACGCCGATGGCGCAGCGCGGCGCGATGGTGGCCAATCATGCCTCATGGTTGGATATCTTTGTGCTCAATGCCTGCGCGCCGATGTATTTCGTGGCGAAGTCCGAAGTCTCGGGCTGGGCGGGCATCGGTTGGCTGGCGCGCGCCACCGGCACGGTCTTTATCGCCCGCAAGGGGACCGAGGCCAAACGTCAGCAAAAGCTTTTTGAAGACCGCTTGCGCGCGGGCCACCGGCTGACCTTCTTTCCCGAAGGCACCTCGACCGATGGGCTGCGGGTCTTGCCGTTCAAGTCCACCCTGTTTGCCGCTTTCTTCACGCATGGGCTGGCGGATGTGTTGCATGTGCAACCCGTGACGGTGATCTATCACGCCCCCGCCGGAGCCGACCCGCGCTTTTACGGCTGGTGGGCCGACATGACCTTTGCAGGCCATCTGGCCGCCGTGCTGGCCGCGCGCCGCCAAGGCCGGGCCGAGGTGATTTTCCACGCTCCGGTGCCCGTTTCCGCTTTCGCGGGCCGCAAAGAACTTGCCGCCTATTGCGAGGCGCAGGTGGCCGGGGCGCATCCGGCCCCGACCTCCGCTTAGCCCAGCGGGGCCAGCAGGGTTTTCAAGGCGGCGAGCGGGTCTTCGGCGCCCCAGATCTCGGGGCCGATGGCGAAGAAATCGGTGACCGGGCCAAAGCGCTCGACCAATTCCACCGTCAGCGCGCCTTCGGCGATCACCGGCACTTCGATCATCTCGGACCACCATTCGAAGAGCTCGAACTCGGCCTGCGTGCCTTGGCCCAGCGGCGTGGCACCCAAGGGGCCGAAAGCCACGTAATCCGCGCCGCCTTCGCCTGCGGTGATGCCTTCGTGGCGGGTGTTGCCGCAATAGGTGCCGACGATGGCGTCCGACCCAAGGTCTTTGCGTGCCTTGCGCACCGACCGCGCGCCATCGGTCAGGTGCACGCCGTCCAGCCCGATGCGGTCCACCAACAGCAGGTGGCTGTCGATCACCACCGCCACATCGCGGGCATGGCTGACATCGCGCAGGACATCGCCGGCGCGCAGCAGGTTGTCTTCCTCGCGGCTGGCCAGTGCGATGCGCAGGCAGGCCACCTCGACCGAATCCATCACGCGGGCCAGTTGCGCCGGGAAGACATCAAGGTCAAAGCTGGGGGGGGTGATCAGGGTCAGTTGCGGGCGGTCTTCGGCGGCCATGGCAAGTCCTCGCGGCGGGTTTTGGCTGCCTTACCAGCCTTTTTGCGGCTTGACCATGTCTTGCCCGCAAGGGTGGGCTGGCGTAACAGGCCTGCAAACACAAGGGGTGCCACGCATGATCGAACCGGCCTTCATTCTGGTGCGTCCGCAGATGGGCGAGAACATCGGCGCGGCGGCGCGGGCGATGCTGAACTTTGGCCTCACACGGATGCGGATCGTGGCGCCGCGCGATGGCTGGCCCAATCCAAAGGCGGTGGCCATGGCCTCGGGGGCGGGGCGCTTGCTGGATCATGCCGGGCTGTTTGACGATGTGGCCGGGGCGATCGGGGATTGCGACTATGTTTTCGCCACCACGGCGCGCCCGCGTGAGCTGGTCAAGCCGGTGGTGACGCCGGAGCGGGCGATGGAGATGGCGCGGGCGATGGCGGCCGAGGGGAAAAAGGTGGGGGTGCTGTTCGGACCGGAACGGGCGGGGCTTGAGAATGAGGATGTGGCGCTGGCCAATGCCATCGTGACGGTGCCGGTCAACCCTGATTTCCCCAGCCTGAACCTTGGGCAATGCGCGCTGTTGATGGGCTATGAGTGGCGGCGGCAGACGGCGGTGGTGGTGCCCGAGGCGATGGCGCTGGCGCGGACGGATTTCGCCGCCCGGGTCGAGGTGGAGCGGCTGGCGGATCACTTCGAGGAGCGGCTGGAGGCGGCGGGGTTCTTTTTTCCCGAGACCAAGGCCGCCAACATGCGCCAGAATTTGCGCAGCATGTGGGCGCGGCTGAACCTGACCCGGGCCGAGGTGCAGACCTTTCACGGGATGCTCAAGCAGATCGCCTACAAGCTGCGCCAGCAAGGGGAATAGCGGGTTCCCCCTGTGTTACACGGGGGTGATGCGTTTGAAATCAAGGGGTTGACCCTGCGGGATTCATGTTCCGTTAACGGGTCGATCCCCGAGGGCCACACAGGAGACGGCGATGGCGGGCACGGATTTCGGCGCGTGGAAGCAGGAAAAGGCCATTCAGGCGCTGGTGGATGAGGCGCAGGCGGTCGCGGAGCGGCTGGCCAGCGCCAAGCCCCATGCGGTGGAGCAGCATGCGGCGGCGGCGCAGTTCTGGGCGCAGGCCTATCGCGCCGAGGGGCTGGACCTGACCCGTATGGGCCGTTGGACACCGGCAGAGGTGGCGCGGTTCCTGCGCGGGGCGCAGAGCAAGATCGCGGCCTTGCGCAAGGCGCGCGACTATGTGAGCAGCGATGGTCTGGCCGCCTGGCTTCATACCGCGCGGGCGGTGCAGGAGCCGCGGGTCGCGCCGCCGGTGCGCGAGATCTGGGCGCATCTTGCCGCCGCCGGGCAGAATGTGGAGGCGATGCTCGCCGATCTTCTGGAGGATGCAGGCTTGCCAGAGGCCAGCGGGCGGGTGCTGCCCGAGGGGTTTGGCCTGGACCTTTGACGGGCGCGCCCCGGGCCGCCCCCGGGGGCCAGCCCCCGGACCCCCGGAGTATTTGGGAAAGGTGCAAAGGCAAAGCCGCGCCTGCGCTGGGCCGCAGGCGGGGCACAGTTCAGGCGGGGCTTAGTTCAGGGGGGGGGCGGGGCTTAGCTAAGGGGGCTGGGCTTAGTCGAGGCGGGTGGCGAGCGCGGCGATGCTGTCGGCGATCCGGTCGCGGCGCGCGGTGCGGGTTTGGTGGCGGCGGGTGATCAACCACAGGTCCTGATATTGCGGGCGCGGCAAGGTGGCCACGGTGATCTGATCCGCTTGGGCGAAGGCCGCGAGACCGCTGCGGGGCAGCAGGGTATAGCCCGCGCCCTTGGCGACCGGGGCGGGGATCTGCCCGATCTGGTTGACGGCGCTGCGGACGCGCAAATGATGCGCGCCACGGTAGGTGTCGGGGAAATTGGCGCCGAGCACCGCATCGGCATAGGTCTGCACATCGGGATGGGCCACGAGCCCGAGCCTGTCGAGCGCGGCGAGATCGGGCCGGGGGCCGCTTTGGCCCGGCAGGAGGAGGCAGAGTTCTTCGCGCCCGATCTGCCGTGCCGCAAGCCGGGGATGTTTGGGATCATGGCTGATCACGCCCAGATCGACCTGCTGGTCAAGGAGGCCCGCAAGGATGCGCGCCTGCGGGGCGGCCTCGAGATGGAGGCAGAGGCGCGGATGCGCCTGCATGAGCGCGATGGCCTGCGGGTAGAAGAGCAGCGCGAAACTGCCCGAGCAGGCGATGCGCACCTCGCCCGCGTCCGCGTCATCGGGGCCAAGGGCATCGCGCAGGGCCTTTTCTTCGGCGCGGCGGGCTTGGCCAAGAGCGCGGAGCCGTTCGCCCGCGGCGGTGAGGGTGAAACGCTTGCCGTCCTGATCGATCAGCCGTTGCCCGACCTGCTGTTCCAGTTTGCGCAGATGCTGCGACACGCCCGGTTGCGTCATGTTCAGGCGGAAGGCCGCGCGGGTGAAATGCGCCTCTTCCGCCAGAACGGTGAAGGTTTCGAGCCAAGTGGCGTTGAGCATTTTGATAACGTGGCGTTGGGATCATTATGACGTATGATAATTTCACATTCTGGCCTTGGCTGTCTAGATCCGGGTCACAGCCTTTGACAGGAGACAGCCATGCAGACGACGCCCAGAACCTTTTCTCACATCGGCCTTTCGGTCCCCGATCTTGACGCCGCCGTGCGGTTTTATGCGGAGGTCTTGGGCTTTTATGTGCTGATGCCGCCCAGCGAGATTGTGGAGGATGACTCGGCCATCGGGCAGATGTGCACCGATGTTTTCGGCCCCGGCTGGGGGCGGTTGCGGATTGCGCATCTGGCGACCGGCGACGGGATCGGGGTGGAATTGTTCGAATTCGAGGGGCACCATCCGCCCAAGGACAATTTCGCCTTTCGCCGCCACGGCACCTTTCATTTCGCGATTCAGGACCCGGATCTGGAAGGGCTTCTGGCGCGGATCGTCGCGGCAGGGGGCAAGCAACGCATGCCGGTGCGCCACTATTTCCCCGGGCAAAAGCCCTATCGCATGGTCTATGTGGAAGATCCGTTCGGGAATGTTTTCGAGATCTACAGCCACAGCTATGAGCTGACCTATGCGGCGGGGGCCTATTCCTGAGCCTTGCGGCGGCGGGGGGCGGCGGTTTGGGGGGGCTGCCCGCAATGCCGCAGCCCCCTTGAAGCGGGGTCGGGGGAGGCCTAGTGTCCGGCCCAGCAAGACATGAGGCGGTGATGGCTGGGAAACGCAGCATTTTCGAGGAGGTGGGCGGCACGCAAGCGCCCGCCCCCAAGGCACAAGGCGGGTTGATCGACGCCCGTCCCAAAGGCGCGCGCGGCGCGGTGCGGGGCTGGCTGATCGTGCTGTTCCTGATGGTAATGGCGATGATCGTGGTGGGCGGGCTGACCCGGCTGACCGATTCAGGGCTTTCGATCACCGAATGGCGGCCTGTCACCGGAGCGCTGCCGCCGATGACCGAGGCCGACTGGCTTTCGGAATTCGAGAAATACCGGGCGAGCCCGCAGTATCAGCACATGAATGCCGGGATGGAGATGTCGGCCTTCAAGGTGATTTACTGGTGGGAATGGGGGCATCGGCAGCTGGGCCGCGCCGTCGGCCTTGTCTGGGCGGTCGGGTTCCTGTTCTTCTGGGCGACCAAGCGGATTCCGCCGGGCTGGACCGGGCGGCTGCTTTTGTTGGGCGCTTTGGGCGGCTTGCAGGGTGCGATTGGCTGGTGGATGGTCGCCTCGGGGTTGACGGGGACGATGACCTCGGTGGCGTCCTATCGGTTGGCGACGCATCTGGGGCTGGCCTTCGTGATCTTGGGCTTTATCGCGTGGTATGTGTTCCTGTTGGGGCGGAGCGAGGCGGCGCTGTTGCAGGCGCGGCGAACGCGGGAGGGCAAGCTGTTTGGCCTGTCGACCGGATTGCTGCATTTCGCGTTCTTGCAGATCGTTCTGGGGGCCTTGGTGGCGGGGATCGATGCCGGGCGGGCCTTTCCGACCTGGCCGGACATGAACGGGTCCTTCTTTCCGGCGGATGCGTTTTATGTGCCGGACGGGCAAGGCGGGGCGCTGCCGGTCTGGCATGCCTTCTTTGAGAACCCCGGTCTGGTGCAGTTCATGCACCGGATGGCGGGCTATGGGCTGTTTGCCTTTGGGGTGGTGGTCTGGCTGCGGGGGCGCAAATCGGTGCATCGCAGCACGCGCTTTGCGTTTCATATGGTGATGGTGATGATGCTGGCGCAGGTGGTGCTGGGCATTGCGGCGGTGATGACGGCGGCGCAGCTGCATGTGGCGATCACCCATCAGCTGGGCGCGGTGCTGCTTTGGGTGCTGATCCTGCGCGCCCGCTATCTGTCACAATACCCGCTGGCCGGGTCGATCCGGAAGGGCACCGCATGACCGAGTCCACCGCTTATGCAGAGCTGATGGCCTATCAGCGCGAGACCGAGGCTTTGGCGCAGGTCGCGGGGCGGCTGGGCTGGGATCAGGAGACGATGATGCCGCGCGGCGCGGCGGAGCAGCGGGCCGAGGAGATGTCGGCGCTGGAAGGGGTGCTGCATGCGCGGCGCACCGATCCGCGGATCGGGGCCTGGCTGGAGGCGGCGGATGCGGTGGATGCGGTGGCGGCGGCCAATCTGCGCCACATCCGGCGGTCTTATGCGCGGCAGGTGAAGGTGCCGGGGGCCTTGGCGCAAGAGCTTGCGCGGGTGACCAGCCGCGCGCAGGGGATCTGGGCCGAGGCGCGGGCCTCGGAAGATGTGGCGGCCTTCCTGCCCAGCCTGACCGAGGTGATCCGGCTGCGGCGGGAAGAGGCGGCCTGCCTTGCGCAAGGCGGCGATCTGTATGACGCGCTGATCGATGATTACGAGCCGGGGGCGACGGCGGCCTCTTTGGGCGCGATGTTCGAGGCGATGCGGCCTCGGCTGGTGGCCTTGCGCGCGGCGGTGCTGGGGGCGAGCCACACGCCTGCCAAGCTGGAGGGGCAGTTCGGGCAAGAGGCGCAGATGCGGATGGCGCGCGATCTGGCGACGGCCTTTGGCTATGACTGGACGCGCGGGCGGCTGGATCTGGCGGTGCATCCGTTCAGCTCGGGCTCGGGCGATGATGCGCGGATCACCACGCGGGTGGTGGAACGCGATCCGTTCAACTGCTTTTACTCGACGATCCACGAGGTGGGGCATGCCTGCTATGAGCTGGGGATTGATCCTGACCATCGGCTGACCCCGCTTGGGGCGGGCGTCAGCATGGGCGTGCATGAAAGCCAGAGCCGGATCTATGAGAACCAGCTGGGCCGGGGCCGGGCCTTCACGGGGTGGATGTTCGGGCAGATGGTGGAGCGTTTTGGCGATTTCGGCATCGCCGATGCCGATGCGTTTTACGGCGCGGTGAACCGGGTGCAATCGGGCTTTATCCGCACCGAAGCGGATGAGGTGCATTACAACCTGCATGTGATGATGCGCTTTGATCTGGAGCGCGCGCTGATCCGGGGCGATCTGGCGGTGGCCGATCTGGAGGCCGCGTGGAATGACCGGTTCAAGGCCGATTTCGGCGTGGCCGTGCCGCGGCCCAGCCAAGGGATGTTGCAGGATGTGCACTGGTCTTGCGGGCTGTTCGGCTATTTCCCGACCTATAGCTTGGGCAATGTCTATGCCGGCTGCCTGAATCTGGCCTTGCGGCAGGCGGTTCCCGATGTGGATGCGCATCTGGCGCGCGGGGATGCCCGGCCTGCCACCGACTGGCTGCGGGAAAACCTCCAGCGGCACGGCGGGCTTTATGAACCGCGGGAGGTGGTGCGCCGGGCCTGCGGTTTTGAACCGAGCGAAGGGCCGTTGCTGGATTACCTCGAAGCCAAGTTCCGCGCGCTTTACCGGCTGTGACGCTGAGCAGGCAAGAGTCGGCGGCGGTCTGGGCCTTGGCGCTGGGGCAGACGCTTGGATATGCCTGCTTTTTCTATATCTTCGCGGCGCTGGTGCTGGTCTGGCAGCGCGTCTTGCCTTGGGGCGATGGCGTGCTGGCGCTGGGCCCCTTGCTGGCGATCGGGGTCACGGCGGCCTTGTCGCCGCAGGTGGGGCGCTGGGTGGACCGGGGCCATGCGCTGCGGCTGATGGGCTTTGGCACGGTTCTGGGCGCGGCGTCGCTGGCCTTGCTGGCGCTGGCCACGCATCCTGCGATCTATCTTTTGGCCTTTGCGGGCTTGGGTGCCGCCGCCTCGGCCACGCTGTATGAGGTCTGCTTTGCCTTGCTGATCCGGCGCTTCGGGGCAGAGGCGCGCGGTCCGATCACGCGGGTGACGCTGGTGGCGGGGCTGGCCTCCACGCTTGCCTTTCCGGCAGGGGCAGGGCTGGCCGCTGCCTTTGGCTGGCAGGTCGCGGTCTGGGTGGCGGTGGCGGTGGTGCTGGGCCTTATGCTGCCCTTGCAGCTGTGGGGCGCCCATCACCTGGGGGGCGGCCGCCGCAAGGACACACCGCCGCCGCGGACCGGGGCCGCATGGAGCGCCATCCTTGCCCGGCCGGGGGTGTTGGGGCTGATGGCGCTGTTTGCGCTGCTGAATCTGGATCACTGGATGCTCGTGAGCCTGATCCGCCCGATTTTGGCCGATCTGGGGGTGTCAGAGACCCGCGCGGTGCTGGCGGCGGCGCTGATCGGCCCGGCGCAGGTGCTGGGCCGGCTGGCGCTGATGGCGGCAGGGGCGCGGCTGAACACGCGGATTGCGGCGCGGCTGACGGTGCTGGCCATGCTGGCGGGGCCGCTGTTCCTGCTTCTGTCTGGTGGCGGCGCGCTCTTGGTTTTCGCCTTTGCGCTGGCACAGGGCGCGGCCATGGGCATTCTGACCATCCTGAAACCGCTGATGATTTCCGAGGTGAACGGCCCTGCCGATTACGCGGCCTCGGCGGCGGCGATTTCGCTGCCGGCGATGCTGTCCACGGCTGTGGCGCCGCTGCTGGGCACATGGATCATGGGGCAGGGCGGGCCGGAAGCCCTGATCGGGGTGACACTCGTGCTGGCGCTTGGCGCGCTGGGCTTGGTTCTGCGGCCCGCGCGCGCGCAGTGACATCCTGCCCTGCCGGCTTGCATCTTTCCCAAATACTCCCGCCGGAGGCATCCGACGCCTCCACCCGCGCGGCGGCGCAGGCCTCTTCCTGGCGCCTCAGCCTTGCGCCGTCTCCCAATCGGGGGGGCGTTTTTCCAGAAAGGCGCGGATGCCTTCGTCGGTGTCGCGCCAGAGGAGGTTTTCGACCATCACCCGGCCTGTTCGGACATAGGCCTGATCCAAGGGCAGGCCGATCTGATCGTAAAAGGCGGATTTGCCGATCTTGACGGCGGCGCCGAGCTTGCCCGCCACGGTTTCGGCCAAGGCGCGGGTGCGGGCCGACAGATCCGCAGGCGGGGTGACATGGTTCACCAATCCCACCTCACGCGCGCGGGTTGCATCCAGAAAGGCCCCGGTGGTCAGCATCTCGAAGGCGATGGCGGGCGGCACCTTGCGAGTCAGCGCCACCATCGGTGTCGAGCAGAACAAGCCGATGTTCACGCCGTTCACGCCAAAGCGTGCCTGATCGGAGGCCACCACCAGATCGCAGGAGGCGACGAGCTGGCAGCCCGCAGCGGCGGCGATGCCCTGCACCTCGGCGATCACCGGCTGCGGCAGCGCCACCAGCGCTTGCATCACGGCGGCGCAGCGGGTGAACAGATCGGCAAAGGCCGCTGCGCCTTGATCGGGGGCCGCGCGGGCGGCCTGTAGTTCGCGCAGGTCATGGCCTGCGCAAAAGGCGCGGCCTTCGGCGCGCAAGATCACCACGCGGATGCGGTGATCGGCGGCAAGGGCGCTGATCTGATCTGCCAGCGCGGCCAGCATGGCCGTTGACAAGGCGTTCAGGCTGCCCGGCGCGTTCAGGGTGAGCGTGGCGATGCCCGCCGTATCGTCGCGTAACAGGGGGGTGTCTTGCATTGCATCCTCCTTGGCTTTGCGGGCAGCTTAGGCCTGCGATCGTGTGGGGGGAAGAGATGACGGTGGTGATGGATGCGGCAGCCTTGCAGGCGTTTCTGGCGCGGGATTTCGGGCAGGTGGCCGAGGATTTCGCGGTGGAGCGCGCCGATGCGGCGGGGCTGACCCTGCGGCTGCGGGTGGCGGCGCGGCATTTGCGGCCCGGGGGCACGGTGTCGGGGCCGGCGATGTTTGGTTTGGCCGATGTGGCGATGTATCTGGCGATCCTGAGCCGCATCGGCCCGGTGGCGCTGGCCGTGACCACCAATTGCGCGATTGATTTCATGCGCAAGCCGCAGGCCGGGGTGGATCTGCTGGCCGAGGCGCGCGTGCTCAAGCTGGGGCGCAGTCTGGCGGTGGGGGATGTGATGCTGTTTTCAGACGGAGGCGCTGAGCCGGTGGCGCGGGCCAGCCTGACCTATGCCATTCCGCCGCGCTGAGGTGGCGACGGGTCGCGGCCCCAAAGGGGGCCGCTTTTGCCCTGTGGTCAGGGCTTGATGCGGGTGAAATGCCCTTCGATCTGAGCGCCGCTTTCGATGATGAGGCTGCCATAGCTGACATCAGCGGCGACCTGTGCGGCGGCGCGCAGGGTAAAGCTGGCCGCGTTGATCTGGCCATCCACCGTGCCGCGCACATCGACCGTTTCGGCGGTGATGGTGCCCGACATGCGGCCTTCGGGGCCGACGGTCAGGCTGCGGGCGGTGATGTTGCCATCGATGTCGCCCATCATTTCGATATCGCCCATCGACGAGATTTCACCGGTGATCTTCAGATCGCTGGCAAAGACCGATCGGGTGTTCGAGGACCGCCCGCCGGGGGCGGTGGCGGGAGGGGCTGTCTGGTCTGAGGTCTTGTTGAACATGATCCGTCCGTTTTTGGCTTTGGTTGATAAGGGGGGAAGGCGGCGGATCGGTCAAGGGGCGCGGGCAGTGTGATCGGCAAACGGGCGCGCATTGGCCGGAAAGGTGTCGGTGCTGGGCCTGACAGGGGAAGAGGGGGCTGGTTTGATTGCCGGATGGATCGAAAGGAAAGAGGGCCCCGATGTCACAGGATGCGTTTTTCGTGCCGGTTTCCGGCTTTGATCTGCCGCGATTCGCAGGGGTCGCCAGTTTCATGCGGCTGCCGCTGGTGACGCCGGATCATCCGCGCTTTGCCGATGTGCAGATCGGTCTGGTGGGCGCGCCGTGGGATGGCGGCACCACGAACCGCCCCGGGCCACGGCATGGGCCGCGCGCGCTGCGCGATGCCTCGACCATGATCCGGGCCGAGAATGGCGCGACGGGCATCCGTCCGTTTGAAGCGGTGCGCTGTGCCGATCTGGGCGATGTGGGGCCGAACCCGGCCGATTTGGCCGACAGTCTGGCGCGGATGGAGGCCTATTATACCCATCTGCGGGGGGCGGGCATCATGCCCTTGACCGCCGGGGGCGATCATCTGTGCAGCCTGCCGATCCTGCGGGCGCTGGCCAAGGATCGCCCCGACAGCCCCCACGGCCTTGGGATGATTCACTTCGACAGCCACACCGATCTGTTCCACAGCTATTTCAACGGCTCGATGTATACCCATGGCACGCCCTTCCGCCGCGCGGTGGAAGAGGGGCTGCTGGACCCGCAGCGGGTGACGATGATCGGCATCCGCGGCACCGCCTATGATCGCGAGGACCGCGACTTCGCCACGGCGGTGGGCATCCGGGTGATCGCGATCGAGGAATTCCATGCGCGCGGGGTGGCCGATGTGATGGCCGAAGCCCGCGCGCGGGCCGGGCAAGGGGAGGTCTATGTCTCCTACGACATCGACTTCATCGACCCCGCCTTTGCCCCCGGGACCGGCACGCCCGAGATCGGCGGGCCAAACAGCTTTCAGGCGCTGGAGGTGGTGCGCGCGCTGGCCGGGCTGCGGATCGTCGGCGCCGATCTGGTGGAAGTCTCGCCGCCCTTCGATGTGAACGGGGCGACGGCCTATCTGGGGGCCACGGTGATGTTCGAGCTGCTGTGCGTGATGGCCGGCGCGCGGCTGGCGGCGGCCTGACGACTGGGGGGGGGCGCTCGCGCCCCCCGAGTCGCTCCTGAGTCGGCCCCCGAGTCAGCCCCGACTCGGGGCAGATTCGCCGCTGAACCCGCGCCGCGAGTCGGAAAAAGGGGGGTGCGACCCCCTGAGCAGGGGGAAAGGCCCGGTGCGCGGAGGCCGGCAAGTGGAAAAAATGCGCGGCTTTGGGCCAATGAAACAAAGGCATTTTGCGCTTGGCTTCGGAAAAGCGACGGCCGTGTGAATTTTTGCTCTTGCAGCTTCCGGCACCCAGGCCTAAACACCGCCTCACCGAAGCGGACGGGACGCGGAAACGCCGAACGGAAGCGGAAGGGCGGCGGCGAAAGCCACCGGGACGATCTGAAGATAAGGTTGCAGGATGCACCAAGAGATTGGTGGATCTGAAATTTTTGTCTTCTTGCTCTTTGAAATTTGAATGTGATGAAGGGATATGTGGGCGGTTTGGGCGCATCGGCGTCTGAAAGCTAGCATATCTGACCTGGTAGAGAAGTTGGGCGAGAGCTTGGCGGATCGATGATCCAGGGTAAAGCTTC
>NZ_PGOI01000015.1 GCF_002794355.1 Pseudorhodobacter sp. MZDSW-24AT | reverse complement strand
GGGGGGCGGGGGGGTGGGTGAACCTTCGCGTGCCGCGAAGAACCACCCACTCTACGGTTGGAAGGAGACTTGCCCGCCCGACGGGCGGCGCTGGGCTGTGGGATGATTTTGGTGCGGCGGGGGGTGGGTGAACCTTCGCGTTCCGCGAAGAACCACCCACCCTACGGTTGGGAGAAGAACCATCCACCCGACGGGTGGAAGAAGAGCCGCCCGCCCGACGGGTGGAAGAAGAACCCCCCCACCCGATGGGTGTGTAGGGTGGGGGGTCCAAAGCGCAGCTTTGGGTTCACCCACCGACGAGCACGCCCTGCCGATCAGGTCAGCGGCTGAAGCGCTTATACTTCACGCGCTTTGGTTCCAGCGCATCGGGACCGAGACGGCGGATCTTGTCTTGCTCATAGGCTTCGAAGTTGCCTTCAAACCATTCCACATGCGCATCGCCTTCGAAGGCGAGGATATGGGTGCAAAGACGGTCGAGGAAGAAGCGGTCGTGGCTGATGATCACGGCGCAACCTGCGAAATCCTCGATCGCCGATTCCAGCGCTTGCAGCGTTTCCACGTCCAGATCGTTGGTCGGTTCGTCAAGCAGCAGCACGTTGCCGCCCGAGCGCAGGAGCTTGGCCATGTGAACGCGGTTGCGCTCTCCACCGGAGAGCAGGCCCACCTTTTTCTGCTGGTCGGTGCCCTTGAAGTTGAACGCCCCGGTGTACACGCGGGAGTTCATCTGCATGTCGCCCAGTTGGATGATCTCGGACCCGCCCGAGATTTCTTCCCAGACGTTTTTCTCTGGGTCGAGCGCATCGCGCGACTGATCGACGTAAGACAGTTTCACCGTGTCGCCCAGCGTGATGGTGCCTTCATCGGGCTGTTCGTGCCCGGTGAGCATGCGGAACAAGGTGGATTTGCCTGCCCCGTTCGGGCCGATGACGCCGACGATGGCGCCCGGCGGGATGGTGAAGCTGAGGTCTTCGATCAACAGCTTGTCGCCCATGGCTTTCTTCAGGCCGACCACCTCGATCACCTTGTTGCCCAGACGCTCGCCGTTGGGAATGATGATCTGCGCCGTGCTGGCGCGTTCGGTGACGGTCTGGCTTGCCATCTCGTTGTAGCGCGACAGACGGGCCTTGCCCTTGGCCTGGCGGGCCTTGGCGCCAGAGCGGATCCACTCCAGTTCCTTTTCCAGCGCCTTTTGCTTGGACTTGTCCTCGCGGGCTTCCTGCTGCATCCGCTTGGCCTTTTGATCCAGCCAAGAGGAATAGTTGCCCTCATACGGGATGCCGCGACCGCGATCGAGTTCGAGAATCCACGAGGTGATGTCATCCAGGAAGTAACGGTCGTGGGTGACGATCAGGATGGTGCCCTTGTAGTCGATCAGGTGCTTTTGCAGCCAAGCGATCGATTCGGCATCAAGGTGGTTGGTCGGTTCGTCCAGAAGCAGCATGTCAGGCGCTTCCAAGAGCAGCTTGCACAAGGCCACGCGGCGACGTTCACCGCCCGAAAGGTCTTCGACATTGGCGTCATCGGGCGGGCAGCGCAGCGCGTCCATCGCGACGCCGACGGTGGCTTCCAGTTCCCACAGGTTGCCGGCATCGATCTGGTCTTGCAGTTGCGCCATCTCATCCGCGGTCTCGTCCGAGTAGTTCATGGCGAGTTCGTTGTAACGCTCAAGGATCGCGGTCTGCTTGGCCACGCCCAGCATGACGTTTTCCTTCACGTTCAACGCCGGATCAAGATAGGGCTCTTGTGCCAGATAGCCGACCTTGGCGCCTTTGGCGGCCCAGGCCTCTCCCTTGAAGTCCTTGTCCATGCCGGCCATGATTTTCAGCAGCGTGGATTTCCCGGCGCCGTTGACGCCGACCACACCGATCTTCACGCCGGGCAGGAAATTCAGGTGGATGTTTTCAAAGCATTTCTTGCCACCGGGATAGGTCTTTGAGACACCTTCCATGTGGTAGACGTATTGATAGCTGGCCATGTGTATTCTCCGGTATCGCGCGGGCGATCTGTGGGGTGTGATCTTGGGTTGCCCCTGATGTAGCGATAATGCAGGACAAGGGCAACGCGGCAGGGGCGTTTTGGCCTGCCAAAGAAGGGGATGCTATGCGGGTCGGGTTTCCGGTGGCGGCGCGGGGAATGGTGATTGGCCTGCTGGGCGGGTCGTTCGATCCGGCGCATGAAGGGCATGTGCACATCACGCGCGAGGCGATGAAGCGGCTGGGGCTGGATCAGGTCTGGTGGTTGGTGAGCCCCGGCAATCCGCTGAAGGCGCGGCAGCCGGCGCCGATGGCGGCGCGGCTGGCCATGGCGCGCGGCGTGATGCGGCATCCCCGGGTGGTGGTGACGGATCTGGAGGCGCGGCTGGGCACACGGTTCACGCATGAAACGCTGGTGCGGTTGCAGGCGCTCTATCCGGGGGTGCGCTTTGTCTGGCTGATGGGGGCCGACAATCTGGTGCAGTTCCACCGCTGGGACCGCTGGCAGGATATTCTGGCGCGGGTGCCGGTGGCGGTGCTTGCGCGGCCGGGGGCAGGGGTCAAGGCGCGGCTGAGCCGGGCCGCGCAGGCCTTTCGCAGCAAGCAGCTGGACCGCGGCGAATGGCTGGGCACGCGGCGGCCGCCGGTCTGGGCTTTTCTCAACCTGCCGATGAACGGGGCGAGCAGTTCGGCCATCCGCGCGCGCGGCGCGTGGCGCAGCGGCGAGGCCGGGGGCGCGGGAACGTGATGGGGCTGCGGTTGATTGCGGCGGCGGCGGTCGCCTAGACTGAGTGCCTGAGGGATGGGATTGCGATATGACGTCACGGCGGCAGGTGTTGGGCGGAGTGTTGGCCGGGGCGGCGATGGTTGCCGCTGTGCCGGTCTGGGCGGAGGCGCCCGCGCGGTCGATCCGGCCGATGCCCCGGGGCGGCATCTCTCCGGCGCTGGCCGCCACCTCGGCCGAGGCGCTGATCGCGGCGGCGAAGCTGGGCGATGCGGCGGTGGCCGCCTATGTGGTGATGGATGCGGCGGATGGTACCGTGCTGGAGCAGCGCTCGGCGCAGGTGACGATGCCCCCCGCCAGCGTGGCCAAGGCGGTGACGGCGCTTTATGCGCTGGCGCGGCTCGGGCCGGATTTCCGCTTCCGCACCCGGGTGCTCGCCACCGGGCCGCTGGCCGAGGGCGTGGTGCAAGGCGATGTCTTGCTGGTGGGATCGGGGGATCCGACGCTGCAGACCGATCAGCTGGGAGATCTGGCGGCGGCGCTGGCCGCGCGCGGGATCAAGGGGGCCACCGGCCGCTTCCTCACATGGGACCGCGCCTTGCCCCCCGTTGCGCGCATCAGTGACGAACAGCCGGTGCAGGTGGGCTATAACCCCGCGATCAGCGGGTTGAACCTGAATTTCAACCGGGTGCATTTCGAATGGAAGCGCGCCAACACCGGCTGGTCCACCGCGATGGACGCGCGGGGCGAACGGTTCGTGCCCGCCGTGCGCATGGCCAAGATGCGGGTGGTCGCGCGCGACACGCCGGTGTTCACCTATGAAACCACCGATGTGACCGATGACTGGACGGTGGCCGCCACCGCGCTGGGCCAAGGCGGCAGCCGCTGGCTTCCGGTGCGGCACCCGGCGGCCTATGTGGGCGATGTGTTCCAGACACTGGCGCGGGCGCAAGGCATTGCGCTGCCAGACCCACAACCGCTTTTGGCCGAGCCCGCGGGGCAGGAACTGGCCGCGGTGGAGAGCGCGCCCTTGCCCACGCTTTTGCGCGACATGCTGCGGTTTTCCACCAATATCACCGCCGAGGCGCTGGGCCTGCGGGCCTCGGGAGCGTCAACGCTTGCGGCCTCGGGGGCGGCAATGTCGGATTGGGTGCAGGCGACCTATGGGGTCGGCTGCCGCTTTGTCGATCATTCCGGCCTTGGCTCGGCGTCGCAGGTGACGGCCGCCGATATGGCGCAGATCATCCGGCAGGCGCATCTGGCCGGGGCCGGGGTGCAGCCCTTGTTCCGCGATCTGGGCTTGCGCGATGCCAAGGGCAAAGAGATTGCCAATTCCCCGGTGCGCGTCACCGCGAAAAGCGGCACGCTGAATTTCGTCTCGGGGCTTGCTGGCCATCTGCGCCCGCCGCAAGGGCGCGAGCTGATCTTTGCGATCTTTCTGGGCGATGTGCCGCGCCGCGACGCCTTGCCGGAAGCCGAGCGCGAGTCCCCTCCGGGCGGGCAGGCGTGGATGGCGCGGGCGCGCCATCTGCAGTGGCAATTGCTGGCGCGCTGGGCGCAGGTTTACACCTGAGCCTCAGGCCCGCAGGTGGCGGGCGCGCGCGCCCCATTCGATGGCGGCGGCGTGCAAGCGGTCGATCGCGAGCTGTTCGCGCACCTCTTCCAGCATCCGCAATTCCATGTCGCGCAGCTTGCCATCGGCGGCGACCACATCGCAGGCCAAGGCATAGGCGGTTTCGCGCAACCGTTCGGGCAGCGCATCGCGGATCAGCCCGAACAGGGCGTCCAGCCCGTCTTCTTCTTCAAAGAGGTCGAACACCGTCTGGCTGACTGTGCGGATCCGGTCGGCATCATAGCTGCTGAACACCGGCATATGGCTGACCATGCGCTGAATCGCCACCAGTTCCGACGTGCGCATCTGCTCGTCCGAGGCCGAGACCGCCACCATCACGGCGACCAGCGCATCTTGTGGCGACATTGACGGGGGGGTATCGGGCATGAGGCATTCCTTTTGCATTCGCAGCACCAGAATATTGACGCGACAGGGTTCCGGCAATAGAGGACGCGAGGTTTCCCGTGCATGGGGCAGGGGGGCGGTGGAAGGATGAACGCGATGTCTGCTTTGCGCGATGCGGCGATGAAATCGAAGGCTTGGCCCTTTGAAGAGGCCCGCGCCATCCTCAAACGCTATGAAAAAGCCCCGCCGGAAAAGGGCTATGTGCTGTTTGAAACCGGTTATGGCCCATCGGGCCTGCCGCATATCGGCACCTTTGGAGAGGTGGCGCGCACCACGATGATCCGCCGCGCCTTTGAGGTGATCAGCGATATCCCGACGCGGCTGATCTGCTTTTCCGACGATGTGGATGGCATGCGCAAGGTGCCGGAAAACGTGCCGCAGCAAGATATGCTGCGCCAGCATATGCAAAAGCCGCTGACGAGCGTTCCCGACCCTTACGGCGCATATGACAGCTTTGGCGCGCATAACAACGCCATGCTGCGCCGGTTTCTGGACACATTCGGGTTCGAGTATGAATTCATCTCGGCCACCGAATTCTACAAATCCGGCCGCTTTGATGACACGCTGCGGCTCTGTGCAGAACGCTATGATGCGATCATGGCGATCATGCTGAAATCCTTGCGCGAAGAACGCCAGCAAACCTATTCGGCGTTTCTGCCGATCCACCCGGAAACGGGCCGGGTGCTCTATGTGCCGATGAAGCATGTGGATGCCGCGCGGGCCGAGATCACCTTTGACGATGAAGACGGGCGCGAATGGACGCTGCCGGTGACGGGCGGCCATGTGAAGCTGCAGTGGAAACCCGATTTCGGCGCGCGCTGGGCGGCGCTGGGCGTGGATTTCGAGATGTATGGCAAGGACCATTCCACCAACACGCCGATCTATGATGGCATCTGCGAGGTTCTGGGCGGGCGCAAACCCAACCACATGACCTATGAGCTGTTCTTGGATGATCAGGGCCAGAAGATCTCGAAGTCGAAAGGCAATGGCCTGACGATTGACGAATGGCTGACCTATGCGGCGACGGAATCGCTGTCCTATTTCATGTATCAAAAGCCCAAGACCGCGAAGCGGATGCATTTCGATGTGATCCCGCGCGCGGTGGATGAATACCATCAGCAACTGCGCGCCTATGCCGATCAGGATGTCGAGGCGCAGGTGAACAACCCGGTCTGGCACATCCATGGCGGAGAGCCGCCGGAGTCGAAAATGGTGGTGCCCTTCTCGATGCTGCTGAACCTCGCCTCGGTGGCCGGGGCGAAAGATGCCAAGGGGCTCTGGGGCTATATCCGCGCCTATGCGCCGCACGCCTCGCCCGAGACGCATCCCGATCTGGATGCGGCGGCGGGCTTTGCGGTGCGCTATTTCGCCGACAAGATCGCGCCGCACCGCGTGTTCCGTCTGCCCAGCGATCAGGAACGGGCGGCGATGGAAGACCTGCGCGCGCGTCTGGCGGCTTGGGATGGCGGGCTGGATGCGGATGCGCTTCAAACCATGGTGTTTGCTGTCGGCAAGGACCACGGGTTCGAGCCGCTGCGCGACTGGTTCAAGGCGCTCTATGAGGTGCTGCTGGGCGCTTCGGATGGCCCGCGCTTTGGCGGGTTCGTGGCGCTTTACGGCGTGCCGGAAAGCATTGCGCTGATCGACAAGGGCTTGGCGGGCGATTTCGTCAAAGCCTGAGGCGGGCTGATCGCGTGACCATTGACCGGGCGCAGGCCCGGTCTACCCTTTTGCGCGGGGACGTCTTCGCGAAAGGATACAGGCCATGCGCCTTTGTGCCGGACTGCTGACCGCCGTTTTTCTTGCCTTCCCTGCATGGGCGCAGGAAGAGCCGATCCAGAACACCATCCAGAACCAGTTGAATGCGCTTCAGGCGGATGACTTTTCGACCGCCTTTTCCTTTGCCAGCCCGACCATCAAGAGCCTTTTTGGCACCCCGGACAATTTCGGGCTGATGGTGCGCCAAGGCTATCCCATGGTGTATCGCCCGGGCAGGGTGCAGATGCTTGACCTGCGCGAAGTGGCGGGGGCTCTGTGGCAGCGCGTGATGATCACCGATGAACAGGGCCGCACGCATCTGCTGGATTACCAGATGATCGAGACGGGCGATGGCTGGCAGATCAACGGGGTGCAACTTCTGCCATCGGCGGGCGTTGGGGCGTGAGGGATGGGGGCTCTGCCCCCAAACCCCCGGGATATTTAGGAACAGATGACATCCGCTTTCATCTGTTTCCAAATATCCCCGCCGGAGGCTCCCGCGGGTGACGCCCTTGCGCGGGCCCAGAATTCGCGGGTGGCAACGCCGTCTGCGGGGGCTCGATGCCCCCGCGGACGGCCGCTGTCCTCAGGTCAGACCGCGCAGGACGCGGTTGACATGGCCCATCTTGCGGCCGGGCTTGGCTTCGGCCTTGCCGTAAAGGTGGATCTGGGTGTTGCGCTCGCGGGCGAGGGTGGGTACGCGGTCGACATCGGCGCCGATTAGGTTTTCCATGACGACATCGGCATGGCGGCTGCCGTCGCCCAAGGGCCAGCCGGCGATGGCGCGGATGTGTTGTTCGAACTGATCCACCGCGCATCCGGCTTGGGTCCAGTGGCCGGAGTTGTGCACGCGTGGGGCGATTTCATTGACGATCAGGCCCTTGGGCGTCACGAAGAGTTCCACCCCCAGCACGCCGACATAATCGAGCGCGTTCAGGATACGGGCGGCGATCAGCACCGCGTCGCTGCGCTGACCGGGGGACAAGCGGGCGGGCAGGGTGGTTGTGTGCAGGATGCCGCCTTGATGCACATTCTCGCCCGGGTCATAGCAGGCGACGGAGCCATCAAGCCCGCGCGCGGCGATCACCGAAACCTCGTGGCTGAAGTCGATGAAGCCTTCCAGCACCGCCTCGGCGCCGTTCATCGCGGCAAGGGCGGGGGCGGCGTCTTCGGCGGTTTTGATGCGGGCCTGCCCCTTGCCGTCATAGCCAAGCCGCGTCGTCTTGAGGATGGCGGGCGCGCCGATCCGGGCCAAGGCCGCATCAAGCGAAGCCGCGTCGGTCACGCGGGCATAGGGGGCGGTGGTCAGGCCAAGGCCGGTCAGAAACTCCTTTTCCGCGATCCGGTCCTGACTGACCGCAAGGGCGCGGCGGTTGGGGCGGATCGGGCGGATCGCCTCGAGTGCATCAAGCGAGGCGGTGGGGACGTTCTCGAATTCATAGGTGATGACATCGACGCTTTGGGCAAAGGCGCGCAGCGCGGCGAGGTCCTCATAAGGGGCGGTGGTCACCCGCGCGGCGACATGGCCTGCCGGGGGCGCCGCGCCCGGTTCAAAGATGTGGCACTGAAAGCCAAGGCGGCTGGCCGCGACCGAGAGCATGCGGCCCAGCTGGCCGCCGCCCAAGATTCCGATGGTGGCGCCGGGGCGCAGCGCGTCAGTCATCTTTCGGCTCCTCGGGGATGCTGTCCGACAGGGCCGTGCGCCACGCGTCCAGCCGCGCGGCCAAGGCGGGGTCCATCAGCGCCAGAATGCCGGCGGCCATCAGGCCCGCATTCGCTGCCCCGGCCGCGCCGATGGCCATGGTGGCCACCGGGTATCCTTTGGGCATCTGCACGATGGAGTAGAGGCTATCCACCCCTGACAAGGCCTTGGTCTGCACCGGCACCCCCACCACCGGCACCCGGGTCTTGCTGGCCATCATGCCCGGCAGATGGGCAGCCCCGCCCGCGCCCGCGATGATGACCTTCAGCCCGCGCCCTGCCGCCTCGCGCCCATAGGTCCACAAGCGATCGGGTGTGCGATGGGCGCTGACGATTCGGGTTTCGTAAGAAATGCCAAGGGCGTCGAGGATCAGGGCGGCCTCTTTCATCGTGGGCCAGTCGCTTTGCGACCCCATGATGATTCCGACGTCAACGGTCATGCTGTTCCCCCGTGCTTTTGGCGCGCTTACGACAGGTCAGGCTTTGGCGCAAGGGTTTGGCGGCATCGACCCATGGCGGGGGGCGGGTTCAGGCAATGATGTCGGGGATCAGCTGATCTTCGACCTTCACGATCTGATCTTTAAGCGAAAGTTTTTGCTTTTTCAGCCGCCGCAAGGTCAGCTGATCGGGGCGGCCGGTTTCTTCCAGCGCATGAATCGCCGCGTCAAGATCGCGATGCTCGCGTCGCAGCACTTCGAGCCGGATGCGGAGCATGTCTTCGAAATTGAGTTCGCTGGGCGCGTTCATGGGGTTCGCTTGCTGCTGGGTGAATCCGGGACGAGTCGTCAGGCGGGCTTTGTTCGGAATATAATGGCTTTTTGACCATGCGGCAAAGAGTTTGCGGCCTTGCAGGCGCGATCGGGACGATTTCCCCGGGCGGGAGGCGGACGGTGGCGCGCCCTTGCAGCCCGTGGCGATGCACCCCATATTTCCGGGGAGGGCAGGTGCCGAAGACGGGCCTGTCCCGGATCATGTCGCTTTTTGCAAAGGGCATCAGCACGATGACAAAATTGAGTTTCGGGGCGCATCCGTTCTTGCTGGGATTCGAACAGCTGGAGCGTCTGGTCGAGCGGACGGCCAAATCTTCGGGAGAAGGGTATCCGCCCTTTAACATCGAAGCGACGGCGGACAATGCCTATCGCATCACGCTGGCGGTGGCGGGGTTCCGCGAAGAGGATCTGGCGATCACGGTGGAAGACCGGCAGCTGGTGGTGCGGGGACGGCAGCCGGAAGAGACACAAGACCGTGTTTTTCTGCACAGAGGCATTGCCGCGCGCGCATTTCAGCGCAGTTTTGTATTGGCGGATGGTGTGGAAGTGGCCGGGGCCAGCATGGACCATGGGCTTTTGCACATCGATTTGAAGCGATCGGTGCCGGATGCGGTGGTGCAGACCATTCGCATCGGGCGTGGATAAGGAGAATTTGCGATGAACAGCACTTTTAAAGCCCTTGCCGAGCCTCAGAGCCCGATCGTCTATGTGCGTCCGGTGACAGTGGCAGAGCTGCCCGAAGAGTTGCGTGAACAGATCGGCGATGTGGAGACGGTGTATTCCGTCCACCGCCCCGACGGGGAGCGGCTCGCCTTGGTGCGTGACCGCAATCTGGCCTTTTCGCTGGCCCGGCAGAACGATCTGGCACCGGTCAGCGCGCATTAGGCCAAAACGCCCTGAGCGCCCGCGTTTCGCGGGCGCGCAAGGTGGGCCGGGCGCTGGGGCCAAAGCTGTTGGGGTGATGCGCCAGTTCGGGAAACAGGTGCAGCACCTCGGCCCGGGTGGCTGGGGCAAGCCGGGACAGGCTGTAATCGCCCGGGTGGTAGCTTTCCGTCAGGATACCTTCGGAAAACACCAGTTCGTGCCGATCAAACAACAGGTGGACATAATCAACCTCTGCGCATGGCGCGAGGCGGATGCTGGCGCCATTGAGCAGATGGGCGGCGGGCACCAAAACCTCTGCCGTGCCAAAGAGCAGTTCGGCCCGCCAATCTGACAGCAAGACCCGGTGCTGCTGGGACAGCCGCAAATCGCGGCTGTTGCCGAGCGTGCCTGCGGCGATGTGGACGGGGGCGGCCACGCCATGCCCGCCCACACGCCGCCGGACGGACCAGCGCAAGGGGCAAAAGCCGTGATCGGCGGTCAGCACCAGATCGCCGGGGAGCAGCGATTCGACGGGCAACAGCCCGGTGCTGGTGTGGATGAGCGTGCCCGCGACAAAGCACAGGAACGGTTCGTCCCGGGTGGAGACGAAGCTGTGGCTGTATTCGGTGCCATCGAATTGGCCCAAGGTGATCGCGGTGACCTTTTTGTAGTGCAGGTCAGGGGGGATGTTGTCATCCCGCAGGCGCACCATGTAGCTGCCATCTTCCAGCAGCCAGACGGCGAAATCCACCTCATAGGTGACGCCATCCGCCTCCATCTTGCCGCCGCGGTAATGGGCGATTTCGCGGACGCTATAGGCCTTGCCATCGATGATGACCCGATCATCCGATGTGGGGGAGGCATCGTCCGGGTCTGTGTCGGCGATCATGTCATCGCCTTCGGCATCTTGCCATGTGATCAGGGTGATGGTGTTCGGATCGATCGAGAGGCCGTTGCCGCGGGAATCAAGGTTGCTTGGGTTCGCGGGATCATAGTTTGGCCAAGGCGTGGTGACGTGCCAGGCCCAACTGTTTGTCTCTGTCGATGCCATCGCCCTTGTCCCTGCTGCCCGGTGATGTCAGGCGCGAGTGTGACAGCGGTGGCTTGCCAACAGGTTAAGCCGGATGGGGGGCCTGTTGGGGGAACCCTCACCGCTGCCGTCGCGTTTTCTTGGCAAGATGACGCAGCACAGGAGAGACAGCATGACAGCCCAGAATGACACCCCGACCTTTGTCGCCGATGATCTGCGCTTGCTGGATCAGGAGGAGGGCAAGCTGGTGGATGTGGTCCGGCGCGGCAAGCTGGAGGCGCTTGGCCAGTCGGAGCTGAATGACACCTTGCAGCGGCTGCGCGACCGGCGTGATCGGGCGCGCGAATTGGCGAATCGCCAGCGGCGCGAGGCGCGCGGGAAGGCCGATCCGTCCGGGGTGGCCCCGGCGACTCAGAACAGCGGAACCGAAGGCAAGGCGCGGGTTTTGGGTCTGGCGCTGGAGCTGTTGACGCAAGAGCGCAAGCGCCGCAGCGAAGACGTAAGCAGCGGTGAGGGGGCGTCGCAGAGTGAGTTGGCGGCGCGGGCCGAATCGCTGAAGGCGGAAGGCGCTGGTCTTTCGCCGATGCAGGAAGAGGGCGGGCCCATGCACCCGGAGGACCCGGAGGCCGATCCGGGCAAGGGTGCTTTGGCCGACACGGCGCGCACTGTGGCGCCATCGGGCGCCTTGGACCATGCGGGCGAGTTGCCTTCGCGCGAGCGGTCGCGCACCCGGTATTGACCGCGTCGAACGATGGCAAAAGGGGGCGGATGATCCGCCCCCTTTTCCGATGAGCCTTATCGCCCGGTGTAGTGGGCGGTTTTGCTGGTGCTTACTCTGCCGCTTGCGGCAGAGCATCTAGCGCGGCAAGGAAACGCTCGGCATCGAGCGCGGCCATGCAGCCCATGCCGGCGCTGGTGACAGCTTGGCGGTAGATGTGGTCGGTCAGATCGCCTGCTGCGAAAACGCCGGGAATGCTGGTGCGGGTGGTGCCCGGCTCGACCGTCACGTAACCGCCCGAGTGCAGTTCAAGCTGATCCTTCACCAGTTCCGACGCAGGCGCGTGGCCGATGGCCACGAAGAAACCATGGCACGGCACATCCTTGACCTCACCGGTCAGCAGGTTGCGGGTGCGGACGGCGGTGACCGAAAGCGGCGCTTCGTCCCCGAGGATTTCCGTCACCTCGGCGTTCCACAGCAGTTCGATCTTGGGGTGCTTGAACAGCCGGTCTTGCATGATCTTTTCCGCGCGCAGCGTGTCGCGGCGGTGAATCAGCGTGACCTTGGTCGCGAAATTGGTGAGGAACAGCGCCTCTTCCACCGCCGTGTTGCCGCCGCCGATGACGACCACTTCCTTGCCGCGATAGAAGAACCCGTCACA
>NZ_PGOI01000014.1 GCF_002794355.1 Pseudorhodobacter sp. MZDSW-24AT | reverse complement strand
GGCCGCGCATCTGACAAGGCGGGATCTGCCGCAAAGGTCTCGGCCGGCGTCAGCGCACCCGGCGCGACGGGGGCCGCCTCTGCCGCCGCCGTCGCATCCGCCTCTGCGGGCACCGCAACCGCCGCCGCTGCCGCCGCCGCGACCGAGGCCGGGCGCTGGGGCGGCAGACGCGCGGGCTTGCCCGCCACCAGCAGCACGCCATCGGGCGTCATGATGCCTTCGGCAGTCGGAACGATCCGCCCTTGCGCATCAAACTGATACACCGTCCCAAAGGGCGGGGGCGGCATCTGCGCCGCGGGCGGGGCATCGCCGCGCGCCGCAGGTTGTGGCAAGGTCAAAGGGTCGCTCAGCGCGGGCGGGGTGTCCATCCCGGCAAGGAAAATCTCGTCCTGCTCCACCGCTTCCGGCTGGCCAGCGGCAGCGGCCTCGGCCTGAACCGCTGTCTGCGGCGCAGGTTCCGTCGCCGCGGTGGCCGCCTCGGCGACCACCGGTTCCGGCGCGGCCACGGTCTCTTCCGCCGCCACCGGCGCCAGATCGCTCAGGTCCACATCCACCGGCAAATCGTCCGGCTCGGCCAAAGCCGCCAGACCATCCGGCTCGGCCTCGGGCAGTTGCCCATCCGCCAAGGCCTCTGCATCGGGGTCAAAGGCCGCAACCTCCACGTCCGAGGGCACATCCGGGCCGCGTGTCAGATAGAAAGACGACCATGCCGCCACCAAGGCCAGCAAAACCAGCAAAATGCCGGTCAGGATCAGCCCCAGATACTTTGGCTTGCCCCGCTGCGAGACCGCCCGCGCGCTCAGCCCCCGCGCAATCGCATCCGGAGAGGCCTGCTTTGGCCGCGTCAAGGATTGCACCGCCGCCGCCATCCCGCTCTTGCCAGAGGCCGCGTCCATCGCCCCCATCGGCGCCAGCGTCGAGGCGGCTGCCGCGGGCTTCACCAGCGTTGGCGCCGCCGCGCTCGGCGCGCTCACGGCGGGTTTTTTCTTGCGGGTGCCGGGAATGCTGGGCGCCGTCACCAAAGTGCTCAGCTTGCCCAATCCCTTGCCCGCCTTCGCCGCCGCAGGGGCGGGCGCGGTCGGAGGATCTCCGGGCAGGCGCGGCGGCGGCGGCACCGGATCGTCATAGCTGAATTTCGGCACCGGCCGCGCGGCCGCAGGCCGCTCGACCGCAGGCTTGGCGGTGCCAGAGCGGCTCACCGGCGGCGCGGCAGGGCGTGCGGTGCCGGTGTCGGCGCGAAGCGCAGCCGGGTCTGCGCCGCCCAAGGGGCGTGTGGCGCCTTCCGCCTGACGCCGCGCCGAAAAGGCCATCAGCGCCGCCGCCGAAGGGGCGGGGGGCAAATCGTCTTCGTCGTCAAAAGGCGCCCCGCCCATCGCCGGGCGAAAGCCCGGACGGGCGGCACGGGTCGGCTCTGCTGCCTCCGGCGCATCGCCATCCTCCGGCGCCACATCCACCGCCATCGGCGCTTCGCTGTCCTCGACCGGAGGCGTCACCGCAGGCGCATCCGGGCGCGGCGCGGCGCGGTTGAGCGGCGGCGGCGCCGACTCGGCCCGCTCCCTGACAGGCGCAGGCGACTCAGCGGCCCGCGCGGCCGGGGTCGGCGTTCCCAGCGTCGGGAAAAGCGTCTCAACAAAGGCCGCAGGTTCAGTCTCTGTGTCCCGCGTCACCGCCGCGGGGCGGTCTGCCTGCGGCTGTGCGACCGCACGTGGTTCTGGCTCTGCTTGCGCGGCGGGCTCCGGCGCCCGCGCTGCCTCCGCAACGTCCGGGCGTGGGGCCTGCGGCGCGGCGACGCTGGGCACGTGCTCCGGCTCAGGGTCGGCAGGCCGCTCCACCACCGGCTCAGAAATCTCTGGCTCAGAAACCTCAGCCTCGGAAACTTCTGGCTCAAAAACCTCTGGCTCGGAGAACACCGACACAGCGGGCTCTTCCACCTGCGGGTTTTCCGTCACGTCTTCGACCAAGGCCGCAGCGGCGTCTGGCCCCGTGTCTTCTGGCCCCACGTCTTCCGCCGTGTCTTCTGCCGTGTCTTCCGCCGTGGCAGAGGAGGGCGCGGCCTCGGCCGCGTCCTGTGCGCCCGCATCGGGCAGAGGCGCCGCCGTCGACGGGACGAAGACAGGCTCGGCATCGAAACCCCGTCCGGGGGCGGCCACAAAGGCCACCGGGTCAAAACCATGCTCGGTCGCAAACGCCTCGGCCTCGGCCAGCGTTTCGCGCGCCACCACGGCCACCGTCACCGTCGGCCCGGTCCCCGACCAGTCATAGACCAGCTCATCCAGCGCATAGGGCGTGCGCCCATCCAGCGCCGCCTCGATTTGCGCACGGCGGCGCGCCTCATCGGGGCCGCTGGCATCTATCTGCAAATACAGGATCTGCGACTCGGGGATGATCAGCTTGGTGCCGCCCCCCTCTGGCGCCAGCGTCGACGCGGTCGCGCGCAGGTCGGCCATCCGCGCCGTCAGCTCCGGGTCGGAAAAAGCCACAGTGCCGACATCCACCCAGCCCCGCGACGCGCGGTGCAGCAGGGTGATGCCGTCTTCGGTCAGGTTCAGGGCAAAACTTGGTTTCATGTCCGGCATCTAGCATGAGGGAACAAGGTGCGGGAACCGTTCCTTGCGGGCCTCATGTTCCTACAGCAGCTTTTTGCCGAAGGGAAGAAAAAGCCCCGTGATCCCCCAAGGATCGGGTTGCGGCGCGCGTTTCATCACCGGAAACTGATCGCATCAGATGGAGATTTCACCATGCGTATCCTGCAAGCCGCCCTGATCGCCGCGCTCGTGTCATCCACCGCGCTCACCGCGGCCTTCGCCCAGTCCGGCCCCAGCGTGCCGCAGATCACCGTCACCGGCGAAGGCACCGTCGATGGCGTCCCTGACATTGCCAGCCTGTCCTTGGGCGTCACCACTCTGGGCGACAGCGCCGCCGCGGCCATGGCCGCCAACACCGAGGCGCTGAATGCCGTGATGGCCCGGCTCAAGGCCGCCGGAATCGCCGACCGCGACATGCAGACCACCAATCTGTCGATCAACCCCAACTGGACGGGCTATGACAACGGGGCCCGCCAGCGCATCGACGGCTACACCGCCTCCAATCAGCTCACCGTGCGCATCCGCGACCTTGACGGCTTGGGCGGCGTGCTCGATGCGGCCATTCAGGACGGGGCCAACACGTTGAACGGCCTCAGCTTCGGCCTGTCCGAGCCGCGCCCGGCCTTGGATGCCGCCCGCAAGGCCGCGGTCGAGGACGCCCGCGCCCGCGCCACCCTGCTGGTCGAGGCGGCAGGGGCGACTTTGGGCAAGATCGTGTCGATCACCGAAGGCGGTGGCTACGCCGCCCCGCAGCCGATGTTCCGCCAATCCGCCGATGCCGCCGGCGCCGTGCCCGTGGCCGCAGGCGAGGTGGCCACCAGTGCCAGCGTGACAATCGTATTTGAAATCAACCAGTAAGCGGAGCGATTCTTTCGCGATCCTTTCGTGATGCTTCCGCGGGCGTGCCACCGGGCGCGCCCGCGAATGCGCGGGCCTCAGACCATCGCCTCAGACCATTGCCCTAGGCCATCGCCTTGTCCATCGCCTGATCCAGATCCGCGATGATATCGGCCAGATCCTCGATCCCGATCGAGACGCGCACCACATTGGGGGCAGCGCCCGCCTTGATCTGCTGCGCTTCCGGCAGTTGGCGGTGGGTGGTCGAGGCCGGATGGATGATCAGGCTGCGCGTGTCGCCCAGATTGGCGACATGGCTGAACAGTTTCAGATTGTCGATCAGCTTGACGCAGGCGTCATAGCCGCCCTTCAGCCCAAAGGTGAACAGCGCGCCCGCGCCCTTGGGGCAGATGCGCGGAATGCGCGCGGCATAGGGGCTGCTCTCCAGCCCGGCATAGGTGACCATCTCGACCCGCGGATCGGCCTCCAGCCATTTCGCCACGGCCATCGCATTTTCCACATGCCGCTGCATCCGCAAGGACAGGGTTTCGATGCCCATCAGCGTGTAATGCGCGCCTTGCGGGTTCATCGTCATCCCCAGATCGCGCAGGCCCACGGCGATGGAGTGGAAGGTAAAGGCCATGGCGCCAAGCGCAGGGTGAAAGGCCAGCCCGTGATAGGCGGGCTCGGGTTCCGACAGCGACGGAAACTTGCCGCTCGCCGACCAGTCGAATGTGCCCGAATCAACCACCACCCCGCCGGTGACGCTGCCATTGCCGGTCAGGTATTTGGTGGCCGAATGCACGACCAGCGTCGCCCCATGCTCGATCGGCTTGCACAGATACGGCGTCGCGGTCGTGTTATCCACGATGAGCGGCAGGCCAACCTTGTTGGCAATCCCCGCGATCGCGTCCAGATCGGTGATATATCCGCCGGGATTCGCGATGGTTTCACAGAAAATCGCCCGCGTGTTGTCATCCACCGCTGCCTCGACCGCCGCCAGATCGTCGAAATCGACGAACTTGGCCGACCAGCCAAAGCGTTTGATGGTCTGGCTGAACTGCGTCATCGTCCCGCCATAGAGCCGGGTCGAGGCCACGATGTTCAGCCCCGGTCCCATCAGCGGGAACAGCGCCATGATCTGCGCGGCATGGCCCGATGAACAGCAGATCGCCCCCGCGCCCCCTTCCAGCGCGCAAACCCGATTGGCCAGCGCCGAAACGGTCGGATTGGTGAGGCGCGAATAGATATAGCCCACCTCTTGCAGATTGAACAATTTCGCCGCGTGATCCGCATCGCGGAACACATAAGCCGTGGTCTGGTAAATCGGCACCTGCCGCGCGCCGGTCGCCGGATCAGGCGCGGCGCCCGCGTGAATGGCCAGCGTGTCAAAGCCGTAGCCGGGTGTGTCGGTCATCTGGTGTCCCCCCTTGATGGTTCCGCGCCGAACGCTATCGGGGATCGCCGCCTCCATCAACCGCTGCCCGCCGGCGCAAGAGGGTCTTTGCATTGCACCTTTCTGAAATACTCCCCGCGGAGCGTCCGGCATCGGCGGCCGGAGCCTCCGGCGGGAGTATTTGGAAAAGGTGCAAATCCGAGGCGCGTCAATGCGCGTTCCGTCAGGCGCGCAGGTCTTTCGGGCTGCCCATCACCACATAGGTGGTGATCGCACGCACCTGCGGCAGCACGCCCATAACATCCGTGTGCCAATGCTTGTAGGCGGCCAGATCGGTGGCCTCGACGCGCAGCAGATATTCCACCGTGCCCGTGATGTTGTGGCATTCGCTGACCTGCGGCGCGCGGGCGACGGCGCGCTCAAAGGCTTCCTGCGCGGCCTTGCTGTGGGTGTTCAGCCCGACGGTGACATAGGCGATGAAGCCCACGCCCAGTGCCGCCGGGTCCAGCACCGCGCGGTAGCCCTTGATCACGCCTTGCCGCTCCAGCTCTTGCACGCGGCGCAGCGTGGCGGAGGGCGACAGGTTGATCCGCGCGGCAAGCTCCAGATTGGATTGCTTGGCGTCTCGCGTGAGTTCACGCAATATCTTTTGGTCTGTGGCGTCGATCTTCGTCATTTGTTGCGCAAATTAAGGATAGACGCCGCAGCTTGCAATCCTGTGCCGCGCAAAGCGTGCCACAAGCAGCGCATGGACCAGCCTCTTCTCCTCGCCCTTGTGGGCTTTGCCTTTGTCACCTCGGTCACCCCGGGGCCGAACAACATGATGCTTCTCGCCTCGGGCGCCAATTTCGGCTTCCGGCGCAGCCTGCCGCATATGCTGGGCATCAGCCTTGGCCATGCGCTCATGGTGTTCCTTGTCGGTCTGGGGCTGGCGCAGGTCTTTCAACGGCAACCGGCCTTGGGAACAGGGCTCAAGCTGCTGTCGGTGCTGTATATGCTGTGGCTTGCGTGGAAGATCGCCCATGCTGCCGCCCCAAGGGAAGGGCAGGTCGGCGGGCGCCCTCTCAGCTTCTTGCAGGCGGCGGCCTTCCAATGGGTGAACCCCAAGGCCTGGGCAATGGCGCTCACGGCCGTTACGGTCTATGCCAGCGCGCAGGACTGGGCGGCCATGCTTACCGTGGCGGTGGTCTTTGCTATGGTCAACCTGCCCTCGGTGTCGGTCTGGACCTTGGCGGGCCAGCAATTGCGCCGCTTCCTGACCACCCACCGCCGCCTGCAGGCTTTCAACGTGACCATGGCGGTCTTGCTGGTCGCCTCGCTCTGGCCGGTGCTTGGCCTTTAACGCAGCCAGAGCCCCGCGCGTTTGAGCGTGTTGCGGATCAGCTGCTCGCGCCGGGGCAGGGCGGCGCGGTCAAACAGCGCCCGCGCACGGCGGCCTTGATTCTGATAAACCATCGCCTTCACCGGCGGATGCTCTCGCAGCACCCGGCGCAAGGCTGGGTCTTTGGCAACGGCTTCCAGCACCGCCACCACCCGGTCGCTTTCGCGCGCATAGAGCAGGGGCAGGCTTCGGTAATGGCAGGTCACCGCGCCATCCAGCCCCGCAAGCTCCGGCCCCGGTCGCCCGCCGCCAAAAGACGCAATCACCAGCGGCAATGCCACCTGATCCAGCCACGGGTCCAACTCTTGCAGCACCAGCGCGGGCGGAGGGTCATCGCGGATCGACCGCGCATAGCTGAGGAACCGCGCGCCGAAACGGCGCGGGCTTTCGTGAAAGAACCAGCCCGCGTTGAAATAGAGGTAGCGCTGCCAATACTCATCAGGCTGCGCAAGGTCCAGCGAGGCCGCAAAATCCAGCCCGAACCGGCGGTAGAGCGCGGACCAGATGTCTGTATAGCCGGGGCCGTAGAGCTCGATCCGGGGCCAAGTGCCCTCTCGGCGCAGACTGGCCGACGGCCGCGTGAAATCCAGCGCAAGCGTGGCCAGATCCCCGGTGATCAGCGTGTCTGTGTCCAGAAACAGAAACGGCGCCTCGGGCAGGGCGGCCAGCGCCTCGATCTTGTTGCCATAAGGATAGGCCTCCCCGAACACCTGAGACTCAAAGGGCAGGATCGTCGCCCCCAGATCTTCCAGCACCGCCCGCGCCCCCGCGCTCATGCGCGGATCGCCCGTCCACAAGGGCCCCGGTTGCGGCTCGCAAATCACCAAGCGGCCCGCAAAGCCCGGATTGGTCAGCCGCAGCGACCCCGCGAGCAGGATCGCCTCATATTGCAGCCGCCCGGCCTGACCGATGGCCATAAGCGTGAACGCCGGTTGTGCTTTGGGTTCGGATGCGGGCATCGGTGTTTCCGTTGGCGGCCTTGCCTCTGACAGCCTGCCTTGTCTAGCGGTCTTTGCCCCGCCGCGAAAGCGCGCTGCGGCCCGGCCCGCTGTGCCACGCTATAAATTGAGAATCATTCTCAATAGAATTGACATTGCGAATAATTCGCATATCTTCCCTGCAACGATAGTCTTGATCGGAGCTGTTTTTCCATGCTGTTGCGACGGACCTTTCTGGGCCTCATGGCTGCGGCCCTTGCGCCGCGGATCGCTGGGGCCAACCCTCCTTCCATCGTGGCCACGACCGGCATGATCGCCGATGCCGCGCGCGCGCTCAGCGGTCTGCCCGTCACCGCGCTGATCGGGCCGGGGATGGACCCGCACGGCCACCGCCCCACCCGCAATGACATTCTGACCTTGTCGCGCGCCGATCTGGTCTTCTGGCACGGCCTCAATCTCGAAGCGCAATTCGCCACGCTGATGGCGGGGCTCGCGCCCAACACCTCGGTGCTTGCGGTTGCCGAAACCTTGCCCGCCGATCGGCTGCTGTCAGACCCCGATTATCCCGACCGCCCCGATCCGCACATCTGGTTCGATCCCGCCCTCTGGGCACAGGCCACGCAAGCGATGGAGCCGGCATTGGCCCCGTTTGTTCCCGATGTTGCCGCCAAAGGCGCCGCCTACCGCGACTCGATTACCGCCAT
The DNA here is from genome assembly GCF_002794355.1 of Pseudorhodobacter sp. MZDSW-24AT. GTDB lineage: Bacteria > Pseudomonadota > Alphaproteobacteria > Rhodobacterales > Rhodobacteraceae > Pseudotabrizicola. Next base: position 41,544 of record NZ_PGOI01000014.1, on the reverse strand, counting down.
CGGCAGCTATGCCCAAGAGGTGCTGGCCACGATCCCGCCCGAGTCGCGCTTGCTGGTCACCGCGCATGATGCCTTTGCCTATTTCGGCCGCGCCTTCGGGCTCGAGGTTGAAGGCGTGCAAGGCATCTCCACCGAATCCGAGGCGGGTCTGGCCCGCATTTCCGAACTGGTCGATCTGCTGGTCGCCCGGCGTGTGCCTGCCGTGTTCGTGGAAAGCTCGGTGTCTGACCGCGCGCTGCGCGCCCTGATCGAAGGGGCCGCCGCCAAAGGCCACAGTGTCACCATCGGCGGGGAATTGTTCTCTGATGCGATGGGGCCCGAGGGCAGCTATGAAGGCACTTGGGTGGGGATGATGGATCACAACGCCACCACCATTGCCCGTGCGCTGGGCGGGGTCGCGCCGGAACGCGGTGCCCATCAAAGGCTCGGCGCCAATGGCTAAGGATATGGCGGGCAAATGGGCGCAGCAAAGCGGGGCGGCCTGTGCCCTCCGCGTGCAAGGCCTGACGCTGCGCTACCAAGATGTGCTTGCCCTCGACAATGCCAGCGCCTGCTTTCCAACGGGCGCGATGACCGCGATCATCGGCCCCAATGGCGCGGGAAAATCGACCTTCCTCAAATCGGTGCTGGGGCTGGAGCAGGGCGAAGGCACGGTCAGCGCCTTTGGCAGCCCGGTCGCCGCCGCCATGGCCCGCATCGCCTATGTGCCGCAGCGCGCCGCCGTGGACTGGAGCTTTCCGGTGCGCGTGATTGATGTGGTGCTCATGGGCTGCTACCGCCAGACCGGACTTCTGGGCCGCATCACCGCGCAGACGTCAGCGCGGGCGATGGCTGCGCTGGAGCGTGTCGGCATGCAAGCCTTTGCCCGCCGCCAGATCGGCGCGCTGTCGGGCGGGCAGCAGCAGCGGGTGTTTCTGGCCCGCGCGCTGGCGCAAGGAGCCGATCTTTTCCTGCTCGATGAACCCTTCGCCGGTGTCGATGCCGCGACCGAGGCCGCGATCATCGACGTGCTGAAATCCTTGCGGGACACGGGCGCCACGATCATCGCCGTGCACCATGATCTGTCGACCGTCGCCACCTATTTTGACCGGGTGCTGCTGCTGAACCGCCGCACCATCGCCGAAGGTCCCGTGGCCACTACCTTCACCCCCGCTGCCCTCGCGCAGGCCTATGGCCCTGCCCTTGGGGGCGTGCCGCTCCTTCGGTCTGCCCCATGATCTGGCAGGCGCTGCTGCTGCAAGGCGGCTACAATGCAGCGCTGGTCAGTCTGGGAGCCGCCTTGCTCGGCGCCTCTGCGGGCGCGGCCGGGGCCTTTCTCACTCTGCGCCGCCGCGCGCTGATGTCGGATGCCATGGCCCATGCCACCCTGCCGGGCATTGGGCTTGCCTTTCTGGCCATGGTGGCGCTGGGCGGCGATGGCCGTTTCCTGCCCGGTCTGATGCTGGGCGCGGCGCTCACCGCCGCCGCCGGGCTCTGGGCGGTGCAGCGCCTGTCGCGCCAGATCCACGAAGACGCCGCAACCGGCGCGGTGCTGGCCAGCTTCTACGGCGCGGGGATCGTGATTCTCACGCTGATCCAAGGCCTTGGCACGGGTCGCCCGGCGGGGCTGGAAACCGTGCTGCTGGGCTCCACCGCCGGGATGCTGCGCGCCGATGCGCTGGTGATCGGCTTTGGCGGCCTTGCCGTCTGCGCGGCCCTCTGGGCGTTGCGCCGTCCTCTCGCCATGGTGGCCTTCGATCCTCTGCACGCCGGGATGATGGGCATCCACCCGCGCCGGATGGATGCGGCGCTGATGGCGCTGGTGCTGGCCGTGGTTCTGGTCGGCCTCAATGTCACCGGGCTGATCCTGATCGTGGCGCTGCTCGTGACCCCCGCCGTCACCGCTCGGATGTGGAGCACCACCGTCACCGGCACCGCTTGCCTTGCGGCCCTGATCGGCGCGGCCTGCGGCTACACCGGCGCCGCCATCTCGGCCGGGGTGCCCAATCTGCCGACCGGCCCCGTCATCGTGCTGCTCGCGGCGGCGCTCTTTGCCGTCACCCTGCTTCTCCGGGGGCGGCGCCATGGATGAATTCCTGCTCTTCTCGCTGCCGCCCCTCCTGATCGCCGCGCTGGCGGCCATCGCCTGCGCGCTTCCGGGCAACTTCCTGCTCTTGTCCCGCCGCGCCATGCTGGGCGACGCCATGAGCCATGTCGTCCTGCCCGGCATCGTCGCGGCCTTCCTGCTCACCGGCTCCGCCAGTGGCGCGGTGATGGGGGCAGGGGCGCTTGCCGCCGCCGCCGCCTCGGCCCTGCTGATCGAAGCCGTGACCCGCCGCAGCGGGATGGAGCCCGGGGCCGCCATGGCGGTCGTGTTCACCGCCATGTTCGCGCTTGGCGTCGTGCTTTTGGAAACCACCGGCACCGCTGGCGTGCATCTGGATGTCGAGCATGCGCTTTACGGCAATCTCGAAAGCCTGATCTGGCTCGGAGGCCCGCCGCCCGAACTGCTGCGCCTCGCCCTCGTCGCCGCAGGGCTGGCGCTGGCCCTGCGGCTGGTCTGGCGGCCGCTGACGCTCGCCACCTTCGACCCGGTCTTTGCCCAGACCCAAGGCGTCCCGGTCGCCTTGCTGCGCGCCGGGCTCACGGGGGCCACCGCCCTTGCCGCCGTCGCGGCCTTTCAGGCGGTGGGTTCCATCCTCACCATCGCCATGCTGATCTGCCCCGCCGCCGCCGCGCGCCTGCTCACCCGCAGCCTGCCCGCACAACTCGCCGTCTCGCTCGGCCTTGCCATCGGCGCCGCCGTGCTCGGCACCGTCCTCGCAGGCTACGCGCCCCTCTGGCTGGGCCTTCCCTTCACCCTCTCGGCGGCGGGCATGATCGCCACGGTCTCGGGTCTCATGCTGGCCACCGCCGCGCTGATCGCTTCCCATCGCGCGCCCGGCACCCTATAAGGCCGCGAACCCAACCCAAGGGGGGCCCCTGATGCGCACCGCCGAACTCACCCGCAAGACCGCCGAAACCGAGATCACCGTCTCGATCAACCTCGACGGCACCGGCCGCTATGACATCGACACCGGTGTGGGCTTCTTCGATCACATGCTGGACCAGCTGGCCCGCCACGCGCTGATCGACATCACCCTGCGCGCCAAGGGCGATCTGCACATCGACGATCACCACACGGTGGAAGATTGCGGAATCGCGCTGGGGCAGGCGCTGGCCAAGGCGCTGGGTGACAAAAAAGGCATCCGCCGCTACGGCCATTTCGCCCTCGCCATGGACGACACCCAGATCACCTGCGCGCTCGATCTTTCGGCGCGGCCCTATCTGGTCTGGAACGTCGCCTTCCCCAGCCCCAAGATCGGCAGCTTCGACACCGAACTCGTGCGCGAATTCTTTCAGGGCTTCTCCACCCACGGCGGCATCACCCTGCACGTCGACCGCGTGCATGGCCTCAACAGCCATCACATCGCCGAAGCCGCCTTCAAATCCGTCGCCCGCGCCCTGCGCATGGCGGTAGAGCCCGATCCGCGCATGGCAGGCCAACTGCCCTCCACCAAAGGCGCCCTCTAAGCCTTTCATCTGTTTCCAAATATCCCCGCCGGAGGCTCCCACAGCCCCGCCGGGCGCCAAGGGTCCAGAACCATGCTCACCGTTCTCGTCGACTATGACAGCGGCAACCTGCACTCCGCCGAGAAAGCTTTTCAGCGCATGGCGGCCGAAACCGGCGGCGGCGCGGTCCTCGTCACCTCCCGCCCCGAAGATATCGCCCGCGCCGACCGCATCGTGCTGCCCGGCGACGGCGCCTTCCCGGCCTGCCGCCGCGCGCTCGGCGATCACGGCGGCCTGTTCGAGGCCATCGAAGAGGCCGTCACCCACAAAGGCCGCCCTTTCCTCGGCATTTGCGTCGGCATGCAGATGATGGCCAGCTGGGGCCGCGAATATGCTGACACCAAGGGTTTCGACTGGGTCCCGGGCGAGGTGGTGCGCATCAGCCCCGCCGATCCAAGCCTCAAGGTGCCGCATATGGGCTGGAACGATCTGGTGATCGATCATGCCCACCCGGTGCTTGCCGGCATCGCCAGCGGCGATCACGCCTATTTCGTGCATTCCTATCATTTCCGCGTCGCCGATCCGGCGCAACGGCTCGCCCATGTGGATTACGCGGGCGATGTCACCGCCATCATCGGGCGCGGCACCATGGTCGGCACCCAGTTCCACCCGGAAAAATCGCAAGCCACCGGCCTGCGCCTGATTGCCAATTTCCTGCAATGGAAGCCTTAAGGCGGCGCAAACCCGCCCTGATCTTTGCCCGATTCAAAGATGGGCCGCTGTAAGACGCGCGCTGAACACCGGCGCGGTCCGGGGGGCAAACCGCGCCCCAGACCGCGCCAAAGCCTGCCGCAAGGGCAAGCCTCACTTGATCTTCTGCCAGTCCTGCTTGGAACAGATCAGCCCGCCCGCCACGCAGCCCGACAGCTTCATCGCCGATCCGTTCACCGCGATCTTGCCCAGATAGACCTTGTTGTTTGACGGCCGCCACACCTTGCCTTCATAGGCGCCATTGCCCTTGGGCGCCATGTCGCGCACCAATTGCTTGCCAAGGTTTTCCGATTGGTATTCCGCACCGGCCTTGAAGGTTTTCACGATGGTTCCGCAGAAATTGGCGCCGCAGGGCGCGATCTGCACATGGGCATAGGCGCCTTCATCCGCCTGTGTCTGCCACAGGCCGACAATCGGCTCGGCACCAGCGGTTCCGGCAAGCAGTGCTATGGCGGCGGCCGCCGCCACCCGTTTCACGACTCTGTTCATTTGGGGCTCCTCCCTGAAGCGTGCCCGATCTTCCGCACGGGGCCTGCCGCCTTGCAAGCATGACGTCGGGTCGCGGCCCTCTTGGCATCGCCTGCCTGCCATGCCAAAGGGGGGAAACGCTGACACCGGGGGCCCCATGATCCTTTATCCCGCAATCGACCTGAAAGACGGCCAATGCGTCCGTCTCTTGCGCGGCGAGATGTCCGCCGCCACCGTCTTCGGCGATGACCCCGCCGCTCAGGCCGCCAAATTCGAAGCCGCAGGCTGCGACTGGCTCCACCTCGTCGACCTCAACGGCGCCTTCGCCGGTCAGCCGGTGAACGCCGCCGCGGTCGAGGCCATCCTCAATCGCATCACGGTGCCCGCCCAGCTTGGCGGCGGCATCCGCGACATGGCCACCATCGAGATGTGGCTCTCCAAAGGCCTCGCCCGGGTGATCCTCGGCACCGTCGCGGTGGAAAACCCCGATCTGGTGCGTGAAGCCGCCCGTGCCTTCCCCGGTCAGGTCGCCGTCGGCATCGATGCCCGTAAGGGCCGGGTCGCCACCAAAGGCTGGGCCGAAGAGACCGATGTCATGGCCACCGATCTCGCCCGCAGTTTCGAAGATGCCGGGGTCGCCGCGCTCATCTACACCGACATCGACCGCGATGGCGCCATGCAGGGCCCCAACATCGCCGCGACCGAAGCGCTGGCCCGCGCGGTCACGATCCCCGTCATCGCCAGCGGCGGCGTCTCCTCCATGGCGGATCTGACAGCGCTGAAAGCCACCGGCGCCATCGCCGGTGCCATCTCGGGCCGCGCGCTCTATGATGGCGCCATCGACCTCGCCACCGCCCTTGCGCTCCTTAAGACCTGATCCTCATCTGTTCCCAAATATCCTGGGGGGTGCGCGCAGCGCGAAGGGGGGCAAAGCCCCCCTTTCCCCGCCCCATCACACGCGCTAGGCTCGTCACATGCTGAAAACCCGGATCATCCCTTGCCTTGATGTCGCCGATGGCCGTGTGGTCAAGGGCGTGAATTTCGTCAACCTGATCGACGCAGGCGACCCGGTCGAGGCCGCCAAGGCCTATGACGCCGCCGGGGCCGATGAACTCACCTTCCTCGACATCCACGCCACCCATGAAAACCGCGGCACCATGTTCGATCTGGTCACCCGCACCGCCGAGCAATGTTTCATGCCGCTCACCGTGGGCGGTGGCGTCCGCACGGCCGAAGATGTGCGCGCCCTGCTGCTCGCGGGCGCCGACAAGGTCAGTTTCAACTCTGCCGCCGTGGCCGACCCCGATGTGGTGGCCCGCAGCGCCGACCGCTTTGGCAGCCAGTGCATCGTGGTGGCGATCGATGCCAAAACCGTGGCCCCCGGCAAATGGGAGATCTTCACCCATGGCGGGCGCAAACCCACCGGCATCGACGCGGTGGATTTTGCCCGCACCGTGGCCGCCAAGGGGGCAGGGGAGATTCTTCTCACCAGCATGGACCGCGACGGCACCAAGGGCGGCTATAACCTGCCGCTCACCCGCGCCATCGCCGAAGCGGTCAGCATCCCCGTCATCGCCTCGGGCGGCGTCGGCACGCTCGATCACCTCGTCGAAGGTGTGACCGAAGGCAAAGCCTCTGCCGTGCTCGCGGCCTCCATCTTCCACTTCGGCACTTTCACCATCGGCGAGGCCAAGGCCCATATGGCCGCCGCCGGGATCCCGGTGCGCCTGTCATGACAGCGCCTGCCATGCCGCACACGCTTGACCGTCTCGCCGCCACCATCGCCGCCCGCAAGGGGGCCGAGCCCGACTCGAGCTGGACGGCCAAGCTCCTCGCCAAAGGCCCGGAGAAATGCGCCGAGAAGTTCGGCGAAGAGGCGGTGGAGGCCATCATCGAAGCGGTCAAGGGCGACCGCGCAAAGCTCACCTCCGAGGCGGCGGATGTGCTCTACCACCTCCTGGTGATGCTGGCGGCGCGCGATGTGGCGCTGGCCGATGTGCTGGCCGAGCTGGAGCGCCGCGAAGGCACCTCGGGCCTGACGGAAAAGGCCGCGCGGCGGCCCTGACGCAGCCCACAGGGCGAAGGGCGTCACGCCCGCCCGGCGACGCCCGTCAGTCCCAACCGCGGAATCTCGATCGCCGGGCAACGGTTCATCACCGCCGCCACCCCGCGCGCTTTGGCCCGCGCAGCCGCCGCCGCGTCCTCCACGCCCAGCTGCATCCAGACACAGCGCAGCTCCGGGAACTTCGCCAACGCCGCATCCACCACCGCGCCTGCCTCTTCCGACCGCCGGAAGATGTCGACCATATCCACCGGCCCCTCGATCTCGGCCAGACTGGCGCGCACCACTTCGCCAAGCGCGCTTTGCCCCGCCTGTCCGGGGTTCACCGGAATCACCCGATAGCCCTGCTGCACCAGAAAGGCCGCCACCCGGTGGCTTGGCCGATCCGGCTTCGGCGACCAGCCCACCAGCGCAATGGTGCGGCAGCGCGTCAGAATCGCGGCAATCCGCGTGTCTTCGTCAGACATCATGATCTCACCTCAAAGAAAAAGGCGCCGCGGGGGGTAACCCGGGCGCCCAGTGTGGAACGAGGGACAGTGAATGAGAGACGGGGGTTCCAGCCCGTGCCTCCTCACTCTCAGATAGGAAGTTTAAAACAGCCTTAAACCTCATGTCGCGGCTTTGTGATCCATCCGCTGGCTCGCGGCATACAGCGACACCGCCGCCGCGTTCGACACGTTCAGGCTGCCAAACCCCCCGGCATAGGGAATCCGCGCCAGATGATCGCAGGTCTCACGGGTTTTCTCGCGCAGGCCCGGCCCTTCGGCCCCCATCACCAGCGCGATCGGGCGCTTGTTGGCAAGGTCCAGCGCGCCCTCCAGCGTGTGCTCTGCCTCTCCGGCCAGTCCGATCAGCACATAGCCCATCTCGCGCAACTCCTGCATCGCGTCCGACAGATTGCCCACCCGCAGATAGGGCTGCCGCTCCAGCGCACCGCTGGCCGTCTTGGCCAGCGCCCCGGTCTCGGGTGCTGAATGGTGGCGCGGCGCAATCACCGCGCGCGCGCCGAACACCTCGGCAGACCGCAGCACCGCGCCCACATTGTGCGGATCGGTGACCCGGTCCAGCAGCACCACCAAAGGCGCCCCCGCGCCCGAAATCGCCACATCCGCCAGCTTGCCCCAGTTCAAGGGCCGCACCTCCAGCGCCGCCCCCTGATGCACGCTGCCTTCGTCGATCGGCACGTCAAAGCGGCGCGGATCGGCGATCTCGGGCTGCATCCCCGATTGCGCCACCGCCGCCTCCAGCTTGTCCAGCGCGTTCTTCGTCACCACCAGCCGCAGTTTTTCCCGCGCGGGGTTCACCAGCGCGTCGCGCACCGCATGCAGGCCGAACAGCCACACCGTCTCCTTGGCTTCGGCCCGCTTGCCGCGTTCCTTGTCGATCACCCATGTCGGTTTCGTGGTTCCGGTCTTCATCATTCAGCCTCTTGTTCGGGCCCGCGTTTCTGGCCCCGCAGAATGCGGCGGGGCAGGGGGGATGCGCAAGCCGAAACTCTTGGCACAATCCTGCATTCGGCGCTTGACGCCCCCCCGCGCCTTGGGTATTCCGCCCCCGTCGGGTGACGAGCTGCAAGGTGCGGCAGCGGACTGTAACTCCGCCGGGGAGACCCATGCCTGGTTCGATTCCAGGGTCACCCACCATCCTATCCGGATGGGGACCGACACAAAGAAAAGCCGCCTTCGGGCGGCTTTTTCTTTTTCCCCTCCGCGCCTTGCGCCGCGGCAGGCGCCCTCGGCCTCCGGCCAGATCCCGGCACCCTTTGCATAGCACAGACGGCCTCCCCTCCGCGTCAGCGGGGGCGAAATCATCTGTTTGAAACGCATGGGGGAGAAATGAAAAAGGGCAGCCGAAGCTGCCCTCTTACAGACCGAAATGGAGCGGGCGAGGCGATTCGAACGCCCGACCCTAACCTTGGCAAGGTTATGCTCTACCCCTGAGCTACGCCCGCACCGTTTCGGTAAGGCGGGTTTTAGGGAATGGCGCAGGTGGCTGCAAGCGGAAAATGCACGGTCCTCGCGTTTTTTTTCGGCCCCGTCGTGACCCTTGCGAAAACCCCAATAAAAAAAGCCCCGGCGCAAGGCCGGGGCTTTCAACCTTTTGGAATGGCGCGCTTATTCCAGTTCGATCAACAGGTCTTTGGCGTCGATCTGGCTGCCCGCCTGCACGTGCAAGGCCTTTACGACCGACTCGCGGTCGGCGTGCAGCCCGGTTTCCATCTTCATCGCCTCAATGGTCAAAAGCAGATCGCCCGCGCGCACCTTCTGGCCCACGCTCACCGCGATGCTGGCCACAGATCCCGGCATCGGCGCGCCGATATGGGCGGGGTTGCCTTCGGCCGCCTTGGGGCGCGCGGCGGTCTTGGCCTTGACCGCACGGTTCGGCACCCGGATCACCCGAGGCTGGCCGTTCAGCTCGAAGAACACCTTCACATCGCCCGCATCATCGGCCTCGCCGACGGTTTGCAGCCGGATCTCCAGTGTCTTGCCCGGGTCGATTTCCGCCGTGATCTCTTCTCCCGGCTCCATGCCGTAGAAGAACGTCTTCGTCGGCAGGATTCGCACCGGGCCATAGGTGCGGTGGCGGCCCATGTAGTCCAGGAACACCTTGGGATACATCAGATAGCCGTTCAGATCCTCGTCATCGACCGTATAGCCGTTCAGATCGGCCGAAAGCTTTGCGCGCACCTCTTCCAGATCGACGGGCGGCAGCGTTTCGCCCGGACGCGCCGTCAACGGTGCCTCGCCTTTCAGCACCTTCTTCAGAATGCCCTCTGGCCAGCCGCCATGCGGTTGGCCCAGATTGCCACGCAGCATGTCCACCACCGAGTCGGGGAAGGCCAGATCCACGGCTGGGTCCTCCACCTGCGCCCGGCTCAGCCCTTGCGCCACCATCATCAAGGCCATGTCGCCCACCACCTTGCTCGATGGCGTCACCTTCACGATGTCGCCGAACATCTGGTTGGCATCGGCATAGGCCTGCGCCACCTCGGGCCAGCGCTCCTCAAGGCCCAAAGACCGCGCCTGCGCCTTCAGGTTGGTGAACTGCCCGCCGGGCATCTCGTGCAGGTAAACCTCTGACGCCGGGGCAGGGGTGCCCGATTCAAACGCAAGATACTGCGCACGCACCTGCTCCCAATAGTTCGAGATTTCGCGGATCGCGGCAATATCCAGCCCGGTGTCGCGGTCGGTGTGGCGCAGCGCCTCGACAATCGACCCAAGGCAAGGCTGCGAGGTGCCGCCCGAAAACGCATCCATCGCCGCGTCCACCGCATCCACCCCGGCGTCACAGGCGGCCAGAATCGTCGCCGCTGCCGCACCGCTGGTGTCATGCGTGTGGAAATGCACCGGCAGCCCCACCTCCTGTTTCAGCGTCTTGATCAGAACCCGCGCCGCCGCCGGCTTCAACAGCCCCGCCATATCCTTCAGGCCCAGCACATGCGCGCCCGCCGACTTGAGCTCCAGCGCGCGCTCCACATAATATTTCAGGTCATATTTCGACCGCGCCGGGTCCAGCAGATCGCCGGTATAGCAGATCGTGCCTTCGCAAACCTTGTTCGCCTCCAGCACCGCATCCATTGCGACGCGCATGTTTTCGACCCAGTTGAGCGAATCGAACACGCGGAACACATCCACGCCCGTCTCGGCAGCCTGTTTCACGAAAGCCTGCACCACATTGTCGGGGTAATTGGTGTAACCCACGCCATTGCTCGCGCGCAAAAGCATCTGCGTCATCAGATTGGGCATCTGTGCGCGCAGATCGCGCAACCGCTGCCACGGGCATTCCTGCAAGAAGCGATAGGCCACATCGAACGTCGCCCCGCCCCAGCATTCCACGCTGAACAGTTGCGGCAGATGGGCGGCATAGGCCGGGGCCACCTTGATCATGTCGATCGACCGCATCCGCGTCGCCAGCAGCGACTGATGCCCGTCGCGCATCGTGGTGTCGGTGATCAGCACCTTTTTCTGCGCCTTCATCCAGTCCGCCACCGCTTGCGGACCTTTTTGTTCCAGCAGGTTGCGGGTGCCCATCGCGGGCTCAGAGCGCAAGGGCGGCGCTTTGGGCGCCTTGGCCTCGGCCGGGGGCTTGGCGCGGCCCGCCGTCTCGGGGTGCCCGTTCACCGTGATATCGGCGATATAGGTCAGGATCTTGGTCGCCCGGTCCCGCCGCTTGCGGAAGGCAAACAGATCCGGCGTCGTGTCGATGAACTTGGTGGTGTAGCTGTCATCCAGAAAGGTCGGGTGCTTCAACAGGTTGATGACGAATTCGATATTCGTCGCCACACCGCGAATCCGGAACTCGCGCAAGGCGCGGTCCATCCGCGCAATCGCCTTTTCCGGCGTCTGCGCATGGGCCGTCACCTTCACCAACAGCGAATCATAATAGCGGGTGATCACACCCCCCGCATAGGCGGTGCCGCCATCCAGACGAATCCCGTTGCCGGTGGCGCTGCGATAGGCGGTCAGGCGGCCATAATCGGGGATGAAATTGTTCAGCGGGTCTTCCGTCGTCACCCGGCATTGCAGCGCATGGCCGTTCAGCCGCACGCCCGACTGATCCGCCACCCCCGTCGCCTCGGCCAGCGTCTTGCCCTCGGCAATCAGGATCTGCGCCTGCACGATGTCGATGCCCGTCACCTCTTCGGTCACGGTATGCTCCACCTGCACGCGCGGGTTCACCTCGATGAAGTAGAACTTGCCCGAGTCCATATCCATCAGGAATTCGACAGTGCCCGCGCATTCGTAATTCACATGGGCACAAATCTTGCGGCCCATCTCGCAAACCTCGGCCCGCTGCGCCTCGGTCAGATAGGGGGCAGGGGCGCGCTCCACCACCTTCTGGTTGCGCCGCTGCACCGTGCAATCGCGCTCCCACAGGTGATAGATCTGGCCATGCTTGTCGCCCAGAATCTGCACCTCCACATGGCGCGCGCGCAGGATCATCTTTTCCAGATAGCCCTCGCCATTGCCAAAGGCGGCTTCGGCCTCGCGCCGCCCTTCGCGCACCTTGGCCTCCAGCTCCTCCTCGGCCAGGATCGGCCGCATCCCGCGCCCGCCACCGCCCCAAGACGCTTTGAGCATCAGCGGGTAGCCCACCGCCTTCGCCTCGGCCTTGATCGCGGCCATATCCTCGCCCAGCACTTCCGTGGCCGGAATCACCGGCACCCCGGCCTCGACCGCCACCCGCCGGGCGCTCGCCTTATCCCCCAGCGCGCGCATCGTCTCGGCGCGCGGCCCGATAAAGATGATGCCAGCCTGATCGCAGGCATCCACGAAATCAGGGTTTTCCGACAGCAGCCCATAGCCCGGATGAATCGCATCCGCGCCACACATCTTGGCCACACGGATGATCTCGGGGATCGACAGATACGCCCCCACCGGCGACAGACCCTCGCCGATCCGATAGGCTTCATCCGCCTTGAACCGGTGCAGACTCAGCTTGTCCTCTTCCGCGAACACCGCCACCGTTTTCTTGCCCATCTCATTCGCGGCCCGCATCACACGAATGGCGATTTCTCCCCGGTTGGCGACAAGAATTTTGCTGAACTCGGGCATGGTTTTCTCCCTTAAAGGCATGCGCGCGGCGCATCACAGGCGCGGCAATCCGCCTCACTCTATTGGCGCCGCACTGCAGCGCAAGGGCGCTGTGTCACCAAACTGCAAAGTTTGCGAAATATGCAGGGCAATCTTTGCACCTGCGAAATCCCGCCTTTCTGCAGGGAAAATGTGAACAAGTCGCGAACAGACGCTTTTCATCGCCTCAATCCGGCGTATAACGGACGCATGACCGATTGGGATGAAAACGACGCCTTCGAGGCCGCCGCCGCGCCGCAACAGGTGCCGCTGTCACAGCGCGCCATGGCCGCTCGGCCTGCGCCCTATCTCGACGACCTGAACCCCGCCCAACGCGCAGCGGTCGAGGCCTTGGATGGCCCCGTCCTGATGCTCGCGGGCGCGGGCACCGGCAAGACCAAAGCACTCACCAGCCGCATCGCCCATCTGTTGCACATGGGGCGCGCGCGTCCGAACGAAATCCTCGCCGTCACCTTCACCAACAAGGCCGCGCGCGAGATGAAAGAGCGTGTGGCCCGGCTGTTGGGCGAACGGTCCGAGGGCATGCCTTGGATGGGCACCTTCCACTCGCTCTCGGTGAAAATCTTGCGCCGCCACGCCGAACTGGCAGGGCTGAAGCCGAATTTCACCATTCTCGACACTGACGATCAGATTCGCCTGCTCAAACAACTGATCTCGGCTGCAAATATCGATGAAAAGCGTTGGCCCGCCCGCATGCTGGCCGGAATGATCGACGGCTGGAAGAACCGCGCGCTGACGCCGATGAAGGTTCCCTCTGCCGAAGCCTCGGGCTTCAACAATATGGGGACCGAGCTTTACGCCGCCTACCAAGACCGCCTGCGCACCCTGAACGCCACCGATTTCGGCGATCTGCTCCTCCACTGCGTCACCATCTTTCAGGCGCATCCCGATGTGCTGGGCCAGTATCAGCGCTGGTTCCGCTATATTCTGGTGGACGAATACCAAGACACCAACATCTGCCAATACCTCTGGCTGCGGCTTCTGGCGCAGGCGCATAAAAACATCTGCTGCGTGGGCGATGACGACCAGTCCATCTACGGCTGGCGCGGGGCCGAGGTGGGCAACATCCTGCGCTTTGAAAAGGATTTTCCCGGCGCGACCGTCATCAAGCTGGAACAGAATTACCGCTCCACCGCCCATATCCTTGCCGCCGCAAGCGGGGTCATTGCCGCGAACAAAGGGCGCCTTGGCAAGACCCTGTGGACAGCAGGGGAGGCGGGCGAGAAAGTCCGCCTCATCGGCCATTGGGATGGCGAGGAAGAGGCGCGCTGGATCGGCGAAGAGGCCGAATCGCTGCAACGCGGCACCCGGGGCATGGACCCGGTCAGCCTTGACCATCAGGCAATTCTGGTGCGCGCCTCGCATCAGATGCGCGCTTTTGAAGACCGCTTCCTCACCATCGGTCTGCCCTACCGCGTGATCGGCGGCCCGCGATTCTATGAACGTCAGGAAATCCGTGACGCGATGGCCTATTTCCGCCTCGCCGTCTCACCCGAGGATGATCTGGCCTTTGAACGCGTCATCAACACCCCCAAACGCGGGCTGGGTGACAAGGCGCAGGGCGAAATCCAGCGCCTTGCCCGTGCGGCCGAAGTGCCGCTTCTGGACGGCGCGCGCGAAGCGGTGGCCAAAGCGGTGATCGGCGGCAAGGGCGGCGGTCAGCTGCGCCAGTTCGTCGAAGGCGTCGACCGCTGGCACCAGATCACTCTGAAACCCGATTACAACCATATCGCTCTGGCCGAGATGATCTTGGACGAATCGGGCTACACCGCCATGTGGCAAAACGACAAAACGCCCGAGGCGCCGGGGCGGCTCGACAACCTCAAGGAACTGGTGAAGGCGCTCGAGCAATTCGACAATCTGCAAGGATTCCTCGAACACGTCAGCCTCATCATGGACAATGAAACCGAGGAAGCGTCCGAGAAGATCACCATCATGACGCTGCACGCGGCCAAGGGGCTGGAGTTTCCGGTGGTCTTCCTGCCCGGTTGGGAAGACGGGCTGTTCCCCAGCCAGCGCAGCATGGACGAATCGGGCCTCAAGGGGATCGAGGAAGAGCGCCGCCTTGCCTATGTCGGCATCACCCGAGCCGAATCGCTCTGCACCATCTCTTTCGCCTCCAACCGCCGCGTCTATGGCCAGTGGCAAAGCCAGCTTCCCAGCCGCTTCATCGACGAACTCCCCAGCGATCATGTCGAGGTGCTGACCCCGCCCGGCCTTTACGGCGGCGGTTTCGGTGCGGCGGCCACTGTCGGCTTTGGCTCCGCGCTCGAGGAACGGGTGTCCAAGGCCGATGTCTACAACTCCCCCGGCTGGCGCCGTCTGCAAGGGGCAACGCAGCGCCCGGTGCAGCAACCGCGCGAAACCCGGCACCTCACCATCGACGCCGAGGCGATTTCCGCCTTCTCCATCGGCGACCGGGTGTTTCACCAGAAGTTCGGCTATGGTCGCGTGACCGAAATCGAAGGCGACAAGCTGGATGTGGATTTCGAACATGCGGGCCCGAAAAAGCTGGTTGCCCGCTTTGTCACCCCTGCGAGTGAAGTGCCGTTCTGACCGTGCGGCGGGTCAGCCGCGTTTGGCCCGCTCCAGCCCATAGATCGCCAAGCCCGCGACCAGCCCCCAAAAGGCCGCGCCCACGCCAAACACCACCACGCCAGACCCGCCCACCGCCAGCGTGATGGTGGCGGCAAAGCGCGTTTCCGCACTGGCAAAGGCCCCGGTCAGCGCGCCCATCAGCGGCCCCAGCAGCGCCAGCGCCACCAAGGCCCCCATCACCTGTGGCGGCAAGGCCGCCAGCAACAGCAGAATCAGCGGCGAGCACAGCCCCAAAGCCACCCAAGCCCCGGCATAGGCCAGCCCCACCTTCCAGCGCTGGCTGCGGTCGGGATGCACGTCATCGCCCATGCAGATCGCCGCCGTGATCGCCGCCATATTCACCGTATGCGCGCCAAACAGCGCCGAAACGGCGGAAATCCCCCCGGTTACGGCCAGCGCCCGCGTCACCGGCGGCTCATAGCCTGCCGCCCGCATCACCGCGAAACCGGGCAGGTTCTGGCTTGCCATCGTCACCAGATAGAGCGGCACCCCCAGACCGATCAGCACGCCCATATCCCAGTCCGGCATCACGAAGACCAGCGCCGGGGCCGCAAGCTCAAGCGCGGGCAGCAGCGCCGCCCCGGTGCCAAACGCCAGCGCCACCCCCGCCGCCAAAGCCGCCAGCACCGCCAGCGCCGGATTCCACAGCCGCACCAGCGCAAACACCGCCACCATCGGCAGCACCAGCCCCGGCGCCGATTCGGCCGCCCCTGCGCCGCGCAAGCAAAACGGCAGCAGCACCCCCGCCAGCATCGCCGCCGCAATCCCGTCCGGGATCGCCGCCACCAACCGCCCCAAAGGCCGCACCGCCGCCGTCAGCGCGACCAAGGCCCCCGCCAGCACAAAGGCGCCCACCGCTTGCGCCATCGTGACCCCCGTGGTCGCCGCGATCAGCGCCGCCCCGGGGGTGGACCACGCCAGCACCACCGGCACCCGATTCCACACCGACAGCCACGCCGACCCCACCGCCTTGGCCAGCGAGATCGCCAGCACCCAGCTTGCGGTCTGGCCCGCATCCGCGCCCACCGCCAAAGCCGCCGCGAGCACCAGCGCAATGGTCGAGCCATAACCGACCAGTGCCGCCACAAGTGCCGCCGAAATCAAAGAAATCCGCATATCGCCCCCGTTTGCCGCGACTATCCCGGCCCGGCCCGGCAATCGCAAGTCCCGAAAATGAAAACGGCGACGCCCAGGGAGGAGGAGGGGCGCCGCCGCATCATTCACGACCAACCCCAGGGAGGAGGAGGGGGCCGGCCTATCAGGGAACCCGAACCCCAGGGAGGAGGAGGGGGCGTCAGGTTCCGCTTTTCAATCCAACCCCAGGGAGGAGGAGGGGGCAGGATCGAACCGTCGTGAGGGAGAAGACCCGCAAGGATCCGACCCTCGAATTTCGGGCGCGGCGACCCCAGGGAGGAGGAGGGGGCCGCCGCTGATCCGACCGGCTCAGGGAGGAGGAGGAGCCGTTCGAACGGAGGTGAGGGAAAGAACCGCAAGGATCTGGCCCTCGAATTTCGGGCGCGGCGACCCCAGGGAGGAGGAGGGGGCCGCCGCTGATCCGACCGGCTCAGGGAGGAGGAGGAGCCGTTCGAACTGAGGTGAGGGAGAAGACCCGCAAGGATCTGGCCCTCGAATTTCGGGCGCGGCGACCCCAGGGAGGAGGAGGGGGCCGCCGCTGATCCGACCGGCTCAGGGAGGAGGAGGAGCCGTTCGAACTGTGGTAAGGGTCAGACCTTAAAAAGTCGTTCCCTCGAATGATCCGCGGCACCCTCAGGGAGGAGGAGAGAGAGTGCCGCTGTTCCGAAAAGCCCAAGGGAGGAGGAGTGGGCTTCCCGTATCAGATAGGAGCGCGTGCTCCGGTTTAAAGGGGCGTCGGCATCAGGGAGGAGAAAGATGCCGACGCTTTTGCTACAGGCCCCAGGGAGGAGGAGGGGGCCTCGCAAAGAACCTTACTTGCCGTAGGCTGCCTCATTGGCAACCCGGGTGATCATGCTGCGGTGGATGCCCAGATCCGCCAATTCGCGGTTCGAGAGCGCTTGCAGTTCACGCACCGTCTGCTTGAACACCCGACGACGTTCCAGACCGACGCGAATGGATTTCACGATGGCCGCCGCCCGGTCAGCGATGCCGTAAGACGCAGCACGCGAGGAGTTTACATAAGCCATGGTCGTCTAGCCTCTTGCTTCGATTTCGGTTGCAGCGTTCTGCCGCGTTGTTAGGGGTAACATGGGGCAAATGCTGCAACTGCACAATAGCTCCCCGGCGCAATGCCGCCATGCAGCAACCGCATGGCTGGCTGTCACAGAAACGTCATTAATTACAGCGCCTTCGCGCAAAATTTGAGCGTTTGGTCAAGCAAACCTTGAGCTTTCGGGCAAAGATCGCAACTGTGCCGCAAGGACAGGCAAAAGGAAAACAACAATGGGTGTCTCGCACAGTGAAGTCATGGCGGCTCTGGCGCGCGTCAAGCTGCCACAGGGGGGGGATCTGGTCTCGCAAGACATGATCCGCGCGCTCTCCATCGACGAATCGTCGGGCGGGGCCAGCGTCCGTTTCGTGATCGAAGCGCCCAGCCCCGAGATCGCGCGCGCGGTCGCGGCCCTTCAGCCTCAGGCGGAATCGGCGGTGCGCGCGCTGCCCGGCGTGGCCACTGTGCAGGCGGTTACCACCGCGCATGGTCCTGCGGCCAAGCCCGCCGCGCCGCCGCCGGGGCAGGTCGCCCCCGCGCTCAAGATCGGCCAGCACCCGACACCGCAACAGGGCGGGCCGCAAAAGCTGGCGGGAATCGACCGCATCATCGCCATCGGCTCGGGCAAGGGCGGGGTGGGCAAATCCACGGTCTCGTCCAACCTCGCAGTCGCGCTTGCCCGCCAAGGCCGCCGCGTCGGCCTGCTCGATGCCGATATCTACGGCCCCAGCCAGCCGCGCATGATGGGCGTCAACCGCCGCCCCGGCAGCCCGGATGGCAAGATCATCGAACCCTTGCGCGCGCATGGTGTCACCATGATGTCGCTCGGCCTCATGCTCAAAGAGGACGAGGCGGTGATCTGGCGCGGGCCGATGATCATGGGCGCGCTGCAACAACTCCTCACACAAGTGGCTTGGGGGCCGCTGGACATCCTGCTCATCGACCTGCCCCCCGGCACCGGTGACATCCAGCTTACCCTGTGCCAGCGCACGCAACTGACCGGGGCCATCGTCGTTTCCACCCCGCAGGATGTGGCGCTTCTGGATGCCCGCAAGGCGCTTGATATGTTCCAAAAGCTCAAGACCCCGGTGCTGGGCCTGATCGAGAACATGTCCACCTTCTGCTGCCCCAATTGCGGGCATGAAACCCAGATCTTTGGTCACGGCGGCGTGCAGGCCGATGCCCATCGCCTTGATCTGCCTTTCTTGGGCGAATTGCCGCTGACCCTTGCGGTGCGGCAGGCGGGCGACAGCGGCACCCCCATCGCCGCCACCGACGCCCCCGAGGCCGAAGCCTATGCCCGCATCGCCCATCGGCTCATCGCCGGGGGCATGGCCTAGGCCCGGCGGGATCAGCCGGGACGGCCCGGGAAACCGCGATCACGCCGAATCACGGACTTGGGATTTTCTGGGAAATCCGGGTGAACAGCCCGGATTTTTCCATTTCTCCCGCATGTGCCTGTTGCAAATGTGCAATTGTCCCCGGGTCATCTGAGGCTCGCCAGATCTGTCCGGGAATGTCTGGGAAAAAATCACGCTCACTAGATATAGCGTTCACGCGGTCGTGATAGCGGGTTTTCCGCTGCATTTTGTTGGGCAAGAGGGCTAGATGATGTTTTCTTCGGGGGGCTGAAACCAAATCTGCCCACTTGCGCCCGAAAATTCCCGTTGCTTCCCAGATGATCCCGTGGCATCCCTAGCAACATCGAAACGGGCAGTACGAACAGCAGCGGCAGCTTCAAAGACCGCGAACAGGCGAAACAGTCAGGCTTCATACAGGCAAACCCGTTTAGACAACACAGATCCGGCGCGTGAGCGAGCAGACATCTCCCCCAGGTGGCGCGCGTAGCTGGACGCCCAGCGATGGGACAGGCGGCGGATCGAGCAGTGGCAGCAGCTCGGTCCGCCGTTCCCATTTCTGGCCCAAGGTTTTGGCCCCGTCCGGGGCTGCGAAAGATGCCCCATCCGGGGCTGGAAGATCGGAAAGGGACGGGCGCAAGCTCAGCAAATATGTCGGACATGTTTCGCGGTGAATACTACCAGAAGGTAGATTCGAAAGCCCGGGTGCTGATCCCGGCACCGTTTCGGCGTGTCCTCGACGCTGGCGATACCCGCACCTCCGACAGCCCCCGCACCCGCATGATCATCGTCTATGGCGGCAAGAACCGGCAGTTCTGCGATTGCTATTCCATGGCCGGGGCCGATGCGCTGGCGAAATGGGTGGAAAGCATCCCCTTGGGCAGCAAGGACCGGATCAAGGCCGAACGTGACCTCATCACCCGCTCGGCCACGGTGGAAATCGATGACGATGGCCGCATCGTCCTGCCCGGCCCCGTGCGCGAAAAGCTGGGCATCACGCCCGAGATGATCAAGGACGGCGTCGACTCCGCCCTTGCCGGCGCGACTGACCGCTTTTCGCTGTGGCGCGGCGATGTGTATCGAGACCTGTTCAGCGATGATGACGAAGATGATGACGGTGAAGATGCCCTTGCGGTGGTTGGCCGTTACCCAAAGGTAGGGTGAGATGGCAGAGACCGGCGATCACGATCAGGGTCGCGCCCCCCATATCCCGGTGCTTTTGCGCCCCATTCTGGACCTCTGCGCCCCCATCGGCGGGCTTTGGCTGGATGGCACCTTCGGGGCAGGGGGCTATGCCCGCGCGCTGCTCGACGCCGGGGCCGATGTCATCGGGGTCGACCGTGACCCGCTGGCGCTGGAGATGGCGCAACGCTGGCGCGGCACCTATGGCGACCGTCTGACGCTGGTGCCCGGCACCTTCTCCAACCTTGACCACTACGCGCCGCAGCCGCTCGATGGCGTGGTGCTGGATCTGGGCGTCAGCTCCATGCAGCTCGATCAGGCCGAGCGCGGGTTTTCCTTCATGAAAGACGGCCCCCTCGACATGCGGATGTCGCAAGACGGGCCCTCCGCCGCCGATCTGGTGAACACCGCCGACGAAACCCGGCTGGCCGATATCCTCTATCACTACGGTGAAGAACGCGCCTCGCGCCGCATCGCGCGCGCGATCGTCGAACACCGCAGCCGCGCGCCGATCGAGTCCACGCTGCAGCTCGCCGAAATCGTGGCGCGCTGCCTGCCGCGCCCCAAACCGGGGCAAAGCCACCCCGCCACCCGCAGCTTCCAAGCCATCCGCATCGCGGTGAACACCGAATTCACCGAACTGGCCGAAGGCCTGATGGCCGCCGAACGCGCGCTCAAACCCGGCGGGCTTCTGGCGGTCGTCAGCTTCCACTCCTTGGAAGACCGCATCGTGAAACGCTTTTTCCAGCAGGCCTCGGGCAGCGAATCAAACGCCAACCGCTACGCGCCGCAAACCGCGCTGAACACCGCGCGCTTTGATCTGGTCACCAAGCGCGCCGTCGGCCCCGATGAGGCCGAGCTGGAAGACAACCCCCGCGCGCGCTCGGCCAAGCTGCGCATCGGTCGCCGCACCGCGGCGCCTGCGCAAAGCGTCGATCCCGCCGCGCTTGGCCTGCCCGAACCGCCCGCTCAGAAGAAAGGCCGCCGCTGATGCGCCCCGTCATCTATGTTCTGTCCTTCATCGCCGTGCTGGGCCTTGGGTTCTGGGCCTACCGCGAACATTACGACACCCGCCAAGCCTTGCGCGACGTGTCGCGCCTCAATTCCGAAATCGCGGGCCTGCGTGAGGCTCTCGCGCTCCAGCGTGCCGAATGGGCCTATCTCAACCGCCCCGACCGCCTGCGCGAACTCGCCGCGCTCAACTTTGAACGCCTTGGCCTTCTGCCGCTCGAGCCGTCGCAATTCGGCGACACCGCCACGATCTCTTATCCGGCGGTCGAGGAATTTTTCGGCGACCTCAACAACTCCGTCATGGTCCATGGCCAGCTGAACCCCGAGGAGGAACCGCTGTGACCCGCACCCCCCTCCGCCCGCTCGCCCGCATCCTCAAGGCCCGCGCCCAAGGCGAAAACCCCGATGTGATCGAACGCGAGAATCTGCGCCTTCGCCATGAACAGATCCGCGACGCCTCGCGCAACCGCGCCGAGGTGCGGCTTCTGGTGCTGGGGCTTGCGTTCTTTGTCGCCTTCTCTGCCATCGGCATGCGCATGGGCCTTGTCGCCACCACCGAGGCCGCAGAACCGCGCTCCTTTGCCTCTGGCGCCGAAATCCTCGCCCAGCGCGCCGACATCACCGATCGCAATGGCCGCGTGCTGGCCACCAACATGCTGACCCACGCGCTCTATGCGCATCCGAAAGACATGGTGGACCCGGCGCGCGTCGCAGGCGAACTCGCCGCCATCTTCCCCGAACTCAACGCCGAAGATCTGACCCGCCGCTTCACCGATGGCCGCAGCTTCATGTGGCTGCGCAAGGTGCTCAGCCCCGAGCAGATGCAAGCCGTGCATGACATCGGCGATCCGGGCCTGTTGTTCGGCCCGCGCGAAATGCGCCTCTATCCGAACGGCACGCTGGCCGCGCATGTGCTGGGCGGCACCTCCTTTGGCGCCGAAGGCGTGCATTCCGCCGAAGTCATCGGCACCGCCGGGATCGAGCGGGCCATGGATGCGCGGCTGCGCGATCCCGCCCTCTCGGCCACCCCGCTCGAACTGTCGCTCGACCTCACCGTTCAGGCCGCCGTCGAGGAAATCCTTGATGCGGGCATCACCATGATGAACGCCAAAGGCGGCGCCGCCATCATCATGGATGTGAAAACCGGCGAAGTCGTGTCGATGGCAAGTCTGCCCGCCTTCGACCCCAACAACCGCCCCAACCCGGTGCTGCCCAAGGATGCCGAACCCGGTGACAGCCCGCTGTTCAACCGCGCGGTGCAGGGGGTTTATGAACTGGGCTCCACCTTCAAGATCTTTGCCACCGCGCAGGCGATGGAACTGGGCATGGTCGGCCCCGACACGCTGGTCGATGCCAATGCCCCCATGCAATGGGGCCGCCACCGCATCCGCGAATTCCAGAACAAGAATTACGGCCCCCTCGCCACGGTCACCGATGTGATCGTGAAATCCTCCAACGTGGGCACCGCCCGCCTTGCGCTGCAAATCGGCGGTTTGCGCCAGCAGGCCTTCCTGAAATCGCTGGGCTTCTTCGATCCCACCCCGATCGAACTTACCGAAGCCCCCGGCGCCAAGCCGCTGCTGCCCGCCCGCTGGCCCGACATCGTGACCATCACCACCTCTTACGGCCACGGCATGTCGGCCAGCCCGCTGCACCTTGCCGCCGCCTATGCCACCATCGCCAATGGGGGAATCACCGTCAAACCCACGCTGCTCAAACAGGCGGGCCCGCAGCCGGGCGTGCGGGTAATGCGCGAAGAAGTGGCCGATGCGTCGGTGGAAATGCTGCGTCAGGTGGTGACGCGCGGCACCGCCAGCATGGCCGAGGTGGAAGGCTACGAAGTCGCGGGCAAAACCGGCACCGCCGACAAGCCCAAGCGCACCGGCGGGTATTACAAAGACAAGGTGATCAACACCTTCGCCTCTGTCTTCCCGGCCTCCGATCCGAAATATGTCGTGCTTGTCACCTTGGACGAGCCGGTGGAAACCAGCGGCACCGAACCGCGCCGCACCGCGGGCTGGACGGCGGTGCCTGTCGCCGCCGAGATCACCCGCCGCATCGCACCGCTGCTCGGGATTCGCCCAAGTGTTGAAGCCCCCCCGGTGGATACGCTAACAGCCGTCCGGAACTGAGGGGATATGACATGGCACCGCATCCGGCGACCCGCCGCGCCACTTTGGCAGATCTGGGGCTGACCCCAAGGGCAGGGGCAAACCCTGTCCTGACCGGCCTGACGGTGGACAGCCGGGCGGTGCAGCCCGGCTTTCTCTTTGCCGCGCTGCCGGGCACCCGCGTGCATGGCGCCACCTTTGCCGCGACCGCCATCGCGCAAGGCGCCGTGGCCATCCTGACCGATGCCGCAGGTGTGCGCCTGCTTCCCCCCGATGCGCCCGCCGTGATCGTGGTCGAAGACCCGCGCGAAGCGCTGGCCCGCGCCGCCGCCCTCTGGTTCGGGGCGCAGCCCCCGCGCATGGTCGCCGTCACCGGCACCAATGGCAAAACCAGCGCCGCCACCTTCACCCGGCAGATCTGGGAAGCGCTGGACCATGCCGCCATCAACATCGGCACCACCGGGGTCGAAGGCGCTTGGACCGCGCCCTCGGCCCATACCACGCCCGACGCCATCACCTTGCAAAGCGTCTTGGCACAGGCCGCCGCCGCCGGGGTGACCCATGGCGCGATGGAGGCCTCGTCCCACGGGCTCGACCAGCGCCGGATGGATGGTGTCCGTCTGTGTGCCGCAGGCTTCACCAACCTCACGCAAGACCATCTGGATTACCATGGCACGATGGAGGCCTATCTGGCCGCCAAGGCCGCGCTCTTCACCCGGCTCTTGCCCGATGATGCGGTGGCGGTGGTGAACCTCAACGGGGCGCATGGCTCAGATATTGTCGAGCTTTGCCTCAATCGCAACCTGCCCACCATGACCATCGGTCACGGGCAGGGGGCCGACCTGCGCCTCCTGTCGCAACGCTATGACGCCACCGGTCAGGATCTGCGCTTTTCGTGGCAGGGTCAGCCCTACATGACGCGCCTCAACCTCGTCGGCGGCTTTCAGGCCGAGAATGTGGCGCTGGCCGCAGGCCTTGCCATCGCCTCGGGCGATGACCCGCAAGCGGTCTTCGCCACGCTCCCCAAGCTTGCGGGTGTGCGCGGTCGGATGCAACTGGCCGCCACGCGCGCCAATGGCGCGGCGGTTTATGTTGATTACGCCCATACGCCCGATGCCATCGAAACCGCCCTGCGCGCGCTCCGCCCGCATGTGATGGGCCGCATCGTCATCGTGTTCGGCGCCGGTGGCGACCGTGACACCGGCAAGCGCCCCTTGATGGGGGCGGCGGCGGCGGCCCATGCCGATGTGCTGTTCGTCACCGATGACAACCCGCGCGGCGAAGACCCCGCCGCGATCCGCGCCGCCATCATGGCCGCCTGCCCTCAGGCGACCGAAGTGGGCGACCGCGCCGAAGCCATCCTGCGCGGCGTCGATGCGCTGCAACCCGGCGACGCGCTGCTGATCGCGGGCAAAGGCCATGAAACCGGCCAGACCATCGCCGGTCAGGTCTATCCTTTTGACGATGTCGAACAGGCCAGCGTTGCCGTGGCCGCGCTGGATGGGGTGATCTGATGACCGCAACACCGCTCTGGACCTCCGCCGACGCCGTGGCCGCGACGGGCGGCCAATGCACCGCGACGTGGCAGGCCAAGGGTGTCTCCATCGACACCCGCACCCTGCGCCCCGGCGATCTGTTCGTGGCGCTGGCCGATGTGCGCGATGGCCATGATTTCGTGGCCCAAGCCTTGCAAAAAGGCGCCGCCGCCGCCCTCGTCAGCCGCCGTCCCGAAGGCGTCGCCGCCGATGCGCCGCTGCTGATCGTGCCCGATGTGCTGCGCGGGCTCGAAGATCTGGGCCGCTTCGCCCGCGCCCGCACCCGCGCCAAGGTGGTCGGCGTGACAGGCTCGGTCGGCAAGACCAGCACCAAGGAAATGCTGCGCGCGATTCTGGGCGGCCAAGGCGATGTCCATGCCGCCGAGGCCAGCTACAACAACCACTGGGGCGTGCCGCTGACGCTGGCGCGGATGCCCGCCGATGCCGATTTCGCCGTGATCGAGATCGGGATGAACCACCCGGGCGAGATCGCCCCCCTATCCCGTCTCGCCGCCCCGCATGTGGTGATGATCACCACCGTCGCCGCCGCGCATCTCGAAGCCTTTGAAAGCCTCGAGGGCATCGCCCATGAAAAGGCCGCCATCATCGAAGGCCTCGTGCCCGGCGGCACCGCCTTGCTGAATGCCGACCTGCCCACCACGCCGATCCTCACCGCCAAGGCCGCAGCGGTCGGCGCCAAGGCCTTGCTGTTTGGCACCACCCCCGGGGCGGCGTATCACCTCGATCATGTCGACCTCACCGACGAGGCGACGGTCGTGCGGGCCACCTGCGCCGGGCGTCCGGTGCTGTTCAAGGTGCGCACCCCCGGCAAGCACTTCGCCCTCAACGCGCTTGGCGCGCTTGGGGTGGCCGACGCGCTCGGCTGTGATCCGGCCCTCTCGGCCTGTGACATCGGCAACTGGCTGCCCCCGCAAGGCCGCGGCACCCGGGAAACCATCCACCTCGACCGGGTCGAGGAGACCAGCTTCCAGCTGATCGACGACGCCTTCAACGCCAACCCCGCCTCCATGGCCGCAAGCCTTGACGTGCTGATCGCCGCCCAGCCCGAAAACGGCGTGGGCCGGGTGGGGCAGGGCCGCCGCATCGCCATTCTGGGCGACATGCTGGAACTTGGCCCCACCGAGTCCGCCCTGCACGCCGCCATTGCCCGCCATCCGGGGCTCGAGGCGATCCACACCATCCATTGTGTCGGGCCGCGCATGCGCGCCCTGCACGCCGCCCTCCCGCGTAAACAGCGCGGCGATTGGGTGGACACCGCGCCCGAACTGGCCGCCCATGCGCGCCAACTCGTCGACGCCGGCGATATTGTTCTG
The DNA here is from genome assembly GCF_002794355.1 of Pseudorhodobacter sp. MZDSW-24AT. Lineage (GTDB taxonomy): Bacteria > Pseudomonadota > Alphaproteobacteria > Rhodobacterales > Rhodobacteraceae > Pseudotabrizicola. Next base: position 15,804 of record NZ_PGOI01000014.1, on the reverse strand, counting down.
GTCAAAGGCTCCAAAGGCTCAAAGGTCAGCCTCGTCGTTGACGCCCTGCGCAAAATGGGCCAAGGCAACGCCCCAACAGAAGGGACCGCGTAAATGTTGTATCTGCTGACCGAATTCTCGGCGGGGGGGGATTTTTTCAACCTCTTCCGCTACATCACCTTTCGGGCCGGCGGCGCCTTCCTGACCGCGCTGATCTTCGGCTTCCTCTTCGGCCAGCCGCTCATCAACATCCTGCGCCGCAAGCAGGGCAAGGGCCAGCCCATCCGCGATGACGGCCCGGCCACCCATTTCGCCAAGGCCGGCACCCCCACCATGGGCGGGCTGCTGATTCTCTCGGCCTTGATCTTTTCCACGCTGCTCTGGGCGCGGCTCGACAACCCTTATGTCTGGATCGTGATGCTCGTCACCGTCGCCTTCGGCCTCATCGGCTTTGCCGATGATTACGCCAAGGTCACCAAGCAAAACACCAAGGGCGTCTCGGGCAAGGTGCGCTTTTCTGCCGGATTGCTCATCGCCCTGCTCGCCGCCTTCGCCGCCAGCAGCTTCCACCCGCCGGAACTCACCAATCAGTTGGCCTTTCCCTTCCTGAAAGACCTGCTGCTGAACCTGTCCTTCTTCTTCATCCCCTTTGGCATGATCGTGATCGTGGGCGCTGCCAATGCGGTGAACCTCACCGACGGGCTCGATGGGCTGGCCATCATGCCGGTGATGATCGCCGCCGGCACCTTGGGCGTGATTGCCTATGTGGTGGGCAACTTCAATTACACCCAATACCTTGGCGTCCATTTCGTGCCGGGCACGGGCGAGCTTCTGATCTTCTGCGCCGCGCTCTTTGGCGGCGGCATGGGGTTCCTTTGGTATAACGCCCCCCCCGCCGCCGTTTTCATGGGCGACACCGGCAGCCTTGCCTTGGGCGGCGCGCTCGGTGCCATCGCTGTTTGCACCAAGCATGAAATCGTGCTCGCCATCGTCGGCGGCCTCTTTGTGGTTGAGGCGCTCAGCGTCATCATTCAGGTGCTCTACTTCAAACGCACCGGCAAACGGGTCTTCCTGATGGCCCCGATCCACCACCATTTCGAGAAGAAAGGCTGGGCAGAGCCGCAAATCGTCATCCGCTTCTGGATCATCAGCCTGATCCTCGCCCTGATCGGGCTGGCGACACTCAAGGTAAGGTAAGCCGCAAGATGCAGGCCAGAAAGCTCCTGATATGCAGCGGGCTTCTGGTCCTGCTCATCATCCTTGCCTCCTTCGTCTTTGCCACCATCCTTGTCTGGGTGCGGCTGTTGTCGGACGATCCGCTCTCCAGCGGCGATTCTGCCGCCTATCCGCTGCTGCAATCCACAGTCGGCCTCGCCATTTCGGCCGTCGCCTCGTCAGTGGCGCTCCTCCTCGCCTTGCGCTCGGTGCAATCGGCCGAAAAGGAACGCACCATCGCGCTTCTGGATATCTACCAGCCCGAAATCACCGCACTGGTCGAAGAAACCAACGCCCTGCAAGACCGCCTGCGCGATGTGATCCGCGCCATGCACGCCACCGCCTTGGCGGGCGCGCATCTGACGCACGCGCGGCTCTTTGAAGATTACCGCCGCGACCAGCGGCCCAATGACGTGCTGCGCGCCGTTCTGGCCGCGCGCAAACAGGCCATGATCGACGATCACCGCGCGGTGCATGGCAAAGACCCCGATCCCAAGGATCTGCCAGACCACATCGCTTTGGCCGATGACCCGGATGATTTTTTCGGCTCCGTCATCTATAATCTGCCAGATTATGACCTCGCGGGCTTTGCCGACATGCAGCGGCTCGGCGTCGGCGCCGTGCCTTACTGGCCCCATGAAGACAGCTTCACCAAAACGCATCTTTCGGTCGCCGCCGCCGTCCCCGCCTTTGACGCCGCGCAGAACCATGCACGCCAAGCGCTGGAAGATTTCATCACCCAGCTCACCTCGCCGCGTTCCGGCCTTCTGCACACGGTGCTGTCACGTCGGTTCGCAAGCCTGATCTCGGGTCCTTTCGCCCCGCTCGGCGCGCATCTGGCGCGGCCCGTCTCTCCTTATGACACGGTCGCACAGCGCCACGGCACCGTCTGGCCTGTGCCCGACCTTGGGGCCGAAGGCTATCATGCCCTGACCCGCTTGCCCGATCTCTTCGGGCAGTATGACTCGCTGGCCTTCCTGCGCAGCGCCGATATGCCGGGTGCGCTGCTGGCCGCCGATGCCATGCCGAAGGCATGCTTTGACAGCCGCCTGCGCATCCTCGATGTGACCCATAGCGAAGGCGCGGCGATGGCCTCGCGCGGCTTTCCCCTGCGCGGCCCCGCCACGCCCGAGGCGCTCGGCGCGATTCTGGGGCGGTTCTTGCCTTGCATCTCGCATCACGGCATCGCCACGCCTTTCAGCATCACGCAGGCGCAGGCGGATCGTCACTTCGAAGGTGCGCCCAGCTTCGATGACCTCACAGCGGATCAGATTGAAGACCTCTATCCTGACGCGTCCGAAGAGCGGCCAGAGCAGACCGAGGAAGAGAACCGCGCTTGGTTCGAAACTCTGGACCCCCCGCCCGAGGCGGATGTCGCCCCTCCGCCCGATCTGTCTGCGCCGCCGCCCGAAGAACGCATCCGCCATTCGCCCGCCTTCTACCGCCACATCGACCATTATCCCGGCGAAGCCGATGAGGATGCCCCTGCCTTCTCGCCCGTCTTTGTCTGGGCGATCCCGCTTTTGGTGCGCCTGATTTCGCCCATCGGAGTCTTGCGCGCCTTGACCGAGGCGATGGCCGATCTCGATCTGGACGGCGATCTCTTGCAGCGCCACCTGCGCCTGCAAATGCTGCGGCTCTACAGCTACGAAGCCTTTGGCGATCCCTCCAGCCCGCCGCAGCCCGTGCCGGATCGGCTCAGCCATTGGGCAACCGAACGCGCCCGCGCCCATCCCGGCCGCGATCTGTGGGAAGACGCGCCCGCGAAGTCTTAACAAATCCTGAATCTCGCAGGGCTAAGCCATTGAAATCATCTGATTCCATCCCGTGTAACACAGGGGGAAACCTGTGAGCGAAGCCGACCTCTACCCCCCCGTCAAAGCCTTCCTCGAAGCCCAAGGCTACACCGTCAAGGCCGAGGTCGGGGCCGCCGATGTGATGGCCTGCCGGGGCGAGGACCCCCCTCTGATCGTCGAGCTGAAAACCAGCCTCAACCTCTCCCTCATCCTTCAGGGCGTGGCCCGTCAGGGGCTCTTCGACCACGTCTACCTCGCCGTCCCCCAGCCTCCCAAATGGACCCATCGCTACCGCGACCTCACGGCCCTCCTGCGCCGCCTCGGTCTGGGCCTGCTGACCGTTCGTGCCGGTCAGGTCGAGCCTCACCTCGACCCCGCCCCCTACCAACCCCGCAAGAACAGCGCCAAGGCCGCGCGGCTTCTCAAGGAATTTCACCAGCGCAAGGGCGACCCCAATATCGGCGGCACTACCGGGATCAAACGAATGACCGCCTACCGCCAGGACGCGATCCGGCTGGCCGAGGCACTGGCCGCAACCCCCGATCCGCAAAGCCCCGCCACACTGGCGCGCGCCACCGGCATCGCCCGGGCAGGCAGCATCCTTCTGGCCAATCACTACGGCTGGTTCGACCACCCCGCCAAGGGGCGCTACGTCCTCTCACCCGCCGGACGCGCCGCCCTCTTCCAAGATCCCCCGCCATCCCCTATCCCCTAAGGGTCAGGCAAACGGGGGCGGCAGATGATTCCAGTCAAGGGCTACGCAGGCGCAAAGGTCGCCGTTCTGGGCTTGGGGCGGTCAGGCCTCGCCACCGCCCGCGCCCTGATCGCCGGGGGAGCCACGCCGCTCTTGTGGGACGACAGCCCCGAGTCCCGCGCCAAGGCGGAAGCCGAAGGGTTCACCCTTACCGACCTCAGCCGTGCCGGTGCCTTCGAGGACGTGGCCTGCCTGATCACCAGCCCCGGCATCCCTCACCTCTATCCTGTTCCCAACCCGCTCATCGCCCGCGCCCTCCAGGCCGGGGTGCCGGTTGACAATGACATCGGCCTGTTCTTCCGCAGCTTCGCGACCGCTGACTGGGACAATTTCGAAACCATGCCCCGCGTGGTCTGCGTGACAGGGTCGAATGGAAAATCCACGACCACGGCGCTGATCCGCCATATCCTCGACGTGGCGGGGCGGCCGGTTCAGATGGCGGGCAATATCGGCAAGGGCGTCTTGTCGATCGAGCCTGCGCAGGATGGCGAGGTGGTGGTGCTGGAACTTTCCAGCTATCAGACCGACCTCGCCCGCGCGCTGACCCCGGATGTCGCGGTTTTCACGAACCTGTCGCCGGATCATCTGGATCGGCACAACGGGATGGGGGGCTATTTTGCGGCCAAGCGGCGGCTCTTTTCCGAAGGCGGGCCAGACCGGGCCGTGATCGGGGTGGATGAGGTCGAGGGGCAGTTTCTGGCCAATCAACTGAGCATGGGGCCACAGGATGACCGGGTGATCCGGATTTCTTCGGGACAAAAGCTGGATCAGTTCGGGTGGAGCGTCTTTGCCCGCAAGGGGTTCCTGTCTGAGTGGCGCAAAGGGCGGCAGGTGGCCAGCATCGATCTGCGGGGCGTGGCAGGATTGCCGGGGGCGCACAACCATCAGAACGCCTGCGCGGCCTATGCTGCGGTGCGGGCGCTGGGGATTGCGCCGAAGCTGATCGAGGGGGCGTTCCAATCGTTCGCCGGGCTGCCGCACCGGAGCCAGCTGGTGGGTGAGCGGGAGGGGGTCCGGTTCATCAACGACTCGAAGGCCACCAATGTGGACAGCGCGGCCAAGGCTTTGCAGGCCTTCCCTGCGATCCGCTGGATTGCGGGGGGGATGGGGAAGGATGGCGGGATCGCCGCCTTGCAGCCGCATCTGGGCCCCGTCGTGAAGGCCTATCTGATCGGCCATTCCGCGCGGGACTTTGCCTTGCAGTTGGGCCAGACGCCGCATGAGATCTGCGAGACGATGGAGCGGGCCGTGGCGCGGGCGGCGGAGGAGGCGCAGCCGGGGGAAGTGGTCTTGCTGGCCCCGGCGGCGGCCAGTTTTGACCAATACCCCAACTTTGAAAAAAGGGGCGAGGACTTTGTGGAGCGGGTCCGGGGGCTTTTGGCCGTGTAACACGGTGGGCAGAATGGGAATATCGTTTGAAATCAATGATATGACCTGTGAGCGTTAAGAGTTTTTTAATCCTTTCTCTCGGTGCATTCGGGTGAAAAGCGCCTGAGGAGACGCGCGGCACGCGCGCGACGAGGCAAAGCTCTTGCGCCGCAGGTGCGCCATCAGATCTTGCGCGACAGGTTCTGAGCGCTTGGCGCAGAGCACTTGGCGCAGAGCACTGGGCCGAGTGGGGTCAGCGACGCTGGGCGAGGAAGTGGCGGGCGGTGTCGAGGGCCTCGCGGATGGTCACATCCATATCGAGATACCGATAGGTGCCCAGCCGCCCCACGAAGGTGACCCCGGCTTCGGCCTTGGCCAGTGCTTGATAGTCGGACAAGAGCGCCTGTTCCGCGCTGAGCCGGATGGGGTAATAGGGCGTATCCTCGGGGCCCGCCGCGCGTGCATATTCGCGGTAACACACGGTTTGCGCGTGGCTTTCCCAAGGTGCGAAATGCTTGTGTTCAGTGACGCGGGTATAGGGCACCTTGGCGTCGGGGTGGTTCATCACCGCGCAGCCCTGATAATCGCCATCCTCGGTGAAGCGTTCAAAATCAAGCGTGCGGTAGCCGAGCCGCCCGAGCCGGAAGCCGAAATAGCCGTCCAGCGGGCCTGACCAGAAGATGTGATCCTGCGCGGCCGCCATGTCGGGGCGATAGGGCGTGTTCAGATGGGTGGTGATCCGTGGATGATCGAGCAGCCGCGCGACCAGCGGGGTATAGCCATCCTGCGGGATGCCCTGAAAGCGATGGCTGAAATAGTTGTCATCATAATTGAAGCGCATCGGCAGCCGCTTGAGGATGGACGCGGGCAAGGCGCGGGGTGACAGGCCCCATTGCTTTTCGGTGTAGCCCTTGAAGAATGCCTCATACAGCTCGGGGCCGACCATTTGCAGCGCCTGATCTTCAAAGCTGACGGCGGGTGTATGGGCGGGGTGGCAGCGACGCGCGATGAAGGCCCGCGCCTCGGCCGGGCGCAGCGTCTGGCCGAAGAACTGGTTGATCGTGTGCAGGTTGATCGGCATCGCATAGACCGCGCCGCGCACCGTGGCCTTGACCTGATTGCGAAAGGGCATGATGGGGCCAAGCGCGTTGAGATAGGCCCAGACCTCGGCATCATCGGTGTGGAAGATATGCGGGCCATAGCGGTGCAGCAGGATGCCGGTTTCGGGGCAGCGTTCGGTGTGGCAATTCCCGGCGATATGGCTGCGGCTGTCGATGACGGTGCTGGACAGACCGGCCTGCGCCAGTTCTTGCGCGATGACGGCACCCGAGAAGCCTGCGCCGACAATCAGAATGCCCATCTGCTGTTCTCCGCCCTGCGTGACCCACGTTAGCGGGCCATGCTGTGGCAGACAACGGGGGGGTTAAATTTCCGGCACCCCCTTGCCCTGAAGGAGATCATGGTGAAACTGTTCGCATCCGCCCGTGTTTCGGGCGGAAGCAGGGCGGGATGGAATGACCGGGCCGATGCAGGATGAGGACAGGCGATTTGTGATCGTGGGTCTGCCGCGCAGCGGAACCACCTATCTGATGAGCCTGCTGGATTCGCATCCCGAGATCAGCTGTTCGGGCGAGGTCTTCAACCCTTATTCGGTGATCGAGACCGGCGCGGCGGACTATAGCCCTGATCTGCTGTGGGAACGCGACCGGGCGCCGCGCTATTTCCTGAAAGCGTTCTTTCAGCGCCATGCCAGCGGGCCGCACAAGCGGATTGGGTTCAAGCTGATGCTGGGGCACAACATCCGGGTGTTGACGCAGTTGCCCGAACTGTCGGACGTGACGATCGTTTACGTGCATCGCTACAACCGTCTTGCGCAGGTGGCGTCATATCTGAAGGCGATGCAGACGCGGAATTGGGCGCAGACCCGCCGGTCTTTGGGCATGCGCAAGAAGATTGAGGCGACGCCGCAGCAGATCAGCCAGCATTGGCATGACTATGCGACGATGGATTTTCTGTTTGCGCAATGGTTGGAGCGGTTGCCGAACCGCAAGATGACGGTGGAGTATCGGGAGATGTTCCAGCCCGGCTTTGCCGCGCAGATCTGCGGCTTTCTGGGGGTGGAGCCTGATCCTTGCATGGCCTCGGCCTTGGTGAAGCAGGGGGCGAACCGGGTTTTGGACCGTTTTGCCGATCCGGGGCCGATCGAGGCCTATATGCGGCATCTGGGGCGCGAGGACTGGCTTCAGGACGAGCTGCCCGCATGAAGATTCTGTATGTGAACTGGGTGGATTATCTGGACCCGGAACAGCGCGGCGGCGGGGTTTCCCTGTATCAGCGCAATCTGATGCAGGCTTTGCGGGGGCGCAACGGGGTGGAGGCGGTGTTTCTGGCCAGTGGCACCTCTTACGATCCGCTGCGCCGCGCGCCGCGCTGGGAACCGATGCGGCATGGCCCGATGGACGATCGCGGGCGGCGGTTTGATCTGGTGAATTCGGGCGTGCTGGCGCCGGGGCATGCGTCTTTCGGGCAGTCCGCGCAGCTGCGCCATCCGGCGACCGAGGCGGTGTTCGAAGATTTCCTGCGCCGCACCGGGCCTTATGATGTGGTGCATTTCAACAATCTGGAAGGGCTGCCGGTGGATGTGCTGGCGTTGCGGGCCGCGCTGCCCGGCACCCGCTTTGTGCTGAGCCTGCATAATTATTACCCGTTCTGCCCGCAGGTGAATTTCTGGCAGGACGAGGCGCGCAACTGCACCGAGGATGAGGCCGGGCGGCGCTGTGTGACCTGCTTGCCGCAGCGCTGGCCTGCGGCGCAGGTGCGGGCGGCGCATGGGTTGGGCTACAGGCTGAAAGTGGCGGGGGTGTCGCCGCTGGGGCGGGTCTACCGCGAGAGCTTTCGTCTGGCCTTTGGGGTGGCGCGGCGGCTGGCGCGGCTGCGCAAGGGTTTGCGGCGCCGGCGGACGGAGGCGGGGGCGGTCGCGCCCGGAGTGCAGGCGGAAGGCGCGGGCTTTGTGGCGCGGCGGGCGGCGATGGTGGCGCGGATCAATGCGCATTGCGATGTGGTGCTGTGTGTGTCGGAGCGGGTGCGGCAGATCGCGCTGCGCGAAGGGGTGCGGGCGGATCGGGCGGTGACGCTGCCGATTGGCACGGTGGCTGCCGAGGGTTTTGCGGCGGCCCCTGCGCGCGGGCCGATCTTGCGCGCGGATGGCACGCTGGCGCTGGCCTATCTGGGCTATATGCGCCGGGACAAGGGATTTTACTTCCTGCTGGAGGCGCTGGAGGCCTTGCCCGATGCAGTGCTGGGGCGGCTGCATCTTCTGGTGGCGGCGCGGCGCGGCGAGGCGGCGGTGATGGCGCGGCTGGCGGCGCTGGCCCCGCGGCTGGCGGGCTTTCGGCATCAGGATGGCTATGGGCATGCGGATCTGGACGGGCTGCTGGCGGATGTGGGGCTGGGGCTGGTGCCGGTGATGTGGGAGGACAACCTGCCGCAGGTGGCGATCGAGCTGCACGCGCGGCGGGTGCCGGTGTTGTGCAGCGATCTGGGGGGGGCGCGGGAATTGGGGCGCAGCCCGGCGTTTGTGTTCCGCGCAGGCGATGCGGCGGATTTCGCGGCGCGGATCGGGGCGATCCTGTCGGGCGCGGTGGGGGCCGAGGCCTATTGGCGCGATGCGGTGGTGCCCGAGACGATGGGGCCGCATCTGGACCGGCTTTTGGCGCTTTACCGAGGCTGAGGCGGCTGGCCGGTGGTCAGGATGCTTTGCACGAAGGGGCTTTGCGTCCAGTGGACCGAGACGGCGGGCTCGTGGATCTGGTCACGGCCTTCGGCCAGAAGGTCGAGGTATTTGCGGTATTCCTCGGAATTGTTGAAGTGCTGGCCGCGCGCGACCTCGGCTTGGGCCTTGGCGCGGAAGGCGGCGGTGTATTTGAAATGGCCAAAGAGCAGGCTGCGGGGCGAGAGGCGGGTTTCGCCCACGTAATGCAGCCCGTCGCTGAGGCGCATCCACGGGCGGTAGCGCAGAAGGGCGATTTTCTGCGCCACGAAGAGTTCGGAGCGGGAGCCGGGCAGCAGCCGGTGGCGGGTGGCGGAGGTGTAGGTGAGGCTGTCGGAAAAGGGTCCGCGCCCGAGGGCGGTGGTGAGAAAGGGCATGCGGTCGACGAAGGGGGCGGCGGTGAAGGGCGGATCGCGGGCGAAGTCGGTCGCAGAGAGGGGGCCTTGGGGATACATGTCGAGCATGAAGATGCGGGCGGCATCGCAGCCGTGAAAGGCAGGGTCGGCCAGCAGGTCGGGCAGATGCCCGCGCGCATCGGCGGTCCAGACCAGAAGCTCGTCGGCATCGGCGACCAAAGACCAGCGGTCGGGGCGGAAGGCGGCCATCAGCGCTTGTTGCCAGAGCACGCCGTAATGTGACTGGTTGTAGTCGGTGTCGACGGTGAAGAGCGCCACATCGGGCTGATCGGCCAGCTGTTCCAGCGTGCCATCGTCCGAGCCATTGTCGGCGATCAGAAAGCTTTCAACGCCCAAGCTGCGGTAATGCGCGAGGAAATGCGGCAGCATCGCCGCTTCGTTGCGCAGGCAGGCGACCACCGCCACGGGTGCCTTGCGGGCGAGATCAAGCCGGGCGGGGGGCGAAAGCAGATCCAGCGCATGGCTTTGCGCACCGAGCCGGGCCGGAACCAGCGTGGGCCAGATCTTGGCCCCGGTCGGGCGGCGGGCGCGCGCGGCGCGGGCGGCGGCCTGTTGCAGATCCGGGCCGTCGAGATGCGCAAGCGCGATCCCCGATCCGGTGAAGGGAAGGCAGGCGTCTTCCCATTTCGGCACCAGAAGCCCGCCGGGGCGGCTGCGGCGCAGCACATGCACGCGGTAATCATCTCCCGTCACGCGGATGCCGGAGAGCGCGAGCAGATCGCCCACCAGCTTGTCCTCCATGAAAGAGGCCTGAATCAGCCGCTGGCCTTCGGCGGTGGTGGCGCTGCGGGACAGGGCGGTCATCGCATCGGGGCTGAGCAGATAGCCGGAGCCCCCATCGGCATAGGTGGAGGGCTCGGGCGATTTGTCGAGATCATGCTGCCCGCGCGCCGTGGTCGACTTGGCACGGTGCCATGTGCGGTCCATCTGCCCCCGAGCGCGGCCCAAGGGGCGACCGTGGTAATCGGCGCGCAGGAAGGCGAGGCTGAGGAAATATTCCTCGGCGTGCAGGAAACAGTCATCATCCACCTTGAGCAGGCGGCGGCCGGGGAAGTGCGTCTGCACATGGGCGATGGCGGCAAGGGTTTTCTGCGGCAGGCCTTCGTAATCATCGGGTGCATCAAGGAAAACCACCCCGGCGCTGTCTTGCAAAGGCGCGGCAGAGGGCGCGGAGCGGCGGCCCACGACGATGAGATGGGGAATGCCCATCCGGTCGAGATCGGCGAGCCATGTCTGGCGCAAGGCCGGAATTCGGGTGGCAAGATGGGGCTGGCAGGACATCACCACCACAACCGTGTTGAAAAGCGCGGTGGCGGGGCTGGGGATGTCATCCGCTGGCGGAGAGGGGCTGGCAAGATCAGGCAGGCCGAGTGCCGCGCGGGCGGCGGCGGCGGGCTGCGGCGGTAGCGCCTGCAAGGCAAGGCGCGAGGCGGGCGCGGCGAGGATGTCGGCGGGGGACGCAGTTCCCCCGGCGCGCAGCGCGTGCAGATGCGCGAGCAGCAGGGCGCGGGCCGCTGTGTCAGCGTGCAGGGCGCGCAGGAGGCCAAGGCTCACGGCCAAGCCGAGGTGCCCTGCCGCCGGGCCAGAGAGCGCGAGCGCATCGGTCAGACAGTCTTGCAGTGCGGCGTGCCGCTGCGCAGGTGCGGTGCTGTGCCATGTGGTGAGCAGCGAAAAGGCAGCGGCCCCGAGCTTCCGCTCGAGCGTCTGAAAGGGAGAGACGCGAGGGCGGGGGCCAAAGCGGGGCAGGCTTCGCGCGATGGCGGCGGGCACGTCGAAATCGGGGTCTGTGCCGTTGCCGGGGTGGAAAAGATCGCGCAAGGCCATGTCCGGGTGCCACGGGGCCGCCGCGCGCCGCGAGTCGGGCGAGAGCAGACACAGCGCGGCGGAGTCGGTGCCTTGAACGTTCAGCCGGGCCAGTTCGGCAAGGCTTGCGGCACAGGTTTGCGGATCGCTCAGCCCCGCAAAGGCCGCGCGGGCTGTCGCAAGATCGGGGGCGAGGGCCGAGAGGCTGGCGTCGCCTGCGCTGCTGGGCAGGCGGGACCAGAAGCGCGGCGACAGGCCATAGGCCATGAGCGTGCTGGCGATGAGGGTGTTGCGGCTGTCGGCGGGCAGGCGTGGCAGGTGGGCGATGAGGGCGAGGGTGCCTTCCATCATCCCGTGGCAGGGGGTGCGGCCCCAAGGATCGGCGGCTTGCGCGCGCAGCAGGGCGCAAAAGCCGTGCAGGATGGCAAGCCGCTTGGCCTCGGGCAGGGCCAATGCGCCGGGTGGCGCGATGCTGCGGGCGATCCAGCCGATGGCGGTGCTGGCGAGCCAGCCGCCGTGGCGCTTGGCCAGAAGGTGCAGATGATCGGCCACCAGATCGGCGGAGCCGTCGAGCAGATGAAAGGGCAGGCGCAGCGAAAGATAGCCCACGTCATCACTGGCGCGCGGGGGTGGCAGGTCCCGTGCAGCGGCGGCGCTGTAAAGCAGATCAAAGGCATCTGCCGCGCAGAAGCTGGGGCAGAGGGTGAGGGCCAGCGCTTCGGGGTCTGCTGGGCGGGGCAGGACAGAGAGCCAGTGTGCGAGGGCGGCGCGGTCGGGGTTGGTGGTTAAGATCCGCGCGAGATCGGCGGTGAGGGCGGCAAAGGGCTGTGGCGCGGGCGTCGGCGCTGGCGGAAGCGGGGACGCGGGAAGCTGGGATTGCAGGTGCAGGCGCGCGGCGGCGGCGGTGAGCGCGGACTGCACCGCAGAGGGCAACCGGGGCCAGAGATCCGCGTGCTGCACATGTTCGATCGCTTGCAGGGCGGCAAGATCGTCATGCGCGAGACTGCCGGAGGCGGCAAGGCGGGTGAGGCGCTGGGCAAGGCCCGTGCGGTCGATCTGCACGGGGGCGAGGGCGTGCCCGCTGGCGGTGTCGATCAGCGGCAGGAGGGCGGGCGCGTCGGGTGCGGTGCCGCGCCAGATGCGGCCCGGGATCAGCACGGCGGCCACGCCTTGGGGAAGGGCGAAGGTGTTGGGGGCCGTGTTGCGGGCATCGGTGGCGGGCCGCAGGGGCAACGGCGCCTCGGCCCCCGGCAGCAGCACGGCGTGGCGCGGTTGGGTCTGGCCCGCGGGCAGACGCTCGGCCAGTTCCATCCGGTCGGTGAGGGTGGGGGGCGCGCCGGGGCGCAAGGATTGCCAGAGGCGGTCGAAGCTGTGGTCGCGGGTTTCGATGCTTTCCCAAGGGATGGCGCCTTCAACGCTGCAATGGGCGATGCGGGCAAGATCGGGGTAGCCGCGGCGCAGGAAGAAGCGGGCCTTCCGGTCGGGGCGGGGGAGGCGGGGAAAGCGGCCGAAGGGGGTGCCGTCGAGGGTGACGGTGACGGCAGCGGCGGTGAAGGCGAGGGCAAGCGCAAAGGGGCGGTCGGGGAAGCGGAGCGGCAGGTGCTCTTCACGGTGCCAGCCGCTTGCGTCTTTGCGATTGGCGACCACCACGCCTTCGGGGAGCCGCAGCGAGAGATGAAAGCCGATGTGGTCGGGCTGGGCGAGGCAGAAGTTGAGATTTGCGTAAAAGGTCAAGGCCGGGTCGACCTGACACTGAAACAACGCGCCATGTGCCGTGCGGAAGGGGATCATTCGGAGCCTTGTGCGACGCCGCGCTTGTGACGGTTATGCGGGGCGGCGCGCGTTGTTGCAATCCTGTGCTGTGGGCTCTGGCGGGGGGAGGCGAAAAATCCGGCGCAAGAGGGGGGGCGTGTCGGGGTCGACACGGCCCGGGGTGCCGATCCAGCCGTGGCGCAGGCCGAGCGCCGCGAGATGCAGGAGAGAGAGGAGGCGATGGGCCTTGGTGCGGTGCGGGCGGGCGGTGGCGGCGCGCAAGGCAAGCCGCCGGGCCCCGCCGGGGGGAAGGACCCGGGCAATGGAGGGCGGCAGGGGGCCATGGGGCGGCGGTGCGCTGGCGGCAAAGCCGGGGGCAAGGGGAGGCGCAAGCCATGCAACCGGCACGCCCGCCGCGCAGAGGCGCAACGCGCGGTCGGTGAGGCGGTGCTGCGGATCGCGCAAGGTGGGGTCGCCCGCGAAGGCCGCGCGCGACAAGAGGGCGTGAAGCGCGGGGTTGGCGTCAAGGGCGCGATCGGGCGTGAGCGCTTGCGGCGGCTGGGGGGATTGCGCCGTGGCCAGCGGCAAGACCACGGCCGCCAGCCTGTCGCGCAGGAGCGTGGTGGCCGCCTGTATGAGCGTGGCGGTGTCGATCCGCGCGCTGGCGGGAAGGTCGATGCACAGCGCCTCGGGCGGAAGCGGGTGATCGGGGGGGCAGAGTCCGATCAGGGGCGCGTGCGGGCTGTGCGGATCGGGCCGCAGCCCGGGGGGGGCGGCATCGGCGGGAAAGGGCCGGATCAGCAGAGGCGGGTCGGCGATCAGGCTGAGCGCTTGCAGCGGATCGAGATGGGTGTCCCAGTGCCAATCGGGCGTGATCTGATGCCGGGCGAAGAATTGGGCGGCGGCGGCGCGGAAGCGCGCGGCACGGTCGGGGCTGCGCAGGGCGTCGAGGCGTTCGCAGGCCAGACGGGTGGAGAGCTGCGCGAGCGCCGCGCGGGCGCCGGTCTTGTCTGTGGTGGCAAAGATCTGTGCCGAGCGTTCCAGCACGGTGAATTGCTCGAACACCCGCTCGCTGTCACTGCGGGTGATCTGGCCGTCGCGTTCCAGCGTGTAAAGGTAAAGCGGGCGGGGCAGGTGGCGCAGGACGGGCGTCCGCGCGGCGAGGCGGTGGAAAAAGCCGTGGTCTTCGTAGAGGGTGCCGGGATCAAAGCGCAGATCGCCGATGAAGGCCCGGCGATAGAGCTTGTTCCAGGCCGAGGGGAAATGCCGGATGACATCGCGCCAGTCGCCAAGGCTGTAGACGCAGGCGGCAGCATCGGCAGGAAGCTCTGTCTGGCCGTGGATGGCGGAATGCGGGTGCTGCCTGCCATCGGATGTGCAGAACCTGACCCCGCAGGCGACCCATGGCGCGGCCGCGTTGGCAGAAAGGTCGTCGTGCAGCGCCTGAAGGAAGTCGGGATCATAGCGGTCGTCGCCATCGAGAAAGGCGACAAAGGGGGCGTGTGCCCGATCAAGGCCCTGATTGCGCGCGCCGGACAGGCCGCGGTTTTCTTGCCGGATGAGGTGAAAGCGCGCGTCGGTGCCCATGGCGCGCTGTGCCTGCGCGGCGGTGTCGTCGGTTGAGCCATCGTCGATCACCCATGCCTCGAACTGCGCAAAGCTTTGGTCTTGCAGAGAGCGGATGGCGGCGGCGATATGGGCGCTGACATTGTAGGCGGGGAGAATGACGCTGATCTGGGCAGGGATCAGGGGCATGGGCGCGCATCCGTCTGCGGACCGCTGCCCCGCCGGAGCAGGGTGGGACCGATCCGGCAGAACCCGCAGGCAAGGCGCAGCATCTTGGTCATGGCGCGGATGAAAGCAAAAACCGGCGGGATTTCCAACTGAAACCTGTGGCCGCGGTGTGGCTGCGCGGGCGGATCAGATGACCGCGATGTGATCGGCCAGAAGGTTCAGATCATAAAATCCCGGAATGTGGATGATGACATTGGCGGCGGTGAGGGTGAGCACCGCGCCTTCTGCGGTGATCTGGCCATAGCTTTGCACGATCTGATCTGCCCCGGGCGGCGCACCGTTGAAGAGCCATTGCGTGAGCGCGATCTCGTCGCCTTCGGCAGGGTTGAAATCGCGCAGATAGCTGCGTTCGTAATTGCGGTAGAACAGGAAGGTGTCGGCCCCGGCATTGCCCCAGAGGTGATCGGTGCCTGCTCCGGCTGAGAGCGTGTCATTTCCCGCGCCGCCGGCGATCAGATCATGTCCGGGGCCGCCCCAGATGGTGTCGGCGCCGAGGCCACCATGCACCGTATCCGCGTCGGGCCCGCCGAAGATGAGATCGTCCGCGCCAAAGCCATAGAGCCTGTCGGCACCACTGCCGCCCCCGAGCCTGTCGGCGCGGCTGCCGCCCATCAGGGTGTCGGCCCCGGCGCCGCCCCAGATGGTGTCTTGCCCACCGCCGCCATCCACCAGATCGTCGCCCGTGCCGGCGCCGATGTAATCGCTGCCGCCGCGGCCCCGGATCACATCATTTCCGGGGCCGCCCCAGAGTTCGTTGGTGCCACCCGCAGCGAAAAGCGTGTCATTCCCCGGTCCGGCAAACACGGTGTCATTGCCAAGGCCCGTGTAGAGCAGATCATCGCCCAGCCCGCCTTGCAGGAAATCCGACCCTGAAGCGCCGATGAGCGTGTCATCGCCGGGGGTGCCGGAAAGGCTGCGCGCGGCGGTGCTGCCATCGGCCCATGCGGGATCGGTGGACCAATCTGCAAGGCGCGCGGGTTCGAAAGGCTGTGCGGGCAATGTGACGGCGGGCGGCGGGGTGGGGCCGCCCCCTGTGCTGCCTCCGCCCGTGCTGCCTCCGGGGGGCGTGCCCCCCGTGCCACCCCCGGCGCTGCCCCCCGTGCCGCTGCCTCCCGTGCCACCCCCGGCGCTGCCGCCAGCCCCGCCGCCGCCCGTCCC
>NZ_PGOI01000013.1 GCF_002794355.1 Pseudorhodobacter sp. MZDSW-24AT | reverse complement strand
TTGATCTTGAGGATCAAGGCGGCATCGGACTTGGCCCGGGCTGACGCCCGGTGAGGATCATATGCGATGGCCCGCGGGTCAGAATAGGTCCCCTCTCGGCAAAATTGCCTTGCAATTCGCCTGCCGGGCTAGGAACGGGGCGATTTGTAGAATTTTTCACATCGGCTCGACCCCGTATGTTCCGCGGTGTTCTTCAATGAAAGCAGTCATTTGCGAAACGGGCGGTCGAGCCGCTACAGGCAGTGCTGAAGCAATGCCGCACTGCCTTCCGCACCATCGCAAAATACGCTGACGCCTTCTTCAGAATCTCGTTGGCTTGACGGAGTTCGCGCACCTCACGCTCCAACTCCTTGATCCGGACGTTCTCAGCCGTCGTCTGACCCGGCCGCTCGCCACCAGCGCGCTGAGCTTGACGCAGCCAAACCCAAAGGCTGTCCGGCGAACAACCCGATTTACCTGCAATCGCCGTCAGCGCGGCAGCTTCGCTTTGATACTCATCGCGGTGTTCCACGACCAGCCGCACCGCGCCTTCTCGGAACTCGCGTGAATACGGCTTCGCGGTCTTCTTCTGTGATGTCTGTTCCATAACGGGCAATTCTCCGAAAGTTTTGCCCTCCGGCAAACCCGGGGCGGTTCAGACAGATGCGCCAAAACCTTCCTCTCCGCCGTCGCTCTCGTGGCCACCGTCTTGTTCTGGCTGTGAAAATGCATGAGTCTGGAGTCTAGGGAATCTGCGAAGCTTCGCGGTGCCGGGAAGACCCGGTCCCGCTCTCGGCCCGTTCTGATGCCGTGATGCCATATCCGATTATTGTGGCGCGAGCCGAAGCGGTCGTGAACCCATGAGTGGTCGCTATCCGATCCATGTGCCCTCGTTCAGGCTGTTGCCAAGAAACGACAGGCCCGAATGAAGCCCTTCGCGCGTGATGGGGCCGCCAAGGCAGATGCGCAAATGGTCATCTGGCGCGCCTGAGACGGTAAAGGCATCCGAAGGCATCAGCCCGATCCCACGCCCGTTCATCCGGCCCATGACCTCGGCCCGGCCGATGCCTTCGGGCAGCTTGAGCCACAGGTTGAAGGCGTGGCGGTCCGAAGCAAATTCGAACCCCTGTAACAGCCGACCGGCAATGTCCTGGCGGGCGGCGCTTTCGGCGCGGATGAAGCGGCAGATGCGGTCGGCGGTGCCGTCCTCGATCCAGCGCGTCACCAGCGCCATCGCTATTGGAGAGGCCATCACATTCGCCACCCGCAGCGTCTGGGCAAGCTGGAAGGCTGACCGGCTGTCGGGGGCGATGGTAAAGGCAAGACGCAGGCCAGCGCCAATGCACTTGGCCAGCCCCGTGATATGCCACGTCAACTCGGGCAGCAGCGTCGCAAAGGGCGCGGGGGCGTTTGGCTGAACAAACCCGTAGGCGTCATCCTCGATCAGTGGCAGGCGATAGCGCCGCAGCGTTTCCGCAATCTCCATCCGGCGCGCGGCGGGAATTGTCAGCGTGGTGGGGTTGTGCAGGGTCGGGTTGAGATAAAGCGCCTTGGGGCGATGCGTCTTGATCCCGTCGGCAAGCGCATCGGGCAGGATCCCCGCCCCATCGGACGGCAGGCCGATCAATTCGAGCCCGGCCCGCGCGGCAATCGCCCTTATGCCGGGATAGGTGATCGCCTCGCACAGGATGGTGTCACCCGGCGCGGCCAAGGTCTGAAGCACGGCCATCATCGTGGCATGGGCCCCCGGCGTGACAGCAATGCGATCAAGATTGGGCACCATCCCCCGCATCGACAACCAGGACAAGGCGGCAGAGCGATCCATCTCTGACCCGACCGTGGATTGATAGCGCAAGAGCGCCACCAGATTGGCGCTGACCGTTTCCAACCCCTGCCGCATCGCCGCCAGAAGTGCCGGATCTTCGGGCTCTGGCGGCAGGTTCATCGCCAGATCCTGTTCGCGCGCACGGCGTGGATCGGCCACTGGCCCTACGGCACCGGGGCGCGCGCGCACAAAGGTGCCGCGCCCGACATGGCTTTCGACTAGGCCACGTGACTGCGCCTCGGTATAGGCGCGGCTGATGGTGGTAAAATCCAGACCCAGCACATCCGCAAGCCGCCGCTGCGGAGGCAGTTGCGCACCCGCCGTCAACACCCCGCTGCTGGCATCCCGTTCGATTGCATCAGCGATTTCCAGATAGCGGGGCTTGCCGCTTGTGCCAAATCTGGGCACCCAAGATGTCATTGCACGCTCCGACTGTGGGAAATTGACTGCATATGTATGTATCAAGAACCCGCGACAAGGCTGCAAGCTGATTCTGGGTAAAACGTGAAAAATGCCTGCGATCATGCAAGATTTACACGCAGTCCAGCGGCGAATCCGCTCAGAAATGCATCAAGCGACAGACAGCGTATGTTAAATTGTATGGAAAATTGATTCAAGTATTGGCTGGATGGTGGGGGCGATGATCCTTGTCTCATATCCCATCCAGACAGGAGAGGCCGATGCCCACAGTCACCAAAGATGCCCACAAAGCCGGAGACTATTTTGTCGATTACGAAACCAAGGTTTTTGAGGACGTAAAGGCCGAGCCGGGCGAAAAGGCACTGGTGACCTTTCACACCATGGCCTTCGAAGGCTCCATCGGTCTGGTCAACATCCTGAACGCGATCCGCCTGACCAAGAAGGGATACGAGACGTCGATCCTGCTTTATGGCCCCGGCGTTCTGCTGGGGGTGCAGCGCGGCTTTCCCAAGATCGGGGACGAGGCGTTCCCCGGCCATCAGAACTTCAACAAGAACCTTGAGCGCTTCATGGCCGAGGGCGGCAAGGTCTATGCCTGCCGCTTTGCGTTGCAGGCGCTTTACGGCAGCGGGGAACCCGCGCTGATCCCCGGCATCACCCCGATCATGCCGCAGGACGTGCTGGACTGCATCCTGCTGCACAAAAAGGCCAATGCGGTGATCATCGACACCTGGACCGTCTGATTGTCATGGCCCCCCCCTGTCCGGGGGGGCAATCTGTGCCCTTGCCGGAGAAGACCATGCCCCCCAAACCCGTCGTGCGCGCCGCCGCCGTGCAGATCGCCCCCGACCTGACCTCTCGCGCTGGCACGATGGAGCGAGTGCTGAACGCGGTCACCGAAGCGGCGGACAAAGGGGCCGAATTCATCGTCTTTCCCGAAACCTTCGTGCCCTTTTACCCTTACTTCAGTTTTGTTCTGCCCCCTGTGCAGCAGGGGCCAGAGCATCTGCGGCTCTATGAAGAGGCGGTCACCATCCCGTCGGCGGAGACGCGCACGCTTTCCGAAGCGGCGCGCAAACGCGGCGTTGTGCTGGTGGTGGGGGTGAATGAACGCGACCACGGGTCGCTTTACAACACGCAACTCATCTTTGATGCGGATGGCACCTTGGCGCTGAAACGCCGCAAGATCACGCCGACCTATCATGAGCGGATGATCTGGGGCCAAGGCGATGGCGCGGGGCTGAAGGTGGTGGAGACCGCCGTAGGCCGCGTGGGCGCGCTGGCCTGTTGGGAACATTACAACCCGCTGGCCCGCTATGCGCTAATGGCACAGCATGAGGAAATCCACGCCGCCCATTTTCCCGGCAGCCTCGTCGGCCCGATCTTTGGCGAACAGATCGAGGTGACCATGCGCCACCATGCGCTTGAGGCCGGGTGTTTTGTCGTCAACGCCACCGGTTGGCTGACCGAAGATCAGATCGCGTCGATCCACCCTGATCCAAAGCTGCAAAAGGGCCTGCGCGACGGTTGCATGACCTGCATCATCACGCCCGAAGGCCGCCATGCCGCGCCGCCTTTGACTGGGGGGGAGGGCATGGTCATCGCCGATCTGGACATGAAGCTGATCACCAAACGCAAGCGGATGATGGACAGCGTGGGCCATTATGCCCGCCCTGAACTCTTGCGCCTGCTGCATGACACCCGCCCGGCCGTGCCGCGGCAGGACTGGACCCCCGAACCGTTAGACGTTGAGGAGCAGAGCCATGCTTGACGCAGACCTGATCAACGAATTGCAGACCCGCGGTGCGCGGCTGGTGGACCCTTCGGTCGGCCACGAAAGCCGCCGTGGGGGCGCGGGCCCGTCGGACCACAAGGCGATGACGCTGGCGGGCCAGACGGTGATGGTGCCGGTCCACACGGCCCCGGCCTTTGACAGCCCCTATGTGATCGACGCGCCCGATGGCACCAAGGGCGAGGCGCGCGTGCTGCGCAACGGGGCCGAGGTGGGGCGCATCAACTTTCCCGCGCGGCCCCGGTTCTATGACCTGACCACCGCGGATGGCATCCCCTATTCCAAGATCGCGGTGCTGCATGGCCGCGATGTGCTGGCAACCACTGTGTTGCAGACCTGCATCCGCTACGAATCCCGCAAGAAGACCTGTCAGTTCTGCGCGATCGGTCAGAGCCTTGCCGCCGGGCGCACCATCGCCCACAAGACGCCCGCACAACTGGCCGAGGTCGCCCGCGCGGCGGTCGAGCTGGACGGCATCAAGCATATGGTGCTGACCACCGGCACGCCAAAGGGGCCGGACCGGGGGGCCGCCATCCTTGCCGACAGTGCGCGGGCCATCAAGGCGGCGGTCGATCTGCCGATTCAGGCGCAGTGCGAACCGCCCGAGGATGACATCTGGCACCAGCGCATATTCGATGCCGGCGTCGATACCCTTGGGATGCACCTGGAGGCCGTGACGCCCGAGGTGCGCGCCCGGATCATGCCGGGCAAGGCGACGGTGCCGCTGGAGAAATACTTCTCCAGCTTCAAGGCGGCGGTGCGGGTTTTCGGGCGCGGGCAGGTCTCAACCTATATCCTTGCCGGTCTGGGCGACACCGCCGAAGCGATCCTTGAGATGTCGGAAAAGCTGGTGCGCATGGGGGTTTATCCCTTTGTGGTGCCCTTCGTTCCGATCTCGGGCACCCCCTTGGAAAGCCACCCCGCCCCGTCATCGGCTTTCATGGCGTCGATCCTGGAGCCTTTGTCGCGGATGACGGTGAGCGGCGGATTGCAGGCCAGCGACATCAAGGCAGGCTGCGGCAAATGCGGCGCCTGCTCGGCCCTGTCGACCTATGAAAAGATGAGGCAGGCATGACGCATCAGACATCAGAGGCGCGGTTTTTGCAAAGCTATCGCATCTGTGCCGCGCAGGAGGCATGGATGAAGCAGGGGGCCGCGCGGCTGCGGGCGCAGGTTTTCGTGCAAGAGCAGGGGGTGTTTGCGGGCGATGACCGTGATGGCATCGACGCGGTTGCCTTGCCTTTGGTCGCGATTGCCGAGGACGCGACGGGCGGGCCGCGTGTGGTGGGCACCGTGCGCATTCACGAGCCGGAACCGGGCATCTGGTGGGGCTCGCGTCTTGCCGTTGCGGCAGAATGGCGGCGGGTCGGCAAGTTGGGGTCGGAACTGATCCGGCTGGCGGTCGGCACGGCGCGGGCGCGGGGGGCTGTGGAATTTCACGCCCATGTGCAGCGCCAGAACGTGCCCCTTTTCCGCCGCCTGCATTGGACCACCACGGCCGAGCTTGATCTGCACGGCCGCCCCCATGCCCATATGCTGGCAAGCCTTGTGCATTATGCCCCGATCCCGGACCCGGCCACCGGCTGGCAGGTGATGGCCCCCGGTCCGGTGGAGGAGGGGGCATGACCCTTCACGCCTTGGCGGCAGGCCTTGCCGCGCATCCGTCGATCCTGGGCAAGCTGGACATCGCGCAGGCCACGCGCGGGCTGGGGCTGACCGGCGACAGTGCCGGCCAGCCGGGCGATGATGCCGCCGCCCTGCCACGCCCCGAAGGCGGCTGGGATCTGTTTGCCGCCGAAGGGTTCATCCCCGGCTTTGTCGCGGATGATCCGTGGTTTGCAGGCTGGTGCGGCGTCATGGTCAACCTGTCCGATATTGCCGCGATGGGCGGGCGCGCCACCGCCATCACCGACATGATCTGGGCCCCCGATGCCGAAAGCGCTGCCTCCCTGCTGGCCGGGCTGACACAGGCCGCGCAGGCCTACGCCGTGCCCATCGTCGGCGGGCATACGAACCTGCGCGCGCCTGCACTGAACCTCGCCGTGGCCGTTACCGGACGGGCGCAGGCGCTGATCTCCAGCTTTGCCGCGCGCCCCGGCGATGCGCTGATTGCGGCGGTTGATTTGCGCGGGGGTTGGCGGCCGCGGTTTGACAACTGGTTCGCCGCCGCGGACGCGCCCCCATCCCGCTTGCAGGGCGATCTGGCACTGCTGGCCGATCTGGCCGAAGCGGGCCTTGTGCGAGCGGGCAAGGACATCAGCCAAGGCGGTATCATCGGCACCAGTCTGATGCTGGCCGAATGCTCGGGCTGTGGCTTTGACATCGACCTTGCCGCGGTGCCGATGCCGCACGGCACCGATGCCGCCCGCTGGCTGCGCGCCTTCCCGAGTTTCGGCTTCCTTTTGTCCGTCGCGCCCGACAAGGCCGCAGAGGTCTGCGCCCGGTTCGCCGCGCGCGATCTGGCCGCTGCCGTGATTGGTCAGGCCACACCCGGAACCGCCATCGACCTCTGCCAAGGGGCCGATCGTGCCCGATTTTGGGATTGGCAGACGCGCCCTTACCTGGGCCTGCACGCAGATGCGGTGGCCCATGCCTGAGGTGATCTTTCACATCCGCTGGCCGGATGGCACCGAAGAGCGGTGTTATTCCCCCTCGACCATCATCCATGACCATCTGACCGCCGGGCACAGCTATCCGCTGCGCGATTTTGTGGCCCGTGCCCGCGCAGGGCTGAACGCCGCCTCTGACCGGGTGGCGGCGCGCTATGGCTTTGCCTGTTCCAGCGCGATGGACCAGCTCGCGCGAATCGAGGCCACCGCCAAACGCCACCGCCCCGACGGCCCGCCCGTAGTCTGCCTCTCCCTGTCATGAAAGCGATTCCGATGCCGCACAGCGATGTATCCCATGTTTCGGTCGTCATCATCGGGGGCGGTCAGGCGGGCCTGTCGGTCAGCTGGTATCTGACCCGCGCTGGCATTGACCATGTGGTGCTGGAACGCCACCGCGCCTTTCATTCCTGGCGCGAAAACCGATGGGACAGTTTTTGTCTGGTCACCCCGAACTGGCAGTGCCGCTTGCCGGGTCATCCCTATCAGGGCGACGATCCCGACGGGTTCATGCTGCGCAACGAGATCGTGGATTATCTGGACGGCTTTGCTGCCAGCTTTGATCCCCCCTTGCGCGAAGGCGTGTCGGTCACCCGCGTCAGCCCCGTGCCGGGCGGTTACCGCGTGGAAACCACGGCCGGCGTCTGGACCTGCGCGCAGGTGGTGGTGGCGACAGGCGGCTACGACCAGCCGATCGTGCCGCCCTATGCCGGTGCCATCGTGCCGGATGTGATGCAGATGCACTCCGCCGATTACCGTCGCCCTGCGCAACTGCCTCCGGGCGGCACGCTGATCGTGGGCACCGGCCAGTCTGGCGTGCAGATCATGGAAGACCTGCACCGCGACGGCCGCGACGTGCATCTGGCGGTGGGTCCGGCCCCGCGCAGCCCGCGCAAATATCGCGGGCGCGACGCCACGGATTGGCTGCATGACATGGGCCATTACGCCATCACCATCGACCGCCACCCCGACCCGATCAAGGCACTGACCCAGACCAATCACTACATGTCTGGCCGCGATGGCGGCAAAGAGATCGATCTGCGCCGCTTTGCGCGGGACGGGGTTCATCTTTACGGCTCGCTTGCCGGGGCCGATGGCACACGCCTGCGTTTCCTGCCCGATCTGGAAAAGAACCTCGACGATGCCGACCGCAGCTATTGCGGTATCCGCGACCAGATCGACGCATGGATCGCCACCCAAGGCATCGACGCGCCACCCGCCCCACCGTTCGAAAAGGTCTGGCGGCCCGAGGCGGCAGTAACCGAGATCGACTGCGCCGCGCTTGGCATCACCTCCATCGTCTGGGCCATTGGCTTCCGGCCCGATTATGGCTGGCTCGAGGTGGATTGCTTTGATGCCCAAGGCCGCCCGCTGTATCGCCGTGGTGTGACGGACGTGCCGGGGGTCTATTTCATCGGTCTGGGCTGGCTGAACACCTGGGGATCGGGCCGGTTCCTCGCGGTGGCGGATGATGCGTGCTATCTGGCCGAACAGATCGTGCAGCGTGCCCGGGCCGGGGCGCAGGCCGCAGAATGAGGCATGAATCCTTTCCCTCCCCCGCGCGCATGGCGCAGCTTCGGCTTGGCATGGCGCAATGCGGGTGGCGCGGCCTGTCAGAAGGCTGGCTGCTCCGGCATCTGGGCGATGTGCATTGGGCCCAGATCGCCCAAGCCATGGGCCAGAGCGTGGCTGTGTTTCACGATGAAGACGGCGCTCCGGTCTATGCCGCCTTCTGCGCCATCGCCGTCAATGTGGCACAGCCTGCGCTGGCGAGGCCCGGAGCCATTTTAAACATCGGCTCGTGGCTGCGGCGGCTGTCGACCACGCGGCTGATCTCGTTCCACGACCTGTCCATCGACGGCTTGCCCTTTGGCGATGTGACAATGATCACCACCTTCGTGCGCCATGATGCGTCACGGCGGAATGCACAGATCCAGAGGGTGCAGCCGCGCGGCGTGCTGCGCGTGCCGATGATGGACCCCGGGGCTGATGCCGGGCTGGTTGACGAAGCGGCACAGCTCATCCGCAGGCTCAAGGCAGACGGCCCCCACCCGGAGCCCGTCGGTGAAATCGATGTGACCCCTTGTCCCACGACCGATTTCAATGCCGCAGGGCTTCTTTACTGCGCAAGTTACCCTGCCTTGGCAGACCGCGCCGAATGGGCTCTGATGCGGCAGGTCTCACAAGGTTTTCTGATCCGTCGTCGTATCGTGTTTCTGGGCAATGTGGATCCGGCCGAGCCACTTTTCGCCCGCCTGTGGTGCGATCCGATGCGGGCCGGAGGGCATCACATCACCCTTGCCGCGCAGGACCGGCTGATCGCGCACGTCAGCACCCAGAAAATGGCCTGAGCACCGCATCTGTCGTGTGGCCCGATTGTCTTCAAACCTATGCGTCCGCCCTTCGCATCCCTGGACCAAGCCCGTGACGGAGAGACGCGGGCGCAGGTGATCTTCTCCGTGCAGGGCTGACCTGTCTTAGGCACCGCCAAGCGCGGGATGCGACCAAAGCACTGTTGAGCGCAAGCCGGGTGGCGCTACCTCAAGGCTCTTCTGATGGAACAAGGCATATCATGACCCAGAACCTCTCCCGCCGCACCGCCCTTTTCGGCGGCGCTCTCGCGCTCGGCGTCCCGTTTCTGAACACGCGGTTCGCCATCGCCCAGCAAGCCGAAGCGCCCGCTGTCGTTCTGCCCACCTTCTATGACCGCATGGTCGGCGATCTGCGGGTCACGGCCGTGCTGGATGGCTTCTTTGATCTGGGTCGCCCGTTGATCACCAACGCAACCGCCGAACAGATCGATGCCGGCATGGCGAATGCCTACCTCGCCGCGGGCGACCAGATCCGGCTGCCGATCAGCGTCCATCTTGTACATGGTGCGGATGGCATCACCATGATCGACGCCGGGTCAGGAAACGCCTTTGGCCCCACCGCCGGTCGGATCGCGGCCGCGCTTGCCACCATGGGCATCTCCACGGACCAGATCACGCGGATCGTCCTGACTCACATGCATCCGGATCACATCGGGGGCCTGCTGTCAGCAGAGGGCACTGCCGTCTTCGGCGCGGCCTCTTTGCATGTGCATGAGACGGATCTGAAATTCTGGACCGATGAGGCGATCGCCGCCTCGGTTCCGGACGACTCGAAACCCTTCTTCGCCTTGGCGCGCGGCGTCTCCTCCGCCTATGGAGAGCGGCTTGTGCCCTTCGTCGGCGCGGCCGATCTTGGGGGCGGGCTCAGCACTGTCGAAGCCTTCGGGCATACGCCAGGACATTCCGCAGTGCGGGTCTCTGACGGCACGGACCAGCTTCTGGTGTTGGGGGATGCGGCCGCCGTGGCAGCGGTGCAGTTCGCCCACCCTGACGCGGGCATTGCATTCGATGCGGATGGCGCCCAAGCCGCCGCGACGCGCAAGGCGATCTTCGACATGGCGGCGGCAGATCGGATCGCTGTTGCCGCAACCCACCTGCCGTTCCCCGGGGTTGGGCATGTCGAAAAGACGGACAGCGCTTACGCGTGGGTGCCCGAACATTGGCAGGTCATGTAAACCCCTCGCGAAGGTCAAGGCTGGGCAGCGCGTGCTGCCCAACCTTTTGGGCCCTGTTTCCAATTGGCACTCTATCCGCCGCAATTCATGACCGTCCTGACAATCACGGCATGCGCTGCAGATTGATGTTTTGAACAACGCCGCGTCAGTCTCGTGCGGGCAATGTCACAGTAACGGCCAGCCCACCACCTCTCGCCTGTCCAAGGGTAAGGTGGCCGCCATAGCTCGCGATCCTGTCGGCTGCAATCGCCAGGCCCAGGCCGTGTCCCGGTATCGTCTCGTCAAGCCGCGCCCCGCGCGTCAGAAGGCGCGCGCGCTCGGCCTCGGCGATGCCGGGGCCGTCGTCGGTGAGGGTGATCTCGAGGCCATCCGGGCAACGCTGCGCCGCGATCCGCACTGAGGCGCGGGCCCATTTGATTGCATTCTCGGCAAGGGCGCCGAGGATCTCGGCCAGATCTTCGGTATCGCCCCGGAAATCCGGCGCGCCTGTGGCGGTGACATCCAATGTTACGCCGCGCCGCCGCGCTTCGGGCGTCAGGACCAACGCCAAATCCTGCAACACAGGAGCCACGACCGCATGGGCCGCAGGGTCCAGCCCGGCCGCTGCGGCGCGGGCGCGTGTCAGATGCCAGCGGATGGTGCGGTCCATCCGGTCGATCAGCGCCGCATCCTCGGGGGTGGCCCGGTTCGCCAGCACCGAGAGCGGCGTCTTCAGCGCATGGGCCAAATCACCCGCATGGGCGCGGGCACGCGTCACTTGCGCGGCATTGGCGGCGATCAGGCGGGACAGTTCATCCGACAGGGGGCGCAATTCGGCGGCCTGCGCAGGGGGAAGCGTGTCCGCCCGCCCATCGCGCACAGCGGCCACCGCGCGGGCAAAGCGGGTCAGGTCCACCAGCCCCGCCCGCGCTGCCAGCACCTGTGCGGCCATCAGCGCCGCCCCCAGCACCGCCAGCGCCAGCGCCAGCGGGCTGCGGATCGCGGAGAGTTCCGCCGCCGCCTCGGCCGCGGGCAGGGTCACGCTCACCGTCAGGCGCCGCCCATCCCCCGGCGCCGTGAAAGCGGCCTGATACGCCACCAAACCTGCGCCATCGGGCCCGGCGCGGCCTGCGCCATCCGTGCCCAGGTCGCCGGTGACAAGCGAAGGCGACCGCGCCAGAACCGCCTCTCCGTCGCTGACCTGCCAATACCATCCCGACAGAGGCCGGTCGAACCGGGCATCGGCCGGCGGCGGCAGCACGGCAAAGGCGCCCGCCGCATCCCAGCCCGCCGCCGCCATCACGCCGCGCGCCGCCGCCGTCAGCTCTGCATCCAGCCTGCGGTTCACGAAATCCGCCAGCACCGCCGACAGGGCGAACCACGCCATCACCAGCGCGCCCAGCGTCAGCCCCGCCGACCAGACCAGCATGCGCGCGCGGATCGAGCCCAGCCTCATGCCGGATCGCCGGGCAGGAGCCGATAGCCCTCACCCCGCCGGGTTTCCACCCGCGCCTCACCGATCTTCTTGCGCAGGCGACCGATCACCACCTCCATCGAGCGGAAGTCGCGGTCGGCGTCGCGGTCATACATGTGTTCCGACAGTTCGGTCCGGCTGATGACGCGGCCCTTGTGCAGCATCAGATAGCGCAGAAGCTTGCCCTCGAACGCTGTGAGGCGCAGCGGCATTCCGTCCAGCGTGGCAAGGCCGGTGGCGGTGTCCAGCACCAGCCCGCCCGCCGCCAGTTCCGCCGTGGCATGGCCCGCCGACCGGCGGATCAGGGTAGAGAGGCGCAAGGTCACCTCCTCCATCCGGAAGGGCTTCAGCACATAGTCATCCGCCCCCGCGCGGAACCCCGCCACCTTGTCCGACCAAGCATCCCGCGCGGTCAGGATCAGGACGGGAAAACCCAGACCCGCACCGCGCCAGCGCCGCAGCACCTCGATCCCGTCAATTCCCGGCAGGCCAAGGTCCAGCACCGCAGCACCAATGGTCTCGGTCGCGCCAAGGAATTCGCCCGCCTCGCCATCATGCGCCCGCTCGACCGTATAGCCCGCCTGTGTCAGGGCGGCGGCAATCTGGGCCGCAAGATCGCGGTCATCCTCAACCACCAGCACCTTCACGGGGCACCCCTCGGCAGGATGCGCGCCTCGGCTTGGCCAACGCCGTCGACTTCGATGAAGCGACAGCCGGGGCCGGTGATCTCGATGTCCAGCACATTGCCGGCGGGGGTCAGCCAGCGGACCTCCTGCACCAGACCATCGTCCTCATCCTTGATCCGCAGCGCCTCGCCCATGTAGCGGGCAGCGACGCAGGCAAGCGCCGTGCCGGCATCGACGGGCACGGCATCATCGGGCGGGTCGGCGGCGACCGGCAGGGCCGAGAGGGCAAGGATCAAGGGGACAAGGACAAGTCGCATGACCCTTTATATAGCGCGAAGGCTCAACGAAAACCAAACGGTGCCATTGCGCGGTCATTTGGGGCGAATCGGTCAGAAGGGTGCCATGTTGAAAAGAAAGGAACGACCAATGAACCGCACCCTTGCCGCTCTGATCCTGAGCACCGCGCTTGCCGCCCCTGTTGCCGCGCAGGACGCGCCGCTGTCGGGCACCGTGGCCGAAGCGTTCGGCACGCAGGTCGTGCTGACCACGCCCGAAGGCCGCCTGCTGGTGACCCTGCCAGAGGGCACAGCCATCCCGGCCCCCGGCACACGTCTGGACCTGACAGGCACGCGCACCGGCGACACCTTTGCCGCCACGACCGTAACCGCTGGCCCTGCCGCCGTCCCAACCGCCGCCCCGACCGAAGCGATACTGCCCGCCCCGCTGCAGGGTCTTGGGCTGACCGACATCCGGACCCGCCCCGATGACGATGGCGAAACCTATATCTACGCCCGCAGCGCGACCGGATGGCTGCGGGCCGAGGCGCGGGGCGACCGTTTGCTCGAGGTGCAGGCCGACGGCGCGGGACTGCCGCAAAGCTTGATCGAGCGGATGCTGCCCGCCGCCGCCCGGGCCGAGCCGCGCCTAGGAGAGTTCGCGCGGCTGACAGAGATCGATCTGGACGATAACGGTGAAATCTCGGTCGAAGGCTTTGCCGCCGACGGGATGCGGATCGAAATGGAATTCACGCGCGACGGCACCCTGCGCGGCTATGAGCGCGAGCGCGACGACCGGCGGTCCTTGTCGCAAGAGGCCGCCCGGGAACGGCTGACGGCGCTTGGCTATTCGCAGGTCGGCTACGTCGAACGCGGCGGACGGCATGTCACGGCAATCGCCGTCAACCCCTACGGCGACACGGTCGAGGTGCGGCTGGACGATCAGGGCCGGGTGGAGCGCGAACGGCTCTGGCAGAATTGATGGGGGCCCGAGATGACCGACACCCCCCTCCCGTCCGACGACATCACCGCCTTGCGCGAGGCCATGGCGTCCCTTTCCGAACGCCTCGACCGGATCGAGGCACAAGGCGCGCGCCCTTCGGCGCTGGACAGCGCACAGGCCCGGCTGACGGCGGCTTGGGATGCCTTGCGGGGCGCCGCTCGGGACCCCGAGGGTAGGGCGCCGGTTCAACAACGTCGGGGGCTGCTCTGGCCCGTTCTCACGATCTGCGCCGTTTTTCTCACGCTGATCCTGGCGGTTGAACTGGCTGAAGAGGTTTTTGACGGCCTTTGGCACCTCAGTCGCTGGAGAGACTGAACGTGGTCCTCGCCCCGGGCTGGAAGCCAGCCCGGGGCGTTGCATGCGCACCAAGGGTAAGCCCCGGAAGCAAATGCCCGCTGCCCGCAAATTCCTTTCCGTTGCTAAGTCAGCGCGCTTTGCCGGCCCTTGCCTTATTTTCGGCGTGTCGAAATGGCAAAAACACGGTGCGATGCTGGCGCTGCCTTCAGAGTGGCAACTCGACCTCGAAGGTTGTGCCCGCATCATCGGCAAAGCAGCGGCGGCTTCCGCCATAGGCGCGGGCCACGTCACTGACGATGGCAAGGCCAAGGCCGCAGCCGCGGGATTGGTCTTCGTCAAGGCGGAAGAACCGGTCAAAGATCCGTTCTCGCATATCGGGGGGCACGCCGGGGCCGTCATCCGTAAACCGGATGGTGACGGCGCTTGGGTCAAAGCGCACGGTCACCTCGAGCCGCCCACCGGGGCGCAGCGCGTATTTGTCGGCATTGTCCAGCAGGTTGGCGACCATCTCTTCCAACAGGACGGGGTCGCCGTCGATGGGTCTTGGCTTTCCGATGACGGAAAAGCCAACGTCAACGCCACGCCGCAGCTGTCCTTCGGCAAAGGACATAACCCTGCCCCGGATCAAGGCCACCAGATCAAGCGGTTGGACAAACTCTTTCAGGCTGCGGCCGCGCACCCGTTCTAGCGACAAAAGCTGCGACGTCAGACGGCTTGTGGCGCGCGCCGAATCGACCAGATCCGCCACGCGGACGCGCAACTCGGCCTCTGTCGGCGCGCTCATGGCGGCCTCTGCCTGACTTTGGATCGCGGCAACCGGATTGCGCATCTGGTGCGCAGCGTCCGAAATAAAGCTGTCGCGCAAGGCAAAGGCCTTTGCCAAGCGGTCGAACAGCGAATTGGCGGTCAGCACAAGCGGCCGCAACTCTGGTGGCACCCAGCGACGGATCGGGCTTAGGTCATCGGCGCTGCGCTTGTCGATGGCATCGCGCAGGTCAAGAAGCGGTTTTAGCCCCAGCTGGATGCCGAACCACAGGATCATCACTGCTGTCAGCAGCACGGACCCCAGCAACAGGATGGATTGCATCAGCAACTCACGCGATAGTGCAAGGCGTTGACTGATGGTTTGCCAGACTTCGACCGTGACCCAGCCGCCAAACTGCGGCTCAGAGATGAACTCGCGCAGCACGACCGCCCGCACCGGCCGCCCCAGCGAGGTGCTGTCGAAAAACACCGGCCCGTTGTCTGACCTGTTCAGGCCGTCCGGAAGATCTGGCGGGTCGGAATAGCCCGTCACAAAGCTGCCGCCCGGTCCGGTGATGCGGTAATAGACCGGGTCGCCAAGAGCGGTCACCAGCTCGTCCAGCAATTGTTCGGTCAGCATATCGCCTTCGGAAATCACCACATCGCGCGAAATGGTCAGGGCGACGGCCAACAGCGTGTTGTCATAAAGCTCTTCCGACAGGCGGCTGGCCGAATGAAACCGCGCAAAGGAGGCCGCAGCCGCCACAAGCACAAGCGGCAGGATCAGCAGAACAAACAGCCGCCCGCGCAGCGAAAGCCTGCGCCGCATCAGGTTTCGTCCAGCATGTAGCCAAGCCCGCGCGCGGTGCGGATGGTGATGCCAAGCCCATCGATCTTGCGCCGCAAGCGTGACACCAAAAGCTCGACCGCATTGCTCTCGACGGCGGTGCCGGTGCCGTAAAGCGCATCGGCGATCTTGTCCTTTTCGATCAGCCGCCCGCGGTTTTCCAAGAGCAGTTCAAACAGCGCCAACTCGCGGCGGGGCAGGTCCAGCTTGGCCTCGCCGTGCATCAGGGCGCGCTGGTCGCGGTCATAATGCAACTGCCCAATCGGTTCCTTGGCGGGCGCGACCTGCGGGCGGCGGCGCGCCAAGGCCCGCAGCCGGGCGATCAGTTCGGCCATGTCAAAGGGCTTTACCAGATAGTCATCCGCCCCGGCATCAAGCCCTTCGACCCGCTCGGACGTCTTGCCCTTGGCCGTCAGAATCAGAGCCGGAGTCGTGTCGCCACGCGCGCGCAGCCGCCGGATGATCTCTAGGCCCGACAGGCGCGGCAGGTTGATGTCGATGATGACGACATCCGCCGAATGGCGGGCGAGAAACGCATCCCCATCGAGCCCATCCTCCAGATGGTCAACCGCATGTCCTTGATCTTTCAAGGCATTCTCAATCCCTTTGGCAAGGCTCAGATTGTCCTCGATCAAGATGACATGCATGTGATTTCCGTTTGTGCAAGACAGGTTTCGGACAGGAACCGCCCGTAGGTTACACATCAAGCCGGCCTTGGGAGGAGAAATCAAGGTCGGCATCATGCCGAAGACAGCCCAAACGGCCGCGCGGCATGTTCGCAATAACGGGAGGACGACATGAAAAACACAGTAAACGTCACGCGCCGCGTGGCTCTTGGGCTCGTCGCGGGCGCTGTTGCCTTGGGTTTGGCTGGACCAGCCGCGGCCGACGTCGATTTTTCCGGCCAGACGATTGAATGGATCATCCCCTTCTCGGCGGGTGGTGGGTCGGATACTTGGGCGCGCTTCAATGCGCCGCTCTTGTCCAAGTATCTGCCGGGCAATCCTGTCGTGGTCGTCGTGAACGAACCCGGCGGCGGATCGACCAAGGGCACAAACCTGTTTGCCGCCCGTGCGAAACCAGATGGGCTAACGATCCTTGGCACCTCGGCTTCGACGCAATTCCCCTATCTCTTGGGCGACCCGCGTGTGCGCTATGAGTATAAGGATTGGAAGATCGCGATGGCTGGCCCGACGGGGGGTGTCGTGTACACGACCCCCAATCTGGGTCTGACCGGACCGCAGGACATCGCGATGCTCAAAGACAAAGAGCTGGTCTATGCCAGCCAAGGCGCCACGTCACTGGATCTGGTGCCGCTGCTCGGCTTCCGGCTGATGGGCTTCAACGTCCAGCACGTGTTCGGCTTCAAGGGGCGCGGCGATGGTCGTCTGTCGTTTGAACGCGGAGAGGTGAACATCGATTTCCAGACCTCATCGGCATATCTTAAGAACGTGCAGCCGCTGGTCGATGCTGGGCAGGCCGTGCCGCTGTTCAGCTGGGGTGTGCTCAATGAGGCGGGCGAGGTGGTCCGCGATCCGACCTTCCCGGATCTGCCGTCCTTCGTCGAGGCCTATGAAACGCTGCACGGCGCGGCCCCATCGGGCCCGGAGCATGACGCTTATTTCGCCTTCTTCACCGCTGGTTTCCCGGCGCAGAAAATGGTGTTCCTGCCCGGAGAGACGCCCGATGAGATCGTCGCCGCCTATCAAAAGGCGTTTGAAGACATGAAGGCCGACCCCGATTATCAGGCCAATGCCGAAGCCGTGCTGGGCAGCTACGGTCAGGTGACCGGCGCACTGGCGCAGGCCTTGTTCGAAAAAGGCACAACCATCACCCCGGAACTGCGTGCGCAAGTGTCGGGCATGCTGGCCGCCGAATACGGCGTCAAGCTGGGCGAAGACTGATCCGTCAAGCCTAACCCACGGCGGGCGCCGGTAAGGGCGTCCGCCCTTTTTCATCAAAACTGATCTGTCACCGGCTGCGTGACCAACACGGGAGTGTTCTCCGTGATCGATACCCTTTTTCTTGCGCTCACCGAGCTGCTCAGGTTTGAGCATCTGGCTTACATGTTCCTTGGCCTGTTCGTCGGCCTGATGATCGGGGTTCTGCCCGCTCTGGGCGGGATCGCCGGTCTGTCGTTGATGATCCCGTTCATCTACGGCATGGATCAGGTCTCGGCTCTTGCGATGTTGATCGGCCTGCTTGCGATCATGCCGACGGGGGACACGTTTTCGTCGATCCTGCTGGGCATTCCGGGCGGATCGTCCAGTCAGGCAACCGTGCTCGATGGCTTTCCCTTGGCAAAGCAGGGGCAGGCGGCACGGGCACTGTCGACGGCCTTTATCTCGTCGATGTTTGGCGGCGTGTTTGGCGCTGTGGTCCTGACGGGATTTGTGTTCATCGCCCGTCCGGTGATCCTCGCCTTTGGATCGGCCGAATTGTTCATGCTGGCGCTGTTGGGTCTGTCGATGGTGGCGGTGCTGTCGGGGCGCAGTCTGGTCAAGGGCATCGGGGCCTGCTGTATCGGTCTGGTGATCGGCTCGATCGGCGCGGCCCCGGCCACCGGCGAATTCCGCATGGTGTTTGATATCGAGTATCTTTACGACGGTATCCCCTTGGTCGTCGTGGGCATGGGGGTGTTTGCCATCCCCGAGATCGTCGATCTGATGCGCTCGAACCAATCGATTGCGGGCGAGATGCCGCTGGGCAAAGGGTGGACCCGAGGCATCCGCGATTGGACGCGCAATTGGTTTTTGTCGCTGCGCTGTGCGGCGGTCGGCTGCACTGTGGGCGTCATTCCCGGCCTTGGCGGGTCGGTTGTCGACTGGATCGCTTATGGCCACGCGGTGCAAACCTCGAAAGACACGTCCAACTTCGGCAAGGGCGACATCCGCGGCGTGATCGCGCCCGAAAGCGCCAACAACGCGATGAGCGGCGGCGCGATGCTGCCGACGATCCTGTTCGGCATTCCCGGTTCCGGCGCGATGGCGGTGTTTCTAGGGTGCATGGTCCTGATCGGGATCGAACCCGGCCCGTCGATGGTGACGACCGATCTGCACCTGACCTATACGATGATCTGGTCGCTGGCGCTTGCCAACATCTTCGGCGCAATCGCCTGTGTGGCGCTTGCGCGTCCCATCGCCGGGTTGACCAAGGTGCCGTTCCAATACATGGCGCCCTTCCTGATGGTGATGATCGCCTTCGCGGCCTTTCAATCCACCCGGTCGGTCAATGATCTGATCGCGCTTCTGGCGCTGGGGGTGGTCGGGGTGCTGATGAAGCGCTTTGGCTGGTCGCGGCCCGCGCTTTTGATCGGCTATGTGCTGGCCCCGCAGGCGGAGACCTTCCTGTATCAGGCAGTGCAGTTCAACGGCTGGTCCTTCCTTGGCCGGACCGGAGTCATCATCATCGGTGCGCTGACCCTTGCGTCGATCTTCTTTGGTCTGCGCAACCGGGTGGATGAGCATGGCAAGGTCGTGCCGGTCGAGGACAACGCGCCCGATGTGCCGCAGTTCAAGGCGCATCTGCCACAGATCGGCTTTGCGGCGGCGGTGCTGGCGCTGATGGGTCTCGCGCTGTTCGATGCGATGCAGCACGACTTCCTTGGCAAGGTGTTCCCGCTGTCGGTCGCGGTGGTCGGCCTTGTGATCGTGTCGGTCCTGCTGTGGGAGTTGTGGTTCGGCAAGGTTGGGCATCATTCACATTTCGATGCCGAACTGACGGGCGACCATGTGGGCAAGCCAGAGGTGAAGGGGCTTTGGTCCGGGCTGATCTGGCTCTCCGTGCTGGTGGGTCTGTCTGCGCTGGTCGGCTTCGTGCTGGGGGTGGCCGCCTTCTTCCTCGCCTTCATGCGGCTGCGCGTCGGGGCATCCTGGCTGAAAAGCCTGCACATGACCGCTTGGGCGGTGGGCGGCATCATCCTTGCGGCCTGGATGCTGTCGCTGAACTTTCCGTCGGGCCTGTTGCAGTCGCTGATCGATCTGCCTTGGCCCTTGCGCTGATCCCCCGGCCCGTGCGTTCCGCGCACGGGCCTTTTTCAGTCCTTTTCTCAGGAGATTGCGATGGCCCAGACCGCCATTCCCTTTCACTTCTTTCGCGGCGGCACCTCGCGCGGGCCTTATTTCCGGCGCGAAGATCTGCCCCGAGACCAAGAGACACTGGCGCGCGTTCTGGTGGCCGCTGTCGGGTCTGGCCATAAGCTGAACATCGACGGGATCGGCGGCGGTGCGGCGGTGACGACCAAGGTTGCGATGCTGTCCCGTTCGGACACCAACGATTGCGACATCGACTATTTCTTCGCTCAGGTCAGTGTCGAAGATGGGCTTGTCGACTTCAAACCCACCTGCGGCAATATTCTGTCGGGCGTAGGCCCTGCCGCGCTGGAAATGGGGCTGATCCCGCCGCAGGGCGACGTGACGCGCATCCGCATTCGCTCGGTCAACACCGGGGCCAAGGTCGAGGCGGTGGTGCGCACCCCTGGCGGACAGGTGGACTATTCAGGCGACGCCGCGATTGACGGTGTGCCCGGCACCGCTGCGCCGATTTTCCTGAACTTCATGGATGTGGTGGGCTCGGTCACGGGCGCGCTTTTGCCCACCGGGGCCTTGCGCGATGTGATCGACGGGGTTGAGGTAACGTGCATGGATGTCGCCATGCCCATCGCCATCGCGCGCGCGGCTGACTTTGGCCTGACAGGCTATGAAACGGTTGAGGAGTTGGACGCGAACCGCGATTTCTATGCGCGGATGGAGCCGATCCGGCAAGAGGCCGGGCGGCGCATGGGGATGGGCGATGTGTCGAAATCCGTTACGCCCAAGTTTGCGCTTCTGGCCCCGGCGCGCGACAGCGGCACCATCACCGCGCGGTATTTCATGCCGTGGAATTGCCACCCGACGATGGCGGTGACAGGCGCGCAATGCCTTGCCTCCTGCGTGCTGACACCGGGCACGGTGGCCGAAGGCTTGTTCACCCCGCCGACGGGTGTTCCGGCCTTGGTGTTGATCGAACATCCCGGCGGGGTCATAGATGTGACGGTTGACTACGAGACCGGCCCCGATGGTTTCGCCTTGAAATCGGCGGGCTTGCTGCGCACGGCACGGCTGCTGGCCCGGGGCGAGATCATGGT
This sequence comes from Pseudorhodobacter sp. MZDSW-24AT, assembly GCF_002794355.1. GTDB lineage: Bacteria > Pseudomonadota > Alphaproteobacteria > Rhodobacterales > Rhodobacteraceae > Pseudotabrizicola. Next base: position 229,368 of record NZ_PGOI01000013.1, on the reverse strand, counting down.
GCCGGAAACAGTTTGGAATGGGCATGAAGGTTCACATTCTTGACGACTGGTCGGACACGCTGCGCCATCTGCCCAGCTTTCAGAAGCTGGCCGGGCATGAGATCACGCTGTGGACCACGCCCGCGCAAGGCGATGATCTGATCGACCGTCTGCAAGAGGCCGAGGCGCTTTGCCTGTTTCGGGAACGCACACGCATCACCGCCGACCTGCTTGATGCCTTGCCAAACCTGCGCTTCATCTCGGGGCGCGGGGCCTGGCCACATGTGGATGTCGCGGCCTGCGCCGCGCGCGGCATCGCCTTTGCCTCACGCAAGGCCGATGACATGCCAAACCATGCTGCGGCGGAACTGACCTGGGCGCTGATCCTTGCCGCGTTTCGGGATCTGCCCGCGCAGATGGCGAGCGCCAAGGCCGGGCAGTGGCAGGCCGGGGTGGGGCGCACCTTGCGCGGCAAGACCATCGGGCTTTACGGCCATGGCCGGATCGGGCGTCTGGTTGCGGGCTATGCCGCAGCGTTTGGCGCACGGGTTCTGTGGTGGGGGTCCGAAGCAGGGCGCGCCCGCGCCGCTGCCGAAGGTGGCGCGGTGCCCGAAAGCCGGGCCGCCTTTTTCGCGCAGTCTGACGTTGTCACCCTTCACCTGCGGTTGACCCCAGAAACCACGGGCGTCGTGACGGCGGCCGATCTTGCGCAGATGGGGCCGCGCGCGGTTCTGGTGAACACCTCTCGCGCGGGGCTGATCGCGCCCGGCGCGCTGCTTGCCGCGCTGAACGCAGGGCGTCCGGGCATGGCCGCGCTGGATGTGTTTGACACCGAACCGCTGACGGATGTGCACGACCCGCTACTGTCGCACCCGCGCGTGATCGCGACCCCGCATATCGGGTTTGTCACCGAAGATGAATTCGACCTGCAATTTGCCGATATCTACGATCAGGTAAATGCCTTTGCCGCGGGCCGCCCGCTCAACCTTGTCACCCCCTAAACGCGCCGCACGCGCAACAGCCGTGCTGCCACCGGCGCGCCAAGAAAGGTGCGCGCCAGCGTCGAAATCGTGCCCATGCCCTTGAGCGGCGCGCCTGCCAGCGCCGCGATCAGACAGGCCGCCATCGGGCCGAACAAGCACGGAAGCGGCAACCCCAGAAGCCAGAACACCGCGGTGCCCAACAGGGCGAGCGCAAGGGTTGCGAAGCGGAGTTTCATCTTGTCGGGCATCTGTGGGCGGAGCATGGATCGCTTCCTTGCGTGAAATTGTATCCAAACGTATACATTAGGACACAAGCACTGCAAATGAGTCGCTCCATGGCCGAAGAAACCGAAATTCCACAGGGGCAGGGGGCCTATCGCCGCCTTCTGGACGAGATCCGAAACGGCACCTTGGCCCCCGGCGCGCGGCTTCGGGAAACTGATCTGGCCGACCGGCTTGGGATCAGCCGCACCCCGGTGCGTGAAGCAATTCGCCAGCTGGAAACAGACGGGCTGGTGATCCATCTGCCGCGCCAAGGTGCCACCATCCGCAGCCTCGACCATGCCGAGGTGGTCGAACTCTATGAGATGCGCGCCGTGCTGGAAGGCACCGCCGCGCGGCTTGCGGCGCGGGCCGCGTCGGATATCGAACTCGCAGAACTCGCCGCGCTGAATGCCGAGTTGGACCGTGCGCCCGTGGGCGATGCCGCGCGCGAGTTGAACCGCGTGTTTCACCGCACCCTGATTGATGCGGCGCGCAACAGGTTCCTGATCAAATCCATGAGCGCACTGCAAAAGACGCTGCTGATCCTTGGCCCCACCACCTTGGGCGACCCGGATCGGGCGCGGCGCGCTGTGACCGAACACGCCGCGGTTCTGGCCGCTCTGCAAACCCGCGACGGGGCCGGGGCCGAAGCCGCCATGCGCGCCCATGTCGAAGCCGCCCTGTCCGCCCGCATTCGGGGGATGCGTGGCCGCGAATTGCCGATGGAGGATCAACCGTGAAAGACTGGCCCGGCCTGTTCGATCTTGCGGTAGTCGGCGGCGGCAACGCGGCACTCTGTGCTGCCATCACTGCCGCAAAGGCCGGGGCGAGCGTTCTGATCCTTGAAGGCGCGCCAAGAGCCTATCGCGGTGGCAACAGCCGCCATACCCGCAACTTTCGCTGCATGCATCAGGGCCCGATGTTCCCGCTGACCGGCCGCTATGAGGAAGACGAATATCTTGACGATCTGATGCTTGTGACCAAGGGCAAGACCGATGAATCGCTGGCCCGTCTTGCCATCCGGTCATCTGAAGACTGCCTGCCATGGATGATGGACCATGGCGTGCGGTTTCAGCCGTCCCTGTCGGGCACGCTGTCGCTGTCGCGCACCAATGCGTTCTTTCTGGGCGGCGGAAAGGCCTTAGTGAATGCCTATTACAACACGGCCGCCGATCTGGGCATCAAGATTGCCTATGAGGCACAAGTCCAGCACGTGCATCGTGAGGGCGACCGCATCACCCATCTGGAGGTCGTGGTGGCGGGCCAGCCGCTGACCGTCAAGGCCCGTGCCTTTGTTCTGGCTTCCGGCGGGTTTCAGGCCGATCTGGACTGGCTTGCCCGCGCGTGGGGGCCTGCGGCGCGCAACTTCCTGATCCGCGGCACGCCCTATAACCGAGGCGTGGTGCTGCGTGACATGCTGGATCAGGGGGCTGAAAGTGTGGGCGATCCCACGCAATGCCATGCCGTCGCCATCGACGGGCGTGCGCCGAAATATGACGGTGGCATCGTCACCCGGCTGGATTGCGTGCCGTTTTCCATCGTGGTCAACCGCGACGGTGATCGGTTCTATGACGAAGGCGAGGATGTGTGGCCAAAGCGCTATGCGATCTGGGGCCGCTTGGTCGCCGCACAGCCCGATCAGGTGGGCTATGCGCTGATCGACTCCAAATCGGTCGACCTGTTCATGCCGTCGGTGTTTCCCGCCGTGAAAGCCGACACGATCGAAGGCTTGGCGCAAGAGATGGGGCTAGACCCAAAAGCCGTGCGGCGCACGGTTGATCTCTTTAACGCCGCCTGCCGCCCCGGCCCCTTCCATCCCACCGAACTGGATGGGTTGCGCACCGAAGGGCTGAAGGTGCCCAAAACCAATTGGGCGTGGCCTTTGGAGACGCCGCCCTTCTACGGCTACCAACTGCGCCCCGGCGTGACCTTTACCTATCTGGGGCTGAAGGTGGATGCGCGCGCGCAGGTTCACACCCCTACCGGCCCCATCCGCAATCTGTGGGCTGCGGGCGAGATCATGGCAGGATCGATCCTCGGCCAAGGATATCTGGCAGGGTTCGGCATGACCATCGGCACCGTATTCGGACGCATCGCAGGCAAGGAGGCCGCCGCCCATGTCGCTTGATCTTACCCCCGGTGCAGAAGCCCGTCGCCAGATCGAGATTTGCAACGCCTGCCGCTATTGCGAAGGATTTTGCGCGGTCTTTCCCGCCATGACCCGCAACAAGGCCTTTGCAGATGGTGATCTGACCCAGCTTGCCAATCTGTGCCACAATTGCCGAGGCTGCTATTACGCCTGCCAATACACCGAACCGCATGAATTTGCGCTGAACATTCCCGCCGCGCTCGCCGAAGTGCGGGTGGAAAGCTGGGAGCGTCTGGCGCGTCCGCAGGCGTTTGCCCGCGTGTTCCAAACGCAGGGTGTGGCGATGGCGGGGCTGCTGGTGGTGGCCTTGGCGTGGTTCTTCTGGGCGCTGACCCTGTGGCGGCCCGAGACCGGTGCCGGGTTTTACGCCCATCTGGCGCATAACACGCTGGTCATGATCTTTCTCCCGGCCTTTGTGCTGCCCTTGGCGCTGGTTGCGCTATCGGTCCGCGACTATTGGCGCGAGGTCGGGGGCGGGCGGGTGCGGCTGGCGCATCTGCTGCGTGCCTTTGATCAGGCGGCCCGGATGAAGAACCTGTCGGGCGGTCACGGAGAGGGGTGCAATTTCGAGGAGGGCGACCGCTTTACCCACCGTCGCCGGATCTATCACCAGCTGATGATGTATGGCTTTCTTCTGTGCTTTGCCGCGACCGCCAGCGGCACGGTGATGCATTACGCGTTGGGGTGGGAGGCCCCCTATCCCCTCCTGTCATTGCCCAAGCTCTTTGGCGTGCCGGGTGGGCTGATGATGGTGGCAGGGGCACTGGGGCTTGGCGTGCTCAAGCTGCGGGCAGACCCGGCCTTGGGGGCGGCGCGGGTTTGGGGCGGCGAGATGGCCTTTATCTTGCTGCTTGGCGGGGTGGCGCTGACCGGCCTTGCGCTTTACGCGGCGACCGGCACCGGGCTGGTGGGACCGTTGCTCGCGACCCATCTGGCGACGGTGATGGTGCTGTTTCTGCTGATGCCGTTTTCCAAGATGGTGCACGGCTTTTTCCGCCTCGCCGCCTTGGTGGCCGAGGCGGGCAAGGGTAATCCTCTCCGAAAGTAAGGGGCTGCATGAGCAGAAATTTCTCGGCAACATGCTTGAGGAGATTTTGAATGAAGACAAGCAGATAGACTGAGGCACGATCATCGCGATCCTGCGGGAGGCCGAAGGCGGTGTTCCGGTGGCAGAGCCGTGCCGCGCGCATGCCATGAGCCATGCGTCGTTCTAGACGTGGCGGGCGAACTATTGCGGGATGGATGGGGCGCTGATCCACCTAATGAAGGCCATGGATCGAGCCATTGATGGAGTGGATGGCACCCGTTCCCGGCATCGCAATGTGCCACATTGGGCGATGTCACACTAACCCATGAAGGGAGCCATCCATGAAGGAGATTACCACGGTCGGCCTAGATCTGGCCACGAACGTGTTCCAGGTTCACGCGGTTGACGTTGCTGGGACGGTTGTGGTCCGACGCCAGATCCGGCGGGCGCGGATGATGCTGTTCTTCTCAAGCCTTGCCCCATGCCTGATTGGGATGGAAGCCTGTGCCGGGGCGCATTATTGGGCGCGTGAGCTGACAAAGCTCGGCCATGAGGTGCGGCTGATCCCGCCCTCTTACGTCAAGCCCTTCGTCAAGCGGGGCAAGACCGATGCTGCGGATGCAGAGGCGATCTGCACTGCTGTGACGCAGCCCACGATGCGCTTCGTGCCGCTCAAGGCCGAGATTCAGCAGGCCGTGTTGATGCAGCATCGGACACGGGACTTTCTGGTCCGCCAGATGACCCAGCTTGCCAATGCGATCCGCGCGCATCTCGGGGAGTTCGGCCTTGTCGTGCCGAAGGGTGTCCACAACATGGGCCGTCTCCTTGCAGAGGCCGAGGGGGCCGATCTTCCGATGGAGGCGCGCATGCCGCTTGATCTGCTCCTCGGGCAGTTCACCGACACCAAGGCGCGCATCGACGCCATCACCGCTGATCTGCGCCGCACCGCAGAGGTGGATGAGACGGCCCGGCGGCTGCAGATATGAGCCGCGCCAGAAAATGATCCGGGGGATCGTTTTCCCGGCGATTGGCCGGGGATTGGGCCGATCACGGCCAGTGTTATGGCCGCCACACTACCGGACGTGTCGGCCTTCCGCTCGGCCCGGGACCTCTCGGCCTGGTTAGGTCTGACACCCAAGCCACACTCAAGCGGCGGCAAGGAAAGGTTGGGGGCGATCTCCAAGATGGGGAACAGATACATCCGACGGCTCCTCTACCTGGGTGCCATGGGCGTGATCTCAACCCGCAAGCGCTCGGATCCCGGCGACGATTGGCTGGGTGACCTGATCAGGACGAAACCACTGAAGGTCGTTGCGATCGCACTTGCCAACCGCATGGCGCGGGCCGGCTGAGCAGTGCTGAGAACAGGCGAGACTTGGCGAGCGGCGTGAGCCAATGAAATCCGGGCCGGTGACGGCCTGACCGAAATGGCGAGGGCAACGTGAGATGATGGCAAACTGACGGACACAAGGCAGGGACACCCCGTTCGCACCGAAGCGCTTTCAAGCGCGTGCCATTAATAGGGACCCGAACCTTACGCGGACGTTCATCAGGGCGCGCGGCACCGCCGCAGATCAGACGCCGAATACATGGCCGCACCCGACCAGTCGCCAAAGATCACAGACCCCCTTGTCACGAGGGAGCAATCCATACATGGTTCGAGCATGCCCGCGCAAGGGCCTGAAGGCGCACCGCACGGCTTCGAGCCTGCGGGCAAAAAGGGGGGGATAACGACGAGCGCATGCGTCTGATCGGGCGCACGAAGGGTGGTTTGAGCACCAAGTTGCATGCCGTCACTGACGCCAAGGGACGGCCCCTGAAGTTCTTCATGACCGGGGGCCAAGTCAAGTGACTACACCGGAGCCGCAGCCCTGCTGGGCAGTTTTCCTGCGGCCGAGTGGATGATCGCCGATCGGGCTTATGACGCTGACTGGTTCCGAGAAGCGTTGAAAGACACAGGGATACGCCCCTGCACCACCGGTCGGAGGTCGCGTGGCAAAGCTGTCCGCTACGACAAGCGGCGCGATCGCCGCCGCAACCGCATCGAGATCATGTTTGGTCGCCTGAAAGACTGGCGCAAGGTCGCAACCCGCTATGGCAGATGCGCCAAAACCTTCCTCTCCGCCGTCGCGCTCGCGGCCACCATCATGTTCTGGCTGTGAAAATCAATGAGTCTGGAGCCTAGATTAGCTTGGTCCGAGTGACAACCCGCCTTGACTGCACGACGACAGCCACGCGGATTGCCGAGATTGTGCAGGCGATTGGACCTTCGTCATAATCATCGCGTCCTGTTATATACAAAGCCCAATGATTAGCGCGTTTTGAGCAGGAATTTCTGCCAGCGACTCTCTGCCCCAATAAACTACTTCCGCTGTCAGCGGCTTTCCATTTATCCGTGCCGAAATGAACTGCGTTTTGTCCGTCGGGTTCACGAGCCACAGATAGCGCTTTTCGCCATCAGCATGAAGACGGCCTTGTACAGCCGCATTGCCCGTTTCGATGATTGGGGCGCGTTCAGCCCAAGCCATGCAGGCTGCAAACCAAGCGGCAGCCCCTTCGCTGCCCGCCTCTATATCGCGGAAATGTCCCGCCGAAATATGCGTCCCGATCAGCAAGGTGCGGCCTGCGCCGTGGGTGGATGTGGTAACGGCGACGCGGCCGTCGTCAAAGGAGCCCAACACCGTTGCGTTAATCGGGTGATAGGACTGCAGAAAGCCGCCACCGCGCAGCGCCGATCCGTCCAGCGTCAGCGCAATTCTGTCGGCGATGTCGGGCATGAACTCGACCTCGTCTTGCTCGACGCCGAACACGGCAGCAAGGCCGTTGTGCGGTTGCTTCACACCGACGCGGCCCATGTCTCCGAAATAGCCTGGACAAGCCTCGGAAATCAGCTTGCCCCCGTTGGCCACCCATGCGGCTAGGCGTTCAGCCAGATTGGCTGGGATCAAGATTGGGTAGGGGGCATAAAGCACATCATATTGGTCGATGTCATCGCAGTGCACCCAATCGGCCTGCACGCCAAGATCGAAGAAACCGCGATATGCGCCCCACATCGCGTTTTGATAGGTGGTGAAACCGCCTTCGGCTGACAAAAGCCGGTCAAAGCGTTGTGCCTCGGGGATCAGCAGCAGGCCGATCTCCCCGCGCACTGGTTTGGCTGCCATCAACCCGGCCTGCTCGGGCGCGTTGGCCCAGCGCCCGATCTGCGCCTGCATCTCGGATCTTGGCGTGCGCTCACCGTCCATGCCATAGGCTCCGAAAGCACCAAACAGCGGCCCGTCCAACAGGGGGCGATAGCGCAGGTTCATCATTCCCCGTGCCCCCGCTGCAAAAGAGGCGAGCGACCACAAGCAAATATCCTCGGGCGTTGCCACACGCGCATCGTCCTTGGCGCGGCCCAGAACCTGGGGCTGCATCCACAGCGGCCCCCCCTGACGCTCGGCATGCCAAAAGGGTTTTCCGCGCGCGGCCCCCCGCACCAGATCGCCCGCATAAAAGTTGCGCCACGGTTGGTTGCCCTTGCGCGCCGCAATCCATGTGTAGCCGTAAATCTCGACCTGTTCGGCTGCGCGCCAGTCATTGCAGCCATGGCCCGCCAGCGCCGTTATAGTCCCCGCAATTCCGTGCGAGATGATCTTGGCCTGCGGGTCCGCGGCGCGGATGGCCGCAATCTTGTCGTCAACATGACCGTAGAAATTATCCTCGCGGAAAGTCAACCAATCGAGACATTCGGCATAGGGCTGCACTTGCCGGGGGGGCATGATGTCATCCCATTCGGCATAGGAATAGCGGTGCCAAACCTCTGCCAGCGCATCCAGACTGCCGTACTTTTTGCGCAACCAGACCCGAAAAGCGGCCGCGGTCGGATCAGAAAAGTCAAAGTCCGGCTGATAGTTCACTTCGTTGTTCACGTCATAGCCCATCAGGCCGGGATGGCCGCGATAGCGTTCGGCCAGCCGGGTCAGAAAGCCCATCACGGCTTCATGCACCTCGGGCGCGTTGAGCGTCATCGGCCCAGCCCCGCCCAAGCCTTCGCCAAAGCCTCCGACCGCGACGGAGGGGCTGAGCTGCGACGCCATGGCCCGCCCGTCGGCTGTGCGCATCCGGGCATGGCCGTGTTTGCGGGTCAGCCAGTCGGGCGCTGCCATCGTGAATTCTGCGATCACGGTCGTCATGCCATGTTCGGCAGCAAGATCAAGCTGGCGGTCGCAATCGTCCCAGTCAAACCGGCCCGGGGCCCGCTCGATCGCCGACCACATGAACCAGTGCCGAAAGGTGTTGAGACCATCGGATGCGGCTACGCCATAATCGCGGGCCCAATCCTTTCGCGGTGGGTTTGACTTGCGGAAATACACCGCGCCGTAGGGGATCTGGGGTTGGGGAATAGGCATGGAATTCCTTTCGGCACCTTTGACGGGCACGCTCTGGATCTTTGGGTTGAATGTCCGCCAATCGGCGGCGTTGGCCGATTAGGCGCTGTGGGAGAAGCTTTGCAGGGTTCGCACCAGCGCGGAGTGGTCAAGATCGCCATCGCCCTGCCCGATGGCGGCGGACATCAGTTGATGGATCATGGCGGTGTTGGGCAGGGCCAGGTCAAGCGCGCGGGCGGCATCAACAGCAAGGCCAATATCTTTGCGGTGCAATGCGATGCGAAACCCGGGATCAAAGGTCTTTGCGATCATCCGCTCGCCATGAACCTTGAGGATCGTGCTGTCGGCAAAACCGCCAAGCAGCGCCTCGCGCACCTTTGCCGGGTCCGCTCCTGCCCATTCGGCCAGAGTAAGCGCCTCGGCCACCGCCTGAATGGTGAGGCCGACGATGATCTGGTTGCAGACCTTTGCGGTCTGTCCGTCGCCCGCAGGGCCAATATGGGTGATCCGTTTGCCCAGAATCTGCATAACGGGCAGCGCACGGGCGAAGGCGGCAGGGGTGCCACCCGCCATGATGGTGAGCGCGGCGGTCTTGGCCCCCGCTTCGCCGCCAGATACCGGCGCGTCGAGCCAGTCGTGCCCTGCCGCTTCAATCTTGCCAGCGAATTGCTTGGTCGCCACAGGTGAGATTGAGCTCATGTCGATCACCAAGGCACCGGGCTGCAGCGCCCCGGCCACGCCTTCAGTGCCAAACAGCACTGTTTCGACATCCGGTGTGTCAGGGAGCATCAGGATGATCACCTCGGCCGCTGCCGCGACCTCTGCTGGGCTGTTCAGGGCTGTGCCTCCCGCCTCGACCAGCGCTTGAGACGCCGGTTTTACCCGGTGCAAAAAGACATCATGCCCAGCCGCGATGAGATGCAATGCCATGGGGCGCCCCATGACGCCCAAGCCGATAAATCCGATCTTCATGCGCGGCCTCCCAGCGTTTTCATCCAGCCGAGCCCTTCCGAGGTGCCCGCCTTTGGCTTGTATTCACAGCCGACCCAGCCCTCGTAGCCAAGGCCGTCGAGGCGACCAAGCACATAGCCGTGGTTGATCTCACCCGTTCCCGGTTCGTGCCGGCCCGGGTGATCCGCGATCTGCACATGGGCGATGCGATGGTGATGGCGTTCAAAAGTGGGGATAAGATCGCCCTGCATAATCTGCGCATGATAGAAATCATATTGCAGCCACAGGTTCGGATGGCCCACCGCATCAATGATGCGCAAGGCATGATCCACCGTCGCACAGTGAAACCCCGGAATGTCGCGTGAGTTGACAGGTTCCAGCAAGAGCCGCACTCCTGCGGCCGCCATCCGGGGGGCTGCATAAGACAGATTTTCGATCATGGTCGCATCAAGATCGGCCGGGGCAACTTCTGCAGGTGCGATGCCGGTCAGGCAGTTGATCTGATGGCAGCCCAGTGCCATTGCATACTGCAGCGCCGTATCCACCCCGTCGCGAAATTCGGCACGACGGTCAGGCAAGCACAAAATACCCCGCTCTCCGCCGGCCCAGTCGCCACAGGGCAGATTAAACAAGACTTGAGTCAGATTCTCGCGTTTGAGAATGGTGGCGATGTCTGCGGCTGGGTGGTCATATGGCCCGATGTATTCAACGCCCTTGAACCCGTCGACCGCAGCGGCGGCAAATCGGTCCAGAAACGGCAGTTCGGCATAGAGCATCGACAGATTGGCACAGAACTTTGTCATCACGTCCTCTCAGAGACAGGTCAGGCGCCGAACCGCGTTCGGTGCAGCATCCGGCGGTTGCGCGGATCCGGGTTCGGAACGGCAGAAATCAGACTTTGGGTGTAGGGTTCGGCGGGCCGAGTGCAGATCTGTTCGGCAGGGCCGGTCTCGACGATCCGCCCCTTGTGCATCACGACGACACGGTCACAAAAGTACCGGACAACCGAAATGTCATGCGCGATGAACACAAAGCTGAGGTCGAGGCGCTTTTGCAGATCAAGAAGCAGATCAAGCACTTGCGCGCGGATCGACACGTCGAGAGCCGAGGTCGCCTCATCCGCGATGATAACGCGTGGATCAAGCGCAAGCGCTCGCGCGATCCCGATGCGCTGACGCTGGCCGCCGGAAAAGGCGTGCGGATAGCGCTCCATCGCCGACCGTTCCAATCCGACCAACTCCAGCAAGTCACCTACTCGCGCTTCCAGCGCCGCCCCTTTCAGGGCGCCCGCGACGATCAGCGGATCGGCGATCACCTGCTTAACTGTCATGCGCGGGTTGAGGGAGGCGAAGGGGTCTTGAAATACCAGCCGGACGGCAGAGCGATACTGCGCCAGTTCGGGGCGCTGCATCTTTGTCACTTCGGCTGCCTGCCCATTGCCTTGCCACAGGATGCTGCCGTTCGAAGGTTCAATGATGCGCAAGAGCATGCGCCCCAAGGTCGTCTTGCCCGAGCCACTTTCGCCGACGATGCCGAGGTTTTCACCGGGCCAGAGGTCAAGACTTACGTCGTCGACCGCCTTGATGGCAAAGGTCTGCTGGCCGCGCCAGTTCGTTGTTCCAAACCCTTTGCAAAGGCCTCGCACTGACAAAAGCGGCTGGCCAGTGGTTGCGGGGGCTGTGCGTTTGGCGGCTGTATCCAGACGCAGGGTCGCGGAAAGCAGTTTCCGGGTATAGGGATGGTGCGGTGCATGAAAGATCGCATCCACCGGCCCCTGTTCCACCACGCGCCCCCAGCGCATCACAGCGACGGAGTCGGCCACCTCGGCCACAAGCCCAAGGTCATGGGTGATCATCAGCATTGCCATGCCAGTTTCGCGTTGCAACCGGGCGATCAGATCCATGATCTCGGCTTGCGTCGTTACATCAAGCGCCGTGGTCGGCTCGTCCGCGATGAGGATGTCGGGTTTGCAGGCGAGAGCCATCGCAATCATTGCGCGCTGCCGCATACCCCCGGAAAACTCGAACGTGTAACGGTCGGCCATCTGTTCTGGATTGGCAATTTCGACCTGCCGCAAAAGTTTGACCGTTTCTGCCTTCGCCTCGGCCTTGGTCATCTTGCGGTGCAACAGCAGCGCCTCGACGATTTGTGATCCTATGGTGTGCACGGGAGAGAGTGAGGACATCGGCTCTTGAAAGATCAGGCCGATCCGTCCGCCACGTACGGCCCGAATCTCGCGCCCGTTGGGCGCCAGTGTGTCCAGCCGTAGCTCCCCGTCAGGCCCCTGCAGGGTGATACTGCCCCCCGACACCTTGGCCTGCGGATCGATCAGCCGCAGCAGGGCGCGCGCGGTGACGGACTTTCCAGATCCACTTTCCCCCACCAGACACAGCGTCTGGCCAGAGAAAAGATCAAAGCTTACGTCGCGGACGGCGTGCAGCACATGGGTGCGCAGGTGAAAGTCAATGCTTAGCCCGCGCACAGACAAGACGGGTGCCGAGGCCGCTGCGCTTACCAGATCGTCATGCTGGGCGCGCGTAGGCTTCGCCAGAGCTGTTGCGGAAGGGGTTTGTGTGGTCATGGGCATGTTCATGTCTCATACGGGTCTGCGGCATCACGCATCCCATCCCCAAGGAAGTTGAAGGCCAGCACGGTGATCACCACCGCTCCAGCGGGCCAGATCAAAAGCCACGGCGCTGTCGCAACGGTGCGGATGTTCTGCGCGTCTTGCAGCAAAACGCCCCAGCTGACGACGGGTGCCTTCAGGCCGATCCCGAGAAACGACAGCGCTGTCTCGGCCACGATCATTGTCGGGATCGCCAGCGTGACCACCGCCAAGATGTGCGAGGTCAGCAAAGGCAGGATGTGGCGAAAGATCACCCGCGCCCGACCTGATCCGTCCAGAATGGCAGCGGTGACGAAATCCTCCCCGCGCAGCGCCAGAAACCTCCCCCGCACTTCACGCGCAAGCCCTGTCCACGCTAGCAACGACACAATCAGCGTCACGACGAAGTATACGGTGATGGGCGACCACACGATCGGAACCGCTGCCGCAAGCCCAAGCCAGAGCGGGATGGTCGGCATGGCGCTGATCACCTCGATAATGCGTTGGATCACCAGATCGGTCCAGCCGCCGAAATACCCGGACAACGCCCCTAGGACGACGCCGATGACGAGGCTGGACACCACGCCGATGAGACCAATCGACATCGAGATTCGGGTGCCGTGGATCAATCGGCTGAGAAGGTCACGGCCCAGACTGTCGGTGCCCAGAAGGTTCATGGGTTGCGACGGGTCAAGCGGGCCGAAAAGATGGGTCTTCATCTCGATCAGGCCCCAGAAGCGATAGGGGGTTCCTTCGACAAAGAAACCGACGGGAATGACTGAATTTTCGTCGATGGCGAAGGCACGGCGCAAAGATGCAGGGTCCACCGTGGTGGTGTAGCCCTTTACATGTGGTTGCCACGTCCAGCCACCATCCGCGTCGGTGACAAAGAAGGAAAGGCTTTGCGGGGGCGCATAGGTGAAACGGGGTTGCGCCAGCGACGGGGACGTTGGCGCCAGAAACTCGGCGAAGAGGCCGATGAAATAGAAAAAAAGCACCACGACCCCGGCAGCAACGGCCACCTTGTTTGAGAAGAACTTCTGCCAGATGAGGGTCCACTGCGACGAGACGGCGATCTTGCCCGGGTCCATCCCCGGTCGAAGCGGGCTTATGGCGGGGCCACGCTCTTCGCTGCCATGAGGGCCATCATCAGGCAGCGCAGTGGACGGGTAATCGAGATGCGTCATGTGAAGCGTATCCGTGGGTCAAGGAGGGCCAGCAAAACATCGGAGATCAGCATGCCGATCAGGGTCAGCACGCCCATCAACAGGATAAAACTGCCCGCCAGATACATGTCCTGACTGACCAGTGCCCGCAGCAGAAGCGGTCCCGCAGTCGGCAAGTTCAGCACGATGGCGGTAATGGTGACGCCGGAAATAAGGTTGGGCAGAACCCATCCAATGGCCGAGACAAAGGGATTGAGCGCGATGCGCACCGGATAGCGCATCACCACGTTGAACTCTGACAGCCCCTTTGCCCGTGCGGTGACCACATAGGGCTTGGACAATTCGTCGGTCAGGTTGGCGCGCAGGATGCGGATCAGTGCAGCGGTGCCTGATGTGCCGATCACGACGATCGGAATCCACAGGTGCATGAACAGATCCCACACTCGGCCCCAGGTCCAGTCTGCGCCGATGTATTCGGGCGAGAACAAGCCGCCGACGCTTTGGCCAAAGTACTTGTAGCTGACATACATAAGTGTCAGCGCCAGAATGAAGTTCGGGATGGCAAGGCCGAGGAAGCCGAAGAAGGTCGCCACATGGTCGCCGACAGAATGCCGGTGCACCGCCGAATAGATGCCGATGGGCAGCGATACCGCCCAGACAAAGACCAGTGCCGCGAGCGAGATCGATAGCGTGGACCCCATGCGATCCCAGATCAAATCGCTGACTGGGCGGCCCCATTCAAAGGAATAGCCAAAGTCGCCACGTAGCACGATCCCGCTGATCCATTTGAAGTATTGGACAACCATCGGATCATCCAAACCATAGGTCGCGCGCATCCGGGCGATTTCGGCAGGGTCGATGGTTTGCCCGCTGTCTGACATCGAGGCGAGCAGAGACGTCAGATAATCTCCCGGTGGCAACTGGATGATGAAGAACGAAATCAACGAGATGCCAAACAAGGTCGGGATCATCAGAAAGATGCGTTTGACGACATAGACCCACATCAGCCGGGTTCCTTCCATGTCAGATATACGGCTTCGAGGATTTCAATGCCGGGTACAGTGACAATGGCACGCCCCTCGCGCAGCTCAACCTTTGCTTGTTTTCCCGAGATGGGCAACTGCGCCGATGCGGCCGTGATCCCATCGGGCACGGCGATAGACACCTCGTGCGCACCAACCGGATAGATGTTGCGGATCGGGGCTTTCCACATCATCGGATTGGTCAGGTTGACCAGCGTGACCAGACAGGCACCCGGTGCCGTCCGCACCGCAATATCCAGCACGCCCGGCCCCGTCACCTCGACCATCGACGGACCGTTCAGCGCCCAGCGCACCGCGTTTTCAATCAGTCGCTGATGATCCTGCGCCAGCACCTCCCAGAACGTGGCACCGATATTCCAAGGGATATGCACGGTGCGCCCGCCCGCCTCTGTTTCGCGCGTGACGGCTGCCGGATCGGTGGCTGCAAGGCGTGGATAGACCTCTTCCATCGGCAGGTCAGGAAAATCCGGCACTGTGAGAAAAGGTGTCTCGGTGCCGGCTTCGGCGGCGACAGAGACAAGCCGCAGGCCGCCGATGATCCGCTGCGCCCCGTTGTAACCCGCATTGAGCGGATGGGTTCCGGATAGCTCGACATAGGTGTTTTTCACCGGGCCGCGTGGCGCGGCAGTCAGCCGGGTGCCCAACACGTCGGCCAGCCCGCATTCATCGCGCGCAACGCCCTCTTCGGTGGCAAGTGCGCTTTCCCCGGCGACAACCAGACTGCCCCCGCGTTTGACCCAATCGGAGATCAGCGCGCATTGCGCATCAGACAGGCATCGCGCGTTGGGGAGGATGAGCACCCGGAACCGGTCCAGCATCGCGGCCGTCATCGCGTGGTCGGAGACGAATTCAAACGCGAGCCCTGCCTCGATCAATGCGTGACCGAAGCCCTTTTCATCCGCTTCGGCTGCATCGCGCTTTTGCCAATCGTGCAAGCGCAGGGTGGTGGTCGCATCCAGAATGGCAATCTCACAGGCGGGTTCCGTCGCCGTCAATGCAGCTTCGATCTTTGCATGCAGATCAAAGCCATCCGCGACAGGTGATATCCAGCGCGGATCGGGGATCACCCCGTTGAATTTGGTAAACCACGGCAGCATGCCATGTGCGGCACCGTCGGCGATCCAGCTGGTCATCTCTGGTCCGGTGGTGACAGAATCTTTCCAGCGGTGGACCGGTTCTTCTGGGCCGACGGAGGTGATAAGCACCACGGGCCGGTCGCGGAAGGTCGCACGGATACGCTTGGCATTGCGCCCGGCCATCCACATCGGCTCCAACCCGTGGCGGCCCTGATGGTCGACGACAAGAAAGGGGCAATGCGCCTCGATCGTTGCAAGGTCGAACTCCATCAGCGACGCCCCCCCCATATTGGGGATGAAACTCGCATTTGGCCGGATCGCCTGCACCGCCCGATCCCAATCCACAACCATCGTCGTCAAGCGTTCGCGCCGCCATGCCACCCAGGCGCGCCAGCCCGCATCGGCAGGGTCGCTTGCCTGTGGCAGATTATAGCCAGATGCGTCACGAAACTTTTTGGCGCAACTCTCACAATAACAGATGCCATGCCCTTGCCAGCGATTGGCAAAAACGGCGTCCACATCGTAGTCGCGCACGATTTCGCGCACGATTTCCGGCATGTATTGCGTGTTGTAGTCCCCATAAGCGCAGGTCACCCAGACATCCGGATAGGCCCAGTGTCGACGCGGATTGCCTGCGGCATCCACCGCTACCCACTCTGGATGGGCGGTTGCGGCATCATCATGAATCGCGTGCGGATCGACCCGTGCCATTACATGCATATCGAGGGCGCGCGCGCCGTCTACCAGCGCCCCAAAGGGGTCGCTGTCGCCCAGCCACTTGCTGCGATAGTGATAGGGCACCTTTGTTGGATAATAGGCAACATAGCCGCCCGCGCTCAGGCAGGCCGCGTTCGATCCGGTGCGCCGGAAGACGTCTATCCACTCATCCACATCGAACTTGACTGGATCATCTTCGGCCAAGGTCAACTGCGTCCATCGGGTTGCTCCGCGATACCAGTTTGGGCTGCGCAGCAGGCGTGCGGAATCGATCGCCGTATCGGGCATGGGTCTACTTTCGGTAAAGGATGGTCAATCAGGGATCGTGTGGATCGGGTGGCGCGCAGACTTTTGCGCTGCGCGCCATCCAAACCACTGACCCGCGCGCTAAGTCTTGAAGAACTGCTCTGGCCGTGACGGCCCCGGTGTTGGCCAGCCAAAGCTGTTGGGCATCACATCCATGGTATTGACCATGTTGTTCTTGACCACCCCATACCCGTCGGCCGGCAGCGACACACCGAAGACAAGCATCTGGTCGGCGGCCACTTCAAGGATTTCGGCCATCTTGACCTGCTGCTCGACAGGGTCGCCGGTTGCCAGAAGTTCGCGATAGCGGTTCTGTTGGTCTTTAATCGCCTGAGGTGGTTCGATCGCATCCGGATTTTCGGGTGCAGTGAAGTAAAGAGCCCAGCCTGGTGCATAGATCGAGTTGCTGCTGAACGGGATGAAATAGCGCGGATCCAGCATGGCCGCGATGCCTGAGTTTGCCCCGAACTGGTGCGCCGACGCGTCAAATTCGCGCCCGTTTCGCACCCGAGTTTCCCACAGCGAGCGATCCATGGTTCGCATCTGCGCCGCGATGCCCACGGCCTCGAACATCGGAAGGGCAAGTTCGAACATGTCGACAAAGGTGGTCCGGGTCTGGTCGATCTCGAAGATGATCGACAGCCGCCGCCCCGCCGGGTCAAGCCGGAACCCCGCACTGTCCCGGTTTGGCACAATCGCGTCCAGCATCTCGTTGGCGCGAACCGGGTCATATTCAGTGAACTGCGTGGCCAGCCGCTCGTTGTAAAGCGGATCCCCTTCGATGATCGAGGGTTGCGCGGGCGCGCCTTGTCCCACGAACACTGCATCGATCAGATCCTGCCGGTTGATCGCCAGTGACAAGGCCTGACGAAACTCCAGCGTGTTGAAGAGCGCATTCTTGACGTCATCGGTGTGATTGAGGTTGAGGCAGAACACCATCACATTGGCCGCCGTTTCACGCAGGGTATAGAAGCGATAGTCGCCGGTTTGCTGCCCGTCGAACAGAACAGGCTTGTTCGTCGGCGTCGCGATATACTGATCCATCATGTCGATTTCACCCTGCAAGGTCTTGAGAAGCAAAACCTCAGGGTCGGCGACCATCTGATAGACCACACGGTCGAAGTAAGGCAGTTGCGTGCCCGCAGTATCAACCTTGAAGTAAAAGGGGTTGCGGACTGCAATGGCCCGTTCGGTGTCTTCGCCGGGGGCGCTTGTGAACATCCATGCATTCAACGTCGGGCGATTGGAGTTCTGAAAGTGCACGTTGTCTTCGGCCAAACCATGCTCACGGGCGAAGAGCGCACCCCAGCCTTCGAACCCTTGCGCCTGTGCAAGGGCGTTTGCCTCGGGGTTGTAGCGGATATGAAACTGCTTGAGATAGTGGGCTGGCGCACGGGTCAGTTGGTCCTGATTTGCCCAAGCAAGGCCTTGCGCAAAAAAGCCGTTGGGCGCGGCAAACACGACGCGAAATGTGGTTTCGTCGACGATTTCCAGTGCACCGATCTGGCCGTTTGCTTGCCAAAAGCTTTGGCCATTGGTTGATCCGCCTTCGGGATCAGTAAAAATATCCTCGTACCAAAACCGAATGTCTTCTGTCGTGAAGGGCTGGCCATCAGACCATTTGTGCCCCTCGCGAAGCTTGAAAGTATAAACTGTGGAATCCTCGTTCACCTCATAGCTTTCAGCAACGTTAGGTTCGATTCCTGTCCATTCTGGGTTGAAGCGCACCAGCGGTTCATAGGATTGATATCGGATCAGCATCGACAGTGAACCACCGCCGACAAGTGCATGGTTCCATGTGCCTCCCTGAACGCCTGGGCGATCCGTAGGCGTTATAATCAAAGGATTTTTTGGCAGTCTTTTATCAAGTGCGGGAAGGTCTCCGCTCTGCGCAAAAACTGGAAATCCACACAATGCGACCCCTGCGAGTGCAGTAGTCGATACAATGAAGCCGCGTCTCCCGATCCTATTCATGCTGTTCCTCCCAGAACGAAACCGCTTTCCAGTTCCCATTCAGGATCGATTGAGACACACTGTTAGGTAAAGCGTTATGTAAAATAATAGTTTCTGCGTCAGCAAACGCGTAGCAACTTGTTATTCAAGAAACTTGTGGCCAGTGCGCCGCGCCGCAGCACTAGAAGAGGTGGAAGATGAGCAAGATCACGCTGCGAATCATCGCTGAAGCAACGGGACTTTCAAAGTTTGCCGTCTCACGCGCGTTGACCGGCAAGGTGGGGGTCAGCGAAGAGACCCGGGCCCGCGTCATCGCGGTGGCAGAGCGCCTTGGCTATGCCCGTCCAGATCAGCCGCCTGTTGTTCAGACCAGCACAATCGGCGCGGTGTTTGCCAGCGAAGATCCGGTTAACGGCGAAATGAACATTCAGATCCAAAATGGCTTACAAAGCGAGGCAGCTCGGCTCGGCTATACAATTCATGCGCATTGGGCCTCGGACGCACGCAGTCTGGCAAGGTTCGTCGAAGGGTGTGCCGGGATCTTTTCTGTCAACATTCAGGACAAGGCGGCCTTGGCGCAAATTCTTGCCAGCGGCAAACCCGTTGTGCGCGCAGGGTGGCTGGAGCCTCTCGAACAAGTGGATCATGTGGGCGGCACCGACCGTGAAGCGGGCGTCGCTGCCGGACGCTATTTGTTCGATCTTGGCCACCGCGAGATTGTCTTTGTTCACGGCGATATAGATTTGCGTGGCCGTCGGGAACGCTGGCATGGGCTGCAAGAGTTTGCAGCGTCCACGCGCGGATTGACTTGCTATGATCTCACCTGGGGTGGAGACAAGAGTTTTTCCGACGGGCTTGACCAGATCCTTGCGGCAGGCGGCCGACCAACCGGGTTCTTTTGCGGTCATGACGGAATGGCGATCACCGCGTATACTGATATCTTGGCACGCGGATGGCGTATTCCGCGCGATGTATCGGTGGTCGGGTTCGGCGATTTCAGCGCGGCAACACAAGTCAGCCCCCAGCTGACCACCATGAAAATCCGTGCCTCGGAAATTGGGCGTAACGCTCTCAGGCGCCTCGATGCGCGGTTGCGCAACCCGGACGTCGAGTTTGCGCCTCTTCGCATGTTTGTGCCCAATATTTTGATAGAACGCGGCTCTGCCGGGCCTGCACCGCAGCAAAGATAATCGCGGTTCAGCGTTATGGCTTCGCCGAGGGCCGTGGTCAGTATCCTGCCCGTTGCTTTGGGGGAGAGATTCCGGAAGGACAGAATGGCAAGTCGTAGCAGGTTTTGCACTTTGAGAGCTGAGCGGAAGCGCGTTGCGAATTGCTAAGTCTCCATTGGACTTACGTCTAAGGAGTCAAGATAGGCTGCTCTGACGCACAGCAAGATTGCCTTGTCGTCATTATTGCAGTCCCACCTGTTTGGAGCTGTGTAACGGGACGAATTCGCGCGAAATCGCGAAACAGTTGGCAAATCCTGCCAATGAAACTATCAAAGGCCTGATTTATTGAACCGCGCCGGGTTTGCCGGAGGCTCAACTCCTGAGTAGGATGGAGCATCATGAGCAAGACCACGAACAAGTTTTCCCCTGAAGTGCGCGAGCGCGCTGTGCGGCTGGTCCTCGACAATGAGGGGCAGCATGGATCGCGGTGGCATGCGGTCATGTCGATTTCGGCGAAGATCGGCTGCGTGCCGCAGACCTTGAACGATTGGGTCAAGAAGCCTGAGGTTGATAGCGGCAAGCGGGCGGGTATTCCGGCCGAGATGGCCGACCGCGTGAAGGCACTGGAACGCGAGAATCGTGAGCTGCGCCAAGCGAACGAGATCCTTCGCAAGGCGTCAGCGTATTTTGCGATGGCGGAACTCGACCGCCGGTCGAAGTGATTGTGGGCGTTATTGATGCGCATCGGAATGCGCACGGGGCTTGGCCATCGCGGCGCCATCGGTCCGAGCCCGATGGACAAGGCCGATCTGCAGCGTTCTGCCGATTGCCCCCTCCACCTATTACGATCATCTAGCCAGGCGGGCTGATCCCGCCCGGCGGTCGGACCGTGCGCGCAGGGATGAGGCGCTACGCCCTGAGATAAGGCGTGTGTTCGAGCAGAACTGGCGGATCTACGGCGTCCGAAGGTCTGGCGGCAGCTTCGCCGTGAGGGTTTCGATGTGGCCCGCTGCACTGTCGCGCGGCTGATGAAGAGTATGGGTATTCAAGACATTATCCGCGGCAAGCCGCACAGAACGACGATCCCGGACAAGAAAGCCCCCTGTCCGCTGGACAAAGAGAACCGCCAGTTCCGCGTTCCGGCCCCGAACATGCTGTGGGTGTCGGATTTCACCTATGTCGCCACCTGGAACGGTTTCGTCTATGTCGCCCCTCGCCAAGGTCACTCGGACCAGTGGCGTTCCCATGGCTCGATCATCGATGCCTATGCTCGCAAGATCGTTGGCTGGCGCGTCAGCACATCGGCGCATGCGGGGTTCGTTCTCGATGCCCTGGAACAGGCGGTGCATGATCGCCGCCCGGGAAAGGGCATGGGGCTGGTTCACCACAGCGACAGGGGCTCGCAATACCTGTCTATTCGCTACACTGAGCGCTTGGCGGAGGCCGGTATCGAACCCTCGGTGGGCAGGGTCGGAGACAGTTACGACAACGCCTTGGTCGAGACGATCAATGGCCTGTTCAAGGCGGAGGTCATCCACCGCCGTGGCCCATGGCGCAGCTTGGAAGCCGTGGAATACGCGACGCTCGAATGGGTGGACTGGTTCAACAACCGCCGTCTTCTCGAGCCATAGGGAACATCCTGCCCGCAGAAGCCGAGGCCGACTTCTAAGAGGCTCTGGCAAGTGAGACCTTGGCCGCGTAACTAACTAAAATCAGCCTCCGGCAAACCCGGCGCGGTTCATGCCGCTCCCATTTCTCGCGTCAGCTAGCTGAGCGCGCAAGTCTCCAGATCCGCCGGGAACGTCTGCCAAGTCGGGCAAGGACACCTGATAGCCGGACCAGTGTCCTATCGCGAGCTGCACTTTGCATGAAAGTCCGAGAAAAGGCTGCCTTCTTACACTACGCGGCGCTCGGATGGCCGCTTCGGTGTAACGTGCGCGGTGGAATGACAGTCCGCTATAGGCCGCGAGCGGCCTTTCATTTGCGTCTAGCTGTCAATATTCCTTTGTAAAGTTGGCCCTGCAATAGCAAGAAATTCTTACATGCTTTTAATCCCCTGATTGCACAAATTCGCCGTTCCCGAGGCATGACGCAGGGTGATCTTGCCAAAGAAATCGGTATCAGCATCCCTACGCTAAGGGCCTTGGAGCGGGGCTAAGGAAATCTTCTAACAATGCGCCGCTGCATGGGAGTGCTTGGCCTTCGCTGGGGTTGGGCGCGGTTGGATCAGGATCTGGCTGCACTTCTTGCTGCAATGCGTCGGAAGAGGGGGCTTAGTCAGGCAATCTTGGCCGAGAGGGCAGGGTGCTCACGCCCAACCATCATCGCCCTTGAAAAGCACCTCTCGGGCAGCGTCTCCATTCTGTCGGCGGTTTTGACCGTCCTTGGTGTTCGTGAATTGCTGCGCAACAAGTTGATGTGCGGATGAGCGGTCTTGTTCCCGCGCCAAATGCGCCAGCACGGGATTTGGTCATGACACCGGCGCCGTTGGCCGCCGCCATCATAACTCAGTTTTCGGAACAGCTTTATGGCAGCATCTTGGGTCCCGCGCGTGGCCAAGGGGCGTTTTTTGATCAGTTTCCAGCAAACCTCAGCCATGATTGGTGCGAGCTGGCGGATGGACGTGATTTTCTTGAGTGGAAGCGGCCGGTTGACTGGATCATCACCAACCCGCCTTGGTCGCGCCCGAGAGACTTTACCCGTCATGCGATGACCGTAGCAGATAACACTGTGCGGCTTGCGCCGGCCGTGAACATGACAACGAAGGCAAGGCTTCGTGACCTTGACGAGTTCGGCTTCGGGATTGCCGGATTGCTGCTGATAGACGCACCGAAATCATGGCCGCAAAGCAGGTTGCAGTTGGCGGCAGCGCATTTCCAAAAGGGGCATCGCGGCGCCTGGCAGGTTTCGCGGTTGGGGCCGAAGGCCGACGCGTAAGCTCAACTTGCGGGATCTGACAAACCCTTTCAGGTTCCCAGATGCACTGCACGTTTCGCATAGTCCCGCGGTGCATATCCCATCGTCTTTTTGAACGCAGTGCTAAACGCTGCCTCTGACTCATATCCAACGCCCAGAGCGATGGTGCTGAGGGGATCTGTGGTCCGGCGAAGACGATCTCCCGCCAGCGTCATGCGCCAATGGGTCAGGTAGGCTAAGGGTGCAACGCCGACGAGTGTCTTGAACCGTGCCGCAAAGCCAGACCGCGACATGCCGCAGATGGTGGCAAGCTCCTCGACAGTCCACCGGCGCGCGGGATGATCGTGCATCTGGTTCAGTGCCGTGCTGATCCGTCGGTCAGCAAGGGCAAAAATCCATCCGGTTTCACTGGCGCCCTGAAGCAGAAAAGCCCGAAGCGTCTGAACCAGCATCTTCTGCGCTAGATGTTCAATGATCAGATCTGTGCCCGGCAGGCGGTTGCGCAATTCCACAAGCATCTGCCGGATGTCTTCCGAGAGGGTGCCATGGTTCTGCGCCGCGCGAACGATCACGACTGCGGGCAAAAGGCGCTCTAGAAGGGTGGCGTAATCCTGCGTCAGAACAAATCGGTTGCTGATGATCGAAAAGTCGGTTGGTGCATTCAGGACTGTAATGCCACTGTCGGGCAAAGCCTTGAACACCTGATCGGCGTTCACTGGTGCTGTGCCAAGATCGCTCGCCAATCGGAAGGCGCGGCCGCGCGGCAGCAAGAAACAATCGCCTGCAAAGAGTTGGTGAGGGTGGCTTTCTCCCTCCACCATCAACCAGCAGTTTCCAGCCGCGATCGCGCCCGTTTTGATCCCGTTCGGCTGCGCGGGAAAATGAACTGCCCAGTCTCCGCCCGCTTCAAAGCCAGCAGAGAGGTAATTGCGCGGTCGCAAAAGGGCGACCACGGATGACAGCGGGTCCATTGCGCGACCTTTGGATGATAGAGAAGGTTTTTTGGAGTTTGCCGCATAGATCGTCTGAATGCCAGCTCTTAGTCTTTGTCGGGTGGTGGCAAGGTGACCGCCCAAGACAGAGGATCGGAGCAAGAAGATGAAGGTATTTGTGACGGGAGCGACCGGCTTTGTGGGGGCGGCACTGGTGGCCGACCTGTTGGCTTCGGGTCATCAGTTCTTGGGATTGGCAAGATCGGATGAAGCAGCCCGGCAGGTGACGGCGGCGGGGGGCGTCGCGCATCGCGGCGATCTTCGGGATGTTGAGAGCCTTGTGGCCGGAGCGGAGGCCGCAGATGGCGTCATCCATACAGGTTTCATCCATGACTTCAGCCGCTTTGCCGACATGTGTGAGGTAGATGCCCGTGCGATCGAGGCGATGGGGCGCGCACTGGCCCCGTCGGGCAAGCCCTTGGTCGTTGCGGCCAGTGTCGCCTTTGTCGCCAATGGTCGGTTGGCAACTGAGGCAGATGGCGGGCCTGCACCGTCCGAAGCCTATCCGCGCCGGACAGAACAGGCGGCCGCATCGGTTTGCGCAATCGGGGGCCATGCATCGGTCGTGCGGTTGGCGCCGTCAGTTCATGGTCGGGGCGATCATGGGTTTGTGCCGATGCTGATTTCGATTGCCCGACAAAAGGGCTTTTCAGCTTTCATCGAAGATGGATCAAACCGTTGGGCTGCGATCTCACGGCCAGATGCGGCGAGCCTGTTTCGTCTGGCTTTGGAACGGAGCGTGGCGGGTGCCACCTACCACGGTGTCGCAGAGCAGGGGGTCACCTTTCGCGACATTGCCGTTGCCATTGGCAAGGGTCTGGGGCTGCCGGTCCGGTCTTTGACCAAAGAGGACGCCGCCAGCCATTTTGGCTGGTTCACTGGGTTCGCCTCGGCTGACTGTCCGGCAAGCAGTGATTGGACACAAGCGCAGTTGGGTTGGGCACCACGCGGGACGACTCTGCTTTCAGACCTGAGTGCGCCACATTACTTTGGCACCTGAGACGCCGCATAAAGCCGCGCGGGTGCAGGCGCAGGTGTGGCAGTTTCCGTCACCTATAACAGTGCAGGAAACTGCCGGCCCTGACGGGTTCAGACAGGGGCAGCCTGCGCCTATTTCGGCGCGCGGGCGATCATTTCGATCTCGATCTTCAGGTCTGGAGAGAAAAGCGCACTGACGCCGATGCCTGTCATCGACGGCATGGCATCGCCAAGAAAAGCCAGAAGGGGCGGGAATACCTCTGCGGCCTTCTCGGGGCCCCAATCGACAATATAGGCCCGCAGGCTGACGATATCGGCAGAGGTTGCGCCAATACTGTCAAGGCAAAGCCGCAGGTTGCTGCAAACGATCTCGGTTTGCTCCAACAAAGAAGCGGGCACGAGGGCGTTTCCACTTCGCGCGGCGATCTGGCCCGAGAAAAAGGCCAGCCGCTCTGCCTCGACAAGAGTTCCTTGTGAGTGGTGGTTCTGGGTCGAATCCCACAAGTCTGGCGGGTTCAGGCGCGTGAGTGGTCTGGTCATGGTGATCTGGCTCCTTTTGCGGCAACGACAACCGTCGCGTGACCAGCACTAGATAAGCGATCCGGCGTGGAAGCGATGTCCGCCCAGCGATGACTGGGCGTCATTGATCGTGGCGACGGGCCGGGCCCGTTCTGGACAGAGTGTGCAACGAGCAGATAGCTTGACCATCAGATCAGCGAGCTGCCAAAGCCAACAGCATCACAGCGGAGCAGACAGTGTGACGGGCAAGAGCCTGAATGAAATCATCATTTTCATGGCTGTCGCTGAGGCGGGAAGCTTTGCGCGTGGGGGGGAGGCCTTGGGCCTGACCGGATCAGCCGCCAGCAAAGCCGTTGCGCGGCTGGAGGCGCGGCTTGGTGTCAGGCTGATGCATCGGACATCGCGGGCGCTTAGTCTGACATCAGAGGGCGAGCGGTTTCGGGACAGCGGGCGGGCGATCCTTGAAGCGATTGATCAGGCGGAAGCAAGCGTTGCCACGCCCTCTGGCATCCCACAGGGATTGCTGCGCCTGAGTGTTCCAGATGCCTTTGGTCGAAAGATCATCATGCCGCTTGTCGCGCGCTATCTGGAAAAATGGCCTGACGTTCGCATCGACATTGATGTTTCGGATCGGCTTGTTGACCTTGTGGAGGAAGGCTTTGATCTGGCGGTGCGGATTGGCGGCGAAAGCGCCCCTGCTGGCATCGTGTCGCGGGTGATTGCGGACTATCCGGTGCGGATTTGCGCGGCCCCGTCCTATCTTGAACGTCGGGGCTATCCTTCCCACCCAGAGAGCTTGAGCCAACACGATTGCCTTCTGTTTCGCAGCGGCACCCGAACCCAAGAGTGGTTCGGGCAAAGTGCAGGCGCCACGCGCGAGAGGCTGCCAACGGCCGCCAGATTGCGGATGAACAGCGCCGAAGCGATTTACAACGCTGTAAGCGCGGGGCTTGGGATCGCGTTGCTGCCGTCTTTTCTGATCGACGAAGATCTGGCGGCGCGGCGCTTGGTTCATCTGTTTCCGGACATGGAGACCGGCCAGGTCAAAGTGGTTTGCCTTTTCCCCAGCCGGCGCTTGGTTGATCCCCGGGTTCGCGCCTTTATTGACCACCTGACGGCAGAGTTGCGCCGCTCTGCCCAAAGGCATGATCAGCGCGCATGACCCGGACGCAGAGCGCCAAACGCTTCGTCTAGCTTGTCGCGAAACGATGTGCCCGGGGCAAAGGTGAAATGCGCAAGTGCCACATCAAGGCAGGCAAAAGACGCGTGCGTCAGCGCATCTGCCTCCAGTCGGCGTGCCTTTGCGTCGCCAAGGCGACGGGCGATTTCAGGCACAAGATCAACAGCCCAAGCAGCATGCTTTTCCAAGGTATGCGCGCGCAGGCTTGCTGTGCTGTTGACGACCCGCATGGTTCTGGCCGCGGCGATTGGGTCGCTTTCGACACCTTCGACAAGCACATCATACCCCCGCCGCAACGAGGTCCAGACATCTTCGTCTGTCGGTCGGGCTTTTACCCTGTCAACAATTCTGGCTCCGTAAGCGGCGTGGCCCGCGACGACGATGTCTTCCTTTGTCGCAAAATAGCGAAACAAGCTTCGCCGAGAGATCCCGGAGGCAGACGCAATCTCGTCTGCGGTCACAGCGTCAAAGCCCTTTTCGTCAAACAGCACAAGCGCGGTCGCGGAAATGGAGGCAGCGACTGCATCCGCCTTGATTTTTCCAAGCGCGCGGGAAGGAACCGCAGATTCTCCGGGCATTGACACTCCATGCACATTATGGCACTCAGTGCCAAATAGTTATCGCAATGCCAAAATAGGCCAGTTTCGAAAAGGAGACAACCGTGGTCCAAGATCAGGACAAAACCGCCTTGCCACGTCGCAGGCTTGGCCGGAATGGCCCCGTGGTGTCAGCAATCGGATATGGCGCCATGGGCATTACTGACTTTTACGGGTCGGATCGCACCAACGATGGTGTCAAAACGATCAGGCACGCCCACGCGATTGGCGTGACCTTTTTTGACACGGCAGAGCTCTATGGCTGGGGCGATAATGAACGCATCGTTGGCAAAGCGCTTGCCCCCGTGCGGGAGGATGTGGTGATCGCCACAAAATTCGGCTGGACGCGCGATTATGGCTATAACAGCCGACCGGAGCATATCCGCAAGGTTTTGGACAACAGCTTGCGCTGTCTTGGGGTGGAATATGTTGATGTCCTTTATCAGCACCGCGTTGATCCCGAAGTGCCAATCGAAGACGTCGCAGGCACGGTAAAAGATCTTATCGACGCCGGGAAAGTTGGCCACTTCGGGCTGAGCGAGGCCGGGCCAGAAACGATCCGGCGCGCGCATGCGGTTCAGCCTGTCGCGATGCTGCAAACCGAATATTCGCTGTTCGAACGCGATGTGGAAGCGGTGTTTCCTGTGCTGAGCGAGTTGGGCATCGGGTTTGTTCCCTATTCGCCGCTTGGCCGTGGTTTCCTGACCGGGTCGGCAAAGCCCGCGGCGGACTATGACAAAAGCGACATGCGCAGCTTTGATCCGCGCTGGCAGCCCGGGGCTTTTGAACAGAATGTTGAAGCCGTTCGGCAACTGACCCTTTTGGCGCAAGCGCGCGGCATCAAGGTCTCTCAACTGGCGCTGGCTTGGCTTTTGGCACAAGGCGATCACATCGTGCCAATTCCGGGCACACGCAGCATCGCGCGGCTTGATGAAAATGTCGGCGCTGCGCATGTCGAACTGTCAGCCGATGATCTGGCAGAGATTGCGCGCATCCTGCCGTCCGGTGGATTTGGCGCACGCTATCCCGAAGCCTTCATGCCGCAATGGACGTAACCTTAGGGTGTCGATGACGGGCGCCACTTCACGGCTGGCAAGGCCCTCAACGACAGAGCAGATACCGCTCGCACATGATCAGCCGTCTGGCGGAAATACCTTTTGGTTCTCGGGCCCAAAGCTTTCCTGAAAGATCTGGTCGGGGCGGACGCCACCCGCTTCAAGGCCGCGCTGAAGATCGGACTGAAACATCGCAGGCCCGCACAGCATATACTGCGCAGTTGGGCCTGCGCCCAAGGCAAGTAAATCTGCGGCAGTGATCCGTCCGGCTGCATCATAATCGTCGCCGAGGCGGTCGGTCGATTGTGGTTGGCTGTAAAAGACCTGTCTGTGGCGTCTTGGAGCGTTGGCCAGAAGCCTGTTCTGCTCGGCCTTGAACGCATGCGTTGTGCCGTTTTGCGTGCCGTGCACGAACCAGATATCCCGCAGGCTGCAGCCAGCGTTGGCCCAGAGGATTGACAGCATCGGCGTCACGCCGACGCCCGCACTGACCAATACCAGCGGGGCATCACCCTCCGGTGCCACAAAGTCGCCAGCGGGCCCCGTCACCCAGACTAGGCTGCCTTCGGCGCTGCGGTCATGCAGATGCCGCGACACACGCCCCTTGTCCTCACGCTTGACGCTGATCCTGTAATATCCCCGCCTATCCGGTGGGCCAGACAGCGAATAGGCGCGTTTTGCAAGGCCCTGCTGCCCGGGAATTTGAACGCCCACGCTTAGATGCTGGCCTGCCTTGAACGGATCAAGCGGGCGGCCATCTGCGGCGACCAGATAAAAAGAGGTGATGTCGTCACTTTCACGCTGCTTCTGTGCAATCCTCAGTTGCCGTGCCGAGTCGTCCGCAGCGGTCCAGCGCAAAGAGATGGCCGCTGGTCGGTCCACCACAGCCTCAATCTCGACGTCAATCCACCGCAAGGCATCAGGGTCGGCTGCGATGTTCGGTGCCCAATCGATCCTTGCCCGCCCGGTCAGGTGCAGCAGCCCGCCTGTCGCAAAGTCCACAAACAGCAGGCCCACGTGCGGGTCAGCGATCAGATTGCCAATCGTGTTGAAGAAATTATTGCCCGCATAATCGGGCATCAACAGGCGGCGCGCTGTGTCAACGCGAACAAAGCCCGCAGCGCCGCCGCGGTGGCTGGCGTCATATCCGCCCGCACGCCCCGCCGCTTTGGGGTGGCCACTGCCGATGAACAGCGTATCGGCAGCCGCGATGCGGGCCATTTGGGCGGGCGTCAACGAGTCTGACCGTTGTGTTTTTCCGGGCGTGTCATCCCCCCGCGTGACAGTGCGCGGATTGATGTATTGGGGGCAGTTTCCAAAGGTCTGCCGGATGTCTACCAAATATCCGGTCCCGGATTGCTGAACCCGGCCGTTGAACCGATTGCGGCGGCGTGTGGCAAGATCAATCCCAAGAAAACCGATATCGGCACCGACCTGAAAAGGATCTGCCAGCGGGTCATCCTTTGCCAGTCGGGTCTCAAGGCCAAGGTGCTGCGGATCGGGCGATGACACAAAACCCTCCGCGCCTTCAAGAATCGTCACCCAGACATGACCCGACGCATCCGCACCCGAGGCCACCAGAAAAGGCAATCTGCTGTGAAAGGCCCGGTGCTGTTCAGGAAGGTGGTCACGGATGAAGCCGCCGCCCTGCGCGGTCATATCTCCTACGCCCGCCCGCATCTGTGCGACTCGCTCGCCTTCGTGAAAGGGGGTGGGACGTTCGGTTTGGACCCTGTCTGCACGCAGAGTTGGCACGGTCTGACCCATAGAATCGACGCTTTTCATGTCAGGGCCGGAATCGATGATGGGGCCATCGGCTTGAAGTTTGGCTGTGCCTCGATCCGCGCCAGCCACGCGCGAAGATTGGGATAGGGCGCAAGGTCAACGCCGCCTTCTGGGGCGTGAGCGATATAGCTGTAGCACGCCACATCGGCGATCGTGATCGTGCTGCTGGCCAGCCAGTCACGCGTGGCCAGATGCGCGTCCATCACCTTGAAAAGGTCATGCGCCTTGGCAACCGCAGCCGCATGGTCGTGATTGGTGCCAAAGACCTTGACCAGACGCGCGGCACAGGGACCGGCAAAGATATTGTCAGCGGCCACCGTCAGCCATCTTTGCACCTCGGCGCTGTGCCGGGGCTCTTGGGGCATCCAGTGCAGGTCTTTTGCGTAAGTCTGCACCAGATACACAAGGATCGCGTTGCTGTCAGACAGGCAAAACCCATCGTCACGGATCGCAGGCACCAGACCAAAGGGGCTGATGGCAAGAAAGTCCTGCGCCTTGTGGGCCGCGTTTGCCATATCAAGATCAACGGTGTCATAGGGCAGCGCCAGAAAGCTCAGCATCAACTCGACGCGGTGGCAGTGACCCGATTTGGGGTGGCGGTAAAGCGTGATGGCAGGGCGCATGGGTTCAGTCCTTTTCCTGACGGCCATAGCCGCAAGCAGCTTTGGCGCATGGGGTGATCAGTGGGGTGGGTTGTGCCCTTCGGCGGCACCCATCCGGTGATCCAGAGCTATTTCCATTGATGTTTGGAAAGAATACCGCACGTTTGGAATTCACTCTTTCGCAATACGGAATGATGCCATGGACCGGATACAGATGCTGACACTCTTCGTCGCCGTCGCCGAGACTGGAAGCTTTGCCGGTGCGGCACGGGCGACAGGGCTCAGCCCACCCACTGTCACCCGGGGTGTGACTGCGCTTGAAGACCACCTTGGTGCACGGCTTTTGATCCGCACAACGCGCGTTGTCCGGCTGACTGATGTCGGGCGGGACTATCTGGAAGAGGTGCGCGGCATCCTCGCCGATCTGCAGGCCGCTGACGATCTGGCATCGGGCATGGCGGTGCGTCCCGCCGGGCATTTGCGGATTACCGCGCCCGTTGAGTTTGGGCGCAGCTTCGTTGCACCAATCCTTGCAGATTTTCTGGACAGCTATCCAGACGTGACAGCAGAGTTGCTGACGGTTGATCGGATCGTCAATCTGGCAGAGGAAGGCATAGACGTGGCCCTGCGCATCGACGATCTGCCATCCTCGGGATTGATCGCGCTGCGCGTGGGAGAGGTGCGTCGTGTCGTCTGTGGATCGCCAAACTATCTCGCGGCGCGTGGTGTGCCGCAGACACCTGCTGATCTTGTGAACCACAAGATCATCGCGATCGGTGGCACCAGCCACGGCATCGACTGGCGCTTTGGCCGGAATCAGCCAGAGCGGGTGCGCCTGAAACCCCGGCTCTTTGTGTCCAGTGTCGGTGCCGCGCTGGAACTGGCGCGCAGCGATTGGGGTCTGACCCGGGCCTTGTCCTATCAGATTGACCCGGATCTTCGGCTTGGCACCCTCCAAACCGTGCTGGACGCCCATGAACCAGACCGCATGCCCGTGCATCTGGTCCATCAAGAGGGGCGGCGGGTATCGGCAAAACTGCGTCGCTTCGTGGATTTTGCCCGTGACAGGTTGCGGGCCCTGCCCGTCCTGAACCCATGACAAGATCGGGTCGGCCCCTATCAAGGGGCCGACCCGGGGGGGTGCAGTCAAAGCGCTGGCGCGCGCTGCGCCGATCACTTCCGGTATAAGATCATCCCGGCATGGTGCAGCACATCTGGTTCGACAAATTCACCGTCAGCGGTAAAGCCGGTATCGTCCCAGTAGTTGATATGGGTTCCGGTGATTTCATAGCGGCCTTCATAGGCGCGCTCGCGGTTGCCACGGGCCTCGACATAACGGCCATTGGGCAAAAGTTCATGCCGGATACGGCCATCTTCGGTGACCCACATTCCGACATAAGGATGGGGCGTGGCGCTTTGGCCAAACTCTGCGCCAATGGCCAAAAGTGCGGCGGTAAGCATGATCGTTTTCTCCATGATGGGCCTCAGTTTGCGGATGCTGTCGGGCGAATGGTGATTTCTGTCGTGTCCACGCCGGGTGGGGCGTCGATCAACTGACGCACGGCGCGCGCGATATCGGCAGGTTGCAGGGCAATCGCGCGATAATCCGCGATCAACTTGCGCGTCGCATCATGGGTGATGCTGTGCGCCAACTCGCTTTCCACCACACCGGGATTGACACAGGTGACCCGAATGCGGCTGCTTTCTTGGCGCAGCGCGTCCGATATCGCGCGAACGGCGAATTTCGTGCCGCAGTAGACGGCGGCGGTCGGCACCGCCTGCAAGGCTCCGATCGACCCGATGTTGATGATCTGGCCGCTGCCTTGCCGTTCCATCGCGGGCAATACAGCGCCTATTCCCCACAGGACGCCCTTGATGTTGACGTCCACCATCCGCTCCCATTCCTCGAACTGAAGCGCGGACATCGGGGACAGCGGCATGACCCCGGCGTTGTTCACCAACACATCAATGCGCCCCCAAAGGTCGAGGGCGGTCTGCGCGAAGCCTTGCACCGCGGCACGGTCTGTGACGTCAAGGGCGTGGGTGGCAACCTCTGCGCCCCCTGCGCGCAGGGCCGCCGCAATGGCGTCAAGCCGTTCGGTGCGGCGCGCGCCCATCAACACCTTTGCCCCCCTTGCTGCAAGTTCGCGGGCGATGCCTTCCCCTATCCCGCTGGACGCTCCGGTAATCAGAATGACTTTGTCCATCGCTGTCTCCTTTTCAACCTGATGGTGCAAAGCAAGATGGACGACCGTGACTGTAAACGGTATTGGCCCGATATTGGACTGGCTGGTTAGTCATGCTGGACAATGGGGCAATCGGATGGACCTGAACTTGCTGCCACTCCTGCTTGCCGTCGCAGAAGAGCGGAACTTTCGCAGCGCGGCAGACAGGCTTGGTGTGACGCGATCCGCTGTCAGCCAAGGGATCCGCCGTCTTGAAGACAGGCTGGGGCTGCAAATCGTCATGCGCACGACGCGGGCGGTGCGCCTGACCGAAGCCGGAGAGCGGCTGGTGGACAGTTTGCGCGCGCCCATGGCGGCGGTGCAGGACGCGCTCGAGGTGAATGCCGACACACCCAGTGGCAAGCTGCGGCTGGCGGTCACATCCATTGCCGAAGATTTCCTGTCCGGCCCCTTGCTCGCCGGATTTGCGCAGGCCTATCCAAAGATCACCGTTGACGTGACGGTGACGGACGATGAGTTCGATATTGTCGAACGCGGCTATGATGCCGGTGTCCGGCTGGGCGAGGTGATCGAGCAAGACATGATCGCCGTGCCGGTCAGTGGCCCGCAAACCGAAGTGGCGGCAGCGTCACCCGGCTATGTCGCGGTGCATGGTGTGCCGGTGCATCCAAGGGATCTGCTGCAGCATCGCTGCATCGGCTGGCGTCCTGCGCCCGACAGCGCGCCGTGGCGATGGGAATTCGAAGAGGATGGCAAGCCCTTTGACGTGATGGTTGATCCGCAAGTCACGACCAACGACCTGCGGCTGATGTTGCGGGTCGCCTTGGCGGATGGCGGCATCACCTTTGCGCCGCGCGATTGCATGCGCGAGCATTTTGCCTCTGGCGCACTGGTCCCGCTGCTGACCGAGTATCTTCCGCCGTTTTCCGGGTTCTTTCTGTATTTCCCGCAGCGCAAGCACATGGCGCCCAAGCTGCGGGCGTTGATCGATCACATTCGCCAGTGGCGCCGCGCAGAGTGATCCGCGCAGCGCTGTCCCGGTGCCGTCAACGGTTTGTCACAACCTGCATCACCGCCTCTGACAGGGCGATGACTGCGGCGTTGCGGGTGGCAAAGTCGGCATCGGCATCTGACAGAAAGATGGAAATGAAATAGGGCGCTTTGCCCGGTGGAGTGACCATGGCGGCGATGTTGCGGTTGAAGTCCCCGCTTCCCGATCTGTCCGCCACCTGCCAGCCCTCTGGCGTGCTGGCCCGGATCAGGGCACCCGTGACGCCCCCGGCGCTCATCCAATCGACCAGCCGCGCGCGCGACTCTGCTGTCAGGGCGTCTTTGTTCAGCAAGGCGTCCATGGTCAAGGCCATCGCATCCGGGGTGGTCGTGTCGCGCGGGTCGCCGGGTGCAAAATTGTTCACGTCGGGCTCGCGACGGTCCAGCCGGCTGACCGGATCGCCAATGTCCCGCAGGAACGCGGTCACGCTTTGCGGTCCGCCGATCCGGTCAATCAGCAGGTTGGTTGCCGTATTGTCGCTCATATCCAGCGCGGCAAAGCAAAGCTCACCGATGCTCATGGATTTTCCCACCATCGTTTCGGTGACAGGGGCATAGTCAAGAAGATCGCTGTCCCTGATCGCGATGTCTTCGTCGAGCGAAAGGACACCGTCATCCACACGGCGCAACACCGCACCACAGAGCATGGTCTTGAAGGTGCTGTTCATCAGAAACCGTTCATCGGCGCGGTGGCCTAGCGACCATGCCGAACCGCTGTCGCGGATCACCACTCCGACGCGGGCGTCGAGATCGCGTTCGATGCGTTCGATGGTCGCGGCAAGACGGTCCTCCGGGTTTTGGGCCATGGCGGGGGCGGCTGTCAGCAGTCCCAGCGCAAGCCCGGCAGCCAGAAAGGGCAGCTTGGCGGCTTTGGTCAACATAGGGTCGTCCTCATTTTGGGGATGGCGCTATATGCGTCCTTCGCCCCGCATCCGGCCGGGCGAGGCGCAGGGCCATCATCGGTTGAAGCACACAGGGCATCAGTTAATGTCGCGGGGCTGCCTCTAGCCTGCGACTTTACGGCCATCAAACGACAAAGTATCACCCTTGGCATTAGCTGGAGTAATGCCCATGGATCGCCCAGACCTGCCTTTGAACGGCCTGCGTGTCTTTGAAGCCGCGTATCGGCAAGGCAGTTTTACCCGCGCTGCCATAGAGTTGCGCGTCACCCAAGCCGCCGTCAGCCATCAGATCGCACGGCTTGAAGATCGGCTTGGCGTGGCCCTGTTCGTGCGCGCCTCCGGCGGATTGGTGCCGACTGATGAGGGAAAGGCGCTCTATCCCGTGCTGGAACACGGGTTTGACGCGATGGCGCGCACGCTCGACCGGATCACCGGGCATCGTCATATCGAGACGCTGAAGATCGGCGTTGTCACCACCTTTGCCGTCGGGTGGCTGTTGCCGCGGTTGCCAGAGTTCCGGCAGAGCTATCCGTCAATTGACCTGCGCCTGTCCACAAACAACAACCGTGTCGAGATCCTGCGAGAAGGGCTTGATATGGCGATCCGCTATGGGACCGGCTCTTGGACGGGGGTCGAGTCAGAACTGTTGCTGGACGCTCCGCTCACACCGCTCTGCGCGCCATCTATTGCCGAATATCTGGAGACGCCGGAAAACCTGAAACGCGAAGTTCTGCTGCGCAGCTATCGTGGGGATGAATGGCCCCGCTGGTTTGCAGAGGTCGGCACATCCTGTCCGCCTCTGACGGGACCGATGTTTGATTCCTCGCTCGCGATGGCGGATGTCGCGTCCGAAGGCGTTGGGGTTGCGCTCCTTCCTGTGGGCATGTTCTCGCGCCGCATTGCGGAACGGCGGCTGGTTCAGCCGTTCTCAACCGTCTTGTCGGTCGGGGGCTATTTTCTGACATGGCCAGCAGACCGCCCCCAAAGCCCCGCGATGGTCGATTTCGCGCGGTGGCTGCGGGGCATGTCGGCAACCGATGATCCCCGGATGACGGACTGGCGAGGCTGATCTGGCCGCTTGTGCCGCATCGGCGGTCTGCCATGATTTTGCGCTCTTTCCAAAAATCAGCGTGATTCCAATGCGTTGCTGTCCTGCTTTCTTGGGCTTGAGGTCCGGTCTGGCGACAGTCCCGCCGACGCCTTGCATTTTCTGTCACTAAGTGACATATCATGCGTGTCACTTAGTGACAGGGTGGGGCGTGATTAGCAGCCCCCCTGACCGAACAAGAGCGAGGAAAGGCGAGAGAGTGCCAGACGGATCAAGAGTGACGGATGCCCGGCTTGACGTCTCCCGGCACGCCGCAAGGCTGTTCTGGGAAAAGGGCTTCGAGGCGACCAGCGGCGATGACATCGCGGCGGCGGCAGGGATATCGACGCGCACCGTCTGGCGGTATTTCAGGTCGAAAGAGGCCTGTGTCGAACCCGTGTTAAAGGTGAGCGAGCTTCGCTTTGCGGCGCTTCTCGGGCAATGGCCCAAGTCCGAGAGTATCGAGCAGTTTCTGGGTCGGTCCATGGCCGCTTTCGCCGCTGACGAGGCCTTTGTGCGCGACAGCATCGCCGCTGTCCGCATCCTCGCAATCTTGTATCGCGAACCTGCGCTCCGGTCGGCGTGGCTGATGGCCTGCGACGAGGCCGAGAGGGAACTTGTCGCCATCGTCGCCCACCGGGCATCGCGTCCTGCGGATGATTTTGAGGTCAGGCTTTGTGCCGCCTCCATCACCGCCGCCATGCGACTGGTGGACGAAGAGATCAGCTCTGCCGTGATCAATGATGGGGCCCGCGTGACGGCACAAGACGCCACGTCCCGCATCATCGCGGCGATCCGTGCGGGGGCGACACTGCCCATTTGTGACCCTGTCGACTGACGGCCCCGCGCCGAAAGCTGCGCCCGCACAAAAAGAGGAGCCGACCTGATGACAGCCCTTTCCCCCCGGACCTTGGGCCGCGCCTGTGCCCGTGCGCTGTGCCGTTTTCGTGGCACGGCCATCGCGCTGCTGCTGTCAGGTGCCCCAACCGTTGCAGAGGAGACTGCGCCCATGATCTATCCCGAAACCCGCCAGACCGCGGCCGCCGAGGTGCATTTCGGTGTGACAGTCGCCGATCCGTATCGCTGGCTGGAAAACGACCCGAAAGAGGATGTCGAGGTTGCGCACTGGATAAAGGCGCAAAACGCGCTCTCGGCGGCGTATCTTCAAAGCCTTGATGGCCGCGATACCTTTCGTCAGCGGCTGACAGCCATCCTCGATCACGAAACCCTGTCGCCCCCGGCAGAACGTGGCGGCCGATATTTCTTTACCCGCAGTGGCGGGCTCGACAATCAGACGCAGCTTTTGATGCGAAACAGTGTCGATGGTGCAGATCAAGTCCTGATTGACCCGAACACGTGGTCACAAGATGGCAGCGTGGCCATGGCCGAATGGGTTGCCTCTGCAGATGGCGCCCATGTGGCGTTTGCCATGCAAGACGGCGGGTCCGATTGGCGCAGCATTCGGGTGATGGAGACGGCGACAGGCGCGTTGCTGGATGACACGCTAGACTGGGCCCGCTTTACCACCCTTGCGTGGCATCCCGATGGGTCGGGGTTCTATTACTCCCGCTTCCCCGAGCCCGAGGCAGGGGCGGCGTTCAGCGCCAGCGTAGAGGGCCATGCTGTCTATTTCCACCGGCTTGGCACTCCGCAGTCCGAAGATCGGCTGATCCACCCGGCAACACCGGGCCAAGCGCTGCTGCATACGGTGGATGTCACCGCCGATGGCCGTTTTCTGATCATCTACACCTCTGCGCTGACCGGGGGCGTCGCGGTGACGGTCACCGATCTGACTGTGCCCGGTTCAGACCCAAGGCCCATCGTGCAGGGCCATGACGATCGGTGGGTCCTGTTGGGCAATATCGGCACCACGCTTTATTTTGCGACGCAAAAGGATGCGCCGCGGGGTCGGATCGTGACGCTCGATCTGACAGAGCCGCAGCCCGAGGTTTCAGAGCTTATTCCGGAACGGCCCGATGCGGTGCTGCGCGAAGGCGGATCGGCTGTGCTGGGCGACCGGCTTTTGGTGTCCTACACCGTCGATGTGCAGTCACAGGTGAACCTGTACCGGCTGGATGGCTCGTTTGATGCCACAGTCTCGCTGCCGGGGCCCGGTAGCACCGGGATCGTGCAGGGCCGTCCCGGCAAGAACGAGGCCTTCTTTGCCTTTACCAGTTATGACGCGCCGCTGACGGTTCTGCGCCTTGATGTTGCGGCCAAGCGCACGACGGTATGGGCGGCCCCCGAACTCGCGGTTGATTTGCGAAAGATTTCTGTCGAGCCGCGGTTTTATAAGTCAAAGGATGGCACCCGGGTGCCTCTCTTTGTCGTCCGGCGCACGGATGTTATCGGCCCCTCCCCAACGATGCTGACGGCCTATGGCGGGTTCGGCATCAGCATGGTGCCGCATTTCTCGGCCGCCGCCATGGCATGGGTGGAACAGGGCGGCACCTATGCCTTGGCAAACATCCGGGGCGGGGGGGAATACGGACAGGCTTGGCATCACGCCGGGCGGCGGGCCAACAAGCAAACCGTGTTCGACGATTTCATCGCCGCCGGGGACTATCTGATAGACCAAGGGATCACGCCACCAGATGGGCTGGCGATCCACGGAGAGTCCAACGGCGGGTTGCTTGTTGGCGCGGTGGTCAACCAAAGGCCCGATCTGTTTGCCGCGGCTCTGCCCAGTGTTGGCGTGCTTGATATGCTGCGCTTTGACCGCTTTACCAGCGGCTCCACCTGGATCATGGAATTTGGCAACCCGGCTGTCGAGGCAGAGTTTCACACCCTGCACGCCTATTCGCCCCTTCACACGATCCAAGAGGGCGCGCGCTATCCCGCCATCCTGATCAACACGGCGGATACGGACAACCGCGTTGTTCCCGCCCATTCGTTCAAATATGCCGCCACGGTGCAGGCCGCCGATCTGGGCAATCGTCCGCGTCTTCTGCGCGTTGACACCCGCGCAGGTCATGGTTCTGGCAAACCGACCCATATGGTGATCGACGAATACGCCGACATGTGGGCGTTTGCGGCGCGGTGGACCGGGCTTCAGGTCCGGCCTTCCGACTAGGCGCATCAGTCACCAGCGCAACCGTCAGTCATGGCGTCACGCCAAAGCAAACCGAAAGGACGGCCTGATGACCTGCGCACCCGTCGCTCCACACCATTTGAACAAAGTGCAAATCGGGGCAGGGCGGGGCACCGCAAGATAAGGCCATCATGGGGGCATCTCTCCCCCTGCACACCTAGACGGGACATTCCATCATGACCGAGATCCGCCCAGCCGACGGCGACGAGGATGCCGCACGCACACGAATTCTGGCGCTTCTGGATGACCACTCCAAGGCCAAGGGACAGTCGTTCAGATCCGAAACGGTGGCGTTTGAGGCTTATGAAGAGACGCTTTATCTTGGCGGCCTCGTCGCGCGCTTTTCGCCCGATTTGAAATGGGTCTTCGTCGAACTTCTTGCCGTGGGACAAGAGGGGCGGGGCAAGGGGATCGGTGGCCATCTGATGGCGCGCCTTGAAGACGAGGCGCGCGCCCGCGGGATGGATGGCATCTGGCTGGATACCTTTTCGTTTCAAGCGCCAGAGTTTTACCGCCGTCTGGGCTACACCGAATTTGGCCGGATCGAGGGCTATCCCGATCACGAGGCGCGGCATTTTTTCATGAAACGGCTTCGCGACTGACTCTGTCAGCCTTGGGGCGAGGGGATCAATCGGCAGGGCTTTGCGCGGCCACCGTGTCGGGCGTCAGTGACAGCTTGGCTGCTCTGACGCGCTGAAAGAAGGATATGGGAACGATGAGCATGTCAGGAACAAGCTGGTTCTTGCAAAACGACACTTGCCTTCGGGCAGATAAGGTGCCGCCTGATGCGGAATATCACCGTGTTTACGCAGGGGCAGGCCGACGGATTGGCCGGGGGCTGATCGCGATTGCAGCGCTGATCGCAGGTTTGGTTATCTTCGCGCAAATCTGTCTTGCCGCCGCTTCGGCGATTGATACGCACCTTCTTGGTCGAACCGGATTCACGCCGTTGCAATTTGCTGCGGGTTCGCTGTCCTTGGCTTTGCTCATTCCCTACAGCATGGTGCTTCAGCGCTGGCTTTACGGCCTGCCCGCACGATCGCTTCACTCCGTCGCCGGGCGGTTTCGCTTTGGCGTCTTTGGCCGCGCCCTGCTGGCCTTTGGCCCGCTTTTGCTGGTCGTCATGTCGGTCGGTGTTTTCTTGACGCCAGATGATGCGATCGTGTGGAGCAAGGCCGATCTGGTCGCGTTCTTCGTCATTGGCATGACTCTGACGCCGCTCGCCGCCGCTGGCGAGGAATATGGGCTTCGGGGCCTGATGTTCCGCGTGATCGGCAGTTGGACAGGCGGGCCGCGGTCTGGGGCGGCCCTTGGTATTGTTGTGACGACCGTGGTGTTCTCGGTGCTTCACGGCAGTCTGGCCCCCTACATCCTTGGGTCCTACCTCGTGCTGTTCGGTTCCATGGCGATCATCACCTGGAGGACGGGGGGCCTTGAGATTGCCGTGGTGCTGCATGGCGTTTACAACGTCAGTGCCCTTGGTCTTGCCATGATGCTCCACCTCGATATCGGGGCAGACCTTGGCAGCCGTGGCCAAACCGTCGGCACGCCCGTCAACCTTGTGCCCAGCGTCGGGATCTTGATCATCACAGGGATCATCTGGTGGTCCACGTCCAAGTCCGGCCCGGTCCGAACACCGCCGATTGCGAATGAGTGACCCAAAGTGGGCTGCCAAGGGCAGACGCCCTCTTTCCGCGAAAGGATGCTGCAGCCCGCAGCGCCTTGGCCGCAGCTATCGGGCTGTCATGCCCAGCTTTTCCGCGCACGCTTGGCAAAGGTTTGGAAAGACGTAGGCCGCTGCCCGGCCACCTGTTCAACGCCCGAGGTCGTGTAATCTTCGGCGCCCGCTGCGATATCTGCATCCAACCCCGCAAGCGTTGTTGCATAGTCAGCGGGCAAGCCCTGCGCCACAAATCGCGCAATAAGCGCCGCCGGGTCAAGTGAGGCATGGCGGATCTGTCTGCCAAGAACGGACGAGATGATCTGAGCGGCGTCATCGTAGCTCAGCGCATCAGGGCCTGTCAGCACGATATCGGAATTGAGCGGCAGGGCAGCCGTCAAGGCCATGGCGGCGGTGGCCGCGATGTCATCGGCATCGATAAAGCCAACACGCCCGGTGCCGGTCGCCGAATAGAGTATCCCGCCGTCGCGGATTGTTGCGGCATGCGGCCCTTCGGAAAAGTTCTGCATGAACCACGAGGGGCGAAGCACGGCCCATTCCGGCGCATTGTTTGCCAACCATGCATGGACCTCACCCATCATCGGACCACCGGGCGGAAGCAGTGACGAACTGAGCAACACAAACCGCCGGACGCCACGGTCAAGGGCTTCGTTCAGAAGCGGTGCCATGACGGCCAAATGGTCTGTGCGATCGGTTGGGGCCACCAGATAGACCGCGTCCATTGCATCAAAGGCCGCCGCAGAAGAGGCTTCCGTCCAATCGAAACGCCTGTCCTTTGGCGTTTGGGGCCGACGTGTGCCAATGGCCACGTCAATCCCGGCTGCGGTCAACAGCGAGGCCACGCGGCGGCCGGTTTTGCCCGTGCCGCCAGTCACAAGAACCTTTGCACCACTCATGACGCAGCCCCTTTGAATGCGGCGGCAGCGGCCTCCGGGCCACCGAAGGCCTGCACCACGACGAGCGGGTTCCAGTAATCCCTATACCGCGCGATACGACCGTCGCGCAGCGTGACCACGGAAATATAGCTTTGATTGTAAGGCTCGCGTGTCTTGGCGCCCGCGCCTGCGCAGGCAAATTCAAAGATCACCGTTTCGCCTGCCGCATGAACATCGCCCAGTTCCATCGTGCCAAAGCTGAGCAAGGGGCCAATTCGCTCTAGGTGCGCCGCAAGCGCCGCTCTCCCGTCCAGTCGTTTGGGAAGC
This sequence comes from Pseudorhodobacter sp. MZDSW-24AT, assembly GCF_002794355.1. Classification (GTDB taxonomy): domain Bacteria; phylum Pseudomonadota; class Alphaproteobacteria; order Rhodobacterales; family Rhodobacteraceae; genus Pseudotabrizicola. Next base: position 187,788 of record NZ_PGOI01000013.1, on the reverse strand, counting down.
CCATCGGGCGCATAGGGAAATTCGAAAATGACATCCTCTGCAAACATGCCAAGCAGGCTGTCTGCGGGGTGCAGCCGCTCACCCAGAGCGGCGCAGAGAAGGTCAGAAAAGTGATCGAACTTGTCAGCCATAGTGAAACCTCATATGGATGATACGGTAACGTATCGACCATATAAGGGCGCAATCGTTGAAACGCAACCGTTCCATCCAAAATTCCGGACGAAAGCCATCCGGCGCAGCCGTGCCAAGTGCCAAATTGACCGAAGCCCTTTATCGCGCCTTTTTTGACGAATGGGCGGAGCGGGGCTTCGCCGCCATCAGTCTGGAAAGGGTCGCCTCGCGGGCCGGAGCAGGCAAGGCGGCGATATATCGTCGCTTTTCGTCACATCATGATTTTGCAAAAGCGGCAGTATCAGAGCTTGGTCTGACGATTGCCATGCCCGAAGATCATGGAAGCCTAGAGGCCGATGTTCTGGCGTTCCTGATGCGCTTGCGCGCTGTGTTCCGCCACCCCCTGATCCGGCGCATCCTGCCAGACCTGCATGCCGAGGCCGCGCGCTCCGCGCCGATGCGCGATCTCAACACGCAGGTGGCTCTTGCGCGCAGGGAACGGGCGCAGATCATCCTTGACCGTGCGATCCAGCGCGGGGAATTGGGGCACAGCCTTGATCGTGACTTAGCGCTGGATCTGCTGCCAGCACCGCTGTACTGGCGCATGGTGGTTTTGGGGATCACCCCGACGCGACGGCACCTTGCGGCAGAAGCGGCCGCAATCGTCGCGGCTTTGAAGGCCGCCGCTCCCGCTGGGTAAGCTCTGGCGAAAAGGGCCTGTGCCTCGCTTAGTCGATTTCCTTCGCCTGCCGCCCCATCACCTCTGCCGTGAACCGTTCGATCACCTCGACAACGGCGGAAGAGATCGGAAGGGCAGGGTTGGCATAGGTCGACAGATTGGCGGAAAGCTCGTCAGTCTCCACCACCTTCAGCGCGTGATTGACGTCAGGGATCAGGGCAAGCTGGGCCTTGGGTGCCGCCGCAGCAAGCATCCTCGCGTCTTTCTGCGTGACTTGGATATCGCGCAGGCCTTGCACAATCAGCATCGGCACCTGTGTTGTGGCGGCCAGTTCCACCGGGTCATAAGACATCGTGTCCACCAAAAAGCCCTGAACCTCTGTCGCGAACAGCGGCAGCAGCGCTGGGCTTAGGGTGCTTTGGTCAACCCGTTCGCCCTGCTTCAGCGTTGCAAGGGCTGCTTCGGCTTCTGCAAGGAAGGGGGCGTTCGCGGGATTGGCGCGCAACTGCTCTGAAATCACCTGATCCATGGGTCGGCCAATGCTGGCGATCAAGATGATCCCACAGGCATTTGGAAGACGCCCCACCGCGGCAAGCGCGACAAGGCCGCCTTCGCTGTGGCCGATGGGAATGATGCAGCGTGCGCCCGTCCCGGCAGGAAGCCGCGCCTGTATCGCGGATGCCCACGCAACAAGATCATCGCCATAACGGTCAATCGTCACATCATTCGGATTGGAAACCGCGTCTTTGGACCCGAACATACCGCGTTTGTCGATGCGCAGCGAAGGAAAGCCCCGGCTGGCGAGGGCTTCGGCAAGCAGTTTATAGGGCGCGGCCGCGATGCCCAGCGGCGAATTGCCATCGCGATCCGTCGGCCCAGAGCCGGGCACGATCAGGAAGGCCGGCGTGTTCCCGCGAAGCGTTTCCCCGTCATCAGGAAGGGTCAGGGTGCCCTTGAGTGCGCCTGCCGGACCCGAAGCTGTCAGTTCTTCCTGCAAGACCTGTCTCCCCTCTGTTTCCGTCGCCCCCTTTGTTTGGGCGCTGACCTGCGAAGTCAAAGTGGTGAGGCACAGGGCAACCAGAATCCGCACGATCTTGCCGATGCTCCGCCGCATGACCGGCAAGAGTTCGGCTGCACGCCGACGACGGACAGGGCCTTTCCCGTCGCCACGGGCGCGCATCACGTTAAGGGCCATCGGTGTTCTCCTCGGTGCTGGTGTCGGCACTCTGCGCGGGGACGTGCCAATCTAGGGGGGGCCGGCTATTTCGCCTTTTCCACCAGAACAGCCAAATCGGCCCCAACACCATTCAGGACAGAACGTGCTGTTTCCCACAGGCCTGTGTCAAAGCCCAAGGTTTTGTAAAGCCATGCCAGCGACAGACGTCGCGTCGCCTCAAGCGCGTCGGGAATTTCGGCCTCTGTCTCTTTTGCATCCAGTCCGGCGATGCCCCCAAGGCCATGACCCACGCTCGCAATCGTCAGAAGGGCATTTGCCCCCGGCGCATCGGTAAACGCATCCGCATGCCACTCGGGACCGCGCGCCGTGAAATGAGGATTGTCGGTGGCACCGCAGACCACAAGGATCGGATTTTTGATGGGGCTGAAGTCCACATCAAAAAACGGAAAGCTCGCAGCACTTTCCGGTGTCAGGTCTTTCCCGCCCCGCCCCGGTGCGGCCAACAGCACGGCTCCCCTGATCCGCGGATCGGAAAAATCCTCTCCACCCAACCGGGCCCCAAGCAAAAGCGCGGCTGTGTGCCCGCCGAACGAATGCCCCGCCACCGCGATCCGGTCATGGTTCAGGCGTCCCGCCACCGCAGGGGCCTGCACCTCCACCTCGTGCAGCCGATCAAGGATCGCGCGCATCTCTGCCACTCTTTCGCGCCAGTAAAAGGGCGCGTCAGCACCATCCTGCCCCAACCCGCCGATCCGGGAACTGGCATGGGTCGACTGGATGACGGCAAAGCCCCGCTCTGCCCAAAACTGGACAAGCGGCGCATAGCCATCCTTGGACGGAAGAGAGAGCGACGGACCATAGCCATGCGAAAACAAAAGGATGGGAAGATCACGGCCAAAGGCCGGTGCGGTCAGCCGAAGCTCCAGAGCCTGACGGTTCGGCAGCGTCAGCCGGATCGGTGTATAGGCGATCGTCAAAGCGGCCTCTGACGTCGGCACGTGCCGGGCAAGATCAATCAAACGGTTCATGTATGGGGTCCTTGGATGAACCACGGCAGGGGGGCCTGCCGTGGGGTATGGCGACGTGCGCGGATCACGCCGCGTGGCGATTGACGCTTTGGAACAAGGCTTCTGCATCCGGCCCGGCTGGCAGCATCATCGGGGCATTGGCATCGGTGACGGCGCGCCAGACCGCTTGTGCCACATCGCGTGCGGATGTCTTTTCGGTGCCATTCCGAAGGGATTGCAAATATCCGTTCACAAACGGACCATAGGCATCCGGCACATCCATCCCCATGCGCGCCACCGCGTTCTTGCCAAAAGACGTCTCCGGCGCGCTGCCCGGCAGCACAACATGCGCCCGCACCCCAAACTCTGCCGCTTCAAGGGCAAAGCTCTGGGTAAAGGCGTTTATGGCCGCCTTGCTGGCGGTGTAAATCGACAGGGCCGGAAAGGCGCGCAGGGTGACGCTGGAACCGATGTTCACGATCACACCCTTTTTGCGCTGTCGCATCGCAGGCATCGCAGCCTGCGTCACTGCCAGAGTGCCAAGAACGTTAATCTCGAACAGCGCGCGCGCCTTCTCGATACTGGCGCCTTCAAGCACGTTCAACATCCCCACTCCGGCATTGTTGACCAGCGCATCAAGTGGTCCGGCCTCTGCCAGCGCAGTCTGGATGCTCAGCGGGTCTGTCACGTCCAGCGACAGGATGCGCAGCCGTGCCGAGTCCGGCAAACGGCTTTGCGCAGGGGACCGCATTGTGGCGATGACCTCCCAACCTTCATCAAGAAAATGGGCGGCGATGGCTTGGCCAAATCCAGACGAACAGCCGGTGATAAGAATACGGGGCAAATGAACTCTCCTTGTCTGTGTGGCAGAGAGGTAGACCCGACGTCGCGGATGATCTATATTCGTAAATCCGATAAAATTCATCAAAAGTCCGGATCATGCCTGACGCCCCGCAAGACCCTTTGTCCAGCGTTATCGCCTTGCTGAAACCACGCCCGGATATTGCAAAGGCGGTCGTGGCCAGAGGGCGCTGGCACGTGGAACGCCGCGACATGGCAAATCCGTTCTATGCCGCGATCGTCACGGGCCGCGCGGTCATCACCGTGCAGGATCAACCGACTGTCATGCTCTCTGCTGGCGATTTTATCATGGTGCCAGCCGCGAACCATTTTACGATGACAAGCGAGGACCCGCCCCCGAAAGCTGCGCTCCGGCCGCCGTTTGAAACCGGACCCGGCCTGTTTCGCCTTGGTCCGTCAGACGGGCCACTAAAGATGGAGGCACTGGTCGGGCACTGGCGATTTGACGCGCCGGACAAGACCCTGCTGCTGTCGCTGCTTCCGCAGATGATCCATGTCTCGGGCCAAGAACGGCTGCTGGCGCTCGTGAAGATGGTGCATGAGGAGACCCGCGAAGATCGGCCCGCCCGAGGCATGATGCTGGAGCGGCTGCTCGAAGTGCTGATGATAGAGGCGTTGCGATCCTACAAAGGTGACACCTGTCTGCCCGGTCTTTTGCGCGGGTTGACGGACCCAAAACTTCGTGCCGCACTCTACCAGATTCACAACGCCACAGAGACTGGCCTGTCGGTGGCGACATTGGCCCGCGAGGCGGGTTTGTCACGCTCAATCTTCTTTGAACGTTTCAAAGAGGCGCTTGGCTCTGCGCCGATGGAATATGCAAGGTCATGGCGCATGGCGGTCGCGCGCGACTTGCTGTTGCGCCGTGATCTGACCACTGCCGAAATAGCGCACCGTGTCGGTTATGGTTCGGTCAGCGCCTTTGCCACGGCTTTCGCCCGCCACGAGGGGCTTGCGCCGGGGGCATGGGCGGACCGTCACCGCAAAAACCAAGACATGGAACGCGCCTGACACGTTTCAGGGCAGCGCCGCCCCGCGATATGCCTGACAGAGCGTCGGCAGCGGGTTGAATTCTTTTGTCCGCGCCATGTTCACGCAATCTTCGTCGGCTCTTTGCACGGCGACGGAGGGTCGCAGCCATGCGGCCCGCCGCCGCAAGCAGGCATTCAGTCCTTCGAAAGGAAAATCAAATGGACAATACCTCGGTGTCGCAGGGGTCGCGAACGACGACCCACATTCTTGGGCTCGTGGCCGTCATGGGCGTTTTGGCCGGCTGCGTGCAGGACGATCGCTCTGCGCTGGAACGGGCACAACTGCAAAACCTCACCAGCGAGACCGCGCTCAATGCCCAGATCATCTCTGACCGCGCCCGCGCACAGCGTTGCGACCGCGACCCAAGCCGCAGGGAATGCTGACTGGCTTTGGGTTGCCATTTGATCCAGACGGCCGGCGTTTTGGGGCTGACAGGCCGGAACCTGTAAAGGCAAAGCTCCGATAAATCTGGATCATCTTCGTAAACCGCTTGGAATGGGCACGGTCACATCCACGCCGATGACCTGCCTGTTCCAGCAAACCATGGCCCGCCCTCCCGCGGGGCATCTTGCACAGCGCACGCGTTGGCCCCGGCGCGCCTGCCATCGTGGATGCGTGCTGTCGGCCAAGATCAGGAATGTCACAATGTACACCAGCACCCCAGTCTTCAGGCCAAGCAAACCGCCAACCCTCTCCGCAATAGCCGTTGGCTTGGCCGCATTTCACATCGCCCTTCTTTGGGCTGCGCTCGTGGTCGGCTCTGTCGGCAGCGATCGTGCGGTTTTGCAAAGCATCTTGGCATCCTATGGCGGCGCGGTGGCGGGTCTTTCAGGCTTTGCCACGGTGTATCTGACCAGCGGCCGAAGCCTTGCCGCGCTTGGCCTTCGGCGCGTGCCAGCGCCATGGCTTTTCCTTGCGGTGGGCTTAGGTGCCGGGGGCTTTGGCGCAAGCATCCTTATTCAGGACCTATACAGGAATGTTTTCGGTTTCTCGGAAGCGGACACTCAAGCGGTGCTGCATGTCGCCATGCAGTCAGGAATTTTTCCCTTTGCCCTTGCCTTTGTTGGCGGAGCAATCTTGACCCCGATCGGCGAAGATTTTCTGTTCCGAGGCGTGATCGCGAATGCGCTGAACAAATATGGCCTCTGGGCGGGTGTCGGCCTGAGCGCGCTGATATTCGGGATCGTCCATCAGCTGGACTCATTCAGCTGCTTGCAACCCCTATGGGCCTGATCGTGAGCCTTTTGTTTCGGGCGACAGGGTCGGTTTGACCCTGTGTCGTTTTGCATGGCGTCTATAACGGGCTTCACAGTCTAAGCTCTGCGCTGGACTCTGCCGCCTTTGCGCCCTTAACGTCGGAAGCAGCGACAGGCCTCCGCCATCTGGCAAAGACCTGTCAAGCAGGACCAGATCAAAGGCCCCCAGCATGGCAGCGTCCCGTGCTGCCTCCAGACTGCCCGCATGATCCACGATGAACCGTTCGCGCTAAAGAACCGCCCTCAGCGACTCTGCAAGCCAGGGTTCGTTTCTACCAAAAGGAGTCTCATCTGGCGTCTTTGCCTGTTTGGGTCGTGAGGCGCGAGGTACTGGTGGCACCCGGCCCATTCACATGCCGCGGGCGCCGGCGATGTTCAACCCGGCAGACGGGTTCCCGCCAGCTTGGCCATCCCATGAGCGATACAGTTAAAGTCCTAAGGGTTAGGACCCATTAATCCGTTTGCGGTTGCGCTGGCTGCATGGATCACGCTTCCGAACTGTGGGGGCAATGATGAGCAATCTTTTCTGGCTGACCGACGTGCAGACGGACCGGCGTCGGTCGTTCTTTCCCAGGTCCCACGGCAAGCCAAGGGCTGACGAACGGCGCCTGTTGAGTGGGGTAATTTTAATCAAACGTAATGGGTTGCGTTGATGTGACGCGCCGAGGGGATATGGCCCGCCGAAGGCGCTCTACAATCGTTGGAAGCGGTGGAGCGACATGGGGATCTTCGCCCGGATGATGGAAGGCCTGGCTATCGAAGGCACCGAGCAGAAGGCCATCATAATCGATGCCACCCATCTGAAAGCCCACCCCACGGCCTCGAGCCTGCGGGTCAAAAAGGGGGGCGTAGGCGCCTGATCGGCCGGACGAAGGCCGGGCTCAACACCAAGTTGTGCGCTTTAACAGATGCCACAGGGCGGCCCATCCGGCTCTTTATGTCGGCAGGCGCGGTCAGCGACGACACTGGGGCCGCGGCCATGCTGAGCAGCCTGGCAGTTTCCGACTGGACTATCGCCGAGTGGGGCTATGATGCGGATTGGTTCAGAGACGCATTGAAAAACAAGGGAATATACGCCTGTATTTTGGGTCGGAAGTCACGCGGCACGGCGATCGGCTACGACAAGCGCTGCTATGAACGGCGCAGTCGCATCGATATCATGTTCGCCAAGTTAAGGGTCTTGTGGCGCGTCGCAACGCGCTATTAAAGGTGCCCGACGCTGTTCCTCTCAGCCATCGCTCATGCGGCCAACGTACTCTTGTGGCGATGAAAATCAATGAGTCTGGAACCTAACAGTCTTAGGTTATGAAGGGATCGAACCAGCCTTGCGGCGATTGTAAGCATTCGTCGAGCTTCGCAAATTGCACAGTGCAGCGGAGTTCAGGTAGGCTGCGGCGGTTGCATGCCCCTGCAGCCAAAGAAATATTTCGTCATACATATTAATGCCTTGAAACTCATCGTCCGCTGAATGCAAACTGTTTGCCCTCTACGCCCCGCTCCCCGCGAGGCATTTTGGGTTCGGACCGATGAGTCGATCACAGCATGCACTGGCAATCCGCAGGCCGAGCGCAGGCGTCGGGTCTGACCGCATATTCCTCGCATAAGATCTGCACCGCCTCTTCGTCCATCAGATGATGTTCCAGCGCAAGCAGCACCCGGGCTTCCAATTTGGCCTGCTTGATCACTGCCACGTTGGTGCAGACCGCTCTGGCCTTCTTCCGGGCGGTGGAGCAGGCGAAGCCGTCCTTGGGCACGTTTGAGAACCTGCCGCCGCAGCAACAGCAGGCCATCAGGCCGAAGAAGAGAAACTTTGGTCGGCGCCGGTCCCTCATCGGCACATCTGTGTCCTTGGTCTCCATCGCGCCCTGGCGCGCCTTCATTTGGTCCCAGAGGGTGTCGTCGATGATCCGCGGATGTGCCATTGGCCCCTTGGTGACGCGGTCTTCCGGGTTCAGCCGCGCGTGCTGCTTCCCGGTATCCGGATCCTTGCTGAAATGAAGTCGGTTCCAGACGAGGCGGCCCACATAGAGCTCGTGTTCAAGATGCCGGTCTCGTCGTTGCGGTTACGAAGACTGGTGGAAGTGCCCCACAAGCCGCCACGTGGGCCGGGGACTTTGTCAAAGTTCAGCGCCTCGGCGATCTTTCCCGTGCGCTGGCAATCGAGCCGCGCATGCGGCTGCTGGACGAGCCCTTTGGTGCGCTGGATGCCAGGGTCCGTAAGGAACTGCGCCAAGGCCTGCGCGATATTCACGACACTACGGGGCTGACGACGGTCTTTGTGACCCATGGTCAGGAAGAGGCGATTGAACTCGCAGATCTGATGGTGGTCGTGTCGATGGGGCGGATCGAGCAGATCGGCAAACCCCCAGACATCCGCGCAAGGCCCTCCACCCCCTTCGTGCGCGCGTTTGTCAGCGCATGAAGGGCGCTGCTGGTCCAACGCGTGCGGATCTGCGCCCCTTGCGGGCTGGCAAACGCGGGGCCGTTCACGCATCCGCCCGATCCGGCTGCACGGCCGCCGGCTTTGGACCAAGGCCGGTGGGCGGGGTGGCCCTTGGATGGGCCATCCCTTGCGCCGTGCGGATCGCTTCTTCCGGACATCCCGCCACGCGATCAGGACCTGACCTGCCGCGTCTGATCGCTGAGGGCGGGGGCGGTGCGATAGGGCTCTCGGCGCGCGTGACAGGTCGGTGACGCCAGGCTGAGGTGGCGGGTGCTACTCTGTGACCAGCGGATAGGTTGCGGGATCGGCGGCAGACCATTCCCACATCGACCCTGCGTAATTGCGCGCGTTCACGCCCGCAGATTGCAGAATGGCTGTCACTAATCCTGACCGGATTCCGGCGGTGCAATAGGACACCACTTGCGTCTGGGCGGTGATGCCGAGGCTGTCGAGCCGGGCCTGCAGGGCCGCGCCTTCCAATGCCCGGCCGTCCGCGCCGATCAGGTCTTTGAAATAGACATGCTTTGCGCCCGGCACATGGCCGCCGCGGGTTTCGCCGTAAGGTGTCGCCCCTGAGAATTCGCGCGGCTCGCGCGTGTCGAGGATGACCACATCGGGCTGTCCGATGAGGGCGGCAAGCTCTTCCTTTTCGATCTCGAACGCTGGTGTCCGGGTGACGGTGAAATCCCCGGGGCCGACTGCGCTGCGTTCTGGAAGCTCTCCTTCTGCCAACAAAGCCGCGACGCCGCCATTGACCAGATAGGTCTGCCTGTGGCCGAGCGCGCGCAGGGTCCATACGATGCGCCCGTCTTCCCCCCAGCTTTGGGCAGGATCGGCAACAACAATCACCGGGACCGCTGCGGACACGCCCAAGGCGCGGAGCTTTGCCGTCAAGACCGCGTCATCCTTCAGCAAATGGCCCTTTTCCGGGAGGTCTGGGTGAGAAAACTCCTGCCATGTGACCGGGATCGCTCCGGGCAGGGGAGGCGCATTTCGCAGAGCCTCTGCCCGGGTGTCGAGCAGCAGCGCGCCCTTTTCCAAAAGGCCATGCGCCGTTTTGGCTTCGATCAGCCAGCCTGACGGATCGCTTTCATGCGCCAAGACCGGGGTGTTCAGCAGCATGGGGGCAACAGCCATCAGAAACGATGTGGCAAGGAAGGCGCGGCGGGTCGGCATGACAGGCATCTGGCTCTCCATCTGGGGGCAGGAAGACGGTTGGGTTGGAGGCATAGCCGAAAGACGCCGCTCTGGCCATTGGCGGAATGAGCGCAGGCAAAACGCTTAGCGCGCTGTGTTGGCCCCCTTGGTTGGGGGCGGTCGTGGCGGGGCACCCTTCCAGAGGCGTGTCTGACAAACGGCGACGCGCTGGCTTTTATCGCGCCGTGGGATGCTCTTGCGCGTCTGGCGGGTGGGCGATGAGCTCTCGCGCGCGCCGCAGATCCTGCACAAGAAAGTCTTCGGCGCGCGCACGGGCGACCGGATCTGGCAGGCGCAGGATGTAGGAGGGATGCAGCGTGATCAGAACGGGTTGGCCTTCGGCGGTGGTTTCAACGGTGCCGCGTCGGGCCAGAAGATGGCCATCTGAACCCGTCAGCGCCCCTGCCGCTGTGGCGCCCAGCGCGACCAGAAGCTTGGGCGCAACTTCGCGGCGTTCCAGATCAAGCCACCATTTGCAGGCTGAAACTTCGCCTTGGTTTGGACGCTGGTGCAGGCGCTTTTTTCCGCGCGGGGTGAATTTGAAATGTTTGACGGCATTGGTGATGTAGCACAGGCTTCGGTCGAGCCCGGCCGAGCGGGCGCAGCGGTCGAACACCTGCCCCGCAGGACCAACCAAGGGCCGACCGGCGAGATCTTCGGAGTCGCCGGGCTGCTCTCCGACAATCATCAAGGCCGCGCCGCGTGGACCTTCTCCGGCAACGCCTTGGGTGGCGCAGGCGCCGATCGGGCACCGCCTGCAGGCATCAAGGGCTGGTTTCAGATCCGCAAGGCCGATGTCGGCCGCCAGAGCTGGGCGTTGCGGGCGCAGGCGCGCGACATGGTCTGATGCGATCGTGGGCATCGCGTCCTGCATGGCCTTGGCGCGGGTTGGCGCCGTGCGGATGAGATCGGGGATCAAGGCGGCTTCGGGCAGGTTTTTCCAGTATTTGCGCGGCATCTCGGAGGTCATGGCCGAGACCATCAATCGCGCGGGGTTGAAAATGCTGGAGAAATACGTGCACCAAAGCGCTTCTGTCGTATCGTCCGGCGGCGGAGCGCGATCTGCAGTTTCCTGAAAGGTGAGCGCGCCGTCCTCGAAACGCGCGGTGAGGGTTGGCGTGGCGATCACCCAATCCATGTCACCAAACCGTTTTGCGAAAAAGGGCGTCGCGGCCTCGACGATCGGATGATCCGGTTCAAACCACGCGGCAAAGGCGCGGCGCGCCGCCCCCGGGGGGGACACTTCGCGAAAGCGCACAAAGGCGTGCATCTTGTGAATGTCCCGCCGGACCGCCTTTTCCTGCTCCAGCAGGCGGCGCAAAGCGGGATCGGAGCGATCGCCCCAGCGGATTTCACCCTGCCACAGCCGCAGAACCAAGGCATAGGCGCGTGCAAATCGCTGCGGGTCAGAGTGGCACAGCGCCGTCTCGATTGCCACCAGCGCGTCGCGTGACAGCGTGAGCGGCGCAGAGGGCCGCGCGGACGGAGGCTGTGCAGGCGCGGGCGCCGCTTCGGTGAAAAGATCGGTCCCTTCGGTCCCTACCTGCCACAGAACATGGTCTGCGGGGGTTCCCGCGGCCGCAAGCCTGCGCACATGTGACCGCCACGCAGCCACGGTTCCGATTTTTGGCAACTGGATCTGCTGCATCAGAACAAAGACAGTTGCTCGGGCGGCGGCGCGAAGCGCGCGCGCAGATTGACATCGTCGACCATGCCGCGCGGCGACCAACCGGGCAGGGAGATGAAAGGGCGGGCGCTGCGCAAGACGCAGCCGAGCGGAACCAGATCTTCATAACGCAAGGTGCGATGCTTCCGTGCGGTCAGCATGCGTTGCACCGAGCGCGGCCCAAACCCGGGAACACGCAAGAGCATTTCTTTCGGGGCCGTGTTCACATCCACCGGGAAATGCTGCCGGTTGGCCAAGGCCCAAGCCAATTTGGGATCGATCGCCAGATCGAGCATGCCCGACTTCGGGGCAATCTCATCATGCGAGAATCCGTAGAACCGCATCATCCAATCGGCCTGATACAAGCGGTGCTCGCGCATCAAGGGGGGGCGGATCAGGGGCAGCAGGCGCGAACTGTCTGGGATGGGAGAAAAGGCAGAATAATAGACCCTTCCCAGTTTGTAAGAGCCATAGAGTTGCGACGCCGTGCCGAGGATCTGGCCATCGGTGGCGCTGTCTGCCCCGACGATCATCTGCGTGGACTGGCCCGCAGGGGCAAAACGCGTGGGCCGCTTTCCCCGCAGGCTGACATCCTGTGAGGCTTCGCGGCGGCTGCGCACATCGGCCATCGCGCGGCGGATGGTCTGCGCCGATTTTTCGGGCGCGAGCGTTGTCAGGGCTTGTTCCGTCGGCAGTTCGACATTGATCGACAGGCGGTCCGCCCATTTTCCGGCCGCTTCAATCAACTCGGGCGCTGCGTCCGGAATGGTTTTGAGGTGTATATACCCCCGAAAGTTTTCCCTTTCGCGCAGTGTCTGCGCGATGCGGACCATATCGGCCATCGTGTCATCGGGTGAGCGGATGATGCCCGACGACAGAAACAGGCCTTCTATGTAATTTCGCCGGTAAAATTCCACCGTCAGCTGCACGACTTCGTCGACGGTAAAGCGCGCGCGTTGCACGTGACTTGAGACCCGGTTGACGCAATACACGCAATCGTAAATGCAGAAATTCGTCATCAGGATCTTGAGCAGGGAAATACACCGCCCGTCTGGCGCATAGGCGTGGCAGATCCCGGACCCGCCCGACGACCCCAGACCCTTGCCATCGCGCGAGTTCCGCTTTTCCCCGCCCGAAGACGCGCAAGAGGCATCGTATTTCGCCGCATCGGCGAGAATCGCCAGTTTTTGCTGAAGAGTTTTCTGTGCCATGAACAGAGTGTATGTTCATGATTTGTTTCTTAACAGAGGGTGGCCGTGATCTGACGTCACAAAAGCGTGAAATTCGGTGGCTTTGGTGCGGCGGTCCCACCGGCGCGCCTTTGGAAAAAGCGCGCCGGTGGTCTGGGTGCGGTGGTCAGGGCCGCAGTTTGACCACGCGCTTGCCAAAGGCTTCGCCGCGAAGCAGGCCGCGAAAGGCCGCTGGCGCTTGCTCCAGCCCGTGGATCATCTCTTCGCGATACTGGATCTTTCCCTCGGAAACCCAAGCGCCCATCTGCCGGGCAAATTCGGGATAGAGATGGCCAAAATCATCATAGACGATGAAGCCCCGCACCGTCAGGCGCTTGCGCAGGATAAGGCCGAGCAGCTGGTTCAGACGATCCGGCCCCTCGGGCAAAGCGGTCGCGTTATATTGTGAGATCAGGCCGCAGATCGGCAAGCGCGCGCGCGTGTTCAGAAGCGGCATCACGGCATCAAAGACGGCGCCGCCAACGTTTTCAAAATAGATGTCGATGCCATCGGGAACGGCGGCCTTGAGAGCTTCGGCAAAGCGGGCTGACTTGTAATCGATGCAGGCATCAAAGCCGAGCGTGTCAACGACATGGGCGCATTTCTCGCTGCCCCCTGCGATGCCCACGACGCGAAGGCCCAAGATTTTGCCAATCTGTCCGACCGTGGCCCCCACCGGCCCGCTAGCGCCCGCCACGACCAGCGTCTCGCCTGCCTTGGGTTCCCCGATCTGGGTGAGCCCTGTCCAGGCTGTCAGCCCCGGCATTCCCAAGACCCCAAGCGCCCAAGAAGGATGGTCAGGGGACTTGCCCATGTTCACCACGCCCTTGCCATCGGAAAGCGCGTAATCCTGCCAGCCGCCGAAAGCCTGCACCCAATCGCCCGGGGCAAAGCCATTGACATCGGACGACACGACTTGCGCCACTGTGCCGCCCACCATGACGGCGCCGATCTCGACCGGTGCGGCGTAGGACGGCGCATCGCTCATGCGGCCGCGCATATAGGGATCAAGCGAGAGATATTCGTTGCGCAGCAGCATCTGCCCATGGGACGGGGTCGGGACGGCCTCTGTCTCAAGGCGCAGCGTCTGATCGTCAGGCTCGCCCTTCGGGCGCTGTGCAAGAACGAATTTGCGGTTGACGGTGTCAGGGGAGGGCATGATCTGCGGTCCTTTGCGTCACATAGGGTTCAAATGATTGAGCACGCCACGTTTCCGTGGCGTGCACTCAGCGAGGCCTGCCCCGATGGCAGGCCTTGCGGCTTAGGGCAAGAAGATCGCCTTCACGTTTACGAATTCCTTCATCCCGAAACCGCCATGTTCGCGGCCATAGCCCGAATCCTTGACGCCACCGAAAGGCATGTTTGGGTCCATCGCGCCGAAGGAGTTGATGCGGACCATGCCGGTATCGAAATGATCGCGCGCCAAGGCAAAGGCGCGATCCTGATCTTGCGTGAAGATACCGCCCCCCAAGCCATAGCGGCTTTCGTTGGCGAGGCGCATGGCATTGTCATCGTCTTTGGCGCGGATGACCGAGGCGACAGGACCAAAGATCTCGTCGTCATAGGCAGGCATTCCGGGGGCAAGGTCGGCCAGAACGGTGGCGGGGTAATAGGCTCCGGCATCCTTTGCAGGGTTGCCGCCACACAGGATTTTGGCGCCGCGCGCCACGCTGTCTTCGACCTGCTTCTTGACGGTCTCGAACTGATCCGTGCTGGACAGCGGCCCAAGTTGCGTGTCGGCATCGGTGGGATCGCCCATGCGGATTGCCTGCATTTGCGCGACAAACGCCGCGACGAAATCATCGTAGACTTTTTCCGTCACGATGAAGCGCTTCGCCGAAACACAGGTTTCACCGTTGTTGTAAAGCCGCCCCATGACCGAAAACTTGACGGCGGTTTCGATGTCGGCGTCTTCAAGGACAAGGTAGGCATCATTGGAGCCGAGTTCGAGCACCGTCTTTTTCAAAGCCTTTCCGGCCACCGCGCCGACGTGCCGTCCGGCAGCGTCACTGCCGGTGAGCGTGACGCCCCGCACCTTGGGATGGGCGATCAATGCGTCACTTGTGTCGTGATCGATCAGGATTACCTGAAACAGGTCTTCTGGCAGCCCCGCCTTGATACACAATTCGCGCAGACGCAGGCCGGTGCCGGTGCAGATGCTGGCATGTTTAAGCACGCATCCGTTGCCTGCCATCAAATTGGCCGCCAGCACGCGGATCGGCTGGTAGAGCGGAAAATTCCAAGGCTGGATCGAATAAATCACACCGACTGGCTGATAGCTGACCACGCTTCTTTTCTGGTCGGGGCCGTAGGTGCGGTCTTCATCTGCCAAAAGGTCAGGGCCGTGCTGGGCCGTGTAATCGCAGATCTGCGCGCAGATCTCGACTTCGGTCTTGCCGTCTTTCAGCAGCTTGCCGGTTTCCTGCGTCATCAATGTCGCCAGCTCATCCGCATGGTCCCGCAAGGTTTGGGCGATCTGTTTCAGATGGGCCGCCCGTTCAAGATGCGTCAGCCCCCGCCAATCCTCGAAGGCCGCATGGCAGGCCTCCACGCGCTCCATCGCTTCGTTCCGCGACATCAGGTGATACGTCTGCAGGTCTTTGCCGGTGGCCGGATTGACGGTTTTGAATGTTGACATGTTGTCCTCTTTGCGCTGCCCTTGGCAACGCGGCATTCCGAGAACCGTTCCATCGGGGAGGGCGGGGCGACATGGTCTGTGCAAACTGCGTTGTCTGACGTGAAGATACGCGCCGCGCTGATTGTCATCCTTTCGTGCGGCCCGTAGGTCAATTGTAGGATTCGCGATTTCACTTTCAGGAAAGCCTGACCGATGCCAACTCAGCAACGCCTGACCAAAACATCCGCAGCCCCAGTGGTGCTGTTCCTTCTTATCGTCGCGTTCATTGCCGGAGCGGTCTGGTGGGTCAGCCGACCGGGGCCCTTGTTGATTCAAGGGGAGGTCGCGGCACCGCGGGTCGATGTCTCGGCGCGGGCGTCGGGTCGCGTGACGGAACTGGCGGCGGATTTGGGTGGCCGGATCGAGGCCGGGCAGGTCCTGACACGGCTCTCCAACCCGCAACTGGTGACCGCCCATGCGGCGGCGGCATCCGGGCTGGAGGTGGCACGGGCCTCGGAGGCCGCTGCCGGGGCGACAAGGCCCGAGGTCATCCGCGCACGGGAGGCGGAACTGGCGGCAGCGGCAGCCGATTTGCGCCTTGCCGAAGAACAGGTCGCACGCGACACGGCTTTGGCCGGGCAAGGCCTGCGGCCACAGGCGGTGATCGATCAGACCACGCGGAACGTCGACACCGCCGCGCGCCGGGTCGAGGCGGCGCAGGCGCAGCTTGACCTTGCCCGTGCCGGCGCGTCGGAGGAGGAACGCGAAGTGGCGGCCGCGCAAGTGGCGCAGGCGGAAGCGGCGCTTGCGCAGCGTCAGGCCGATCTGGACGAGCTGACCATTTTTGCACCCTTGAGCGGCGAGATTTCCGCGCGACTGATCGAACTGGGAGAGAACATCGGTCCGGGTGCGCCCCTGTTCACGATTGTTGATCTGGAACAGGCGTGGTTCACCTTCAACTTGCGCGAGGATCTGCTGACGGGGCTGGAGGTCGGGACGACGCTTTCCGTGCATGTGCCGGCGCTGGCGCGGGATCTGGAGGCGGAGATCACGCTGATCAATGTGCAAGGACAATTCGCAAGCTGGCGCGCCACCCGTGCGACGGGTGATTTTGACTTGCGCAGCTTTGAGGTTCGGGCGCGCCCGGTGGCGCCGGTTTCCGGCCTGCGCCCGGGAATGTCTGCGCTGATTTCGCTGGACAGATAAGCGATGTTGGCGGTCATGCTGCGCGAATTCCGGCTGTTCTTGCGACGCCCCGCGTTGGCCGGGCTGGCGCTGGTTCTGCCGCTGATGCTGCTGCTGATCATGATCGGGATTTTCCGCGCGGGCATTCCCACCGGGATGGCCATGGTGGTGGTGGATCTGGACCGTTCGGATCTGTCGCGGTCTATCACGCGGATGCTGGATGCCACACCCGAGATCGTGGTGCGGGAGCAGGCGTTGAGCCTGAGCGCCGCGCGTGCCCTGATTGTCCAAGGAGCGGTGCGCGGCGCTGTCTATTTGCCGCAGGGGCTGGAGCGCGACGTTTTGCGCGGCGCCCGCCCCGAGATCGTGACCTTTTATGACAACCAGCACATGAGCGCAGGGTCTATGGTGGCGCGTGGGGCGCGCAACGCCATCGACACCGCGCTGGCGGGGCTGCGGCTGTCGATCCGGCAGGGGCAGGGCGAGGCATCGGTTCAGGCGCTTGTCCGCATTCAGCCCATTCCGCTGCAGGCGCATGCCCTGTTCAATCCGGCTTTCGATTATGTGCATTTCCTGCTGGCGGCACTGGTTCCGACGGTGTTGCAGATCATCGCGGCGGCCGCGACCGCCTATGCGATTTCGCTGGATTTCGGCCTTGGCCGCCATCCGCGCGTGTTGGCAAGGATGGCCGGTGGCCTTTTGCCGGCGATGCTGGGGAAGATCCTGCCTTATACCTTGATTTTCCTGACGATCTTGGCGGTATCCGATCTGGTGCTGTATGGTTGGCTTGGCGTGCCGTTGCGCGGGTCTTTTCTGTTGATGGCGACGGGCGCTGTGTTGTTCATTCTGAGCGTTCAGTTGATTGGCGCTTTGGCCTTTGTGATGACGCGCGACATGGGCCGTGCGGCAAGCCTGATCGCGATCGTGACAGCGCCCGCCTTCGGCTTCATGGGGCTTGGGTTCCCGCGTGAGGCAATGTCGCAACTGGCGCAAGGTTGGGGCGCGTTGATCCCGGGCACATGGTATGTGCAGTTGCGGATTGACCAGTCGTTGCGGGCCACGCCTTTGGACATTTCGGTGTGGTCTGTCGTCTGGTTGGCGATCCTTGCCTTGGTGTTGGGGCTTGCCGTGCTTGCCCGTCTGAAAGGGCTGCGCGATACAGCCATGGCGTCCTCATGAAGGCGGTTCTGGCATCTTTTCGCGCGGAATGGCGCGGCATGTTCGCAGATCCGCAGGTGCGGTTGATCCTGCTTCTGTCGCTGGTCATCTATGCCTTGATCTACCCATTGCCGTATCGCGCTGAAGTGTTGCGCGACGTTCCGGTGGTTCTGGTGGATCTGGACCGCTCGACCTCTTCGGCCGAGCTTGCGCGGCGGGTTGACGCTTCGGAAGCGGTGGCGCTGACCGAAGATGCGCCCGATATGGTCGTGGCCACGCGTCTTGTGCAGGCGCGCAAGGCCTATGGGGTCATGGTGATCCCCGAAGGCTTTGAACGCGCGCTGCTGCGCGGCAACCAAAGCCCGGTCGCGCTTTATGGCGATGCCAGCTATTTTTTGATGTATCAGCGCGTCATGCAGGGCGCGGGCGTGCCGCTGCGCCAGATGGGGGCCGAGGTGGAAATCGGTCGGTTGATCGGACAAGGCACGGCGCCCGAGGTGGCCTTGGCGCAGGTGAGCCCCGTCTCGCAGGTGGAAGTGCCGCTGTTCAACCCGGTGGCGGGATATGCCACCTATGTCTTGCCTGCGGCATTCGTGCTGATCTTGCAGCAAACCATGCTGATGGGACTGGCCTTGGTGGCAACACGGCGCGGGCCAAGCGACATGCATCCGATCTGGCGGCTGATAGGGCGAATGCTGGCATGGACGATCGCCTATGCAGGGATCCTTCCCGTCTATTTGATCGTGCTGCCTTGGGTCTACGGTTTGCCGCATCTGGGTGAGACGGCGTCTGTGCTGTTTTTGGGTTTGCCATTTGTGCTTGCGACAGGGCTTTTGGCGCAAATCGTTGCGGCGATTTTCCGGCGCGGCGAAGTGGTGCAGGTGGTGCTGCTGGCGGTGGGGCTGCCGTTCTTTTTCCTGTCCGGCTTTGCATGGCCGGTGGAGGCGATTCCGCCCGGTCTGAACCTTGTGGCGCAAGTCATTCCGTCAACGCCTGCGATTGATGCCTTGGTGCGTGTGACCCAGATGGGGGCATCGTTGGCGGATCTGCAAAGCGGCCTGTGGCACCTTTGGGGGCTCACAGCGTGCTTTGCCTGTATCGCGTTGTTGACGGAGCGCCCGAGGCGCTTTTGAGCGGGCCTCGGGCTGTTGTGCATGGCGGGATTTCGGCGCTTGCCGGGTGTCCCTCCGGTCCACCGAAACGCCCGACGACGGGGCTGCGCGCGCGTGGCGACAAGACCCGACGCTTAGGGTTTGAGAGGTGAGCCCAAAGCGCGTTTGCGGGCGATGTCTTCCGGATCGAATTGCTCTTGATCGCCATTGTCGGTCGGGTCTTCGTCCAGAGGATCGTTGCCGGGCAGCACATTGCCTTCGCTGTCGGCATTGAGCGTGTCTTCCTGCGGCCAAGGAAGATCATCTTGCGCTCGGTCAAACACAGGCACCTGCTCATCTTCTGGCCGCGTGGTTTCGGAAGGCACGGTTGTTTTGTCACGTTCAGCCATGGGATGCTCCTGTCACTTGGGGTGCTGAACCAATCCATGGGGGCGGGATTGGTTCCGTGGGTCCTGCGACGTGGGCGCATCCGCTGATGAGACGTCAGGGGCAGAGTGCGGGCATCAGGCCTGATGCCCGCGCAAGGCAGTATTTGCGGCGAAGGTCCGCAAGCGGTGCAAAAACCCGCGCTTTGGCGGATGAGTCCGAAGCACGCTTGCAGGGAAGGGGAGCGCCGGAAGATCTGAACGGCGAAGCGTTGGCACCCACAAGAGTGCTCAGGGCGCGCAAGCCTGCCAAGAGCGGGCATGCGCGCCGTGACGTCAGGCGACAAAGGGCAGTGTGCGCGGCGCTTCCTCCGCCAGCGCCGCCGGTCTTTCTGGCTCCCACACAAGTCCCGGGCGGTAGCGGGCAACGATTTTTCCGTCCTCCAAGGCCAGAAGATGCAGCCAACCATTGTCGAACAGGTGGCGCAGCTCGTTGTGGCGCGCCAAAATATCGGACATGGCGGCCGTTGGCGCTTCGATCAGGACAGACAGGCGCAGCGGGTCATGGACGGGCTGCATGCCGTCATGAACGCTTTGCCATGGCAGGCCCGCGCGCAACATCCCGCCATTGCCTTGCACCACGCCGATCCCGCCCACGACATTGTGGAGCAGCTTGTTGCCGCCCCCAAAGGTTTCCGGCGCGACGGTCGAGGCGTAGTATTGCAGGCTGATCCAGCTTGCGACCACCACGGGCGCGGTGAGGATCAGATTGAGCGTGGAGAAATCGGTGTCTGTCTGCCAGTCATAGCTGTGAAGAAAGGCGCGGCCTTGCAAATCTGACCCTGCCGTGATCGCGCGCGGCGCGGCGATAAAGGCGGAACAGCCAGCAAGCCCCCATTCCGGGCGCACCTCGGCCCAGTCATGCGCGCGTTTGGCGACGGTTTGAGCCGTCGCACCCGGGAGCCGGAAGGCCCGTTCCGCCCGCGCCAATTCCGCCGCGCGCGCCAGCATCTTTTGCGCCGCCTGCAGGTCGGCCGCATGGTCCGCCCCGAGACCGTCTTCATGAAGGGTGATGTGGTCGGTGGTTGTGTCGTGCAAGCCAGCAAGGAAAACCGTATCTGCGGGCAGCACAATCCCATGCGCAGGCAGTCCGGCCCGCGTTTCGGGATCGTTCAGCAAGGTTGCCAGTAGGCGTGCCGAAACCTCACCCGTTTGCCCGCCGCAAGCGCCGCAATGATAGGCGCTTTCATGGGGGTTATTCCGCGCCGTGGCGCCATGCCCGAGCAGCAGCACAAGCCGGGCATGACCTGTCGTCATGCTCATGGCCTTGAGGATCGCCGCCGCGGTGGCCACCTTGGCCTCGGGCGACCATGCTGTGTCAAAGCGCGGCGCGGGTGTGGGTTGCGCCTTTTCGTGCCGCCCCAGCGCATCTTTCATCAGCTTCATCCCGTAAACGGGTCCAGCCGCCTCGACGAAAGCAAAGGAGGAGACGGCGGCTTGCCGGAAGCGCCCCCAAGCCCGGGTTGCGCGTGCCACGATGCGTGTGGCGTCCTCGACTGCGGGGGAGGCTTGGTTGGAGGAGGTCAGGCTCGGCGCCAGAAGGACCGGCAAATGTGCTGTGACTTCGGCAGACCCATGGGCCCGATGGGCCAGCGGCAGGCCAAAGAAGCCCGCAAAGCCAATGGTGGCGATGCGTGGGTCTACGGTCTCGAGGGCGCGGCGAAACACCTCGGAGCGCACATCGATGCAGAATGCGGCCTGAAGGAGCGGGCGGCCCGTCTCGGCCTTTGGCCGTGCGACCTGCCCGGAGAGCCAGCGCTGATGGGCCCGTTCTGACGCCTCCTGCAAAATCGCATCAAGCACATGATCCGCTGTCGGGGCGACGGGGGCCGTGTGCCGGGCGCGTGTTTCAGCCCATTTCGCGGTCACTTGCGGGGCATGTTGCAGGAGCGCCTCTTCCCAGATCAGGCGGATCGCAAGCAGATCAAGCAGGGTTGTGTCACTGCTGCCCTTGCGCTCGGCTTCCCACAAAAGCCAGCGCGCGTGCTGCGCCCAGCCGCCCATTTCCATGTAAAGCCGGTGAAACAGCGTGGGAGCCGCCGCTTCGGTGATCTGCAAGGTTTCTGCCGCGCGCAGGATAACGCCTTGCGCGTTGTCGGGAGAGGCGGCGGCAGAGGCGCAAAAACCGTGAAGCCCTGCGATCTCGGGCGACAGATCATGCGCCGCCCAGTCGCGCCAAGCGGCAAGGGCACCTTGCCGCGGGGCAGGGGTCCAGAAGGCCTGACCAAGATCAAAGTAAGCGGCCGCCCAAAGCCCGAAGCTGCGCTCGATCAGGTCGGGCCAGTCCGTGCCGGTGGCCCGGGCTGCCAGATCCGCCACTGTGGGCAGCGACTTGGGCGGCGGCGCGTCTGTGGCCAGTTTCGCCTTGAGCAAGGCAAGATCACGCGGCTTGAGCGGCGCGCGGCTGGCCAGAAGGGCGGTGGCCAGATCGTCATCGCTGATCTTTCCTGCCAAAACGTCAGATGCGACCGCCGGGCGTGGCCGTGTCAGCCTTGCGCCCGCGACCCGTTCAAGGCGCGCGGCGGCGGTGGCCAGATCTTCATCGGTCTGCCCAAGGAAAGGGTTGACGGCGACGGTCGCGGTGAGAGGGAAGGCAGGGGGGATGGCGCGCGCGGCAGATGTGGCGGCCTTCAGCAGACCCGCGATCCGGGCAGGGGCAATGGTGATCGGTGCATGAAACATGGAAGATCTCCGGGGCTGGGGGGATTAAAGGGATTTGTTCGTGTTCGGGCTGTGGATCAGCCGGTCAAACAGCGCGTTCAGATACAGCCCATTTGCCAGATGCACCCGCAGCCCTGCCACCGCAGGATGGTGCGCCCAGTGCGGGAGCAATGATTGTGCGACCGCCACAGCCCCGAAGGACAAAAGGGCCAGCACGAGAAGCGCCCACTCCAAAGGTCCGACGCTGGGTGCCGGGGGCACTGCATGGCCCCAAAGCGCGGCTGCGAGCGTGTGGAAGGTGAAATAGGCAGTGGCAGCGCCGACAGAGGCGGCAGCGGTGCGCAAGGTCAAGGCCAAGGGGGCGGTGTCCGCAAGGCCCTGCGCCACCAGATAGGCAACACCGAACACGAGGATCATGCCCAGCGCGAGGGCTTGCAAAGATTTCTCGCCGCCCATCGCGATGAATGCGGTGGCCACGCCCGTGAAAAGCAGAATGGCAAACAGGAACGCCAGAGCGACGGCCCGGAGCCCGGGCACAGCAACAGGCCCCGCCTTGCGCGCCGCCGCGATCCTTTGGATCGCGCTGCCCGACGAGAGGAAGGCGTGGGCCTTGTACAGCGCATGCGCCACGATGTGGAGCAGCGCCAAGGCCCAGAGGCCGAGGCCGCATTGCAGCAGCAAAAAGCCCATCTGCGACACGGTCGACCAAGCGAGCGCTGTTTTGACCGCGGATTGCGTCAGCATGACGACCGCACCAAACAGGGCGGTAAGCCCGCCGATCATCACAAGCGCCGCCATCGCACCGGGGCTTGACTGAACCACATCGGCCATCCGGATCAACAGCAATCCACCGGCGTTGATAACCCCGGCATGCAGCACGGCCGACACGGGGGTGGGCGCTTCCATCACCTCGGTGAGCCAGCCATGCACCGGAAAGGCCGCAGTCTTGAGAATGGCCGCAAGAACCAGAAGCGCCGCCGCACCCTGAGCAAGCGGTGGCAGGCCAGCGGCGGCTGCCGTCTGGATGGCCTGCACATCGGCTGTGCCGAACGCAAACCAGAGCAGCAAAGCCGCCCCCGCAAGCGCCGCATCGCCTGCGCCCCAAACCAGCGTAAACTTGCGCGCGGCGCGCTGCGCTTGCGGCCGCTCGGGGTAAAACAGAAGAAGCTGGCGCAGACACAGGCCGGTGGTCAGAAAGCTCAGCACCAGCATGGCAAGGCTTGCCGATTGGACCAGCACCAGAACGGCCGCCAATGTCGCCAGCATCAGCGCATGGAACCGGCCCTCGCGGGCCTCCCCATCGATATACCGGCGCGCGTAGCGCAGCACGATCCATCCGATAAAGCTGACCAAAAGGCCCATGGCCGCGCTGACCGCATCAAGGCGGAGCGCCAAGAGCAGAGGGCCGGTGCCCAAGGTCAACGTGGAAGGGCCGGTCAGGATCAGCCAGACAGCGGCGGCCACAGAGAGGGCCAGTGCCGACAGGGCCGCAGCCTCGGCCAGCAGGGGAACGGCCTGCGGTCGGCGGCCGGGCCGCAGCGCGGCAAAGGCAGCAGCCGCGGTAAGCGGCAAGGGGGCCAGCGACAGAGGGTCCATGATCATCTCCGCATCAGAACAGGGGGCTGAGGAGGAGATAGTCGCTGGCGTGAAATCAGAAAAATACATATTATCTGCGAATAACTTTGATAAAATAGAACGATGGCTCAGATCAACCTGCATCACTTGCGTCTGTTTCGCGCCGTGGCGACGGAGGAGTCGCTTACCGCCGCCGCGCGGCGGCTCAACCTGTCGCAGTCTGCGTTGTCGACGCAGATTCGCACGTTGGAACAAACACTTGGCCATGATTTGTTTGAGCGCCGGGGGCGGGTTTTGGTGTTGACCGAGGCGGGTCGCATTGCCCTTGACCATGCCGAGGCCATCTTTCGCACCGCCGAGGATCTGAGTGCGACACTGCGCGAAACCGGGCGCAGCAGGCAGGTGTTGCGGGTCGGCGCGCTTGCAACGCTGTCACGCAACTTCCAGCTGCGATTCTTGCAGCCGCTGATCGGGCGGGCCGATGTGGAGGTCGTTTTGCGGTCGGGCAGTCAGGCAGAGCTGTTGCGTGGCTTGTCGGCGACGGCGCTGGATGTTGTCCTTACCAATCTTGCGCCCCCCCGGGATGCCGCCAGCCCTTGGTTGGTGCACCGCCTGTCTGAGCAGCCCGTCAGCCTGATCGGCACGCCGTCCCGGCTTGGCACCGGCCCGTGGCATCTGAAAGATCTGCTGGCGCGGGAGCCGATTGTGCTGCCGACGCGCGAAACAGCCTTGCGCGACGGATTTGATGCGTTGGTCAGCCGTCTTGGGATCTTGCCCTCGTTTGCGGCAGAGGTTGACGATATGGCGATGTTGCGCCTTTTGGCGCGTGAGGATGCGGGGTTGGCTGTCATCCCGCCCATCGTCGTGCAGGACGAACTTGCTCGCGGCATTCTGATTGAGGCCGCAAAACTGGACGGTTTGGCCGAGTCCTTTTTCGCCGTGACGCGGGAAAGGCGCTTTCCCAACGCGCTGTTGGCCCCCTTGCTTGAAATGAGCGCCTGACTGCGGTCGGAGGGCGCTGGGCTGCGCGCCAAAGGCGGCAGGGGCAAGGTAAGGACCAACAGCTTTCAGATGCGTGGCCGGTGACGATGCCGCCGCCGCAGGATGCGGCGGGTTCCGTTACGGCAAGCCGTGTTTTGCATCCCAATCCCTGCCGCCGCTCTTGTCAGAGGGGGACCATCTTCCCTATGCATTTGTGCTGAAAAGAAAATTCCCCGCTGCGGGTTTTTTGTGGACATAGCGCGGCGAATGACTTCTTCATATTCCTGCAACTGGGAGACTTAGGGCTTTAGATGTGCGCCACCACGACAGCATCGCTCTGTACCGTGAGCGAAGAGGGCGGTTCTGCGGACGGCTTGTCTTGGCGCAGCCAGTTTCTTCGGGATGTCGTCGCGCATCTGCAAAGGGAAAAATGCGATGCCGTCCTGTGCGTGTTGGACATCGACAAGTTCAGGTTTCTCAACGCGGCGGTTGGAAACCGGGTGGCGGATATTGCGCTTGGGCAAATCGCGGAGGTTTTGCACGCGCATCTTGGTCCGGGCGGATTGATGGCGCGCACTGGCGATGATGAATTCTCGGTGTTGTTCCCCGGGGCGGATATGCCCACGGCGCGCAAGGATGCGGCGGCGCTGATGGAAGCGCTGGCCGCCTATCGCCTGGATTGGGAGGATCAGGCGTTCAGCTTTACCGCTTGCGCTGGTCTTGCTGCAGTGCGGCAGGGCGCGCCACCCGCAAATGCGCTTCATGCCGCGATGATCGCCTGCTGTGCTGCGAAAGACATTCGTCCCGGCACCATCCTGACCTCGGACGACACCAACGGGGCGCTGGATCGCCATCGTGCCGATGCGCGCATCATGACCGGGCTGCAGTCGGCGGTGAGTGCAGATCGGCTCCGGCTTTATGCGCAAGAGATTTTTAGCCTTGATCCATCGGCGGGCGACGTTCTGGAGTTCGAATTGCTGGTGCATATGATCGACGTGGACGGGCGGGAATTCCCGCCCTCTGCGATCATTCCTGCGGCGGAACGACATGGGTTCATCCGGGGGCTGGATCGGTGGGTGGTAAAGGCGGCGCTTGTTGATCATGCCGATCTGCTGCGCCGTCATCCGAATGTGACCCTTTCGCTCAATCTCTCGGGCATGTCGCTGTCGGACCCGGGCTTATGGCCCTATGTGTCGGGGCTTTTTGCGCAGTCCGATGTGGCCGCCTCCCGCATTCAGTTTGAAATCACCGAAACCTCGGCCATCAGCAACATGCCGGCCGCGATGAAGTTCGTGCAATCCGTGCGCGCCATGGGCTGCAAGGTGGCCTTGGATGATTTTGGGTCTGGTTTGTCGAGCTTTGTCTATCTGCGCACATTCCCGGTCGATTGCATCAAAATTGACGGGGCCTTCGTCGCGCATGTTACCGACCCGGAAAGCAAGGATCGCGCGATCGTCCGTGCCATCGTGCAGGTCGCCCGCGACCTGAGGCTGACGGTTGTTGCGGAACATGTGGACAGCGCCGAAATTTTGGCCACCTTGCGTGACCTTGGTGTTCAAAAAGTGCAAGGATATCTCATTTCTGAACCCCGTCCTTTTCGTGAGATGTTTGAAAAGTTGCTCTCTTGACCCTTAAGTTGTGGCTTTTTGCGCACGCTTGACGGTTCAGTCGAGGTCAGAATTTGTTTATGAATTGAGCTTGTCCGCAATCCATCAGCTAGTCTGCTGACAACAGGATCCGAGATGCGAAGCAAGAATCAAATGTTCAATTGTTCTATTGCCCGCCGCCTCGCAGTCTTGCTGGCTGCCCTGGCGCTTGCCGCTTGCAATGTGGTGCCACCGCAACTGTCTCCGATGCTCGACGAAGTCGAAGAAACGACAGCTTTCGCGACGGTGCCCTTGTCTCGGGCATGGGTGAATGTGCCCGAGGCGGTGCTGGTCACCGAGCGGGGCCTGGTCAACAGCCGCGAGCAGCGGATCGGTCTTGCGAACCGGACCACCGTCAGCGGCGACAACGTCATGACCTTGCGGGCGCGGGTTGCACAGGGCCAGCAAGAAGGGCGCTTCCGTTATGAGGAGTTCCTGCGCCGCATCGGTGGCCTGCCCGAGCCGTTCACCACTTTGCAGGCGGGCGATCTTTTGACGGGCGAAGATGAGCTTGGCACCTATTTCTGGGGGGAAAGCCGTCTGGGCGCGAACACGGTGTGCGTGCTGGGCCTGCGCCGCCTTGGCACCGGCTTTCGCCAGATGCCCGGCAACACCAACGTCATGGATGTGATGCTGCGCAACTGTGTGAACGGCGACGCCGAACAGGCGCTGGCACCATTGTTGGCCAGCAGCAT
Organism: Pseudorhodobacter sp. MZDSW-24AT; assembly: GCF_002794355.1. Taxonomy (GTDB): domain Bacteria; phylum Pseudomonadota; class Alphaproteobacteria; order Rhodobacterales; family Rhodobacteraceae; genus Pseudotabrizicola. The sequence goes on along the minus strand of NZ_PGOI01000013.1, from coordinate 161,075 downwards.
CGGCTATGTGTCCGGGGTTGGTGCGGCGGAGACGCGGGGAAGAATCGAGATGCTGTCCCCCTTGGCAGGCCCGACGCCGCGATGAAACTGATTTTTAAGCTGGTATTTTCCGAGTGCGTCTTCGATCTATTTTCAAGGAGTGAGACTCGGTGAAACAGCGCCGTCTCAGCGGGCTTGGCCTGCTTCTGATCTGGGCCTTGCTGATCGCCCCCACGATTGTTCTGGCGTCGGTGCCGTCCTCCACCGCCGCGCAGGGCCTGTTGGGCATTGTGGCCATTGTCATTGTCGTTCTACTCAAGCCTTTTGCCACCAATACACTTGCACGCTTCGCGCTGATGGCGGTGTCGAGCGTGATCGTCATGCGCTACTGGATGTGGCGGTTGACCGACACCCTGCCAGAGCCGGGCCTGACCCCGTCCTTTGTTCTGGCAATCATCCTGTTTGTGATCGAAACCTATTCGATCATGGTCTTTTTCCTGAACACCGTGATCACAGCGGACCCCACCCAACGCGCATTGCCGCCGAAGGTCGCGTTGGACAAGCTGCCCACGGTCAATGTGCTTGTGCCGTCCTACAACGAGCCGCCGGAGATGCTCGCCGTCACCTTGTCGGCGGCGAAGAACATGATCTACCCGCGCGACAAGCGTGTGGTGGTGCTCTGCGACGACGGCGGCACCGATCAGCGCTGCAATTCGCCCGACCCGGAATTGGCGCGCAAATCCCAAGAACGGCGGGCCGAGCTGCAAAAGCTGTGCAGCGATCTTGGCGTCATGTATTCCACCCGCGCGCGCAACGAACATGCAAAGGCCGGCAACATGAGTGCGGCCTTGGCCAAGCTCGACGGTGATCTTGTGGTCGTTTTCGACGCGGACCATGTGCCTTCGCGTGATTTTCTCGCGCGCACCGTGGGTTACTTTGTGGATGACCCCAAGCTTTTTCTGGTTCAGACACCCCACTTTTTCATCAACAAGGACCCGATCGAGCGGAACCTTGGCCTGAAATGTCCGCCGGAAAACGAGATGTTCTATTCCATGATCCACCGGGGGCTGGATCGGTGGGGCGGGGCGTTCTTTTGCGGCTCGGCGGCCGTTCTGCGCCGCAAGGCCTTGGACTCGGTGGGTGGATTTGCGGGTGAGACGATCACCGAAGATGCCGAAACGGCTCTTGAAATCCATTCCAACGGTTGGCGCAGTCTTTACCTTGATCGGGCGATGATCGCCGGACTTCAGCCAGAGACATTCGCTTCGTTCATCCAGCAACGCGGCCGGTGGGCGGCTGGCATGATGCAGATGCTGATGTTGAAGAACCCGCTGTTCCGCAGCGGTCTGCACTTTTTGCAGCGGCTTTGTTACATCAACTCGATGTCCTTCTGGCTGTTCCCGATCATCCGGCTGGTCTATCTGCTCGCGCCGCTGACCTATCTTTTCTTCGGGGTCGAGATTTTCGTCTCTACCTTCCAGGATGCGATGGTCTACACCCTGAGCTACATGGCGGTGAGCTTCCTGATCCAAAACGCCCTGTTTGCACGCTATCGATGGCCCTTGATTTCAGAGGTCTACGAGGTCGCCCAAGCGCCCTATCTCGCCATGGCGATCTTCCGCACCATCCTGAAGCCGCGCGGCGCAAAGTTCAACGTGACGGCAAAAGACGAAACGCTGGCGAATGATTACATCTCGCCGATCTACGCGCCCTTGCTGGTTCTTTTTGCGTTGATGGTTGCGGGCATGGTGGCGCTGGTTACGCGCTGGATTGTCTTCCCGGGCGACCGCAGTGTTTTGGGCGTGGTGGGCACATGGGCCGTGATCAACTTCTTGCTCGTGTCCTTGTCGTTGCGCGCGGTGGCGGAAAAGCAGCAACGCCGCAGTTCTCCGCGCGTGGAGATGGAAGCGCCGACGACCCTATGGTGGGAGGGGTCGGGGGAGACCCCGCTTGATGGGATCGTTCTGGATGCGTCCACAAGTGGCGCCCGCATTCGGGTGACCTCGGGCAAGCAAGGCGCGCGGATGGTGACAAAGGGGGAAACCGTCCAATTCAGGCCCATCTTCTCGGATGCGCCACATCTGGAGCGCCCCGTGAAAGCGGTGGTCCGCATGATCACCGAAACGCCCAGCGGGCCGGTGCTTGGTCTGCTGTTCCTTCCCGATCAGCCGATGGAAGTGCGCGAGACCGTGTCTTTCCTGATCTTCGGGTCCAGTGAGAACTGGCTGAAGCTGCGCGAGGCGACCCGCGCCAAGAAAGGGCTGATTGCCGGGATCTGCTATGTGGTCTGGCTCAGCCTTTCGTCCTTGCCGCGCACGATCGTAGATTTTCTGAAAGAACCCGATCGTCGTCGGCGGGCGGCACAGACTGCCGGTCATCAACGGAAAGCGGCCCATCTGGTTGCATTCGGTGCCGATTTCCAAGAAGACCTGCCGTCTGAAGATCCGGCGACCTTCAAAAGCGCAGCATTTATCGGCGGAGATCCGCGATGAAGGCCGTTCGTGCATTCGCCATTGCCCTGCTGATGCCCTCCGGTGCCTTTGCGCAGGACACAGACAATCCCACGATCCAGCTTGCCCCGATGACGCCGTCGGCACCGGTGTCACCGTCCGCCCCGCAAACAGCCTCCGAAGCGTCCGAAGACACGGGCGAGGCCCCCCGGATCGATCTGGCTCCGATGACCGCTGGCGAAGGACAGCCTGCGGCCGTGGCTCCGCCGGAACCCTTGGACAGGGATGGGGCTGGGCCGGGTCTGCCCGGCGAGACCGCAGCCGCGTCGCTGCCGCCAGAGGGCTGGCTTGTGGCGCTTTCGCCGTCGGCTCAGAATATCCCCACCGAAGTGCGCATTGGTGGCAGCATGCCGACGCCGCGCGTCTTTCGTTTGAGCGGGGAAGAGGCCGATGCCGCGTTTTCGCTGACTTTGCCGGAAGGGGCGCCCCCGCCGACAGAACTGCGACTTTCGCTGCGATCAAGCGTGAACGTCCTGCCCGATACATCCACCTTGGCGGTGCAGATCAACGGAACCGACGCCGGTGTCATCACCTTGGACGGCTTCGGAGATTTCTCCGAGAAAGTCATTGAGACCACGGCGCTTGTTCCCGGTGTGAACAGCATCACCCTGCGCGCTGTTCAAGCGCATCGCATCTTTTGCGGTCCGGATGCCTCCTTTGCGGTCTGGACCGAGGTCGACCTTGGCAACAGCGGCATCCTGATTGATCCCGCGACAATTCCCTTGAATGCAGACGGTTTTCTGGCTGCGATGAAGGCACAGGTGGCGCGCGGTGGCGCTGTCGAGATCGTTGCCGACGAGACCACCGATGCAGGCCTGATCCGCGAAGTTGCGAGCCGGGTCACGCATCTGTTGGGGGGCGCGCCGCGACTGGAGGTGATCCCGTTTTATGCCATGCAGTCCGGTCCAGAGGCGCGCGCGCGCATTGCCCTGATCAGCGCGGATGAGCCCCGGGCCTCGGTGCGGCGTGGGGCCGGCGGCGCTGTCGTGTTGCAGGTCGAGCATGTCGGGGACACCGGCCCTGACATTTCTGCCATGCTTCCCGACAGCCTGAATGCGCCCAATGTTCCGATGCTTGCGCCCGGAGAAGTGACCACGCTTCAGGCCTTGGGGAGCGCAGACATTCTTGCCAATACCCATTACTTCAGGCGCGATATCGATTTTCGCTTGCCCGATGACTGGTTGCTGCTGGCATCCCAGAAAGCGGAATTCAACATCCACTACGGGTTTTCGGCTGGTTTGGCACAAGGCGCGCTGCTTCTTGTGAAGATCAATGGCGAAACGATCCGGCTGCTGCCGCTGGACCGCGATGGCGGCGAGATTCTGCCGCCCCTGTCCATCAGCTTCCGAGCGAATTTGCTGAACCCGGGGATCAATACCTTGACCCTTGAGATGACAGTGCCCGGCGATCCGCCGGATTTGCCTTGCACCCCGCGGACGACCGATATGCTTGTGGTGTTGGCGGACAGCAACCTGAACGTGCCCCCATCGCCCAAGATGCAGCAGGCCGATATGCTGCGCGGTCTGTCGCGCGTGGGGGGCGCCAGTGTCGTGGTTCCGAATGCTTCGGCGTCGTCATCGGCCCTGCTGGCTTTCGGCGCGCTGCTGCAGCCCTTGGTCGCAGATGACGTGACCGCACAGCTGAACATCGTGAGCCTTGACACCGTGGGCTTGGTTCCAACCGGGCAGACAGAGGTCACGCGGCGCATGTTGCAGGATGCGGTGTATCCGTCGCTGGCAAGTTCCGGTGCTTTGCCTTCTGTGGCGGAGCCCGTGCCCGCGTCTCCGGGCTTCAGACTGGCGCCCGCAGCGGGCGGCCAAGCTGCAAGCCCGGCGCCTGCCGCGCCGGCACCTGCCTCTGCGGCGGCAGATCGCGCGCTGGGTGGTGCGGGATCATGGGTGTCGCAGAAATTGGCGGAGTTGCGCGCCTTTATGCTGCCGGGCGCGGTCAGTCTGGAAGAATGGCTGGAAGGCAAGAGTGGTGAGGCCTTGCTGTTGCAGCTTGATCCGGACACACCCAATGACATTTGGCTGATTGCCGGGCCGAATATCGCGATGACCGATCTTGCACGGCAAGTCGACACGTTCCGCCGCAGTGCGCGCAGCGATACGCATGTGCAGGCCGCATTGCTTCAGGCAGATCGCACTTGGATCACTTGGTCAGAAATGCGGCGTCCCGAGTTGCTTGAGCCACTGTCCCTGCGCAACATGCGCACGGTGCTTGGGAATTACGCGTCTTGGTCGCCTTTGACATTTACAGCGCTGACTTTGATCTTGGCGCTGCTTTCCATCATTCCGGCACTGCTCTTTGTGCTGATGACCCGCCGTTCAGGGAGCAGAACATGAATCGTCGCCAGTTTGTCGCAACCATGGCTGCGGCCTGTTCGGCCTTGACCTTTGCCTCAAAGGCTTGGTCGCAGCAGGCGCAGTCGATTGCCGGGGTGATCCCCGCCGATCACCCTTTGCAAGAGTCTTGGCGTGCTTGGAAAGCGCTGTGCCTGACGCCGGAAGGGCGGGTGATCGACGGGTTCCAGAATGCGGACAGCCATTCGGAAAGCCAGAGCTACGGGCTGACACTCGCAGCCGTGTTTGACGACCGCGAGGCTTTTGAAAGCATTCGCGTCTGGACCGAGGAAAATCTCGCCATAAGGGACGATGCGCTTCTGGCGTGGCGTTGGCGGCATGACCAGCGTCCGCATGTGCCCGATTACAACAATGCAAGCGACGGCGATCTGTTCTACGCTTGGGCCTTGGCGGCGATGGCGGAACGCTATCAACGGCCAGCCCTTCTGGACCGTGCCCGGGCCATCGCGCAGGATCTGGTGCGCCTGTGCAGTGTGCCGCATCCCAATGGCAGCGGTCTGATGCTGTTGCTGCCCGCGCAGCAGGGTTTCATCTCGGATGAGGGACTTGTCATCAATCCGTCCTATTACATGCCGCGCGCCATGCGTGAACTGGCGGCAGCAACCGGCAATGCGGCCTTGCAACGTCTTGCCGATGATGGGGTGACCCTGATGGGGCAGATCGCCGAGGCGGGGCTTGTCCCGGATTGGGTGACGATCCGCGCCGATGGATGGGGACCGCCGCCCGAGCGTTTTTCGTTCAACGCGGGCTATGAAGCCGTCCGCGTCCCACTTTTTGCGGTCTGGTCGGGAACGCCTGACCATCTTGCCGTCAGCCGCTTTGTCACCGCCACCGAGTTGGAACCCGCCGAAGACGCAACGACCATCTTCGAGCGTGCCTCTGGTGTTTCGCTCGAACGCAGCCCGCATCGCGGCTATCAGGCGGTTGCAGGCTTGGTGGCTTGTGCCGCTTCGGGTAATGTGGGCGCAGCGATGCCCGCATTCACGACAGAACAGCCCTACTATCCCGCGACTTTGCATCTCATGGCGCTTGTCGCTCAGGCAGAAATCTATCCTCAATGTGTGCCCATATGATCCGATACGCATATCTTGCCTTGGCATTGACCTTTGCGGCGCCGCCGCTGTTTGCGCAGACCGCCCCGGAAGGGAGCGCGGCCCCAGCTCCGGCGCCGACAGCCGCTGCGACGCCCAGCTACACCGATGTTCAGGCCCTCAACTTCTATCTTCAGCAGAATGATCAGGTTTCTGTCGAGGCAGAGCTGCGTCGGCTGAGAACAAAATTCCCTGAATGGGTGCCGCCGGAAGATCTGCGGACCCTCAGCATCACTCAACCCTCCACCGAGATTGACACGGTGTATCGGCAGATTGCGGCGGGCCAATTGGCCGAAGCGCGCGAAACCATTCGCAGCACGCAAGCGGCCTATATGAATTGGGTGCCGCCCGCCGATATGATCCGCCTGCTGGAGACCGCAGAAGGTCAGATCCTGCTGGACAAGGCGCTGGACGCCGGGAATGCAGCAGAGGCGCTGGAGATCGCCAGCAACACCGACGGTTTGTTGCGCTGTGATCGGGTCAACAATGCGTGGCGGATTGCAGAGGCTCAGGCGGCGCAGCAGGCGTCTTCTGCTGCCTTGGGCACCTATAGCGCCATTGTCCGGGCGTGCACCGGATTTGCGAACATCGTCGCCACGCTGGAAAAGTCTGATGCCGTCGCCTCGCAAGGGGAGTTGGACGAGTTGTTTGCGGTTGCCGCTTCGCGTTTCCCGGACTCAACCGAAGATCTGGAGGCCTTGAAGGCGCGGCTCATGGCAGGCCGGGGATTGCAGACCGGCGACATTGCGATTGCCTCTGAGCCCAGCGTGCGGCCACGTTCCCGCGAGACTGCGGACACAAATGCCGTGGCCCCGGCCGCGACCCAAGCCCCGGCCCCAGTCCCCGCGCCCGCCCCAGCGGCCCCCCCCGCGCGGGTGGCAAGCGCCCCGGTGGTGGTCGAGGTGATGCGCGAGGCGCCTCCGCCGCCGCCGCCAGCGAACACTGGGGGCGGCTCCTCGGGGGGCAGCGGTGCGCAATGCCTTGCGGCCACGAATGGGGCCACATCCCCGTCGCGCTTGGCCGAGCGTGGCTGGTGCGCCTATAATCTGGACCGTCCGATGGATGCCTTGGCCGCCTTCCAAAGTGCAGAGGCACGCCTGTCGGGCGATCAGCGGCGCGATGCGCGGTTTGGGATGGCGCTGTCCTATCTCAAGATGAACATGACAGAAGAAGCCGCCCGCATTGCCGCAACCACGCAGCTGACCCATCAGCAGCGGGTGGATACAGAGTCGATCATCCTCGATCAACGCGGTGTGTTGGCCTACAAGAAAAAGCAATACCGCAAGGCCATTGGCTATTTCGATGCGCTGGAGCAGATTTCCGGCAAGTTGCGGCGGGATCTGGCCATTCTGCGTGGCTATTCTTACCTGAACTCGGGCAACCGAGCAAAAGCGCGGAGCCTGTTTCAGGACTTGCACGATCAGCTTGCAACCACGGAAACCAACATGGCGCTCGACGCCTCGCGGTAAGGAGCGCCCGCGCCGCGCATCGACGTCGGCGCAAATCTACACTGTCGATCGGGCGGCATGGCGGCCTGCGCTTGGCATGGACAGGCGCAGGCCGTTCTCTATCCGGCCTGCCATGGCCGCGTGATCGCCTGTTGCGATCCGATGTCATCGGCGCTTTTTGCAAGCACTGCCGTGATGGCATGATGGCCTTGGCCGGTCGTGACCACATGGGAGACGGTCCATTCACCTTTGCGGGCAAGTGCAGCCCGTTGTGTGCGTCTGTGCAAGAAACCGCGTGATGCAGGCCCGGTGATGTTTGACCGGGCAGATGCTGGCCGCCGCACGGGTGGGGGCGGCGTGGCCGATCCGGTTGGCGCGGGCCCACAGTTGCCGCGTGCTGGACGTTAAGGTTTTTCGTCCATGAAATGCTGTCCCGATCAAGGCATGGGTTTGCCATGATCCCGCCACTAATCCCTGCCACATCAAGAGGAATCTCGGTCCTGACGGGCAGGGGTGAAAGACGGAAAGCAGCCCGGTGCTGCGCACACTCAACTTGGCAGGTGTCGGCAGATGACGATGACGATCCTTATCTTGGCGGTGTTTTGCGTGGCATCTGTGGCACTGGCGATTGTGGTCGGGCGCATGTCGGAGTTTCACGGCAAGCCGTTCCTGATCCTGACGCAGGTGGGCGGCACAGCTTGGGTTCTTGCGGTGATCGCTGGCATGGTCGCGCAGACGCCGGAACTGCGCACGCTGTGGTCAAACCTGTCTTGGCTGGCCATCGTTGTCACGCCGACAGCGTGGAGCCTGTTCATCTACCGCTACATCAACAACATCCGTGGCGAGATCCGCTGGCCCGAAGGCGTGGCGCTGACCTTGGTTCCCATCGTCGTGCTGTCTGCTGCGGCGACCCACCCGTTGCATCTGTCCTTTGCCGGACCGGCTGTAGAAGTGAGTGGCGCCCCCTTGCTTCCACGCGACGTGCAAGACATGGGCTGGCTCTTCGTCCTTTGCGTGGGGTATTTGTACGGCGTCATGGCTTGCAGCACGGCCATCATGACGCAGGGGGCCTTGTTTGCGACGCGACTGCATCGCACCCGGTTCAGGGCGATGCTGGCTTTGACACTGCTGCCGGTCATCACCCATATTTCCTATGTGGTCTTTGGTGTGCGGTTCTTCGGCTTGGATGCAACCCCGCTTGCCTTTCTGCTGGCTTCGGCGGCTTTTTCTTGGCTTTTGCTCTCGGATCAGATGTTCAGCCTGTTGCCGATTGGAAACCGCGTTCTGATGGAGCGGCTGCAGGAGCCCGTGTTGTTCGTCGGCGCAGGCGGCCAGATCGTCAACGCAAACCCAGCGGCCGACAAGTTGCGGCTGATCGGTGAGTCCGGCGAGAGCCAGTGGCATCCCGAACTTCTGGCGCAGCTGCCGAAGATTCAGAACATGGGCGATGCGACAAAAGTCTTGCCCATCGCGTCACATCATTATGAGGCGCAGGTGGCCGTGCTGGAGGCGCCTTTCTCGACATCGGGCGAACCTGCTGGCTGGATGATCCTGCTCAAGGATGTGACGGCCCTGAAGCTTCAAGCGCTGCATCTGGAATATGCGCTGCGCCACAGCGAAAGACGGCGCAGCGCCGCCGCGACATTGCTGGATGAACTGCGCACGCAAGCCACCACCGACACATTGACCGGCCTGTCGAACCGCCGTGCCTTGGAAAACTGGCTGGCCAGCTTCAGACGCGATGCAAACGCGCGGGAACAAGAGATCCTGCTTGCGGTGCTGGACATTGACCATTTCAAGATGATCAACGATCAGCACGGGCACAGCGCGGGCGATGCCGTGTTGCGGCGCTTTGCCGAGGCGGCGATGCGCCACTTCCGCAGCTCTGACCTCATTTTCCGCACCGGGGGAGAGGAGTTTCTGGTGATGCTGCCCGGGATGAGCGAGATTGAACTGAATGTCCGTCTCGACCTGATCCGCCATGAACTGGGCAACAGCACGCCGATTGCGATCAAGTTCTCTGCCGGTGTCTCGGCATGGAACGGTGAGCAAGACGCCTTTGATGAGGCCTATGATGTCGCGGACAAGCGTTTGTATATCGCCAAGACAAGAGGCCGTGACCGGACCATTGGCACCAAGACAGCGATCCTGAGCCTTGTGCCGTCAACAAAGTCGGCCTGATCGGCAGAGCCAAGCCGGTGTGATGAGGGCGATCGATTTCGATCGCCCTTTTTCTCAGCTTGCAAAACCAGCCGGGCCTTTTCCTGCCTGCGCGTGGCGGCCTTTGCCGATCCTTCGCCCGGTGTCCGGGCGATGCCCTGAAAATGCCGCAATCGACTGTCAGTCAGGGTGTTAAAGTTTGGTTAATCAAGTGTTACGAGTGCTTTGATCAAACGAGTCACCCGCAGGCAGAGGCTTCGGGGCCGCCCTCCAACATGGCGTGCCGGAAAGTGCAGCGCAGCGAAAGCCCAGAGATGGTCGGAAGTCTTCCAGAGAATGTCGTCGCCGCAGCGATGCGGCCGATTGCCGAGTTCGACGTGCCGCAGGTGTTGCGCGCCAACATCCAGCGGCAGAGCGAAAAGCTGATGGGCCTTGCCATTGCGCTTCTGGACTCGGGCATGGACGAAAGCCAAGTGCGGTCCATTGTCGACCATGCCTGTGCGTCGTATCGGGATGAATTGACAGCCACGATCCTCGCCTTGAGGGAGCAAAATGAGAACTGAGCGGCAACTGAAAGATGAAGACGGGCGCCTTGCGGCTTTGCGTCGGTATGATGTGCTTGATACGCCGCCAGAAGAACCTTTCGACCGGCTGACCGAGCTGGTGCGCAAGGTGCTTTCGGTGCCGATCGCAGCCGTCAGCTTGATTGATGAAAAGCGGCAGTGGTTCAAATCGATCTCTGGTTTGGAAGCCTGCGAGATGTCGCGGGATCTTTCTTTCTGCGCGCATGCCATCCAGCGCCGCGAGCCGATGGTCGTTCCCGACGCAACATTGGACCTTCGCTTTGCCAAAAATCCGATGGTGACAGGGGAACCCTTCGTTCGGAGTTATCTGGGCATCCCGCTGGAAACGCCTGATGGTTACAACCTTGGCGCACTTTGCGCGATAGACTTCAAGCCACGGGACTTTTCCCCGAATGAGATTGCCATTCTGTCAAGCTTCGCAAAGCTGGTGTTGAATGAGCTGGAGTTGCGGCAGATCGCCAACACGGACGGCCTGACAGGCGCCATGACACGGCGCAAGTGGATGGAGGCCTGCGAAAGCGAATTCGAGCGCAGCCTGCGCTATGGCGCGCCAGCCTCGCTAATCCTGTTTGACATTGACCATTTCAAACGCATCAACGACACGCATGGCCATCCTGCGGGCGACGAAGTCTTGCGTGCTGTCGTGCAGCGCTGCGCCGAAACGCTGCGCGACGCAGACAGCCTTGGCAGGGTTGGTGGGGAAGAATTCGCGATCTTGCTGCCCTCCACCGATGCCGTCGGAGCCTTGAACTTTGCGGAACGCCTGCGCCGCCAGATCGCCGACACGCCAATCACGGTAAACGGCGTCGCGCTCTCGGTCACTGCAAGCTTTGGCGTCTCGTCGCGCACTACGGCCATAAAGGATGTCGATGCGTGGGTCAGCGTCGCGGACGCCATGCTGTATCAGGCCAAGGCCAAAGGGCGTAACCGTTGCGAGGCGAAGGCCGAAGCAACCGTCAGCATGTGCTGAGCAGCAGACCTTGGGTCAAACTTCAGGCGCTTTGCCTGAGCGGGGCGGAAGGCGGCTTGCCGCGCCGTCCTTTGGTCCCAATCCGATTTTTTTGAACGTGCGTCACCCTCTGTAGCGCTTTGCACTGCGGATGTCGCGGACGTTGGCCGCCACAGGGCTTGCACCCCCGGCCCGGATCGCGGAGAAGCACCTTGACGTGTCCGGTCTTGCCAGAATGCAGGTAAAGGCTGGGGGTGGCTGGTGAAATGCCCCGCCTAAAGCTGGCAACATGCCACGGATGCCCGTGTGGAAAGACGCATCCAAGGTTGTCCACAAGAGATTTGTTCAGAAATCGCTTTACAGGGTTTCGCTTCTGCAACACCATATTTAGTATGGTGTCGTCGGGTAATCGCAGAGCCTTGCCAGACGCTCAGCATGTCGTGGGTTGGCCCCCGCGGCGGGCATCATCAAGAGGTCGGGCATGTCACTTACGGAAGATTTTCTCAGCACAGACGACACGCATCCGATCGACATCGTTGAAACGCTGGCCGAACACCATGCTTGGGAGTTTGACAGGGTCACCGATGATCAGATCGCCATGGCGGTCGAAGGTCAGTGGCGCACCTATTCGCTGACGCTGGCATGGTCGGCACAGGATGAGACATTGCGTCTGATCTGCACCTTTGAGATGGAGCCGCCAGAAGGCAAGTTGCCCGGGCTGCTGGATGTGCTGAACCGCTGCAATGATATGGTCTGGACCGGAGCCTTTACCTATTGGACCGAGCAAAAGCTGATGGTCTGGCGCTATGGTCTTGTGCTTGCCGGCGGGCAGATGGCGGGGCCCGAGCAGATTGATCGGCTGATCTCCAGCGCGGTGATGGCGGCAGAGCGCTTCTATCCGGCATTTCAGCTGGTTGGCTGGGGCGACAAAGCACCTGCCGACGCGATGAAGGTTGCCATTGCCGAGGCTTACGGTCGCGCCTAACCTTGCCCCGTCAAGACGGGGAATGTGATGAACTTGGATATGATCAACCGCCGGGGTCTGGTGCTTCTGGGCTGCGGCAAGATGGGGTCGGCCATGCTGGAAGGCTGGCTGGGGCAGGGGCTTTTGCCGCAGGCCACATGGGTGATCGACCCGAACCCCTCGGATTGGGTCAAGAGCCTTGCCCAGAAGGGGCTACAGTTAAACGCGGGGATGCCAGAGTCTCCTGCCGTGGTGCTGATCGCCGTAAAGCCGCAGATGATGGGCGCTGCCTTGCCGCAGATTGCGAAGTTCGGCGGCGGTGACACGCTGATCGTGACTGTTGCCGCCGGAACCACGCTGGCCAGTTATGAGGCGGCATTCGGGGCCACGACGCATATTGTTCGCGCAATGCCGAACACGCCCGCAGCGGTTGGGCGTGGCATCAGCGCACTCATCGGCAACGCGGCCAGCACGGCGGCCGATCTCGATCTTGCCGAAGATTTGCTTTCGGCCGTCGGGCAAGTGGTTCGGCTGGAGGGCGAGCATCAGATGGATGCCGTCACCGCGGTTTCGGGCTCTGGCCCGGCCTATGTCTTTCACCTGATCGAAGCCCTCGCCGCCGCGGGCGAGGCCGAAGGGTTGCCGTCGGATCTCGCCATGCAACTGGCGCGCGCTACCGTGACTGGCGCCGGAGAGCTGGCGCACCGCGCGCCCGAGACTGCCGCACAGCTGCGGGTCAATGTCACCTCTCCCGGAGGCACAACAGCGGCGGCGCTCTCGGTGCTGATGGACCCTGACAGCGGCTTTCCCGCCTTGTTGCAGCGGGCGGTGAAGGCAGCGGCGGATCGGGGGCGGGAGTTGGGCAAATGATCAGCTATGACGATTTTCAGAAGGTGGACATACGGGTGGGTGTGGTCACGCGTGCCGAAGCTTTTCCCGAAGCCCGCAAACCAGCCATCAAGCTTTGGGTGGATTTTGGCAGCGACATCGGAGAAAAACGCTCGAGCGCACAGCTGACCCGGCATTATACGCCAGAGGCACTGATCGGCCGGCACGTGATGGCGGTGGTCAATTTTCCGCCCCGACAGATTGGCAAGGTGCTGTCCGAAGTGCTTGTTCTGGGCGTGCCAGATGAAGACGGTGAGGTGGTGTTGCTGACCCCCGACCAGAAAGTGCCCGCGGGCGGAAGGATGTTTTGATGAAACTGTTGATCACCCGCCCCTTGCCCGAGTCTGTGGTTCAAGCGGCATCGGCCCGATTTGATGTCACAGCACGAGACAGCACGCGCCCGATGTCGGGCGACGAGATGCGCGCCAGCCTGCGTGACTTCGATCTTGTGCTGCCCACTTTGGGCGATCGATACCAAGCCGATGTCTTTGCCGACGTGCCCAATCCGCGCGCACGGATGCTGGCCAATTTTGGTGTGGGCTACAATCATATCGACGTCGGTGCGGCCCGCGCGGCCGGGCTTCAGGTGTCGAACACGCCCGGTGCCGTCACGGATGCCACTGCCGATATCGCAATGACCCTGATGCTGATGACAGCCCGGCGCGCGGGCGAAGGGGAGCGGATGGTGCGCGCGGGTGCTTGGGAAGGCTGGCACCCAACCCAGATGCTTGGCATGCATGTCTCGGGAAAACGCGTCGGCATCATTGGGATGGGGCGGATCGGCAAGGCGATTGCCCGGCGCGCTCAGGCGGGTTTTGGCATGGAGGTGGTGTTCTTCAACCGCTCGCCCGTGGCCGATGCAGGCGTTCCGGCGCGGCAGGTCAGTCTTGCCGAAGCCATGGGGGCGGACGTGGTTGTGTTGGCCGTGCCCGGCGGCAAGGAGACGCATCATCTGGTGAACGCAACCACCTTGGCGCATATGCGCCCCCATGCCATTCTGATCAACATCAGCCGCGGCGATGTCGTGGATGAGGCGGCGCTTGCTGCCGCGCTGATCCGTGGGCACATCGCCGGTGCCGGGCTTGATGTCTATGAGTTCGAGCCGCAGATCAATCCGGCGCTCATGACGCTCGAGAACGTCACCTTGCTGCCGCATCTGGGCACTGCCGCGCTGGAGGTGCGCAGCAATATGGGCATGATGGCGGTGGAGAACCTGATCGCCTTTGCAGACGGCAAAGCCTTGCCAAACCCTGTCTGAAGCCTCCGCGCCCTGCCGATCCGGTTCTGGCTGGGCGCGGATTGCTCTGTTCCCAACAATCTGCCTCGGTTTTGCCGAGGCCCCGCCTTGGAAGGGTCTTGCCCGCGCCGCAGGTCTGAAGACACTTGTGGCGGGGTCAGAAAACGGAGTGCGGATGGGGTATAGAAGATGATCTGGTCACCGCCCGAGAGGGCAGGGGAGGGCCCCATCCTTGTTGCCGAAGGAATCGTCGCCACCACGCCGATTGCCACACCCGATGGCTGGTGTTGTGCAGGCGATCTGAGCGTTGGCATGCAGGTGGTCACCTTCGATGGCGGCATCCAGAGGTTGATCCATGCGCTGAAGCTGCCACTGGAGTCAGCCCCGCCAGACTTTTGGCCGCTGCGCGTGCCATGCGGTGCATTGGACAATCGCGCAGAGGTGATGCTCTTGCCCGATCAGAAACTGTTGATCGAGGCGGATTGTGCCGAAGACCTGTTTGGCGATCCCTTCGCGCTCATTCCCGCGCGGGCGCTGGAGGGGTGGCGCGGCATAGAGCGGTTTCGGCCGCCGCCGCATCTGGTCACGGTGCAGTTGCAGTTTGCGCGACACCAATTGGTCTATGCCAGCCGGGGCCTCCTGCTGTCCTGTCCGGGGGATGCGCTGTCAGAGGATATGGCGGCACCGCAGGATTACAGTGCCTGTAGTTTGACGCAGGCGCGGCATCTGGTCTTTTGTTTGATGGCAGAAGAAGCGGGCGCTGCCCTGCGCAAGGCAGAGCAGCGCCGGTCCGGCTTCCCGGCTTAGGCGGCTTTGCGGGCCGATGCGCCGTAGAAGGTTGTGCCTTCACGGGCCATCTCACGCAGCAGGTCGGTTGTCGCAAAACGGGTGCCTTCGCGTGCTGTAAGCGCGTCGCAGATTTCGACCGCGCGCGCCGCCCCGATGATGTCCAGCCAGCCGAAGGGGCCGCCCGACCATGGCGCGAAACCCCAGCCAAGGATGGCGCCGACATCGCCTTCGCGGATATCGGTGAGGACACCATCTTCCAAAGCGCGCACCGCTTCCAGCACCTGTGCCATCAGCAGCCGATGCTGGACATGCGTCAGGTCGGGTTGCGTGTCGGCGACCGGATACTGCTCGGCCAAACCTGCCCACAGGCCTTCCCGCTTGCCTGCCGCATCATAGGTGTAAAACCCGGCATTTGCCTTTTTGCCCATGCGGCCTTGATCGGCCATCCAGAACAGCACGTCATCCACCGCGCCATCAGGATAGGCGTCGCCCATCGCCAGTTTGGTCGCCTTGGCGATCTTGACGCCCAGATCGATCGAGGTTTCATCCACCAGTTGCAGCGGCCCCAAAGGCATTCCGACCAGCTTGGCGGCATTCTCGACCAGCGCAGGTTCCACGCCTTCGGCCACCATCCGGATGCCTTCGTTGATGTAGGGAATGATGCAGCGGTTCGCGTAGAAGAACCGCGCGTCATTGACCACGATGGGCGTCTTGCGGATTTGGCGCACGTAATCCAGCGCCTTGGCCACCGCCACATCCCCGGTTTCCTTGCCGCGGATGATTTCCACAAGCATCATCTTGTCGACGGGCGAGAAGAAGTGGATGCCGATGAACTGCGCAGGCCGCTGGCTGGCTTTGGCGAGTTCCGAAATCGGCAGGGTCGAGGTGTTGGAGGCAAAGATGCAATCCGCACCGACCACAGCCTCGACCTTGGCGGTCACCTCGGCCTTGACTTTCATATCCTCGAACACGGCTTCGACGATCAGATCGCAGCCTGACAGAGCGGCATAATCGGTCGTCGCCGTGATCCGGCCCAGCACTTCGGCCTTCTTTTCGGCCGTCACCTTGCGGCGGGAAATCCCCTTGTCCAGAATGCCTTCAGAATAAGCCTTGCCACGATCGGCAGCCTCTTGGGCCGCATCGATCAGCACCACCTCGATCCCCGCATTGGCCGAGACATAGGCGATGCCTGCGCCCATCATGCCTGCGCCCAGAATGCCCACTTTCTTGACGGTCTGGTCTGGCGCCTGCGGTCGGTTCGCGCCTTTCTCCAAGGCTTCCTTGTTGATGAACAGACTGCGGATCATCGCACTGGAGGACGGGTTCATCAGCACGGACGTAAAGTTGCGCGCCTCGATCTTCAGCGCGGTGTCGAAGGGCACCAAGGCGCCTTCGTAGACCGCGCTCAACAGCGCCTTGGCCGCCGGGTAAACCCCCATCGTCTTGCCATGCACCATGGCGGACGCACCGACAAAGGTCATGAACCCTGCGGGATGATAGGGCGTGCCGCCCGGCATCTTGTAGCCTTTGGCATCCCAAGGCTTGACCAGATCGGCTTCCTTGGCTGCAAGCACCCACGCCTTGGCGCGGTCCAGCAGTTCTTCGGGGGCCACGACCTCATCGATCAGCCCGCCTGCCTTGGCGCCCTTGGGGTCCGACAGTTTTCCTTCCAGCAGATAGGGAGCCGCCATCATCGCGCCCATCTTGCGCACAAGCCGCGTGGTGCCGCCCGCGCCGGGGAAGATCCCGACCATGATTTCCGGCAGACCGATCTTGGCCTTGGGGTTGTCGGCTGCGATGATGCGATGGCACGACAGCGGCACTTCCAGCCCGATGCCAAGCGCGGTGCCGGGCAGGGCGGCCACGATCGGCTTGCCGCCTTTCAGCGTCTTGGGGTCCATGCCTGCACGTTCGATCTTGCGCAGAATGGCGTGCATCTCCATCACGCCGTTGAAAATCCCCTCGGCCCCGCCTTCGTCGCGCATCTTGGCGATCACGTTCAGGTCCATCCCCCCGGCAAAATCCTTCTTGCCGCTGGTGATGATGATGCCCTTCACCCCGCTATCGGCAAGGGCGGCATCGATGTGACTGTTCAGTTCCGCAAAGCCCGCGAGGGACATCACGTTCATCGACTTTCCCGGCACATCCCAGGTGATGGTGGCGACGCCATCGGCGTCAATCTTCATGGTGAAATCGGTCATTCTTCCGGTCCTTTAGATGGGGCGGTCATGCCAGAGCTGGAGATCAGGAACGGCCAGCGAGAATTGGCGAGAGCGTTGGTGATCGAGGCCGCACGCCAGCGGCCTTCGACAAGGCGGAGTGTGATCTGGGACTGAAACGGGTCGAGCACGCGCATTCCGCCAGAAATCAGATGGGTGACGTAGCGGCCGGTCATCAGCTCCGGGTCAAGAAACTGAGAGATTTCGACAAGCCGGATGTAATCCGTCACCCGACGGGTCTGCAGCATCGCGCGAAAGGCCTCAAAACCTTCGCGCAACGCCGCTTCCGTGGTGATTGTCAGGTTTGCGCTGTGGGTCACCAGATGAAAGGGCAATGCCACCCCGGCCTGATAGGATGCAAAATCGCCCGCCATGACGGCCTTGGCAATCTCATCAAGATAGGTTTGCAGGATGGTGCCCGACTGCATGGATCAGATCCGCTCGATGATCGTGGCGGCACCCATGCCAGAGGCGATACACAGCGTGGCAAGACCAACCCCTTTGCCCGACCGCTCCAGTTCATCCAGCAAGGTGCCGATGATGATGGCCCCGGTGGCGCCCAAGGGGTGGCCCATGGCGATTGAGCCGCCATTCACGTTCACCCGGTCCGAGTCGACGTTGAACGCCTGCATGAACCGCAGGACCACACTGGCAAAGGCTTCATTCACCTCGAAGAGGTCGATGTCGCTGATGCTCATGCCGCTGTCCTTCAGGATCTTCTCGGTCACCGGGACCGGGCCGGTCAGCATGATGGTGGGGTCGGTGCCAATTTTGGCCGTCGCCCGGATGCGCGCGCGCGGCTTCAGCCCATGGGCTTCGCCGAATTCCTTCGAGCCGATCAGCACCGCCGCCGCACCATCGACGATCCCCGACGAGTTTCCGGCGTGGTGAATGTGGTTGATCCGCTCCAGATGCGGGTATTTCATCAAGGCGATCTTGTCGAAGCCCGGCATCACCTCGCCCATGTCCTTGAACGCGGGTTTCAAGGATCCAAGGGCCTGCATGTCGGTGCCGGGGCG
This sequence comes from Pseudorhodobacter sp. MZDSW-24AT, assembly GCF_002794355.1. Lineage (GTDB taxonomy): Bacteria > Pseudomonadota > Alphaproteobacteria > Rhodobacterales > Rhodobacteraceae > Pseudotabrizicola. The sequence continues at coordinate 142,875 of NZ_PGOI01000013.1, read as the reverse complement.
CATGTATTCGTCATGGCTCAGGATCGGCAGGCCGTTCTGATCCCGGATGGTGACGACCGATTTTTCAAACCGGTTGTCCTTCCACGCCGCAGCGGCGCGGCGCTGCGACTCCATCGCCAAAGCGTCTGCCATGTCACGGGTAAAGCCGTATTCCGTGGCGATGATATCGGCCGAGATGCCCTGCGGCACAAAATATGTTTTCATCGCGAGCGAAGGATCAACCGCAATCGCGGCGCCATCACTGCCCATGGCCACGCGGCCCATCATCTCGACGCCGCCCGCGATATAGGCTTGGCCCGCACCCGCCTTGACCTGATTGGCGGCAAGGTTCACCGCTTCCATCCCGCTTGCGCAGAAACGGTTGATGGCCAGCCCCGGAATGGATTCATCCAGATCAGACAACAAAACGGCCGAGCGTGCGAGGCAGCCCCCTTGCTCGCCCACTTGGGTCACGTTGCCCCAAATCACATCCTCGACGGCATGACCGTTCAACCCGTTGCGCTCTTTCACCGCATTCAGGATCTTTGCCGACAGGGCGACCGAGCTCAGCTCGTGCAGGCTGCCATCGGGGCGGCCTTTGCCACGCGGGCTGCGAACGGCGTCATAGATATAAGCGTCTTGCATGGTGTCCTCTCCTTATGCCCGGTCCGAAGGATTGCCGGGCATCAATTCATAGGGGTGTTTCCAGCCCGGCAGAGCGCTGATGCGATCCAGCCAAGCGTCGATATGCGGCCAGTCCTTGCGGTCAAAGCCAAAGGGTTCGGGGTAATAAAGATAGCCGCAGCAGGACAGGTCGGCGATGGTCGGACCATCCCCAACCATCCAGTCGCGCACGGCCAGATGATCATTGAGCACATCATAGGCCGCCTTCAGGCGACCTTGCAGGAAAGGAACCACACCCGGTGGCCGCTTGGCCTCGGGCAGAAAGTTCATCAAAAATCGGACGGTGCCGATCTGGGTGGAAAGCTTGTGATTGTCCCAGAAAAGCCAGCGAAGGATTTCCGCTGTCTCGGCTGCGGACTTCCCGCCCAATTGGCCGCTGCGCGCCGTGATGTGAAGCAAGATGGTCCCCGATTGCGTCAGGGTCTGGGTGCCGTCGACCAGCACAGGCACTTCGCCCATCGGGTTGATCGCGCGAAACGCGGCAGTGCGCGTTTCGCCGTTGAAAAAATCGACGAAACGCGGGTGCCATGGCTGCCCTGTCAAGCTCAGCGCCAAAGCGCATTTATAGGCATTTCCGCTTTCGCCAAAGCAGTAAAGCTCAGCCGTCATCGCCCCGTCCTCCCGCGTTGCGCCCGGCGGATGCGCCGGGAAAGTTTTCCCTCCGGTTCGCCGGAGGGCATTGGGGAACAGAAGAAGGCCGCTGGGTCCTCTGCGTCAGCGCTTGCGGTCTTCAAGTTCCGAGTTGAACAGCCGTAACCTGTGGCCAAGGTTTTCGCTGTGGGTGACGCTGTCGAAATGTTCAAACAGGAACGACAGCGCCTCGCCTTCGTCCAGCCCAGCCTCGGCGGCAAAACGTTTGAGCCTTCGATACCCGTCCTCGGTCATGGCGACAGGGAAGCGGCGAGTCAGGCGAAAGCGTTTTGGCATCGGGGGTCTCCGGCTTGGATCGGCGCAGATCTTTCGCAGAAAGCTCTGCGCCGCAGGTGCCCAGCTTAGAACGCCTCGGCGGGCAAGGCCATCACCGTCTCTGCGCCGCTTTCAATCCGCGCAAGGTGCATGCTGCAGGCCGGCAATTGCCGCGCCATGTAAAAACGCCCGGTGGCAATCTTGGCTTCCAGATAGTCGCGGTCGCCGTCCCCGGCGTCCAAGGCCTCATAGGCGGCCTTCGCCATCCGGGTCCACATCAGGCCCAAGCAGACATGGCCCATCAGGTGCATGAAGTCGTAGCTTCCCGAGAGCGCCGCATTGGGGTTCTTCATGCCGTTTTGCATGAAGAACATGCCTGCCTGCTGCAACTGTTTGGACGCCACTTTCAAGGCTTCGGTGAAGCCTTTCATGCGCTCGTCTCCGTCATGCGCCTTGCACTCGGCCTTCACCATTTCGAAGAAGGCCATCACATGCTTGCCGCCATCCTGTGCCAGCTTGCGCCCCACCAAATCCAGCGCCTGCACGCCATTCGCACCTTCATAGATCATGGCGATCCGTGCATCGCGTGCGAATTGCGACATGCCCCATTCTTCAATGTAACCGTGCCCACCAAACACTTGCTGAGCCTGCACGGCCATGTCGAAACCCTTGTCGGTCTGGAAGCCCTTGATGACCGGGATCATCAGGCTGACCAACCCTTCGGCGGCGGCATCCTTCTGGCGGACCGAACGGTCAATCAGATGCGCGGCCCAGAAGGTCAGCGCGCGTGCGCCTTCGACAAAGCTTTTTTGTTCCATCAGGTTGCGGCGGATGTCGGGATGCACGATCAGCGGATCGGCTGGCCCATTCGGGTTCTTCGCCCCCGTCACGTCGCGGCCTTGCAAACGGTCCTTGGCATAGGCCAGAGCGTTTTCATAGGCGGCGGCGGCCTGTGCATAGCCTTGCAGCCCCACCCCCAGACGCGCTTCGTTCATCATGGTGAACATCGCCCGCATGCCCTTATGCAGGTCGCCCAGCAGCCAGCCAGTGGCGCCGTCATAGTTCATCACGCAGGTGGCATTGCCATGAATGCCCATCTTTTCTTCGATCTTGCCGCACGACAAGCTGTTGCGTGCGCCCAAGGAGCCGTCTTCATTCACAAGAAACTTCGGCACGATAAAGAGCGAGATGCCTTTGGTGCCCTCGCCGCCACCGGGGGCCTTGGCAAGCACCAGATGGATGATGTTTTCCGCCAGATCATGCTCGCCAGCCGAAATAAAGATCTTTTGGCCGGTGATCAGATAGCTGCCGTCCTCCTGAGGCTCGGCCTTGGTGCGCATCAGACCCAGATCCGTGCCGCAATGCGGTTCAGTCAGGTTCATGGTGCCGGTCCAGTCACAGGACACCATCTTGGGCAGATACTTCGCCTTCTGATCGGCCGTGCCATGGGTATGGATCGCGGAATAGGCCCCATGCGTCAGGCCCTGATACATGTTGAACGCCATATTCGCCGAAACGAAGATTTCACCCACGGCAGACCCCATGAGATAGGGAAGGCCTTGACCGCCGTAATCGGGATCGCAGTCCAGCGCGGTCCAGCCGCCGTCTTTCATGGCCTTGAAAGCTGCGTCAAACCCCTTGGGGGTGCGCACGACGCCATTTTCCAGAACGCAGCCTTCACGGTCGCCCACCGCGTTCAGCGGCGCAAGCACATCTGTCGCCACCTTTCCCGCCTCTTCAAGCACAGCGGCGGTAAAGCCTTCGTCCAATTCGGCATAGCCGGGTGTGTCCGCTGTCGTGACCTTCAGGACCTTGTGCAGCAGGAATTGCATGTCCTTAACGGGGGCGGTGTAGGTCGGCATCTTGGCTCTCTCCCTTGGTCGGTGTCTGGTTCATTCCGCCGCGCGGCGCAGGCCAGCGATCATCGCTTCGCCTGCGTCAAGTTCGGCTTTCAATTCGGTGATGGCCTCGTCAAGCTCGGCCCGCTGCGCTTCCATTTGCGCCAGACGTTGACGCGCCAGATCATAGGTGCGCAGCGTTTGCGCATGATTAGACCCATCCCGGTCATACAGGTCCAGGATCTGGCGAATGTCCTCTAGGCTGAAGCCAAACCGCTTGCCCCGCAGGATCAGCTTCAGACGCGCCCGGTCGCTGCGGGTGAACAGGCGACGGGTGCCATCGCGCTGCGGGAACAGCAGTTCCTTCGCCTCATAGAACCGCAGGGTGCGCGGCGTGACATCAAAGGCGTCACACATCTGGCGAATGGTCATCAGGTCATTTGTCATCGTCATGCACTTTCGGACACACACGTTCTGACAGGCAGATGTGTGCTTTCTTCAGAGCATACTAGAGTGCTTGACGTTAACGTAAATGTAACGTCACGTCAGAGAACCGGGTGACGTGATGTCAGGTCAGTCCAACTTGTCCAATGTCTCCACCGTGGTCGCCCGCAGCGCGCGCAGGTCTTCGATGGTGGCATCCAACTCGGCTTTTTGGCGTTCCAGCGCCTCCAACTGGCGGTCGGCAAGACCAAGAAAGGTCTCATACTGCGGACGGCTGCCCTGCTGGCGATACATCAAAAGCCATTGCCGGATTTCTTCCAGACTAAAGCCGAAACGCCGCCCCCGCAGGATCAAGGTCATGCGCGCCAGTTCACGCGGACCGTAAAACCGTGCACGCCCTTCCTTTTCCGGTGAAAGGAGTTCGATGTATTCGTAATAGCGGAGCGTGCGCGGCGTGACGTCGAACCGCGCGCACATTTCCTTAAAGCTGAGGCGGCTGGTATCGGTCATTCTGATCCTCCGTCCTTCAAGAGTAAGCGCGCTTCACCTTGGGTGCAACGTCTGCGGATGCATTTCCCGACTTGCGGCGGCGCGGGAAGCGGCGATTATGTCGCCAAGGAGCCATCATGACCGACATCATCCGCATCGCCCGCCAATTCATCGAGGCCATCCCTCATGCCCGTGCACTCGGCATGGCCTTTGAAAGCCTCGGAGATGGCAAGGCTGTGATTTCCATGCCTTATGATCCGCGCTTTGTGGGTGATCCCGCGACGGGTGTTATTCATGGCGGTGCTGTGTCCGCACTGATGGACACCGCATCGGGGGCCGCCGTCATGTGCCACCCGACCGGGCCCACCTCGACGGCGACCCTCGATTTGCGGATCGACTACTTCCGTGCGGCAACGCCGGGGCAGGCCATCACCGCCAGGGCCGAATGCTATCATGTGACCCGTTCCGTGGCCTTTGTCCGGGTCACGGCCACCGATGAGGATGCGGCACGGCCCGTGGCCGCAGCGACCGGTGCCTTCACGCTCGACCGGCCACGCAAGGAGACCGCATGAACCCGTCTCGCCCAGAACCCGTTCAGGTGGTCAAGCACCGCCGAGATGCCGCGCTGCGCGGCCTGCTGTCTGGCGTGCCCTACATCGCCTATCTGGGCATCCAGTTCGACCGGCGCGGCGATGAGTTGACGGCGATCCTGCCCTTTGACGAAAAGCTGATCGGCAACCCCGCTTTGCCTGCGCTGCATGGCGGCGTCACCGCTGCATTTCTGGAAGTGGCGGCCATCATCGAACTTGCCTGGGGCAGCATGTGGGACGAGATGGAAGCGGGCCGGGTCGATCCGGTCGCGGATATGGGGAAGGTGCGCCTTCCCAAGACCATCGACTTCACAGTCGACTATCTGCGCTCTGGCCTCCCGCGTGATGCCTATGCGCGGGCCCGCATCAATCGGTCGGGGCGGCGCTATGCCTCGGTGCATGTCGAGGCGTGGCAGGACAACCGATCCCGGCTTTTTGCGCAAGGCACCGGGCACTTCCTGATGCCCCCAGCCTTGGGCGCATCCGGAGAGTGAACAGATCTCTCTGCCTTAGCGCTTGAACAATCTAAAGCCGGCCGAGGCTGCATAGCCTGCCACCACTGCGATCAGCAGCGACAAAAAACCATAGATCAGCGGCTGGTCGCGCGAAAGGTTGAACAGAAAGCGTTCCAACCCTTCCTTGCGCACATTGATTTGCCGTTCGATGCGGTCCACCACCTGCCCGTCGCGGGTGAGGAAGATCCGCACCCGGTAAAGCCCTTCGGTGAGGTTCGCAGGCAGCACCACATCCGATCGGAACAGCGTGGCTTGCGTGAACTGCACCGAGCGTTCGCTCAGCCGGTATTTGTCCTCGCTCTCGCGCACGCGGATCAGCGCTTCCAGAAACTCCGGCGCATTTCCGGCCTGCTGTGAAATGCCCACCGCGCGAATGGCGCGTGGAATGGTGATCTGATGCCGCAGGTTCTCTGTTTCGGACAAAATGTCTTTCAGATGCCCGGTGGTCGCGATGGCGTAGAATGAGGGCGCGCTGGCGATCTGCACCGACTCTCGGTTGATCCAGATGCCCGCGGTCCGGTCTTTCTTGCGCACGGTGATCGGTGCCGAAGGTCCTTCGACCGTGATGATCACATGCAGCTGGCCTTCGGGTGCCGGAGCCGTGCGCCGCACCGCGCCGTAGATCAGGATCTCTGACCCTTCGAAATCTGCGGTGATGGACACCCGGTTCTGGCTCAGCCCCGCGACAATATCCTCGGTTGCGGCAGCGGCGGGCAGGCACGCCAAGCACCAGAAAAGCAGCACGCGGATCATGGCAGCAATCCCGGTGTGATGGTGTAAAGCTCGGAAGGGCGCAGCAGCAGATCCAGCGCGATCTTGAAGGCCACGCCAAGCACCAGAAGCGACAGCAAGATGCGCAATTGCTCGGCCTTCAACTTGCCGCTCACCTGCGCGCCCACCTGCGCCCCGATCACGCCGCCCAAAATCAGCAACACCGCCAGCATCATATCCACCGTGTTGGCGGTGACAGCGTGCATCACGGTGGTAAAGGCGGTGACGAAAATGATCTGGAACAGCGAGGTGCCAATCACCACCTTGGTGGGCATGCCCAGAAAATAGATCATTGCGGGCACCATGATGAAGCCGCCGCCCACCCCCATGATCGCCGCCAGAAAGCCGACCAGTGCCCCCACTGCCAAAGGCGGCAAGACGGAGATGTAAAGCCCTGAAGCCCGGAACTTCATCTTGAAGGGCAGTCCATGCACCCAGTTATGCGTATGAGACCGCCGGATCGGCGCCCCCACCTTGCGCGTCCGCCGCAGCGCATTGAGCGATTCCCAGAACATGGTCAAGCCGATCAGGCCGAGGAACAGCACGTAAGACAGTTGCACGAACAGATCGACTTGGCCCGCCGCCGTCAACCGGGCGAAGACCCAGACCCCGCTTGCCGAGCCGACCATCCCCCCCGCCAGCAGCACAAAGCCCATGGGGAAATCCACCGCCTTGCGCTTGAGCTGCGCCAGAACGCCGGACACCGAAGACGCCACCACTTGGTTCGCCCCGGTGGCGACCGCGATGGCGGGCGGGATACCGATGAAAAAGAGCAAGGGCGTGATCAGAAATCCGCCTCCCACACCGAACAGGCCGGACAGAAAGCCCACAACTCCGCCGATCCCCAGAAGAAGGAAAAGATTGACCGAGATATCGGCGATGGGGAGAAAGATCTGCATGTCGGGCCCCGGAAGGCGAAAGGGCGGTCAGACCAAAGGCTTGCGCGTCTTTGGCCTCGGTGTCAAATCCCGAACGCCCTCATCGGAGCGTGGCCAGGAAATGCCGCAGGATGCGTTCCAGTTTTGCCGCACCCAAGGGCGCCATGGCCTTGGTGTGCTCATGGCTGATCTTTTCATCTGACATGCCTGCCGCCATATTGGTGATGGTGGAAATCGCCGCACAGCGCAGGCCGAAAAAACGCGCCAGAATGATCTCGGGCACCGTCGACATTCCCACCGCATCGGCGCCCAGCATCTTCAGCATGCGGATCTCGGCCGGGGTTTCGAACGAGGGGCCGGAATACCAGGCATAGACGCCATCCTTGATGTCGATCCCCACGGCCTGCGCGCTGGCACGGAGCGCCGCGCGCAAGTCGGGGTTATGCGCATCGGTCATCGGAACGAAGCGCGCATCCGTCGGCTCTCCGATCAGAGGGTTGAGCCCGCTGTAATTGATGTGATCGGACAGCAGCATCAGATCTCCCGGAGGCACATCAGGCCGCATCGAGCCCGCCGCATTCGTCAGGATCAGATCGGTGGCGCCCAGTCGTTTGAGAACGTCGAGCGCGCGCCGCATGGCCGCCGGATTGCCCTTTTCATAGTAATGTTCCCGCGCCCCGAAAACGGCCACCCGCACGCCTTCGAGCGTGCCGATATGCAGGTGTGGATTGTGTCCTGAGACAGCCGCATGGGGAAAGCCGGGCAGATCGGCGTAAGGAATGGCGACCCCATCCACCGCCTGCGCCAGATGGCCGAGGCCTGAGCCCAAGATCAGGCCAAGCCTGACAGGTGCCGTGCCTGCGCGGTCATGAATCGCTTTGAGGGCGTCGGACGTGAGGCTCATTCTTCTTTCCTTTGTCTTGCGGCACCGCCGGGGGCGCTTCGCCCCCCGGACCCCCAGAGGATATTTGGACCAGGTAAAGGGCACATGGAAGCGTTCTTCCTCTGTATCGAAATATCCCACAGGGGGCGGGGGCGTGAAGCCCCCGTCTGCGGGGCGTCGGGGGCTGCGATCAGCGTTCTTTCACATAGGGTTGGCCGCCGGCGCGGGGCGGGATGGCCTTGCCGACGAAGCCTGCCAGCACCAGCACGGTCAGAATATAGGGCAGGGCATCCAGAAGAGGCACCGGCACCTTCACCTGCACCACGGCCTGCACCACGTCGGGGCGCAAGGCGAGTGCCTGAAAGAAGCCGAACAGCAGACAGGCCCACATGGCCGCCACCGGGCGCCACTTGGCAAAGATCAGTGCGGCGAGCGCGATATAACCCCGGCCCGCCGTCATCTCGCGGCCAAACCCTGCTTGCAGCGCCGTCGCCATATAGGCGCCTGCCAAGCCGCAGAGGACGCCAGTGATCGCCACGGCTGCAAAGCGCAGCCCGATCACCGACACGCCTGCGGTGTCGACGGCTGCGGGGTTTTCACCCACAGCGCGCAAGCGCAGACCAAAGCGCGTGCGAAACAAGACCCACCATGTCAGAGGCACGATCAGGAAGGCGATGTAGACCAGAACAGAATGGCCCGAGATCACCTCAAAATACAGCGGTCCGATGAGCGGCACCTCGCGCAGCGCCTCGGCCCCCGGCAGGGTGACCGGGTTGAACCGTGCCTCCCCGGTGAGCGGCGGCGTGCGCCCGCCTTGGCGGAACAGCGCCTGCGCGATCAGCACGGTCAGCCCTGAGGCCAGAAAGTTCAGAGCGACCCCCGAGATCAGCTGATTCCCCCGGAAGGTGATCGCGGCAATGCCATGCAGCAGGGCGAAGAGCATCGAGGCCCCGATCCCGGCCAGCAAGCCGGCCCAGGCCGAGCCCGTCAAGGCCGCGACTGCCCCTGCCGACATCGCGGCCGAAAGCATCTTGCCTTCCAGTCCGATGTCAAAGATGCCCGCACGTTCAGAGTAAAGCCCGGCAAGACAGGCCAGCAAAAGCGGCGTGGCCAAGCGCACGGTGGTGTCAAGCACCTGAAGAAGTGTTGCGTAATCCATCAGCCTGCCCTCACCGCCTTGGCCGATCGGAACAGGCCAAACACACGCTCCAAGAGCATACGCACCATCATGTCAAGCGCGCCGGTGAACAGGATCACAAGCCCCTGCACCACGATGCGCATCTCGATCGGAATGCTGGTCCAAAGGCCAAGCTCGGCACCGCCCTGATAGAGAAAGCCGAAGAGGAGCGCCGCAAGCACCACACCAAACGGATGGTTCCGCCCCATCAGCGCGACGGCGATCCCGATGAAGCCAGCGCCTTCAGACGAGTTCTGCAAGAGACGCTCGGCCTCGCCCATGACGTTGTTGATGCTCATCATGCCGGCCAGCCCGCCCGAGATCAGCATGGCGATGATCGTGATGCGCACGGGGTTGATCCCGGCGTATTTCGCTGCCGCCTCGGATTTGCCGAAGGCGCGGATCTGATAGCCCAGCCGGGTGCGCCACAACAGCGCCCAGACCACCACCGCCATCGCCAGAGCGATCAGCAGGGTCACATTGGCCGGGACAGGGCGCTGAAAGATCAGGTTGAAGCCGGGGATGTCGTTCAAGGCGGGCAGTTGTGCGCCTACGGGGAAACGCGCCGAGGCCGGGTCCATCTGGCCGGTCGGGCGCAGCACATCCACCAGAACAAAGACGAGCAAGGCCGCCGCGATGTAGTTGAACATGATCGTGGTGATCACGATATGGCTGCCGCGCTTGGCCTGAAGATAGGCCGGAATCGCCGCCCACGCCGCGCCAAACAGCGCGGCTCCGCATGTTGCCGCAAGCAAAGCGACCGTCCAATGTGGCCAAGGCAACGACAGGCACACCAATGCGACGCCCAGCCCGCCCAGTTGGGCTTGGCCTTCGCCGCCAATGTTGAACAATCCCGCGTGAAAGGCCACCGTGACCGCGAGCCCGGTAAAGATGAAGCTGGTCGCGTAATAAAGGGTGTACCCCCAGCCATAGGGCGAACCCAATGCACCGTCGACCATCACCTTGAGCGCTTCGGTCGGGCTTTGACCGATGGCCAGCAAGACCAGTGCAGAGATGATCGCGGCAAACAGCAGGCTCACCAGCGGCACCAGCGTCAGGTCGGCCCATCTTGGCAAACGGTCCATCAATGGGCCTCTTTCTTCATCGCACCGGCGTTTTCGCCTGTCATCCCTGCCATCAGCAAGCCCAGTTCGCGTTCATCTGTGCGCGCCGGATCGCGCATGCCCATGATCTGACCATCAAACATCACCGCGATCCGGTCGGACAGCGACATGATCTCATCCAGTTCCACACTCACCAGCAGGATCGCCTTGCCGGCATCGCGCAGCGCGACAAGCTGCTTGTGAATGAATTCGATGGCCCCAATGTCCACGCCCCGGGTCGGCTGGCCGATCAGCAAAAGGTCTGGGTTCTGCTCGACCTCGCGCGCGACCACAATCTTCTGCTGGTTGCCGCCCGAGAAGTTCTTGGCCTCCAGCGTCGGGATCGGCGGGCGCACATCATAGGTGGCCATCTTGCGCTCGGTATCCGCACGCAGCGCGGCATTGTCCATGAAGAGGGCCGACTTCTGATACTTCGGGTCGTTGTGATAGCCAAAGGCCACGTTTTCCCAAGCCGCGAAGTCAAGGATAAGACCGTGATGGTGGCGGTCTTCGGGCACATGGGCCACGCCCGCCTCCCGCCGACTCTGACCATCTGCGCCCGGTCCGGCCAAGGGCAGTGGCGCCCCGTTCAGCAAGGCCACGCCGCTGGCCTTGACCATGCCGCCCAAGGCCGCCAGCAACTCTGACTGACCATTGCCAGCCACGCCCGCGATGCCCAAGATTTCACCCGCGCGGATTTCAAGGCTGACGCCGCGCAGACGTTCTACCCCGTCTTCGTCTCGCACCCGCAGATTTTCGACGGAAAGCACCACCTTGCCCGGAACGGGCGGGGTCTTTTGCACCTCCAGCAGGACCTTACGGCCCACCATCAGTTCGGCCAGCTGTTCTGGGCTGGTCTCGCTTGTCTTTACCGTGGCCACCATGGTGCCGCGTCGCATGACGCTCACGTTGTCGGTGGCCTCCATGATCTCGCGCAGTTTGTGGGTGATCAGGATGATCGTCTTGCCCTGATCGCGCAGCCCGCGCAGGATGCGAAAAAGATGGTCAGCCTCATCCGGCGTCAGAACGCCGGTCGGCTCGTCCAGAATAAGGATGTCGGCCTGACGATACAGGGCCTTGAGGATTTCCACCCTCTGCTGATGCCCGACCGACAGATCTTCGATCAGGGCATCCGGGTCGACGTTCAGCCCGTATTCCTGCGCAAGGGATTTGAGAACCTGCCGCGCCTTGCCCAGCGAGGTGTTCAGCAGGGCGCCTTCCTCGGCGCCGAGCACGATGTTCTCAAGCACGGTAAAATTCTGCACCAGTTTGAAGTGCTGGAACACCATCCCGATACCGGCGCGGATGGCGCTTTGGCTGTCGGGAATCGGCGTGGGATGGCCGCCGACAAGGATCTGCCCCGAGTCAGCTTTGTAAAACCCGTAAAGGATCGACATCAGCGTCGATTTCCCGGCGCCGTTCTCTCCGATGATGCCGTGGATCGTGCCCTTGGGCACCGCGATGTTGATGTCTTTGTTTGCCTGCACCGGGCCAAAGGCTTTGGAAATGCCTCTCAGTTCGATGGCAAAGGGGGCGGCAGTTTCCTGCCGCCCCAAGGTGTCAGCCAAAGCGGCCATCAGAACGTCGCTGCCGGGCAGGTGTCGTCGGTGCGGTAGTCGTGCACAACCAGTTCACCCGACTTGATCTTTTCGGCGGCGGCGTCAACGGTCGCCTGCATTTCTGCGGTCACCAGCTCGGCGTTGTTTTCGTCCATCGCATAGCCTACGCCATCCGACGCAAGGTTCAGCGCCTGAGGGGTGGTGTCAAGCTCGGCACCTGCTTTCATCGAATTGTAGACGGCCACGTCCACGCGCTTGAGCATAGAGGTCAGGACCGATCCGGGGTGCAGGTGGTTCTGGTTGCTGTCTACGCCGATCGACAGGATGCCCTCATCCGCGGCGGCTTGCAGAACGCCCAGACCGGTGCCGCCCGCTGCCGCAAAGATCACGTCCGAGCCTTGCGATTTCTGTGCCTTGGCCAGTTCCGACCCCTTTACCGGGTCATTCCAAGCCGCAGGCGTGGTGCCAGTCATGTTCGAGATGAAGGTGATGTCCGGATTCACCGCTTTGGCGCCTTGTGCGTAGCCGCAAGCGAAGTTGCGGATCAGCGGAATGTCCATGCCGCCGACAAAGCTGACGGTGCCGGTCTTGCTGGCCAAGGCGGCCATCATGCCGACCAGATACGACCCTTCATGCTCGGCAAAGCCGATGCTCAGCACATTCGGATGCTCGGCCGGGTCGACAAAACCGTCGATGGTGACGAATTTGGTGTCGGGGAAGTCTTTCGAGACGGTGGCAATCGGGTCGGACATCCCGAAACCGGTGGTGACGATCGGGTTCGACCCGGCCTCGGCCAAGCGACGCAGGGCCTGCTCACGCTGGGCCTCGTTCTGCATCTCGATTTCCTTGTAGGTGCCGCCCGTTTCCTGCGCCCAGCGTTCGGCACCGGTGTAGGCAGCTTCGTTGAAGGATTTGTCGAATTTGCCGCCCAGATCGTAGATCAGCGCCGGTTCCGCACTGGCCGCGCCAGCGGTCAGGGCCAGCGCGCCCGCTGCGCCCAAAAGCTGCTTCATCATGGTCATGGAAAGTCTCCCGGTTGTCATTGCGACGATTACGCTTTTTCTAGCCCAAGACGCGCCGCTTCGCCGCGCCCGGATCATTGCCAATTTAGGTCAGGGTCGCGTGAAAGGGTCAAGAGCCATTTGAAATCCCCTCCGCGACTTTTGATCTTCCGATCAAAACCAAGGCGGTTCGCGGCGCCTGTGACCTTGCGTCACAAGGCGCAGGAGAGAACAAGCGCATCGACCTGCCGACCATCCGGTCCTGTGTAATAGCCGCTTCTGTGGCCAACAATCACGAATCCCTCTGCCTGATACAGCCCAAGCGCGCCGCTGTTATCGGCGGCCACTTCCAAAAACGCCTCTGTGGCGGCGCGTCTGCGAGATTCGGTCATAAACTGCCGCACCAGCCGGGTGCCAATGCCCTGCCGACGGGACGAGGGCAAAACGGCGACGGTCAGCAATTCGGCTTCCCCCGCCACGGCCCGTCCGATCAGAAACCCGCCGGGTTCGGCATGGAGGAAAACATGCGGGCTTTGCAATAAGGCGCTGATTTCCAAGGTCGACCATGGCCGGGGCAGGGTAAAGCTGCTTTGGTGGATCGCCGCCAAGTCTGCCGCGTCAGTCATCAAGAATCACCGGCGGTGGATCGCTTGGTGGAGCCGCATCCGCGCCGCGCAGGTAAAACGGGGCAGGGCGCGGCTGGGGGCTGTTCAAACGCTGTGCCGCCAGCCGTGCGGTCGCCTCGACCAGTGGCATCGCCGCAGGCAGCACCGGGCCTTGCAGACCCGCCGCCGCCGAGCCTGTCACCGGTCCGGCAACCTTCAGCTCTGCCAACGCAACCAACCGCGCCGGATCGGCACCTTCGGCGCGGAAAGATTGGACATAGGCTTCGTCGCGCCGCGCATCCTCGACCACGGTGACAGGATGCGGCAGGCCATGCGCCAAGGCCTCCAACCGTGTCACCCCAATGGCGGGGATGCCCAAAGACAACGCCAATCCGCGTGCCGCAGCGACAGAGATGCGCACCCCTGTGAAATTTCCCGGCCCCGTGCCCACGCCGATCCCCGACAGATCGCCCCAGTGAAGCCCCGCCTCGGCAAGAAGCGCGTCCAGCAGCGGCAAAAGCCGCTCGGCCTGCCCCTTGGCCATCTCCTCTTGCCGGATCAGGCAAGATCCATCGGGCAAAAGCAAAGCGGCGGCGCAATGCGCCGCCGATGTGTCAAAGGCCAAAACGATGTCAGGCGGCAACCGGGCGCACCTCGGTGACCTCGGGGATGTAATGGCGCAGCAGGTTTTCGATCCCCATCTTCAGGGTCAGCGTCGAAGACGGGCAGCCCGCGCAGGCGCCTTGCATATGCAGGTAGACCACGCCGCGCTCAAAGCCGTGGAACGTGATATCGCCGCCATCCTGCGCCACTGCGGGCCGGACCCGGGTATCAAGCAATTCCTTGATCTGGCGCACAATATCGCCATCTTCACCGGTGTGCTCGGCATGGCCGCCAGCGGCCTTTGCTTCGCCTTCCATCACTGGGGCACCAGATTGGTAATGCTCCATGATGGCGCCCAGAATGGCTGGCTTGATGTGTTGCCAATCGGTGTCATCCGCCTTGGTCACAGTCACGAAGTCCGCGCCGAAGAAGACGCCTGTCACGCCGCCGGCTGCAAAGATGCGACGCGCCAGCGGCGACTTGCTCGCCGCTTCGGCATTCGGGAAATCAGCGGTGCCCAAGTCCAGCACGGTCTGGCCGGGCAGGAACTTCAGCGTTGCGGGATTCGGGGTCGACTCGGTCTGGATGAACATGGCTATCTCCGACAGTTCTGCTCGGATATGGGCCTTTGCCGAGAACAAGTCAACCTTGGGGCCCGGGTCAAGAGGCTCCGGCCGAGGCCTCATCGGACCCGAAATAGGCATACATCGCCTCAAGCGGGGTCAGCGCGCGCACAGGTTTTGCGGGCAGCTCCGATGTCAGCGAGGTGCAATAGTCAAGCGTTCCTGTCTCGGCCCGCGCCAAGGCGCGCGCGTTGCGCATCGCGGGCGTCGGGGTGTCAAGAAAGCTGTGCGGTTTGGGAAGGGCGGTCATCATCTGTGCCTTTTCAGTCTGCTCCGCCCTGACCGAGAACTAGTCACTGCGCAAAGGCCGGAAAAGGCTCACCTTCGCATCCCCGTTCTGCACCCCGCGCAAGGCTCAGGTGATCTTTTCCAACCGTTCCTTGGACATTTCGCCCGGAACAATGGTGATTGGAATGGGCAAGTTCCCGGCATTCTTCGACATCTGTGTGACCAGCGGCCCCGGCCCGGATTTGTCGCTGCCTGCGCCCAGCACCAGAACGCCGATCTGTGGCTCTTCGTTCACCAGCTTCAAGATTTCTGTGACCGGATCGCCTTCGCGGATGACCAGATCCGGGTTCACCCCCTGCTTGTCCCGCATCCATTTGGCAAACACCTCGAAATGCGCCTCGATCCTCTCGCGGGCTTCGGCCCGCATCAGATCTGCCACCCCCATCCAGTGCTGATACTCCTCGGGCGGGATGACCGAGAGGATGGTCACCCCGGCCCCCGTATGTGACGCCCGCAACGCGGCAAAGCGCATGGCGTTGAGGCATTCCCGACTGTCGTCCAGCACGACAAGAAACTTCCGCATCTGTGATCTCCCCAAGAGCGGGCATCATGGCGGATGGCCGGGGGGGCTGGCAAGCCTTCCCTGCGCGTCAGGCAAATCGCCGGGCGGCATCAAGGGCGAGCCCGGTGCCGACGCTGCCAAACATGTCTCCCGTGGCGATCGGGGTGCCGGGCAGGCAGCGGGTCACTGCCTCGCGCAGCACCGGCAGGCTGGCAGAGCCCCCGGTCATGAAGACTGTCCCGATCTCGTGAGGGGTCACGCCCGCCCGCCGCAGCACCTCTGCGAGCCCGCCGGTCAGCCGCAGGACAGACTGGGCGACGGTTTCCTCAAAGCCTGTGCGCGACAATGTTCTGTCCCGCCCGCCCGTCAACCGGGCAAGCGCGATCTGAGTGGTCTGGCGATCCGACAGATCGATCTTGGCCGCCTCTGCCGCCATCGCAAGCGCGTGGCCCTGCCGGTTTTCCAGCACCGACAGCATCCGCTCCAACAGTTCTGGCTGCATCGCACGCTGGCGCAGCTCCTTGATCTCGCGCGCCACCCCCGGCGCATACATGGCGTTGATGCGGTGCCAGCTTGCCAGATCAAGGTAATAATGCTGCGGCATCGCGGCCTTGCCGCCATGCACCAGACTGCCAAGCCCCAGATCGGGCATGATGTGGTCTAGGCTGAGCATCCGGTCCAGATCGGTGCCTCCCAGTCGCAACCCATGGTTGGCAAGAATATCTCCGGCCCTGTCGGCCCGCTGCGCGGCGCCCGGTGACACGCGGATCACCGAAAAATCGGTGGTGCCGCCGCCGATGTCGACGATGAGCACCAATTCCTCTGCGCTGACCCGGCTTTCATAATCCAGCGCCGCCGCGATGGGTTCATACTGAAATCCGATCTGGCGGAAGCCCTGTTCGCGCGCGATTGTCTCCAGCACATCCTGCGCCGCCTTGTCGCCTTCGGGGTCATCGTCCACGAAATGCACCGGACGGCCCAGCACCACATGGTCGGTGTCCGGCTGCTCTGCCTCCAGCTTGGTGCGCAGATGCGCAAAGAAGCGACCGATGATCTGCGTGAAGGCAATCGCCCGGTTGCCGACCTTGGTCTTTTCATGAATGAGATCCGACCCCAGCGCAGATTTCAGACCGCGCATCAGCCGCCCGTCATCGCCTTCGATATAGGCCGCCATCGCCGCGCGTCCGAACTGAGGCGGCGCGCCTTCGGCATCCCAGAACACTGCCGAGGGTAGGGTGACATGAGCGCCCTCCAGCGCAATCAGCCGCGCGCCGCTGTCGGCGGGAATTGAGACGGTGGAGTTTGAGGTGCCGAAATCCACCCCGCAAACGCGTGCCTGTGCCATGATGCCCCCTGATCGCAAGCGGGCGGAGGTAAGCGCTTTGCTCCTTTCTGTAAACCCCTGCCGGGTGCGGTCAGTCGGCTTCGGACAACAGGGCCGCGAGGTCAAAGCGCCTGTTCACCATCGCCAGCGTGCCCTGCGCATCGCGCGGCCAGTCGCTCTCGGGGCGGTCTACGTAAAGCTCGACCCCATTGTTGTCGGGATCGCGCAGGTAGATCGCCTCGCTCACCCCATGGTCGGCCGCGCCGTCAATCGGCCAGCCTGCTGTGACCAGCCGCTTGAACACTTGCGCCAGCGCCTTGCGGTCGGGGAACAGAAAGGCGGTGTGATACAGCCCGGTGTGCCCGGGCGGCGGCGGTGTGCCCCCGGCGCTCTCCCATGTGTTCAGCCCGATGTGATGATGATAGCCGCCTGCCGCCAGAAAGGCCGCCTGTGGCCCATAGCGCTGTGTCACGCCAAACCCCAGCAAGCCAGAGTAAAACCCAATGGCACGGTCCAGATCCGCCACCTTCAGATGGACATGGCCGACGCGGGTTCCGGGGTGAATACTGGTCATGGTGCCCTCCCTTGGGCTGAAAGTCTTTCAGCAGCAGGATAGCCGGGCTTTTGCCACCGACCAAGCCTCCAAGAATGCACAACTCGTGTGAAAAAGGCCCCCGTGTCGCCAAGGCGATCCGGGGGCAAAAGGCGGGACGCCACGGGGCAGGGGACGCCCCGATCAGCAGCAGAGAGGGGACAGACCCGCCGTCTGTTGTCTTAGCGCGGATTGGCGTCAGTCATGTGACACGGGCCTGCAGCCAGCGCAGCATTGCGCTTTGCACCGCTCCGGCCAGCATCAGCGCCAAAGACAACAGCGCCCCCACCATCCCCACAATCAGTGCAACCGCCTCATCGCCATAGCGCAAGGTGGCGCGCAAAAGCCGCGATTTTCCCAAGACTTCCGCACGTGAGACCGTCTTTGGCCCCAAAGCCTCGGCGGCGTGTGCCAGCCGCCGCGCGTCGGAAGCATCATCCACCAAGGGCAGCAGATGCAGCGCAGGCACCGGCCCGGTGGCATCGGCGACCCGACCAAGATCGGCCACCGTGTCGATCATCGGGCGCAAGGCATCGGTGCGCAGCAGGGCAGCCGCATCATCGGCACTGCGCACCATCGGCAAATCCGCCCAGCGGATGCCATCGGTCACCGCGGCCCCCATCCGCGCTGCGAGCGCGGGCGAAAGCCGCCCCATCCCGCGCGCCAGCCGGATCGTTGCCGTGCCGGCCTTCACGGTGGCCGAGGTGCCGCCCGTCGCCACAAAGGCCGCCGTCGCCCCCAGCCCCAGCACCGACAGGCCCAGATCCAGCTGATCAATCGGGTTGCCAAACGTGTAATCCGCCCCCGCCTTGACCACGCCGCGCAGATCCTCGACCGGGGTCAACAGGATCGGTGCCTTGCAGATCAAGGCGGTGGACAGGGAGCAGGTGCCGATGTCCCAGATACAGGCCAGACAGTTCCCCGACAGCGCCATCAGGCCGGACTCGTCGTCCCAAGCCTGTGCATAGGCGGCGGGCAGCGGATGCCCCTGCGCCTCGACCACCTCGGCCAGTGCCTGCAAGGCCACCCAGTTGCGCGGCACCTCGGCCAGCCGCGCCTCGATCAGGGTGTTCAGCCGCTCTGGCGTCGCCGCGCGCGCCATCATGCGATCAGTCACCGCCTCGATCTCGGCAGCACTGCGGGTGATCACGGGCTGAAGGGCCGGGGATGCGCTTATCTCCGCCGCCGACCGCAGCGTCAGCCCGACCGAGCCAACAAACAGCAAGAACAAGACAAGACGCGCCAGACGTTTCATCGCGTTACCCTGCCAGAGTGGGTGGTCCGGGCATCAACTTTCCCCGTGGGGAAACGGGGGCGGCAAGATGCCCCCCCGCGCATCAGCGTGCTTTGCGGATCATGCCGACGATGTCGTAGACTTGGTCCAGAACGGGCCGTGCAATGGCCTCCGCCCGGCCTGCGCCTTCGCCCAATATACGGTCGATCTCGGCCGGGTCCTGCATCAGCCGGTTCATCTCGGTGGTGATCGGCGCCATCACCGAGACGGCCAGATCGGCCAGCTTGGGCTTGAAGGTGCCGAATTGCGCGCCCGCGTTCTCGGCGATCACCTCTGCCGCGGTCATGCCAGACAGGGCCGCGTAAATGTTCACGAGGTTTCGCGCCTCGGGGCGGTCCTTCAAGCCGTCAAGGTGCGCTGGCAGCGGCTCCGGGTCGGTTTTGGCCTTGCGGATCTTGGTGGCGATGGCATCGGCATCATCGGTCAGGTTGATGCGGCTTTGGTCGGACGGGTCGGATTTCGACATCTTCTTGGTGCCGTCGCGCAAGGACATCACGCGCGTCGCGGCGCCCTCGATCAGCGGCTCGACGATGGGGAAGAAATCGACGCCGAAGTCATGGTTGAACTTGGCCGCGATGTCGCGGGTCAGTTCCAGATGCTGCTTCTGATCCTCGCCCACGGGCACATGGGTGGCGTGATAGGCCATGATGTCGGCGGCCATCAGCGCCGGGTAGGCGTAAAGCCCAAGAGAGGCGGCTTCGGCATTCTTGCCCGCCTTGTCCTTGAACTGGGTCATCCGGTTCATCCAGCCCAGACGCGCCACGCAGTTAAAGATCCACGCCAGTTCGGCATGGGCAGAGACTTGGCTTTGGTTGAACAGGATGGACCGCGCCGGATCGACGCCCGAGGCGATGAAGGCCGCCGCGCCTTCGCGGGTTTGCTGGCGCAGCTTGGCCGGATCTTGCCAGACGGTGATCGCATGCATGTCGACGAGGCAATAGATTGTCTCGATGCCTTCGTTCTGCTTTTCGGCGAAGCGTTTCAGAGCGCCGAGGTAATTGCCAAGCGTGAGCCCGCCCGAGGGCTGGATGCCTGAGAAAATCCGCGGCGGAAAGGCTTGCGGCGTTTGGACCGCCGAAGGCTCTGACATGGTCGTCTCCATCTGGATAAAGTGCTGAGGCTGGCGTAATCCATGGGCAAGGGGGCGTCAATCGGGGCGCCTTCGCGCAGGAGCATGCCATGCAGAACACAAACGCCGCCCCTTTGAACCCGTTGCCGGTGGTGGTGTGGGTGCTGGCCTTGCCGATGATCGCGATGGAATTGGTCCTGAGCGCTGCGGGCGCGGGGCTGGTGGGCGGGGCGGAGGGGATCGGCTGGCGGTTGCAGGCGCTGGAGCGCTTTGCCTTCTCGCCCGAGTTGATGCGGTATTTCCTCGACACCGGGCAGTATCCGCTGGAGGGGCTGCATCGGTTGGTGAGCTATCCCTTCGTGCATGGGGGGGTGACGCATGTGCTGTTCGTGGTCGTCATCCTGCTGGCCTTGGGGAAGATGGTGGGGGAGGTGTTCCGGTGGTGGGCGGTGCTGCTCATCTTCTTTGCCTCGGCCATCGTGGGGGCCTTGGTCTACACGCTGGTTCTGCCGGGGGTGCGCGCGCCTTTGATCGGGGGGTATCCTTCGGTCTATGGGTTGATCGGAGGGTTCACCTTCCTGTTGTGGGTGAACCTTGCGGCGGTGGGGGCCAACAAATACCGGGCCTTCACGCTCATCGGGTTCCTGCTGGGCATCCAGCTGATCTTTGGGCTGCTGTTCGGGGGCGGGTATGAGTGGGTGGCGGACCTGACCGGTTTTGCCACCGGATTTGCCCTGTCTTTCGTGGTCAGCCCGGGGGGCTGGGGGCGGGTGCTTGAGAAACTCCGCCAGCGGTAGTGCCCGCTGTGTTACACGCAGGGCAGTGCGGTGAAATCAAGGGGTTAGGATTTCGATTTAAGGCTCTGTTAAGGTTTGGCGCGAGGGCAAGCGCAAGCGCAGGCACAGGCGCAGTCGCGGCGGGTCAGCCGCGGTTGCGGCGCAGCGCCGATCTGAAATCAGACAAGTGAAACGCCCCGAGCAGGGTGCCCGCGCCGAAATAGGCCAGCACCCCTGCGAGGATCAGCAGCGCCAGCGCCGGGTAGCGCAGCCCGTCGGTGCCCAGCATCGGCGCCAGCGCCATCATCGCGACGAACAGCACCCCGCCCATCCCCAGCGCCGCCAGCACGATCCGCCACGCCCGCGCGCGAAAGCGGTCATCGAACTGCGCTTCGGGCCCCATGCCACGGCTTCCGCGCCAGAGTTGCCAGACCATGACCCAAGCCGAGAGCGTGGTGGCCAGTGCCGCCGCGACAAAACCGATCAGCGGCAACAGGCCCACGGCGATGATCGCATTCACGATCATGCAGATCACGGCATAGCGGAACGGCCGTTTCGTATCTTCGCGCGCATAATACAGCGGTTGCAGCATCTTTTGCAGCATGAAGGCGGGAAGGCCCAGACCATAGACCGCCAAGGCCATCGCGGTATTGGCGGTGTCATCGGGGCCAAAGGCGCCGCGCTCGAACAGCACCGCGCAGAGCGGCATCGCGATCACCACCAGCGCCACCGCCGAAGGAACCGTCAGCACCATGGCGAATTCGCTGCCCCGGTTGAAGCTGTCCCGCCCGCCTTGGGCATCCCCCGCCCGCAGGCGGCGCGAGAGATCGGGCAGGAGCACGGTGCCGATGGCGATGCCCACCACGCCCAAGGGAAGCTGATAAAGCCGGTCGGCGTAAGACAGCCAAGCGACCGCGCCATCGGTGAAGCTGGCGACCTGACGCCCCACAAGCAGGTTGATCTGCACCACCCCGCCCGCCAGCACAGCCGGGGCGGCGATGACGAACAGGCGCTTCAGTTCGGGCGTGAGCTTTGGCCATGTCGGCACCAGCGCAAAGCCCATGCGGGCTGCCGCCCACCACGTGAAGGCGAATTGCGCCACACCGGTGATCGGCACCGTCCACGCCAGTGTCAGGCCCATATCCCAGCCGAAGCGGTCGGCCATGAGCATGGCGGCGATGAACATGAGGTTCATCAGCACGGGCACGAAAGAGGCTTCGGTGAAGCGGCCAAAGGCATTGAGCACGCCCGAGAGCAGCGCGACGAGGCTGATGAAGAGAATGTAGGAAAAGCCGATCCGGCCATAAAGCACGGCCAGATCAAAGCGTTCATCGCCCGCAAAGCCCGAGGCCATGGCCCAGACCAGCCAAGGCATTGCCAAGGTGCCCAGCACCGAAAACACCAGCAAGATGCCCGCAAGCCCGCTGAACGCATCGCGGGCAAAGGTTTTGGGGTCTTCGCCGGCTTCCAGCTTTTTGGCGAACATCGGCACGAAAGCCATGTTGAAGGCGCCTTCGGCAAAGAAGCGGCGGAACATATTGGGCAAGGAGAAGGCGATCAGAAAGGCCTGCGCCACCGGGCCGGAACCAAGATAGGCGGCCATCAGGATGTCGCGGGCAAAGCCCGCGCCGCGCGACAGCAACGTCCAGCCGCCGACCACCATGATCGAGCGGATCAGGCGGATGGGTTTCATGTGGCGGCGCGCTCCCGGCCTTCGAGGATGGCTTGGCGCAGTTTCTTTTCCAAGGCGTCCTGCTTGGGTTTGGCGTGCATTTTCAACCCGAACATATCCTTGACGTAAAAGCTGTCGACCACCTGCGCGCCATAGGTCGCGATCACGGCGGAGGCAATATAGATGTTGTTGTTGGCCAGCGTGCGGGTGAGATCATAGAGCAGACCGGGACGGTCGCGGGTATCGACCTCGATGATGGTGTAGATATCCGAGCCTTCGTTGTCGAAGGTGATATGGGTGGGAAAGCGGAATTCGCTTTCGCGCTTTTTCACCTTGTCGCGGTCCTTGAGCGCGTCGCGGGCGACGACCTGACCGCGCAGGGTTTTGTCGATCATGCTGCGCAGGCGGGGCAGGCGGGCTTCGTCATAGGGTTTGCCTTCGCTGTCCTGCACCCAGAAAACGGCGGTGGCATAGCCATCTTTCGAGGTATAGGTGCGCGCATCCACCACATTGGCGCCCACAAGCGCCAGCGCACCGGCAAGGCGCGAGAAGATGCCCGGATGATCGGCCAGCGCAAAGGCGGCGCGGGTGGCATCGCGGTCGGGCTCGGGGTGCAGGTCGATGCGGATTTCATCATCGCCCAGTCCGCGCAAGAGACGGGCAAAGACGGCTTGGGTTTCCGTGGGCAGGCCTTGCCAATAGGGCGGGTAATGGCGGGCCAGTTCGGCGCGGATATCGGCCTGTGGCCAATCGGCCAGCGCGATGCGCAGCGCCTTTTTGCCTTCATCCTCGCGCTTGGTGCGGTTGACGTTTTCCAGCCCGTTTTCCAGCGCCTCGGCGGTTTCGTTGTAAAGCCTGCGCAGCAGCATGGCTTTCCAGTTGTTCCACGTGCCGGGGCCGACGCCACGGATGTCGCAGACGGTGAGCACGGTCAGCAGATCGAGCCGTTTGCGGGTTTTCACCGCCTTGGCAAAATCGCGCAGCGTGCGCGGATCGCCGATGTCACGCTTTTGCGCGACATCCGACATCAAGAGGTGATAGCGCACCAGCCATTCGACGGTTTCCACCTCTTCCGCCGTGAGGCCAAGCCGGGGCGCGATGCGCCGCGCCATCTGCGCGCCGATGATGGAATGGTCTTCGGGGCGGCCCTTGCCGATGTCATGCAGCAAAAGGGCGACGTAGAGCACCTTGCGGTTGACGCCGCCCGCGAGGATGCGCGAGGCGATGGGCAGTTCTTCCACCAGCTCGCCGCGTTCGATCTGGGCGAGGACGGAGATGCATTGGATGATGTGTTCGTCCACCGTGTAGTGGTGGTAGACGTTGAACTGCATCATGGCGACGATGCGTTCGAAATCGGGGATGAAGGCGCCGAGCACGCCAAGCTCGTTCATCCGGCGCAGCGCGCGTTCGGGGTTGCCGTGTTTGAGCAGCATGTCGGTGAAGAGCCGCACGGCCTCGGGGGTGTCGCGCACCGAATCGTCGATGAGTGAAAGATTGGCGGCGATCATCCGCATCACGTTGGGGTGCAGCAGATAGCCGGTGCGCAGGGCTTCTTCGAAGATGCGCAAGAGGTTGAGCGGGTCTTGCAGGAAGGCGACCTCATCCACCACATCGATGCGGCCTTGGATCAGGCGGTAGCCTTCGCGGACGCGTTTCTTGCGCTTGAAGATGCCGAAGAGGCTGGCTTCGGGCTTGGCGTGGCGGGCTTCGAGTTCGGTGAGGAAGATGCGGGTCAGCTCGCCCACGCGGGTGGCGTGGCGGAAGTAATCCTGCATGAAGATTTCCACCGCGCGGCGGCCACCGGCATCGCGGTAGCCCATGCGGTCGGCGACTTCGACCTGAAGGTCGAAGGTGAGCTGGTCCATGGCGCGGCCGGTGATGTAATGCAGATGGCAGCGCACGGCCCAGAGGAATTCTTCGGCGGTGCGGAAGGTTTCATATTCCTCGGGGCGGAACAGGCCGATGGCGACGAGTTCGCGGGCGGCGGGGACGCGGTGCAGGTATTTGCCGATCCAGTAGAGGGTTTGCAGATCGCGCAGGCCGCCCTTGCCCTCTTTGACGTTGGGTTCCAGCACATAGCGCTGACCGCCTTGGCGTTTGTGACGCTCGGCGCGTTCGGTGAGCTTGGCTTCGATGAATTCGGGGCCGGAGTTGCGGAACAGTTCGGCCCAGAGCCGGTCGCCGAGTTCGGTGGCCAGCGGCTGGTGACCGGCGATGAAACGGTGTTCGAGCAAGGCGGTGCGGATGGTGATGTCCTCGCGCCCGAGCCGGATGCAATCCTTGACGGTGCGGGTGGCGTGACCGACCTTCAGCTTCAGGTCCCACAGGATGTAGAGCATGGATTCCACCACGCTCTCTGCCCAAGGCGTGGTCTTCCACGGGGTGAGGAAGAGCAGATCGACGTCGGAGGCGGGGGCCATCTCGGCGCGGCCATAGCCGCCGACGGCGACGACGGCGATGCGCTCGGACTCGGTGGGGTTCGGGAGCGGGTGGAGCCAGCGGCAGGCGACTTCGAGCGCCACGCGCACCAGCCCATCGGTCAACACCGACTGGCCCAGCACCAGCGCGCGTGCGTCACGCGGGCGGCGGGTGAAGGCCTCGGCCAGCGCGGCGTTGCCACGGTGGCGCGCCTCGCTCAGGTGCTGCACGGCAAGGCTGCGCAGCGCCCGGCTGTCGGGCGCGGTGGCGGCCTCGGCGGCAATCGCGGAGAGGCAGGCCTTCGGGTCGAAGATCTGCGCGGGGGGGAGCAGCATGTCGGGCAGGGGAGCGGCGACAAGATCGCTCTCTGGCGCAGCCGTAAGGGCGGCGCCAGAGAGGGGCTGCGACGGCGGATGGGCCTGCGCCATCGGCGGGGTGCCGCCTTAGAAGCCGGCGCCGCCGAAGCTGCGCGGGGCGGGGTCAATGATCATGACCTGATTGTTGCGGATCTCGGCCACTGCGAGCCCGCGTTCGTTCTGCCCATCGGAGCGCAGGCGGAAGATGCCGTTGACCCCCACGAAGCCTGCCGATTGGGTGAGCGCCTGTCCGGTCAGCGCCGTGGCGCGGCCTTGCTTGAGCAGCGCGCCGATTGCCGCGATGCCATCATAGGCAAGGCCTGAAATCGGGTGCGGTGCCTCGCCGAAGGCGGCCTGATAGCGCGACTGATACTGCTGGTAAAGCGCCGGATCCGGCAGGGCGAACCAGCCCCCTTGCACGCCCGGCAGCGCGAGGGTCGCCTGCGGGATATCCCAGCGGGTCAGGCCGATGAACTGGGTGGCGGCGGGACCCATGCCATTGTCGGCCAGCAACTGGCTGATCAGCGGCAGGGCGCCTGCGGTATCGGCGGTGAGGAAGACGGCATCGGCGCTGGTGTCGCGCGCGGTGGCGGCGATGCGCGGCGCGGCCGACACGACGCCGTTTTGCGAGAATTCATAGGAATCGACCCCGACCACCGTGCCACCGGCGCGGGCAACGCCCTGTTCGATGGCGGCGCGGCCCAGCTGGCCTGCGGTGTTCTGGTCATGCACCACCATGATCCGGCGCTTGCCGTTGCGCACGGCATAGGTGGCCAGACGCGCGGCGGTGTTGCCGAAGGTGGGGCCGAGGATGAAGACATTGCCCCCCGCGATATCGGGATTGTTGGAAAAGGCCAGCACATTGACCCCTTGGGCGCGCGCGGCGGCCCCGGCGGCATTGGCCTCTTGCGCGAACACCGGGCCGAGGATGATCTTTGCCCCGTCGGCGATGGCCTGCGTGGTCATCGCCTGTGCGGTCGCCGGCTGGCCGGACGTGTTGTAGACGCGCAGGTCGATGCGGTTGGTGCCCAGATCCGAGACGGCGAGCCGCGCCGCATTCTGCAAGGAGCGCGCCAGAAGCTCGTCACTGGCCTGACCGGAGCCCGAGGGCACCAGAAGCGCGACGACGACAGGGGCGGACGAATCGATGGCAGGACCGCTGGCCCCCGGGCCGGCAGCGGGTTGGCAGGCCGCCAAGGCAAGCGCTGCGGCAGCAATGGCGGCACGACCCAGCGACTTGCGGGCCCGGCTCAGAACAGACAACATAAGGACTTCCTTTTCCCGAAAGGCGCAGCTTCTGAGGCTGAACTTACGGGCAATGGCGGACGAAGTAAACTTGTCAGGACCAGCCCGATGCCAGCCGAAAGCCCAAACCTGCCCGATATGCCTGCCTTTGTGGCCGCGGCCCGCCAGATCGCGCCGGGACTGCATTTCATCGCGACCCCGATCGGTGCGGCCCGCGACATCACGCTGCGGGCGCTGGATCTGCTGGCGGGGGCGGATGTGCTTGCGGCAGAAGACACGCGCAGCCTGAGACATCTGATGGAAATTCATGGCGTTGCGCTGAAAGACCGGCCGCTGGTGCCCTATCATGAGCACAATGAGGCGCAGGCGCTGCCGCGCTTGATGCGGGCGCTGCAGGAGGGAAAATCGGTGGTCTATGCCTCCGAGGCGGGCACGCCGCTGATCTCGGACCCCGGCTTCGGCCTGGCCCGCGCGGCGATCGGCGCGGGGCTGCCGGTGCTGGCCGCCCCCGGCGCTTCGGCGGTGCTGTGCGCGCTGACCGTGTCGGGCCTGCCCTCGGACCGCTTCTTGTTCGCAGGCTTTCCCCCAAGCGCCAAGGCCGCGCGCCGCAGCTTTCTGAGCGGACTCGCCCATGTCGGGGCGACGGTGATTTTGTATGAAAGCCCGAAGAGAATTCGGGAAACATTAATGGTCAGCGTGCAATGCTTCGGAGAAGAGAGACAGGCGGTGGTGTGCCGGGAACTGACGAAACGGTTTGAAGAGGTCACCCGGGGCACCTTGGGCGAACTTGTGGCCGCCTATGAAGGGCGGGATGTGAAGGGCGAAATCGTGTTGCTGATTGATCGCGGGGAAGCGGTGCAGGCCGATGCCGGAACGGTGGAGGCGGCGCTGGACCGCGCCTTGGCCACGATGACGGTGAAAGATGCCGCTGCGGCCATCGCCGATGCGTTCGGCATGCCAAAGCGTGATGTGTATCAACTTGCTTTGGCGCGGGGACGCGCGGGGGAGGAGGCAGAATGACAGGGCGCAGAAGCTTTCATGCCGGGGTTGCCGCCGAAGATCAGGTGGCGCGGCTTTACGATCGGTCCGGCCGTCCGGTGGTGGCGCGGCGCTGGCGCGGGCCCGGCGGAGAGATCGACCTGATCGCGCGTGACGGCGCCGAGGTGATTTTCATCGAAGTGAAGCAGGCGCGCAGCCATGCCATCGCGGCCGAGCGGGTGACTGCGCGGCAGATGGCGCGAATCACGGCCTCGGCCGCCTGTTTTCTGGGGGGGGAGCCTGCAGGGCAGGCCACGCCTGTGCGGTTTGACGTGGCGCTGGTGGATGGCGCCGGCCGGATCGCGGTGTTGGAAAACGCCTTCGCGGCCTGACGGTTTGCATCTTCCTTGGGTTTGCGCCAAAGCTTGCGCGATCACGGAGGATTGCCCATGCCGCTCAAGGTTGCCTTGCAGATGGACCCGATCGGGTCGGTCAATATCAATGCCGACAGCACGTTCCGCATTGCGCTGGAGGCGCAGGCGCGGGGCCATACGTTGTTTTATTACACGCCAGACCGCTTGGCCTTTGTTGAAGGTCGGGTGATGGCGCGGGGGTTCTGGATCGAGCTGCGGCGCGAGGTCGGGAACCATGTGAGTTACGGGCCCGAGGTGGAGGTGGACCTGTCGGAGATGGATGTGGTCTGGCTTCGGCAAGACCCGCCGTTTGACATGGGCTATATCACGACGACGCATCTGCTTGAGATGATTCATCCGCGGACCTTGGTGGTGAATGATCCGTTCTGGGTGCGCAACTTCCCGGAGAAGCTGCTGGTGCTGCGCTTTCCGGAGTTGACGCCGCCGACGGCGATTGCGCGGGATTTGCAGACGATCCGTGCCTTCAAGGCGCGGCATGGCGATATCATCCTGAAGCCGCTGTATGGAAATGGGGGCGCGGGGGTGTTTCGGCTGGACCCGAATGACCGCAATTTGGCCAGTCTGCATGAGATGTTCACTGGCATGAACCGCGAGCCGCTGATCGTGCAGAAGTTCTTGCCGGCGGTTTCGGCAGGGGACAAGCGGGTGATTCTGGTCAACGGGGAGCCGGTCGGGGCGATCAACCGCGTGCCACAGGACGGCGAGACCCGGTCAAACATGCATGCGGGCGGGCGCCCCGAGAAGGTGGGGCTGACCGCGCGGGATCTGGAGATCTGTGCCAAGATCGGTCCGGTGCTGCGCGACAATGGGCAGGTGTTTGTGGGCATTGACGTGATCGGTGATTGGCTGACCGAGATCAACGTGACCTCGCCCACCGGGATACAGGAGCTGGAGCGATTCGACGGCACCAATACGGCGGCGCGGATCTGGGAGGTGATCGAGGCGAAGCGCCGGGCCTAGCTGATACGAATTTTCTGCGAAAATTCGGGGGTGGGGCAGAGAGCAAATTTTCGCAGAAAATTTGTGGCCGGGGGTGCTATTCTTTGGCGGTGGGCGAGAAGCGGTAGCTGACCGCTTCGGCCACATGGGGCGCGCGGACTTGGGCGGAGGCGTCGAGGTCGGCGATGGTGCGCGCCACCCGCAGCACACGGTGATAGCCGCGTGCGGTGAGGCCCATGCGCTCGGCGACGCGGGTGATCAGCGCGCGGCCTTGGGCATCGGGGGTGGCCACCTCTTCCAGCCGGTGGCCTTCGAGATCGGCGTTCACACGCAGGCCGGGGGTGTCGGCGTAGCGGCTGGCTTGGCGGGCGCGGGCCGCGGCCACGCGGGCCGCGATGCTGGCCGATGAGTCGCCCGTTGCGGGCAGGTCGAGATCGGCATAGGCGACGGGGGGCACATCGACGCGCAGATCGAAGCGGTCCATCAGCGGGCCGGAGATGCGTCCCAGATAGTCGTCGCCGCAGAGCGGGGCCTTGGCGCAGGCGCGGGCCGGATCGGAGAGATAGCCGCAGCGGCAGGGGTTGGCGGCGGCGAGCAGCAGGAAGCGGCAGGGATAACGGATATGCGCATTGGCGCGGGCCACCATCACCTCGCCGGTTTCGATGGGTTGGCGCAGGGTTTCCAGAACCTGACGCGGGAATTCGGGGAATTCGTCCAGAAACAGCACCCCGTTATGGGCCAGCGAGATCTCACCGGGTTTGGCGCCTTTGCCGCCGCCCACGATCGCGGCCATCGAGGCGGTGTGGTGGGGTTCGCGAAACGGGCGGTCGCGGGAGATGCCGCCTTCGGACAAAAGCCCTGCCAGCGAGTGGATCATCGAGGTTTCCAAGGCCTCGACCGCCGAGAGGGGGGGCAGGATGCCGGGCAGGCGGGCGGCCAGCATCGATTTGCCAGAACCGGGCGTGCCCACCATCAGCATGTGGTGGCGGCCGGCCGCTGCGATTTCCAGCGCGCGCTTGGCGCGTTCTTGGCCTTTGACCTCGGCCATGTCGCGGCCGTTGCGGGCCGAGACCACCTCGCCCGCTTCGGCGGGGGGGAGGGGGCTTTGCCCGGTGTAGTGGCGCACCACCTCGTCCAGCGAGGCGGCGGCGAGCACTTCGGTGGCCCCCACCCATGCCGCTTCGGCGCCGCAGGCGCGCGGGCAGAGCAGCGCGCGGTCGCTGTCGGCGGCGGCCATGGCGGCGGGCAGGGCGCCGATCACCGCGATCAGGCGGCCATCCAGCGCGAGTTCTCCCAAGGCCACCGTGCCCTCCACCTCATCCCGGGGCAGGATGTCGATGGCGGCCAGCAAGGCCAGTGCGATGGGCAGATCGAAGTGTGACCCTTCTTTCGGCAGGTCGGCGGGCGAGAGGTTGATGGTGATTTTCTTGGTCGGAAGCGCGATCGACATGGCGCTGAGCGCGGCGCGCACCCGCTCTTTCGCTTCGGACACCGCCTTGTCGGGCAGGCCCACCACCGTGAAGGCGGGCATGCCGGGCGAGACGGCGCATTGCACCTCGACCAGACGCGCCTCGACCCCTTCGAAGGCCACTGTATAGGCTTTGGCGACCATGCCTTCCCCCGATCCCGTGGCAATGGGTTAACGGGGCAGGGTTAGCGATCGGTTAACGCCGCTGCGGCGCGCCTGTGCGGCGCCCCATTACAACAAGGCCATGAACTTCGGCCATGCCGCGGGGTCGGCCACGGTTTTGTCGCGGCAGAAGGCGTTGCAGAACCCAAAGCGGCGCCCTTGAAGCGCCAGCACATGGGTGACGGGCTGGCCGGAATAGGGGCAGGCGGTGTTTTCGGCCTCGGTTCCCTCTACGGCATGGGCGAGCAAGGGCGCGGGGCCGGGCCAAGCCCGGGTGGGGTAATCGCGGCGGTAAAACGCCTGATCGGCGCCATCGACAAGGCCCATTGCCCGCCATTGGCGGAAGGAGGGATGCGCCAGATGCGCCTGCACATAGGCCATGGCGCGCGGGCCGACCGGAAGGTTGTAGGTGGCGATGCGGGTGGCGACGGGGGCGAAGAACACATCGGCGGCGGAATAGGCGCCGCAAAGCCATGTGGCCGCGCCCGTTTGCTCCCCCGTTTGCTCCCATGCCCAGTCCCACAGGGTTTCGAGCCGCGCCAGATCATCCAGCACGCCTTGCGGGGGCGCGCAGTCGGTGTAGCTCACGCGGAGGTTCATCGGGCAATGGCTGCGCAGCGCGGTAAAGCCTGCGTGCATTTCGGCCGCCAGCACCCGGGCGATGGCGCGGGCCTTGGGGGTTTCGGGCCAGATCCCGGCCTGCGGGTGGCGCGAGGCCAGTTCTTCGGCAATCGCAAGGCTTTCGGGGATGACCACCCCGTCGGGCGTGCGGATGGTGGGCGCGGTGCGGGCCGGATGAAACTGCCGGAGCAGGGTGGGCAGTTCATCGGTATAAAGCCGCGCGCGGTGCAGGGTGACCGGAATGCCAAAGGCATCGAACAGCAGCCAGCCGCGCAAGCTCCAGCTGGAATAGGCGCGGTCGCCAATCACAAGATCATAAGGTTGGGTCATGGGCGGGGCCTTTCCGGTTGCTTTCCGCGCAGCGAGCGTCAGAGGCGGCGCAAAGGCAAGTGATGAATCTTGCGCAGGTCCATCACGGAATGTGATTGATGCGCGCGGCCTGCCAGCCTGCTGCGGTTTTGTGCAATTCGGTCACCGAAAGATTGTCGATCTTATGGGCAAAGACATCGGTGGCGGAGAGGCCAAGGCAGCATTGCAATGCGGCAAGGATGGCGCCGAAATGGCAGACGACGATGGTGGTGTCGGGCAGGCGGGCAAGGGCCGCGCCGATGCGGGCGGTGATGTCATCCCAGCTTTCGCCGCCCGGCGCGCGGATGGGGCCGGGGGTTTCCCAGAAGGCGCGGATATGGGCGGGATCGCCGGCCTCGGCCTGCGCAAAGGTTTGTTGCTCCCACGCGCCGAAGTGGAGTTCGCGCCATGACGGATCATGCGGCAGGCGGTGGCGGCCGGGGCGGGCGAGCGCGTCGGCGGTGGTGACGGCACGGGAGAGATCGGAGGAGATCAGGGCGGCATCGGCAGGAAGGTGGGCCGACAGCCGGGCGAGGGCGGCGGTGTCGGACAGATCGGCGGGCAGGTCGGTCCAGCCGATCATGGTTTTGGCATGGGTGGGACCATGGCGAACGAGATGCAGGCGCATCTAGAGCGCCCCCTCGGGCAAGGGCCCCTTGAGCGCGAAGGGCAGGCCCGCCATCACGCCGAGCACGCTGTCCGCGCGGGCGGCGATCTGCTGGTTCAAGCGGCCTTGGGCATCACGGAACTGCCGGGCAAGGGCGTTTTCGGGGACGATGCCCCAGCCCACCTCGTTCGAGACGATGACGATGGGGTCGGGGTGGGTGGTGAGGCTGTGGATCAGCGCGTCGCTGGCCAGGGCGAGGTCATCGCCCGCGAGCAGGTGGTTTGTCAGCCAGAGCGTGGCGCAATCGATCAGGATGGCGCTGCCGGGCGGGCAGGCGGCGAGGGCGGCGGCAAGGTCGGTCGGCGCCTCGCGCGTGTGCCAGTCGGGGCCACGGTCGGCGCGGTGCTGCGCGATGCGGGCGCGCATTTCATCGTCGAAGGCTTGGGCGGTGGCGATGTAGCTGCGGGGGCGGCGGCTGGCGGTGACGAGGCGTTCCGCGAGCCGCGATTTGCCCGAACGGGCGCCCCCCACGACCAGCGTTAGCGCGGGGAGAGAAAAAGTCGATGCAAGAAGTGATCCGGTTGGCGGCACGCGGCGTATAACCTTTCAAAAGCGGGATCTGAGCCGCAGTATTCTTGCGGCAAGCGAACACTGGGGGAAGCGAAATGGCACTGGACGGATATAGCGACCAAACCATGTCCCGCCAAGCGATGCGGGCTGAATTGCTGGATGCCGAGACGGAGTTGAAGCTGGCCTATGCGTGGCGCGACCAGCGCGACGAGCGGGCGCTGCATCGGTTGATCACGGCCTATATGCGCTTGGCGATCAGCATGGCAGCCAAGTTCCGCCGCTATGGCGCGCCGATGCCGGATCTGATTCAAGAGGCGTCCTTGGGCCTGATGAAGGCGGCGGACAAGTTTGATCCGGACCGTGGCGTGCGGTTTTCCACCTATGCGGTGTGGTGGATCAAGGCGAGCATTCAGGATTACGTGATGCGCAACTGGTCGATGGTGCGGACCGGTTCGACCAGCAGCCAGAAGGCCTTGTTCTTCAACCTGCGCCGGGTGCAGGCCAAGCTGGAGCGCGAGGCGGCACAGCGCGGTGAGGTGTTGGACCAGTTCCAGCTGCGGCAGATGGTGGCCACCGAGGTGGGCGTGCCGCTGGCCGATGTCGAGATGATGGAGGGGCGGCTGTCGGGGTCCGACTTCTCGCTCAACGCCACGCAGTCGAGCGATGAGGACGGGCGCGAGTGGATTGACGCGCTGGAGGATGATGCGGCGGGCGCGGCCGAGCAGGTGGAGCTGTCGCATGATGCCGAACGGCTGCGCGGCTGGCTGATCACCGCAATGCAGGCGCTGAACCCGCGCGAGCGGTTCATCGTGGCCGAGCGCAAGCTGCGTGAGGAGCCGCGCACGCTGGAAAGCCTTGGCGAAGAGCTGGGGCTGAGCAAGGAGCGGGTGCGGCAGCTGGAGGCGGCGGCATTCACCAAGATGCGGCGGAATCTGGAAACGCAGACGCGGGAAGTGCATCACTTCCTGCTATGAAAGGTGGGATTCTGGCCATCGCCCTGCTGGGCTGGGGCGCTGTGGCCCGGGCCGAGCAGATCACGCCTGATGTGCTGGATGCGATGCCGCGCGCCGATGTGGTGGTGCTGGGCGAGGTGCATGACAACCCGGACCACCATATGAATCAGGCGCGGGCGGTGTTTTCGCTGGCCCCGCGCGCGGTGGTGTGGGAGCAGTTGAGCGCGGATGCGGCGGAGCGGGTGCCGGAGGATCTGGGCGATGCAGAGGCCGTGGCGCGGGCGCTGGGCTGGGCCGAGAGTGGCTGGCCGGATTTCCAGATGTATTACCCGATTTTCGTGGCCGCCCGCGACGCACGGCATTACGGGGCAGAAGTGCCGCGTGCGCTTGCCCGGCGGTCGGTAACCGAAGGCGCGCTGGCGGTGATGCCGGGGGGGCCGGGACTTGCGCGCGTGCTGCCCGAGGCGGAGCAGGCCGCGCGCGAGGCCGAGCAGTTGGCGGCGCATTGCAACGCGATGCCGCCCGAGATCTTGCCCGGGATGGTGCAGGCGCAGCGGCTGCGTGACGCCTACCTTGCGCGGGCGGTCTTGCGCGCGCTGGAAGAGGTGGGGCCGCCGGTGGCGGTGATCACCGGATCGGGCCATGCGCGGCGCGATTGGGGGGTGCCTGCGGTGCTGGCCGAGGCGGCGCCGGGGGTGTCGGTGATTTCGGTCGGGCAGATGGAGGGCACCGCTCCGACGGAGGCGCCCTATGATCTTTGGCTGGTCACCGAGCCGATTTTGCGCGAAGACCCTTGCGACGCGTTCCGCTGAGGGGGTGTTGCCTTTGGCGCACATTGCGCCCTAACGTCCGGGGGCAAACAGGGGGCGCGGGATGCTGGCCGGAAAACGGGTGCTTTTGATCATCGGCGGCGGCATCGCGGCCTATAAGTCTCTGGAATTGATCCGGATTTTGCAAAAGGCGGGGGCAAGTGTGGTGCCGGTCCTGACGCGGGCGGGGGCGGAGTTCGTGACGCCGCTGAGCGTATCGGCGCTGGCCGGGCACAAGGTGTATCAGGATTTGTTCGATCTGACCGATGAGGCCGAGATG
Source organism: Pseudorhodobacter sp. MZDSW-24AT (assembly GCF_002794355.1). Taxonomy (GTDB): domain Bacteria; phylum Pseudomonadota; class Alphaproteobacteria; order Rhodobacterales; family Rhodobacteraceae; genus Pseudotabrizicola. Next base: position 108,522 of record NZ_PGOI01000013.1, on the reverse strand, counting down.
GGCCATATCCAGTTGAGCCGCGCGGCGGATCTGCTGGTGGTGGCTCCGGCGACGGCGGATCTGATGGCGAAGATGGCGGCGGGGCGGGCGGATGATCTGGCCTCGACCCTGCTCCTTGCGACGGACAAGCGGGTGCTGATCGCGCCTGCGATGAATGTGCGCATGTGGCAGCATCCGGCGACGCAGCGCAATCTGGCGCTGGTGCAAGGCGATGGCGTGCAGGTGGTGGGCCCCAATGCGGGCGAGATGGCCTGCGGCGAGTTCGGGCCGGGGCGGATGGCGGAACCGGCCGAGATTGTCGCGGCGGTGGAGGCGGCGCTGGGGGAGGGGCCGCTGGCCGGGCGGCATGTGATTGTGACCTCGGGGCCGACGCATGAGCCGATTGACCCGGTGCGCTATATCGCCAACCGCAGTTCCGGCGCGCAAGGCACGGCGATTGCGGCGGCCTTGCGCGATCTGGGGGCCAAAGTGACCTTTGTCACCGGGCCTGCGGCGGTGCCGCCACCCATGGGGGTGCGCGTGGTGCGGGTGGAGACGGCGGCCGAGATGCTCCGGGCTGTGCAGGCGGCCTTGCCTGCCGATGTGGCGGTGATGGCGGCGGCGGTGGCCGATTGGCGGGTGGCCAATGCGGGCGCGCAAAAGATGAAGAAGGACAGCGCGGGCCGTGCCCCGCAGCTTGAATTCGCGGAAAACCCCGACATTCTGGCCAGCGTGTCGCGCGGGGTGCCGCGTCCGGCCTTGGTGGTGGGCTTTGCCGCCGAGACAGAGCGGGTGGAAGAGCATGCGACTGCCAAGCGGCTGCGCAAGGGCTGTGACTGGATCGTGGCGAATGATGTGTCGCCCGCGACCGGGATCATGGGCGGCGCGGAAAACGCGGTGACGGTGATTTCCGAGGCCGGGGCCGAGGTCTGGCCGCGCATGGCCAAGGAGGCGGTGGCGCGGCGGCTGGCCGAAAAGATTGCGACAGAGATAGGAGCATTGGTGCCATGAGCCCGGTGGTGAAAATCGTGTTTGAAGACTGGGCGGACCGTGATTTGCCCTTGCCGCGCTATGAGACGCCGGGGGCGGCGGGGGCGGATATCCGCGCCAATCTGCCGCCCGAGATGCGTGGCACCGGCTTTACGCTGGCCCCGATGCAGCGGGCGATTTGCCCGACGGGCATCCGGGTGGAGATTCCGGTGGGGTTCGAGATGCAGATCCGCCCCCGTTCGGGGCTGGCCACCAAATCGGGGATCACCCTGCCCAATACGCCGGGCACGATTGACAGCGATTATCGCGGGCCTTTGGGGGTGGCTTTGGTGAACCTGAGCGATCAGCCCTATACGGTGCAGCATGGCGACCGGGTGGCGCAGATGATTGTGGCCCCGGTGGTGCAGGCGCGCTTTGCCGTGGTGGAGGCGCTGGACGATACGGCGCGCGGGTCAGGGGGCTTTGGCTCCACCGGGCGCGCGTGAGCGGGGGCGCGGCGTGATCGGGCTTTTGGGCTTTGCGGTGGTGTTTGGCGCGGGGCGCGTGCTGGGCTGGCCCGGGCGTTGGGTCTGGCTGGCGGCCTGGGGCTGGCTGGTGGTGTTGCTTCTGGCGCATTCCCCGGCGATGCCTGCGCAACTGGGGGATTTCGTCGGCGGCGATCTGCGCGGCTGGTTCCTGCTGGGGGTCTTGGCGGCGGTGGTGCGGATTTACCGCGCGGGGCTGGTGCGCTTGCGCGGACGGGTGGTGGCCCCGGTGGCCGAGGCGCCGCGAGGGGCGTTTTCACCGGTGGAGCTGGACCGCTATGCGCGCCACATCATGCTGCGCGAGATTGGCGGACCGGGGCAGAAGAGCCTGAAGGCCGCGCGGGTGCTGGTGGTGGGCGCGGGCGGGCTGGGAAGCCCGGCGCTGATGTATCTGGCGGCCAGCGGGGTGGGGGTGATCGGGGTGATCGATGGCGATGTGGTCGAAGGGTCGAACCTGCAACGTCAGATCATCCATGCCGATGCGCGAATCGGGATGCCGAAGGTGTTTTCCGCCGAGATCGCGATGAAGGCCTTGAACCCGTTCATCGAGGTGCGCCCCTATCATCGGCGGTTCGAGGCCGCCTTCGCGGCGGAGCTGGTGGCCGAATATGATCTGGTGCTGGACGGCACGGATAATTTTGACACCCGCTATCTGGTGAACCGGGTCTGCGCGGCGGCGGGCAAGCCGTTGATTGCAGCGGCGATCACGCAATGGGAAGGCCAGATCGGGGTTTATGATCCGGCGGCGGGGGGGCCGTGTTTCGAATGCGTCTTCCCCGAGCGCCCCGCACCTGGGATGGTGCCCAGCTGTGCCGAGGCCGGGGTGGCGGCGCCCTTGCCGGGGGTGATCGGGGCGATGATGGCGATGGAGGCGGTGAAGCATCTGACCGGGGCGGGCGAAGGCCTGACCGGACGCTTGCTGATTCACGACGCGCTTTATGCCCAGACGCGGGTGATTGGCGTGAAGCGGCGCCCGGGCTGTGCGGCATGCGGGGGCGGTGCCTGACGCGGGGCCGCCGCCGCAGGGGGCATCGAGCCCCCCGCAGCGGCGTTGCCACGGAGGGCTGCGACGTTTTGCGAAGCGGGCGGGCGGGGGCGCTCTTGCCGAGGGGGGGAGGCCGCGTCATAGTCTTGTCATCATCACTTCGGGAGCCTGACCCATGACGCCGACCCTTGCCTGTGCTGCCTTTGCCCTTGCTGCTCTTGCCCTGACCGCCCCTTTCGCGCAGGCGCAGGATCTGCCGGATCTGGGGGGGCGCGAGGTGGTGGTGGTGACAGAGAACGCCTATCCGCCCTTGCAGTTTCTGGACGCATCGGGCGCGGCGGTGGGCTGGGAATATGACGCGATGGCGGCGCTGGCCGAGCGGCTGAACTTTACCCCCCGCTATCAGACGATCTCCTGGGATGCGATGATCCCGGCGGTGTCGGAGGGGCAGTTCGACCTTGGCATGACCGGGATCACCATCCGCGAGGACCGCAAGGCGATGGTGGATTTCTCGGATCGCTACATGACCAGCGAGATGGTGATGCTGGTGCGCGGCGACGAGACACGGTTCAGCGATGCGGCGGGCTTTGCGGCGGATGCGGATCTGCTGATGGCGGCGCAGCCGGGGACGACGCCGTTCTATGTCGGGGTTTATGAGGTGCTGGATGGCAACGAGGCCAATCCGCGCGTGAAGCTGTTCGAGACCTTTGGCGCCACGGTCGAGGCGCTGCGGGCGGGCGATGTTGACTTGGTGCTGACCGATGGCACGGCGGGGCAGGGCTATGTCGATGCGTCCAACGGCGGGCTGAAGATCGTGGGCGACAAGCTGGGGACCGAGGATTTCGGCTTCATCTTCCCCAAGGGATCCGATCTGGTGGCGCCGATCAACGCCGGCATCGCGGCGCTGGAGGCGGATGGCACGCTGGAGGCGCTGAACACCAAGTGGTTCCTTGAGTATAAGATGGGCGAGTAAGGCCAAAAGCCCCGGCGCCGCTGCCGGGGCACGCGCGCCATGACGCCGCAAACCGCGCCTGACAAGGATTTTCCCTGGTGGCTGGTGATCCTTGTGATCACCGGCCTTGCGCTGTTCTGGCAGGTGATGTCGGACCCGGTCTATGGCGCGGTGCTCTCCACGCTGGCCAAGGGGATCGGCGTGACGGTGATCGTCGCGGTGGTCGCCTATCTGGGCGCCTGTGTGATCGGCCTTGGCCTTGCGGTGATGGGGCTGTCGCGCTTTGTCCTGCTGCGGCAGCTGGCGCGGCTTTATATCGAGATCATGCGGGGCGTGCCGATCCTGGTGCTTCTGCTTTACGTGGCCTTTGTGCTGGCGCCGCTCATGGTGGCGGCAGTCAATGCGGTGATCGAACCCTTGGGGCTGGAGCCTTGGCGCACCCGGGATTTCCCGTTGATCGCGCGGGCGGTGATCGCGCTGATGCTGGCCTATTCCGCCTTTCTGGCCGAAATCTTCCGTGCCGGGCTGCAGGCGGTGCCTGCGGGGCAGGTGGAAGCGGCGCAGGCGCTGGGCCTGAGTGGCTGGCAGCGCTTTCGCCACATCGTCTTTCCACAGGCTTTTCGCATGATCCTGCCGCCTTTGGGCAATGACTTTGTGGCGATGGTGAAAGACAGCTCGCTGGTGTCGGTGCTGGGGGTGACGGATGTGGCGCAGCTGGCCAAGGTGACGGCGGCGGCCAATTTCCGCTATTTCGAGACCTATAACGTGGCCGCGCTGATCTATCTGACGATGACGATCGGGCTGAGCCTGATCCTGCGCCGGGTCGAGTCGCGGTTGCGGGCGCAGGCTGACCGCTGAGCGGCGCTGTCGGATTTTGAGTATTTGAGAAAGGTGCAAATCCAAGAGCGCCCGCCTGATTTGCACCTTTTCCAAATACTCCCGCGCGGAGCGCATCCGACCGATGGCGAGATGTGCTGCGGGGTCAGGACTTGCGCGGGATGAGCCCTGCCAGCGCCCGGCTGACGGTGCCAGAGGTGGAGGGGCGTTCCACCGCGACAAAAGGCATCGGGCGGCACAGCTCGATGGCGGCAAGGCCCACGCGGGCGGTGAGCGCGCCATTGACCACACCTTCGCCAAAGCGGCGCGAGAGTTTTGCAAGCACGCCGCCGCCCGCGACCGAGCCGATCAGATCGTCCGTGAGCGCCAAAGCGCCGGCGGCCAGCAGCGAGGCGAAGACGCGGCGCAACAGGCCCCATGAGCCCAGCGCGCCCGAGCGCCCGCCGTAAATCTCGGCAATGCGGCGGACCATGCGCAGATTGGCCACCAGCGCCGTCGCCACATCCGCGAGCGCCAGTGGCACCAGCGCCGTGACCATCGCCACTTGGCGTGCCGCCGCCTCGACCTCGGCCCGGGCGCGGGCGTCGAGGGGGGGAAGAAGCTCTGCCTCGGCCAAGGAGAGGAGGGCATCGGCGTCAAGCACCTCGGCCTCACGCTCGGCGAGGCGGGCGCGGCCCCAGGCGGTGTCGGCGCGCGCGGCATAAAGCCCGGTGAGCGCCGCGACCGTGCGCCGCGCGGATTTCAGATCGGCGCTTTGGCGGGCGGTGCGCGCCGCTTGTCGCAGATGATCGAGCCGTTGCAGGCGCAGATAGGCAGACCATTCGCGCCCCGCCAGCAGGACAGCGGCCAGCAAGGCCAGCGCCAAGAGCACCCCCGCGACCCAGCCCAAGAGCGGGTTGCGGGCAAAGAGGCCGGTCACGAAATCATAGGCCGCGACCGAGAGGGCGAAGGTGAAGAAGGCGGTAAAGGCCCAGAGCGCAAAGCGCGCCAGCGGCGAGCGCGGCGCGCGGAGGCGGGCGGCCAGCTGCATGGCCTGACCTTGCGGCAGATCATCCGGCACCGGGGCGGCGGCGGCGGGATCGAGCTCTTCCTCCAGCTCGAGGATCAAGGGCTTGCGGGCGGGCGGGGGCAGGTCGGTCACAGCCGGTCTCCGATCAGGAATTCGGCGGCGCGGTCCAGTCGGATATGGGGCGGCCCTTCGCCGGGCCGCAGGGTCATGCGGGCGGGGGCAAAGCCCATCAGCGAGAAATCGGCATCCAGCCAGCGTTCCGCCCCTTCGCGCGCGGGGGCAAGGATGCGGGCGGGATCGCCGGGCAGATCGCCCGCATACATCGCGGCCTGTTTGCCGGTGGAGATCAGCCGCCCGCGCACCAGATCGAGCGGAGCGCCGTCGCGTTGCACCGAGTCTTCGACCGTGGCACGCAGGCTGGCCAGCGACAGCGCCATCGTGCGCGCGCCGGAAAAATCGGCGCGGCGGCGGGCATCGGACAACAGTGCCTCGGTGATCGCGGTGAGCGCCGGGTGCTGATGGTGGTGTAAATGGTCGGCCTTGGTGGCGGCAAAGAGGATCTTCTCGACCCGCTTGCCGCCCAGAATGCGGCTGAGCCAGCCATTCGCGCCCGGGCGGAAGGCCGAGAGGATCTCGGCCATGGTGCGGCGCAGGTCTTCCACCGCGCGCGGGCCCGCGTGGATGGCGCCCAGCACATCCATCAGCACCACCTGCCGGTCGATGCGCGAGAAATGTTCACGGAAAAAGGGTTTGACGACCTTGGCCTTATAGGCCTCGAACCGCCGCTCCATCTCGCGCCAGAGGCTGCCGCGCGGGGCGCTGGCGGGTTGCGGGATCGGCGCGAAGGTCAGCACGGGTGATCCCGCAAGCTCCCCCGGCAAGAGAAAGCGCCCGGGGGTGAGATCCGACCAGCCCTTGCCGCGTGCGGCGTTCAGATAGGCGGTGAAGGCGGCAGCAAGCGATTGCGCCCGCAGCTCATCCAGCGTGAGCGCCCCGTCCTCGGCCCGGGCCTCGGCCAGAAAGGCGGCGGCTTCGGGGCGCTTGGCGATGCGCTCCAGCGTTTCACTGGCCCAGCGGGTGTAGTCCTTGTCCAGAAGCGACAGGTCAAGCAGCCATTCGCCGGGGTAATCCACGATATCGAGATGCAGGCGGCCGGGTCCTGTCAGCCCGAGAAAGCCCGAGGGGCGCAGCCGGAAAGACAGGCGCAGTTCCGACACCGTACGGGTGGATTGCGGCCAGCGCGGATCGGCGCCCATCAGGGCGGTGAGATGGCTTTCGTAATCAAAGCGCGGCAAGGTCAGGTCGGGTTGGGGCTGCAAGAGCACGGTTTCGATCCGGCCTTGCGCCTGCGCCGTCAGCTGGGGCATCCGGCCCCGGTCCAGCAGATTGGCCACCAGCGCGGTGATGAACACGGTCTTGCCCGCGCCTGACAGGCCGGTGACGCCCAAGCGCAGGCTGGGGTCGAACAGATCGGTCACCGATCCGGTCAGCGCATCCACCCTGCGCGAGAGGCCATCGGTCAGAGAGGAGAGAACCACGTCAGAGTTTCCTTGTGCTGGGCCTTAACATAGGCATGGCGGCGGGCGCTGGGTAGGGGGGAGTGGTGGGGGCAATGGCGATGCCCTTCGGGCTTGCACCTTTCTGAAATACTCCCCGCGCGGAGCGCTCCTGCCCTTGCCGCCGGGCGCGGGGCTTCAGATGCATGACAGGCTTGCGGCGCAGGCCAAATCCGCTAAGACCAGCGCCATGCCCCGCTTTGCGCTGAAAATCGATTATGACGGCGGCCCGTTTCAGGGCTGGCAACGGCAGGCCGCCGGGCAGCCTTCGGTGCAGGCCACGGTGGAGGCCGCCTTGGCGCGGCTGGAGCCGGGGCCGCATACGATTGCCGCTGCGGGCCGGACGGATGCCGGGGTGCATGGCACCGGGCAGGTGGCGACGGTGGATCTGGCGCGCGACTGGTCGCCTTTCCGGCTGTCCGAGGCGTTGAACTGGCACATGAAGCCCGCGCCGGTGGCGGTGATTGCGGCGGCGCGGGTGGCGGATGATTTTCACGCGCGGTTCTCCGCGACCGAGCGGCGCTATCTGTTCCGGCTGGTGGCGCGGCGCGCGCCCGTCACGCATGACCGGGGGCGGGTGTGGCAGGTGCTGAACCCGCTGGACCTCAGGGCGATGCGGGCGGGGGCGGCGCAGTTGATCGGGCTGCATGATTTCACCACCTTTCGCTCGACCATGTGTCAGGCGGCGTCGCCGGTGAAGACGCTGGATGAGATCACCATCAGCGCGCATCCTTATGCCGGGGGGGTGGAATATCGCTTTGCGCTGCGGGCGCGGAGCTTTCTGCACAATCAGGTGCGCTCGATCGTTGGCACGCTGGAGCGGGTGGGGGCGGGCGGCTGGACGCCCGAGGATGTGGGCCGGGCCTTGGCGGCGCGCGACCGCGCGGCCTGTGGCCCCGTCTGCCCGCCGCAGGGCCTGTATCTGACCGGGGTGGGTTATCCGGTGGACCCGTTTGCCGCGCCTTTCGCGCCGGACGGGGCCGCCCTTCCCGCATGACCGCTGTCACCAGCGGCCCTGCGGGCTTTGCGTCAGCTTTGCGGGCGTTCGGCCCAGCCGGCGAAGATGCGTTCAAGCACCAGCACCGCGTAGTACAGCAGGATGCCAAGTGCGGCGAGCGCGATCAGCACCGCGAACATCAGCGGGTAATCGCCATTGGTTTCGCCGGATTTGAACAGCGCGCCAAGGCCGCGGCCGTGGGGGGCCACGATTTCCACCAGATTGGTGCCGATGAAGGCCAGCGTGACCGACACCTTCAGGGCGCCAAAGAACTCGGGCAGGGTCTTGGGCAAGGCGATCTTGCGAAAGATCGTGAGCCGCGAGGCGCCAAGGCTGCGCAGGATATCACGGTATTCGGGTTCCAGCGTGGACAGGCCGATGCCGACCGACACCGCGATGGGAAAGAAGCTGATCAGGAAGGCCATCAGCACGGTGTTGAAATCATGCTGGCCGATGAAGATGAGCGAGATCACGGGGACAAGCGTGGCCTTTGGAATGGCGTTAAACCCCACCAGAAGCGGGTAAAGCCCGTCGCGGGCGATCCGGGAGAAGCCCATCAGCATGCCGATCAGCGTGCCAAAGACCACCGCCAACCCAAGGCCCAGCACGGTGCGCCACAGGGTTTGCCAGCCCATTTCCAGAAACAGCCAGCGGAATTTCCAGAAGGCGGGCGGCAGATCGGAAGGGGAGGCCATCTTGTAATTGGGCCAGTCGTTGACCCAGACCAAGGCTTCCCATGCCAAGAGGAACAAAAGCACGGCGATCAGCGGCACGGCGATTTTCTGCGCGGTTTCCATCAATGCACCTCGCCGTCGCGGCCTTGGGCAATGCGGATCTGGTCGCGCAAGGTGTGCAGCATCTCTTGCGCGCGGGGCTGGTAGAGCACGTCGAGCTTGCGGTCGGCGGGCAGATCCACCTTGAGCACCATCTGGGTGCGCGCGGGCCGCCCTGATAGCACAAAGACCTGATCGCCAAGAAACACGGCCTCGCGCAGGTCATGGGTGATGAGCACGCATGTGAACGGCTCCGCCGCGCGCAGGTCGCGCATGGTTTGCCACAGATCTTCGCGCGTGAAATTGTCGAGCGCGCCGAAGGGTTCGTCCATGATGAGCACATCGGGCTTGTGGACGATGGCGCGGCACAGGCTGGCGCGTTGGCGCATCCCGCCGGAGAGTTCGCTGGGGCGCTTGCCCTCGAACCCCTTGAGGCCCACCATGTCGAGCAGATGGCGCGCGCGCGCCTCGCGCTCGGCCTGTGGCATGCGCGGGGCCACGATTTCCAGTGGCAGGATCACGTTTTGCAGGATGCTGCGCCATTCGAGCAGCACCGGATTCTGAAAGGCCATGCCCACGGTCTTGCGCGGGCTGGTGACGCGTTCGCCATGCAGCCAGACCTCGCCCTGATCGGGCTTCATCAGGCCCGCCACCAGCCGGGTGAGGGTGGATTTGCCGCAGCCCGAGGGGCCGACGACGGCGGCGAATTCGCCATGCGGCACGGCGATGTTGAGACCGTCGAGCACCGGAAGCGGGCCCGATTTGGTGCGGTAGGCGTGGGTGACGCCCTTGATGTCGATGAGATGGGTCATGAGGGGTGCCGCCCGGCGGGGCCGGGCGGCCAAAACCTTATTGCATCGACAGGCTGCCGTCGGTGGGCAGCCAAGCGGGGTTGAAATAGAGCGCGGCATCGGGCGCGTTGGTGAAGGTGTAGACCGATTTGGTCTGCTCGATCGCCTTTTCCATCCGGGCCGGGTCGATGTTGCCAAGGCCATTGGCCATGACCCAATCGGTCATCACATTGTCGCGGATCGAGAGCGCCAGACGTTCGGTTTCGAGTTCGGCATCTGCGGCAGGGTTGCGGCTGATCAGGCTGGCGATGGCGGCATCCGGATCGGCCACGGTGTCCTTCCAGCCCTTGGCCACCGCGCGCAGGAAGCCGGTGACGGCCTCGGGGTTGGCGGCGGCGAAGTCGGTGTTGACGATGACGGCATTGCCATAAAGCGCCACGCCGTGATCGGCCATCAGGATGACCGAGATATCGTCTTCGGGCACGCCGAGGCGTTTGACATTGAGGCTGGAGGTGAAGCTGAAGCCGGTCACGGCCGCGACCTTGCCTTCGGCGAGCATCGGTTCACGCACGGGGAAGCCCACGGGTTCGACCGTGACAGAGGCCATGTCGATGCCATTTTCGGCGGCGAAGATCGGGAATTGCGCCCAAGCGCCATCCGGGGGCGGTGCGCCCAGCACCTTGCCCGCGATATCGCCCGGCGCCGTGACGCCCAGCGATTTGCGCCCCACCATCGCGAAGGGCGGTTTGTCATAGATCATCATCGCAGCCACCACCGGCGCGCCGGGGTTCTGATCGAGGAATTTCATCAGACTGTTGATATCGGCAAAACCCACAGGGAACGCACCGGTCGCCACTTTTGGAATCGCATCCAGCGAGCCCGCGCCTTCGGTGATTTCGACCGCAAGGCCTTCGGCGGCGAAGTGGCCCTTGTCCAGCGCCACGAAATAGGGCGCGGCGGGGCCTTCGAACTTCCAGTCGAGCGCGAAGGGCATGGCGGTTTCGGCCTGAGCCACCGGGGCCAGAAGAAGGGCAGCGGCAAGGCCGGACAGGGCGGTGCGGATCATGGAACGGACTCCGGTTTGAGGGTTTTCCAGACGGTAAAGACTGTGGGGCCGAGTCACAGGGGCGCGCGGCGGCGACGGCGTTGACGGGCGCTGAATGACCGGATGTTAGGCATGTGGGGGTGCGTTTGCAACATTTTTGGGCGCAGCTGTGATAGGCGTCGCGCTGATGGGCGCCTGTCCGGATGCGGCAGGAGGGCGGCGCGGGCGGACGCCTCCGGCGGGAGTATTTGGGAAAGGTGCAATGGGGGGCGTTTGCGGCTGCGGCCGGCGGGGGGGGGAACCGGGGCGACGGTTCGGACGGCAGGATTTGGCAAGCAGCAAAGCGGGGGGAGGCCGCCGGGGGCAAGACGGCCCCGGCGGCGGGTTCTGGTTCAGGCGAAGAGGCTGGGCACGAGGGCGCCGCGCGACTGGATGACGCGGGCGGCCAAGGCCATCGCCTTTTGGGCGGCCTCATCCTCGGTGGCGCCTTGGGCGAGATGGGCCAGGAAGGTTCCGGCGAAGCTGTCGCCTGCGGCGGTGGTGTCGACGATCTGGGCCACCGGAGTGGCGGCGTGCTGGCGGCTGCCATGGGCCGCCGACCAGAGGGTGACCGGGCCGCCGCCATCCTTGACCACCACGCGGGCGGCCCCGGCCTTTTGGTAGCGCGCGATGGTCTCGGCGGGGCTTTGATCGCCCCAGAGGCCGGTTTCTTCGTCAAAGGACGGCAGGACAATATCGGCCACCGACGCGCCGAGGAGGACGCCTGCGCGCATCGCCTCGGGCCCTTCCCACAGGCGCGGGCGCAGGTTGGTGTCGAAGGCAATCAGGCTGCCCTCGGCGCGGGCCTGCGCCAGAGCGGCGCAGAAGGCGTGGCGTTGGTCGGGGCCGAGAATCGCGAGGGTGATGGCGGAGAAATGGATCACGCTGCGGCCGCGCAGGATGCTGGCGAGCCAGACGGGATCATCGGCGAGCGCCTTGGCGGCGGATTGGCCGCGCCAGTAGGAAAAGCTGCGTTCGCCCTTGCGCAGGCTGATCATGTAAAGGCCGACGGTGCGGTCGGGCAGGCGGCGCAGGGGCGTGGTGTCGATGCCTTCACCCGCCATGAAGGCGGCCATTTCCTCTGAGATCGCATCGGTGCCGATGCAGGAGCCATAGGCCACCGACCAGTCGGCGGGCAGGAGGCGGCGCGCATACCACGCGGTGTTGAAAGTGTCGCCGGCAAACCCCCGCGCATAATCGCCCGTGGCGGTGGGCGACAGTTCCACCATGCATTCGCCAAGGCAGAGCAGGGATTTCGACATGGGTGCGGCTCCTGTTTTTCGGGTCGGCGCGACCGTAGCCGAGGGGCCGGGGGGCTGCAACCGGGCGTGGCACTGCGGCGGCGATTGAGGCCGCGATTGAGGCTGGGGCGGGTTGGGGCTATGACGGGGGGCAGGCAGGCGGCGGGGAGGCGGCGGGATGCGGATCATCGGGACGGGATCAGCGCTGCCGGAAACCGTTTTGACGGCGGAGGAGATTGACGCACGCTTGGGCCGGGCGGCGGGCTGGACGCTGGCGGCGAGCGGGGTGGCCCGTCGGCATGTGATGACGCGAGGCACGCAGGTGGATCTGGCGGTGCAGGCGGCGCGCGCGGCGCTGGCGGATGCGGGGCTGGACGCCGGGGCGCTGGATCTGGTCGTTTCGGCCTGTGGGATCGGCTATCAGACGCTGCCATCGACCGCGCCCTTGATCCAGCGCGGGCTGGGGCTGGCGGATGGGGCGGTGGCGACCTTTGACCTGAACAGCACTTGCCTGTCTTTCCTGAGCGCGCTTGAGGTGGTGGACGGGCTGTTGCACAGCGGGCGCTATGCGCGGGCCTTGATCGTTTCGGCCGAAGTGGCCTCGCGCGCGCTGCCTTGGGCGACGCAGCCGGAGGTGGCGGCGCTGTTTGGCGATGGCGCGGCGGCGGCGGTGCTGGGGCGGGGCGGCGGCAAGCTGCGGGCGGCGCGGTTTCGCAGCTATCCCTCGGGCTATGGCGCCTGCGAGATTGGCGCCGGAGGCACGCGGTTTGATTTTGCGCAAGAGCGGGCGGCCTTTGAGGCGCATGCGCTGTTTGCGATGGATGGGCGGGCGTTGTTTCGGCTGACGGCGCAGCATTTTGGTGGCTTTGTCGAGGAGGTGCTGGCCGAGGCGGGGGTTGACCGCGCGGAGATTGATCTGGTGGTGCCGCATCAGGCGAGCCCCGGTGCCTTGCAGCACATGATCCGGCTGTGCGGCTTTGATGCCGCGCGGGTGGTGGATATTGCGGGGCAGGTGGGCAATCAGATTGCGGCCTCGATTCCCTTCGCGCTGGACCATGCGCGGCGTGCGGGGCAGCTGCCTGCGGGGGCGCGGGTGATGATGCTGGGCACCTCGGCCGGGGTGTCGTTTGGCGGTGTGGTGATGGATGTCTAGATGGCGGTTCTGATCACGGGGGCCTCGGGCTTTCTGGGGGGCGCTGTGTTGCGCGCGCTGCGGGCCGAAGGGCAGGCGGTGCTGGCCACGGGCCGGGATGCGCAGATCTGCGCGGCGCGGGGCTTGCTGTCGTTGGATCTGGGCGCGCCGGGGGCGGTGGAGGAGCTGACAGCGGCGGCGGCGCGGGAGGGGGTGACGGGGATCGTGCATGCGGCGGCGCTGTCGGCGCCTTGGGGCGGGATGGCGGCGTTCCGGCGCTGCAATGTCGAGGCCACACGGACGGTGCTAGAGGTGGCGCGGCGGCTGGGGGGCGTGCGGGTGGTGCATATCTCGACCCCGTCGGTGTGTTTTCGCTTTGCCGATCAGAGAGGTCTGCGCGAGGAGGCGGCATTGCCGCCACCGGTGAACGCCTATGCGGCGACCAAGGCGGAGGCTGAAGCCTTGGCCTTGGCGGCGGGGGCGGTGGTGTTGCGGCCGCGCGGGATTTATGGCGCGGGCGACCGGGCGCTGCTGCCGCGTCTGGTGCGGGCGATGCAGGCGGGGCCGTTGCCCTTGATGCGCGGCGGGCAGGCGGCGACCGATCTGACGCATGTGGCGGATGTGGTGGCGGCCATTCGCGCGGCGCTGGGCTGTGACGCGGGCGGGATCTTTCATATCTCGGGCGGGGTGGCGTTGCCGATCCAGAGCGTGGTGGCGGCGGTGGCGGCCAAGGTGGGGGTGGTGCCGCGTTGGCGGGCGCTGCCGGTGCCGCTGGTGATGGCGGCAGCGCGGGCGCTGGAGTGGCAAGGCGCGGTGACGGGCCGCGAGCCGCGCGTGACCCGCTTTGGCGTGGGGCAGTTTGCCTATACGCAGACGCTGGACATTGGCCGCGCGGCGCGCGTTTTGGGCTGGCGGCCCGTGGTGGGGTTCGAAGACGGCCTGCGCCGCACCTTTGTCGGGGAGGCGTGATGGAGATTTCCTTTGCCAACAGCGGTTTTGTGCCCGCGCCCGAAGCGGTGCTGCGCCGGGGGGGCGCGTGGCGCTGGCGCGATCTGCGGGTGCGCTATGGCGTGCTGCGCCATCCCGAGCAGGGGCTGTGGCTGGTGGACACCGGGATCGGGCCGCAGGCGGTGAGCGCGCAGGGTCGGGGGCTGGCGCTGCGGGCTTATGCGGGGGCCTTGCGGTATCGGCTGAGCGCGGAAGGGGCGCCGGAGGCGGTGCTGGCGCAGAGGGGACTGCATCCACGCGATGTGGCTGGGGTGATTGTCACGCATTTCCACGCCGATCATGTGGCGCGGCTGGACGCGTTTCCGAGGGCGCGGATCGTGGCGCATGGGCCAGCGCTGACACAGATCCGGGCGGCAGGAAAGCTTGCGAACCTGCGGCACGGGGTTTTCCCGGGGCTGATCCCGCAGGGGGTGGAGGCGCGGCTGACCTGTGTGACGGGCCTGCCGCACGTGGCGCTGCCCCATGGGTTGGGCAAAGGGGCCGATCTGTTTGGCGACGGATCTTGTGTGGCGGTGGATCTGCCCGGCCATGCGGCAGGGCATTTTGGGTTGGCCTTTCCGGGGGCGGGGCTGCTCTATGCCTGCGATGCGGCATGGCTGCGGGAGGGGCTGTTGCCCGAGACGGCGCCGGGCCTGCCCTTGCGGCTGGTGCTGGAAGACCGGGCGGCGGCGGCGCGCAGTGCGGCGCGGGTGGCAGCATGGCAGGCGGCGGGCGGGCAGGTGGTGCTGTGCCATGACCCGGAGCCCTGCGCGTGGGATCTGCCCCAGACCGAGGCGCTGTGATGCGGCGGATGCGGGCGCTGATGGCCTTTGTGCGCACGCGCTGGGTGTCGCGGCGGCGGTCGCGGGCGGCGTTTCTGCGCTGGCAGGAGCGGGCCTTTGCCCGCTGGCTGCGGCGCGACGTGCCGGGGGTGCCGTTTTATGCCGGGCGGGCCGATCTGCCGGTCTTGGGCAAGGCAGAGCTGATGGCGGCATTCGCCGCCTTCAACCGGGCGGGGATTACCGCAGAGCAGGGGTGGGCGGCCTTTGCGGGATCGCGGCAGATCGACGGGCTGACGGTGGGGGCCAGCACTGGCACCAGTGGCAACCGGGGCCTGTTCGTGATTTCCGAGGCCGAGCGCTTTCAATGGCTGGGGGTGATGCTGGCCAAGGCCTTGCCGGATGTGTGGCGGCGGCGGCATCGGGTGGCGGTGATCCTGCCGCTGCACACCGCGCTGTATGACAGCGCGGGGCAAAGCCGCATGCTGCGGCTTTCCTTCTATGACCTGAACCGCGACTGGAGCAGCTGGCTGGAGGATTTGCGGCTGGAGCAGCCGACCGTGATCGTGGCACCGCCCAAGGTGCTGGTCTGGCTGGCCGGGCAAGCGCGGCTGCGGCCAGAGCGGGTGTTTTCGGCTGCGGAGACGCTGGACCCGCCCGACCGCGCGGCGATCGAGGCGGGGTTCGGGGTGCCTTTGGGGCAGATCTATATGGCGACCGAAGGCCTGCTGGGGGTGAGCTGCGCGCAGGGGGTGTTGCATCTGGCCGAGGATGTGGTCCGCTTCGAGTTCGAGCCGGTGGGGGATCTGGTCTCGCCCATTGTCAGCAGCTTTACCCGGCGCACGCAGATTTTGGCGCGCTACCGCATGAATGACTTGCTGCGCTTGTCCGAGCGGCCTTGCGCCTGTGGCAGCCCGTTGCAGGCCGTGGATGAAGTGGTGGGGCGGGCAGATGACGTGTTCCGCTTTGGTGCGGTGTGGATCACACCCGATGTGCTGCGCAATGCGGTGCTGGATGCGGACCGGGGGATCACCGATTTCCGGCTGGAGCAGAGGGGCGCGAGCATCGTGGTGCTGACGCTGGCCGATGAGACGGGGATGGCGGCGGCGCTGGCGGCCTTGCGGGCGCTGTTTGCGGCGCGCGGCCTGGAGGTGGCGGTGGTGGGGGAGATGGCCCCGTTGCAGAGCGATGCGCGCAAGCTGCGCCGGGTGCGGGTGGCGCTGGATGGCGGCTGAGGCGGTGCTGGTGACGGGCGCACGGGCACCGGTGGCGCTGCACTGGGCTTGGGCCCTGCGCGCGGCGGGGCGGCCTGTGCATCTGGCCGACAGTTTGCGCTGGCCCATCGGGCGCGGTTTCGCGGCGGGTTATTTGCGCCATGCGCCGCCCGCCTTTGATCTGGACGGGTTTCGGCGCGATCTGCTGCGGCTGTGTGCGGAGCACGGGATCGGGCAGATCGTGCCAACCTGCGAAGAGGTGCTCTGGCTGGCGCAGATTGCCCCCGATCTGGCGGCGGCAGGGGTGCGGGTGCTGGCGCCGCCTTTTCCTGTGCTGGCGCAGGCGCATGACAAGGCGGCGTTCATCGCGCTCTGTGCCGGATTCTGGCCGCATGTGCCGCAGACGTGGCGGCTGAGCACGCAAGCGGATCTGGAAGGATTGCCCGATCCGGCAGGGCTGGTGCTGAAGCCGGTGTTTTCGCGCTTTGCCACCCGCACGCTGCTGCGGCCCAGTGCGGCGCAGGTGGCGCGGCTGCGGCCAACGGCGCAGGCGCCTTGGGTGGCGCAGGCGTTTCTGCCCGGGCGCGAGATCTGTGCCTATGCGATTGCGGTGGAGGGGGAGGTCACGGCGCTGGCGGTGTATCACCCGCTTTATCGCGCGGGACGGGGGGCGGGGATCTATTTTCAGCCGGTCGATCCCGGTCCGGCGCTGCGTTTCGTGCGCGCCTTTGCGCAAGCGACGGGGTGGAGCGGCCAGCTGTCTTTCGACCTGATCGAGACGGAAGCGGGGCTGGCGCCGATCGAGTGCAATCCGCGCGCGACCAGCGGGCTGCATCTGTTGCGCGCGCCGGGCGCTTTGGTGGCAGCGCTTGAGGGCGGCGGGCCGCTGGTGCTGCCCGATGCGCGAGGCCCGCAATGCGTGCGCTTGGCGATGTGGCTGTATGGCGCTTGGGGCGCGCGCGGGCGCTTTGGCGCCTTCCGGGCCGATCTGGCGCGGGCCGAAGAGGCGCTGGTCTGGGGCGGCGCGCGGGTGGGCGTGGCCGCGCAGCTGCGCGCGGTGGCCGAGATCGGCGCGATTGCCCTGCGCCGAAGGCAAGGGCTGCAGGCGGCCTCGACCGCGGATATCGAGTGGAATGGCTAAAGCCCGTATCGGCGCATCACCGGCACGCCGATGCGGGTGAGCAGGCTGGCCAGCGCGGCGGTGGCGATCCGGTTGCGGCGCGGCAGATGCGAGACGAGGGCGGCGGTGTATTCGATCGCGGGCCTTGCGCCGCGGTTGCGTTTGAAGCTGGCGGCCCCGGCCGACATGTGGAACGGGATGCGGGCGGCTTCGGCCTCGGCCATGGCGAGGGCGAGGAGGCGGCGGTAAAGGCCGAGGGATTGCGGCAGATCGGTGCGGTAGCCGACGACCGGGGCGGTGAGCATGCCCCCCAGCGCGACCGTGCCGATGACGCCCAGAAGCTGGTCGCCTGCGCGCAGCCCCGTGAGGCGCATCAGCCCTGTCTGCGCCATCCCGCGCAGGAAGGCGGGGGTGTAGTGCGGGTTCAAGGGCGTGTATTTTTGCAGATAAAGCTGCGCATAAAGGGCGGCGGCGGTGGCGAACTGCGCTTGGGTGAAGGCGGCGCCGGGCAACAGGGTGAACCGGCCGTCGGCCAAAAGCGCCGCGTCGCGGCGTCGGTCGCGCGGGATGGGGCCGGGGCCGGGATGCCAGATCCAGACCTGACGTGCGGGCAAGAGGGCGAACCCGGCCGCCTGCAACTCGGCCAGCAGCGGGGCATCGGTGGCATCGTTCAGCGAGCGCAGGACAATAACGCGGTCGGGGTGGCGCCGGGCCAGATCGTGCATCGCAGCACGGATGCCGGGCGGTGGTGGCGGGTTGGTGGCCAAAAGCCAGTTGTTGATCTGGGCCTGATGGTCGAGACCGCTGGCCCGCAACAACGGGGCGGCGCTGCCAAGCAGGCCCGTCAGCGCGGCGCGCAGCAGCGGCATGCGGGTGAAGTGGCGCGTTTCCTCGATGCCATAGTCGATATAGGCGGTGGAGGGACGGCACAGGTAGCAATTGGGTCGCTGCGCGGCATCCGACAGGGTGACGGGCAGATCAGCGCCCATGGTCTGTGTGCGGTCAAGCCGCGCGTGCAGATTGGCGACGAGCGCGGTGCTGCCGTCGGTCCAGAGCGTGCGAAAGGCGTGGGCGGGCGAAGGGCACATGCCCCGCTGTGGTGCCACAGGGGGAGGGGGGGCACAACTGCCTTGCGCGCAAGGCGCAGGGGACGGCGGAGGGGAAGGCGGGCGGAGGCAGGTGATTTCCTGCGCACGCCTTTCGGGATATGGCTTATGCTGCGGACTGGTGGCAGAAGGCGGCAGTCTGAGGGGGCTGGTGAATGAGCGAGAACGCGGCGCGATACATCGCCAAGGGTGTGGCCCATGTGGAACTGCCCGCCGTGGCCAGCCCGGTGGCGGTAAGCTTTGTCTTGCTGCCGAAATTCACCATGCTGGCCTTTGCCTCGGCCATCGAGCCTTTGCGCATTGCCAATCAGCTGACCGGACAGGCGCTGTTTCGCTGGGATGTGCTGTCGGAGGATGGGCGTCCGGTCACCTGCTCGAACGGGGTGCCGGTGATGGTGGACGGCGCCTTTGGCGCAGCGCAGCCCGAAGGGATCGTGCTGGTCTGTTCCGGGGTGGAGCCCGAGCAGCAGGCGAGCGCGGCGCTGGCCGATTGGCTGCGCGGGCTTTGGCGACGCGGGCGCGTGGTGGGAGGGCTGTGCACCGGGGCCTATGCGCTGGCGCGGGCCGGCATTCTGAAAGGGCGGCGGTTCACCCTGCATTGGGAGAACCTGACCGGGTTCAGCGAGACCTACCCCGATCTTGTCGCGGCGCGGCAGGTGTTTTGCGTGGATGAGCGGATCGTGACCTGCGCGGGTGGGGTGGCGGCGGCGGATCTGATGCTGGAGATCATCCACGAGCGGTTTGGCATTGCGCTGAGCCAAGAGGTGATGAACATGTGCCTTCTGACCCAGCGCCGACGGCAGGGGGATGAGCAGATGACCTCGCTGGCCGCGCGTCTGGGCACCCGGCATGAGAAGCTGATCGAGGCCGTGGCCTTTCTGGAGGCGCGGATCGAGGAGCCCTTTGATCTGGATGCCTGCGCCGCGCAACTGCACCTGTCGCGCCGACAGATCGAGCGGTTGTTCAGCCGTTACATGGGGGTGACCCCGGTGCGCTATATGAATGATCTGCGCCTGCAACACGGGCGTGCGCTATTGGCGGAAACCGACATGAGTGTGACCGAAGTGGCGATTGCCTGCGGCTATGCCAGCAGCTCGCATTTTTCCAAGTCTTTCCGGGTGAAATACGGGGTTTCTCCCTATCGATTCTCGCATTTTGGCAAGTAGCGCGCCGCAGCTTGGCGCCGTGGGGGCTGCGTCTCTGCCAGCGGTTGCAAGGGCGATGTGCAGTCGCCCGCGGTGCGCAAATCTCCGTAGGCTTGTGGCGGTTTTGCAATAGGCAAGGGCGGGCACGCTTGCTAGGCTGATGGCCATAAAAACATGAGCAGACCAACACAGGGGCAGGCATGGGAACGGGCCGGAAAGGCACGTTCGTGATTTCCTGGTCTCAGACAGAAATTGACGGCCTGAGTGCCGCGCCGCTGGATGTGCTGGCCGTTGGCGCCTCGTGGCGCTGGACGGGCAGACCCGTGCAGGTGGATGGTCAGGGCGGGTGTCTTCTGCTGGAGGGGGCCGACGGGGTTGCGGACATGCGCAGGCGTGCGGCGCGGATGGTGCGCCGTCTGATTGGTGTGGCGGTGGCGGGCGCGACGCCAGACCCCAAGGCGGCATCACAGGAAGAGGAAGACGACACCCCCGATCAGGGCTTCATCGTGACGGATGGGCATCAAAGCTGGTCGGTGACGATTTTGCCTGTGCCCGATACGGGCGCGCATCTGTTGATGTTCGTGGGCGACCTGCCGCCGCCCGGTCAGGACCTGTGGGTGGTCCGCATGGCGGTGCCTTGCACCCCTTCGGGCGCCGGAGCGAAGGGGGCGGGCGGGGTGATCTGCTTTACGCCCGACACCCGGATCGCCACCCCCGGCGGCGCGCGGCTGATTCAGGATCTGCGGCCCGGCGACCGCATCCTGACCAAAGACAATGGCGCGCAGGCCATTCGCTGGACCGGCAGCCGCCGGATGAGCGGGGCGCGGCTTTACGCGATGCCGCATCTGCGGCCTGTGCGCTTCAAGGCGGGTGCGCTGGGTTTGGACCGGCCAGAGGCCGATCTTGTGGTGTCGCCGCAGCACCGGATGGTGTTGAGTGGGCCGGCTGCGCGCGCCTTGTTCAACACGGAAGAGGTGCTGGTGAAGGCCGAGGATCTGCTGAACGACCGCACCATCTGCGTGGATCATGCGCTGCGCGAAGTGACCTATATCCACATCCTTTTGGACCGGCACAACATCGTCTGGGCCAATGGAATGGAAACCGAAAGCTTTCACCCCGCGAACACCGCGCTTGACACGATCGAGGCGTCGCAGCGGGACCGCCTGCTGGCGATCCTGCCGGACATCGCGGTCAACCCGGCGCGCTATGGCGATTACGCGCGGCGCAACCTTTCGTCTTCCGAGGTGGCCATCCTGCGGCATGCGGCGGCGGCCTGACCGTGCCTGTGCCCGATGTGCTGCGCGCTGCGCCCCAGGCGGGCAGGGCCGGGGAGGGCTGTCCCCCCCGTCGCTGCCCGACCCTTCCCGAGGAGAGGTGTCGACAGAAAATGTGCCGGTGGCGGAGATTGTCGGTGAGGGGGCGTTGACTCTGGGGTTTGCGGGCGTATAAGCGCGCCACGTCCCGGCGGGAAACCTCCGGGGCTTTTCATTGGTGTTGGTGGACCCCGCAAGGGGATGCCTGTCGGGCCGAAGCCTTTTCGAAGGTGGGGCACAAGGACAACGCCCTTCACATCTGACGAAGGAGATCAGCCGTGACCAAACGCACGTCTGCCAAGTACAAAATTGACCGCCGCATGGGCGAGAACATCTGGGGCCGCGCCAAGTCGCCGGTCAACAAGCGGGAATATGGCCCGGGCCAGCACGGCCAGCGCCGCAAGAACAAGCTGTCGGACTTCGGCACCCAGCTGCGCGCCAAGCAGAAGCTGAAAGGCTACTACGGCGACCTGACCGAAAAGCAGTTCCGCAAGATCTATGGCGAAGCCGAGCGCGTCAAGGGCGACACCGGTGAGATGCTGGTGGGTCTGCTGGAGCGCCGTCTGGATGCGGTGGTTTACCGCGCCAAGTTGGTGCCGACGATCTTCGCCGCACGTCAGTTCGTGAACCATGGCCATGTGCTGGTGAACGGGTCGCGCGTGAACATCGCGTCCTACCGTGTGAAGGAAGGCGATGTGATCTCGGTCCGCGAGAAGTCGCGTCAGCTGGCAATCATTCTGGAAGCCGTGCAGTCGACCGAGCGTGACGTGCCGGATTATCTGGAAGTCGACCACAACAAGATGGTCGTGACCTTCGTCCGCACCCCCGGTCTTGGCGATGTGCCGTATCCGGTTGTGATGGAGCCGAACCTCGTCGTCGAATATTACGCGAAGAACTGATCTTTCGCGTCGGACTTTGGAAGGGCCGCCCTTGGGGCGGCCCTTTTGCATGGGCGGCCCCTTGCCACGCGAGGGGGCTTTGCCGCTAAGGCGGCACGGGGGGGGCTTTGCCGCCGAGGCGGCACGGGGGGCCTTTACGTGGTGTTGGCGCTGCGCGATCTAGGCTTGGCGCGGGATCGCAGTGTGGATGGATGGCATGGATAGAAAATCGCTTGAGAACCGGCTGGAAGCAGGGCTGTTTGCCAGCCGCTGGTTGATGGCACCGATGTATCTGGGGCTTGTCGTGAGCTTGGGGATGCTGGTGGTGATTTTCCTGCGCGATCTGGTTTATTATGTGCCACAGGTGCTGTCGATGTCGGCTGAAGAGGTCATTCTGGTCAGCCTGACCTTGATTGATCTCACGCTGGCCGCCAATCTGCTGCTGATCGTGATGTTTTCCGGTTACGAAAACTTTGTGTCCAAGTTCGATTTCGACACCGGACAGGACCGCCCGGACTGGATGGGCAAGGTGGATTTCGGCGGGCTGAAGATGAAGCTGGTCGCCAGCATCGTTGCGATTTCAGGCATCCACCTGCTCAAGCGCTTTATGGAGATCGGGGAGTCGGTGGCGGATGCGAAGTTTGGCGAGACCGAACTTTACTGGCTGGTGGTGATCTATCTGACCTTTGTGGTCTCGGGTGTGTTGCTGGCGGTGATGGATTGGCTGCAGGCAAAATCCTACTCCAGCAAATAGGGGCGCTCCGGGGACCCCTGCGCGCTATAATCGCACTGGTCTAACCGCCCCTCGCCCGCTAGAACCGCCGGGTGACTTGGAGGCCACTATGCACGACACCATCCGCCCGCAGCCCGGAATTCTGGACATCGCGCTTTATGAAGGCGGCAAGGCGCATCTGGCCGGTGTGTCGAATGCGCTGAAACTGTCGTCGAACGAAAATCCGTTCGGTCCCGGCGATCGCGCGAAAGAGGTGTTCAGCAAGACGGTGCACACGCTGCACCGCTATCCCGGCACCGATCACGCGGCCTTGCGGCAGGCGATTGGCGATGTGCACGGGCTTGACCCCGAGCGGATCATCTGTGGCGTGGGTTCGGATGAGATCATCACCTTCCTGTGTCAGGCCTATGCCGGGCCGAAGGATGAGGTGGTGTTCACCGAGCATGGCTTTCTGATGTATCGCATTTCCGCGCTGGCGGTGGGGGCCACTCCGGTGGAGGTGGCCGAGCGCGAGCGGATGACGGATGTGGATGCGATCCTGCGCGCCTGCTCCAAGCGCACCAAGCTTGTCTTCATCGCGAACCCGAACAACCCGACGGGCACCATGATTTCGCCTGCCGAGATGGAGCGGCTGGCGGCGGGGCTGCCTGCGCAGGCCATTCTGGTGATTGATGGTGCCTATGCCGAATATGTCGATGGCTATGATGGCGGCGCGGGGCTGGCGACGGCGCGCGACAACGTGTTCATGACGCGGACATTTTCCAAGATCTACGGTCTGGGCGGGTTGCGGATCGGCTGGGGCTATGGGCCAAGGCATATCGTCGATGTGCTGAACCGCATCCGGGGGCCTTTCAACCTGTCGACCACCCAGCTGGAGGTGGCCGAGGCGGCGGTGCGGGATCAGGACTGGGTGAACAAGTGCCGGGCCGAGAATGCGCGCATGCGGCACTGGCTGGCGGAAGCCTTGGCCGAAGTGGGGGTGCCGTCGGACACCAGCATGGCCAATTTCGTGCTGGCACGCTTTGCCAGCGTCGAGGAGGCCGAAGCCTGTGATGCGTTTCTGCAAAGCCAAGGCCTGATCGTGCGGCGGGTGGCGGGCTACAAGCTGCCGCATTGCCTGCGGATCACTGTGGGCGACGAGGCGGGATGCCGCCGGGTGGCCTATGCCGTGGGGCAGTTCAAGGGGCTTAAATGACGGCCATTTACAAGCGTGTGGCCCTGATCGGGCTGGGGCTGATCGCGTCTTCTATGGCGCATGCGATGCGGCAATACGGGCTGGCCGGAGAGATCGTGGGCCATGCGAAATCGGCGGAAAGCCGGGAGATTGCCTTGCAGATCGGGCTGTGCGACCGGGTCTATGACACCGCGGCCGAAGCGGTGGTCGATGCCGATCTGGTGGTGCTTTGTGTGCCCGTGGGCGTGATGGGCGCGGTGGCGGCCGAGATCGGGCCGCATCTGGCGCCGGGCGCCACGGTGACAGATGTGGGATCGGTCAAGGGTGCGGTGGTGGAGGCGGTGTCGCCGCATATGCCGCCTGCCGTGCATTTCATTCCGGGCCATCCGATTGCCGGGACGGAACATTCCGGGCCTCGGTCGGGCTTTGCCACGCTGTTCCGCAACCGCTGGTGGTTGCTTACCCCGCTTGCAGGGGCGGAGGATGCGCCTGTGGCGCGGCTGCGCGCATTGTGCGAGGGGATGGGCGCCAATGTCGACGAGATGGATGTGGCGCATCATGACCTTGTGCTGGCGGTGACCAGCCACACGCCGCACCTGATTGCCTATACGATGGTGGGCGTGGCGGAGCATATGCGCCGGGTGTCGAATTCCGAGGTCATCAAATATTCGGCGGGCGGTTTTCGCGATCTGACGCGGATCGCGGCCAGTGACCCGGTGATGTGGCGCGATGTGTTCTTGACCAACAAGGATGCGGTGCTGGACATTCTGGGGCGCTTTACCGAAGAGTTGTTCGTGTTGCAGCGGGCCATTCGGATGGAGGATGGTGAGCATCTTCACGCCTATTTCAGCCGCACCCGCGCAATCCGGCGTGGCATTATCGAAGCGGGTCAGGATACTTCTGCTCCAGACTTCGGGCGCAGCCCGCAAGGCGGAGGAGAGGGCAAGGCTTGACGCGAGGGGGCGTGATGCGGCGGGGCGTGCTGACGGGGGTTCTTTTGCTGGCTGTGGCAGGAACCGCGATGGCGGAGCCGCCGAGTGTATCGCCCCGGCCGATGGCCCGTCCGGGCATGGTGGCTGTCACCGATCCGCAGGCGGTGGGGGTGACGGCTCAGGTGGCCGCCTTGCCTGCGCTGGCCCGGTCTTTGCGGCCCAAGGCGCGGCCCGCCGTGGCGGAGCCGCCGCAGGGGGCGCAGGTGGTGATGGCCACCGCGTCCGTGCCGAAGCCCGGTCTGTTTTCTTTGCTGCGCCCGGCCAAGCGCCCGACGGGGTTGGTGGACAAGCAATTGGTGGCGGCGACCCTTGCGCCGGTGGCACCCGGCCGACAAGGCGTGGTGTCCCAGAAGGGCGCGGTGTGTGGCGATCCGTCGATCCGGGGCGAGACGCTGGCCCCGATCACCTCTCGCGTGCAGGGCTGCGGTGTGGCCGAGCCGGTGCGGATCACCAGCGTGGCGGGCGTGCGGCTGAGCCAAGCGGCGACGGTGGATTGCGCGACAGCGCGCGCGCTCAAGACATGGGTGGAGCGCGGAGTAGAGCCTGCCTATGGCCGAGGCAAGGTGGTGGAGTTGCAGGTGGCGGGCAGTTATGTGTGCCGCACCCGCAACCATCGCGCTGGGGCCAAGGTGAGCGAGCACGGGCGCGGCCGCGCGATCGACATTTCCGGCTTTACCTTTTCCAACGGAAGGACGGTTTCAGTGGCGCGTAACTTTGACCGGACCATGCGAAAAGCGCACAAAGCGGCCTGCGGCATCTTCAAGACGACCCTTGGCCCCGGATCGGACGGGATGCACGAGGATCATCTGCATTTCGACGTGGCACAGCGCGGCAGCACCTACTGCCGCTAGTTCAGGCCTTCTGGCCCGATCCCGAGGCTTGGGGCAGGCCCCAGTGGCAGCGGGCCGAGCAGCATCTGACCCTCGCGGAAGATGAGCGGCATTTCCAGCGTGTCGGGATCGTCCGAGCTTCCGGCGATGGCCTGCATCATGCTTTCGACCATCGGGGCCATATTGGCGCGGATCATTCCCATCGAGGTGGCCAGCGTCACCAGATTGCGCCATCCCGTGACACGGATCTGGATGCGGCCTTCGGGATACCCGTTGACGGCCTGAAGATCGCCCCGTGCCGCAAGCGACAGATCGCCCCATGTGACAAGACCTTCGCGCAGCGACAGGCTGGTGATCTGGGGGCGGGTGACGCCGGCAAATTGATCGAGCGGCCCGGTCAGGGTGGCATTGGCATCCAGCCGGGCAAGGGTGATTTCCGGCGGCAGGTCGGGGATCCGCGCGGCGACGGAGGGATCGGGGCGCAGGTTCAGAAGCTCGAGCCCGATGTCATAGGCATGGGTGCGGCTGGGATCGGCGCGCAGGCCAAGGCGCAGCGTTTCGGTGGCAACTGTCCAGCCAAGGCTTGAGGCAAGGGTGAGCGACTCGCCCACCAGCGTGCTGCGGTCGAGGGCGAGCGCAGAGCCGGGGGTAACCACGAGGCTGCCTTGCAGCTTGCCCGCCGTCAGGGTGAGATCTTCCGCCGGAGTGCGGATGGTTTGTTCCGGCGCGAAGGCGGCGATCACATGCCAAGGCCTGTAGCTGAGCGAGAACAGTTGCAAGAAGGGCGCTTCCCAGCGGATTTCTGAAATCTGGTCCGTCACGCGCGGTTCTGTCACGGTCAGGTCGAAGCGGTTGGGATAGCCTGCGACGCCATAACCTTCGTGCGTGATGGTCAGCCCTTGGGCGGGGGCGTTTTCCAAAAAGCTGGCGACGCCGCTTTCGACCCAAGACTTGCCGACAAACCAGTAGCCAGACCACAGTGCCACCATCAGCGTGGCAACCCAAAGCAAGACGCGCATCATCGGCCCTTTTCATTCATTCGCCTGTGTTGTTTAGAGGCTGCGCAAGCGGAGGGCCAGTCACGTGACCGAGACGATGTGGGTCTTTGGATATGGATCGCTGATCTGGAACCCGGAGTTTCCGGTGGCCGAGACGCGCATTGCACGGGTGCAGGGCTGGCGGCGGTCTTTCTGTATGCGGTCGATCCACCACCGCGGATCGGAGACGGCGCCGGGGTTGGTGCTGGCACTCGACGCGGCGGCGGGGCATCATTGTGATGGCGTGACGTTCCGGGTGCAGCCGGGGGCCGAAGCCGAAACGCTGGCGCTGCTGCGCGAGCGGGAGCTGATTTCCTCGGCCTATCTTGAGGCGCAAGTGCGCGCAGACTGGCCCGAAGGCGGCGGCTGCGAGGCGCTGGTCTATGTGATTGATCCGGCGCATTGGCAGTATTGCGGCGGTCTGGCGCTGGAAGAACAGGCGCAGATCATTGCGCGCGCGCAAGGCGGGCGGGGATTGAACCGCGATTATCTGTGGTCGACCGCGCAGCATCTGGCGGATCTGGGGCTGTCGGACCCTGAGCTGGAGTGGCTGGCCGCGCGCGTGCGGGCACTTACCCGGTGACGACACGGAGAATTTCTTTGGCACACGGGGGTTTCGTGGCGTATCGTCGATTTGGGCAGAACAAACAGGCAGGCAGCGTCTGATGAAGCAGACCAAGGCCGAGGACAGGGCCACGACACGCCGCACCCGGCGAGAACGCAGGGTTGCGACCTTTACACAGCCGATCCAGCAGATCGTGACGATGCTGGTCATCGTGGGGCTGGTGGCCGCGGGTGGATGGCTGATTCATGGGCAAGTGGCAGAGGTGTTCCGCACCAACCCTTGGCTCAACGGCTTTATTGCCGTGATCTTTGTGCTGGGGGTGTTCACCTGCTTTTGGCAGGTGTTCATCCTGATCCAGTCGGTCAGCTGGATCGAGGAGTTCGTGCGTCACAAGCCGGGGGCGGAAACCCAGCGCGCGCCGCGTCTTTTGGCCCCGCTGGCATCCTTGCTGCGCAGCCGCGGGCATCAGATGCAGATTTCGTCTTCCAGCTCGCGTTCGATCCTCGAGTCGGTGGCAACGCGGATCGACGAGGCGCGCGATATCACGCGCTATCTGACCAACCTTCTGATTTTCCTTGGCCTTTTGGGCACGTTCTATGGGCTTGCGACCTCCGTCCCCGCGATTGTGGAGACGATCCGCTCGCTGTCGCCGCAGCCGGGGGAAAGCGGCACCGCGGTGTTCCAAAAGCTGATGGGCGGGCTGGAAGCGCAATTGGGGGGCATGGGCACGGCGTTTTCGTCTTCGCTTCTGGGGCTGGCCGGGTCTTTGGTCGTGGGCCTGCTGGAGCTGTTCGCCGGGCATGGGCAGAACCGGTTTTACCGCGAGCTGGAAGAGTGGCTGTCGTCGATCACCCGTCTGGGCTATTCGAGCGGTGAAAGCGATGGGGAAGGCGTCGCCGATGGCGAGGCCGTGGCGGTGATGCTGGACCAGATGGCGGGCCAGATGGAAGTGCTGCAGGGTCTTTATGCGCAAGCGGAGGCGAGCCGCGAGGCAGGGGACACGCGGATCGCAGCCTTGACCTCGGCCGTGGAGACGCTTGCGGCGCGGTTGCAGGCAGAGACGGGGCAGACGGCGGCCTTGGAGCGACTGGCCGAGGGGCAGGAGCGGCTGATCGCGGCCCTGACGGGGGCCGAGGGCGGCGCGCATGCCGATGCGGAAAGCCGGATGCGGCTGCGGTCGATCGACGTGCAGATGCTGCGCATTCTGGAAGAGATTTCAGCCGGGCGGCAAGAAAGCGTGGCCGATCTGCGCGGCGAGATTTCCGCGTTGACGGCGGCGGTGCGGCAGCTTTCGCGCACGGGTGTGGGGCGGTAAACCATGGGCCTGTCGCGGCGGCGGGACGCGTCGATCATCTGGCCCGGATTTGTGGACGCGGTCACCACCTTGGTGATGGTGCTGATGTTTGTGCTGACGATCTTTACCGTCATGCAATCGGTGCTGCAGGAAACCATCACGACGCAGGACAGCGAACTGAGCTCGCTCACCGATCAGGTGGCGGCTTTGGCCGATGCGCTGGGGCTGGAGCGGGTGAGGGTGAGCGACTTGCAGGCCGAAGTGGGGGCGCTGCGGTCGGATCTTGCGGCGAGCGAGGCGGAAGGCGCGCGCCAAGCGGCGCTGGTGGCCGGGCTGACGGGACGGCTGGCGACGGCGGAGTCTGCTCTGCAGGCCGCCGAAGCGCGGGTGGCAAGTTTCGAAGCGCAGGTGGCATCGCTGCTGGCCGAACGCGATGCGGCACGCGGGGAGGTGGCCGATCTGTCGGTGAGCAATGCCGAGCTGGACGCGGCGCGGGCGGCTTTGATCACCGAGCGGGATGCGTTGCAATTGGCCTTGGCGCGGGCACGGACGGAAATTGACGAGAGCAGTGAAGCTGCACGTTTGGCGGCAGCGCGGCGCGAGGCGGTGGAAGCCTTGCTGGCGGATCTGCAGCGCAAGGCCGCCGCCGATGCGGCGGCGCTGACGGCGGCACAGGCGGAGCTTTCGGAGGCGGAAGCCGCGCGGCTGGTGGATGCGGCGGCGCTGGACGCCTTGCGCGCGCGTCTGGCCGGGGCGGATGAGGAGATGACGGCGATGACGCTGGCGCTGGAAGAACAGCGCAAGCGGGCCGAGGAGACCCTGCGGCTGCTGGCGGCCGCGCAGACCGAGGCGGCGCAGGCAGCGGCGGCAGAAGACCAGTCGGCGGCGCTGTTGGCGGCGGCGGAGCGTGCGCTGACGGAAGAGCAGGCCAAGGTGATCGAGGCGGCAGAGCGGGTGGCGCTGCTGAACGCACAGATCGCCGCCTTGCGCGGGCAGTTGGGCAGCTTGCAGGCGGTTTTGAACGAGGCGAGCGACAAGGATGCACAGGCGCAGGTGCAGCTGGAGGCGCTGGGGGCGCAGTTGAACGCCGCCTTGGCGCAGGTGGCGTCAGAGCAGCGCCAGCGCGCGGCGCTGGAAGAGGCGGAACGGCTGCGGCTTGAGGCCGAAAACGCCGATCTGGAGCGCTTCCGCAGCGAATTCTTTGGGCAACTGAGCCAGTTGCTGGGCGGGCGTGAAGGCGTGCGGGTGGTGGGCGATCGCTTTGTGTTTTCAAGCGAGGTGCTGTTTCAACCCGGCGCCGCCGATCTGGCCCCCGAGGGACGCGCGCAGATCGCCGGGGTGGTCGAAATCCTTAACGATGTGCGGGCGGAGATCCCCGAGAGCATCGACTGGATCATCCGGGTGGATGGGCATACCGACAATGTGCCGCTCTCGGGCACTGGGGCCTTTGCCGACAATTGGGAGCTGAGTCAGGCGCGGGCCTTGTCGGTGGTGCGCTACATGCAGGATGTGCTGGGCTTTCCGCCCGAGCGGATGGCGGCCACCGGCTTTGGCGAATACCGCCCCGTTGTGGCGGGCACGTCGGAAGCGGCACGCCAGCAGAACCGGCGGATCGAGCTGAAGCTGACTGAACGCTAGATCTGGGCGGGGGTGGCCGGAGGCCACGGATGTTCACTCCCGAGCTGCGGCGGCTTGACGTGGCGGGTGACGGGCAGGGCGGCTAAGGCTGCGATGGTCGCTGCCGCTGGGACAAGGCCACCGCATAGGGCCGACGCGGCCAACAGGGATCAGAAAAAAGGCCCCTGCTTGCGCAGGGGCCGATCTTCTAAGGGCAGGGGCCCGGTTCACTCTGCCGTGAGCAGGGGCGGTTTGGAGCCGGTGAGGCGGGGCTTTTGCGGTTCGTCGATTTCAAGCACGATGGCATCGTCCTTGACGGTGACGCGGACTACGCCGCCCTTGACCAGCTTGCCGAACAGCAGTTCTTCGGCCAGCGGCTTCTTGATGTGTTCCTGAATCACGCGGCCCAAGGGACGCGCGCCCATTTTGTCATCATAGCCCTTGTCACCCAGCCAAGTCGCCGCCTCGGGCGTGAGTTCGATGTGAACCCCGCGATCCATCAGCTGCGCTTCAAGCTGCATCACGAACTTTTCGACCACTTGGAAGATCACTTCTTTGCCCAAGGCCGAGAAAGAGATCACCGCATCCAGACGGTTGCGGAATTCCGGGGTAAAGGTCCGTTCGATGGCGGCCGTATCTTCGCCCGTGCGCTTGTCACGGCCAAAGCCGATGGCCGATTTCTGCATGTCGGCGGCACCTGCGTTCGACGTCATGATCAGGATCACGTTGCGGAAATCGACCGTGCGGCCGTTGTGATCGGTCAGCTTGCCATGGTCCATCACCTGCAACAGGATGTTGTAGACATCGGGGTGCGCCTTTTCCATTTCGTCCAGCAGCAGGACGCAATGGGGGTGCTGATCGATGCCATCGGTGAGCATCCCGCCCTGATCGAAGCCGACATAGCCCGGAGGCGCGCCGATCAGGCGGGAGACGGCGTGTTTCTCCATGTACTCCGACATGTCGAAGCGCAGGAGTTCCACCCCGAGGCTGGAGGCCAGTTGCTTGGCCACCTCGGTTTTGCCGACACCTGTGGGCCCGGCGAAGAGATAGTTGCCGATGGGCTTTTCGGGTTCGCGCAGGCCCGCCCGGGCGAGTTTGATCGCTGAGCAAAGGGCTTCGACCGCTTTGTCCTGACCAAAGACCACGCGCTTGAGCGTTTTTTCCAGATCGCGCAGGGTTTCCGCATCGTCCTTCGAGACGTTCTTGGGCGGGATGCGGGCGATTTTGGCAACCACAGCCTCAATCTCTTTGGTGCCAATCACCTTGCGACGCTTGGAATCGGACAAGAGGTGCTGCGCCGCCCCCGCTTCATCAATCACGTCAATCGCCGAGTCTGGCAGTTTGCGATCATTGATGTAGCGGCTGGCGAGTTCTACCGCCGATTTGATCGCATCCGCCGTGTAGCGCAGATCGTGGTGTTCTTCGAAATGCGGCTTCAGCCCCATCAGGATCTTGATAGCATCGGGGATCGAAGGTTCGTTCACGTCGATCTTCTGGAACCGACGCGAGAGCGCACGGTCTTTTTCGAAGTGCTGACGGAATTCCTTGTAGGTGGTGGAGCCCATGGTGCGCAGCTTGCCGCCCTGCAACGCAGGTTTCAGCAGGTTGGAGGCATCCATCGCGCCGCCCGAGGTGGCGCCGGCGCCGATCACCGTGTGGATTTCGTCGATAAACAAGATCCCGTCGGGGTGGTCTTCCATCTCTTTGACCACGGCTTTCAGCCGTTCCTCAAAGTCGCCACGATAGCGGGTGCCGGCCAAAAGCGCGCCCATGTCGAGCGAATAGATCGTGGCACCGGCCAGAACGTCGGGCACTTGCTTGTTCACGATCTTCCACGCCAGACCTTCGGCGATGGCGGTTTTGCCCACGCCGGGATCGCCCACCAGAAGCGGGTTGTTCTTGCGGCGGCGGCAGAGCACCTGAATGGCCCGCTCCACCTCGGCCTCGCGGCCGATGAGCGGGTCGACATCGCCTTTGCGGGCTTTGACGTTCAAATCCACGCAATATTTCGACAGCGCGGATTCCTTGGCTTCTCCGGCTTCGGCCTTGGGGGTTTCGTGATGTTCTTCGGCGCCCTGCACAGGGCGGCTTTCGCCAAAGGACGGATCTTTGGCCACACCATGCGCGATGAAATTGACCGCGTCATAGCGGGTCATATCCTGCTCTTGCAGGAAATAGGCGGCGTTGCTTTCGCGTTCTGCGAAGATGGCGACCAGCACATTGGCCCCCGTCACCTCGTTGCGGCCAGAGGACTGGACATGGATGGCTGCGCGCTGAATGACGCGCTGGAAAGCGGCGGTGGGGACCGCTTCGGAGCCTTCGACATCGGTGATAAGGGTGGACAGATCATCGTCGATGAAATCCACCAGCGTTTTGCGCAGGTCATCGAGGTTGACCGAACAGGCCTGCATCACACGGGACGCATCGGGTTCGTCAAGCAGCGCCAGAAGCAGATGTTCCAGCGTGGCGAGTTCATGGCGACGGGCATTGGCCAAGGCCAAAGCACCGTGAATGGCTTGCTCGAGCGTGGTTGAAAACGAAGGCACTTGCTGCGTGCTCCTGTTCCTCGGGGCAGGTTCGGGTGATGCTGCACCCTTACCAACCGTTGCCTCATAAGTTTAAAGTTCGGTTTTATTTGCCGTACTTCAAGAAGAATATTTACACTTCGGGCCTTGGTGACAGTTGTCACATCAAAAGTGATCAGCCCCTAAGCGTTTGACGATCAGAACCTGTCTTTGCGCTTGCGGATTTCGGCAAAAGCTTCGGCATCGGTTGCGTCGGGCAGTCCGACAGCAGCCTTGAGTTCGGGCAAAGCGGCGCGAAGGAACGGGTTCGTGGCCAGTTCTTCGGACAGGGACGAAGGCACGGTGGGGCGAACATCCTCGCGCGCCATGGCCACCTTCGATGCACGAGAGATAAGCGCCGGATTGTCGGGTTCAAGGGAGAGCGCGAAGCGGATGTTGGAGGTGGTGTATTCGTGGCCCGAGCAGACCCGCGTTTCAGGAGGCAAGGCCGCGAGCTTGGACAGGCTTTCCCACATGGTTTCAGGGGTGCCTTCAAACAGGCGCCCGCATCCGGCCGCCATCAGGCTGTCGGCGGTGAAGACCAGCGCAGACTCGGGGAAGTGAAAGGCGATGTGGCCCATGGTGTGGCCCGAGACGTCAAGGACATGGCCGGTCTCGGACCCGATGGTGATGCGGTCTCCTTCGGACAGGGCGTGGTCAAGCGGCGGCAGACGGTGGGCATCGGCGCGCGCCCCCCAGACCTTGGCCCCGGTGGCATCACGCAGGGCGGGGACGCCAGCGATGTGGTCATCGTGGTGATGGGTGATGAGGATATCTGTCAGCCGCCAGCCCCGGCCTTGCAGCGCGGTGAGGATGGGCGCGTGATCGGGCACATCGATCACAGCCGTAGCGCCGCTTGCAGCATCATGGATGAGAAAGGCGTAGTTGTCTTTCAGGCAAGGGATTGTCACAAGTTCCAGGGGCATGGTCATCCTTATGGTAGACTGTGGCACAAGAGGCCAGCATGGCCCGGAAGGAGGACGGACCGCAATGCATCTTGAT
Source organism: Pseudorhodobacter sp. MZDSW-24AT (assembly GCF_002794355.1). GTDB lineage: Bacteria > Pseudomonadota > Alphaproteobacteria > Rhodobacterales > Rhodobacteraceae > Pseudotabrizicola. The sequence continues at coordinate 75,322 of NZ_PGOI01000013.1, read as the reverse complement.
GTGCTTGATCTGCGCAACTTCTATTACCGCACCCAGCTGGGGCGCGTCGCGCAGCGGGCCATCCGGGATCAGGTGGTGCATTTCTGGCCCCCGGCGGCGGGGCAGACGGTGGCGGGCTTTGGCTTTGCGGTGCCTTTGCTGCGGCCTTATCTGGCCAAGGCGCGCCGGGTGATCGGGCTGATGCCGGGGCCGCAGGGGGTGATGCCTTGGCCTGCCGGAATGCTGAATGTTTCGGTGCTGTGCGAAGAGACGGATTGGCCGCTGTCGACCGGCTTTGTCGACAGGTTGGTGTTGATGCATGGGCTGGAAACCTCGGAACAGCCCAGTGCCGTTCTGGAAGAGGCGCACCGGGTGCTGGGGCCGGGGGGGCGGGCTTTGTTCATCGTGCCGAACCGCTCGGGCCTTTGGGCGCGGCGTGATGGCACGCCCTTTGGCTTTGGCCGCCCCTACAGCGTGAGCCAGTTGGAGGCACAGCTGAAGCGGCATGGCTTTACCCCGGATCGGGCGGCGGCCGCACTTTTCGCGCCGCCGTCGAGCGGGCGATTCTGGCTGCGCACCGCCGATTTCTGGGAGCGTCTGGGGCGGCATGCGCCTTGGCTCGTCGGGGGCGTGTTGATGGTGGAGGCGACCAAGCAGGTCTATGCGCCCACGCGGGGCGGCTTGGCCGCCGCGGTGCGCCGCCCCTTGCGTATTTTGGAAGGGGTGGGGCAGCCGGTTCCGACCCCGGCGGGCACCAACCGCAGCAAGCAGCGCGGCCCCGAGGCAGGATAGGCAGAGGGGATTCGCCTGCGCCCGTGGTTTGCTGCCGGCGCGGGCCTTGACGGCGACGCTGAAGCGGATGTTTCCCGGCGAAGAGCGCCTTGCGCAGGTGCCAAAGAGTCGCACTTGTGCAGGTGCAGCGCAAACATGTGCGAAACCTGCATCGAAGGGTCACAAAGTGGCGACCTACACGGTTGCGGGGTGACAAAGGCTCTGCTAGAGACGCCGAAAATCAAGACGCATACCCCTGTATGCGCCATTGGCGGCCTCTGACCTGCCGACGTGCGGCGACGGGCCTAAGACAACGGAAGGGATGACGTGTCCGAACCAGCTTCGATCTCCTCCGGCATCGCCGCGCGCTACGCCACTGCTCTGTTTGAGCTGGCTAAGGAAACCGGGGCCCTTGCGGCTCTTGAGTCCGACGCTGACGCGCTGACTGCCGCATTGACCACCAGTGATGATTTCGGGACGTTGATTTCGTCGCCCGTGATCAGCCGTGACGATCAGGCGCGGGCGATGGCGGCGATCGCTGCCAAGATGGGCCTGTCGTCCCTGACCGCAAACACCCTGCAACTGATGGCATCCAAGCGCCGCCTGTTTGTGTTGCCGCAGGTTTTGACCAGCCTTGCCGCCCGCATTGCGGAGGAAAAGGGTGAGATGACGGCAGAAGTGACGTCGGCCACCGCGCTTTCGGCGGAACAGGCCAAGACCCTTGCTGCGACGCTGAAAGCGCGCGTGGGCAAGGATGTGAAATTGAAAACCACCGTTGATGAAAGCCTCATCGGCGGTCTTGTCGTCAAGCTCGGCTCGACCATGATCGATACCTCGGTCAAGGCAAAGCTCGCAGCTCTCCAGAATGCAATGAAAGAGGTTGGGTGATGGGAATTCAGGCTGCTGAGATCTCTGCGATCCTGAAAGAGCAGATCAAAAACTTTGGCCAAGATGCCGAAGTGGCCGAGGTTGGCCGTGTTCTTTCGGTGGGCGACGGGATTGCCCGTGTGCACGGGCTGGACAATGTCCAAGCTGGTGAAATGGTGGAATTCCCCGGCGGTATCCGCGGGATGGCGCTGAACCTTGAAATCGACAACGTCGGTGTCGTGATCTTCGGTTCTGACCAAGACATCAAGGAAGGCGACACCGTCAAGCGCACCAAGTCCATCGTGGACGTGCCTGCGGGCGACGCCCTGCTGGGCCGCGTTGTGGACGGTCTGGGCAACCCGATCGACGGCAAAGGCCCGATCGCGGCCACCGAGCGCCGGATCGCCGATGTGAAGGCCCCCGGCATCATTCCGCGCCAGTCGGTGCATGAGCCGATGGCCACCGGCCTGAAGGCCGTGGACGCCATGATCCCCGTTGGCCGTGGCCAGCGCGAGCTGATCATCGGGGACCGTCAGACCGGCAAGACCGCCGTGGCGCTGGACACCATCCTGAACCAGAAGTCCTACAACGAAGCGGCTGGCGACGACGAGTCGAAGAAGCTGTACTGCATCTATGTTGCGATCGGTCAAAAGCGTTCGACCGTGGCACAGCTGGTGAAGAAGCTGGAAGAGACCGGCGCGATTGCCTACACGATCGTCGTGGCCGCCACCGCTTCGGACCCGGCACCGATGCAGTTCCTTGCGCCTTATTCGGCCACCGCGATGGCGGAATACTTCCGCGACAACGGCCGCCATGCCCTGATCATCTATGATGACCTGTCCAAGCAGGCTGTGGCTTACCGTCAGATGTCGCTGCTGCTGCGCCGCCCGCCGGGCCGCGAAGCCTATCCGGGCGACGTGTTCTATCTGCACTCGCGCCTGCTGGAGCGGTCGTCGAAGCTGAACGCCGAATTCGGCTCGGGCTCGCTGACGGCGCTGCCGATCATCGAAACCCAAGGCGGCGACGTGTCGGCCTTTATTCCGACGAACGTGATCTCGATCACCGACGGTCAGATCTTCCTGGAAACCGAATTGTTCTATCAGGGCATCCGTCCGGCTGTGAACACCGGTCTGTCGGTTTCCCGCGTGGGATCGTCCGCGCAGACCAACTCGATGAAAACCGTGGCTGGTCCGGTGAAACTGTCGCTGGCTCAGTATCGTGAGATGGCGGCTTTCGCGCAGTTCGGTTCCGACCTCGACGCGTCGACCCAGCAGCTGTTGGGCCGTGGGGCACGTCTGACCGAGCTGATGAAGCAGAACCAGTATTCGCCGCTGACCAACGCGGAAATCGTCTGCGTGATCTATGCAGGCACCGCGGGCTTCCTTGACAAGGTGGCGGTGAAGGATGTGGGCCGGTTCGAAGCGGGTCTGCTGTCGTTCTTGCGCAATCAGCGCAAGGATATTCTGGACTGGATCACCACCGCTGACCCGAAAATCAAAGGCGCAGATGAGCAAAAGCTGAAAGACGCTATCGCTGAATTCGCCAAAACCTTCGCTTAAGCGTCTGAAAGGACAGGGATATGCCCAGCCTTAAGGACTTAAAGAACAAGATCGCGAGCGTGAAGAACACGCGCAAGATCACCAAGGCGATGCAAATGGTCTCGGCGGCGAAACTGCGCCGTGCGCAAGACGCTGCGGAAGCTGCCCGGCCTTATGCCGAGCGGATGAATGCGGTCATGGCGGGACTGTCTGCATCGGTTGGAAACTCGACATCCGCGCCCCGGCTTCTGGCCGGGACGGGGAAGGATCAGGTGCATCTGCTGGTCGTGATGACGGCAGAGCGCGGTCTGTGCGGCGGTTTCAATTCGAGCATCGCGCGGCTGGCCCGCGTGCGTGCCAACGAGTTGCTGGCGCAAGGCAAGACCGTGAAGATCCTGACCGTTGGCAAGAAAGGCCGCGAGCAACTGCGCCGCGATCTGGAAGCTCATATGGTGGGCCATATCGATCTGTCTGAGGTGAAGCGTGTGGGCTATGTGAATGCCCAGGCGATTGCGCGCGACGTTCTTGCCCGGTTTGAAGCGGGTGAGTTCGACGTGGCGACGATCTTCTACAACCGCTTCCAGTCGGTCATCAGCCAGGTGCCGACAGCGCAGCAAGTCATTCCGGCCAAGTTCGACGGGGCGCCGACCAATGCCCTGTATGACTACGAGCCCAGCGAAGAGGCCATTCTGGCCGATCTGCTGCCGCGTGGTGTGGCCACGCAGATCTTTACGGCTCTGCTGGAGAATGGCGCTTCGGAACAAGGTGCCCGGATGAGCGCGATGGATAACGCCACGCGCAACGCCGGCGACATGATCAAGAAGTACACGACGGTTTACAACCGGTCGCGTCAGGCTGCGATCACCAAAGAGCTTATCGAAATCATTTCGGGCGCTGAAGCGCTCTGAGGAACTGGAGAAACGACATGGCAAAAGCACCGGAAGCAGCTGCCGCGGCGGGCAAGGTGACGCAAGTTATCGGCGCCGTCGTGGACGTGCAGTTCGAAGGCGAACTTCCTGCAATTCTGAACGCGCTGACCACCGACAACAATGGCAAGACCCTTGTGATGGAAGTGGCGCAGCACCTTGGTGAAAACACGGTTCGCGCCGTTGCAATGGACGCGACCGAAGGTCTGGTTCGTGGTGCTGCGGTGGCAGATACCGGCAAGCCGATCCAGGTTCCGGTGGGTTCGGCCACGCTGGGCCGCATCATGAACGTCATCGGCGAGCCGGTGGACGAACGTGGCCCGGTGGCCGCTTCGGAAACCCGTTCGATCCACCAGCCGGCGCCGTCTTTTGCGGATCAGGCAACGGAAAGCCAGATTCTGGTGACCGGGATCAAGGTGATCGACCTGCTGGCCCCCTATACCAAGGGTGGCAAGATCGGTCTGTTCGGTGGTGCTGGCGTGGGCAAGACCGTTCTGATCATGGAACTGATCAACAACATCGCAAAAGTGCACTCGGGCGTGTCCGTGTTCGCGGGTGTGGGTGAGCGGACCCGTGAAGGGAACGACCTCTATCACGAGATGATCGAATCCGGCGTTATCGATCTGGAAGACCTGACCAAGTCGAAAATCGCACTTGTTTACGGTCAGATGAACGAGCCTCCGGGCGCGCGGATGCGGATTGCTCTGTCGGGTCTGACCATGGCAGAACAGTTCCGCGACGAGACCGGCGCTGACGTGCTGTTCTTCGTGGACAACATCTTCCGCTTTACCCAAGCCGGTTCGGAAGTGTCGGCGCTCTTGGGTCGTATTCCTTCGGCCGTGGGCTACCAGCCGACGCTGGCCACCGACATGGGCGCGATGCAGGAACGCATCACCTCGACCAAGAACGGCTCGATCACTTCGGTGCAAGCTGTTTACGTTCCGGCCGACGACTTGACCGACCCGGCGCCTGCCACCTCGTTCGCCCACTTGGACGCAACGACGGTTCTGGACCGCTCGATCTCGGAAAAAGGGATCTATCCGGCTGTGGACCCGCTGGGTTCGACCTCGCGTCTGCTCGACCCGCTGATCATCGGCGAAGAGCATTACACGGTGGCCACCGATGTGCAGAAGGTGCTTCAGCGCTACAAGTCGCTGCAAGACATCATCGCCATCCTTGGCATGGACGAACTGTCGGAAGACGACAAGCTGGCCGTGGCCCGTGCCCGCAAGCTGGAGCGTTTCCTGTCGCAGCCGTTCGACGTGGCGAAAGTGTTCACCGGGTCTGACGGTGTGCAGGTTCCGCTGGAGAAAACCATTGCCTCGTTCAAGGCCGTGGTTGCCGGTGAGTATGACCACCTGCCGGAAGCCGCCTTCTATATGGTTGGCGACATCGAGGACGTGAAAGCCAAAGCCGCCAAACTCGCCGCCGCTGCGGCATAAGGAGGGGATCATGGCAGTTCAGTTCGACCTCGTCAGCCCGGAACGGCGCCTTGCGTCGGTTCAGGCGACCGAGGTGCAGATCCCGGGCGCAGAGGGCGACCTGACGGCGATGGAGGGGCATGCCCCCACCATCACCACGCTGCGGCCCGGCATTCTGAAAGCTGTCGGTGCGGCTGGGACCACGTCCTATGTCGTGACCGGTGGCTTTGCCGAGATCACCGCCACGGGCGTTTCGGTGCTGGCGGAGCGTGCAGTTCCGGTGGAGGAGGCGACGCCAGCCGTGATGGAGAGCCTGTTGGCCGATGTGCGTGCGGCAACGGCGGGTCTTGATGATCGGGACGCAGCTGATAGGGCTGTGGCCGACCTGATGGCCGCCCGGAGCACGATCGGGCAGTAAGGCTCTGAAACAGTTGAAGTTAGCGCAGGCCCCGGCATATGCTGGGGCCTGTTGCTTTTGGGGCAGGCCAATGGGGTGGGTCGGAAGCTGACCCCAAGGCACGACAACAGGTCTTGGACATGAAGCGTTTCTCATCCGGCAGTCTTGGCGTGTTGCAGGGGTCGCGCGTCCTGTTCTCGGATTTTGCCGATGGTGGTGCGATGTGGACGGGGGAGGGCGACCGCGAAAGTCGACATATCGTCCAGTTCAAGGAGGCCTTCCGGCAGCCGCCGGCAGTGCATGTGGGGATGTCGATGTGGGACATTGACCATAACACCAATTCGCGCGCCGATCTGACGGCCGAAAACATCACGTCGACCGGGTTTCATCTGGTGTTCAGAACGTGGGGGGATACCCGCGTCGCCCGCATCCGGGCGGATTGGATGGCCATTGGCCACGTGCCGGATGAGGACGACTGGGATGTGGCGTAGAGCGGGGCTTCCCCCGCTCTGACCCGGGCTTAGCCGCGCTGATACATGCCTTCGTAGATCGGCACGAGGGTTTCGGTTTCGAACAAGCTCGACACGCTGGTGCCGTTCCAGATGTTCAGGATGGCCTGCGCGAACATCGGCGCCGTGGGAACCACGCGGATGTTGGAGGCAGCGGTGGCGGCGGCGCTTTGTTCGATGGAATCGGTGATGACCAAGGACTTCATCACCGAGTTGCGAATCCGCTCCACCGCCGGGCCAGACAGCACGCCGTGGGTGATGTAGCTGTGCACTTCGGTGGCGCCGTTCTCCATCAGCACTTCGGCCGCCTTGCACAGGGTGCCGGCGGTGTCGCAGATGTCGTCGACGATGATGCACTTCTTGCCGCGAACGTCGCCGATCACCGTCATCTCGGCAATCTCGCCCGCTTTCTCGCGGCGCTTGTCAACGATGGCGAGGGGGGCGTTGATGCGCTTGGCCAGTTCGCGCGCGCGAGCCACACCGCCGACGTCGGGCGAGACGACCATCAGATCGTCCATCTGGCCTTTGAAGTGATGCTCGATGTCCAGTGCGAAAACGGGGCTCGCATAGAGGTTGTCCACCGGAATGTCGAAGAAGCCTTGGATCTGGGCGGCGTGCAGGTCGAGCGTGAGCACGCGGTCCACCCCGGCGCTTTCGATCAGGTTGGCGACCAGTTTTGCGGAAATCGGGGTGCGCGCCTTGGCGCGGCGGTCTTGGCGGGCGTAGCCGAAATAGGGGATCACGGCGGTGATGCGTGCGGCGGAAGACCGGCGCAGGGCATCGACCATGATGAGGAGTTCCATCAGGTTGTCATTGGCCGGGTTCGAGGTGGGCTGGATGACATACATATCCTCGCCGCGCACATTCTCAAACACCTCGACGAAGATCTCTTGGTCGTTGAACCGCTCGATCCGGGCGTCGACCAGCCCGACGGACATGCCGCGATGCACCGACATGCGGCGCGCAATGGCTTTGGCAAGCGGCATGTTCGCATTGCCGGAAATCAGCTTGGGTTCGGTGATGGCGGGCATGTTGGGTCTCCGGGGCCACGGATTCGGGATGTTGACACCGCTTATCACCCGACTAGGGTCTTGCAAACCAAAGCAGGGGAGCCAAGGCGGCAAATGAGACAGATCGACTACTTTTTCGCAACGATGTCGCCCTATTGCTATCTGGCAGGAACCCGTCTGGAGGAGATCGCCGCGCGGCACGGGGCCAAGGTCGTGTATAAGCCGATTGCCATTCTGGCGCTGCTGCCGCGCACGGGTGGGCAGGTGCTGGCGGACCGGCATGAAAGCCGCAAGGCCTATCGCTTGCAGGAGTTGCGGCGACAGTCGGCCAAGCTGGGGATGCCGCTGAACCTGAAGCCTGCGCATTTCCCGGCCAATGCGGCGCCGTCCTGCTATGCGATCATCGCAGCGGCGGCGACGGGGGGTGATGTCGGGCCGCTGGTGCATGCGTTTTGCCGGGCGGTCTGGGCCGAGGATAGGGATATCTCGGACGATGCCGTGGTGCGTGATATTCTGGCCGCCAATGGATTTGACCCCAAACTTGCCGACAGCGGTTTGCTGGCCGGGGCAGAGACCTATGCCGCCAATCTGGAAGAGGCGGTGGCACGCGGCGTGTTCGGCGTGCCGACCTATATGGTGGGCGACGAGATGTTCTGGGGGCAGGACCGGCTGGAAGATCTGGACCTGTATCTGGCGGGCAAGATCTGACGCGCTAGCCGCGAAAGGCGGCCAGAAGCGCGTCGACATCGGCGGCAGTGGTTGACCAAGAGGCGACGAGGCGGCAGAGCGTTTCGTCGCTTTGGTAATATACCGCGCCTGCCGCCTTGGCGCGGGCATGGGTGGCGGCGGGCAGGCGCGCGAAAACGATGTTGGCATGGATGGGGTGCTGGATTTCAACCCCTGCCACATCTGCCAGCCCGGTCGCCAAGCGGGCGGCCATCTGGTTGGCGTGTTGGGCCATGTGCAGCCAGAGGTCATCGGTGAACCAAGCATCAAACTGCGCGGCGACATAGCGCAGTTTGGAGTTCAGGTGGCCCGCCCGCTTGCGGCGCAGGGCCGCCTCCCACGCGAGGGCAGGGTTGAACAGCACCACGGCTTCGGCGGCAAGGAGCCCGTTCTTGGTGCCGCCCAGTGACAGCACATCGACACCCGCGCGCCAAGACAGATCGGCGGGGCTGGCGCCGGTGGCGGCCAGAGCGTTGGCGAACCGCGCGCCATCCAGATGGACGGGCAGGTGGTGGGCCTTGGCCACCTGCGCCAGCGCCCGAAGTTCGTCGGCGGTGTAAAGCGTTCCGGCCTCGGTCACATTGGTGAGGCTGAGGGCGCCGCGCTGCGCCACATGCACCGAGCCACCCGTTTGCGCGATGCTGTGCGCCAAGGCCTCGGGGGTGATCTTGCCATGCGCACCGTCGATCAGCGTCAGCTTGGCGCCGCCCGAAAAGAACTCGGGCGCGCCGCATTCGTCTTCGGCGATATGGGCATGGCGGTGGCAGAAGGTGGTGGCCCAAGGCGGGGTCAAGAGCGACAGCGCCAGCGCATTGGCGGCGGTGCCGGTGGTGAGCAGCAGAACCTCGGCCTGCGGTGCCTCGAACAGGGTGCGGATGCGGTCGCGCAGCGCCTCTGTCGCGGCATCATTGCCATAGGAGAGGGCGTAGCCTGCATTGGCCCGCTCCATCGCGGCAAAGACGTTGGGGTGGACGGGGGCGCCGTTGTCTGAAGCAAAGAACATCAGGGGGTTTCCTCGATGACGTAATCTTCCCAGTCATCCTCGGAGACTTCGTATTCCGGCACTGTCCAGCCACGCACCGAGGCCCCGGCCTTATGGGTGCTTTCGGGATCGCCCGTCAGCAGGGGGTGCCAGTCCGGCAGGGGCTGGCCTTGGTGCAGCAGGCGATAGGCGCAGGTGCGGGGCATCCAATAGGCGATCTTCGGCAGCGTCTTTGGCGAAAGTTGCACGCAATCGGGCACATATTGCTTGCGGGTGGGATAATGTTTGCAGCGGCAGGTTTCGCCATCCAGAAGGCGGCAGGCGACGCGGGTGTATTCCACTTCGCCGGTGTCTTCGTATTCAATCTTGTTCAGGCAGCATTTGCCGCAGCCGTCACACAGCGCCTCCCATTCCTGAGGCGTCATTTTCGTCAGCGGGACGGTTTCCCAGAACTTCGGACGCATAAGGGGGCCTTGGAGAAAAAGGTTACAGGGCAGAGAGGATGGCGCGGGCACGGTCGCAGTCGGCGGCCATCTGGGAGATGAGCGCGGGCAGGCCGTCAAACTTCAGCTCGGGGCGCAGGTAATCGACAAAGGCGACAGAGAGGTGGGCGCCATAGAGATCCCCTTTGAAATCAAAGAGGAAGGTTTCCAGATTGGGCTGGTTTTCGCCAAACATCGGGCGCACGCCAAGGCTGGCGGCGCCGCTGTAGCTGCCCTTGTGCGGGCCGGTCAGCACATCGGCCTTGACGGCATAGACCCCAAGCCGGGGCAGGTGCAGGCCTTTGACCGACATGTTGGCGGTCGGATAGCCCAGCTCGCGGCCGCGCTTTTCGCCGTGAATCACCTCGCCTTCGATCCGGTGCCAATGGCCCAGCATGGCGGCGGCGTCGCGCGGGCGGCCGTCGCTGAGCGCCGTGCGGATGGCGGAGGATGAAATCGGGCGGTCGGCGGTGGTGATCAGATCGGCGATGGTGGTGGCAAAGCCATAGGTCTGGCCCAGCCGTTGAAGATCGGCGGCGGTGCCGGCACGGCTTTTGCCGAAACAAAAATCAGCGCCGACAACCACATGGCGGATGCCCAGCCCTTCGGCCAGCACATCGCGGGCGAAGTCGTCGGGTGTCAGGGCGGCAAGCTCGGGCGAGAAGGGGAGTTCAAACAGGTGCTGCACCCCCAGCTTGGCCAGCCGATTGGCGCGGGCCTCGGGGTTCATGAGGCGGAACGGCGGGGCATCGGGGACAAAGACTTCGCGCGGATGCGGCTCGAAGGTGACGACCCCCAAAGGGGCGGCCCCGCGCGCAAGGTTGATGACGGCCTGATGACCCAGATGCACGCCATCGAAATTGCCCATGGCACACGAGGCGCCGCGGGCGGATGGGGCGAGCCCCTGCCAAGATCGGTGGATCTGCATTCTACCCCGGTCTGGGGCAGCTGCCCCGTCAGTCGAACTTGCGGCTTGGTGCCAGAACCAGCGCCTCACCCTTTAGCACCATCGTTTTACCCACAGAGCAGTGGGTTTCAAGGGTCACGCGACGTTTTGCATGGTCGATTGCGGTGACGGTGACCACAGCATCCACCCGGTCACCGGGGCGGACGGGGGCGAGAAAGCGCAAGGACTGGCCCAGATAGACGGTGCCGTGACCCGGAAGCTGTTCGCCGATCACCGCAGAAATCAGCCCGGCGGTGAGCATGCCATGGGCGATGCGGCCCCCAAATATGGTGTCTTGCGCGTAAGAGTCATCCAGATGCACGGGATTGCGGTCCGTCGACACCTCGGCAAAGAGGTCGATGTCGCGCGCGGTGACCTGTTTCGACAGGCCCCGGGTCATGCCGATTTCAAGGTCTTCGATACAGATCGTGCCGCGGGGCGAATTGTCCAACATCTGGCGATTCCCGTGAGTGAGCTGGCGCGACAATAACAAATGCCGCGGCGCAGCGCAATTCGGTCGCGCAAGTTATTTTCTATTTTTGCGCATTTGGCGCAATTTTGTTACCCTGCGGTCAGCGCAGGAAGCCAATCGCATAGGTGGCCGAGAGTTGGTGTCCCTCGAGCCAAGGGTGCAAGAGGGCGGCATCGGGGTTTTCGACATCGGGGCCGAATTCATGCGCTGCGATGCCGCCGGTGACGAAAAGAGTGTCGAGCCCTTCGCCCACGCCGCCTTGCACATCGGTATGGATGCCATCTCCGACGCAAAGAATGCGGGCCTCCTCCATCCCGAGACGCTTGCGGGCGAGATCGTAAATCGGGGGGTGCGGCTTGCCGTAGTAAAGTGCCTCGCCGCCCATGTCTTCGTAAGCCTTGGCGAGCGCTCCGGCGCAGTAGAGGCGCCGTTCGCCCATATCGACGATGATATCCGGGTTCGCGCAAAGCATTTTGAGCCCCTTTGCCTTTGCCATCAAGAGCTTGGCCCGGTAATCCTCGGGCGTTTCGGTCAGGTCGTCGGCGAGGCCAGTGCAGATCACGCCGGTGGCTTGGTCGAGGGGGACGCGGGTGATGGTGCTGGTGGCTGCCAGAGCGGCCAGATCATCTTCGAAATCGGTAAAGAAGGGTTCATCCTTGGGCGCGCCGATGTGGTAGACCTGCGACCCTGCCGCGCCTGACAGCATGGCCGCTTGGGTGGCGTCGCCCGAGGAGGCCACATCATCCCACGTGTCGCGGGGCAGGCCCATGGCATCCAACTGCTTGACAATGCTGGATTTTGGGCGGGGCGCATTGGTGACAAGGATGACCTTGCCGCCTTGGGCGCGGAAGGCTTGCAAGGCGGCGACGGCGGCCGGAAACGGGGTCACGCCATTGTGCAGGCAGCCCCAGAGATCGCAGAACAGCGCGTCATAGCGGCCCGACAGGTCGGCGAGGGAACGGATGATCTGGGTCATGCGACGGGCCTTTCGGGGCGAGACGAGGGGGAGTTCTGCGTCTGGTTTGCGTATGGTCAACGTATGGCAGGCGTCATGCGCTGTGGGCACGACGCCTGATGGCGTGTTTTTCAGAGTTTGAGGGCGGGAATGATCTGCTTTTTGCGGCTCATCACGCCGGGCAGCACCACGCTGTCCCCTTGAACGGTGCAGCCGAAGGAGGCTTCGGCCATCTGGCGGACCAGATCGTTGGGGACCAAGAGCGTGGCCTCTTCGCGCAGGATGTCGACGACGAACAACAGCACCTGATCGGCGCCGTCTTCTTGCGCCACGGCGTCCATCGCGGCCATCAGGCTGGCCTTGCGGTCGAGCACGATCTTGGGCGCGGTGGTTTCGAGGACCGAGACTCGCAGATCCTTGCCCGCGACGGTGTATTCCTTGGAGTCCATCCGCAGCAGTTGCGCATCGGTGAAGGCGGAGACGTCGGATTTTGCCTCGAACAGCGCGGTGGCGAGTTCGGGGATGCTGACGCCCAGATCGGCTGCCAGTTTTTCGGCCACGGCGCGGTCATGCGCGGTGGTGGTGGGCGAGCGGAATTCCAGCGTGTCGGAGAGAATGCAGGACAGCATGGCGCCCTTGATGGCGCGCGGGGCCTGCGCCAGCGCATCGCCCATCAGATCGTGTAGGATGGTGGCGGTGCAGGCGAGCGGGCGGATGGTGATGTTGATCGGGGTTTTGGTCTTGATGCCGCCGACCAGCAGATGGTGGTCGATGATGCCGGTGATCTTGGCCTCGTTGATCGAGGGCGGCAGTTCCGCCGGATTGTTGGTGTCGACGATCACCACGGTATCATCGGCGGTGACATCGGCAATGATCTCGGGCTTGGGCAGATCCCAGTGCTTGAGCATGAAGGCGGCTTCGGTGTTCGGCTCCCCCAGAAGCACGGCCTTGGCCGGGGTGTTTTGCACATGGGTCAGATACCACGCCCAGATGAGGGGCGATCCGGTGGAGTCGGTGTCGGGGGATTTGTGGCCGAAAACAAGTGTGGTCATGCAAGCACCTTGAGGCAAGAGATCTGAGGCGGCTTATAGGCGCTCGGTCTGGCCTTGTCACCTGCCCGGCGGCCCCGGATGTGGCTGCGCGGGGCAGGGCGGGGTTCCCCCCGCCCTGCGGCCATCAGGGGGCGAGCGGGGTGAGCGTCCAGCCTTGGTCTTGCAACAAGGCGGGGATGCCGTGTTCGCCCGGCAGGTGCAGCGCGCCGAAGGCGGCGACCACGGGGCCCGCCTGTGCCGCAGCCTCGATCACCGGAATCCAGCCAGCGTTGCGCTCGACCAGAAGGGCTTGTTCCATCTTGGCGAGGTCGGCTTCCACCTGCTCGGTCGTGTAGCCGGGCATCTGCAAGGACAGATCGCGCATCAGTTCCCAGATCAGCCGGGATTCTCCGGCGAAGTAGCTGTCGGCCAGGGTGGCGATGTAATCTTCGGCCTGATCTTCGATCGCGAGCGAGGCGCGCAGCATCGAGATCTGATCTTCGCGGGAGAAGCTGTCGAAAAGCGTGAAGACGGTGTCGTAAGGCTCCAGCCCTTGGACGGGCAGGCCGCGGGCCTTGGCGTGATCGATGATGCGATGGTCGAGCCCGTTGCGGTCTTGCGCCTGAACCTCGGCCATCATGCAGGGCGGCACGGCGAGGAGGACGGTGATATACCACGGCTGAAACTTGGCCGCCATGAAGCCGGGGATGCCCCGGCGGGACAGGGCATCGGAGAGCGCCTCCCAATCCTGCGGCTGCATCAGGGTGGGGAGGGTGGTGTCGGGCATCACGAAAAGCGTGGGGTCCTTGGCGACGGCGGCGACCAGCGCCTCTTCCTCATCCGGGCCAGCCTCGACAAGCAGGGTGCTGGCCGCGTCGAGCAGAGGCGTCACGCGGGCCATGATGTCATCGTGGCGGGGGTCTGACAGGTGATAGGTGCCGATCAGGGTGATTTCCTGCCCGTCCTTGGTGGCGCGCCAGAAGTTTCCTTGGTGGAAGGGCTGCGCGGCGGCGGCCTCTTCGAGCGCGGCCCGGCGGTCCGGGTCCATCTGGGTGAAAAGATTGGTGCCCGTGCAGGCCGCGACGGCGGCACTGGCAAGGGTGAGGGGGCTGGCGAAGGCGCACAGCAAGGTCAACAGGATGCGCATCAATCTCCCTTTCGGTCAGGGGGGAGAGGGTGTCAGGCAGGGGCGGGGAAGCCAAGTAAAATTGCGCACAACGGGCGGGGTCCTGCCGGTTGACAGACTCGGATGCGGTGCTTAGATAAGCCTCGTTAGCACTCGCCTTGGGTGAGTGCTAAAAGATTCAACCTGGAACCTAAGGGAGTGTTACCAGATGGCTTTCAAACCGCTGCATGACCGTGTGCTCGTTCGTCGCATCCAAGGCGAAGACAAGACCAAGGGCGGCCTGATCATCCCGGACACCGCCAAGGAAAAGCCCGCAGAAGGCGAAATCGTCTCGGTCGGTGAAGGCGCACGCAAGGATTCGGGCGAGCTGATCGCACCTTCGGTCAAGGCTGGCGACCGCATCCTGTTCGGCAAATGGTCGGGCACCGAAGTGACGCTGAACGGCGAAGAGCTGCTGATCATGAAGGAAAGCGACATCCTCGGCATCATCGCCTGAGGGATGGAGGGCGGGGGGAACCCCGACCAACCGCTTTCGACTGCAACCCATTCAAGGAGCTACACACATGGCTGCTAAAGACGTACGTTTTGACACCGATGCCCGCGACCGCATGCTGCGCGGCGTGAACATTCTGGCTGACGCTGTGAAAGTCACCCTCGGCCCGAAAGGCCGCAACGTGGTGATCGACAAATCCTTCGGCTCGCCCCGCATCACCAAGGACGGTGTGACGGTTGCCAAGGAAATCGAACTGGCTGACAAGTTCGAAAACATGGGCGCCCAGATGGTGAAGGAAGTTGCTTCCCGCACCAACGATGAGGCGGGCGACGGCACCACCACCGCAACCGTGCTCGCACAAGCCATCATCAAGGAAGGCATGAAGGCCGTTGCTGCCGGCATGAACCCGATGGATCTGAAGCGCGGCATCGACATGGCTGTGGTCAAGGTCGTCGAGGCTATCAAAGCCGCTGCACGCCCTGTCAAGGACAGCGATGAAGTTGCGCAGGTTGGCACCATCTCGGCCAACGGCGAAAAGGAAATCGGCCGTCAGATCGCGGATGCGATGCAGAAGGTTGGCAACGAGGGTGTGATCACCGTCGAAGAGAACAAGGGTCTGGAAACGGAAACCACCGTTGTCGAAGGCATGCAGTTCGACCGTGGCTACCTGTCGCCCTATTTCGTGACCAACGCCGACAAGATGGTTGCCGATCTGGAAGACGCCTACATCCTTCTGCACGAGAAAAAGCTCTCGTCGTTGCAGCCGATGGTTCCGCTGCTGGAAGCCGTGATTCAGTCGCAGCGTCCGCTGGTCATCATCGCGGAAGACGTGGAAGGCGAGGCTTTGGCCACGCTGGTCGTGAACAAGCTGCGCGGCGGTCTGAAAATCGCTGCTGTCAAGGCTCCGGGCTTTGGCGATCGTCGCAAGGCGATGCTGCAAGACATCGCCATCCTGACCGGCGGTCAGGTGATCAGCGATGATCTGGGCATGAAGCTGGAGAATGTCGGCATCGACATGCTGGGCCGTGCCAAGAAAGTCACGATCAACAAGGACAACACCACCATCGTTGACGGCAATGGAGACAAGGCCGAGATCGAAGCCCGTGTGGCCCAGATCCGCGCGCAGATCGAAGAAACCACCAGCGACTATGACCGTGAAAAGCTGCAAGAGCGCGTGGCCAAGCTGGCTGGCGGTGTTGCCGTGATCAAGGTTGGCGGCATGACCGAAGTTGAAGTGAAAGAGCGCAAGGACCGCGTTGATGACGCTCTGAACGCGACCCGTGCGGCCGTTCAGGAAGGCATCGTTGTTGGCGGTGGCGTGGCTCTGGTTCAGGCTGGCAAGGTTCTGGAAGGCCTGACCGGCGCGAACAGCGACCAGAACGCCGGGATCGCCATCGTGCGCCGCGCGCTGGAAGCACCGCTGCGTCAGATCGCTGAAAACGCGGGCGTCGATGGCGCTGTCGTGGCTGGCAAAGTGCGCGAGTCGACTGACAAGAACTTTGGCTTCAACGCGCAGACCGAAGAATATGGCGACATGTTCTCGTTCGGCGTGATCGACCCGGCCAAAGTGACCCGCACCGCTCTGGAAGATGCAGCTTCGGTTGCTTCGCTCCTGATCACCACCGAAGCGATGATCGCAGACCGTCCGGCCAAGGAATCGGCTGGCGGCGCTCCCGGCGGCATGGGCGGAATGGGCGGCATGGACGGCATGATGTAAGCTGCGGCTTGCACATCTGAACAGTCGTTTCCGTCAGGAAACAGGGGGCGGTCCGCAAGGGCCGCCCCTTTTCGTCTGTGGCCTTGATCTGGCCAGAATGGCGGGCGATGAGATGGCAGCGATTGGGCAACCGCCGGAGGCTTCATGCCGCAGCTGATGATGCTAGCACCCGCGCCTGTGATCCGCCTGCCCGACGGGCGGCTGCGGCTGGATGTGAAATATGTGGAAGGGATGCGGGCGCATGCGGTGCTGTGGGAGGGGCGGGTTTCGGCCGTGATCTGGGAAGGGGCGGCCGCTGTGCCCTTTGGCGCGGAATATGCGCCCGAGGATCTGGGGTTCGATCTGACGGTGCTGCCCGCAGGCGCGTCCCTGCCCGCCATGGCCGCCGATCTGATCGCGGCCCCCGCCGATATGGCCGAGGCCTTGCATCTGGCCGAGGGCCGCGTGCCTGTGGTGTTTGTGGTGGAATACACGATCGGGACACGGCTGCGGATCGTGGCGATGGACCGGGACAGGGGGCCTGTGCGCAAGGCTTGGTCTGCGCTGTGGAATCTGCGGATGGAGGCCCGGCGGAAGGCCGCGTTTCGCCGGGCGGCCGGGGTTCAATGCAACGGATACCCGGCCTTTGACGCCTATCGCGGGCTGAACGCGCGGGCGATGCTGTATCTGGATGGCCGGATGCGCGCCGGGATGATGGCCACGCCAGCGGAGATGGTGGCGAAGCAGGCCTATGCCGGGCCGTTGCGGATCGTGCATTCCGGGCGGCTGGAGCCGATGAAGGGCGCGCAGGATCTGGTGCCGATCGCGCGGGCGTTGCAGGCGGCGGGTGTGGCGTTCACGCTGGACGTTTACGGCACGGGCGCCTTGGAGGCGGAGGTGCGGCAGGGCGCCGAGACGCTGGGCGGGCAGATGCGTCTGCATGCGCCGGTGGATTTTGAACGCGTGCTGGTGCCGCGCATGCGGGCAGAGGCCGACCTGTTCCTGAGCTGTCACAGGCAGGCAGATCCGTCCTGCACCTATCTGGAAAGTCTGGGCTGCGGGGTTCCGGTGCTGGGCTATGCCAATGAGATGTGGGGGCAGATGGCGGCTGCGTCGGGGGGCGGTTGGGCGCTGCCCTTGGGGGACCGGCGGGCGCTGTCGGATCGGCTGATCGGGCTGGCGCAAGAGCGCAGCCCCTTGCACGCGGCGGCGGCGTCTGGCCTGCGCTTTGCGCAAGCCCACAGTTTCGAGACGGAATTCGCCGCGCGCATGGCGCATTTTGCGCAGTGCCTTGCGGCGCAGCGCGCGCTGGGCTGAGCCTGCGTTAACCCCTTGTTGATAGCCCTGTGCCGCGCATGGCGGTGGAGGCTTCCGCTGGCCGATGGGACCAAGCAAGGGACACGGGATATGAACAAGGCGATTACCGACGGGCTGGTGCTGATGCCGCCTGCCTTCTCTGCGGGGCTGAACCTGTGGTCGCGTGAGGATGGTGTGCCGGGGCAGGGGTCCTATGCGGACCAAGCCAATGCCGCCTTTGTGCCTGCGGATCAGGATTTCGGCGGCGCGCTGGAGTTGCAAAAGACCTCGGCGACGCAGAAGTTGCGCTGTTTCCAGCAGATTCCGATGCAGCCGGGGCTGTATCTGCGCGTCACGGTGCGGGTGAAATGTGTGTCGGGCGCCTTGCCTTCGGTGCGGATCGCAGGCTGGGCCGGGCGGTCGAATGGCAGCAACGTGCCGGGGGTCGTGCAGTCGGGGCCTTCGGTGGCACTGACGCAATATGGGCAAGTGGTTGAGGTGACGGCGATCATCGGCGCGGGCAACCGGGGCGGGGTGACGATGGCTTGGGGCGCGACGGCGGCCTATGGCCATATCGGTCTGGATCTGACCGGGCCGAACGGGGGCGTGGTGCGCATCGACGACATCGAGATCGAGGACATCACCGGGATTTACCTGCGCGACATTTTCGACGCGGTGGATGTGCGCGATTTTGGCGCGCGCGGCGATGGGGTGGCGGATGACACCGCGGCCTTTGCCGCGGCGGACAGTGCCGCGCAAGGCCGCACGATCACGGTTCCGGCGGGGACCTACCGGATTGCGGGGAACCTGACGATCAACAACCCGATCCGCTTTCAGGGCACTCTGGTGCAACCCGACGAGGTGCGGCTGGCCTTGACGCGCAATTATGATCTGGACAGCTACACCAGTGCCTTTGGCAACGAATTGCTGGGATTTCGCAAGGCATTGCAGGCCTTGTTCTATTTCACCGACCATGTGGCGCTGGACCTTTCGGACCGCCGGGTGGATCTGGTGGAGCCTTTGGACGTGGCGGCGATTGCGGGGCTCACGACTTTTGCGCAGCGCCGCTTTCTGACCAATGGGCAGCTGAACGCGGTGGCCGGTCCGGGCTGGGATGATGGGGTGGTCACGGCGAGCGCGACCTATAGCCCCTCTGCCCCGTTGCAGCTGACAGCGGTGGCCAGTGTTTCCACCATCCCGCTGGGCGCGCGGGTGAGCGGCCCGGGTGTGGGGCGCGAAGTCTATGTGGTGGCCAAGAACATCGGCACCGGCACGCTGACGCTGAGCCAGCCGCTGTGGGGCGGGGCGGGCACGCGCACGCTGACCTTTACGCGCTATAAGTATCTGCTGGATTTCTCGGGGTTCGAGGATCTGTCGCGCTTCGAGATCGACCGGATGGACCTGAACTGCAACGGTCTGTGTTCCGGGATCATGCTGCCGCGCATCGGCCTGACCTTGCGGATCGGGGATTGCGTGTTCAACCGCCCGAAGGATCGTGGCATCACCTCGATCGGATCGGGCTGTCAGGGCCTGATCGTCGACGGGTGCCAGTTCTGGTCGAATGAGCAAGCGATGCTGGCGCAGGATCGCAGCTCCATCGCGCTGAACATCAATGCGAATGACGCGAAGATCCGGTCAAACCGGGTGGTGCGCTTTGCGCATTTCATGGTGGCGAACGGCGGGGGGCACCTGATCAGCGGCAACCATTTCTTCCAAGGCGACAGCGCGGCGGCGGGCCTGCGGCGTGCCGGGCTGATCGTGACGCAGACCAATCCGCGCCTGACCTTTACGGGCAATTATGTCGACAACTGCTTTATCGAATGGTCGAATGAGCATGACGCCGACCCGGATTTCACGACCGGCTTCAGCTTTGGCAATGTCTCGATCGCGGCGAACCATTTCTTTGCCAGCGATGTCGCGCCGTGGTTCCGCTGGATTGTCATTGCGCCGAAAGGGTCGGGCCAGTTCGTTCAGGGGCTGACGGTTTCGGACAATACCTTTCGCACCATCAATGGGGCGGTGGATCGGGTGGAGGCGGTGGACACCACGCATGGCACGCTGGATTTCAGCCGCTTTCGCAATGTGAACTTTACGGGGAATGTGTTCAACGGGGTGTCGCAGATCGTGATGAATCCGCTGACCCTTTTGCACACGCAAAATACGGCCGCCGATACATGGGTGGTGGAGGGCGGGGCGTTCATGCCGTTTGGCGCGCGGGTGCGCAACACCCAAAGTCTGGTGGCAGAAGGGGCGATCACCACGGCGGCGGATGTGGCGCAATATGCGATGCCCTTTGTGCTCAACGAGCAAGGCACGGCGCGCAATCTGGTGCATCTGCGCTGGCCTGCGGCGGTGAAGGGCAAGGTGCTGGCCACCTTGCGCTGCGACAACCCGACGTGAGAAGGGGGCAGGGGCGGCGCCGGGCCGCCCCTTGTGCCGCTAGGCCAGATCTTCGGGCAGCAGGCGGAAGGCCCGCCCGAAGCCGCCGTTGAGCAAGGCCGCGACCGGCACGAGGCGGACAAGCGCAAAATCGGCAAAATCGATATACAGCTTGGCCTTGGGGTGATGGGCGAGCCAATGGTCGCGCAAGGCGGGGCGCTCGGCGGCGTCGGGCGCGATGAATTCGGCCCGGGCTTGCAGCATCAGGCGGGGGTGGGTCAGCGGGTCGCCTTTGGCCCCCGGCTCTCCCAGAAGGACGGCGCAGGCGGGCTGCGCGCGCAAGGCGGCGCTGTGCGGCGCAAGGGCCGAGATCAGCGTCATCGGGCCGCCGTCTGGCGCGCGGCCAAAGGCGATGCGGCTGATCCCCGGGGTGCCGGTCTGCGCGTCGGTGTAGGCCAAGGCCGCATGGGACGCGGCCAGCAATTGCCGCGCCTGCTGACGGGCATCTTCATCTGCCGGGGCCACGGGATCGGGTCGGGTGGGCATGGGCTCTCCAAGGCGGTTGACACAGGGCTTTGTGCGGCGCTTGACTGCCAGAGGCAAGGGACCGGGCGACATCATGACGAGCATGCCACACAACAGGGGCCGCGAGCAGGCATCCGAGTTTCTTCCGAAACTGGTGACGGTGGTGCGCGAAGGCTATTCCGCGCAGGATTTCCGGGCGGATGTGCTGGCGGGGCTGACGGTGGC
This sequence comes from Pseudorhodobacter sp. MZDSW-24AT, assembly GCF_002794355.1. Taxonomy (GTDB): domain Bacteria; phylum Pseudomonadota; class Alphaproteobacteria; order Rhodobacterales; family Rhodobacteraceae; genus Pseudotabrizicola. The sequence continues at coordinate 54,570 of NZ_PGOI01000013.1, read as the reverse complement.
GATCGTCGCTTTGCCGCTGTCGATGGCGATTGCCATTGCAAGCGGCGTGGGGCCGGAGCGGGGACTTTACACCACGATCATCGGAGGGTTTCTGGTCTCGGCCTTGGGGGGAAGCCGCTTTCAGATCGGCGGACCTGCGGGGGCCTTTATCGTGCTGGTGTCTGCCTGCGTCATGCAGATCGGCCTTCAGGGGCTGATTCTGGCTACGTTTCTGTCGGGCCTGTTTCTGGTGGCGGCGGGGGCGCTGCGGTTGGGCACCTATATCAAGTTCATCCCCTATCCGGTGACCGTGGGCTTTACCGCAGGGATCGCGGTGATCATCTTTGCCAGCCAGATGAAGGATCTGTTCGGGCTGACGCTTCCTTCACAGGAACCGGCCGAGATCCTGCAAAAGGTCAGCGCGCTTTGGGCCGCGCGCGGCACGGCCTCTGCCGCTGCCGTTGCGGTGGCTGTGGCGACCATTGCGCTGATCCTTGGGCTGAAGCGCTTGCGGCCGGGTTGGCCAAGCCTGTTGATTGCCATAGTCGTGGCGGCGGCGGGCGTGGCGGTGACGGGGCTGCCGGTCGAGACCATCGGGTCGCGCTTTGGGGCTTTGCCGCGTTTGCCGCCTTTGCCCGCCCTGCCCATGCTCAGCGCCGAGGCGCTGTTGGCGGCCTTGCCCTTTGCGATCAGCTTTACCCTGCTGGGGGCGATTGAATCGCTGCTTTCGGCGGTTGTCGCGGATGGCATGAGCGGACGCCAGCACCGCAGCAATGCCGAGTTGGTGGCGCAAGGGGTGGCCAATATGGGGTCGGCCTTGTTTGGTGGGTTCTGCGTGACGGGCACGATTGCCCGCACGGCGACGAATGTGCGGGCGGGCAGCCGGGGGCCGGTGTCGGGGATGCTGCATGCGCTGTTCGTTCTGGCCTTCATGCTGGTCGCGGCGCCGCTGGCGGCCTTTATCCCCTTGGCGGCGTTGGCGGGGTTGCTGGCCGTTGTCGCATGGAACATGGCCGAGAAAGAGGAATTCTGGGGGCTGCTGAAATCCTCGAAAGGGGATGCGATGGTGGTGGTGGTGACCTTCCTGCTGGTGGTTTTCCGCGACCTGACCGAAGGCATCATCGTGGGCTTTGCCTTGGGGGGGCTGGTGTTCATCCGGCGGATGTCGGAGACGGCCGAGGTGGAGACGGCCGAGACCCCGGAGGTGGCACCCACTGATGGCGCCAACCGGAACCGTGTGGTCTATCGCTTGCGGGGGCCTTATTTCTTTGGCGCGGCGGCGCGGTTGGGCGGTGTGCTGGACCGGATCGCGGAGTATCCGCGCGCCTTTGTGGTGGATTTCAGCGATGTGCCTTTCGTCGATTCCTCGGGCGCGCGGTCCTTTGAGCTTTTGGCGCATAAGGTGGCGCGCAAAGGCGGGCAGCTTTATCTGATCGGCGCGCGGCCTGAGGTGCGCCGGGCGCTGATGGCGCAAGGGGCGCGTGCGCCGTTGGTGAGCTTTCTGCCCGATCTTGACAGTGTCGATGCGGCAGAGGCCGCCCGTTAGCGCCAGCATGATTCGGAACGCAAGGCGGTGAGGTTTTCCGCCCGGACGCCGCGTAAACCGGTCTCTGAAACCCCTCTTTTGCCTGCGTGGCTCCGTCCTGCGCCGATCACCGCCCCGTGATCTGGCAGGACTTTGAAAAGCCTTGTCAAATTTCTGCAAATTTTCTGGAATTTACATTTTTGACATGTATTTGGAAAACTAATTTACAGAAATATCCATTTAACAAAAGGGGTTACATTAAAATTGACCAAGGAGTAGACTGATTACGGGTAGAGGGCGGCTTTGGGTGCGGATCGCATGCGCCAAGCCTGCAAGGAACGGGTCGGTTGCGGCCTGCGAAGAGGAGACAAGATATGACAGATCAGGCTTCAGCATCGGGCGTTTACACCGCTTCGCCCGATTTCATCGCCAAGGCACATGTGGATGCCGAAGGCTATGCGCGGATGTATGAAGCCTCTGTCAGCGATCCGGATGCCTTTTGGGCCGCTGAGGCGCAGCGGGTGGATTGGATCAAGCCGTTCACCAAGGTGAAGAACACGCGGTTCGATTTCGGTGATGTCTCGATCAAATGGTTCGAGGATGGCACGCTGAACGTCAGCGCCAATTGCATCGACCGCCATATGCTGACGCGGGCCGATCAGACCGCGATCATCTGGGAGCCGGATGATCCGAAGACACCGGCGCAGCACATCACCTATCGCCAGTTGCTGGAAAACACCTCGCGGATGGCGAATGTGCTCAAGGCGCAGGGCGTGACCAAAGGCGACCGCGTGGTGCTGTATCTGCCGATGATCCCCGAGGCGGCCTATGCGATGCTGGCCTGCGCGCGGATCGGGGCCATTCATTCGGTGGTGTTTGCGGGCTTCTCGCCCGATGCGCTGGCCAACCGGATCAACGACTCGGACGCCAAGGTGGTGATCACCGCCGACTTCGCCCCGCGCGGCGGCAAGAAGACGGCGCTGAAATCCAACACCGACAAGGCGCTGTTCGATTGCTCGGACCGGGTGAAATGCCTTGTGGTCAAGCACACCGGCGACCAGACCACTTGGATCGACGGGCGCGATGTGGATGTGAAGGCGGAAATGGCCGCCGCCAAGCCCTATTGCCCCTATGTCGAGGTGGGAGCGGAAGATCCGCTGTTCATCCTTTACACCTCGGGGTCTACCGGGCGCCCGAAGGGGGTGGTGCACACCTCGGGCGGCTATCTGGTCTATGCGTCGATGACGCATCAATACACCTTTGATTACCATGATGGGGATGTGTTCTGGTGCACCGCCGATGTGGGTTGGGTGACGGGGCACAGCTACATCATCTATGGCCCGCTGGCGAATGGCGCGACCACGATCATGTTCGAGGGCGTGCCGACCTATCCCGATGCCGGGCGCTTCTGGGAGGTTTGCGCCAAGCACAAGGTCAACCAGTTCTACACAGCGCCGACTGCGATCCGCAGCCTGATGGGGCTGGGTGCGGAATGGGTGGAAAAGCATGACCTGTCGTCGCTGAAGCTTTTGGGTTCGGTGGGCGAGCCGATCAACCCCGAGGCGTGGAACTGGTACAACACCCATGTCGGCAAGGGGAAATGCCCGATCGTGGACACGTTCTGGCAGACCGAGACGGGCGGGCATCTGATCACCCCGCTGCCCGGCGCGATTGCGCAAAAGCCCGGTGCGGCCACCAAGCCGTTCTTCGGGATCAAGCCGGTGGTGCTGGACCCGGCCAATGCCGAAGTGCAGACCGCGCCCGCCGCCGAAGGCGTCTTGTGCATCGCCGATGCTTGGCCGGGGATGATGCGCACTCTGTGGGGCGATCACGCGCGGTTCGAAGAGGCCTATTTCGCGCAGTATCGCGGCTATTACTTCACCGGTGACGGCTGCCGCCGCGATGCGGATGGGGATTACTGGATCACCGGGCGGGTGGATGACGTGATCAACGTCTCGGGCCACCGGATGGGGACGGCTGAGGTGGAATCGGCGCTGGTGGCGCATGAGGCCGTGGCCGAGGCGGCGGTGGTGGGCTATCCGCATGACATCAAGGGGCAGGGGATCTATGCCTATGTGACCTTGATGAACGGCATCCATCCGACGCCCGAGTTGCGCAAGGAGCTGGAGGCTTGGGTCCGCACCGAGATTGGTCCGATCGCCAAGCCGGATCTGATCCAATGGGCGCCGGGTCTGCCGAAAACCCGTTCGGGCAAGATCATGCGGCGCATCCTGCGCAAGATCGCCGAGAACGACTTCGGGGCCTTGGGCGACACCTCGACGCTGGCCGATCCGTCGGTGGTGGATGAGCTGATCGAAAACCGGATGAACCGGGGCTGAGGGCGGTGCGCGACATGACCTCCCCGATGGTTCTGATCCTGCTGGGCCCGCCCGGGGCAGGCAAGGGCACGCAAGCGCGGATGCTGGAAGAGGATTTCGGTCTGGTCCAGCTGTCGACCGGGGATCTGTTGCGCGCCGCTGCGGCCTCGGGGAGTGCGGCGGGCCAGCAGGCCAAGGCGGTGATGGAGGCCGGGGGGCTTGTCAGCGATGCCATCGTTCTGGCGATCCTGAAAGACCGGCTGCGCCAGCCCGATGTGGCGCGCGGCATCATCCTTGACGGTTTCCCGCGCACCGATGGGCAGGCGGTGGCGCTTGACGGTCTTTTGGCCGAGGCCGGGCAGCGGGTGAACGCCGTCATCAGCCTGGAGGTGGATGACGAGGCCATGATCGGGCGTGTCGCAGGGCGTTACACCTGTGGCGGCTGCGGCGAAGGTTATCATGATGAATTCAAGCAGCCCGCGGTGGCGGGCACTTGCGACAAATGCGGCGGCACGGCGTTCAAGCGCCGGGCCGACGATAACGCCGAGACCGTGCGGGAAAGGCTGAAAGCCTATCATGCGCAGACGGCACCGCTGATCACCTATTACGCGGACAAGGGCGTGCTGGAGCGGATCGATGCGATGGGTGACATCGCCGCGATCCGGGGGCGTCTTGGGTCCATCATCGGGCAGGTGACGGCGCACTAAGGGGAGGCCTGCATCCCGAGGGGGTGCGGGTGTGGAGAAAAAACTCAGGGAGTTGCTTTCATGGCGGACAAATCATCGTCCAGCGCCTATTGGGCCGCGAACCTGCGCGTGATCTATATCTCACTCGCGATCTGGTTCATCTGCTCGTTCGGTATCGGTATTCTGTTGCGGCCCGCGCTTTCGGGCATTTCGATCGGGGGTGCTGACCTTGGCTTCTGGTTCGCCCAGAACGGGTCGATCTACGTGTTCCTCGTGTTGATCTTTGCCTATGCGGCCAAGATGAACAAGATCGACCGCGACCACGGCGTCGACGAGTAAGGGGGGGGGCAGATGGATCAGTTTACCCTTAACCTTATCGTCATCGGCCTGTCTTTCGCGCTGTATTTCGGTATCGCGTTCTGGGCCCGTGCAGGGTCCACCGCCGAATTCTACGCGGCAGGCCAAGGCGTTGGCCCCGTGGTCAACGGCATGGCAACGGCGGCTGACTGGATGTCGGCGGCCTCGTTCATCTCGATGGCCGGTCTGATCGCCTTTGGCGGTTACAACAACTCGGTCTTCCTGATGGGCTGGACCGGCGGCTATGTGCTGCTTGCCCTGCTGCTCGCCCCGTATCTGCGCAAGTTCGGCAAGTTCACCGTGCCGGAATTCGTGGGCGACCGCTTCTATTCCACCTCGGCCCGCATGGTGGCGGTGATCTGCCTTCTGGTGATCTCGATCACCTACGTCATCGGCCAGATGGTGGGCGTGGGCGTGACCTTTGCCCGCTTCCTTGAAGTGTCGACCACCACCGGTCTGCTGATCGGTTCGGCAGTGGTGTTCGCCTATGCCGTGTTCGGCGGTATGAAAGGCATCACCTATACGCAGGTGGCACAATATGTGGTGCTGATCTGCGCCTATACGGTGCCGGCGCTGTTCATCTCGCTCAGCCTGACGGGCAATGTCATTCCGCAGCTGGGTCTGATCGGCGGCTATGCGCCAAGCGGTGGCGATGTCTACTTCCTGGACAAGCTTGACCAGGTGGTGACGGACCTTGGGTTTGCGGCCTATACCGCTGACACCTCGAACATGCTGAACATGTTCCTTGTGACCATGTCGCTGATGATCGGCACCGCGGGTCTGCCGCACGTGATCATCCGCTTCTTCACCGTGGCCAAAGTGTCTGACGCCCGGATCTCGGCGGGCTGGGCACTGGTGTTCATCGCACTGCTCTACACGGTTGCTCCGGCAGTCGGGTCGATGGCGCGTCTGAACATCACCACCACCTTCTGGCCCGGCGCGGTTCAGGGCGAAACCTTCAGCGCGCCTGCGCTGTCTATCGCCGAAATCGACAGCAACCCGGATCTGGCGTGGATCCGCAACTGGGAAAAGACCGGTCTTCTGGCGTTCTCTGACAAGAACGGCGACGGGCTGATCCAATACTTCAACGAGCCTGCGCCGCTGGTGGCTGCCAACAAGGCCGTGACCGATGCCAATGCTGCGCTTGCTGCTGCTGCGGCCGACGCGGACAAGGCCCCGCTGGAAGCCGCCGTTGCCGCCGCCATCACCGCACGGGATGCGGTTCTGGCTGAAACCAACTTGGGCGGTCAGTCTTTGGCGGCTCAGGGCATCGTCGGCAACGAGCTGACCACCGTCAACAACGACATCATGGTTCTTGCGAACCCTGAAATCGCGGCTCTGCCGGGTTGGGTGATCGCACTTGTGGCGGCAGGTGGTCTGGCGGCGGCTTTGTCCACCGCAGCGGGCCTGTTGCTGGCCATTTCCTCGGCCATCAGCCACGACCTGATCAAGGGCGCCTTGAAGCCCGATATCAGCGAAAAGGGCGAACTGCTGGCAGCCCGCATCTCGATGGCCTTTGCCATCGTGCTGGCGACCTGGCTTGGCCTTGACCCGCCCGGCTTTGCCGCGCAGGTGGTGGCCTTGGCCTTCGGTCTGGCAGCTGCGACGATCTTCCCGGTGCTGATGATGGGGATCTTCTCGACCGTCGTCACCAAGGAAGGCGCGATCGTGGGGATGATCGTCGGTCTGGTCTCGACCGCCGTCTACATCTTCATCTATCTGGGCTGGTTCTTCATCCCGGGCACCAACATGCTGCCGAACACCCCGGACGCACATTGGATGGGCATTTCGCCCGCAGCCTTTGGCCCGATTGGCGCGATCCTGAACTTCGCGAGCGCCTATCTGGTGTCGATGATGACCAAGGCTCCGCCGCAGGACGTGCAGGATCTGATCCAGTCGATCCGCGTGCCGAAAGGTGCGGGTAAGGCGCACGCCCACTAAGCCATCGCTGCGCCCCCGGTTCCGGCCGGGGGCGCGCCTCTTTCAAGGACCACCGCCATGGATCACCCGCTGCACACGATCATCGGATTTCTGGAAACGGTCCATCCTTACGACACCCTGCCGCGGGACGAATTGGTGCGTGTCGCCACGTCTTTCAGCCGCAGGGACTATGCCGCCGGTGAAGAGGTTTACCGGGCGGGCGAACCGCTCAAGGGGCTGTATCTGGTCAAGCGCGGTTCGGTCGAGGTGCAGGAGCCTTCGGGGCAGGTGATCTCGCTTCTGGGGCCGCGCAACAGCTTTGGCGAGCGGGGGCTGGCGCGGGACGGGCTGGCCGTGACCCATGCGCGGACGATGGAAGACACCGTTCTGTTGTTGCTGCCCGTGCTGGAATACCGGCGCCTGATTGCCAGCTCTCCCGCCTTTGAGCGGTTCTTCAGCCGGGGCCGCGGGCATGAGAGCCGTGGCGGGGATCTGACCTTGCAGAAGGTGGGCGACCTGATGGCGCGCAAGCCGGTGGTCGTGGGACCGACCGAGACGGTGCGGATGGCGGCGCAAAAGATGCGGGACGCCAAGGTTTCCTCGCTGGGCGTGGTGGAGGAGGGGCGGTTTCTGGGCATCCTGACCACGCGCGACATGACCAACCGGGTGCTTGCCGATGGGTTGGACCCTGCCACCCCGGTTGCCGAGGTGATGACGGCGGATCCGATTGCCTTGCGCCCGGAGTCTTTGGGATCTGACATCCTGCACATCATGCTGGAGCGTCGGATCGGGCATTTGCCTGTGGTCGAGCAGGGCAGGCTTGTGGGTATGATCACCCAGACCGACCTGACCCGGTTTCAGGCCGTCAGCTCGGCCCAGCTGGTGCGCGATGCGGCCACGGCCGAGACGGTGGCAGAGATGGCGGCTGTCACGGCGCGCATTCCGCGCCTGTTGGTGCAGCTGGTGGGCGGCAACAGCGCGCATGAGGTGGTGACACGGCTGATCACCGATGTGGCGGACACCGTGACCCGCCGCCTGCTGGCGATGGCCGAGGCTGAGCTGGGGCCAGCGCCGGTGCCCTATCTGTGGCTGGCCTGTGGCAGCCAAGGGCGGCAAGAGCAGACGGGGGTTTCAGATCAGGACAATTGCCTGATGATCGATGACCGCGCCACCGAGGACGACATGGGCTATTTCCAGGATCTGGCCAAGATCGTGTCGGACGGTTTGCATGCCTGTGGCTATGTCTATTGCCCCGGCGATATGATGGCGACCAATCCGCAGTGGTGCCAGCGGATGACCGTGTGGCGCGGCTATTTCCACAAATGGGTGCAGACCCCCGACCCGATGGCGCAAATGCTGTCTTCGGTGATGTTCGATCTGCGCCCGATTGGCGGTCAGCCCAGCCTGTTCACTGACCTTCAGCATGAGACGCTGGACATGGCGGCGCGCAACTCGATCTTTGTTGCGCATATGATCAGCAACAGCCTGAAACATACGCCGCCGCTGGGGCTGCTGCGTGGCTTTGCCACCATCCGTTCGGGCGAATACAAGAACCACATCGACATGAAGCTGAACGGCGTGGTTCCGGTGGTGGACCTTGGCCGCATCTACGCGCTGATCGGACAACTGGAGGCGGTGAACACCCGCGCCCGGCTGGACGCCGCCGAGGCGGCCGGGGTGATCAGCGTTTCGGGCGCGCGGGATCTGATCGAGGCCTATGATCTGATCGCACAGACCCGGCTGGAAAGTCAGGCGCGCCTTGTGCGGTCGGGGCGCAAGCCGGACAATTTCCTTGCGCCCTCCGACATGTCGGACTTTGAACGAAGCCACTTGCGCGATGCCTTTGTGGTGGTGCGCACCATGCAATCTGCCGTGGGTCAGGCCCGCGGTGCCCGAAACTGACTGCCGGAGACGCCCTGAATGGCCTTTGAACTTGTCGCTGCGATCATCGCCGCCTTTGCCTGTGGAGGCATGATGCACCTTGTGCGCCGTTTGTCGGGGCGCGCACTGCCCGCCTGGACCGTCAGCGCGGCGGCGGCGCTTGGGTTGATCGGAACGACGGTCTATCTGGAATACAACTGGTTTGACCGCGTCAGCGCCGAATTGCCCGAAGGAATGACGGTGGTCTGGCAGTCGCAAGAGGTCTCTGCCCTGCGGCCTTGGACGATGGCGGCCCCGATGACCACGCGCTTTATCGCCATGAACACCCGCGACATCGCCGCGCATCCCAACAATGCCAATCTGCGCATGGCGCAACTGTTCAACTTCGTCCGCTGGCAGCCGATGGACAACACGCTGATGGTGTTCGATTGCGCCGCGGGGCGGCAGGTTCTGGTGACCGAAGGCATCTCGATCACCGAAGACGGCCAGTTGCAGGGGACCGATTGGGTGACGGCGGCAGAAAATGACCAGTTTCAGGCCACGGCCTGCGGAACAGCCTGACAGGGAGGGTGGGATGACAACCCCAGCGGCAAAGCGGCATCGGGTGCTTGTGGTCGAGGATGAGGACAATATCGCCATCGCGCTGGATTATCTGATGACCCGCGAAGGCTATGAGCATGACCGGATCGCCAATGGGGCCGAGGCGCTGGCGCGCATCCGGGACACGCGCCCCGATCTGGTGCTGCTGGATGTGATGCTGCCCGAGGTTTCAGGCTATGAAATCTGCCAAGGCGTGCGGCTGGACCCTGCGCTTTCGGATGTGAAGATCCTGATGATGACCGCGCGCGGATCGGCCATCGAGCGGCGCAAGGGGCTGGCGCTTGGTGCGGATGGGTTCATCTCGAAGCCCTTCGAGTTGAAGGAATTGCGGGCAGAGGTGCGGCGGCTTCTTGTGTCGGAGGGCTAGGCGGTGCTGTTGCGCCTGTCGCTGCGCCTGCGCCTTTTCCTGCTGTTTGCAGGGCTGGCAGCGGTGGTGCTTGCCGCTCTCGTGACCGGTCTGGTGCTGGGCTATCAGCGATTGGGCGACGCCGCCGCACTGGATGCGTTTGTGCAAAGCGGTGTGGTGGCTGCATTCGCCAGTCTGGGGGGGCTGGCATGGGTCTGGTATCTGTTCGACCTGAATGTGGCCAAGCCCATCGACCAGCTGGCCGGGGCCTTGCGGGTGCGGGCGCATTCCGATGCCAACGGCGGGATTGACGCGAATATTGCGGCCTATCTGGGGGATCTGGCCCCGGCGGCAAAGGCCGCCGCCGCGACGCTTCAGGAAACCCGCACGGCGCTGGCCGAGGCTGTGGCGCGGGAGACCACGCGTTTGTCCGGGGAAAAGGCGCGGCTGGAGACGCTGCTTTCGGATGTCGATGCCGGGGTCGTCCTGTGCTCGGGCGATCATGCGCTGGTCTTTTACAACGGGCAGGCGGTGGATCTGATGGGTGCCGGTCTGGCCACCCCCGGCTTGGACCGTCGCCTGTTCGATTATCTGCGGGAAGGCCCGATCCTTTTGGCGCATGAGCGCCTGATGGCCACAGGCGACACGGACGCGGCGTCTGACATCCTGTGCGCCACGCGGGCGGGGAACCGGGTGCTTTCGGCCCGGATGCGTCTGATGGCGGCCGAGGAGGGCGCCCTGCCGGGGTATGTGCTGACGTTGCGGGATGTCACCGTCGAGCATGCCGCCCACACACGGCGCGAGGCGCTTTTGACGGAGGTGTTTGATCGGGTGCGCCGCCCCGCTGCCAACCTGAGCACTCTTCTTGCGGCGATTCCGGAAGGGGCTGCTGGCCCCGGGCGGCTGGACACTGCGCTGCGCGAAGAGGTGGCCACCCTGACCGCTGCCGTCACCGATCTGAGCCGCCGCCATGACGAAGGGCGCGGCGAGGGATGGACGCTGGCGATGATCCGCGCCTCGGATCTGCTGGACAGTCTGCGCGCGCGGATGGAAGGGGCAGGCCTTGGCGTGGAGACACGCGCCGATGCGCTGCTGCTGCGATGCAATGCGTTTGAGGTGATTGCGCTGCTGTCGGGACTGACCGATGCCATCGCGCAGGCGGGCCTTGCGCGGGCCTTTCGGCTGACGGTGGAAGAAGACGGCACCGGCGCGCTGATCCGGCTGATCTGGCAGGGGCCTGCGCTGCCGATGGCAGAGCTGGAGCGTTGGCTGGATGCGCCGCTGGAACCGGGGCTGACGGCCTTGCCGCGCCGCTCGGTTCTGGAAGGCCATGCCACCGAAATCTGGCCCGAGGCCGTGGGTGCGGCTGAAAACAGCCTGTGCATGCCGATTCCGCAAGCCCGCCGTGTGGTGCGCCGACCCGAGCCGATTGCGCGCCCGGTGGTTTACGACTTTGATCTGTTGTCCAAGGCGCGCAGCGCCAAAGTGCAGGACACGCGCCTGCCGGATCTGACCTATGTGGTGTTCGATACCGAAACGACCGGGCTTTTGCCGGGGCAGGGGGATGAGATCGTGCAGATCGCAGCCGTGCGCGTCGTGAATGGCCGCCGGGTGGAGGGCGAGGTGTTCAACACGCTGGTCAATCCGCGCCGCCCGATTCCCCTGTCATCGACCGAGGTGCATGGCATCACCGATGCCATGGTGCAGGATGCGCCGCTGATCGAAGAGGTGGCCTTGCGCTTTCACACCTTTGCCAAGGGCGCGGTGCTGGTTGCGCATAATGCGCCTTTCGACATGGCTTTTCTGCGCCGTCTGGAGCCGGGCTTGGGGGTGCGATTCGACAATCCGGTGCTGGACACGGTGTTGCTGTCGGCGGTGGTGTTTGGCCAGCATGCGGTTCACAGCCTTGATGCGCTGACCCATCGTCTGGGGCTGACGATTCCCGAAGAGGCACGCCACACCGCGATTGGCGACACAATCGCCACCGCCGATGCGTTCCTGAAGCTGATGCCGATGCTGCAAGGCATGGGTTTTGCCACATTCGGCGCGGTTCTGACGGAAGTGCGCCGCCATGGCCGCCTGCTCAAGGATCTGAACTGACAGGCCGAACAGCCAAAACAACAAAAAGCCGCCCGAAGGCGGCTTTTGTTAAATTGGTGGAGCCAGGCGGGATCGAACCGCCGACCTCTTGAATGCCATTCAAGCGCTCTCCCATCTGAGCTATGACCCCACCGGGTATCGTCACGTTTCCGTTTCGATGGGCGGTATTTAGGCGAGGGCGTGGGGGGGTGCAAGTGGTTTTTTTGCAATCTTCCCCACGCCCTTGCAAATACTTAGACCTCGTCCTCATCCCCGGCCACATCGGCCAGTTCATCGAGCGAGACATTGTCGTCTGCATCGTCTTCCAGCAGATCATCATCCAGATCCGCATCATCCGATGCGGTTTCCAGCAGATCGTCATCGGCTTCCAGATCGTCGACCAGAACCTCTTCGTCTTTTTCGGGGGCAACCCGCGCGATGACGGAAGCCGCCATCTTGCGGCGCGCAGATTCGATATCCACGACCTCGCCGGTATAGGGGCTGATGATCGGCGAGCGGTTCAGGTCATAGAAGCGTTTCCCGGTGGTCGGGCAAATACGCTTCGTACCCCATTCTTCCTTGGGCATAGTGGTTCCCTTAAGGCTACGGATATGAAAAGATGGCGTCGCTTGCCACAAGGGCCCGCGTCTGTCAAAGGCTTTTGGCCCCATTGCGACCTTTGTCAAGGTGGCTATTCTGGATCGGCCTTGCAAGAGCGACTTATGCCCCAAATTCCCGGAATGCCCCCCCTTCAGATCACGTTGCGCCGCTCGGCCCGCAGCAAGCGGTTTTCCTTGCGTGTCTCGCGGCTTGATGGCCGTGTCACCTTGTCGATGCCGCTGCGTGCGAAAGAGGCCGAGGCCTTGCGCTTTGCCGCCGCGCAGGAAAGCTGGATCCGGCAGACCCTTGCCCAGATGCCGACGCGGCAGGTGGTGCGTGTGGGAGACTGGGTGCCGGTGGAAGGACAGTTGCGGCAAGTGGCGGCAGGCGGCGGGCGATCTGTGCGGCTGGAGGGTGATTCGCTGCTGGTGCCGGGGGACCCGGCGCAGGCAGGCGTACGGGTGGGGGCCTTTCTCAAGCTGATGGCGCGGGACCGTCTGGCTGCGGCCTGTGACCGGTATGCGGCCCGGCTGGGGCGCCGCTATACCCGGCTGACCCTGCGGGACACGCGGTCGCGCTGGGGGTCTTGCGCGCAGGACGGGGCGTTGATGTTCTCATGGCGGCTGATCATGGCCCCTGCCTCGGTGCTGGACTATGTCGCGGCGCATGAGGTGGCGCATCTGGAGCAGATGAACCACTCCCCCGCATTTTGGGCGGTGGTGGAGCAGCTGTTCCCCCGCTGGCAGGTGCAGCGCAACTGGTTGCACAGCGAAGGTCAGGCGCTGCATGGCTATGTCTTTGGGGCGCAAAGCGATGCGACGGATTGACCCCGGTGCAAAAGCGGTGCTTGGCTGGCGATCATGCCCATCACGCCCCGCCTGACAGACCCCAACGCCGCCGCGCATGAGCGCCTGTATCGCAGCTTGCGTCAGCAGGTGATGCATGGCGAGGTGGGCCCCGGTCAACCGATGACCTTGCGCGGTCTGGCCAAGGAACATGGTGTGTCGATGACCCCAGCGCGCGAGGCGATCCGCCGTCTGGTGGCCGAAGGCGCGTTGACCATTTCCAGCTCGGGGCGGGTGTCGACGCCCGAGCTGACGCCCGAGCGTATCGAGGAACTGGCCGCCATTCGCGCGCTTCTGGAACCCGAGATGGCGGCGCGGGCGCTGCCGCGTGCGCATTTCGCGCTGATCGACCGTTTGGCCGCCATCAATGCGCTGAACGCCGAAGCGGTGCAGCGGCAGGATGCGGTGGCCTATGTGCGCACCAATCTGGAATTTCACCGCACGCTGTATCTGCGGGCACAGGCCCCTGCGATGCTGGCGATCTGTGAGACGGTGTGGTTGCAGCTGGGGCCGACGATGCGTGCGCTTTATTCGCGCCTGCGCCGCAAAGAGCCGCCGCAACACCACCGCCTGATCCTTGCGGCGCTCAAGGCCGGGGATGAGCCCGGCTTGAGGCTGGCGGTGCGGACGGATGTGACGCAGGGGCTGCGCCATCTTGCGGGCTGAGGCGAAACTCTGTTGCCCTTGCAAGAGGGCCGTCCGAGAGTCTTGCGCGCGCGTTTCGCATGGGGCGCCATGATCGCATCTGAACATGCCTTCCTGATCCCCGGTGACCGGATCGACCGACGCACCACCCGCCTTGGGATTTACGGGGCAGAGGGCCAGTTGCTGCCAGAGTGTGAAATCCGCACCGCCGCGTGGACAAACCAACCCTTGCCCCGCGCCGTGCCGCAAAACGAGTCGCCGCTGATCTTTGGCCCTGCGCTGTTTGCCGGTTCGGTCGACAAGCAGTTCGGCTTTGTGCTGCTGAACGCGTTGGGCCGTCTGTGGGCGCTGGAGGAGGTGCCGCCGGAAACGCTGCTTGTCTTTGCCGCCAAGCCGCAAGCGCGTGCCCCCGGCTATGCCGTGCTGCCTGCCGTCCTGCGCGGGCTTGGACTGTCACATCCGGTGCTGGTGACCGAAGGGGCACTTCGCTTTGAGCGGCTTTACACGGCCGCCGAGCGTTTTGGCGAATGCCATGCGGGCACCGCCTTGCCCGGTTTCTACGACTGGATTGACCGGCGCTGGCCCCCCGCCGGGCCGCCTGACCCAGACCGCAAGATCTATGTGACGCGCAGCGGTCTGGGCCCGCAGGCGGGGCGGTATGCCTGTGAAAGCCATCTCGAGGCGCTGCTGGCGGCAGAAGGCTATGAGATCTATCAGCCCGAGGCGCATGACATCGCCCATCAGGTGCGCAGCTTTCAGGCGGCGGGAAAGCTGATCTTTGCCGAAGGTTCGGCGCTGCATTTGTTTGCGCTGATCCGGCAGCCCGGGCAGGTCTCGGCGGTGATCCACCGGCGCGACCGCTTGCCCGAGGTGATGGTCGCGCAGATGGCGGATCGGGCCGGGACGCCGACGCAAGCGATCAATGCGGTGCGGGCGCTGTGGTGGCCACCGCGACGGGGCGAGCATCTGGGCCTGTCCGAGCTGGATTTTGATGTCTTGCAGGAGGGGTTGCGGGCGCTTGGCCTGATCAAGGGGACAGGCTGGCACGCGCCTTCGGATGCGCAGGTCGCGGCCTCATTGGCGGCCGGATTGCGCCCCGGGGAAAGGGTGCTGGATGCACACGCACGGGCCGACTGGTTGAAGGCAGAGCGCGCGGCACGGCGCAAGGGAGAGGGGCATGTTCAAGCAAGCCAAGGGACTTAAGTATACGGCCTTCATGTCGGCCTTGCACCGGGACCTGCTGTTCGACTGGTATCTGGAGGTGGGCTGCCGCACCGGGCGCATCTTTGCCCCGGCGCGGGGCAAGACGATTGCCGTGGACCCGTTCTTTCGCGCCGAGGCCAATATCATTGGCAAAAAGCCCGCCTTGCATGTGTTCCAGCAGACCAGCGATGCCTTTTTCGCAAGCGGGTTCCTGAAGGCGCTGAAGGTGAAGCTCTCCTTCAGTTTTCTGGACGGCATGCATTTGTGCGAGTTCCTGCTGCGCGATTTCATCGCAACCGAAAAGGCCAGCGACCTCAAAGGCGTGATCGCGTTGCATGATTGCTGCCCTTTTGACCATGCGATGACGACCCGCGACCTGTCTGCCATCCCCAAACAGGCCTGGACGGGGGATGTCTGGAAGCTCATCCCGATCTTGATGGAGCACCGCCCGGATTTGCGCCTGACGGTTTTGGATGCTGCCCCGACGGGCTTGGTGCTGGTCAGCGGGCTGGACCCGAAATCCCGGGTCTTGGAGCGCAACTATGCGCAGATCGTGGCGCGCTATGCCGATCTGACACTGGATGCCTTCGGGCTGGATCGGTTCAATGCGTTGTTTGACTATACGGATACCGCCCAATTCATGGCGGCGGGCTTTCCGCTGCTTCAGCCGGTGGCGCTGCCCGAGACGGCGGCGCTGACGCCGGAGAAGATCACGCCCTGAGGGCAGGCGGGGGGCGTGGTGCCCCCCGCCCAAGATCATGCGTGGATGGCGCCGTCGCCGCAGGCCAAGGCCGCTTCGCGCACGGCTTCCGAATAGGTCGGGTGTGCGTGGCAGGTCAGCGCGAGATCCTGCGCCGAGGCCCCGAATTCCATCGCCACGCAAACTTCGTGAATGAGATCCCCCGCCGCAGGCCCGATGATATGCGCGCCAAGGATGCGGTCGGTTTCCTTGTCGGCAAGGATTTTCACGAAGCCCTCGGCCTGAAACACCGCCTTGGCCCGTGCGTTGCCCATGAAGCTGAATTTGCCCACCTTATAGGCGCGGCCTTGGTCTTTCAGCTGCTCTTCCGTTGCGCCGACCGAGGCCACCTCGGGTGTGGTGTAGACCACACCGGGGATGACACCATAATTCACATGGCCATGTTTGCCCGCCATGATCTCGGCCAAGGCCATGCCTTCATCCTCGGCCTTGTGGGCCAGCATCGGGCCGGTGATGGCGTCGCCGATGGCGTAAAGACCTTTGACGTTGGTGGCGAAGTGGTCATCTGTTTTGATCTGCCCGCGCGGCAGCATCTCGACCCCCAGAGCCTCAAGGCCCAGACCGGCGGTGTAGGGCTTGCGCCCGGTGGCCACCAGCACGACATCGGCGGCGATTTCATGCGCCGAGTCGTCCTTGCGCAGCTTGTAGCTGACCTTTGCGCCGGCCTCGCCCACCTCGGCGCCCTGCACGGCTGCGCCCAGCACGAATTTGATCCCTTGCTTGGTCAGGATCTTCTGGAAGGCCTTGGCCACTTCGGCATCCATGCCGGGGGTGATCGCGTCAAGGTATTCCACCACGGTGACCTCGGCGCCAAGACGGGCATAGACCGACCCCATCTCCAGCCCGATCACGCCCGCGCCGATCACCACCATGGATTTCGGCACCGATGCCAGCGTCAGCGCGCCGGTCGAGGTGACGATGGTCTTTTCATCCACGGTGACGCCGGGAAGCGAGGCAGGCTCGGACCCGGTGGCGATCACGATGTGCTTGGCGGTGTGAACCTCGTCGCCCACCTTGACCTGGCCAGCGGCCGGGATTGTGCCCCAGCCTTTGAGCCAGGTGACCTTGTTCTTCTTGAACAGGAATTCGATGCCCTTGGTGTTGCCCGAGATCACGTCATCCTTGTAGGACAGCATCTTGGCCCAATCGACGGTGGGATGCGCGCCCATCAGGCCCATCTTTTCAAAGTTCTCATGCACTTCGTGCAGCTGATGCGTGGCGTTCAGAAGCGCCTTGGACGGGATGCAGCCGACGTTGAGGCAGGTGCCGCCCAAAGTCTCGCGTCCTTCCACCACGGCGACCTTCAGGCCAAGCTGTGCGGCGCGGATGGCGCAGACATAGCCGCCGGGGCCAGCGCCGATGATGATGACGTCGAAATCTGCCATGGGTCGTCTCCTTATGCGGGCCGGGACGCCGGGGGCGCTTCGCCCCCCGGACCCCCCGAGGATATTTGTAAACAGATGAGCGCGGTCAGATCAGGGCTGCGGCGATCATCGTGACGGTTGCGAAGAAGCCTACTGCCCAGATCGCCGAGCGCCAAGGGCGCAGGCCATAGGCATAGGCGGGGATGTAAAGGACCCGGGCCGCGAGGAAGACCCAGGCGGCGGTCTGTGTGACGGGGGTGGACTGGTCACCCAAGGTGACGACCACGACGGCCAGCGTGAAGAGGATCAGCCCTTCGAAATGGTTGTTCAAGGCGCGCTGAAGCCGGGCCGTGCGCAGCGACAGCGGGCGCGAGGGTGGCTTGTCCCGGGCCGAGGAGGTGTAGCCGGTGCCCAGCTCCTTGTTCGCGGGGATCGCGAAAGAGACGAATTGCAGCGCCTGAAGCAGGCCTGCGAGGGCGAGGACGGTGAGTTCGGGTGTCATGGCGCGCCTGAGTTGGGGCGACGGTCACCGCCGCCGGGCGGGGGGAGGCGGGCGGGGGGGACCCCCGCCCGACCGATCACAGATCCATCAGCAGGCGGCGCGGATCTTCCAGCGCTTCCTTGACGCGGACAAGGAACGTCACGGCGCCTTTGCCGTCGACGATGCGGTGATCGTAGGACAGCGCCAGATACATCATCGGGCGGATCACGATCTGGCCGTTCACCACCACCGGGCGGTCCTGAATCTTGTGCATGCCCAGAATCCCCGATTGCGGCGGGTTCAGGATCGGCGAGGACATCAGCGAGCCATAGACACCGCCGTTCGAGATGGTGAAGGAGCCGCCTTGCATCTCGGCCATGCTGAGCTTGCCGTCACGGGCGCGCAGGCCCAGTTCGGCGATCTTCTTCTCGATCGCGGCAAAGCCCATCTGGTCGGCGTCGCGCACCACCGGCACCACAAGACCGTTCGGGGTGCCCACGGCCACGCCCATGTGGACGTAGTGCTTGTAGATGATGTCGCCGCCGTCGATCTCGGCATTCACCTCGGGCACTTCTTTCAGCGCATGGGTGCAGGCCTTCACGAAGAAGGACATGAAGCCCAGCTTGGTGCCGTGCTTTTTCTCGAAGGCGTCCTTGTATTCGTTGCGCAGCGCCATGATGCCCGACATGTCCACCTCGTTATAGGTGGTCAGCATCGCGGCGGTGTTCTGCGCGTCTTTCAGGCGGCGGGCGATGGTGGCGCGCAGGCGGGTCATCTTGACCCGCTCTTCGCGGCTGGCGTCATCGCTGCTGACCGGGCCGCGCGGCATCGCGGCGGGGGCCGGGGCGGGCGAGGCCGCGGGCGCGCTTGCCGCCTTGGCCACATCTTCCTTCATCACGCGGCCATCCCGGCCCGAGCCTTGCACCTGATCGCGGCTGACGCCGGCTTCGGCCATGGCTTTCTTGGCCGAAGGCGCATCTTCCACGTCCTTGCGCGGCGCGGGCGTTTCCGGCCCGGCACCGGGCGAGTTCACGGCTGCGGCCTCTTTCGCCTTGGGCTCGTCCTTGGTGGCCGGGGCGGCGGCGCCTTCCGAGATGATGCCAAGGCGGGCGTTGGCGGCGACGGTTTCGCCTTCCTGCACCAAGATCTCGGCCAGCACGCCCGAGGCCGGGGCGGGCACTTCCACCGACACCTTGTCGGTTTCCAGCTCGCACAGCATCTCGTCTTGTTTCACCACATCGCCGACCTTCTTGAACCAGGTCGAAACGGTGGCCTCGGAAACCGATTCACCAAGGGCGGGGACCATTACATCAGTCATCTTTGTCTTCCTCTACACCACACGGGGCGTTCTTTTCAGGGGCGGGCGGGGCCTGTGGCGGCCCCGCGGCGGTCAGAATGAGATCAGAACGTCAGCGCTTCGTTGACCAGCGCGTCTTGTTCCACCTTGTGCCGGCTGGCGAGACCCGTGGCGGGCGAGGCCGAGGCAGAGCGGCCCACATAGCGGGCCCGGCCTTGGGTGGCCCCGATCTTGCTCAGCACCCATTCGATATTGGGTTCCACAAAGCTCCAGTAGCCTTGGTTCTTCGGCTCTTCCTGACACCAGATGATCTCGGCGCCCTTGAAACGCTCCAGTTCTTTGGACATCGACTGAACCGGGAAGGGGTAGAACTGTTCCAGACGCAACAGATAGATGTCATCCGCGCCGCGCTTGTCCCGCTCGGCCAGCAGGTCGTAATAGACCTTGCCCGAGCACAGAACCACACGCTTGATCTCGGCGTCGGGCTTCAGCGTCAGCTCGGAATGGCCCTTTTGCGCATCATCCCACAGCACGCGGTGGAAGGATGAGCCGGTGGTGAAATCGGCCGCATCCGAGATGGCCATCGGATGGCGCAGCAAGGATTTCGGCGTCATCAGGATCAGCGGCTTGCGGAAGCTGCGGTGGATCTGGCGGCGCAGGATGTGGAAATAGTTCGCCGGGGTCGAGACATTCGCCACGATCCAGTTGTCATTTGCCGACATCTGCAAGAACCGCTCGGGCCGTGCGGACGAATGCTCCGGGCCTTGGCCTTCGTAGCCATGCGGCAAGAGGCAGACCAGACCCGACATGCGCAACCACTTGGATTCGCCCGAGTTGATGAACTGGTCGAACATGATCTGCGCGCCATTGGCGAAATCGCCAAACTGCGCTTCCCACAGCGTCAGCGCATTGGGTTCCGACAGCGAATAGCCATATTCGAACCCGAGCACCGCATATTCCGACAACATCGAGTCGATCACCTCATACCGCGCCTGACCGGCGCGGATGTGGTTCAACGGATAGTACCGCTCTTCGGTGGTTTGATCGACAAGGCCCGAATGCCGGTGGCTGAAGGTGCCACGGGTGCAATCCTGACCTGACAAACGCACCGGCACGCCTTCGACGGCCAGACTGCCAAAGGCCAGCGCTTCGGCGGTGGCCCAGTCAAAGCCTTTGCCTTCGGCGAACATCTTGGCCTTGTTGTCCAGAAGACGCGCGACCGTTTTGTGTAGGTCGAACTTTTCGGGTGAGCGGCTGAGCGCGGCCCCGATTTCGGCCATGGTCTCGGCCTTGATCGCGGTTTCCCCGGCCTGATATTCGTCACGCTCCCGCTCAAGCCCCGACCAGCGGCCATCCAGCCAATCGGCCTTGTTGGGCTTGAAGGCCTTGCCGGCCTCGAACTCTTCGTTCAGGCGCGATTGGAAGGCGGCCTTCATATCCTCGATCTCGCCTTCGGGGATCAAACCGTCCTTGACCAGACGTTCGGTGTAAAGCTGCAAGGTGGTCTTGTGCTTCTTGATCTCGGTATACATCGCCGGGTTGGTGAACATTGGCTCGTCGCCTTCGTTGTGACCAAAGCGGCGGTAGCAGAAGATGTCGAGCACCACGTCTTTGTGGAACTTCTGGCGGAATTCGATGGCCACCTTGGCCGCATGGACCACGGCTTCGGGATCGTCGCCATTCACGTGGAAGATCGGGGCTTCGACCATCAAGGCGATGTCGGTTGGATAAGGGGAGGACCGGCTGAACGCCGGGGCGGTGGTAAAGCCGATCTGGTTGTTCACCACGATATGGATGGTGCCCCCGGTACGGTGGCCTTTCAGGCCCGACAGCCCGAAGCATTCGGCCACGACACCTTGGCCCGCGAAAGCCGCATCGCCGTGCAGCAGCACGGGCAGAACCATGGTGCGGTCGGTGTCATTCAGCTGGTCCTGCTTGGCGCGGACCTTGCCGAGGACGACCGGGTTCACAGCCTCAAGGTGGCTGGGGTTTGCCGTCAGCGACAGGTGAACCTTGTTGCCGTCAAATTCGCGGTCCGACGAAGCGCCGAGGTGATATTTCACATCGCCCGAGCCATCGACATCCTCGGGCTTGAACGACCCGCCTTGGAATTCGTGGAAGATGGCGCGGTAGGGTTTGCCCATCACATTGGCCAGAACCGACAGGCGGCCCCGGTGCGGCATGCCGACGACGACTTCCTTCAGCCCGAGTTGACCACCGCGCTTGATGATCGCTTCCATTGCGGGGATCAGGGCTTCGCCACCATCCAGACCAAAGCGCTTGGTCCCCATGTATTTGACATGCAGGAACTTTTCGAACCCTTCGGCTTCGACCAGCTTGTTCAGGATGGCGCGGCGGCCTTCGCGGGTGAACTGGATCTCTTTGCCGTAGCCTTCGATCCGCTCTTTCAGCCAGCTGGCCTGCTCGGGGTCGGAAATATGCATGTATTGCAGCGCGAAGGTGCCACAATAGGTGCGCTTCACGATGTCCATGATCTGGCGCATCGAGGCGACCTGAAGGCCCAGCACGTTGTCGATGAAGATCGGGCGGTCCATGTCGGCTTCGGTGAAGCCGTAAGAGCGCGGGTCAAGCTCGGGGTGCGGGGTCTGATCGCGCATCTTCAGCGGGTCGACATCGGCGATCAGATGGCCGCGGATGCGGTAGGCGCGAATGATCATCAGGGCGCGGATGCTGTCAAGCACAGCGCGCTGCACCTGGCTGTCGGACAGGGAGACGCCCTTTTCCTCGGCTTTGGCGGCGATCTTGGCGGCGGCCGCGCGGCCTTCTTTTGCGGGCGCTGCGACCGGCCATTCGCCGGTCAGCGCACCGGTCAGATCGTCCAGGGGCATCGGCGGCCAATCGGCGCGCGCCCAGCTTGGGCCTTGGGCGGCACGCTTGGCATCGACTTCGCTTTCGCCAAGCTCACGAAAGAATTCAGCCCATTGCGCATCGACCGAGGCCGGGTCGGCGGCATAGCGCGCCTGCAATTGATCGATATAATCGGCATTGGCCCCGTCAAGGAAAGCGCCGGCGCGGAACTGGCTGTTGGGGGAGTGCTCGGTCATGGGGTAACCTCGTCTGGGTGGGGACCGTCAGGGGGGGGAGAACGGTCAGTCGGGACAGATGAAAGCCCGGTTATATGGCGCGGGGGGTGATAAGAAACTGACAAGGCCGTGGGATGGCGACAAACAGACAAAACGGCGCGCCGAAAGCGCGGGCTTTCGCTGACACCGTTCTGGAGTGGTTGCGTTTGTCCCATTTCGGGGCGTGTTCCTGTGGTTGGGGCTGCAAGGTGACCCGCAGCCCCGGTCTGCGTTACTTGCCAAGCGCTTTCATCACGGCTTCGCCCAACGTGGCGGGGCTGTCCGCCACGATGATGCCCGCGCTGCGCATGGCTTCGATCTTCGATTCCGCATCACCTTTGCCACCGGCCACGATGGCACCGGCATGGCCCATGCGGCGGCCCGGAGGGGCGGTGCGCCCGGCGATGAACCCGGCGGTCGGCTTCCAACGGCCGCGCTTTTTCTCATCTGCAAGGAATTGCGCGGCTTCTTCTTCGGCCGATCCGCCGATTTCACCGATCATGATGATCGATTGGGTTTCCGGGTCGGCCAGGAACATTTCCAGCACGTCCAGATGCTCGGTCCCCTTGATCGGGTCGCCGCCGATGCCGACAGCGGTGGACTGGCCCAGACCCAGATCGGTGGTCTGCTTCACGGCCTCATAGGTCAGCGTGCCCGAGCGCGACACCACCCCCACAGAGCCGCGACGGTGGATGTGGCCCGGCATGATGCCGATCTTGCAAGCGTCGGGCGTGATGACGCCGGGGCAGTTCGGCCCGATGAGGCGCGATTTGCTGCCTTCCAAGGCGCGCTTGACCTTCATCATGTCCAGCACCGGGATGCCTTCGGTGATGCAGACGATCAGCTCCATCTCGGCATCGATCGCCTCAAGGATCGAGTCGGCGGCAAAGGGCGGCGGCACGTAGATCACCGAGGCATTGGCCCCGGTCACGTGGCGGGCTTCGTGCACCGAGTTGAACACGGGCAGGTCAAGATGGGTGCTGCCGCCTTTGCCGGGGGTCACACCGCCGACCATCTTGGTGCCATAGGCAATGGCTTGTTCGGAGTGGAACGTGCCTTGGCTGCCGGTAAAGCCTTGGCAGATCACTTTGGTGTTTTCGTTTACGAGAACGGCCATCGGGGCCTCCTGAAGAAAATGTGAGTTCTGTGCCGCACGCGGCTGGGGAACGTCCGTCGCGCGGGCGACGGTTATCTGTGGTCGCCGATCCCATGATCGGGGCAGGAAATTGCGATCTCGCCCGCTTGGACGGTGCCAAGCCGCGCCCAATCCGACTGTTCCTGACAGACAGGGACGTGGCTGGTGTGGCGGTCTGGCGTCAGGACAGCGCTTGCGCATGACGCAAGCCCCATCAGGCTGACCAGTCCGACAACGGGCGAGATGCGCATGGGATTACCCTTTTACCGCTTTGACGATCTTCTGGGCCGCATCCGACAGATTGTCGGCGGCGATCACGTTCAGGCCCGAGTTGCGGATGATATCCTTGCCCAATTCCACATTGGTGCCTTCCAGCCGGACGACCAGCGGAACCTTCAGCCCCACATCCTTGACTGCGGCGATCACGCCTTCGGCGATGATGTCGCAGCGCATGATGCCGCCAAAGATGTTGACGAGGATGCCTTTGACGTTCGGGTCCGAGGTGATGATCTTGAACGCCTCGGTCACCTTTTCCTTGGTCGCGCCGCCGCCAACGTCCAGGAAGTTGGCCGGTTCCGCCCCATAGAGCTTGATGATGTCCATGGTGGCCATCGCAAGGCCCGCGCCGTTCACCATGCAGCCGATTTCGCCATCCAGAGCGATGTAGTTCAGATCGAACTTCGAGGCCGCCAGTTCTTTCGGGTCTTCTTCCGACTCGTCGCGCAGCGCCATAATGTCGGCGTGGCGATACAGCGCGTTGGAATCAAAGCCCATCTTGGCGTCGAGGCATTTCAGGTTGCCATCGGTCATCACCACCAGCGGGTTGATCTCCAGCATCTCCATGTCCTTTTCTTGGAACAGGCGATACAGGTTCTTGACCAAGGTCACGCATTGCTTGACCTGATTGCCGGTCAGGCCCAGTTCAAAGGCAACGCGGCGGCCGTGGAAATCGGACAGGCCCGAGGCCGGATCGACGGTGAAGGACAGGATTTTTTCGGGCGTGTCATGCGCCACGTCTTCGATCGACATGCCGCCTTCGGTGGAGACGACGAAAGAGATGCGGCTCGTCGCGCGGTCGATCAGCATGGCAAGGTAAAGCTCACGCTCGATGTCCGAGCCGTCTTCGATGTAGATCCGGTTGACCTGCTTGCCTGCCTCGCCGGTCTGCACCGTCACCAGCGTGCGGCCCAGCATCTGGCGGGCGAATTCGGCCGCTTCTTCCACCGAACGCGCCAGACGCACGCCGCCCTTTTCGCCGGCTTCGGCTTCCTTGAAGGTGCCCTTGCCGCGTCCACCGGCGTGGATCTGTGCCTTGACCACCCACAGCGGGCCGTCCATCTCACCGGCTGCGGTCTTGGCTTCCTCGGCGCGCAGCACCACGCGCCCGTCCGAAACGGGAACCCCGTAGGCCCGCAGGAGTGCCTTGGCCTGATATTCGTGGATGTTCATGAACAGCGTCCTCTGGGTCGTGAATTTGCGTGCCTCATGCCATGAATATGGGCGGCAACCAAACGGGTTCGTGCCTGTTAGCGCAAAATGGCGGTAAATTCCGGCATTTGTGATCACACGTTGGAAAAGTGTGATCACAGAAAACGCGGCTGTGATCACTTGCACCATTCGTCGCATGGATTTCTGTGCAGAGCACGGGAATCCCAGCTGATTCGGAGCGTCAAAGCTGCCGCGTCAGCCGCAAGAGGGCCTGCCCGCGGGGCAACATCCTCGTGTCGCGCAGAGCCTGCCAGCCGCCCGCCGTGCATGCAGCCTGCACGTCGGACAGGCGAAAATGGTAGGGGGGACGGTCCGGATGGGTGACCACCCCATCCGCCTGCCGGACGGGGGCGGCAGCCTCGTTTTCCTCTGCCAGAAAGACGGTCACGAACAGGTGGCGCAGGTGCGGCAAGCGCGGGTGCATCCGCGCCAGCGCCTGTTGCAACACGGCAAAGGGCAGGTGCGTGAAGACGCCAAAAGCGATGGCATAATCCATCGTCGGCGGCACACCGGGCAAGGCGAAGGTGCTGTCTTCGATCAGGTGATCTTCGGGCAGGCGGTCCGGCTGGGCAAGTTCGACCGCGCGCCCGCGCAGCATCAGTGCGCGGCTGGCGTCGGTCGCCCAATAATGGCCGGGATCAAGGAAGGGAACAGCCCTGCAGCCAAGACGCAGGCTGCCGGCGCCGATATCAAGAAGGCGGTGGTCAGACCGGAGCCCGGCGTCTTGCAAGATCTCCATCTGAATCCGCCCCGTCTCCTCCCAGCGG
Source organism: Pseudorhodobacter sp. MZDSW-24AT (assembly GCF_002794355.1). GTDB lineage: Bacteria > Pseudomonadota > Alphaproteobacteria > Rhodobacterales > Rhodobacteraceae > Pseudotabrizicola. The sequence continues at coordinate 29,211 of NZ_PGOI01000013.1, read as the reverse complement.
CCGCCGACGATCTCGCGGTGGCGGCCCTGCGCCAATGCGGTGTCGTAGAAGCCGGGGGCGAGATAGGGGGAAAGAGGGCGGGTCACCGGGCTGCGCGTCCTGCCGGACGGCTGTCTTCGCTTGCGGCTTCCTGCACCAGCGCAAGGAAAAGTTCGGTGGCCTTGGCCATGTCCTGCACCGAGACCCATTCCAGCGGGCCGTGGATGTTTTGCATCCCGGTGAAAAGGTTGGGGCAGGGGATGCCCATCTCGGTCAGCCGCGAGCCGTCGGTGCCGCCGCGGATCGGCACCGACACCGGCGCGACCCCGATGCGGGCGCAGGCGGCGCGGGCAAGGGTCACCGGGGTCATGTCGTTTTCCAGCCAATAGCGCATGTTGCGGTATTGGGGGGTGATGGTGCAGGTGATCTGGGCCCGTGGTTCGGTGGCCTGCACCGCGGCGCAGACGTGCCGCAGGATCTCGCCCTTTTGGGCCAGCCCGTCACGCTCGAAATCGCGCAGGATAAAATGGAGCGTCATCTCGGCGGCGCCGCCGGTCATGTCGGTGGCGTGGATGAAGCCCTCGCGGTCTTGGGTGGTTTCCGGCGTCATGGTGGATTGCGGGAGGGCGGCGATGATCTTGGCGGCGAGGGGGATCGCGTTGACCATCCGGCCATAGGCGGTGCCGGGGTGGATGGAGACGCCGGTGATCTTGACCACCGCGCCGTCGGCGGAAAAGCTTTCGTATTCCACCTCGCCCACCGCGCCGCCGTCGAAGGTATAGGCGAAGTCGGCGGCGAGGTCGGCAGGCAGGCGCTTGTCGACGCCGCGGCCGATCTCTTCGTCGGGGGTGAAGGCGATGCGGATGGGGCCGTGCGGGATCTGGGGGGTCTCCAAGAGGTGGCGCGCGGCGGTCATGATGATGGCGACGCCCGCCTTGTCATCGGCGCCGAGCAGGGTGGTGCCGCTGGCGGTGATGATCGTGTGGCCCTGTTTGCTGGCGAGGTAAGGGAACGCGGCCGGCGACAGGATCAGGCCGGGCGCGTCGGGAAAGGTGATGTCGCCCCCGTTGTAGCCATGGATCACGCGGGGTTTGACCCCGGTCGCGTTGAACTGCGGGGCGGTGTCGACATGGGCGAGGAAGCCGATGGTGGGGCCGGGGGCGGTGCCTGGGATGGTGGCCAGCACGGTCCCGTAATCGGTCACCCGCACCTCGGCGGCGCCGATCTGGGTCAGCTCGTCGGCCAGCAGCCGCAGGATGCCCCACTGGACCTGGGTGGAGGGGGCGCTGGGGGAGGCCGCGTCGCTCTGGCTGTCGAGGGCGGCGTAGCGGGTCAGGCGGGCTTCCAGCTCGGCGTCGAATGGGGTCATGGGGGCCTCCTTGGGGTCGCCCGGAGTTGGCCCCTTGGCCGGGAGGAAGTCAAGGGTGGGCGGGGTGTCTCGCTGTGTTACAGGAGGGGGAGTGTAGGGAAATCAACGGGTTGGGGGTGTGCGGTTAAGGATTTGGTAAGGGTTGGGGAGTGTAATGACATTCGATATGGCCTTGGGTGGTGTAGTCGATCCCAAGTTGGACTTTAACGTTGGCAACTAAAATCTCTGACAAATGGCGTCGAGTTCCAAGTCTAGCCCGGTTGCTTGCATGCGGAAAGGATAGATGATCTTTGCAATTCTCAGGACGCACAAGCCAACCTGCGATGTGCTCTTGATGGCGAAATCAAGTGCTATGCCGTTGCCATGTAGATATATTGTTAGAAAATGTTTTCCCCCGTCCTCTAAGTCTTCTATCGCTGAACCCATGGAGTCTCCGAGTTGGTTTGGGTGTGCTCCATATGAAATTGAACGCTCATAAAGTTGATTGTAAATTTCACCAACGGATCCATCGGCCGCTGTGATAGCCTTAGCCACTTTTCCATGTGTGAACTCTTCTCGCCATTTGTCTTTCTGACTTCGGCTGCGCGGCTCTTCACGAGCCATCCAGCGCTTCCAGCGAGCTTCATCTGAGCCAATATAGTGGCCATATCCGGCTTGCTCCAAGGCAACGCGAAGGAGGGACTGCGCTTCATAAAGCTGCCCGCCCATAACAGAACTGCAAGCCGACAAGTATGCAGAATGTGCCCTGAATATAAAACCAAAAGGTAGAAATGGTTTGGGGTTTATCGCGCCATCCAATAGCTTCCGAAACATTGAGTCAATTTCAATGAGATCGTTTAACTGAGATTTTTTGTTGGCAAACGTGGCGAGCTGGTTAAATCTATGCGCATCGAGGTATTGTGTTAATGCGTCGTTACCCCAGTCGGTTGGCAATATCATTTTTCGTCCTTATTTTGATAAATTGCACGACGGTCATACTTCTATATCTAATAGAGGGCGATGATTATCGCCAGTAACTTGGGAAAAATGAGCATTTCTTAAAGCCGCCACTTATGCATTCGCTTTAAATCATAGGGTTTCGAAACGCAAAACGCGCGCCCCTTTCAGGGCGCGCGTTTGAGGTCAGGCTGTCGCGGCGATCAGGCCAGCGAGGGGTCGATGCCTTTGCAGGCTTCGACGAGGCCTTTCACCGCGTTCACGGATTTGTCGAACATCGCCTGTTCGTCCTTGTTCAGGCTGATGTTCACCACACGCTCGACCCCGCCGGCGCCGATGATGGTGGGGACGCCGACATACATGCCGTTCAGGCCCAGTGCGCCGTCCACGTAGGCTGCGCAAGGCAGGAGGCGCTTTTGGTCTTTCAGGAAGGCTTCGGCCATCTCGATCGCCGAGGTGGCGGGGGCGTAGAAGGCGGAGCCGGTTTTCAGCAGGCCCACGATCTCGGCGCCGCCGTCGCGGGTGCGCTGCACGATGGCATCGAGCTTGTCTTGCGTGGTCCAGCCCATCTGCACGAGATCGGGCAGCGGCACGCCGCCAACGGTGGAGTAGCGGGTCAGCGGCACCATGGTGTCGCCGTGGCCGCCCAGCACAAAGGCGGTGACGTCGCGCATGGAGACGTTGAATTCCACGCTGAGGAAATGGCGGAAGCGCGCGGAATCGAGCACGCCTGCCATGCCGACCACCATATTGTGCGGCAGGCCCGAAAATTCGCGCAAGGCCCAGACCATCGCATCGAGCGGGTTGGTGATGCAGATCACGAAGGCGTTGGGGGCATGTTGCTTGATGCCTTCGCCCACGGCTTTCATCACCTTGAGGTTGATGCCCAGCAGGTCATCCCGGCTCATCCCCGGTTTGCGCGGCACACCGGCGGTGACGATGCAGACATCGGCGCCTGCGATATCGGCATAGGAGTTGGTGCCTTTCATCACGGCATCGAAGCCCTCGGACGGGCCGGATTGGGCGATATCCAGCGCCTTGCCCTGCGGGGTGCCTTCGGCGATGTCGAACACGGTGATGTCGCCGAGTTCCTTGATCGCGGCGAGGTGGGCGAGCGTGCCGCCGATCTGGCCTGCGCCGATAAGGGCGATCTTGGGTCGTGCCATGGGTATTCTCCCGTCTGGTGGAATCTTCGCGCCATGGCCTAGCCCCTTGTGACGAGTCTGGCAAGCGCTGCTTGGGCCGGATTGTATGCGATTGTGTGCCGTTTGTCTGGCGGGGCGGCGGTGTTTGCGCTAGCGGTTGGGAAACGGCGGAGGGACGGGCGTGGAAGGTGTGGCGTTCTGGGCGGCGGCGGTGGTGGCGGCGGCTTTGGTGGGGATGGGCAAGGGCGGTTTGCCCGCCGTGGGCATTCTGGGCGTGCCGGTGCTGGCCTTGGTGATCAACCCGGTGACGGCGGCGGGGCTGTTGCTGCCGGTCTATGTGCTGTCGGACATGTTCGGGCTTTATGCCTATCGCCATGCGTTCAATGCGCGGGTGATAGCCATTCTGGTGCCGGGGATGGTGGCGGGCGTGGGCGTGGGCTGGGCCACGGCGGCCTTGGTGCCGGTCTGGGCGGTGACGGCGCTGGTGGGGGCGATCGGATTGGTGTTCGCGCTGAATCTGTTGCTGCGGCGCAAAGGGCCGGTGAGTCCGCGCCCGGCACGGGTGGCGCCGGGGTTGTTCTGGGGGGCGATGACCGGGTTCACCAGTTTTGTGAGCCATGCGGGCGCGCCGCCCTATCAGGTGTATACGATGCCTTTGGGGATGCCGAAGCTGGTCTATGCGGGCACCTCGACCATTGCCTTTGCTATCGTGAATTTGGTGAAGCTGGTGCCTTATTGGCAGTTGGGCCAGTTGAGCGCCGCCAATCTGCGGGTGGCGGTGGTTTTGATGCCGGTGGCGGCGGTGTCGGTGTTCGTGGGGCTGAAGCTGGTGAAGCTGTTGCCGGAGGCCGCCTTCTTCCGCTTTGTCACTTGGGCGCTGCTGGCGCTGTCGGCCAAGTTGATCTGGGACGGGGTCGCGGGGGCGCTGGGGTAGGGGCAAAAGAAAAGGGTGCCCGAGGGCACCCTTTTCCGGCCTTGAGGAAAGCCGTTTTTGGCCTTGAGGAAAGCCGGTCGTCCATCAACCTTAGACGTTGTCGATGGTCTTCTTGACGGCGTCTTTGGCTTCGCCGACTGCTTTTTGGGCTTCGCCCTTACGCTCTTGCATGACGCCTTCGGCGTGCAGCTTGTGGTTGTCGGTGGCCTTGCCGACGGCCTGCTTCACGTTGCCCATTGCATCGTTGGCGGTGCCTTTGATCTTGTCGCTGGTGCTGCTCATGGTGCGTTCCTTCCGTGAGTGTCTGTTGTCTGGGGAAGGAACGCGGGCCGTTGGCAAAGGGTTCCGGCCGGGGCGCGAATAATTTGGCGGTGTCAGATCTTGCGGCCGCGGGCGGGGAGTTCTTCGACCACCGGTTCGAAGCCTTGGCCCGAGGCGACGAGGCAGGTCATGCCATCGGGGAGGGTGACGGTGATGGTCCAGCTGCCAGAGGCGGCGGAGGCAAACACCTCCATCACGGTGTTGTCGCCGCCAAGGCCCATGCTGCGGCGGGTTTCGCCGTATTTTTCTGACAATTGGCGCAGGACGAGATCGCGCTTGCCGCATTGGGGGGCGGCGTGGATCTGGGTGGCGGCGAGGATGAGCCCGGCGGCGCCGAGCGAGAAGGCGAGAAGGGTTTGGTTCATCGGAGGACTCCGCTGCGGGTGAGATGCGGGAAAGGCTGCGCCCGGAATGCGTAGAATCGGTTAATCCTGCGGGCTTGCGGCGCCGATGCTGCGGTGCGGCGGATTTAGGCTTGCGGTTTGTGACGAAATCGGGGTTTCTGGCGCAAGATTATTGCTTGAGGTCGAATCGATGACATCGCCTGCTGCCAAAGACGCCCGCCCGTTCCGGTCGGTTCTGTATATCCCCGGCTCCAAGGAGCGGGCGTTGGACAAGGCGCGGGGCTTGCCGGCGGATGCGATCATCTTTGATCTGGAGGATGCGGTCGCGCCTGAGGAGAAGGCCGGCGCGCGCGCGGTGCTGGCGCAGGCCTTGGCGGCGGATTACGGGTCGCGGGTGCGCCTTGTGCGGATCAACGGTTTTGACACGCCATGGGGCGGCGCGGATGCCGAGGCTTTCGCGGCGCATCCCGGGGCGGAGGCGCTGCTGGTGCCCAAGGTGAACGGCCCTGCCGATCTGGATGCGGTGGCGGCGGTGGCGCCGGGCAAGCCGCTGTGGGCGATGATGGAAACGGCGCAGGGCATGCTGAACGCCGCCGCGATTGCGGCACATCCGGCGCTGCGGGGCATGGTGATGGGCACCAATGATCTGGCCAAGGAGTTGGGCGCGCGTGTCCGGGCCGATCGGCTGCCGATGCTGACGGGGCTGGGGCTGTGCCTGCTGGCGGCAAAGGCGCATGGCCGGGTGATCGTGGACGGGGTCTATAACGCCTTCAAGGATGAGGCGGGTTTGCGCGCCGAATGCGAACAGGGGCGCGACATGGGCTTTGACGGCAAGACGCTGATCCATCCGGCGCAGCTGGAGATCGCCAATGCCGCCTTTGCCCCCAGCGCGGAAGAGGTGGATCTGGCGCGGCGCCAGATTGCGGCTTTCGCGGCGGCGCTGGCCGAAGGGCAGGCGGTGGCGGTGGTCGACGGGCGGATCGTCGAGAACCTGCATGTCGAGACGGCGCGCGCCACCTTGGCGCGGGCCGAAGCGATTGCGGCGCTGGCGGATTGAGGCCATGGTGCCGCGAGGCAACCGGAGGTAACCCATGGCCCTTCTTCTTCTTGGTGTCGCGCTTTGGTGGGGCGCGCATTTCTTCAAACGGCTGGCGCCAGAGGCGCGCGCCCGCATGGGCGCGGGCGGCAAGGGGCTGGTCACGGCGCTGCTGATTCTGAGCATCGGGCTGATGTATTGGGGCTATGGCACCGCCCAAGGCCCGGTCTGGTGGGGCCGCAGCCCGGCGCTGGTCGGGATCAACAACCTGCTGATGGTGCTGGCGATCTATTGCTATGCGGCCTCGGGCGCGAAAACATGGCTGGCGCGCAAGATCCGGCATCCGCAACTGACCGGGTTCAAGCTGTGGGCGGTGGCGCATCTGCTGGTGAACGGCGATCTGCCGAGCCTTGTGCTGTTTGGCGGCCTGCTGGCTTGGGCGGTGGCGGAGGTGATCGTGATCAACCGCGCGACGCCCGAATGGGTGCCGCCCGCGCCGCGCCCGGCGGTGAAGGAAATCGTGGCGATCGGTGCCACGCTGGTGGTGACGGTTGTGGTGATGCTGATCCACAACGCAATGGGCGTGCAGCCTTGGGGGTGAGGATATGAAACTCTATCGGTTCCTGTCGGAAGATGACACGTCGGCCTTTTGTCACAAGGTGACAGCGGCGCTGAACAAGGGCTGGCACCTGCACGGAGATCCGACCTATGCCTTTGACGCCGCGCGCGGGGTGATGCGCTGTGGGCAGGCGGTAACCAAGGAAGTTCTGGGGGAATATTCACCCGAGACCAAGCTGGGCGATCACTAGGGGGCTGCCTGCGCGCACGCCACCAAGACCGGGCCTGAGGGGGATGAAATGAAGACCAATCCGGGGCGTTTCTTCGAGGATTACCGTTTGGGCGAGGTGATCGCCCATGCGGTGCCGCGCACCCTTTCGGGCGGCGAGCGGGCACTTTACCACGCGCTCTATCCGGCGCGGCACGCGCTGTATTCCTCGGACCCTTTTGCGCAGGCCTGTGGTCTGCCGCGCGCCCCGGTCGAGGATCTGGCCGCCTTTCACACGGTGTTTGGCAAGAGCGTGCCCGACATCAGCCTGAATGCGGTGGCGAATCTGGGCTATGCCGAGGGGCGCTGGCTGGCGCCCGTCTATGCGGGCGACACCTTGCGGGCCGAAAGCACGGTGATCGGGTTGAAGGAGAATTCCAACGGCGCATCCGGCGTGGTCTGGGTGCGCACGCGCGGGATCAACCAGCATGGCGGGGCGGTGCTGGAATATGTGCGCTGGGTGATGGTGCGCAAGCGGCGGGTGGAGGCCCCGGCCCCCGAGACGGTGGTGCCCACGCTTTCCCCGGTGGTGGCGCCCGAGGCGCTGGTGCTGCCCGAGGGGCTGGATTTCCGACGCTACGACTTTGCCCAAGCCGGAGAGCGCCACCGCTGGGGCGATTACACGGTGGGCGAGCAGATCGACCATGTGGATGGGGTGACGGTGGAGGAGGCCGAGCACATGCTGGCCACCCGCCTGTGGCAGAACACCGCGAAAGTGCATTTCGACGCCACGGCACGGCCAGACGGGCGGCGGCTGATCTATGGCGGCCATGTGATCAGTCTGGCGCGGGCGCTGTCGTTCAACGGGCTGGCCAATGCGCAAATGCTTGTGGCGCTGAACGCGGGCGCCCATGCCAACCCCTGCTTTGCCGGGGATACGGTGCGGGCATGGTCGGAAGTGCTGGGCAAGGCCGAGACGGCGGCACCGGGTGTGGGGGCGCTGCGGCTGCGGCTGGTGGCCAGCCGGGGCGAGGCCTTTGCGCTGCGGGGGGCGGATGGAAAATACCTGCCCGAGGTGCTGCTGGATCTGGATTATTGGGTGCTGATGCCGCTGTGAGTCGGTGTGGCCCGGATTTGTGATCACGCGCGGAAAATTCGTGATCACAAAGTCTGAAAATATCCGGTGTTATCGCTAAAATGCTGCGACTGCGCTGTTGCGGCGCGTGACAGGCCCAAAAAAAGCGCTATTCAGAGACACAATAATCGAAGCGCGCCCCGGACCGGTCTTTCAGGGAAACCAGCCGGGACAAGCCAGCGACGAAGGGAACCGATATGGCAAACGTAAAGCAGGTCAAACGGCCGCTTTCCCCGCATTTGCAGATTTACCGTCCGCAACTGACCTCTATCACCTCGATCCTGACGCGGATCACCGGGAATGCGCTGATCGTCGGCACGCTGCTTGCGGTGTGGTGGCTGGTGGCGGCGGCGGTGTCGCCCGAGGCCTTTGCGACGGCGAATGCGGTGGCGACGGGCTGGTTCGGGGATCTGGTCTTCACCGGGTCGCTTTGGGCGGTGTGGTATCACTATCTGGCCGGGCTGCGGCATCTGTATTTCGATGCGGGCAAGGGCCTTGATATTCCCACGGCGGAAAAGCTGGGCTGGGGGGTCATCATCGGGTCGGTGGTGCTGACCGTGATCACAATTCTTCTGGTGCAGTGAGGAGCGGGGCGATGCGGTATATCACGGATCGGAAGCGGGCGGTCGGCAAAGGGGCTTCGGGCACCGGCACGGCGCATCACTGGGCGATGCAGGTGTCGGCGGTGGCGCTGGCCTTGATGATTCCGGCGTGGCTCTATGTCTTTGGCTCGGCGCTGGGCGGGACGCAGGCGGAGGTGCTGGCCACCTTCGGGCGGCCGCTGCCGGCGATCCTGACGGCTTTGGTGCTGGTGGTGGGAATGAAGCATTTCGCCAGCGGCGCGCAGATGATGATTGAAGATTATGTGCAGGGCTCGGCGCGCAAGGTGGCGGTCATTCTGGTGACCTGCCTGGCCTGGGCGATCGCGGCGACGGGGCTGTTTGCCCTTGTGCGCATGGCGCTGTGAAGGAAAGAAGATGACGGCATATCCTTATGAAGTGCATGACTATGATGTGGTCGTGGTGGGGGCGGGCGGCGCAGGCTTGCGCGCCACGCTGGGCATGGCCGAACAAGGCTTGCGCACGGCCTGTGTGACCAAGGTGTTCCCCACGCGCAGCCATACGGTGGCGGCGCAGGGCGGCATTGCGGCGAGCCTTGGGAACATGGGGCCCGACAGCTGGCAGTGGCACATGTATGACACCGTGAAGGGCAGCGACTGGCTGGGCGACACGGATGCGATGGAATATCTGGCGCGCGAGGCGCCCAAGGCGGTGTATGAGCTGGAGCATTACGGTGTGCCGTTCAGCCGCACCGAAGAGGGCAAGATCTATCAGCGCCCGTTCGGCGGCCATACCACGGAATATGGCGAAGGCCCGCCGGTGCAGCGCACCTGTGCCGCCGCTGACCGGACGGGGCATGCCATTCTGCACACGCTCTATGGCCAGAGCCTGAAGAACAACGCGGAATTCTATATCGAGTATTTCGCGCTGGATCTGATCATCACCGACGGGCGTTGCACGGGTGTGGTGGCGTGGAAGCTGGATGATGGCACCATGCATGTCTTCAACGCCAAGATGGTGGTGTTGGCGACGGGCGGTTATGGCCGCGCCTATTTCAGCGCGACCTCGGCCCATACCTGCACCGGCGACGGCGGCGGCATGGTGGCCCGCGCGGGGCTGCCGCTGCAGGATATGGAATTCGTGCAGTTCCATCCGACGGGGATTTATGGCTCGGGCTGTCTGATCACCGAAGGCGCGCGTGGTGAGGGCGGCTATCTGACCAACAGCAACGGCGAGCGGTTCATGGAGCGCTATGCGCCCCATTACAAGGACTTGGCCCCGCGCGATTATGTGTCGCGCTGCATGACGCTGGAGATCCGCGAAGGGCGCGGTGTGGGGCCGAATGGCGACCATATCAGCCTGCACCTGAACCATTTGCCGAAGGAGACGCTGGATTTGCGTCTGCCGGGGATTTCGGAAAGCGCGCGGATTTTCGCGGGCGTTGACCTGACGAAAGAGCCGATCCCGGTGCTGCCGACCGTGCATTACAACATGGGCGGCATTCCGACCAACTATTGGGGCGAGGTGCTGAACCCGACCGCCGACAACCCGGATGCGGTGTTCCCCGGCCTGATGGCGGTGGGCGAAGCGGGCTGTGCTTCGGTGCATGGCGCGAACCGTCTGGGTTCGAATTCGTTGATCGACCTTGTGGTGTTTGGCCGTGCGGCAGCGATCCGCGCGGGCAAGGTGGTGAACCCCGACGAGGCGACGCCCGCCACCAACAAGGTGGAAGTGGAGCGGGCGCTGGCGCGCTTTGACGGCTTGCGCCATGCGAATGGCGCGATCCCGACCGCCGACCTGCGGCTGGACATGCAAAAGACCATGCAGGCCGATGCGGCGGTGTTCCGCACCGACAAGACGCTGGCCGAAGGCGAGCGCAAGATGACCGAGATCGCCGGACGTGTGGCGGATCTGAAGGTGACCGACCGCAGTCTGGTGTGGAACAGCGACCTGATGGAAACGCTGGAGCTGACCAATCTGATGCCGAATGCGCTGGCCACGATCTATGGGGCGCATGCGCGCACCGAAAGCCGTGGCGCCCATGCGCATGAGGATTATCCGCAGCGCGACGATGCCAACTGGCGCAAGCACAGCCTTGCCCATGTCGATGGCAACAAGGTGACGCTGAGCTATCGCGCGGTGCATGTGGAACCGCTGACCTCTGAGGCCGACGGCGGGATTTCCTTGAAGAAAATCGCCCCGGCAGAGCGGAAGTTCTGATGCAGATGGCGTCGCTCCTTCGGCCCGTTTCCGCCGTCGCACGCAAATGTGCGACGGAGGGGGCTGGCGTGGCGGGGCGCTTGGGGCATCCTGTGCGCAAACAGGCGCGAGGGGGAGTGCAGATGCGTTCGGTGGTTCTGGTGGGGGCGGTGATGGCCTTGGCCGCCTGTGATCCGCAGCAGATGGCCGATCAGGCCGGACGGCGGATTGCGGCTTCGGTGGTGTTGCCGGTGGTGCAGTTGGATATGCCGACGCCTTTGGCGCAGCGGGCCACCGATTGCATCGTGCGCAATGCGACCGCCGCCGAAGTGCAAGCGCTGGCCCGTGATGTGGCGGTGGTGGCCGGGTCTTCGACCAAGGCCACGATCCGGGGCATCGCGCTGCGTCCCGAGGCTTCGGCCTGCTTTGCCGCCAATGGCGTCCCACAGGTGCGGCCATGAGGCGGGCGCTGCTGTTGGGGCTGCCGCTGTTGCTGGTCGCCTGCGGCCCGATCCCGCTGCCACAGGCCGAGCAGCAATGCTATGAGCGGGCGCGTCTGGCACAGCAACCGCGCGGCGAGATTGGGGCTGGCGTGGGCACGGGTGGCCGTGCGGTGGGCCGGATCAAGCTGGAGGTCACGTCTGACTTCATCATGGGGCGTGACCCGTCTGTGGTTTACGACTCTTGCGTCTATCAGAAATCCGGGCAGGCCCCCAGCCGCCCGCTCTATTCATTCCCGGATTGGAAGGGATAAACCATGGTTCAATTCACGCTTCCCAAGAACAGCACCATCCGCACCGGCAAGACATGGCCGAAGCCGGAGGGCAAGAATGTGCGGAAATTCCAGATCTATCGCTGGAATCCCGATGACGGGAAAAACCCGCAGGTCGACACCTATTTCGTCGATATGGACAGCTGCGGCCCGATGGTTCTGGACGCGCTGATCAAGATCAAGAATGAGATCGACCCGACGCTGACCTTCCGCCGGTCCTGCCGTGAAGGGATTTGCGGGTCTTGCGCGATGAACATCGACGGCATCAACACGCTGGCCTGTATCTATGGGTTGGACGAGGTGAAAGGCGATGTGAAGATCTATCCGCTGCCGCATATGCCGGTGATCAAGGATCTGATCCCGGACCTGACGCATTTCTATGCGCAGCATGCCAGCATCATGCCGTGGCTGGAAACCAAGACCAACCGCCCGGCCAAGGAATGGCGTCAGTCGATCGAGGACCGGGAAAAGCTGGATGGTCTGTATGAATGCGTGATGTGCGCATCGTGCAGCACGTCTTGCCCGAGCTATTGGTGGAATGGCGACAAATATCTGGGGCCAGCCGCCTTGCTGCATGCCTATCGCTGGATCATCGACAGCCGCGATGAGGCGACGGGCGAGCGGTTGGACGATCTGGAAGATCCGTTCAAGCTGTATCGCTGCCACACGATCATGAACTGCGCCAAGACCTGCCCCAAAGGGCTGAACCCGGCCAAGGCGATTGCCGAGATCAAGAAGATGATGGTCGAGCGGGTGGTGTAAGGCCCCGCTGACAGGATGACGCGAAGTCAGGCCCCGGTATTTCCGGGGCCTTTTGCGTGGTGACCACTGGTCTTGACAGGTCTGGTTGCATAATGTCGGGCCGGGCGCCGGCTTGGGCGCCCTGAAAGGATTGATTTGATGCCTCTGTTGCAACTTGCCTATGCGTCCCGCCCTGTCGAATATGATGGCGGCGTCCTGACTGCGATCCTGATCGAAGCGCGCCGCTGCAACATGCGCGACCAGATCACCGGGGCGCTGATCTGCCGTGAAGACCTGTTCTTGCAACTGCTGGAAGGCCCGGCGGAGGCGGTGGAGGCCACCTATGCCCGTATCTGCGCCGACAAACGGCACGAGCATGTGCGCACGCTGATGCGGCGCGAGATTGCCGATACCGCGCGGATGTTCAGCCATTGGGCGATGAAATACGATCCGGCGGACTCGCCCGTGTGGACGCGCGAGGAAGTGGCGGTGGGCGTGCCGGAAGCGGCGGGGATGGAAGGCGTTGTCTCGGTCTTTGGCCGGTTGGCGATCTAGCCGCCGATGCCGGTTCTTCTGCTGATCCTGCTGTTGGCGGTGCTGGGCTATATGTGGATCACCCGGCGCAATTCCACGCTGACGCGGGCCTGTCGCTGGCGGCAGGAACGCGCGGCGGGGCAGTGGCGTTGTGTTTCCTGTGGGGCGGTGGTGCCGGGCGGAGTGGCTCCGCGCGATTGTCTGCGGCCCCGCGACTAGGGCGGGCTTGCCCGGTTTCGAGCGGGTCTTTGTGCGCGAGCGCGAAGACTTGGCCCCCACGGGGCCGCGCCGGGATGCTAGCCTTGGCAGGAGCAACAGCGACAGGGGGACGGCATGGGACAATTGGTGGATGGGGTCTGGCATGACGAATGGTATGACACTGCCAAGACCGGGGGCGCCTTCGAGCGCAAGCAATCGACCTTTCGCAATTGGGTGACGGCGGATGGATCGGCCGGACCAAGTGGCGAGGGCGGGTTCAAGGCGGAGAGCGGGCGCTATCATCTGTATGTCTCGCTGGCCTGTCCTTGGGCGCATCGCACGCTGATCTTTCGCGCGCTGAAAGGCTTGGCCCCGCATATCGACATCTCGGTGGTGCATCCGGACATGCTGTCCGAGGGCTGGACCTTTGACACGGATTTTGACGGCGCCACCGGGGATCGGCAGTTCGGGCTGCCGTTCCTGCGCGACATCTATCTGCGCGACACGCCGGATATGTCGGGCCGGGTGACGGTGCCGGTGTTGTGGGACAAGGAGAGCGGGCGGATCGTGAGCAATGAATCCGCCGAGATCATCCGCATGTTCAATACTGCCTTTGACGGGGTGACGGGCAACCGGGAGGATTACTGGCCCGAGCCGTTGCGCGGGGAGATCGAGACTCTGAACGCGCGGATTTACGACACGGTGAACAACGGGGTCTACAAGGCCGGGTTTGCGACGAAGCAGGCGGCCTATGACGAGGCGGTGGTGGCGCTGTTCGACAGTCTGGACTGGCTGGAGGATCTGCTGGGGCAACGCCGCTATCTGACCGGGGACCGGGTGACCGAGGCCGATTGGCGGCTGTTCCCGACGCTGATCCGCTTTGATCCGGTGTATCACCTGCATTTCAAGTGCAATCGGCGGCGGATCGTGGACTACCCCAACCTGTGGGGGTTCACGCGCGCGCTTTACCAATGGCCCGGCGTGGCCGAGACCGTGCGGGTGGATCATTTCGTGCGGCATTACCATTACAGCCATGACACCATCAATCCGAACCGGATAATTCCGATCAACCCGGTGCTGGATTACGCGGCGCCGCACGGGCGCGGCTGATCGCTGCGGCGGGGACACGCGCGGCGATAACCGGACGCGCGGGTGTCCGGCGGTGGAGGGGGGCTGTCTGCCCCCCGCGCGTGCCGCGCCCCCCCGAGGATATTTGAAAACAGATGAGCGGGGGCGGGGTCAGCTGTAGCGCTCGACCGAGGCGGCCATCGCGTCATTGTAGCGGTCGCCCGAGGCCCAGCCGACGGGGAGGGTGGTGTCGATCGCCTGAAGCTCGGCGGCGGAGAGGGTGATCTGCGGGGCTTTGGCCCAGGCGGCGAGGTGGCGCGCGCTGCGGGTGCCGGGGATCGGGATCAGGTGGTCGCCCTGGTGCAGGCACCATGCGAGGGCGAGGGCGGCGGGGTGGTGGCCCAAATCAGCGGCGAGGCGCTGGAAGGCGAGGAGGTAGGGTTTGTTCTGCGGCCAGTGTTCCGGCGCGAAGCGGGGGATCTGGCTTCGGAAAGGGCCGAGGTCGTGCTGATCGGGGTCGAGCATCGGTTGGCCGAAGGCACCGCGCGCCAGCGGCGAGAAGGGGATGAAGGCGACGCCCAAGGCGGCGCAGGCCTGCAGCAGGCCGAGTTCGGGTTGGCGGGTCCAAAGCGAGTATTCGTTCTGCACCGCCGTCACGGGCTGTTCGGCATGGGCGCGGCGCAAGGTATAGGGCGCGATTTCCGACAGGCCATAGCCGCCGATCTTGCCTTCGCGGATCAGGTCGCCCATCAGCCCTGCCACCTCGGCGATGGGGGTGCCGGGGTCGTGGCGGTGGAGGTAGAAAAGATCGACATGATCGGTGCCCAAGCGGCGGAGCGAGCCTTCGAGCTCGGCCCGCAGGTGGGCGGGGTTGTTGTTCACGCCGCGCTGCGCGCCCGAGACGATGCCTGCTTTGGTGGCGATCACCGGGCGGTGGCGGCGGCTGGCGAGCCACTGGCCGATGACGGATTCCGACGTGCCGTTGCCATAGACATTGGCGACGTCGAGAAAGGTGATGCCGTGGTCCCAAGCGGCATCGAGGCAGGCAAGCGAGGTGGCCGTGTCGGTCGCGCCGAAGAGGCCGCCGAAGGACAGGCAGCCGAGGCCCAAGGCCGAGACGGTGGGGCCGCTGGACCCGAGTGTGCGGTGATTCATGGCGGCCCCTTTGGTGATGTCAGGCGTTGATATAATGCAGGCCCGTGAAGCGCGCCCGCAAGGCGCGGGTCTGCGGGGCGAGGGTTTCGGCTGCGTTGGAGCGTAGCGCGCTGGCAATGAGGGAAGCAAGGGCGGGGGCGTCGGCGGGGGTGACGCCGCGGCGCACAAGCTCGGGCGCGCCGATGCGCAGGCCGTTCATATCACCCGGCACGTCGGGCAGGGGCAGGCCGATGCCGCAGGCGAGAAAGCCCGCCTTGCGCAGGGTTTTCGAGGCGGCCTGACCGCCGCCGAAGGGGGCGGCCTCGATCGCGAATTGGTGGGTTTGGGTGGCGCCGCGGTCGGCGGCGAAGACGGGCAAACCGAGGGCATCAAGTTCGCGCGCAAGGGCTTGGGCGAGGGCGACCATGGCCTTTGCATAGGCCGCGCCGTGATCGCGCCAGTCGAGCAGGGTGATGGCGAGGGCGGCGGATTTGGCGGCGTCGAAATTGGCGGTCATGCCCGGAAAGGCGATCTGGTCCAGCCGCTCGGCGATGGTGGCGTCGTTGGTGACGATCAAGCCGCCGGCGGGGCCGCCGAGGGATTTATAGGTGCTCATCGTCATCAGATGCGCGCCCATGGCCAAGGGGTTGCCCCAGGTGCCGCCCGCGATGATGCCGCATTGATGGGCGGCGTCAAACAGGACATGGGCGCCGACCTCATCCGCGATGGCGCGGATCTCGGAGACCGGATGCGGGAAGAGGTTGAGGCTGCCGCCGATGGTGATGATCTTGGGGCGGGTGCGCTGGGCGAGCGCGCGCAGGCCGGGCAGGTCGAGGGTGTAGCCATCGGGGTTGACGGGGGCGGGATGGGTGACAAGGCCGTAGAGGCCCGCGCAGCCGGCGGCGTGGTGGGTGACATGGCCGCCGACGGCGGCGGGGGGCGCGATGATGCAATCGCCGGGTTTGGCCAGCGCCATGAAGCCATAAAGGTTGGCCAGCGCGCCTGAGCCCACGCGGATTTCGGCGTAGCGCGCGCCGAAGATTTCGCAGGCGAGTTCGGCGGCGATGACCTCGATCTCTTCGATCGCCTCCAGCCCCATTTCATATTTGTCGCCGGGGTAGCCGAGGCTTGGCCGGGAGCCGAGCCCGCGCGCGAGGGCGGCTTCGGCGCGGGGGTTCATCACATTGGTGGCGGGGTTGAGGTTGAAGCAGTCCTGATCGTGAATCTGAAGATTGGCGGCGATCAGGGCGTCGATGCGGGCGTTGACGTGGGCCGAAGGGGCGGCGGCGGCGGTGGCGAGGGTCTGGACGAAAGCGTCGGTGGGAACCCAAGGGCGGGGGGCTTGGTGGGGCATGGCAATCTCCTGTGATGGGGGCAGGATGCGGGGGGCGGGGATTGCGCGCAAATGAGTTTTCAGAAATATGAGGGTTAGAAAACCTGAGGCTTTGATGGCTGTTTCCCCGCCCCGCCTGCCGGATCTGCCGTTGAACGCGCTGCGGGCCTTTGAGGCGGCGGCGCGGCTGGGAGGATTTGCGGCGGCGGCGGCCGAGTTGGGGGTGACGCCGGGCGCGGTGACGGCGCAGGTCAAGCAATTGGAGGCGGTGCTGGGCGCGGCGCTGTTTGTGCGCGGGCCGCGCGGGGTGGCGCTGACGCCCTTGGGCGCGCGGGTGCTGCCCGAGCTGTCGGCGGCCTTTGACGCTTTGGGCGCGGTGGGGCGGCGTTTGCGGGCCGAGGCACGGCCGCGTGCGGTGCATATTGCCACCTTGCCCGCGATTGCGCAGCTGTGGCTGTCGCCGCGTCTGCCCGCCTTGCGCGCGGCCCATCCCGAGATTTCCCTGTCGATCACCGCGATGGAAGCGCCGCCGAACCTGAAGCGGGCGGGGTATGATCTGTGCCTGTTTCCCGGGCGGGCGTTGGGCGAGGTGGTGGCCGAGGACCGGATTTTCCCGGTCTGCGCGCCGGGGATGGCGGCGCGGTTGCGCAGGGTGGAGGATCTGGCCGGGGTGCCTTGCCTGAGCGATGCGACATGGCGCGGCGATTGGGGGCTGTGGCTGGCGGCGGCAGGTGTGGAGCTGGTGCCTTTGGGGCCAGTGTTTTCGCTTTATGCGCTGGCGGTCGAAGAGGCGGTGAACGGCGGCGGGGTGGTGATGGGGCACGCGCCCTTGGTGGCGCGGCATCTGGAGCAAGGGCGGCTGGTGCGGCCCTTTGCGTGCGAGGTGGTGCTGCCCGCCGGGCTGCGCCTGTGGTCGGCGCGGCCCCTGCGGGCAGGAGAGGCGGCGGCGCGGGTGGCCGAAGCCTTGCGCGCGCCTTAGGAAAAGGCGGCGTGCAGCGCGATGTCGACCATGGCGGCAAAGCTGGTTTCGCGGTCGGCGCTGGGCAGGGCCTCGCCGGTCAGGATGTGATCCGACACGGTGAGCACCGAGAGCGCGCGGCGTTGGTAGCGGGCGGCGAGGGTGTAAAGCTCGGCGGTTTCCATTTCCACCGCGAGGCAGCCGTGGCGCTGAAGCTGGTCGTTCAGATCCTTGCGTTCGTCATAGAAGGTGTCGGAGGTGAAGATGCCCCCCACATGCACCGGGCCGGTGGCGGCGGCATGCGCCTTTGACAGCAGGCCGAAGTCGGCAACGGGCGCGAAGTGCATTTCGCGGAAAATGCTGGTGGAGGGCGAGCCGATGGTGGAGGCCGCTTGCGCCAGCACCACATCGCGCACCGCGATATGGGGTTGCAGCGCGCCGCAGGAGCCGATGCGGATGAGCGTTTGGGCGCCGTAGTCGCGGATCAGTTCGTTCACATAGATCGAGAGCGAGGGCATCCCCATGCCGGTGCCGTGGATGGTGACGCGGTTGCCGCGCCAGGTGCCGGTATAGGCCAGCATGCCACGGGTTTCCGACACCAGCCGCGCGTCGTCGAGAAAGCGCTGGGCGGCCCAGCGGGCGCGGTAGGGATCGCCCGGGAGGAGGCAGGTTTCGGCGATGTCGCCCGGGCTTGCGCCGATGTGGAAGGTCATGATTGTGCTCGATCCGAATTTCAAGGGGCGGCCTTTAGGCACTTCGTCGGGCGAGGGCAAGAGGGTGCGCAATCGTTTGCGCGAGTTGTCGCCCGCCCGGGGGGCGGCGGGCGGCGGGTCATTCGGCGGCGACGGGTCGGGTCTCTACCAGATCGACGATGTCGCGCATGATGCGGTTCAGTTCGAAATCCTTGGGGGTGTAGACGGCGGCGACGCCCAGCGCGCGCAGGCGGGCGGCATCGGCCTCGGGGATGATGCCGCCGACCACCAGCGGGATATGCGCGAGGTTGGCGGCGCGCATGAGATCCAGCGTTTCGGTGATGAGCGGCAGGTGGCTGCCGGAAAGGATCGAGAGGCCAATCACATGCGCCTGCTGGTCGGCGGCGGCGCTGACGATTTCAGCCGGGGTGAGGCGGATACCTTCGTAATGGATGTCCATGCCACAGTCGCGGGCGCGGGCGGCGATTTGTTCGGCGCCGTTGGAATGGCCATCGAGCCCCGGTTTGCCGACGAGGAACTTGAGCGGGCGGCCCAGTTTGGAGGACAGGGTGGCCACGGCTTCGCGGATCGGCTCCAGCCCTTCGGTGCGGTTGGAGAGGTGGCGCGAGACGCCGGTGGGGGCGCGGTATTCGCCAAAGGCACGGCGCACCACGGCGCCCCATTCGCCGGTGGTGACACCGGCGCGGGCGCAAGAAATGGAGGCGGGCATGATGTTGCTGCCGTTCGCGCAAGCGTCGGCCAGAGCGGCGAGGGCGGATTTGACGGCGGCTGGGTCGCGCTGGGCGCGCCATGCCTGCAGGCGGGCGATCTGATCGGCCTCGGCCTGCGGGTCGGCGGCCATGATGCTGCCATCCCCGGTGGTGAGCGGCGAGGGTTCGGTGGTGGTGAAGCGGTTGACGCCGACGACCGTGGTTTCCTTGGATTCGATGCGGGCGATGCGCTCGGCATTCGCCTCGACCAGACGGGATTTCATGTAGTCGATGGCGGCCACCGCGCCGCCCATGGCATCGATCTGCGCGAGTTCGGCGCGGGCGCCGTCCTTGAGCTGGGCCACCTTGCGGTCGATGGCGGGGTTGCCGTCGAAGAGATCGTCATATTCCAGAAGATCGGTTTCGTAGGCGAGGATCTGCTGCATGCGGAGCGACCATTGCTGATCCCAAGGGCGGGGCAGGCCCAACGCCTCGTTCCACGCCGGAAGCTGGACGGCGCGGGCGCGGGCGTTTTTCGAGAGCGTCACCGCCAGCATCTCGATCAGGATGCGGTAGACGTTGTTTTCGGGCTGGGGTTCGGTGAGGCCCAATGAGTTGACCTGCACGCCATAGCGGAAGCGGCGGAACTTGGGATTGGTGATGCCGTAGCGGCTGTGCGTGATCTCATCCCAGAGGTCGACGAAGGCGCGCATCTTGCACAGCTCGGTCACAAAGCGGATGCCCGCGTTGACGAAAAAGCTGATGCGGCCCACCATATGGGGGAAGTCCGCGGCGGAGACTTTTCCTTTCAGGTCATCCAGCACGGCGCAGGCGGTGGCGAGCGCGAAGGCCAGTTCCTGTTCCGGCGTCGCCCCTGCCTCTTGCAGATGGTAGGAGCAGATGTTCATCGGGTTCCATTTGGGCAGGTGCTGTTGGGTATAGGCCGCAACATCGGTGATCATGCGCAAGCTGGGTTTCGGCGGGCAGATATAGGTGCCCCGGCTGAGGTATTCCTTGATGAGATCGTTTTGCACGGTGCCGTTCAGCGCCGCGATCTCGGCCCCCTGTTCCTCGGCCACCGCGATATAAAGCGCGAGGAGCCAAGGCGCGGTGGCGTTGATCGTCATCGAGGTGTTCATCTGATCGAGCGGGATCTGATCGAAGAGCGCGCGCATATCGCCCAGATGCGCGACCGGCACGCCGACCTTGCCCACCTCGCCCCGGGCAAGGATATGGTCGCTGTCATAGCCGGTTTGGGTGGGCAGGTCGAAGGCGACGGAAAGCCCGGTTTGGCCTTTGGACAGGTTGGTGCGGTAAAGCGCGTTGGAGGCGGCGGCGGTGGAGTGGCCGGCATAGGTGCGGAACAGCCAAGGGGTGTCTTTGGTCATCGGAGCCTCCACCGCGCGACTCGGGGTGCGCGCAATAATGTTTCTCTTTGTGACAGATAGGAGAAATATTATGCCTGTGTCAATTCGCTGCGTTGCGGCAATTGCCGGAGGCGTGGGAGGGGGCGTGGGAGGGGGCGTGGGAGGGGGGCGCGGGAAGGCAGGCGTGGGAGGGGGGCGCTGCCCCCCGCGCGTGCCGCGCCCCCCCGGAGTATTTGGAAAAGGTGCAAATGGATTGCGCGGGCGCGGGGTTGGGGTAGGGTTGGCGCATGTTTCAGACCGTTGAGATCCCTGTCTGGTTGGTGGTGGTGCTGTTTGCGCTGCCGGGTGTGGCGGCTTTGGACCGGATCATCGGGCCGGGGGTGCGCTGGTTTTTCCGGCGGCGGATGGAGCGGTTGCTGGCGCGGGTGAATGCGCGGCTGGAGCGCAAGATCGAGCCGTTCAAGCTGATGCGGCGGCAGGATATGGTGGTGCGGCTTTTGTATGATCCGGCGGTGCTGGAGGCGGTGGCCGAGCGGGCGGCCGCCAAGGGGGTGCCGGGGGAGGTGGTGCTGGAAGAAGCGCGCACCTATGCGCGCGAGATCGTGCCGGGGTTTTCGGCGTTGTTTTACTTCGGCTTTGCCACCCGGGCGGCCCGGGCGCTTTCGGCGGTGTTTTTCCGGGTGCGGGTGGGGGTGGTGGCGGAAGAGCTGCGCGCCATCGACCCGCGCGCCACCGTGATCTTCGTGATGAACCACCGCAGCAATATGGATTATGTGCTGGTCACATGGCTGGTGTCGGGGCGGGCGGCGATTTCCTATGCGGTGGGGGAATGGGCACGGGTCTGGCCGTTGAGCCGCTTGATCCGGGCGATGGGGGCCTATTTCATCCGGCGCGGCAGCCACAATGCGCTCTATCGCCGGGTGCTGTCGCGCTATGTGCAGATGACCACGGCGGAAGGCACCACGCAGGCGGTGTTTCCCGAAGGCGGGCTGAGCCTGACCGGGCGGGTGGGCGCGGCGCGCATGGGGCTGTTGTCCTATATCTGGGCCGAGTTCGATCCGGCGTCGGTGGCGCGCGGCGGGCGCGATGTGGTGTTCGTGCCGGTGGGCCTCGCCTATGACCGGGTGCTGGAGGATGCGCTGTTGGTGAAGGCCGCGCGCGAGGGGGGGCGGCGGTTCCGCGCGCCCTTGCTGCGGGTGCTGTGGGAGGCGCTGCGGATTGCGGTGAAGCGGGCAGGCGGGCGGCGGTTTCTGTTCGGGACGGCGGCGGCGGGTTTTGGGCGGCCGATTTCCCTGCGCGCGCATCAGATGACGGGGCAGGATCTGGAAGCGCTGGGCGTGCGGCTGATGGCGGAGGTGGAGCGGGTGGTGCCGGTGCTGGCGGTGCCGCTGGTGGCGGCCTCGGTGGCGATGGGGGTGCCGGTGGCGGCGCTTGCGGCGCGGCTGGAGGCCGCGGGCGCGGTGATGCGGCTGGCGCCGGGCGGGCAGGCGCAGGCCGAGGCCGAAGGCCGGGCGGCGCTGCAGCTGCGCGGTGTGCTGGACGCGGCGGGGCAGGTGGTGCCGGGAATGGAGGATTTGCTGGCATTTTATGCGGCCCCCGTGCGGCAGCGGTTGGGGGAGGCGGCCTCGGCGTGAGGATTTCTGCGACGCAGCGGACATAAAATTACAAAAATTAGTTCGATACTATTGCAATATTGCGCGATGGGTCTTTATCCTTGGGCATCGGCGCGGCGATTCTGCGGCGCGGCATTGGATGACAGCAGGAGGAAGGCCCCATGGCTCTGGACACGCAAACCGCCATCGCCGCCTATGAGGCGCCGATCAAGGACCTGTATGAAATCGGCGAGCTGCCGCCTTTGGGCCATGTGCCCAAGCAGATGTATGCTTGGGCGATCCGGCGCGAGCGGCATGGCGAGCCGGAGGTGGCCATGCAGCAGGAGGTGGTGGACACCTGGACCATCGACAGCAATGAGGTGCTGGTGTTGGTGATGGCGGCGGGGATCAATTACAATGGGGTCTGGGCCGGGCTTGGCCAGCCGATCAGCCCGTTTGACGGCCACAAGCAGCCCTATCACATTGCCGGGTCGGATGCCTCGGGCATCGTCTGGGCGGTGGGCGACAAGGTCAAGCGCTGGAAAGTGGGCGATGAGGTGGTGATCCACTGCAATCAGGACGACGGCGATGACGAAGAATGCAACGGGGGCGATCCGATGTTTTCGCCCACGCAGCGGATCTGGGGCTATGAGACGCATGACGGGTCTTTCGCGCAGTTCACCCGGGTGCAGGCGCAGCAGTTGATGCCGCGGCCCAAGCATCTGACGTGGGAGGAGAGCGCCTGCTACACGCTGACGCTGGCCACGGCCTATCGGATGCTGTTCGGGCATGAGCCGCATGATCTGAAGCCGGGGCAGAATGTGCTGGTCTGGGGGGCGAGCGGGGGCCTTGGGTCTTATGCGATCCAGCTGATCAACACGGCGGGGGCCAATGCGATTGGCGTGATCAGCGATGAGAGCAAGCGCGCGTTTGTGATGTCGATGGGCGCCAAGGGCGTGATCAACCGCAACGAGTTCAAGTGCTGGGGGCAATTGCCGAAGGTGGGGAGCCCGGACTATGCGGCCTGGTTCGCCGAGGCGCGCAAGTTTGGCAAGGCGATCTGGGACATCACCGGCAAGGGCGTGAATGTCGACATGGTGTTCGAGCATCCGGGGGAGGCGACATTTCCGGTCAGCAGCCTTGTGTGCAAGAAGGGCGGCATGGTGGTGATCTGTGCGGGCACCAGCGGATTCAACTGCACCTTTGACGTGCGCTATATGTGGATGCATCAGAAGCGTTTGCAGGGCAGCCATTTCGCGCATCTGAAACAGGCGGCGGCGGCGAACAAGCTGATGATCGAGCGGCGGCTGGATCCGTGCATGTCGGAGGTGTTTCCTTGGGGGGATATTCCGAAGGCGCATACCAAGATGATGCGCAACCAGCACAAGCCGGGGAATATGGCGGTGCTGGTGCAGGCGCCGGTGACGGGTTTGCGCACCTTTGATGACACGCTGGAGGCGAGCC
Organism: Pseudorhodobacter sp. MZDSW-24AT; assembly: GCF_002794355.1. Classification (GTDB taxonomy): domain Bacteria; phylum Pseudomonadota; class Alphaproteobacteria; order Rhodobacterales; family Rhodobacteraceae; genus Pseudotabrizicola. The sequence continues at coordinate 5,924 of NZ_PGOI01000013.1, read as the reverse complement.
GCCGGGGGTGAGCCTTGTGTTTTCGGGTGTAGGGCGGGGTTAACCCCGCCCTGCCGCGGGGGCAGGGGGCAGGCGGGTTTTGCTGCGCTCTGCTCTGGTGCCGGGCGGGGCTTGGCCCTATGGTCGCGGCCATGAGCATGACCCAGCCCGCCCCCCTTGCCTTGACCCTTTCCGACGATCAGGCCGAAGCGCATGACCGTGTGGCCGCCGATCTGTTGGCGGCCGGGATCGATCTGGACCATGGCGCGCTGTCGCCGCCCGGCGAGGGGAAATCCACCGTTCTGGCGGTGATGGGCAAGGCCGGGTCGGGCAAGACCATGCTGCTGGCCCAGTTGACGCGCGCGATGATCGAGGCAGGCGTCGAGGTGGTTTCGGGCGATTACGAAGGCAAGAAGCGCAAGGAGCGCCGCACGCTGGCGGTGCTGGCGCCGACCAACAAGGCGGCAAGTGTGCTGCGGATGCGCGGGGTGCCCGCGACCACCATTCACCGCATCCTGTATACCCCTCTTTATGACCCGCAATATGAGAAGATTGCCGAGTGGCTGACCGGCACCGGCGACCGTCCGGTGATCGAGGATCTGCCGGATCTGGCGTTGGACCGGGCGTTTGCCTTTTATCAGCAGGTTGCCTCGATCCCCGGGGCGCTGGCGGCGGCGGGGTTGCGGGGGTCGGATTTCATCAAGGGCTGGAAGCGGCGCGACGAGCCTTTGGATGTGGGGTTCATCGACGAATCTTCGATGCTGGACGAGCGGCAGTTTGACGACCTGCGCGAGATTTTCCCGACGCTGGTGCTGTTTGGTGATCCGGCGCAGCTGGCCCCGGTGGGGCAATCGGGCAGCATGGTGTTTGACCGGCTGGGCGACAGCAAGAAGCTGATGCTGAACCGCATTCACCGGCAGGCGCAGGACAACCCGATTCTGGATCTGGCCCATGCTTTGGCCGACCCTGACATCGGCTTTGACCAGTTCGAGCGGCTGGTCGAGGAGGCGGCCAAGCGGGACGAGCGGGTGGTCTGGGCCGAGCGGGTGGATGCCGACATGATGGCGCGCTCGCCCGCGCTTGTGTGGCGCAATGCCACCCGCATCCGGCTGATCACCGCCTTCCGCGCCGCGCATGGCGCGCCGGATGACGCGCTGTTGCCGGGGGAGCCCTTGATCTGTGACGGGATCGAACTGCCCTTGAAGCATCGCAAAAAGCGGATCGATCTGGAAGCGCGCGGGCTGATCAAGGGGGCGCAGGTGATCTACCTTGGCCCCGGCAACCGCCCCGGTTTTGCCAAGATCCATGTGGTGGGGGCCGAAGATCCGCAGGTTTCGGCCGCCAGCATCATCAAGATCGAGCGGCCCGATGAGGATGAGCCGCTGATCGCCAGTGCCGCCACCATGGGGGCCGCGTTCCTGCACGGGGCGGCGGTGACGATTCACAAGGCGCAAGGCAGCCAGTGGGAGAATGTGCAGGTGTTTTCCCCGGATCTTTTTGCCGCCGCGCAGGCAGGGCGGTCGGAGGCCGGGTTGCCGCTGTGGAAGCGGCTGGCCTATGTGGCGATCACCCGGGCGGAAAAGCGGCTGTTCTGGGTGGTGCGGGCGCGGCTGGCGCGGCCTTTGGGGCCGCTGGTGGTGGACGATCTGAAGCCTGCTTCGGTGCCGCTGACGCTGCGCGCGCAAAGCGACGGCTGACCCTTTATCCTGCGGGACACGCGCGCTAGGGTGACCGTCAAGGACAGGAGGCCCCCCATGCGCTGTGTATTCGTTCAGTTCCGCTGCACCCCCGGCAAGACCTATGAGGTGGCCAATGCCATCTGGGACCGGGAGGTGGTGTCGGAGATGTATTCCACCAGCGGCGAATATGATCTGATGGCCAAGGTCTATATTCCCGAGGATCAGGATGTGGGCCAGTTCCTGAACGCGGCACTGTTCGACATTCCGGGGATCAGCCGCACGCTGACCACGATGACCTTCCGCACCTTCTGAGCCGCGCCGGGCGCAGAGGCCTGTGGCGCTTGGGACAGTGTGTCCGGTTGCGCCGCACCCAAGCCGGGGCCATATCAAGGGCCAGCACGAGGAGACAGAGTTGGACCGTATCACCTTGCCCGAGCGTCCGGAGTGGCGCGCGAAGGCCGCAGAGCTTGGCTTTACCTTTGCCGACATGCATGGCGAGCCCTATTGGGACGAGACCTCGGCCTATGCCTTCACATTGGAGGAGATCGAAGGCCAGATCGAAGATCCGTGCACCGAATTGCACGGCATGTGCCGTGAGGCGGTGGCGGCGGTGCTGGCCGATGAGGCCTTGATGGAGCGGATGGGCCTGCCGCGCCTGCGCTGGGAGTTCATCCGCGACAGTTGGGAGGCGGGCGAGCCCGAGGTTTATGGGCGGTTCGATCTGGCCTATGATGGCAAGGGACCGGCCAAGCTGCTGGAATACAACGCCGATACGCCGACATCGCTGTATGAAAGCGCGAGCTTTCAGTGGCTGTGGTATGAAGATCAGCTCGCTGCCCGCGTGTTGCCCGAGGGCAGTGATCAGTTCAACCGCATCCATGAGGCGCTGGTGGAGCGCTTTGCCGAGATCTTCCCGCCCGACACCGATCTGCATTTCGCCGCCATCGCGGGCGCGCCCGAGGATTATGCCACGGTGGAAACCATGGCTTGGGCCGCGCGCGAGGCAGGGATGGGGGCGCATTACACCGATCTGGAGAAGATCGGGATCAGCGATCAGGGCCAGTTCACCGATGCCGAGGACCGGGTGATCGGGACCTTGTTCAAGCTTTATCCGTGGGAAGACCTGTTTGCCGATGAATTTTCGGCGCATCTGGCGGGGGCGCAGTGCCGGTTCATCGAGCCTGCGTGGAAGGCGCTGGTGTCGAACAAGGCGATCCTGCCGGTGCTGTGGCAGATGTTTCCGGGCCATCCCAACCTGCTGCCTGCGTTTTTTGCCGATGACACCAAGGGCTTGGCCGATGCCGCGCATCTGATGCTGGCAGGGCACGTGACCAAGCCGATTTTCTCGCGCGAGGGGGCGTCGGTGACGATCACCGCGCAAGGGAAGGTGTTGGAGCGGGCCACCAACCGCGACTATGACCGGCATCCGATGATCGTGCAGGGCTATCAGCCGCTGCCGGTGATGGGCGGCTTTCGCCCGGTGATCGGGGCCTGGATGGTGGGGGAGGCCTGTGTGGGCTTGGGGGTGCGCGAGGACCGGGCGCTGATTACGCAAGACCTGTCGCGGTTCAAGCCGCATTTCATTGAAGGGTGAAGCCATGAAAAGATCACGCGCAGTGTCACTGGGGATATTGGGAGCGGCGGCGTTCGGGCTGGCGGCCTGTCAGCAGGAAGAGCAGACGGATGCGGCGGCCTTTCCCGATGAGGCGTCCTGCGTGGCGGCGGCGGCGCAGAGCGGCTGGTTCACGCGGGAAGATTGCGCCGCGACCTTTGCCGAGGCGCAGGCTTTGCACGCGGAAACCGCGCCGCGTTATGAAAGCCGGGAGCTGTGCGAGGAAGAGCATGGGGTGGGCAATTGCGGCGGCGACGCGGCGGCCGGATCCGGCGGCGGCGGCAGCATCTTCATGCCGCTGCTGGCGGGCTATCTGATCGGACAGGCGCTGGGCGGCGGGCGTGCGATGGCGCAGCCGGTGGTGCCCAAGGCGGGCGGCGGCTATGCGACGCCGACCGGGGGCACCCAGCTTTCGCGGCTCAATTCCACCGGCAAGATGGGCACGGCGGCCTTTGCCAAGGCCCCGACGACGGCCGGTCAGCCGCCGATGACGCGGGCGGCGGTGCAAAGCCGGGGCGGCTTTGGCGGCGCGGCGGCGACGCGGTCGGTGGGCGGCTGAACGGCGCACTTCGGGCCAAGTGCGGACAAGGGGGCGTGCCGCCCCCTTGGACCCCCTGCGGATATTTAAGCCAAGATAAAGGCAAAAGGGCGCGCGAGGCTTTGGTCCGCGCGCCCTTTTGGTTTAGATCGAGAGGCAGACGTATTTGAGCTCGAGGTAGTCATCCATGCCGTGGTGGCTGCCTTCACGGCCGAGGCCGGATTGCTTGACGCCGCCGAAGGGGGCGAGTTCGGTCGAGATGATGCCGGTGTTCACGCCGACAATGCCGTATTCGAGCGCCTCTTGCACGCGGGTGATGCGCCCGATCTCGCGGCTGTAGAAATAGCTGGCGAGGCCGAAGATGGTGTCATTGGCCTTGGCCACGACTTCCTCTTCGGTGTCGAACTTGAAGAGCGGCGCGAGGGGGCCGAAGGTTTCTTCGGTGGTGACCAGCATATCCTCGGTGACGCCGGTGAGGATGGTGGGCTCGAAGAAATTGCCGCCAAGGGCGTGGCGGTTGCCGCCGGTTTCGATTTTCGCGCCTTTGGCGGTGGCGTCGGCGATGTGTTCTTCGACCTTTTCCACGGCGGCTTTGTTGATCAGCGGGCCGAATTGCACATCTTCGGAGAGGCCATCGCCGACGCGGGTTTTCGCCACCGCGGCCTGAAGTTTGGCGGCGAAGGCGTCATAGACCCCGGCCTGCACATAGATGCGGTTGGCGCAGACGCAGGTTTGGCCGTTGTTGCGGAACTTTGACATCATCGCACCGGCCACGGCGGCGTCGAGATCGGCGTCGTCGAACACGATGAAGGGGGCGTTGCCGCCCAGTTCCATCGAGCATTTCATCACCTGATCGGCGGCCTGGCGCAGCAGGATGCGCCCCACCTCGGTGGAGCCGGTGAAGGTGAGTTTGCGCACGATGGGGTTTTCGCAGAATTCCTTGCCGATGTCGGAGGATTTGCGCGAGGTGATGACCGAGAGGATGCCTTTTGGCAGGCCCGCGCGCTCGCCCAAGACCGCCATGGCCAGCGCCGAGAGCGGGGTTTCGGCGGCGGGGCGGGCGACAAAGCCGCAGCCAGCGGCGAGGGCGGGGCCGGCCTTGCGGGTGATCATCGCATTGGGGAAGTTCCAAGGCGTGATCGAGCCGACCACGCCGATCGGCTGTTTCAGCACCGTGATGCGCTTGTCGCGCTGATGGCCGGGGACGGTTTCGCCGTAGACGCGTTTGGCCTCTTCGCCGAACCATTCGATGAAGGAGGCGCCATAGGCGATTTCGCCCTTGGCTTCGGCCAGCGGTTTGCCCATTTCGGCGGTGAGGATGGTGCCGAGGTCGTCCTGATGGGCCATCATCAATTCAAACCATTTGCGCAGGACCTGCGCGCGTTCCTTGCCGGTGCGGGCGGCCCAGTCTTTCATCGCGGTGTTGGCGGCGGCGATGGCGCGGGCGGTTTCGGCGCGGCCAAGGTTGGGCACGCGGGCGATTTCGTCGCCGCGCGCGGGGTTGATCACGGCGAAGGTTTCGCCATCATCGGCATCGATCCACTCGCCCGCGACATAGGCCTTGGTGGCGAGAAGCGAAGGATCTTTCAGGAGCGACGCGAGATCGGTCACGGAATCGAGCATGTGGGGCCTCCCATTTCGGTGTGTCTCATGCAAAGCATGGGGCGGGCGGGCTGTCCAGTTCCGACAGGGCGGCGGGGCGGGAAGCTGCCTGATTTTTGATCAAATCGGGGCGTGTGGGATGGATTTTGCAAGCGAAGCCGACCGGGCCTATGCCAATGGGGCCTTTATTCCGGGGGCGGATGGCTTTGTGCCGAAGTGGCGCGCGGCGGCGGCGGCGTTTCGGGAGGCCACGCGCTGCGATCTGGGGCGGACCTATGGGCCGGGGGCGCGGCAGCGCTGGGATCTGTTCCTGCCCGAAGGCAGGCCGCGCGGGGTGATGGTCTACCTGCATGGCGGCTATTGGATGGCCTTTGACCGGGGGGATTGGTCGCATCTGGCGGCGGGGGCGCTGGCGCGCGGCTGGGCCTGTGCGGTGCCCTCCTACACGCTGGCCCCCGAGGCGCGGCTGGCCGAGATCAGCGGCGAGGCGGCGGCGGCGGTGCGGGCGGCGGCG
>NZ_PGOI01000012.1 GCF_002794355.1 Pseudorhodobacter sp. MZDSW-24AT | reverse complement strand
AGCATGGCGCGGCGGTGACAGCTCTTGGCGTCGCGGCCGACAGGGTGGAGCGCGCACGCCGGGCCGATCAAGCGCGCGCGGCCCGGGCACGGGCGGTGACACTGGCGGCGCAGCTGGCGCAGGCCGAGGCGCAGCGGCGGCATTGGGAAGCGCAGAGTGCGGCGCGCGCGGTGCTGCGCGTGACCCCGGCGGCGCTGGAGCGGGCCGAGGCGGCGCAGGCGGTGCTGGACCGGCTGACGGCGCAGGATGAAGCGCGGCAGGTGGCGGTGCGTCTGTCCTATACCGGCGCGGCGCGGGTGACGCTGGAGGGGCAGGCGCTGACAGAGAGCGGTCTGCGGCTGCAAGGTGTCACACGGCTGGACCTGCCGGGGATTGGCCAGATGACGATTGACCCCGGCTTGGGCGCGGGCGACGGCTTGGCAGAGCGGATCGGCCGGGCGCGGCAGGATCTGGCGGCAGCACTTGCGGCCTGCGCGGCGCCGGATCTGGCGGCGGCGCGCAGGGCCTTGGCCGAGGCGCAGCGGCTGGACGGGGCCATCGCGGGGGCGCGCGATCTGCTTGCCGCCTTGGCGGACGGCGGGATCGAGGCGCTGCGCGCCCGACTGGCGAGTGCCGAGGCAGAGGCGGGAGAAGGGGCCACAGAGGACGATGACGCGGCGGCGGATGTGGCCGGGCTGGAAGCGGCTTTGGCCGCGGCACAGGGGTTGGCGCAGACCTGCTTGTCGGCGCGCAACGCGGCGGAGGCGCGCCACGGCCAGCTGCGCGAGGCGCGCGCGGGTGCCGTGGCCGCGCTGAAGGCGGCAGAGGAGGCGTTGGAGGCGACCCGCGCCGAGGCGGGCGATCCGCTGGCGCTTGCGGCGGGGCTGTTGGACCAGCGCCGTTCGCAGGAGGCTTTGGCGGAGGCTGAGGCGCAGGCCGCGGCGCGGCTGGCGGCGCTGACGGCGGATGCGCCGGATCTGGAGACCGCGCGCGCGGCGGTGACGCGGTTGCGCGCGGTGGTGGCCGAGCGGCAGAAAGATCGGGCCGCCTGCGACACCGCGCTGGCCGGGATCAACGGGCTGATCGCGGCTTGGGCCGATGAGGGGATCGAGGAAACGTTGGAGGAATTGCGCGGTCGCGCGGCGAGCGCGGAGGCGCGGGCGGGGCGCTATGAGCGCGAGGTGAAGGCGCTGGCCTTGCTGCGCGAGACGCTGACCTCGGCGCGGCGGGCGGCGCGGGACACCTATTTTGCCCCGGTGCTGCGCGAGCTGAACCCGCTGTTGTCGATCCTGCATCCGGGCGCCGCGTTGCAGATGGATGACGCGAGCCTGCTGCCCGTGGCCTTGCTGCGCGACGGGGTGTCGGAAGAGCTGGAGGTGCTGTCCGGGGGCACACGCGAGCAGTTGGCAGTGCTGACCCGCTTGGCCTTTGCACGCCTGTTTGCGCGGGCGGGGCGACAGGTGCCGGTGATCTTGGACGATGCGCTGGTGCACAGTGACGATGACCGGATCGAGGCGATGTTCACCGCGCTGCACCGGGTGGCACAGGATCAGCAGATCCTTGTGCTGACCTGTCGCCAGCGCGCCTTTGCCGCCTTGGGCGGGGTGCGGATGCAGGCGGTGGTGACGCCCCTCTGACGGCGGCAGGGCCGATCAGGGTTTTGGATCGCGGTTTTGCGGCAGCGAGCGGCGGGTGGCGCGCCAGCTGTGCAGGCGTTGGCCGGGACCGGAGGCGAGGGTGCCGCCGACCTTTGGCAGCGCAATGCGTTGCGCGCTGTAGATGGAGCCGTGGCCCGAGGCGGCATAGGCGGTGAAGCAGCCAATGGCGAGCGGGATGGCATGGGTGGCGCCAAAAAGCTCGATCCCCATGATGAAACAAGCCAAGGGCGTGTTGGTCGCCCCGGCAAAGACCGCGACAAAGCCGATGGCGGCCATCAGATCGGTGGGCACGCCCAGCAAAGCGCCCAAAGCCACCCCCAGCGCCGCGCCGATGAAGAACAGCGGTGTGACCTCGCCGCCCTTGAATCCGGCGGACAAGGTGATGACGGTAAAGAGGAATTTCCAGAACCAGCTGGTGTAATCGGTGCCGCCGGGTTCGAAGAATCCAAGGAGCGATGGGTCGCCGGGGAGATCGGTCCAGACGCCAAGGCCCAGATAGGCGCGGGTGTCGAGCAGATAGACGAGCATCAGGATCAGGGCGGCGGCCAAGACCGGGCGCAAGGGGGCATAGGGGAGGAGCCGCGCCCACACCGCGCCCAGCGCATGGGTGGATTCGGCAAAAGCACGGGCGCAAAGGCCAAAGAGCACCCCGGCCAGCGCCACCTTGGCGAGCAAGAGGAGATCGACGCCAAACCACCCCGCGCCTTCGTTGGCGACAAAGACGATGTCGTAATGCACATGGCTGACATTCCATGCCCGCACGGTCCAATCGCCCACGAGGGCCGCGAACAGGGCAGGCAGCAGCGCGCCCATCTGGATGCGCCCGATCATCAGCACCTCGAGCGCGAAGATGGTGCCCGCCAGCGGCGTGCCGAAGACGGCTCCGAAGCCTGCTGCGATGCCGCAGATCAGAAGGGTCCGCCGCGCGTCGGGCGGCAAGGACAGCCGTCGGCCCAAACCGCCGGCCAGCGCGCCGCCGATCTGCACGGCGGTGCCTTCGCGCCCGGCCGAGCCGCCGACCAGATGGGTGAGCACGGTGGAGATCAGGATGAAGGGGGCCATGCGCAGCGGCACCCCCGCGCCGGGCTGATGGATTTCCTCCAAGATCAGGTTGTTGCCGCCGCCGGAGGTGCCGCCAAAACGCTGATAGGCCCAGACCATGGCAAATCCGGCCACCGGCATCCACCAGATCAGCCAAGGGTGGTCGAAGCGCGCCTGTGTGGCGCGGTCGAGCGACCAGAGAAACAGGGCGACGGCGGAGCCGATGGCGATGGCGAGCGGCAGCAGGAGCAGGACCCAAAAGGCGACCGCGCGCAGATGGCGCCACTGGTCCTGAAAGGGGCCGGGGAGGTGCATGGACGTGTCTCCGCGCTGTGCCGCGTTGCCTCGGCGGTGCCTGTTGCGAGGTGCAGGCCGCCAAGCAGCGGCTGCGGCCTGCATGGATCAGGGATCATCTCGGTGAATGCAAGCCTTGTGAGGGCAGAGCGGATCGGCAGTTGTGCGGTGCGTCTGTTTGGCGACGGTTGGGGCGAGGGAGGGCAAAACGGGGGGCAAATGGCGGCGCTGGACGCGGCGGAGACACCTTGTGCTAAAACGCACAGCGCTTGCGCGCGCGCTGACAGTTGCGCGCTGGCGCGCCCTTGTGAAAAAGGGAAAGCGCCTGTCAACACATCGTTTCGAAAACCGGGCGCTGAGAACAGGTTCTGTGCACATCCGCTGGTTGATCCGGACAAAAACTCCTGTAAGCCTTTCTAGACAGGGCTTTGATGGAATCGCAGGGTATGAGTAGCCTCGACAGTTACATTGGACGACGAATCCGGCAGTCTCGATGGGTGCGTGGCATCACCCAGGCGGAGCTTGCGCGGCGTCTGTCGGTTGATGCCGACCAAATTGTTGCTTATGAAAAAGGAACGGCCCATGTTCCGGCCGCCCGGCTGTTTGAGATCTCGGAAGCACTGGACGTGCCGATCGCCAAATTCTTTGAGGGGATCAGCGTGACGCCCGAGTCGGGCCAGACCGGATCGCGTGACGATCTGTCGGCGCGCGAGGCGCAGATCCTTTCGGACTTCAAGCGCATGTCGGACCGCCAGCAAGATGCGATCCTGAGCATGGCCCAGACATTTGCGCGCCGGATGCCGGAAGGGGTGAAGGTGGTGCCGGTGAAGGCGCGAGGAAATCTGAATTGAACGCCGACCTGATTGATCTTGGCAGCGAACCCCGCCACGCGGAAAGCTTTGTCACGTTCCTTGATCAGTTGTGCGACCGTTTCGAGCTTGATCACGCGGCCTATGCCGGAACCAACCCGATTTCGGGATCGGTGCATGGCTATGTGAATTATCCCGATCCGTGGAAGCAGCACTACACCCAGAACGGCCTGCATCGGATTGACCCGACGCTTCTGGTGGCCAGCCGGTCGATCGCGCCGGTGGACTGGAGCCGTCTGGAAAAGACCGAAGGCTTTGCCAAGACCTTCCGCGATGCCAAGGATTTCGGCATCACCGATCGTGGGCTGACCATTCCGGTGCGCGGGCCTTATGGCGACATTGGCATGTTGAGCGTGACGCGCGACTGTTCCGCCTCGGATTGGAAGAAGCTCTCCGAGCACATTCTGCCCGATCTGCAATCGGTGGCGGTGCATGTGCATGACACCGTGATGCGGTCGGATGCGCTGTCGCGTGCGCTGCGCTATCCGGCGCTGTCGACGCGCGAGCGGGAGATCCTGCAGTGGATTGCCGCGGGCAAATCGCAGCAGGACATCGGCGATATCTTGGGCATTTCGCATCGCACCGTGGAAGTGCACTTGCGGTCGGGGCGCGAAAAGCTTTATGCGCTCACCACCCCGCAAGCGGTTGGTCGCGCGATCATGCTGGGTCTGATCTACCCGCTTTGAGCGCAGATTAGTTCGATCTTTACGGGATTCCCCTCATAGTCTTGGTCCCGCCTGACGGTTTAGTGTTGGTCTCACACGGCCTCTAACGTCAGGAAAAAGAAATGATCATCGTGATTGACGCGCTAAACAAAGACCGCTTTGGCGATCTCTTGGATGAAATGTTTCAACTTCGGGCCCGTGTGTTTGGCGATCGGCTGGGCTGGGAAGTCGAGATTGTCGACGGTCGCGAGATCGACCAGTTCGACCGGCTGGACCCGGCCTATGTGATCGGGCTGGACGATGAGGGGCATGTGATCTCTTGCGTGCGCGCCTTGCAGACGACCGGGCCGCACATGCTTTCCGACGTGTTCCAGGTTCTGCTGGATGGCGAGCCGCCGCTGCGCAGTGCCACCTTGTGGGAATCGACCCGCTTCTGCGTCGACACCCAGCGCCTGTGCCGGGATGGGGAAAGCATGAAGGCCGTCTCGATGGCGACCTGCGAGTTGATGATCGGTTCGCTGGAATATGCCCGCCGTTCGGGGATTTCGGACATCATCACCGTGATCGACCCGGTTGTGAACCGGGTGCTGAAACGGTCGGACAACGCGCCTTATGACTATGTCGGCTCGACCAAGCAGATGGGCAAGGTTCCGGCGATGGCCGCGCTGCTTGACTGCACGGAAGAGCGGATCAGCCGTGTGCGCGCCTTTGCGGGCATCCAGCATGATGTCTTTGCCTCGGATGATGCGGTCCGCGCCTTGCTGGACAGCCGCGAGGACGCCGGTTCGGTGAGCGCGGATGTGGCGGAATGGCTGGCGCTGATGTCGCAACCGCAAGAGCCGGAGGTGCCCGTGCTGCCCGAGGATATTCGCGACTATTGCCGCGCCCAGATCGAAAGCGCAGAGACGGATGCCGACCGCGCCGCTGCCTTGCGCCTTGTCGAAATTCTGGTGCGCGAGCGCATCTATCCGGCCACGCATCAGCTGGTTGCGCAGGGCTGACCCCCGTCGCACTGCTGCGGATCAGGCGGTCGCGCCTGATCTGCGCAAGGCGCAAAGGCCAGATCCGCTGCCGCCTGACCGTTGCAGGCGGTGACAGAGGGGCCTGTGTTGAGGATCCGCGCGCTGGCGACGGTTCGAGCCCGCGCGCAAACGCACGCCGCGGGTTATGAGAGGGCGGGCGTTATGAGGGGACGGGCCCTGACGCCGAACCCTCTCCGCTCCCTTTGGGTCGGGACCGAGCACCTGCGCCTTGCGCCGGTGCGCTCCGGCATTTCAGAACCCGCTTTGGGCGGTCGGGCGAAGGGGCGCTTCCTTCCGCCCTCAGGGCCTTTTGTGATTGCCCTTAGGGCTTTACCCCTCTGCCCGTTCCACGTCGCCCTTTGTTTTGCAAAAACCGCATCTTCGCCGAAATCATCGCCCTTGGGGTTGGAGACCCGTCCCGCGTGCCCCATGGGGTGGGCGCGGATCGCTTGTCTTTGAGCATGTGCTGCGTCACAGGTGCCCTGCGCGGATGGCACGAGCGGGCTGCCGGATCATTTTGCAAAGCAGGCTTTGCCGCTTGGGAAGATCACAGCAGATGATGGATCGCGATTAGAGCGGGTATAGGGGCAAGCGTCACCGCTTCCCCTGTAGCTTTGCAAAATCCTGAGGATTTTTGGCTCCGGCGGTAGGGATCGAACCTACGACCAATTGATTAACAGTCAACTGCTCTACCGCTGAGCTACGCCGGAACACGAGGGGGTGTATAGCCATGTGTTTCGGGGGCGGCAAGGGGCATTTCGGGAAAAAATGTCACTTTGGGGCAGATCGGGTGAAAATAGTTTCGGGGCCCAAGGGCAAGGCGCAGGTGATGTGATTTCTGTCCATGAGATCAAGCAGATGGGCGAGAACGTTGCGTTGCGCGGCGGGCAGGAGCGGGGCAGGCGTGCTGTGGTAGATGCGCCGGGTGAGGGCTTGGGCGGTGGCTGGCGCGTGGCTGAGCGCCAAGAGCACTTCGGCCTCGCGGCTTTGGCGGTGGGTGAGCAAATCAGCCAGCCGTTCGGCCACCCGGGTGACCTCGGGGCCGTGGCCCGGCAGCATCAACGACCAAGGCGCGGCGGCGAGGCGGGCCAGCGAGGCCATATAGGCGCCCATGTCACCATCGGGGGGGGAGATCAGGCTTGAGGCCCAGCCCATGGCGTGATCGCCGGAGAAGAGCACATCGCCAAAGGCGAGACAGATGTGCCCGCCCATATGGCCGGGGGTGTGAATCACCCGCAGATGCGTGCTGCCACAAGGGATTTGGGCGCCATCGGGCAGGCTGTGGTCGGGACGGAAGGCGGTGTCGACGCCTTCGCCGCCACCGGGAAGGCCAGCGGTCGCGAGCCGCTGCATCAGCGGGCTGCGGCCAGCAGTGGCATCGCCAAAGGCCAGCACCGGTGCCCCGCTGCGCGCGGCGACGCGCGGGGCTGCGGCGGAATGGTCTTTATGGGCATGGGTGACGACGATGGCCGCGAGCCGTTCCCCCGGGGCGAGGGCGGCCTCAAGCGCGGCGAGATGGGCGGGATCATCCGGGCCGGGATCGAGAAGAATCAGATCCTTGCCTTCACCGATCAGATAGCTGTTCGTGCCCGGCCCTGTCATCGGTGAGGGGTTGGGGGCGAGGAGGCGGCGAATCTGGGGGGCGATCTGGCTGATCTTGCCGGGCTGCATCGGTGCGCGCTTTCCTTTGGCCTGTCCGGCGGCTAGGCTAAACGCATGCGCCTGAGCCTCAAGCCCTTTTTGCCCCGCAGCCTGTTCGGCCGTGCCGCGCTGATCCTGATCGTGCCGACGGTGACGATTCAGCTGATCGTGTCGATCGCCTTTATCCAGCGGCATTTCGAGGGGGTGACCCGGCAGCTGGTGCATGGGGTGGTGGTCGATCTGGGGCTGTTGCGGCAGGCGGTGGAGGCGGCGCCCAGTCTGGAGGCGGCACTGGCGGCGGCGCAGCCCTTGGCGCGTGCGGTGGAGCTTGGGCTGGAGTTGCCCGCGCTGGCGGTGGCGGAGGCGGATCGCCGGGCTTGGGGCGACCTGACGGCGGGGGCGGTGATCGCAGAGCTGCGGGGACGCTTGCCCAATGTGGTGTCTATCGATCTTGCCAGCGTGCGCGGCACGGTGCTGTTGACAGAGGACACGCGGTTCGGGCCGATGCGGGTTTCGGTGCCGCGGGGGCGGGTTTCGGCGTCTAACCCGCATCAGCTGTTGGTGATCATGCTGCTGGCCTCGGTTCTGATGACGCTGATCGCCTATCTCTTCCTGCGCAATCAGTTGCGGCCCATCAAGCGCCTTGCGGAGGCGGCGGAAGCCTTTGGCAAGGGGGAGACGGTGCCTTATCGGCCGCGCGGGGCGCTGGAGGTAAGGGCGGCGGGGGCGGCGTTTCTGGACATGCGCGGGCGGATCGAGCGGGCGATCGAGACCCGCACGCTGATGCTTTCCGGGGTGAGCCATGACTTGCGCACGCCGATCACCCGGTTGCGGCTGGGGCTGTCGATGCTGCCCGAGGATGAGGAGGTGGTGGCGCTGCTGTCGGATGTGCGCGAGATGGAGCGGCTGGTGGATGAATTCCTGGCCTTTGTCCGCGGCGATGCGATGGAGGATTCTGTCGAGGCCGATCCGGTGGAGATTGCCGGGCGGATCGCGGACAATGTGGCGCGCTCGGGCGGGCATCTGGAGTGGGAGTCGCGGCTGCCCGGGCCGCTGCTGCTGCGCTTGCGCCCGCAGGCGGTGCAGCGGGCGGTGGAGAATCTGGTGGGCAATGCGCAGCGCCATGGCAGCCGGGTGCGGCTGACGCTGTCTGCGACGGAGCGGGGCTTGCGCTTTGTGGTGGAGGATAACGGCCCCGGCATCCCCGAGGCGCAGCGCGAGGCGGCGATGGCGCCCTTTGCGCGGTTGGGGGCGGCGCGTGACCCCAACCGGGGCGGAGGCGTGGGTTTGGGGCTGTCGATTGCCGCCGATGTGGCGCGCAGCCATGGCGGGCGGCTGGTGCTTGGGCGGTCGGAGGATCTGGGGGGCTTGCGCGCCGAGTTGATGCTGGCGCGCTAAAGCACGACGAGTTGATGCTGGCGTGCTAAAGCACGACGGGTGCGCCCAGCGGGGTGATGACGCGCCCCCCCGCCGCATGGGCATCTTCGGCATCATGGGTCACGAGAATGGCCGCAAGGCCGGTGTCGCGGATGCGGCTGAGCACAAAGCCGCGGATCTGGGCGCGCAGGCCCGCATCGAGCCGTGAAAAGGGTTCATCGAGCAAGAGCGCGCAAGGCTGTGCGAGAAGCGTGCGCATGAGCGCCACGCGGGCGCGCTGACCGCCCGAGAGGGTGGCGGGATCGCGGTCGGCAAAGCCTGCAAGCTCGGCCTGTGCGAGGGCGGCTTCGACCCGGGCGCGGCGGGTGGCGCGGCCCTTGATGGCGGGGGGCAGCGCGAAGGCGAGGTTGGCCCCGACTGAGAGATGCGGGAAAAGCACATCATCCTGAAACAGCAGGCCGACGCGGCGCTGATGTGGTGGCAGGGTGGTGATGTCGCGTCCTTGAAGGATGATGCGGCCCTGTTGCCGGAAAGCGGGGGCGAGGGTGCCCATGATGGCGGACAGTGCAGTGGATTTGCCCGAGCCCGAGGGCCCCATGATGGTAAGCACCTCGCCGGGGGCAACGGAGAGATCGAGCGCCACCACGGGGGTGGTGCCTTGATCGATGCGCAGATCTTGCAAGGTGAGCGTGCCGGTCATGATGTCACCGCCATACCGCGCCGATGGCGGAAGACAAGGGCGGGCAGCAGAAGCGCGAGCGCAAAGCCCAAGGCGGGCAACAGCATTTGCAGCAGGGCATAGGCTCCGATCAGGCGGCGGTTGCCGCCCGAAGACAGGGCGACGGCCTCGGTTGTGAGGGTTTCGACGCGGCCGCCGCCGATGAGCAGCGTGGGCAAGTATTGCCCGACCGAGACGGCGAGGCCGACCGCTGCCGCCGTCAGCACCGGGCGCAGCAGCATGGGCAGGCGCAAGCGCCAGAAGACGCGGGCGGGAGAGGCGCCAAGCGAAAGGCCTGCCACCGAGATGCGGTTGTCCCATGCGCGGTAGGCCGGCGCGAGGGAAAGAAAGACATAAGGCAGCACGAAGACCAGATGCGCGGCGGCAACGGCGAGCCAATGGCCTTCTGCCCCGCTGCGCAGGGCCGCGGCTTGCAGGCCGGGCAGGAAGGCCACCTGCGGCACCAGCAGCGGCAGGTAGAGCACCCAGAGCGCGCCTGCGCGGGGGGAGAGACCGTGGCGATGTTCGGCCTCGAGACAGGCGAGGACGAGAGCGAGGGACAGGCCCGTGGCCGTGGCGGCGATGCCAAGCGTCAGCGCGCCGGTGCGGATGAGATCGGGAGCGGCGCGCATCCAGGTGCGCATGGTAAGGCTTTCGGGCAGCGCGTCGGGGAACTGCCAGAGCCCGGCGACCGACCAGACGGCAAGGCTTGCAAGCCCGAGGATCAGGGCTCCTGCGGTGAGACTGCCGGTCAGGATGGCCAGCCCGCGCAAGGCCGGATCGACCAGATGGGCGCGCAGGCCCGCTTCGGCCAGACGGATGAGGGCGTGCCGGGCGATGCGTTCGGCCCCCACCCACAAAAGGAGCGCTGCGAGCACGGCCGCCAGTTGCAGCATCGCCCCGGCGGCGGCGGTGGACTGGCCTTGGAGCATCGGATCGGCCATCCAGATCACCACCTGCGCGGAGAGCGTGGCGGGACGGGTCGGGCCAAGGATCATCGCCATTTCGACGGCGGTCATCGAATAGGCAAGAACTGCATAAACGGGCAGGCGCAACTGACTGTAAAGGCTTGGCAATACGGAAACGAGAAAAGCCGCGATCCGCCCGGCGCCCAAGGATTGCGCCACGTTCAGGCGCCGCGCGACATCGGTTTGTGGCAAGGCCGCAAGCGCCATGAGGAAGAGGAACGGCACCTCTTTTGCGACAAGGCCAAGCGTCAGCGAGAGCCCGTAAGGGTCGTTCAGAATGAGAAGATCGGGCGGGTGCGCCCAGCCGGTGGCCCAAGGCGACAGGAGGCGCGCGATCCAGCCGGACGGGGCGATCAGAAAGGCAAGCCCCAGCGCCGCCGCCGCATGCGGGACTGACAGGAGCGGGGCGAGCAGATGTTGGATCAGGGCAAAGACCCGCGTGCCCCAGAGGCTTGCCACCAAGAGGAGCGTGATCCCAAGCGAGAGCGCGGTGGCGGCAAGCCCGGTGGTGAGGGAAAGCCGCAAGGCAGGCCAGAGGCCCGGCCAATCAAGAAGGGCGCGAAACCCTTTGGCATCATTGGAAAATGCGGGGATGAGCGTGCCCAGCAGGCCTGCCGCGACCGGCCCCGCCAAAAGCGCCAGTGTGAGGCGGGGGGCCCACCGCAGCAGGCCGCCCGAGATCATTGGGCGACGCCGTAGCGTTGGATCCAGTCTTGGCTGATGCGGACCATCCAGCTGCCATGCGGTTCAAGGAGCGCAGGCCCAAGATCGGCAGGGGAAAGCGTGGCAATGCCCAGTTCCAGCGCGTCAAAACGGGTTCGGTCGGCTGGGGAGAGCGCGTCGAGGTTCAGAACGGTCTGGAAGCCCAGCACGGCAGGGTCTTGCGCACGGGCCTGAATCTCGGGGTCGAGGAGGAGATTGGCCACCACTTGGGCGCCCGCCTGATGCGCGGCGTTGAAGGGGATCGCCACGAAGGAGGCATTGCCGATTGTGCCCCCTTCGAAGGTGAAGGTGCGCACGCTATCGGCCAGATTGCCTGCTGCGATTTCGGCGCTGGCGCGGCCGGGGTTGAGCGCGAAGCCAATGTCGATTTCAGCGTCGGCCAGCAACTGCCCCAGCGCGGGTTCGTTTTGCGGGTAGGCCTTGCCCGCGCGCCACAAGGCGGGGGTCACCTCATCGAGCCAGGCCCACATCGGGGCCATGGTCTGTTCATAGGTGGCTTCGTCCAGCGGCGCCTGCATCACGGAAGGATCGGCGAGCGTGCCATAGGCCACTTGTTTGAGAAAGGTGGCGCCGAGGTAATCGGGCGGCTGCGGATAGGTGAAGCGCCCGGGGTGGGCGAGCACCCAGTCTTTCAGCGCCTCAAGGGTGCGGGGCGGCTGCGGCAGACGGCTGCTGTCATATTCAAACACGAGCTGCGCCATCGCCCAAGGCGATTCATAGCCTTCGGTGGGCAGGGTGAAATCGGTGACCACGGCGGGCTTGCCCGCGACATCGACATAAGTCCAGTTCGGCAGGTTTTCGGCGAAGGGGCCAAAGAGCAGGCCTTGATCCTTCATGGCGGCAAAATTCTCGCCATTGATCCAGATGAGATCGACCGCGCCGCCCGTGAGCGTGCCGGCATTGCGTTCCCCCAGCACGCGGGCGACGGCATCGGCGGTGGAGGCGAGTTTCACATGCTCGAGCTTCACGCCGTGGCGGGACTGCGCCTGTTCGCCCACATAGGCGATGAAATCATTGATCTTGGGGTCACCGCCCCATGCGTGCCAATAGACCGTCTGGCCTCGTGCCGCCTCGAGAATGTTGTCCCACGCGGTTTGTGCATGGGCGGGAAGGGCAAAAAGGCTGGCTGCGGCGAGCAGAAAATGGCGTCTGAGCATGGTCATCCCTGTGTAAGGGCCGAAGGTGTGGCCACAAGCCTGCTTGTCGCAGGATATGGCATTGGGATATGCAGGGCATCGCCTTGGTGGCAAGGGATATTCTGGCCAGACACTTGTTCGTGACGGGCAGACACATTCGCGCCAGCCGCTGTAACGCGAGGCCGTTTTTGACGAAGCAGGAGCGTGGCAGGAAAGGATTTTCGCATGCTGGACGGGGTGATGCGCCGCCTGATCGATCCGCCCTTGAACCGGGCGGGGCATTGGCTGGCCGCGCGGGGGGCGACGGCGGATGGCGTGACGCTGCTTGGCCTTGGCTTTGGTCTGGCGGCGGCGGCGATGCTGGCCGTTGGCCTGCCGGGCTGGATGGCTTTGCTGCCGCTTTTGCTGGGCCGTCTGCTGGACGGGCTGGATGGCGCGGTGGCGCGCGCAACGTTCAAGACCGATTTCGGCGGATATTTCGATATCTTTTGCGACTTCGTGTTTTACGCGGCGATTCCGCTGGCCTTTGTGCTGCGCGATCCGGCTGCGAACGGGGTGGCGGGGGCCTTTTTGCTGGCGGCGTTTTACACCAATGCGGCGAGCTTTCTGGGCTATGCGATCATTGCGGCCAAACGGCGGATGACGACCACGCAGCAAGGCGAGAAATCGCTGTATTATGCCGTTGGATTGCTGGAAGGCACCGAGACGATCGGGTTTTTCGTGCTGCTGTGCCTGTTCCCGGCCCTGTTTCCCGAGGCGGCCTTGATTTTCGGCGGGCTGTGTCTGGTCACCGCGGCCGCCCGTGTGGTGCTGGGGCGGCGCGCGTTTTTCGATGCGCCCTCCGGTCGGGATTAGACGAGGGCGCGCGCGGCCTGATGAAAGCGGAAGAAGCCATGCGTTGCATGTGGCCAAAGCGCGGCATCATAAGGGCGCATCGCCCGCACGAGACGGATGTTTTCCGCCGCGAGCCGTTGGTCGAGATCGGTGAGCAGATCGGCCACGGGGCCAACCGGGGCGAAGGGCGTGACGACTTGCAGGGCTGCCGTCTGCCGTGCCCAAGCCACCACCGCATCCACCGCGCCCGGGCCGTGCACCGGACCATGCAAAGAGGCCAGATCGGCGCTGTGGCGCTGAATGCAGTCTTCCACGCCTTGGCGCAGGAAATCCTTGATGAGCGGCGAGACCGGGCGCGGGGAGCGCGCCTCGGGATCGAGCAGGAAAGCGGTCGAGAGGGGGCGCAGCCCGGCGTTTAACAGCCAGTCCGGTGACAGATCTTCCTCGTGCAAAAGCAAGGCGGTGGGAAGGCCATGGTCCCAAGCGCCACCTTGCGGGCAAGGGCCTGCGGGTGGATTTGCGGGGCCGCTGATCGGGAAATCCTGCGTCGCAAGGCCCTTGGGCCAATAGCGCCCGTCGCTGAGCGTGGTGATCGCCTCGGCCTTGGCGAGATAGGTTTTGCCAGGCGTGTGCAGGCCCGCCACCCAGCGCCAGGACAGGGTGTTCGACGCGGGATCGCCGTCAAGGAGGTGGCGCAGGAAGAAATCGGCCCCGAGTTGCCACGGCAGATGCAAGGTGAAGATCCAGATCGAGGCAAAACACATGCGCTGATGGTTGTGCATATAGCCGGTGGCGACCAAGTCGCGCGCCCAATCATCAAAGCCATCGATCCCGGTTTGTCCGGCGCAGGCGGCCTCATGCGTGCGGGCAAGATCGCGGTCACGGTCGAGTCGGGCGAGCGCGGCGTGCACCGCCGCCCGCGTCTCACGCCAGACCTGCGGGCGCATTTCGAGCCAGCCCTTCCAATAGGTGCGCCAAAGCACTTCGGACACGAATGTATCGGCCTCGGCCCCATGGGCGGCGCGGACGGCGTGGATCACTTCGGCTTCGGTGAGAATGCGGCTGCGCAGATAGGGCGAGAGTTGCGACACATGCGGATGCCCCGGCCGGTGCAGGTTGCGCCGTATGGCGTAATCCTTGCCCGCCAGAGGCAGGAAGCGATGGAGCTGCGCCAAGGCGCTGTCGCGGGTGGCGGTGGGGTGGGGAAAGGGGGTCTTCATCGTGGCCCGCAGCTAGCCCGGTTCCGCGCAGGATCAAGGGCAAGGCTGCACAGAGGCTCTGCACCGCGATGGCGGGGAAAAAACCGGGTGCCCTTGCAGCCCCCGCATCGCCCCACTAAGACTCTGTCAATGACCGCCCCGTATTTACCTTGCAGACATCCAAGAGGCAGGCCCCATGCGCGACCCCGTTGATCACTACATGAATACCCTTGTCCCCATGGTTGTCGAACAGACCAGCCGGGGCGAGCGGGCTTATGACATCTTTTCGCGCATGCTGAAGGAGCGGATCATCTTTCTGTCCGGCCCGGTGCATGATGGCATGTCCAGCCTGATCTGCGCGCAACTGCTGTTTCTTGAGGCGGAAAATCCGTCGAAGGAAATCAGCATGTATATCAACAGCCCCGGCGGCGTGGTGACGAGCGGGCTGTCGATCTATGACACCATGCAATACATCAAGCCCAAGGTCAGCACGCTTGTGATCGGGCAGGCGGCCTCGATGGGCAGCCTGTTGCTGACCGCCGGGGAAAAGGGCATGCGCTTCAGCCTGCCCAACAGCCGGGTGATGGTGCACCAGCCTTCGGGCGGGTATCAGGGGCAGGCGACGGATATCATGATCCATGCCCGTGAGACCGAAAAGCTCAAGCGCCGCTTGAACGAGATTTATGTGCATCACACCGGCAACAGCTATGAAACGGTGGAGGCGGCGCTGGAGCGCGACAATTTCATGTCGGCCGAAGATGCCAAGGCGTGGGGCCTGATCGACGAGATCGTGGCCAGCCGTGGCAAGGTGGATGACACGACGAAGTGACACCTTGCCCCCCGGGCGGCGCGTCCGGGGGGCAATTTGACATTGTGGAGGGTTGTGGCTTGGCCTAGACTTTCCGTTGACAAGGCTTGAGGAAACCCATGGCGAACAATTCCGGCGACAGCAAGAACACGCTTTACTGTTCCTTCTGCGGCAAAAGCCAGCATGAGGTGCGAAAGCTGATTGCCGGTCCCACCGTGTTCATCTGCGATGAATGCGTGGAACTCTGCATGGATATCATCCGCGAAGAGACCAAGACCACCGGCCTGAAATCCACCGATGGGGTGCCGACCCCGCGCGACATCTGCAAGGTTCTGGATGATTACGTGATCGGCCAGATCCATGCCAAGCGCGTGCTGTCGGTCGCGGTGCACAACCACTACAAGCGGCTGAACCATTCGTCGAAATCGGATATCGAGCTGTCGAAGTCGAACATCCTGCTGATCGGGCCGACAGGCTGCGGCAAGACGTTGCTGGCGCAAACGCTGGCGCGGATTCTGGATGTGCCGTTCACGATGGCGGATGCCACCACGCTGACGGAAGCGGGCTATGTGGGCGAGGATGTGGAGAACATCATCCTCAAGCTGTTGCAGGCCAGCGAATACAACGTGGAGCGCGCACAGCGCGGGATCGTCTATATTGACGAGGTCGACAAGATCACCCGCAAGTCGGACAATCCGTCGATCACCCGCGATGTGAGCGGCGAGGGTGTGCAGCAGGCGCTTTTGAAGATCATGGAAGGCACCGTGGCCAGCGTTCCGCCGCAAGGTGGCCGCAAGCACCCGCAGCAGGAATTCCTGCAGGTGGACACCACGAACATCCTGTTCATCTGTGGCGGGGCTTTTGCCGGCCTTGAAAAGATCATCGCGCAGCGCGGCAAAGGATCGGGCATCGGCTTTGGCGCCGATGTGAAAGATCCGGATGGCCGCGGTGTGGGCGAGCTGTTCAAGGAGCTGGAGCCGGAAGATCTGCTGAAATTCGGCTTGATCCCGGAATTCGTGGGCCGTCTGCCGGTTCTGGCCACGCTGACCGATCTGGACGAGGCGGCGCTGGTCACCATCCTGACGGAGCCGAAGAACGCGCTGGTGAAGCAGTATCAGCGGTTGTTTGACATCGAAGGCGTCAAGTTGACCTTTACACCCGATGCGCTGACGGCGATTGCCAAGCGCGCGATCAAGCGCAAGACGGGTGCCCGCGGCTTGCGCTCGATCATGGAAGACATTCTGCTGGACACCATGTTCGAGCTGCCGGGGATGGAAGGTGTGCAAGAGGTGGTGGTGAAGGATGAGGCGGTGAACGCCGGGGCCAAGCCCATGTTGGTTTACACCGAAGCCCCGAAGAAGAAAGAAACCGCCAACGCCGGCTGAGACGCTGTGCGAGGGACGAGGTCGCAAGGCGCGGGTGTTCCCGCGCCTTTTTTCACCAAAAGTTGTGTTGGCGGGGGAGGACGATTTTTCTGCGAAAAATCGCGCAGGGCCCCGGCGTCTGGTGATGTGCAGGGTGCAGAGGCCCTAGACCTTGACCGCTATTTCCGCCATATCAGGCACAAGCAACCGGAGGCTCCCGATGTATTTCCTCAAGCGCCTGCTCACCTGGTGGAACAGCCAGACGATTGGCACCCAGATCTTTACCGCCCGCAAGGGGATCAAGGTGGGCGAGGATGATCAGGGCAACATCTATTACCAAACCGCCGACGCCAAGAAGCGCTGGGTGATTTACAACGGCGAGATGGAAGCCTCGCGGGTGTCGCCCGACTGGCATGGCTGGCTGCATTTCACGTGGGACGAGCCGCCGACCAAGGCGCCGCTGCGCCGTAAGGCATGGGAAAAGCCGCATCAGGAGAACCTGACCGGGACGATGGCGGCTTATGCGCCCAGCGGGTCGCTGCGCCGCGCGCAGCCAGCGCCGCGCGCCGATTATGAAGCGTGGCAGCCGGAATAATGGCATCGGAGCGCGCGGAGATCCTGGCGGGCGCTGCGGTGCTGGCCGTGGCGGTGGGGTTTTTGGCCTATGCGGCCAATTCGGCCGGGCTGATGACGCGGGTGGGACAAACCTATCCGCTGACCGCGAGCTTTCGTGCGATGGATGGAATCAGCATTGGGTCCGATGTGCGGATGGCAGGGCTTAAGGTGGGGACCATCAGTGATCTGCGCCTGAATCCGGAAACCTTTTTCGCCGATGCCACCATTCAGATCCGGCAGGACATCCTGTTGCCCGAGGACAGTGCGATTCTGATTTCTTCGGAAGGCTTGCTGGGCGGGAATTTCGTGGAGATCGTGCCGGGCGGGGCCTTGGACACTTTGTCTCCGGGGGATGAGATCGAAGACACGCAAGGCGCGGTGAGCCTGATCACGCTGTTGATGAAATTCGTCAGCGGCTCGGATGAGCCGGAGGCCACGCCATGAAGCGGCTGTGTCTGGCGCTGATGCTGCTGGCGCCCGGTCTGGCCGCCGCGCAAGAGATGGACTCGGCCCCCGGCGGGACCTTGCGCTTTCTGGACAAGGTGACGGGCCGCGTGGCGGATCTGTCGATGTCGCGCGGAGAGACGGTGCAGCTGGGTCGCTTGACGGTGTTGCTGGACGAATGCCGTTTTCCACGCGACAACCCGGCGGCGGATGCGCAGGCACACCTGACAGTGGTCGAAACGGAAGCGGCGCAGACGATGTTTTCCGGCTGGATGCTGGCGTCGAGCCCCGCGCTGTCAGCCATGGATCACCCGCGCTACGACATCTGGGTGCTGTCTTGCGATTCCGGCTTTGTGGCGCCAGAAGTGACCGAGCCGGACCCGTCGGACGAGCCGCTGGAAGAGATCAACGAAGGATAAGGCGCGTAGCCCGGGGGGGCGAACTGCGCGGCTGTGTTCAAGGCGCGCGCGAGCCTGCGGTGGTATTCGGCGCGCGGAATTTCGATGGCGCCTAGGCTTGCCAGATGCGGCGTCAGGAACTGCGTGTCAAACAGCGTGAAGCCTCCGGCACGCAAGCGGTGCACCAGCCAGGCCAGCGCGATCTTTGAGGCATCGGTCCGGCGTGAGAACATGGATTCGCCGAAGAAAGCGCCCCCCAGCACCACGCCATAGACCCCCCCGATCAGCGCGCCTTCGGCGCGGACTTCAAGGCTGTGGGCCTGTCCTTGCGCGTGCAGGGCTTGATACAGGGTAAAAATGGTCGGGTTGATCCAGGTTTCTGGCCGGTCGGCACAGGCCGCGACCACGCCTGCAAAATCGGTGTCGACCGTTACCTGATACTCCGCGCGCAAGATCGCACGGCGCAGCGAGCGCGAGATGTGGAAGCGGTCGAGATCGAAGACGCCGCGCCGCTTGGGATCGATCCAATGCACCTCGGGCGCCGAGGCGGACTCTGCCATCGGGAAGATTCCCATGGCATAGGCCTGAAGCAAAAGGGCGGGGGTGAGGTGCGTGGTCATGACACGGGCGCCGGGGCAGCGGCGCCAGCGGGGGGGCATGCCCCCCCGCCAAAGCTTAGCCGAACTGCGCGGCCAGCCATTTTTCCAGCCAGTGAATGTTGTAATCGCCGGACTGGATGTCGGGCTCGTTCAACAGGGCATCGAAGAGGGGGGTGGTGGTTTCCACCCCGTCGATGATCAGCTCGCCCAAGGCGCGGCGCAGGCGGGCCAAGGCCTCGGGGCGGTCACGGCCGTGGACGATCAGCTTGCCGATCAGGCTGTCGTAATAGGGCGGGATCGAATAGCCGGAGTAAAGCGCCGAATCCATGCGGACGCCAAAGCCGCCGGGCGCGTGGAACATCTGCACCTTGCCGGGGCAGGGCGCGAAGTTCGGCAGCTTTTCGGCATTGATCCGCACTTCGATGGCGTGGCCGTTGATTTCGAGATCATCCTGACCGAAGGACATCGGCAGGCCCGCCGCGACCCGGATCTGTTCGCGCACGAGATCCACCCCGAAAATATATTCGGTGACAGGATGTTCCACCTGCAGGCGGGTGTTCATCTCGATGAAGTAGAACTTGCCGTCTTCATAGAGAAACTCGATGGTGCCAGCCCCGATGTAGTTGATCTTGGCCACGGCATCGGCGCAGATCTTGCCGATTTCGGCGCGCATCGCGGGCGTGATCGAGGGGCCGGGCGCTTCTTCGAAGACTTTCTGGTGGCGGCGCTGAAGCGAGCAGTCGCGTTCGCCCAGATGCACGGCGCGGCCCTTGCCATCGCCAAAGACCTGAATCTCGATATGGCGGGGCTTTTGCAGGTATTTCTCGATATAGACTTCGTCATTGCCGAAGGCATTCTTGGCCTCGGAGCGGGCGGTGCGGAACGCAACCTCCAGCTCGGCGGCATTCTTGGCCACTTTCATACCGCGGCCGCCGCCGCCGGCGGTGGCTTTGATGATGACCGGAAACCCGATGCTTTCGGCCACGCCGATTGCGGTTTCGAAATCCGACACACCGCCATCAGAGCCCGGCACCACCGGAATGCCCAGATCCTTGGCCGTGACCTTGGCGGTGATCTTGTCGCCCATGATGCGGATATGCTCTGCATTGGGTCCGATGAAGGTGAGGCCGTGATCTTGCAAGGCCTGCGCGAAACTGGCGTTTTCCGACAGGAAACCATAGCCCGGATGCACGGCCTGTGCGCCCGTTATCTCGCAGGCCGAAATGATGGCGGCCTTGTTCAGATAGCTTTCGGAACTTGGCGCAGGACCGATGCAGATCGACTCATCCGCCATGCGGACATGCATGGCATCGGCGTCGGCGGTGGAGTGGACGGCGACCGATTTGATCCCCATTTCACGGCAGGCGCGAATCACGCGCAGCGCGATTTCCCCCCGGTTGGCGATCAGGATTTTTTCAAACATCGGCGTCACTCGATGATCAGGAGCGGGGCGCCGAATTCCACGGGCGTGCCGTCTTCGACCATGATGCGCTTGACGGTGCCCGAGCGGGGGGCCGGGATGTGGTTCATGGTTTTCATGGCTTCGATGATCAGCACGGTCTGGCCTTCGCTGACGGTGGCGCCGACGGTGGTGAAGGGCGTCGCCCCCGGTTCGGCGGCAAGATAGCAGGTGCCGACCATGGGCGAGGTCACGGCGCCGGGGTGCTGGGCGGGATCGTCATTGCCAGCCGGTGCGGCGGCCGCAGGCGCCGCAGCGGCGGCGGCAGGGGCGGGCGCATAGACCGGGGCAGGGCCTGCCACTTGGGTGGTGACGATATTGGCCTGTTTGACCACGCGCACTTCAAGGCTGTCATCCTCGCCATATTCGCGCTTCACGCTCAGCTCGGTCAGCTCGTTCTTGTTCAGAAGTTCTGCAAGGGCCGAGATAAAGGCCACATCTGCGTCGGGGGAATGTTTGCTCATGCCGTCCTCTGGTTGGCTTATATGCCAGTTGGTTACCGTTGACCCTTGGCGCAAGGGCCGGGCATCGGGGCTGACCGCTTATAGCCTGCGTTTTCCGGCGAGAAAAGCACCCATTCGGCTGTGCAATTTTTGGGCAGTTTTGTGCGGAAGGCCTGAAATAATGTGAGGGGCTAAAATTTACCATTTGATAAAAAAAAGGACCTGTGCCAGCGTTTTTTCAAAGATCACAAGAAAACAGGGAGACTATCGCTGATGACTCACAGCCCGCTGACGCCCGGCATTGTGTCCGGCCGCCTGCCAGCCGACAGGATCGCCGGGAACTTTGCAGACCACACGCCGCCACTGGATGGGCATGAGGCCCATGTCGCGGCGGATCGCTGTTATTTCTGCCATGATGCGCCCTGCATCACCGCCTGCCCCACCGCCATCGACATTCCGCTGTTCATCCGCCAGATCGCCACCGGCACGCCGGAAGCTGCGGCGACGACGATCTGGACGCAGAACATTCTGGGCGGCATGTGTGCCCGGGTCTGCCCCACCGAGACGCTGTGTGAAGAAGCCTGTGTGCGCGAGGCGGCCGAGGGCAAGCCGGTCGAGATCGGGCGGTTGCAGCGCTTTGCCACCGATGTGGCGATGGCGCGCGGGTTGCATCCGTTCACCCGTGCGCCCCGCACCGGCAAGACGGTGGCGGTGGTGGGGGCAGGGCCAGCGGGTCTGGCCTGTGCGCACCGTCTGGCGATGCATGGCCATGACGTTGTGATCTATGAGCGCCGCGCCAAGGCCGGGGGGCTCAACGAATACGGGATTGCCAGCTACAAATCGACGGGGGGCTTTGCGCAGAAAGAGGTGGACTGGTTGCTGCAGATCGGCGGCATCACGGTGCAGACCGGGGTGGAGCTGGGCCGCGATGTGACGCTGGACGGGTTGCTGGAGCGCCATGACGCGGTGTTTCTGGGCATCGGTCTGGGCGGGGTCAATGCCTTGCGCGCGGCGGGGGAGGAAAAGACGGGGGTGGCCAATGCGGTGGATTTCATCGCCGAATTGCGCCAGAGCACCGATCTGACCACTCTGCCGGTGGGCCGGGATGTGGTGGTGATCGGGGGCGGCATGACGGCGGTGGATGCGGCGGTGCAATCCAAGCTGCTTGGCGCCGAAAACGTGACCATCGTCTACCGGCGCGGGCAAGAAAAGATGTCGGCCTCGGGCTATGAGCAAGAGCATGCGACGGCCTCGGGCGTGCGCATCATCTGCAATGCGGCCCCGGTGGCGGTGCATGGCAATGGCGCGGTGCGCGAGGTGGAATTTGCCTATATGGCCGACACCGAGGCTGGACTGGTGCCCACGGGCGAGACGTTCCGGTTGAAGGCGGATCAGGTGTTCAAGGCGATTGGCCAGACGCTGACCGGCGTGCCGGACGGCGCGGCCGTCGCCGGGGGCAAGATCACCGGGCTGCCCGCGCGCGTCTGGGCCGGGGGCGATTGCACGGCGGGGGGCGAAGATCTGACGGTGACGGCGGTGGCGCAAGGGCGTGACGCGGCGCTTGCAATTCACGCGCATTTGTCGGAGGCGTGATGCCGCAGCGCGTGACACCTTTCACTCCGGGTGCCGCCGCCCCAGATAGGGCAGGGCCAGTGCAGCGGCCTTGTGCAGGGGGAGAGGGTCTTGGACGGAATCGGCCAGAGCATCTTGGCGTTCATCGCCGCGCATCAGGGGTGGACCCCGCTGATCATGGTGGTGTTCGCGGCCGCCGAGACCACGGCCTTTCTGTCGATCCTCGTGCCCTCGACCGCCGTGCTGGTGGGGGTGGGCGCCTTGGTGGCCACCGGGGTGGTGCCGTTTTGGCCCTTATGGGTGGGCGCATCGCTCGGTGCGCTGATCGGATCGACCTTTTCCTACTGGCTGGGGCGGCGCTATGGCGGCGCGATGTTGCAAATGCGCCCGCTTGTCGATCACCCCGATCTGATCGAACGCGCCCGCGCCGCCTTTGCAAAATGGGGCCCCGTCACGGTGCTTTTCGGCCATTTCATCGGACCGTTGCGTCCGGTGGTCTTTCTGATGGCAGGGATGAGCGGCATGCGATTGCCGCGCTTCATGATCTACAACGTGACGGGCGCCTTGGCCTGGGCCTATCTGATTCCGAAGATCGGCCAATATGGCGGCGACCTGCTGGGCTGGCTTTGGTCGCTGCTGCCCTTCTGAGCACTCCTTTCAAAAACATCAGACGTCAGGGCGGCCAAGGCCGACCTGTGACGCATCGCATGGAGAACTGACATGGCTGATCTTGCCACGGATTTCATCGGCATCAAATCCCCCAACCCGTTCTGGCTGGCTTCTGCCCCGCCGACCGACAAGGAATACAACGTCCGCCGCGCCTTTGAGGCGGGCTGGGGCGGCGTGGTCTGGAAGACCCTTGGCGCAGAGGGGCCGCCGGTGGTGAACGTCAACGGCCCGCGCTATGGCGCGATCTGGGGGGCGGACCGCCGCCTGCTGGGCCTGAACAACATCGAACTGATCACCGACCGCCCGCTGGAGGTGAACCTGCGCGAGATCAAATCGGTCAAGCGCGATTACAAGGACCGCGCGCTGATCATAAGCCTGATGGTGCCCTGTGACGAGGAGTCCTGGAAAGACATCCTGCACCGGATCGAGGACACCGAGGCCGATGGGGTCGAGCTGAATTTCGGCTGTCCGCATGGGATGGCCGAGCGCGGCATGGGCTCTGCCGTGGGGCAGGTGCCGGAATATATCGAGATGGTGACGCGCTGGGTGAAGACTCACAGCCGGATGCCCTGTATCGTGAAGCTCACGCCCAATATCTCGGACATCCGCAAGCCCGCCGAGGCGGCCAAGCGGGGCGGGGCGGATGCGGTGAGCCTGATCAACACGATCAACTCGATCACAAGCGTGAACCTTGACAGCTTCAGCCCCGAGCCGATGATCGATGGCAAGGGCACCCATGGCGGCTATTGCGGCCCGGCGGTGAAGCCGATCGCGCTGAACATGGTGGCCGAGATTGCGCGCAGTGCCGAGACGCGTGGGCTGCCGATTTCGGGCATCGGCGGGGTCACCACGTGGCGCGATGCGGCGGAGTTCATGGCGCTGGGGGCGGGCAATGTGCAGGTGTGCACGGCGGCGATGACCTATGGCTTCAAGATCGTGCAGGAAATGATCTCGGGCCTGTCGCAATACATGGATGAGAAAGGCTTTGCCTCGACCGCCGATCTGGTGGGGCGCGCGGTGCCCAATGTGACCGACTGGCAGTATCTGAACCTGAATTATGTGACCAAGGCACAGATCAATCAGGACGATTGCATCAAGTGCGGGCGCTGCTATGCGGCCTGCGAAGACACCAGCCATCAGGCGATCGCGATGAAGCCGGGGCGGGTGTTCGAGGTGATCGAGGAGGAATGCGTGGCGTGCAACCTGTGCGTCAATGTCTGTCCGGTGGAGAATTGCATCACCATGGTGGAACTGCCGAAAGGCGCGGTGGACCCGCGCACCGGGGCGACCGTGGGCGATTACGCAAACTGGACGGCGCATCCGAACAATCCGAGCGTGCAAGCCGCAGAGTAGGGCGGTTCGGACCAAGGATCTGTGATGCCGGGGGGACAAGGACGAAAAAGCGACGCTTTTTCGGGCCCCGGTCTGACAGGGCTGCGCCGCAGCCTTTAGCGCGCGCCGGGGGTGTTGAGCCTGCGGCGCGCGCAGTGCATCAGGCGTTTGTGGGTGGTGGCGGTGCGGTTGCGCAGATGGATGGCGCCGTAGACCGGCTGGTGGATCACCGGCGCATCGGGCACCAGATGGTAGCCTCCCGCCGCTGTCAGCGCGCGCGCTTGCGAGTCCATCACATAGCCCGCGCCGCCCATCTGCGCGAGCAACAGCGCCACGGCGCTGCTTTGGCCCACCGAGAGCGCTGTGGCCGCGAGATGGGGCAACAGCTGGCGGTGCGCGGCCTCGAATGCGGGCGAGAAATTCGCGCTGACATAGGTTTCTGGCGCAAGGGTGGCCAGGGTGTCGGCACGGGTTGAAATCAGACGATAGGGGAGTTCGGCGAGGCTTTCGAAATAGAGGTCGGGCTGTGGTTTGGGCGTGAAGAGCAGTGCGACGTCGAGCGTGCCTGTCACCAGATCGGCGCACATCTGGGTGGAGTAATCGGGTTCGATATAGAGCGCGGCCTGGGGCAGCAAGGCGCGGAAATCGGCGACGAGCGCGCCCAGATGAGCGGGGGCCAGATCATTCTGCACGCCGATGCGCAAGGTGAGTGCGGCGGTGCCATTGGCCAGCACCGCGCGGCGGGCCATCGTCCATTCCTGCCGCAGGAGGCGGGCGTGGGGTTCGAGCTTCAGGCCTTCGGTGGTGAGCTGTGCGCCGGCGCGCGAGCGGGTGAAGAGGCGGGCGCCGACCGCCTGTTCCAGCGCCACCAGACGGGCGGAGACGGTGGATTGGGTGAGGCCCAGCCGTTCGGCCGTGCGGTGAAAGCTGCGGGTTTCGATCAGGTCGAGGAAGGTGTCGATTTGCTCGATCTGCATCGGGTGGCTCCTGTGATTGGCCGCCGGGGCGCTGCCCCGGACCCCGGGATATTTCAGCCAAGATAAAGCCTGATCGAAGTTTCCGATCAATAGCCAAGCTGCGGGCGAATTGAATGGCGGCTGTGCGGGGCGGATAGTGCGGGGACAGGTGCGGGACCTTGAACCTTTGGGAGGCTGGGGCATGGCTGGACTGCCGTCGCAAGCGCGGGTGGTGATCATCGGGGGCGGGGCGGTTGGCGCGTCGTGTCTGTACCATCTGGCTTTGGCGGGCTGGCGGGACTGCGTCTTGCTGGAGAAGAACGAGCTGACGGCGGGCAGCACGTGGCATGCGGCGGGCAATGTGCCGACGTTTTCGTCGAGCTGGTCGATCATGAACATGCAGCGCTATTCAGCGGGCCTTTACCGCGATCTGGGGGCGCGGGTGGGCTATCCGATGACTTACAACGTCACCGGATCGGTGCGCCTGGGACATAGCGCCGAGCGCTTGCTGGAGTTCAAGCGGGTGGTGGGGATGGGGCGCTCTCAGGGGATGGATCTGGAGATCCTGAGCCCCGAGGAGATCCGCAGCCGCTATCCTTTTGTGGAGACGCATGATCTGACGGGGGCGCTCTATGACCCTTGTGACGGGGACATCGATCCGGCGCAGTTGACGCAGGCGCTGGCCAAGGGGGCGCGGGATCTGGGGGCGCATGTGGAGCGGTTCTGCCCGGTGACGGCGGCGCGCTGGACCGGGGCGGACTGGGTGCTGAGCACGCCCAAGGGCGAGATCCGCTGTGACTATGTGGTGAATGCAGGCGGATATTATGCGGCCGAGGTGGGGCGGATGTTCGGTCGCCGGGTGCCGATGATGGTGATGAGCCATCAGTATCTGCTGTTCGACACCATCCCCGCGCTTGTGGCCTGGACGGCGGAGGTGGGGCACAAGTTGCCGCTCTTGCGCGATGTCGATTCGAGCTACTACCTGCGGCAGGAGAAGATGGGGTTCAATCTTGGGCCCTATGAGAACCCGTGCCGCGCGCATTGGGCGACGCCGGATGATCCGATGCCGGAGGATTTCAGCTTTCAGCTGTTTCCCGATGATCTGGAGCGGCTGGAGTTTCAGATTCAGGATGCGATGGCGCGGGTCCCGCTGTTGGCCGAGGCCAATTTGCAGAAGGTGATCAACGGGCCCATCCCCTATACGCCGGACGGCAATCCCTTGATCGGGCCGATGCCGGGGGTGCCCCATGCCTTTGAGGCGGCGGTGTTCACCTTTGGCATTTGTCAGGCCGGGGGGGCGGGCAAGGTGCTTGCGGAATGGGTGACCGAAGGGGCGACGGAGTGGGACATGTGGTCCTGTGATCCGCGCCGCTTTACCGGCTGGGAGGATCACGACTACTGCGTGGCCAAGGGGATGGAGGTGTATGGGCATGAATATGCCATCCATTTCCCGCATCATGTCTGGCCTGCGGGGCGGATGCAGCAGCTCTCGGCGGTGCATGACCGGGTGGCGGCGCTGGGGGCGCAGTTCGGGCCCTATAACGGGTGGGAGCGGGCCTTGTGGTATGCGCAGCCGGGCGATGACACCGGGGAGGCGGCGCAGCGGACCTGGGCGCGGAACGGGCCCTGGGCGCGGGCGGTGCAGGCCGAGTGCGAAGCGGTGCGGGATGGCTGTGGCCTGCTGGATTTGCCGGGGTTTTCGCGCTTTGTGATCAAGGGCGCGGGGGCGGCGGAGTGGCTGTCGCGGCAGATCACCGGCAAGGTGCCGGGGGTGGGGCGGCTGGGGCTTGCCTATTTCGCCGATGACAAGGGGCGGATCGTCACCGAGATGTCGGTGGCGCGGCTTGCGGAAGACACGCTGATGCTGATCACCGCGGCGACGGCGCAGGCGCATGACCGGGACTGGTTGCAGCGGCATCTGGCGCCGGGGCTGAGCCTTGAGGATGAGAGTGCGGCGTGGAGCACGCAGATCGTGACCGGACCGAAGGCGCGGGCGGTGCTGGGCGCGGTCTGTGACGGCGATCTGGCGCGGCCATGGCTGAGCTGGCAAGGGGCGCGGATTGCCGGGGCCGAGGTCTTGCTGATGCGGGTGAGCTTTGCCGGTGAGCTGGGCTGGGAGGTGCATTCGCGGGTGGCCGACACGCCTGCGGTCTGGGATGCGATCTGGGCGGCAGGGCGCGCGCATGGGCTGCGGCCGTTCGGGATGTTTGCGCTGAACGCGTTGCGGCTTGAGAAAGGGTATCGCGCCTGGAAAGGCGATCTGTCGACCGATTACACCGTGCTTCAGGGCGGGCTGGAGCGGTTTGTCGATTGGGACAAGCCCGCGTTTCGCGGGCGCGCGGCCTTGATGGCGGAGCGGCAGGCGGGGGTGACCAAGCGCTTTGTCACCTTGCGGGTGGCGGCTGAGGCTTATGATCCCCCCTATATGTCGACGCTCTGGCAGGGGGGCGAGGTGGTGGGGGAGACCACCAGCAGCGGCTATGGCCACCGGGTGGAGGCCTGTCTTGCGCTGGGGATGTTGCGCGCCGATCTGGCGGTGCCGGGCACGGTGGTGGAGGTGGAGGTGTTCGGCGACCGGGTGGCGGCGGAGGTCTTGCCGGACCAGCCCGTGTGGGACCCGCAGAACAGGCGCTTGCGGGAATGAGCGGGTGGACCGGGGCTCTGCCCCGGACCCCGGGATATTTGAGCCAAGATAAAGGGGATGCAGGTGGGTGTGCCGGAGAAAGCGCGGGCGGTGATCATCGGGGGCGGCATTTCCGGCTGTTCGGTGGCCTATCATCTGGCCAAGGCGGGGTGGCGCGACATCGTGCTGTTGGAGCGCAAGCGGCTGACGTCGGGGACGACCTGGCATGCGGCGGGGTTGATCGGGCAGTTGCGCGGCAGTGCCAACATGACCCGGCTCGCGCGCTATTCGGCAGGGCTTTATCTGGGGTTGGAGGCGGAGACCGGCATTGCCACGGGGATGCGGCAGGTGGGGTCGATCTCGGTGGCCTTGACGGCGGACCGGATGGAGGAGTTGCGCCGGCAGGCGACGCTGGCGCGGATTTTCGATGTGGAGGTGCAGGAGATCTCGCCCGGTGAGATCAAGGCGATGTATCCGCATCTGACAGTATCGGATGCGGTGGGGGGGGTGCATCTGCCGCTGGATGGGCAATGTGATCCGGCCAATATCGCGATGGCCTTGGCCAAGGGCGCGCGGATGCGCGGGGCGGTGATTGCCGAAGGGGTGCGGGTGGACCGGGTCTGCGTGACGGCGGGCCGGGTGACGGGGGTGGCGTATCACGGGCCCGAGGGGCCGGGGCGGATTGACGCCGATGTGGTGATCAATTGCGGCGGCATGTGGGGGCGCGATCTGGCGGCGCAGAGTGGTGTGACGCTGCCCTTGCATGCCTGTGAGCATTTCTATCTGGTGACCGAGCCGGTGGAGGGTCTGGGCCATTTGCCGGTGCTGCGGGTGCCCGATGAATGCGCCTATTACAAATCGGATGCCGGGAAGATGATGCTTGGCGCCTTTGAGCCCAAGGCCAAGCCTTGGGGCATGGGGGGCATCCGGGCGGATTTCGAGTTTGACACGCTGCCCGAGGATTGGGACCATTTCCAGCCCATTCTGGAAGCGGCGATGGCGCGGATGCCGCTGTTCCAGACCGCGGGCATTCACACGTTTTTCAACGGGCCGGAGAGCTTCACGCCCGATGACCGCTATTATCTGGGGCCAGCGCCGGAGGTGCAGGGCTATTGGGTGGCGGCGGGGTATAATTCCATCGGGATTGCCAGCAGCGGGGGCGCGGGGATGGCGCTGGCGCATTGGATCACCGAAGGTGCGCCGCCCTTTGATCTGTGGGAGGTGGATGTGCGCCGCGCGCAACCCTTTCAGAAGAACCGCCGCTATTTGCGCGAGCGGGTGAGCGAGACGCTGGGCTTGCTTTATGCCGATCACTACCCCTATCGCCAGATGGCGACCAGCCGGGGGGTGCGGCGCAGTCCGTTGCATGAGGCCTTGGCCGCGCGGGGGGCGGTGTTTGGCGAGGTGGCGGGCTGGGAGCGCGCGAACTGGTTTGCCGCGCCCGGTCAGGAGCCGGCCTATCGCCATGGCTGGCAGCGGCAGAACTGGTTCGAGAACCAGCGCGCCGAGCATAGGGCGGTGCGCGGCGGTGTTGGCCTGTTCGACATGACCAGTTTCGGCAAGATCCGGGTGGAAGGGCGCGATGCCTGTGCGGTGCTGAACCGGGTCTGCTCGGCCCAGATGGATGTGCCGGTGGGGCGGATCGTCTATACGATGATGTTGACGAACGCCGGGGGGATCGAGGCGGATCTGACGGTGACACGGCTCTCTGAGACCGCCTATCTGCTGGTGGTGCCGGGGGCGACCTTGACGCGCAATCTGGCCTGGCTGCGGGCGCATATCGGCGAGGCCTTTGCGGTGGTGACGGATGTGACGGCCGCAGAGGCGGTGCTGTGTGTGATGGGGCCCGAGGCGCGCGGGGTGATGGGCCGGGTGAGCCCGCAGGATTTCTCGAACGCAGCGCACCCCTTTGGGCAAGCGCGCGAGATCGAGATCGGCATGGGTTTGGCCCGGGCGCACCGGGTGTCTTATGTGGGCGAGCTGGGCTGGGAGATCTATGTGCCGACCGATCAGGCGGCACATGTGTTCGAGACGCTGGTGGAGGCGGCGCCCGAGATGCGGCTCTGCGGGCTCCATGCCCTCGATTCCTGCCGGATCGAGAAGGCCTATCGGCATTGGGGCCATGACATCACCGATGAGGATCATGTGCTGGAGGCGGGGCTTGGCTTTGCCGTGAGCCGCAAGAAGACCGGTTTTGTCGGGCGTGAGGCGGTGCTGCGGCGCGAGGAGGCAGGCTTGCGGCGGCGGCTGGTCCAGTTTCTGGTGCGCGATCCCGAGGCGGCGCTGTTCCACAATGAGGGCATCGTGCGCGACGGGCGCATCGTGGGCCCGGTGACCAGCGCGAATTACGGCCATGCGCTGGGGGGATCGGTGGCGCTGGGCTATGTGCCCTGCGAAGGGCAGAGCACGGCGGAGCTGCTTGGATCGGTGTATGAGATCGAGGTGGCGGGGCGCCGCTATGGGGCAGAGGTGTCCTTGGTGCCGATGTATGACCCGGAGTCCGAGCGGATGCGCGGGTGAGCGCCCCCGGGGCGCTGCCCCGGACCCCGGGATATTTAGGAACAGATGAAGGGTGGGGGAAGCGGCCATGGGTGAGTTTGACGGCGAATTGGCAGCGGTGCCGGGCGAGGATTGCGCCCCGTCGCGGGCGCGGCGGTCGGGGGGGCGGGGTGCGCGGGTGGCCTTGCGCGCGGCACCTTTGTCGGATGCGATGCGCCCGGTGCGGCCGGGAATGCCGGGGGGGCAGTATCGGCCCTTGAGCGAGGCCGGGATGCAGCAGATCCATGCGGCGGCCTTGCAGGCACTGGAGGAGATCGGCCTGAGCCAAGCGCCGCCTTCGGGGGTGGAGGTGATGACGGCGGCGGGGGCGGTCTATGGCAGCGATGGGCGGATGCGCTTTCCGCGCGCGCTGGTGGAGGACATGCTGGCGGTGGCGGCGCGGGACATCACGCTGCACGCGCGCGATCCGCGCCATGACCTGCATCTGACCGGGACCAATGTGCATTACGGCACTGCCGGGGCTGCGGTGCATATCGTGGACCCGTTCACGCTGGAGTATCGCGATTCGACGGCGCAGGATCTCTATGACGCGGCGCGGCTGGTGGATCATCTGGACAATATCCACTTCTATCAGCGCACCATGGTGTGCCGTGATGTGGTGGACAACCGCGACATGGATCTCAATACGCTCTATGCCAGTCTGGCGGGCACGGTGAAGCATGTGGGCACGTCTTTCAGTGACCCTGCGCATGTGGCCGATTGCTTTGACGTGATCCACATGGTGGCGGGGGGGGAGGCGGCGTGGCGGGCGCGGCCTTTTGTGAGCAATTCCAACTGCTTTGTGGTGCCGCCGATGAAGTTTGCCGAGGAATCCTGCATCACGATGGAGGACTGTATCCGGCGGGGGATGCCCATGCTGTTGCTGAGCGCGGGCCAGGCGGGGGCCACCGCGCCCGCGCCCATAGCGCTGACCATCGTGCAGGCGGTGGCGGAATGTCTGGCGGGGGTGGTTTACGCCAATGCGATCCGAAAGGGCGCGCCGTGCATCTTTGGCACCTGGCCTTTCGTAAGCGATCTGCGCACGGGGGCGATGTCGGGGGGGAGTGCCGAGCAAGCCTTGCTGACGGCGGGCTGCGCGCAGATGCACCACTTCTATGGGCTGCCGGGCGGCGCGGCGAGCGGCATCTCTGACAGCAAACTGCCTGACATGCAGGCCGGCTGGGAGCAGGGGATCACCAATGTGCTGGCCGGTTTGTCAGGGCTGAACATGTGTTATGAGGCGGTCGGGATGCATGCGAGCCTGCTCGGGTTCTGTCTGGAATCGCTGGTGCTGGGCGATGATCTTCTGGGACAGGCGATGCGCTGTGTGCGCGGGATCGATGTGACGCCGGACAGCACCAGCATCGAGGCGATGAAGGAGGTGTGTCTGGGCGGGCCGGGGCATTACCTTGGGTCGGAGCAGACGCTGCGGCTGATGCAGACAGAATATACCTATCCGGTGGTGGGCAACCGCATGAGCCCCAAGGAATGGAACGAGGCGGGCAAGCCCTTGTTGCTGGAAAAGGCGCTGGAGCGCAAGAATGCGATTTTGGCCAAGGCGGGGTCTCGCATCGATCCGCAGATCGATGCGGCGATCAGGGCGAAATACACGATCCACTTCCGGTAAAGGCAGGGCGGGGCATGAAGATTGGCTATATCGGGCTTGGCAATCTGGGCGGGCATCTGGCGGCCAGTCTGATCCGGGCGGGGTTTTCGGTGGTGGTCCACGACCGCGATCCGGGGCTGGCCGCGCGGCACCGGGCGATGGGGGCCGAGGTGGCCGAGAGCCCGGCGGATCTTGCGGGGCGGGTGGAGCATGTGTTCACCTGCCTGCCCTCGCCCGCGGTGTCGGCCGCGGTGCTGGCGCAAGTGCTGACGGCGGCGCGGCCCGGGATGACCTGGGTGGAAAACTCCACGCTGGGACGTGAGGATGTGCTGCAATTGGCGGGAATCGCGCAAGGCGCCGGGCTGCGGATGCTGGAGGCGCCGGTGACGGGGGGCGTGCATCTGGCCGCGCGAGGCGAGATCACGGTGCTGGCGGGGGGCGATGCGGACCTGCTGGATCTGCACCGCGCCGCGCTTGAGGCAATCGGCAACCGGCTGTTCCATATGGGGCCTTTGGGGTCGGCGGCGGTGATCAAGGTGATCACCAATATGCTCGCCTTCATCCATCTGGTCGCCGACGGCGAGGCGCTGATGCTTGCCAAGCGCGGGGGGCTGGATCTG
This sequence comes from Pseudorhodobacter sp. MZDSW-24AT, assembly GCF_002794355.1. Classification (GTDB taxonomy): domain Bacteria; phylum Pseudomonadota; class Alphaproteobacteria; order Rhodobacterales; family Rhodobacteraceae; genus Pseudotabrizicola. The sequence goes on along the minus strand of NZ_PGOI01000012.1, from coordinate 205,068 downwards.
AAGACCGCCTGGGAGGCGATTGCGGCGTCATCGGGCAGCAGTTTCGTGCATGAGACCGAAGGCCAGCTGATCCTGAACGGCAGCTATGACATTGCCTTCACGATGGATCTGGCGCTGAAGGATCTGGGCTTTGCCATGGGTTTTGGCCGTGAATTCGGCGTGCCGCTGGATCTGGCGGGGCAGACCCTGCAGACCTTTGTCAGGGGGCGTGCGGCCTATGGCGGGGGGGCGCAATCGACACAGATCGTGAAGCTGCTGGAAGACGCGCTGGGCACCGATCTGCGGGCGGACGGCTTTCCGGCGCGGTTGGCGTAAGGGGGGGGCGCTGCCCCCCGCTGCGCGCCCCCCGGAGTATTTTCAAAAGCTGCAAGTCATAACCGGACAGGCTGCAAGGATTTGCACCTTTCTGAAATACTCCCGCCGGAGGCGTCCGCCGGTGCCGCCTTACCGCCAGATGGGGTTTGACCATGCCCGTTTTCCGGCTGCGTCCATCAAGGTGACGCGCAGCCAAGGGCTGTTGCCAAAGCGGCTGAGATCGAGCGCCGAGGTGGTCATCGAATGTCCATGCACGGCGCGGGCGGCGGTGCCTTGGCCTTGGACGATCATGGCGGAGACGGCGGAATGGTCCACCTCGATGCGGGTGTCATGCAGGCGGATGTCGCGCAGCTCGGGGCCTTGGCTGGCGTAGAAATCTCCGGATTTGAGCGCGGCGAGCAAGGCTTCGGGCGTATTCTCGGCGGCCTTGACCATGACCCAGCCGCCAAAATGGTCGGGTTCGTAGAAATGCGCGTCATCGGTGGCGATCATCGTTAAGCGGCGGCCTTCGCTGAGCAGCAGATCGGCGATGGCGAAGCCGTCGGGGCGGTCGCAGCCATTGGCGCAGCCGTGGTTGTAGACCTCTACCGCATGGGCCGCAGTCACCGCTCGCGCGTCGGCGAGGGTGAGGCCGGACCATTGCGGATGTGCGATCGCCACGAAGGCGCCTGCGGCGACGGCGCGGGCGGCGAGGTCGGCTGCGGTTTCCTGACCTGGCTTGGGGTGGAAATCCGGGCTGTCCGAGGGGGCGAAATCGGGCGGCAGGCCGACGGCGAGGATATGCCACAGCTCGCCATTGGCCATGGCGCCCGAGTGCAGTTCGGCGCCGAGGATCGTGGTGAAGCCTTCGCCGCGAAAGGCTGTGGTGTCGACGATGGGATAGTCATAGGCGCCGACGAAGTGATCGGTCAGCGCCAGAAAATCATAGCCTTCGGCCCGGTAGCGGCGGCAGACCTCTTCGGGCGAGAGCACGCCATCCGACCGGGTGGAGTGGGTGTGCAGATTTCCGCGCCAGAAGCGGCCGGGGGCGGTGAAGGCGGAAGGGCGGTGCATGGCATGTCCTGACAGGTCAAAGGCCCCGGCAGGCTAGCCGGGGCCTTTGACGCTGACAAGCCGGCGCTTAGCCCAGCGTGACCAATGCGTGGCGCTTCTTGCCCGCGGTCAGTTTCAGGGGCTGGGCCAGATCGCCCGCGCCATAGCGCAGGCCACTGTCGGTGACGGTTTCGTCATTCACCTTGGCGCCGCCTTCGGAGATCAGGCGTTTGGCATCCTTGCCGCTTGCGGAAAGTCCCGCACGGACAAAGAGTTGTACGATGCCGATCCCCTCCGCGACTTCTGCGGGCGCAAGGGTGACGGTGGGCAGATCCTCGCCGATGCCGCCCTTTTCAAAGACCTCGCGCGCGGTGGCCTCGGCGGCCTGCGCGGCCTCGGCCCCGTGCAGCAGCGTGGTCACCTCATTGGCGAGGATGATCTTGGCCGCGTTGATCTCGGATCCTTGCAGCGCGCCGAGACGGTCACATTCCTCGAGCGGCAGTTCGGTGAAGAGCTTGAGGAAGCGGCCGACATCGGCATCGGTGGAGTTGCGCCAGAACTGCCAGAACTCGTAAGGTGACAGCATCGCACCATTGAGCCAGACCGCGCCATTGGCGGATTTGCCCATCTTGCGCCCGTCGGAGGTGGTCAGCAGCGGCGTGGTCAGGCCGTAGACCTCATGGTCCACCACCCGGCGCGTCAGATCCACGCCGTTGACGATATTGCCCCATTGATCCGACCCGCCCATCTGCAACAGGCAGCCATAGCGGCGGTTGATCTCAAGGAAATCATAGGCTTGGAGGATCATGTAATTGAATTCGAGGAAGGACAGCGATTGTTCGCGGTCCAGCCGGGATTTCACGGAGTCAAAGGACAGCATCCGGTTCACGCTGAAATGCCGCCCGATGTCGCGCAGGAATTCCAGGTAGTTCAGATGATCGAGCCATTCGGCATTGTTGAGCATGATGGCATCGGTGGCGCCATCGCCATAGGAGAGGTAACGGGCAAAGACCTGCTGCATTCCGGCGATGTTTTCATCGATCTTTTCCGGCGTCAGCAGCGGGCGCTCTTCGGCGCGGAAGGAAGGATCGCCCACCTTTGTGGTGCCGCCCCCCATGAGAGTGATCGGCTTGTGGCCGCATTTCTGCAACCAGCGCAGCACCATGATGTTGAGCAAATGGCCCACATGCAGCGAAGCCGCCGTGGCATCATAACCGATATAGGCAGGCACGACCCCCTTCAGAAACGCCTCGTCCAGCGCCTGATAATCCGTGCAATCGGCCAGAAAGCCACGGGTCATCATCACGCGCATGAAGTCTGATTTCGGATGGTAGGTCATTGCGTCCTCGTGTCATACTTGCGGGCGGTATAGCGGTCTGGGGGGCGCAAGGGAAGATGCGAGGTTCGGGGGCGATCTGGGCGTTGGGGGCGATGTCGGGCACATCCTTGGACGGGGTGGATGCCGCGATGGTGCTGACCGATGGTCACAGCATCGAGGCCTTTGGGCCCGACGCCTATCGCGCCTATAGCCAAGCCGAGCGTGACGTGATCCGCGCGGGCTTTGGGTTGTGGCCGGGGGAGGCGGCGGTGGCGGCGGCGGCCGAGGTGGTGGAGGCCGCCCACGCCGAGGTGCTGGCGCGGTTTTCCGGGGTGGATGTGGTGGGGTTCCACGGCCAGACCTTGGCGCATGATCCGCGTGGGCAGGGCACGCATCAGGCGGGCAATGGCGAGCTGCTGGCGCAGGTTCTGGGCCTGCCCGTGGTCTGGGATTTCCGCAGCACGGATGTGCAGATGGGCGGTCAGGGCGCGCCGCTGGCGCCGTTCTTTCACCACGCTTGCGCGCGCCATGTGGGGCTGGAGGCTCCGGTGGCCTTTCTCAATCTGGGCGGGGTGGGGAACCTGACCTGGGTGGACCCGCGCGTCGCGCAGCCCGAGGCGCCGGGGGCGTTGCTCGCGTTTGACACCGGGCCTGCCAATGCTCCGGTGAATGATCTGATGTTGGCGCGGACCGGTCTTGCGCAGGATGCGGGCGGGGTGTTGGCGGCGGCGGGGCAGGCTGATGAGGCGGTGGTCACGGCCTTTCTGGCGCATCCCTATTTCTTCAAGATGCCGCCAAAGTCACTGGACCGGAATGATTTTCCCGCCTTGCTGCCTGCGGTTGCGCATCTGGGCGATGCCGATGCGGCGGCCACCTTGGTTGCCTGTGCGGCGGCGGCGGTGGCGCGCGGGGCCGAGCATTTTCCGCAAAAGGTGGACCGCGTGTTCGTCTGTGGCGGCGGGCGGCACAATGCGGCGATGATGGCGGCGCTGTCGGCGCGGCTTGCTTGCGCGGTGGGCCCGGTCGAGCAGATCGGGCTGAACGGCGATATGCTGGAGGCGCAGGCCTTTGCCTATCTTGCGGTGCGGGTGATGCGCGGTCTGCCCACCAGCGCGCCGCTGACGACGGGCGTTCCGGCAGCGGTGGGGGGCGGCCAGATCAGCCGCCCCTAGGCCCTGTCAGTCGTCCGTCATCGGCAGATCGGGCAGGCGGCGGGCGGCCTCTTTGCGGGCAAAGGTTTTCAGGCCCAGACCGGGGCCATCCATGAACTCGGCGGCGCGGGCGGGGTCGTGCTTGGCCAGTGTGTCGATCCAGTCGGCGATGGCCTTCTGGATGAACCAGTTGCGATCGGTCACCAGATGCTCGGCCCAGATCAGCCCGGTTTCGCGGGCGTCATATTCGGGGTCTTTCAGGTTGTTCAGCTTGGCGAAGGGCAAAAGCATTTGCAGCGCGGCGCGGCGGGCCCAGTGGTTTTCGCTTTCCACCCAAGGTTCCAGATCGGCGATACGGTCCAGATCGGCCACCACGCGCTTTTGTCCGGCGGTGGTCACCAGATCGGCCAAGGCCCAGACATCCAATTCCTCGACCCACATGCAGATCACCGTCCAGGCCCGGCTGTCGGGGCGGATGCGGGCCTGCGTCAAGAGCTTGGCGGCGGCGACGCGGGCGTCATGCACATTGGTGTTCCACAGGCCTTCGGCCAGTGACACCCGGCCTTCGACCGAGAGGGCGCTGCGCCAGTCGGCGGCCTGTTCGTCGATCTGTGCCGGCGTGAGGCCCAGATAGCGGCGGGCTGCACCTTCGGGCGCCTTGTGATAGGCCTCGGCCTCTGCCGCGCGGGCAGGATCGGCCATGGATTCAAGGATTTCAAGGGCTTGATAGGGTGTCATCGCTGCGCACCCAAAGTTTCGTCTGTCACCGTCAACCCCTTTTGTCCGCGTTATCCGCGTATTTCGAACCGCACCGACCCTATCGGAAAACCGGCCCGAGAGACAACCGCATCATTCACGATCACCCCGTCGTCGCGCAGATAGATCACATCGGCAAAGCCAAGCCGGGTGACGCCCGAGGGTGATCTGAAATCGGCGGTATAGGTGAGACGCACTTCGCCGTCCTGCTCGACCACCTGCGCCGCGCCCACCGTATCTTCGCGCCGCCCGGTCCAGAGCCCGGGGCCGCTGCGGTCGAACACCCAAGTGAGCCGGTCGGTCTGGCCATCGTCATAGACGAAATCCTCGACCACCGTCAGCCGCTGACCGCCGCGCGAGAGCCGCCCGTCGAGCCGCGCGTCAAAGCGGCGTTCATCCCCGGTCAGCCAGACCCGGAACACCCCTTGGCCACGCTTTTGGCCCACGAAGGCCGCGTCGAGGGTGACGGGCCGGGTGGCAACCGTGGGAGAGGCGGGGACAGAGGCGCAACCGCCAAGGGCGGCGGCGCCAATCAAAAAGAAGCGGCGGTGCATCGGGCTCTCCGTGACGGATGTGATCGTCTCCGTCAGATAGGACGCGTCACTCCACAGTCACGGATTTCGCCAGATTGCGCGGCTGATCCACATCGGTGCCTTTGGCGATGGCGGTGTGATAGGCCAGAAGCTGCGCCGGAACCGCGTAAAGGATGGGCGCAAAGATCGTGTCGGCGGCGGGCATGGAAAGGCTGGCCCAGACTCCGTTGCCCGCCTCGGCCAGACCTGCGGCATCCGAGATCAGCAGCACCTTGCCATGGCGGGCCATCACCTCTTGCATATTCGACACCGTCTTGTCGAACAGCGCATCCCGCGGGGCCAGAACGATCACCGGCACCTGTGCGTCGATCAGGGCGATGGGGCCGTGCTTGAGCTCGCCCGATGCATAGCCTTCGGCGTGGATATAGCTGATTTCCTTGAGTTTCAGCGCGCCTTCCAATGCCATCGGATACATGGGGCCACGGCCCAAGAACAGAATGTCCTGTGCCCGCGCCAGTTCTTCGGCGAGTTTGGCGATCTCGCCCGACAGGCCAAGCGCGTGGTTCATCAGGCCGGGCAGCGCCTGCAAGGCCGCGAGATGCGCCGCAAGGCCCGCGCTGTCGACCCGGTCCCGGTCTACCCCGGCCTTGAGCGCCAAGAGCGCCAGCACCATCAGCTGCGACGTGAAGGCCTTGGTCGAGGCCACACCCACCTCGACCCCGGCCATGATCGGCAAGGTCAGATCGGATTCGCGCGCGATGGAAGAGGTGGGGACGTTGACGACCGACACCACTTTGGCCACGCGGTCCTTTGCGTAGCGCAAGGCGGCGAGCGTGTCGGCGGTTTCCCCCGACTGGCTGACGAAGATCGCCCATTGTTTGGGCGACAAAGGCGGTTCACGGTAGCGGAATTCGGACGCAATATCGATGTCGCAGGGCAGGCCGGCGACGGTTTCAAACCAATACTTCGCCACGTGGCAGGCGTAGGACGCGGTGCCGCAGGCGACCAGAACGATGCGCTCTACCCCGGTGAAATCGACGCCTTCGGGCAGATTCAAGGCGGGGTTGGCGCCCCCTTTGGAATAGTGCCGCAGGCCATCGGCCAGCACCACCGGCTGTTCGGCGATTTCCTTGGCCATGAAGTGCTTGTAGCCCGCTTTTTCAATCCGGGTGGCGTCAATCTGGATGCGGGTTTCGGCGCGGCGGGCCGGGCGGTCTTGGGCATCGAAGACCTCGGCGCCGGCGCGGGTGATCACCGCCCAGTCGCCCTCTTCCAGATAGGTGATGCGGTCGGTCATTGGCGCGAGGGCAATGGCATCCGATCCCACGAACATCTCACCGCTGCCATGGCCGATGGCAAGCGGGCTGCCTTTGCGCGCGGCGATCAGCAGGTCCGCCTCGCCATCAAAGAGGAAACAGAGCGCGAAGGCGCCGTGCAGGCGTTTGAGCGTTTGGCGCGCGGCTTCGATCGGCGTCGCCCCCGCCTCCATCGCTTGCCGGACGAGAATCGCCACGGTTTCGGTGTCGGTCTGGCTTTCCTGCGCATAGCCTGCGGCGGCAAGCTCGCTGCGCAATTCGCGGAAGTTCTCGATGATGCCATTGTGGACCACCGCCACCGGGCCTGCCTTATGCGGGTGCGCGTTTACCACCGTCGCCGCGCCATGAGTGGCCCAGCGGGTGTGGCCGATGCCCGCCTTGCCGGGCAGTGGGTCATGCACCAGAAGATCTGACAGGTTCACCAGCTTGCCCACCGCGCGGCGGCGATCCAGCCGCCCGCCATTCACCGTGGCGATCCCGGCGGAATCATAGCCGCGATATTCCAGCCGCTTCAGGGCTTCGACCAGCAAAGGGGCCACTTCGTGATTGCCCAGAACGCCAATAATGCCACACATGGAACCGGTCCTCTTGAGGGTGCGGGCATAGATGCTTAGGAGGGCCTCCGCATCTACGCGGGAAATTTATGAACAGATGCGCGGGGTCACTTGCGGCTGGCTTTGAGCTTTTGCAGGTGTTCGCGCAGGCGGGTGGCGAGGCCGGGCTTGGTGACCTGCCGCGCCCGCCCGATCGCCAGCGCCTCGGCGGGGACGTCTTCGGTGATGACCGAGCCTGAAGCGGTCAGGGCGTTGTCGCCCACCGTGACAGGGGCCACCAGCATGGTGTCCGAGCCGATGAAGGCGTTCTTGCCGATGCGGGTGCGGTGCTTCATCACGCCATCATAATTGCAGGTCACGGTGCCCGCGCCGATGTTGGTGAATTCGCCCACATCGGCATCGCCGATGTAAGTCAGATGGCCGACCTTTACGCCTTCGTCCAAAATGGCGTTCTTGATCTCGACGAAGTTGCCGATATGCACATCTTCGGCCAGTTCCGCGCCGGGGCGCAGGCGGGCGAAGGGGCCGATGGTGGCGCCACGGCTGATGTGGCAGCCTTCGAGATGGCAGAAGGGCTTGATTTCGGCGCCGGATTCGATTGTGACGCCGGGGCCGAAGATCACATTGGGGCCAATGATGGCATCGCGCCCCACCACAGTGTCCAGTCCGAAGAAGACGGTGTCCGGCGCGGTCAGGGTGACGCCGTTTTCCAGAGCCTCGGCGCGGGCGCGGGCTTGAAAGGCGCGTTCGGCCTCGGCCAGTTGGGCGCGGGTGTTGACGCCCAGCGTTTCATCCTCGGGGCAGATCACCACACCCGCCGACAGCCCGCGCTTGCGCGCCAGTTCCGGCAGGTCGGTCAGGTAATATTCGCCCGAGGCATTGGCATTGCCCACCTCGGCCACCAGCGCGAACATCAGCTTGGCATCGGCGCAGATCACGCCGGAATTGCACAAGGTGATGGCGCGTTCTTCGGGCGAGGCGTCCTTGTATTCCACGATTTTCTGCAAGGCGTCGCCTTCGGTCACCAACCGGCCATAGCGGCCCGGATCGGCGGCGTGAAAGCCCAAGACCACCACCGCGTGCTGGGCGCGGGCGGCGAGCATCGCTTCCAGCGTTTCGGGGCGCACCAAGGGCGTGTCGCCATAGAGCACGATCACATCGCCCGAAGCATCGGCCAGCAAGGGCGCGGCTTGTGCGACGGCATGGGCGGTGCCCTTCTGTTCGGACTGCACCACCGTCAGCGCATCTTCGTCGAAGGCGAGGGTGGCTTTGGTCACCGCATCGGCGCCGTGGCCGGTGACAACCACCACCCGCTCTGGCCCGAGGCTGCGTCCGGCCTGCATGGCGTGGTGCAAGAGGGGGCTGCCTGCCACCAGGTGCAGCACCTTGGGCAGGTCGGAATTCATCCGCGTGCCTTGACCTGCTGCCAGAATGACCAAAGATACCGGCATGCTGCCCCTTTCCTTATTGGTGCCCCCGTTTTACCCATGGGCCACTTGGCCGCAAGGGCCGTGTTCTTCACGCAAGGTTACAGAAGATGCGCACCGTGGTTTTCGATCTGGACGGCACTTTGGCAGACACGAGCGCCGATCTGTTGGCGGCGGCGAACGCCTGCTTTCGCGGGCTGGGGCATGGCGATTTGCTGGGCCCGGCCGATGCGCTGACCGCCTTCCATGGGGGGCGCGCGATGCTGCGCTTGGGCTTCTCGCGGCTGGGCGTCGCGGATGAGGCCTTGGTCGATGCGCAGTATCCGGTTCTGTTGGAGGCCTATGCGGCCGATATTGCCGTGCATACCACCCTTTATCCCGGTGTGGTGGACGCGGTAGAGGCGCTGCGGCGCGAGGGGTTTGCGGTGGCGATCTGCACCAACAAACCGGAAGGCCTTGCTGAAGAACTGACGCTGCGGCTGGGGATTCGGGGCCTGTTCGGCGCGTTGATCGGAGCGGATACCTTGCCCACGCGCAAACCGGATGCGGCCCCCTATCTGGCGGCGGTGCAGGAAGCGGGGGGCAATCCGCGGCGGTCGATGTTGATTGGCGATACCGAGACCGACCGTAAGACCGGGCTTGCCGCTGGCGTTCCGGTCGCGCTGGTGACCTTTGGCCCCGAGGGGCGCGGCGTCGAACGGTTGCAGCCCGAGGCGCTTTTGGACCATTTCGACGATCTGCCAGCGCTGGCCGCGCGGATGCTGCGCTGACGGTCAGTCGAGAAAGGTGCGGCGGCACCACAGGGCGGTGTCTGTGTATTCCTGCGCCAGTTCTGCGGGGCTTCGGCTGGTCATGATGCGCTCGAAGCGCTGCACCATGGCGCGGCGGCGCTGATCCTCGGTCCCGGGCACTTGATCGAGCATCACGAGGGCGGCCCGTTGGGCGTTGTCGCGGGCATTGCGCGAAATCTCGCCGAGATCAAACAACTCGGTCGAGACGATGAACAGCATCGCGGCGCAGTGCAGCGCTTGGGCGGAGCGGCCTTCGATGACAAGTTCGGCCTTTGCCGGCGTGGCAAGGGTGGCCGCCAGAAGGGCGGCGGCACAGAGGTGGCGCATGCGGATGTTCCTTTGTTCAGGCCCCCACCGTGCCACAGTGTTGTGGCGCCGCCAACCCATTGACGAGGGTCACGTTGCGCCGCATGCTGAAGGGTATGGAAAGATTTACCGGCAGTTTCACCCAGCAAGAGGCAATTCCCGAGGAGGGCATTGCGGCGGCGCTGGAGGTTATGCGCCATGGGCGGCTGCACCGCTATAACACAGCCCATGGCGAGATCGCCGAGACGGCGCTGCTGGAAGAGGAATTTGCGGCCTTTACCGGCGCGCGCTATTGTCTTGCGGTGGCTTCGGGCGGCTATGCGCTGGCGACGGCCTTGCGTGCGTTGCAGGTCTGCCCGGGCGCGCCGGTTCTGACCAATGCCTTCACGCTGGCACCGGTTCCGGGCGCGATTGCGAGCATGGGCGCGCAGCCGGTGTTTATCGAGACAACGCCCGATTTGACCATCGACTTCGCGCATCTGGAGGTTATGGCGCGGGAAACCGGGGCCCGCGTGCTGATGCTGTCGCACATGCGCGGGCATATCTGTGACATGGATCGTCTGATGGCGCTGTGTGATGGCTTGGGCCTGAAGGTGATCGAGGATTGCGCGCATACCATGGGGGCCGCGTGGAACGGCGTGCCGTCGGGGCGCCATGGGGTGATCGGTTGCTATTCGACGCAGACCTACAAGCACATGAATGCGGGTGAGGGCGGTCTTTTGGTGACGGATGACCCGGGCCTTGCCGCGCGGTCGGTGCTGCTGTCGGGGAGTTACATGCTTTACGCCCGTCACCGCGCCGCACCGCCGCCCGAGGTGTTCGAGGCGCTGCGGCTGGACGTGCCCAATGTGTCGGGGCGGATGGACAATCTGCGGGCGGCGATCCTGCGGCCGCAGATCGCGCTGCTGGCAGAGCGGGGCGTGCGGTGGAATGCGCTTTACCGCGTGCTGGAGGCGGGGCTTGCGCAGACGCAGGGGCTGCGGCTGATCCCGCGGCCGGCGGCGGAGCAATTCGTGGCGTCGAGTTTTCAATTCACGCTGCCGGAGTGGGAGCCCGAACGGGTGGCGGCGCTGATTGCGCGCTGTGCCGCGCGCGGGGTGGAGATGAAGTGGTTTGGCGCGCCGGACCCGGTGGCCTTTACCAGCCGCTATGCACATTGGCGTTATGCCGCGCCAAACCCGCTGCCGCAGACCGATGCGGTGCTGGCGGGGCTGATCGACATGCGGCTGCCGCTGACCTTTACAACCGAGGATGCAGCCCTGATCGCCCGCATCATCCGGGCCGAGGTTCTGGCGGTGGGGCAGGGCCCGGTGGGCCCGGTGGACGCGCTGCCCATGGGCGACTGATCGCGCCCGCGCGGCGTGCTGCGATTCTGCTGCCGCAGCGCGGCGTCAGCGGCCAGGCACAAACCGGACCCGGCGCATTCTTTTGAGGCTGCGACGAAATTCAACAGATATCGTCCGGTGTTTTCGCTGCCGCCTCCGTTGACCCGGCTGGGGGAGCAGAGTAAACGGGTGCCCAAGAGTGCAAGCGGGTCGCCAGCATCCGCAGCTCGCAGTCGCCAGCCGAAGGAGCATCTCGTGGACATACTTCTCCGAGAGTATTTTCCTATCATCGTTCTACTCGCACTTGCGATTGGTCTGGGGCTTGTTCTGCTCCTTGCCGCTGCCGTGCTTGCGGTGCGCAATCCCGACCCGGAAAAGGTGTCGGCCTATGAATGTGGGTTCAACGCATTCGATGATGCGCGGATGAAATTTGACGTGCGGTTCTACCTCGTGTCGATCCTGTTCATCATCTTTGACCTTGAGGTCGCCTTCCTGTTCCCTTGGGCGGTTGCCTTTGGCGAGATCAGCATGACCGCGTTCTGGTCGATGATGGTGTTCCTTGGCGTGCTGACGGTGGGCTTTGCCTATGAATGGAAGAAAGGGGCCTTGGAATGGGAGTGATGGCAGGAGCCAACACGGCGGGCGGCGACATGGAGGTTGCCACCCAGGCCCTGAACCGCGAGTTGCAGGACAAGGGGTTCCTGCTGACGTCGACCGAAGACATCATCAACTGGGCCCGGATCGGGTCCTTGCACTGGATGACCTTTGGTCTGGCCTGCTGCGCGGTCGAGATGATGCACACGTCGATGCCGCGCTATGACGTGGAGCGGTTTGGCGTGGCCCCGCGCGCATCGCCGCGCCAGTCGGACGTGATGATCGTGGCCGGCACCCTGACCAACAAGATGGCCCCGGCGCTGCGCAAGGTCTATGACCAGATGCCAGAGCCGCGCTATGTGATTTCCATGGGCTCTTGTGCCAATGGCGGCGGTTACTACCACTACAGCTATTCGGTGGTGCGTGGCTGTGACCGGATCGTTCCGGTCGACATTTACGTGCCCGGCTGCCCGCCCACGGCCGAGGCGCTGCTTTACGGCATCTTGCAGTTGCAGCGGAAGATCCGCCGCACCGGCACCCTGACCCGCTGAGGAGGAAATCATGTCCGAAGCCCAAGTCTCGGAAGCCCTGCAAGAGCTTGCCGCCCATATCGAATTGCGCCGCCCGAATGATGTGGTGGCGTCGCATATCGCGTTTGGCGAGCTGACGGTGGAGGTGGTGGCGAGCCACATCGCTGATTTCGCGGATTTCCTGCGCACCGATGCGTCTTGCCGTTTTTCCTCGCTCGTGGACATCACGGCGGTGGATCACCCCACGCGTGAGCGCCGCTTTGACGTGGTGTATCACTTCCTGTCGATGTATCAAAACCACCGTATCCGCGTGAAAATCGCGGTGGGCGAAGAGGATATGGTGCCGTCTTTGGTGGACGTGCACCCCAGCGCCAACTGGTTTGAACGCGAAGTGTTCGACATGTTTGGCATCCTGTTTTCGGGCCACCCGGATCTGCGCCGCATCCTGACCGATTACGGGTTCCGCGGGCACCCTTTGCGCAAGGATTTCCCGACCACGGGCTATACGGAAGTGCGCTATGATGAGGCGCAAAAGCGTGTGGTCTATGAGCCGGTGAAGCTTGTGCAGGAATACCGGCAGTTTGATTTCATGTCCCCTTGGGAAGGCGCGCAATACGTGCTGCCCGGGGATGACAAGGCGGGGGCGAAGTGATGGCCCGCGACCAGAGGGGAGCAGTCTGATGGACGGCGATATCCGCAGAAACACCTATGACGACGGCTCGACCGATTTCGAGACGGGCGAGCAGAAGATCCGCAACTTCAACCTGAACTTCGGCCCGCAACACCCTGCGGCGCACGGCGTTTTGCGCCTTGTGCTGGAGCTTGACGGCGAGATTGTCGAGCGGTGCGATCCGCACATCGGCTTGCTGCATCGTGGCACCGAGAAGCTGATGGAAAGCCGGACCTATTTGCAGAACCTGCCGTATTTCGACCGGCTGGATTATGTGGCGCCGATGAACCAGGAACATGCCTGGTGTCTGGCAATCGAGAGGCTGACCGGCACCGTGGTGCCGCGCCGCGCCAGCCTGATCCGGGTGCTGTATTCCGAAATTGGCCGCATTCTGAACCATCTGCTGAACGTGACGACGCAAGCCATGGACGTGGGCGCGCTGACGCCGCCGCTCTGGGGCTTTGAAGAGCGCGAAAAGCTGATGATCTTCTACGAGCGGGCCTGTGGCGCGCGTCTGCACGCGGCCTATTTCCGCCCCGGTGGGGTTCATGCCGACCTGACCGAAGCGCTGATCGAGGACATCGACCAGTGGGCGGTGGAGTTCCCGCGCGTGCTGGATGACATCGACACGCTGCTGACCGAAAACCGCATCTTCAAGCAGCGCAACGCCGACATCGGGATTGTCACCGAGGACGACATCCTGAAATGGGGCTATTCGGGCGTGATGGTGCGCGGGTCAGGCCTGGCTTGGGATTTGCGTCGCAGCCAGCCTTATGAGTGCTATAACGAATTCGACTTCAAGATCCCGATTGGCAAAAATGGCGATTGCTATGACCGCTATCTGTGCCGGATGCAGGAGATGCGCGAAAGCACGTCGATCATCCGTCAGGCGATTGCCAAGCTGCGGGTGGAAAAGGGCGATGTGCTGGCACGCGGCAAGATCACGCCGCCCAAGCGCGGCGAGATGAAGACCAGCATGGAAGCGCTGATCCATCACTTCAAGCTGTATACCGAAGGGTTCCATGTGCCCGCCGGTGAGGTTTACGCTGCGGTGGAAGCGCCCAAGGGTGAGTTCGGCGTGTATCTGATGGCGGATGGCACCAACAAGCCTTACCGCGCCAAGATCCGTGCGCCCGGGTTCCTGCACCTGCAATCCATGGACTATATCTGCAAGGGGCATCAGCTGGCTGACGTCTCTGCCATCATCGGCACGATGGATGTCGTGTTCGGGGAGATCGACCGCTAATGCTGCGCCGCCTGCACAAAGACCAACCCGCCTCGTTTGAGTTCACCCCGGCAAACCTTGCCTGGGCCGAGGGGCAGATTTCCAAATATCCCGAAGGGCGTCAGGCCAGCGCCATCATTCCTTTGCTGTGGCGTGCGCAGGAGCAGCACGGATGGCTGACGCGTCCGGCGATCGAATATGTGGCGAACATGCTGGGCATGGCCTATATCCGCGCGCTGGAAGTGGCGACCTTCTACTTCATGTTTCAGCTGCAACCCGTTGGGTCTGTGGCCAATATCCAGATCTGCGGCACCACGTCCTGCATGATTTGCGGCGCTGAAGAATTGATCGCCGTCTGTCAGGAGCTGATCGCCAAGCAACCGCATACGCTTTCGGCGGATGGCAAGTTTTCTTGGGAAGAGGTGGAATGTCTGGGCGCGTGCAGCAATGCGCCCATGGCCCAGATCGGCAAGGATTACTACGAGGATCTGACGCCAGAAATCCTGCGCAACCTGATCGCGCGCTTCAGTGCAGGCGAAGTGCCGGTGCCGGGGCCGCAGAATGGGCGCTATGCATCAGAGCCGATCTCGGGGCTGACCTCGCTCAAGGACCACGAGGCCGGGCGCAAGCCATACAATGCCAGCGCGCAACTCGCGGTGGACATTGGCGAAACGGTCAAGCGGATCGACGGCACCGAAGTGCCGCTGACGACGCCTTGGGTCCGTCAACCCGAAGCGCCTGAGGCGACGGAGGCTCCGCAAGAGCCGGTGCCGGGCGCTGGCCATGCGGCGGATGCCACCGGGGTGACGGTGCAGGAAGCGCCGGCGCAATCCAAAGGCAAGCCGGTTTCCAAGGATGACCCGGCCACTTCTGGTGCCGAAGCGGCCGCAGCCCCCGACACCGTGGCGACGCGTGACACCGGTCCGGGCACACCGGTGGCCCCAGAGCCCGGGCTTGCGCCATCGACGGTCGCAGGCTCCCGGCCGGAAGGATTGTCTGCGGCACGGGGCGGTGCAGCGGATGATCTGAAGCAGATTGAGGGCATCGGCCCGGCACTGGAAAAGCTGCTGCATGAGATGGGCGTTTACCATTTCGATCAGATCGCAGGCTGGACCGACGCCGAGATCGCATGGGTTGACCAGAACCTGAAAGGCTTTCGTGGCCGCGTGACCCGTGACAAATGGGTGTCGCAGGCCCGTATCATCGTGACCGAAGGGCTGGAGGCATTCCGCATCCGGGCCAAGACGAACGATTATTGAGAGGTCGAATGTCCGGGCCAGACCCAGAACATGCGCGCAAGATGGCCCTTCAGGCCCGTCTTGTCGCATTCGTTCTGGCCGGGACAATGTTGCTGTGGATGGGCGCGCAATATCTGGGCGGAAAGATGGGCTGGGATACCCGCTATGTCTTTCTGTTCGATTTTGCCGCGATTGCCGCGTTCTTGTGGGCGTTGGTTGTGACGTATCAGATCTGGCGCAGTCGTCAGGGTTGAAGGAAGGGGCAAGCAATGCTCAAGGATCAGGACCGCATCTTTACCAACCTCTACGGGATGCATGACCGCACCCTTGCGGGGGCGAAAGCGCGTGGCCATTGGGATGGCACCGCCGAGATCATCTCGCGCGGCCGCGACAAGATCATCGAGCAGATGAAGGCATCTGGCCTGCGCGGGCGCGGCGGGGCAGGGTTCCCGACCGGGCTGAAATGGTCGTTCATGCCCAAGCAGTCGGATGGTCGCCCGGCCTATCTGGTGATCAATGCGGACGAGTCCGAGCCCGGCACCTGCAAGGACCGCGAGATCATGCGGCATGATCCGCACACGCTTATCGAAGGCGCGCTGATCGCGTCTTTCGCGATGAATGCAAACACCTGCTACATCTACATTCGTGGTGAATACATCCGCGAGAAAGAGGCGCTGCAGGCGGCGATTGACGAATGCTATGAGGCGGGGCTGCTGGGGCGCAACGCGGCCAAGTCCGGCTGGGATTTTGACCTGTATCTCCATCATGGGGCAGGCGCCTATATCTGCGGTGAGGAAACCGCGCTGCTGGAAAGCCTTGAGGGCAAGAAGGGGATGCCGCGCATGAAGCCGCCGTTCCCGGCGGGGGCGGGCCTTTATGGCTGCCCGACCACGGTGAACAACGTGGAGTCGATCGCGGTGGTGCCGACCATCCTGCGCCGTGGGCCGGAATGGTTTGCAAGCTTTGGCCGCCCCAACAATGCCGGCACCAAGCTGTTTGGCATCTCGGGCCATGTGAACGCGCCTTGTGTGGTCGAAGAGTCGATGTCGATCCCGCTGAAAGAGTTGCTGGAGCGGCATTGCGGCGGCGTGCGCGGAGGCTGGAAGAACATCAAGGCGGTGATCCCCGGCGGGTCCTCGGTGCCTTTGTTGAACGCGGCGCAATGCGAGGATGCGATCATGGATTTCGACTGGCTGCGTGAGCAGCGGTCGGGTCTTGGGACGGCGGCGGTGATCGTGATGGATCAGTCGACGGATGTGATCAAGGCGATCTGGCGCTTGTCGAAATTCTACAAGCACGAGTCCTGCGGCCAGTGCACGCCGTGCCGCGAAGGCACCGGCTGGATGATGCGCGTGATGGACCGCTTGGTGCGCGGCGAGGCCGAAGTCGAGGAAATCGACATG
The DNA here is from genome assembly GCF_002794355.1 of Pseudorhodobacter sp. MZDSW-24AT. GTDB lineage: Bacteria > Pseudomonadota > Alphaproteobacteria > Rhodobacterales > Rhodobacteraceae > Pseudotabrizicola. Next base: position 188,584 of record NZ_PGOI01000012.1, on the reverse strand, counting down.
CTGATCTCGGTCACCAAGCAGGTGGAAGGCCACACGATCTGTGCGCTTGGCGATGCGGCGGCTTGGCCGATCCAAGGGCTTGTGCGGGCATTCCGCGACGAGATCGAGGATCGCATCAAGGCCAAGAAAACCGGGCGCATCAGCGCGGTCGCGGCGGAGTGATGCGGGTGGCGGTGGCCATGTCCCTGACGCTTGCGCTTGGCGCTTGCGTGTCGCAGGCCCCGACGGGACCGGCGCAGGGTATGGTTGCGCCTGTCGCGGCACCGCTGCGGGTGACCAAAGCGGGACAGCCGTTCCAAGCCCATGAGGGCGTTGCCGCCCGCCGGGTGGCGGAGGCGGAGTGCAATGCGCGGGGGCGCCGTTTGCAGCCCAGCATCTATGACCGTTTCGAGGCGGGGGCTTGGGTCTATGTGGAGGGCTGCGCATGATGTGTTATGCGATAGCCGCCCAAGATTGCGTGAGGAACGCCGCGTGTCATCGCCTATCAAGGCCCGGAGTCCTTATGTCCTTGGCATGGAATGCCAAGGAGGCTTTGATGAAACTGATCCCGATGACCCTTGTTGCCCTGATGCTGTCGGCCCCTGCCTTTGCGCTGGTGCCGATCAATCAGGAGAAAACGATCAACGGCACCCTGCTGAGCGGGTTCATCGCCGATGCAATCGCCGACAATTGCCCGACGATGCAGCCGCGCAAGCTGCGGGCCTTGAACGAGTTGCTGAAACTGCGGGACTACGCGCTGCGGGTGGGCTATAGCGCGGCTGAAGTGCGGGCCTTTGTGGAAAGCCCGACCGAAAAAGCGCGGGGCAAGGCGGAGGCGGCGGCGTGGCTTGCGCGCAAGGGCGCGGTGCCGGGACAGGCCGAGGCCTATTGCGCCGCTGGTGAGGCAGAGATTGCGAACGGCAGCCTGATCGGCACATTGCTGAGGTCGACGCGATGACGGCCGCGCAACAGATTCTTCGGGCAGCGTGCTGCCCGAACCAGAACATGGCGTTTGGGCGGGTGATCCGTTCACGCCTGAGGACTGCGGAGTAAGCAGATGACGAACCTGAAGAAGATCAGCATTGACGGCATCGAGGTCGAGGTGGATGGGGCAATGACCATCATCCAGGCGGCCGAAGTGGCAGGCGTGGAGATCCCGCGTTTCTGCTATCATGAGCGTCTGACGATTGCGGGCAACTGCCGTATGTGTCTGGTCGAGGTCGTGGGCGGCCCGCCGAAACCGGCGGCAAGCTGCGCAATGCAGGTTCGCGATCTGCGCCCCGGCCCCAATGGCGAGGCGCCGGTGGTCAAGACCAACAGCCCCATGGTCAAGAAGGCCCGCGAGGGTGTGATGGAATTCCTGCTGATCAACCATCCCCTCGATTGCCCGATCTGCGATCAGGGTGGGGAATGCGATCTGCAGGATCAGGCCATGGCCTATGGCGTGGACTTCAGCCGCTACCGCGAGCCGAAGCGCGCGTCAGAAGACCTGAATCTGGGGCCGCTGGTCGCCACCACCATGACGCGCTGCATTTCCTGCACCCGCTGCGTGCGCTTTACCTCGGAAGTCGCGGGGATCACCCAGATGGGCCAGACGGGCCGGGGTGAGGATGCAGAAATCACCAGCTATCTGAACGAGACGCTGAACAGCAACCTGCAGGGCAATATCATCGATCTGTGCCCGGTGGGCGCGCTGACGAGCAAGCCCTATGCCTTTACCGCGCGTCCTTGGGAATTGACCAAGACCGAATCCATCGATGTGATGGATGCGCTGGGGTCGAGCATCCGCATCGACACCAAAGGGCGTGAGGTGATGCGGATCATCCCGCGCAACCATGATGGCGTGAACGAAGAGTGGATCTCGGACAAGACCCGCTTCATCTGGGACGGTCTGCGCCGTCAGCGGCTGGACACGCCCTATATCCGCGAGAACGGCCGTTTGCGCAAAGCGGGCTGGGGTGAGGCTTTGGCGGCGGCTGCCACCGCGATGAAGGGTGGCAAGGTGACCGCGATTGTCGGCGATCTGGCCCCGGTGGAGGCTGTGTTCAGCCTGAAGCAATTGGTGGAAGGTCTGGGCGGCAAGATCGAGTGCCGCACCGATGGGGCGAAGCTGCCTGCGGGCAACCGCTCGGCCTATGTCGGGACGGCGGCGATCGAAGATATCGATACGGCCCGGACGATCATCCTGATCGGCACCAACCCGCGGGATGAGGCGCCTGTTCTGAACGCGCGCATCCGGAAGGCGTGGAGCGCTGGTGCGGATGTGACGCTGATCGGCACGGCTGTGGACCTGACCTATGACTACGCCCATGCCGGAACGGACCGCGCCGCGCTGGTGAAGGCGACGGCGGATGCGGCGGCGACCGAAGCGGCTGTGGTGATCGTTGGCCAAGGCGCACTGAATGAAGCCGATGGTGAGGCGGTGCTGTCTCAGGCGATGAAGCTTGCCGAGGTGATGGGGGCCAAGCTGCTGGTTCTGCACACCGCTGCGGCGCGCGTCGGGGCGATGGACGTGGGCGCCGTCACCGATGGCGGCATGTCGGCGGCGATGGATGGCGCGCAGGTGATCTTCAACCTTGGCGCGGATGAGGTGGAAATCGCCCCCGGTCCCTTCGTGATCTATCAGGGCAGCCATGGCGACCGGGGGGCGCACCGCGCCGATCTGATCCTGCCCGGTGCGGCCTATACCGAAGAAAACGGGCTCTTCGTCAATACCGAAGGCCGCCCACAGCTGGCGATGCGCGCGGGCTTTGCCCCCGGCGAGGCCAAGGAGAACTGGGCAATCCTGCGGGCGCTTTCGGCTGAGATTGGCGCGACTTTGCCTTGGGATTCGCTGGCGGGCCTGCGCCGGGCTTTGGTGGCGGCGCATCCGCATCTGGGGCAGGTGGATATGGTGGCCGACAATGGCTGGACCCGCATTCCGCTGCGCGACCCGGCAAGCGCGAGCTTCCGTCTGCCGGTCAAGGATTTCTATCTGACCAACCCGATTGCCCGCGCCTCGCAGGTGATGGCGGAAATGTCGGCCTTGGCCAAATCCCGCACCCAAGCCCCTTTGGCAGCGGAGTAAGCTGATGCCACAGGCGCCCGTTCTTGCCAGCCTGACCGCCGCTTTCGCGGCGCTCTCGGCTTGTGCGCAGAGCGAGCCCGTGGCACAGGGCGACTTTGCGCCGTCTTATGAGGGCATTCAGACCGTGTTGCTGCAAGATGACATGGTCAATTTTCGCGTGGCGCTGCAAGGCGGACGCGGAAACGAAGATGTAGAAGCCTATGGCCGCTGTGCGGCCGCACAATATGCGCTGATCCGGGGGTATGGATTCGCGCGGCATGTGCGGACCACGGTGACGCAGGCAGGAAATACCTGGCGGGGGGACGCGGTCTATCTGATCTCGGCCGCGCTGCCACCCGGGCTCCGCACCATCGATGCCGAAGTGACGGTGCGTGATTGCGGAGCGCTCGGGATCCCGACGATTTGAAGATGAGAGGCTGAGAATGTCTGACTTTCTGGCAACGCCAATGGGCACGTTGGTTCTGGTCGCGGCGCAAAGCCTGCTGATCGTGGGCTTCGTGATGATCAGCCTGTTGTTTCTGGTGTATGGCGACCGCAAGATCTGGGCCGCCGTGCAGATGCGGCGGGGGCCGAACGTGGTGGGGGCCTTTGGCTTGCTGCAGTCGGTGGCCGATGCGCTGAAATATGTGGTCAAGGAAATCGTAGTGCCTGCCGGTGCGGACCGTCCGGTGTTCTTCCTTGCGCCGATGCTGTCTTTTGTGCTGGCGATGCTGGCTTGGGCGGTGATCCCCTTCAACGATGGCTGGATCTTGGCCGACATCAACGTGGCGATCCTGTTCGTTTTCGCGGTGTCGTCGCTTGAGGTTTACGGCGTGATCATGGGGGGCTGGGCCTCTAACTCGAAATATCCATTCCTTGGCTCCTTGCGGTCGGCCGCGCAGATGATCTCTTATGAAGTGTCGCTGGGTCTGATCATCATCGGCATCATCATCTCGACCGGGTCGATGAACTTCTCGGCGATCGTGGCGGCGCAAGACGGGGCTTATGGTCTGTTCTCGTGGTATTGGCTGCCGCACCTGCCGATGGTGGTGCTGTTCTTCATCAGCGCCTTGGCCGAAACCAACCGCCCGCCGTTCGACCTGCCAGAGGCGGAATCGGAACTCGTGGCTGGCTTCATGGTGGAATATTCCTCGACGCCCTATCTGCTTTTCATGGCGGGTGAATACATCGCCATCTTCCTGATGTGCGCTTTGATGAGCCTGCTGTTCTTTGGCGGCTGGCTGTCGCCGATCCCGGGGCTGCCGGATGGCTTCTTCTGGATGTTCATCAAGATGGCCTTCTTCTTCTTCCTCTTTGCCATGGTGAAGGCCATCGTGCCGCGCTATCGCTATGACCAGTTGATGCGGATTGGTTGGAAGGTGTTCCTGCCGCTGTCCTTGGGTTGGGTTGTTCTGGTGGCGTTCCTTGCAAAATTTGAAGTCTTCGGCGGCGCTTGGGCCCGCTGGACGATTGGGGGCTGATGATGGCGAACATCGACTGGAACCGCGCGACCCGGTATTTCCTGCTTCAGGATTTCATCAAGGGCTTTGCCTTGGGGATGAAGTATTTCTTCGCGCCCAAAAGCACGGTGAACTATCCGCATGAAAAGGGGCCGCTCTCTCCGCGTTTTCGGGGGGAGCACGCGCTGCGGCGCTATCCCAACGGGGAAGAGCGCTGCATCGCCTGCAAATTGTGTGAAGCGGTGTGCCCGGCGCAGGCGATCACGATTGACGCAGAGCCGCGTGAGGATGGCAGCCGCCGCACCACCCGCTATGACATCGACATGACGAAATGCATCTATTGCGGGTTCTGTCAGGAAGCCTGCCCGGTGGATGCGATCGTCGAAGGGCCGAACTTCGAGTTCAGCACTGAGACCCGCGAGGAGCTGTTCTACAACAAGGATAAGCTTCTGGATAACGGGGCGCGCTGGGAAGCCGAGATTGCCCGCAATCTTGAACTCGACGCGCCGTATCGGTGATGGTGATGACCGAAGCCTATACCAAGATGCTGCAGCAGATGTTCGAGCAGGGCCAGAAAATGGCCAGCGCGTTCATGCCCGGCATGGAAACGATCGATCCCAAGGCGTTCGAGAAGATGTTTCCCGCGATGCCGAAGGAATTGCTGGAGATGTGGTTCGGCAAGACCTTCAATCCCGAGGGGCTGGACGCGCGCACCCGTTTCTTGGTGACAATCGCGGCGCAAACCGTGCTGGGCCCGGTGGGTGAGCCGCAGTTGCGCATCACCATCAAGAATGGTTTGGCCGCCGGAGCCACGCAGCGCGAGATTGCGGAAGTGATCTGGCAGATGAGCATGTTCGGCGGCCTGCCCGCCACGCAAAAGGCACTGGAAATCGCCCAGTCTGTCTTTGCCGAGACCGAGGAGACCGAGAAATGACCGTGGCGGATTATGCCTTTTATGCCTTTGCCATCGTGGTGGTGTCGGCGGGGCTGATGGTGACCATCAGCCGTAACCCGGTGCATTCGGTGCTGTGGTTGATCCTTGCCTTCCTGTCCTCGGCGGGTCTGTTCGTCTTGCTGGGGGCCGAATTCGTGGCGATGCTGTTGATCATCGTCTATGTCGGCGCGGTGGCCGTGCTGTTCTTGTTCGTGGTGATGATGTTGGACATCGACTTTGCCGCGCTGAAGGGCGAGATCGCGCGCTACATGCCTTTGGGACTGCTGATCGGTGTGATCTTGCTGATGCAGCTTTCGCTGGGCTTTGGCGCCTGGGTGCAGGCCGAAGGGGCGATGGGGTTGCGGCAAGCCGTTGCGCCAGCGATGGAAGAGGTCGAGAACACCCGCGCCTTGGGGCTGTTGATCTATGACACCTATCTGCTGTTGTTCCAGCTGTCGGGTTTGATCCTGCTGGTGGCGATGATCGGGGCGATCCTTTTGACCTTGCGCCACCGCAAAGACGTGAAGCGGCAGAACGTGTTGCAGCAGATGTGGCGCGATCCGGCCAAGGCGATGGAGCTCAAGGATGTGAAGCCGGGGCAGGGGCTGTAAGGCCTGAGCCTGGCGGGTAGGGTGCGTGCAAGCACGCACCCTACGGAACGATAAACGGGCGCAAAGCCGCCTACGAGGGAACGACAAATGGTTGGTCTGGAACATTACCTGACAGTCGCGGCGGCGCTGTTCGTCATCGGCATTTTCGGCATCTTCCTGAACCGGAAGAACGTGATCGTCATCCTGATGTCGATTGAACTGATGCTGCTTGCGGTGAACATCAACATGGTCGCATTTTCCAGCCAGCTGGGCGATCTGGTGGGGCAGGTCTTCACCATGTTCATCCTGACCGTGGCGGCGGCCGAGGCGGCGATTGGCCTTGCGATCCTTGTGGTGTTCTTCCGCAACCGTGGAACGATCGACGTTGAAGACGTCAACGTGATGAAAGGCTAAGTCAGATGGCAACGATCATTCTTCTGGCGCCCTTGGTTGGCGCGCTGATCTGCGGCTTTGGCTGGCGCATCATCGGTGAGCGGGCGGGGCAGATCATTGCAACGGCTCTGGTGTTTTTGGCGGCGTTTCTGTCTTGGATCATCTTTCTGGGCTTTGACGGTGAGACCTATCGGGTGGTGCTGTTGCGCTGGATCGAATCCGGCACCTTGGGCAGTGAGTGGAGCATCCGCATCGACCGGCTGACCGCGATCATGCTGGTGGTGGTGAATTCGGTGTCCGCCTTGGTGCACCTCTATTCGTTCGGTTACATGGCGCATGACGACAACTGGAACCATCACGAACATTACCGTGCCCGGTTCTTTGCCTATTTGTCGTTCTTCACCTTTGCCATGCTGATGCTGGTGACCTCAGACAACCTTGTCCAGATGTTCTTCGGCTGGGAAGGCGTGGGCGTCGCGTCTTATCTGCTGATCGGGTTCTACTACAAGAAGCCAAGCGCCAATGCGGCGGCGATGAAGGCCTTTATCGTGAACCGCGTTGGTGACTTCGGGTTCGCGCTGGGTATTTTCGCGCTGTTCTACCTGACGGATTCGATCCGCTTCGATGAGGTCTTTGCGGCGGCGCCGGGCTTGGCCGAGACATCGGTCCGGTTCTTGTGGACGGAATGGAACGCGGCCAATCTGGTGGGGGTGCTGTTGTTCATCGGTGCGATGGGCAAATCGGCGCAGCTTTTCCTGCACACTTGGTTGCCGGATGCGATGGAAGGGCCGACCCCGGTTTCCGCGCTGATCCACGCGGCAACCATGGTGACGGCGGGCGTGTTTCTGGTGTGCCGCATGTCACCGGTCTATGAATATGCGCCGCAAGCCATGGCCTTTATCACTGTGCTGGGGGCTTGCACCGCCTTTGTCGCTGCGACCATTGGCTTGGTGCAGAATGACATCAAGCGTGTGATCGCTTATTCGACGATGTCTCAGCTGGGCTATATGTTCGTGGCTGCGGGCGTTGGTGTGTATTCGGTGGCGATGTTCCACCTGTTCACCCATGCTTTCTTCAAGGCGATGCTGTTCCTTGGCGCGGGGTCGGTGATCCATGCGACCCATCATGAACAAGACATGCGCAACTATGGTGGGCTGCGCAAAAAGATCCCGCTGACCTTCTGGGCCATGATGATCGGCACCTTGGCCATCACCGGCGTGGGGATCCCGCTGACGCATATCGGCTTTGCCGGTTTCCTGTCGAAAGATGCGGTGATTGAATCGGCCTTTGTCGGAAATCAGGGAGCGTTCTGGCTCTTGGTGGTCGCCGCCGGTATGACGAGCTTCTACTCTTGGCGCCTGATGTTCATGACCTTCTTCGGCGAGAACCGCGCGGGATCGGTGGGCCATGCGCATGGCCACCACGGGCATGACGACCATCATCATGAGCCGCATGAAAGCCCGACCATCATGCTGATCCCGCTGGGGGTGCTGGCGCTTGGCGCGGTGTTCTCGGGGATGCTGTGGTACAGTGTCTTCTTTGGCGACGAAGACAAGGTGCGCAACTGGTTTGGCATGGAAGCCGCGCATCACGCGGCGCAAGGCGAGGCGGCTGCGGAGACAGCAGAAGCGCCGGTCGCCGTGACAGAGGCTGCTCCGGCCGAGGGCGCTGTGGCGACGGAGGCTGCGCCGGCCGAGGGGGCTGTTGCTACCGAGGCTGCGCCGGCAGAGATGGCGGCTGCAGAGCCAGTGCCGCACCATGCGGCGGTGGCCCCGAAAGGCGCGATCTTTATCGGGCCAGAGAACACCGTGCTGCACGATGCGCATTATGTGCCCAAGTGGGTGAAGGTGAGCCCGTTCGTCGCGATGGTTCTGGGCCTTGCGCTGGCGTGGCTCTTCTACATCAAGAATCCTTCGCTGCCGGGTCGTTTGGCCGCGAACCAGCGACCGCTGTATTTGTTCTTGCTGAACAAGTGGTACTTTGACGAGCTGTATGACTGGGTTTTCGTGCGCTCGTCCAAGTGGTTGGGGCGTTTCCTCTGGAAAAAGGGCGATGGTGCCGTGATCGACGGTGGCATCAACGGGGTTGCCATGGGGATCATTCCCATGTTGACCCGCCTCGCCGGTCGGGCGCAATCCGGCTATGTCTTCCATTATGCCTTCGCCATGGTCGTTGGGGTGGTTGCCGTGATCACATGGCTCACACTGTCTGGCGCGCAGTAAGGGGGCGAAAGAGTACTTATGGACAACCTGCTTTCCATCATCACCTTCATCCCCGCGGTGGCCGCGATCATCATGGCGCTGTTCCTGCGTGGCGATGATGCCGCCGCGCAGAAGAACGCCAAATGGCTGGCGCTTTTGGCGACCACGGCGACCTTTCTGGTGTCGCTCTTCGTGCTTGCCGGGTTTGACCCTGCCAATACCGAGATGCAGTTCGTGGAAGAATACGACTGGATCTTGGGTCTGAAATACAAGATGGGCGTTGACGGCATCTCGGTGCTTTTCGTCATGCTGACCACGTTCCTGATGCCGATCACCATCGCCTCTTGCTGGGATGTGAAGGTGCGGGTGAAGGAATACATGATCGCCTTTCTTCTCCTTGAAACCCTGATGCTGGGCGTGTTCTGCGCGCTGGATCTGGTGCTGTTCTACCTGTTCTTCGAAGCTGGCCTGATCCCGATGTTCCTGATCATCGGCATCTGGGGCGGCAAAGAACGGATCTACGCGGCGTTCAAGTTCTTCCTGTATACCTTCCTTGGCTCGGTGCTGATGCTGGTGGCGATGATCGCCATGTATTGGGATGCGGGGACGACGGATATTCCCACGCTGCTGACGCATAGCTTTGCGTCTGAGAGCTTCTCGCTGTTGGGGATCACCGTGGTCGGCGGCCTGCAGACGATGCTGTTCCTTGCGTTCTTCGCCTCGTTCGCGGTGAAGATGCCGATGTGGCCGGTGCACACCTGGTTGCCGGATGCTCACGTGCAAGCGCCGACGGCAGGTTCGGTGGTGCTTGCGGCAATCCTGCTGAAGATGGGGGGCTATGGCTTCCTGCGCTTCAGCTTGCCGATGTTTCCGGTGGGGTCGGATGTGCTGGCTGATGTAGTCTTGTGGATGTCGGCCATCGCAATTGTTTACACCTCGCTGGTGGCGTTGGCTCAGCAAGACATGAAAAAGCTGATCGCCTATTCATCGGTCGCGCATATGGGCTATGTGACGATGGGCATTTTCTCTGCCAATCAGCAGGGGATTGACGGGGCCATCTTCCAGATGATCAGCCACGGTTTCATCTCGGGCGCGCTGTTCCTCTGTGTGGGCGTGATCTATGACCGGATGCACACGCGTGAGATTGACGCGTATGGCGGCTTGGTGAACCGGATGCCGGCCTATGCGATGATCTTTATGTTCTTCACCATGGCCAATGTCGGCTTGCCGGGCACCTCGGGCTTTGTCGGGGAATTCCTGACGCTGGTGGGCGTGTTCCAGGTCAACACCTGGGTGGCGGCCGTGGCAACCAGCGGCGTGATCCTGTCGGCGGCTTATGCGCTGTGGCTCTACCGCCGGGTGGTTATGGGTGAGATGATCAAGGAGGCCTTGAAGTCGATCACCGACATGACCCGCCGTGAAAAGGTGATCTTTGCCCCCTTGGTGTTCATGACCCTGCTTCTGGGCGTTTACCCTTCTTTGGTGACCGATATCATCGGCCCCAGCGTTGGCGCCCTTGTGACCGATTATCAGGCCGCGATCCCGGTTTCGGGTGAATCGCAACTGGCCCAGCACTGAAGGAGCGGGAACGATGACCGCAGTTGATTTCAACACCATTCTGCCAGAGTTCATTTTGGCGGCCTTTGCGCTCGGCGCGCTGATGTTTGGCGCCTATGGCGGTAAGGACAAGACGGCCCCGCTGCTGGTCTGGGCCACCTCTGGCCTGTTCTTCGCCTTGGCCTTGTTCATCGGCTTTGGCACCACTGGAGAGCGGATGGCCTTTGGCGGGCTGTTCACCGATGACCCGTTTGCGCGATTTGCCAAAGTGGTCATTCTGGTTTCGGCGGCCTGTGTGATGCTGATGGCGCAGGATTACATGCAGCGCCGCGACCTGCTGCGCTTTGAGTTTCCGATCCTTGTGACCCTTGCCACCATTGGGATGATGGTGATGGTGTCGGCTGGCGATCTGATGACGCTCTATATGGGGTTGGAGTTGCAGTCGCTGTCGCTGTATGTGGTCGCGGCCATGCGGCGGGACAGCACAAAATCGTCCGAGGCGGGCCTGAAGTATTTTGTTCTGGGCGCGCTGTCCTCGGGTCTCTTCCTTTATGGCGCGTCGCTCACTTATGGCTTTGCCGGGACCACCCAGTTCGCAGGCATTCTGTCGACGCTGCAGGGGGAAACACCGGTGGGTCTGACCATCGGGCTGGTGTTCATGCTGGCGGCGCTGGCCTTCAAGGTGTCGGCAGCCCCGTTCCATATGTGGACGCCTGATGTCTATGAAGGGTCGCCCACGCCGATCACCGCCTTTTTTGCCACGGCACCCAAGGTTGCTGCGATGGCATTGATCGCGCGGCTGGTGCATGACGCTTTTGGTGGCGTTCCGGGCGACTGGACCCAAGTGCTTGCCGCCTTGGCCGTGGTCTCGATGTATCTTGGCGCGATTGCCGCCATTGGTCAGCGCGACATCAAGCGCCTGATGGCCTATTCCTCGATCGCGCACATGGGCTTTGCGCTGCTGGGTCTGGCGTCGGGGACAGCCGCAGGCGTGCAAGCCATGCTGATTTATATGGCCATCTATGTGACAATGAATGTGGGCACCTTTGCCTTCATCCTGTCGATGGAACGTGACGGTCGCCCGGTGACCGATATCCAGTCGCTGAACATGTTCTCGAAAAAGGAACCGCTCAAGGCTTTGGCATTGCTGATCCTGATGTTCAGCCTTGCTGGTGTGCCGCCCATGCTTGGCTTCTTTGGCAAGTTCTATGTGCTCAAGGCTGCAGTGGATGCCGGGATGGTCTGGCTGGCCGTTGCCGGGGCGGTGGCATCGGTGATCGGGGCGTTCTATTACCTGCGGATCGTCTTTTATATCTATTTCGGCAAGGACGGCGAACCGGCAGACAGCAACATGGCACCGGTGCAATGGGTGATGATGGTGGGTGTTGCCGCCATCATGATCTTGGGCATCGTGAACCTGTTCGGGATCGAGCCCGTCGCGGCGATGGCCGCCGAAGCTCTTGTCCGTTAAGGCCATGGGCACGGCCAGATGGCCAGAGGGCACCGCGCGTGTCCTCTTGCCACAGGTCGACAGCACCAATGCTGAGGCTTTTCGCCGGGCCCCGCAGCTTGCGGGGCCTGCGTGGATTCTGGCGGCCGAGCAGTCGTCAGGGCGCGGCCGTCGCGCGCGGCCATGGTCAAGCCCGCCGGGCAATGCTTATGCGACGCTGGTGATGCACCTGCAGGACACGCCCGCGCAGATTGCCTTGCGCAGCTTTGTCGCGGCCTTGGCGCTGCATGATGCGCTGTCCTCTGTCATGAAAACACCGCAGGGCCTTTCGCTGAAATGGCCCAATGATGTGCTGCTGAACGGTGGCAAGGTGGCGGGCATTCTGCTGGAATGCCAGAGCGCAGGGCAGGGGCGCCAAACGCTGGCGATTGGCATTGGCGTGAACCTGATCGCTCATCCGCCGCTTTCTGAGGTGGAACCCGGGGCCACGCCGCCTGTCTCGGTCCTCTCGGAAAGTGGGATGCGGGTCAGTCCCGAGGCCTTCCTGACACCGTTGGCCGCCGCCTTTGCCGCATGGGAGGCACGATTCGCGACCGAAGGCTTTGCCCCGATCCGCAGTGCCTGGCTTATGCAGGCCGCGCGCCTTGGAGAGCCCATCCGCGCCCGCACCGGCACGCAGGAACGGCATGGCGTTTTTGAAAGCATTGATGCCGACGGAAATCTGGTTTTGCGCACCCCTCAGGCCACCCTTGCCATCCCCGCTGCCGAGGTGTTCTTCTGACCTCGGAGGTCAGTTTCTGCCCTGAAATAACCCACGGGGGGCCGGGGGTGTGAAACCCAAGGTCCACCCTCAGCCAAAAAGCGTGCCCCATGCTTCTCGCCATCGATTGCGGCAATACCAACACTGTGTTCTCCGTCTGGGACGGCAGCCGGTTCCTTTCGACGTGGCGCATTGCCACCGATCACACCCGCACCGCGGATGAGTATTTCGTCTGGCTGTCGTCCTTGATGGCGATGACGGGCACCCGGGTTCAGATCACCCAATCGATCATTTCATCCACCGTGCCGCGTGTGGTGTTCAATCTTCGGGTGCTGTGCGACCGCTATTTCAATTGCCGGCCATTGGTGGTGGGAAAACCAGAATGCCGCCTTCCGGTGGCCCCTCGCGTCGATCAGGGCACCACGGTTGGGCCCGACCGCTTGGTGAATACGGTGGGCGCGCATGACCGCCATGGAGGCGATCTGATCGTCGTTGATTTCGGCACCGCGACCACCTTTGATGTGGTCGATACCGATGGCGCCTATGTCGGCGGGGTTATCGCCCCCGGTGTCAACCTTAGCCTCGAGGCGCTGCACATGGCGGCTGCTGCCTTGCCGCATATCGATGTGGCCAAGCCAACAAAGGCCATCGGCACGAATACGGTGGCTTGCATGCAGTCTGGGGTGTATTGGGGTTATATCGGGTTGGTCGAAGGCATCGTGCGCGAAGTGCGGCGTGAGCGGGACCGACCCACCAAAGTTATCGCAACCGGGGGGCTGGCCTCCTTGTTTGCCCAAGGCACAGATTTATTTCACAAGATCGAGGATGATCTGACCATGCATGGCCTCGTCCTGATCCACGACTACAACAAGGAAACCGCATGAGTTTGAACCGTCTGATCTATCTTCCCCTGGGTGGCGCGGGTGAGATCGGGATGAATTGCTACGTCTATGGCTACGGCCCGCAAGGCCGTGAACGATTGATCGTGGTCGATCTCGGCGTCACCTTCCCCGATATGGATGGCAGCCCGGGGGTGGATCTGATCATGGCCGATGTCTCGTGGCTTGAGGCGCGGGCCGACCGGATTGACGGTATTTTCATCACCCACGCCCATGAAGACCATATCGGCGCGCTTGGACTGTTGTGGCCCAAGCTGAAAGCGCAGGTCTACGCCCGCCGCTTCACCGCAACCATCGGACGGTTGAAGCTGGATGAGGTGGGGCTGCCTTTGGACGCTGTCACTGTGGTCGAGCCTCGTCCTGCGGTGGTCACGGCCGGTCCCTTCGAGGTGCAGTTCGTTCCGGTCAGCCATTCGATCCCCGAGGCGAGCGCGCTTGTGATCGACACACCGGCGGGCCGCATCTTCCACTCGGCCGATTTCAAGATCGACCACAACCCGGTGGTGGGCGAACCTTGGGATGATGAGGCGATCAAGGCAATTGCAGAAGAGCGCCCGATCAAGGCGCTGATGTGCGATTCCACCAACGTGTTCTCAACCCATCCGGGGCGGTCAGAATCCACTCTGGCGGCGCCGCTGCGCGAGTTCATCTCGAAATCTGGCGGTATGGTGGTCGCGACCACGTTCGGCTCCAACGTGGCCCGGCTGAAAACCCTGGCCGAGGCTGCGCGCGCATCCGACCGTTCGATTTGCGTGCTGGGACGCTCGATGCGGCGGATGCTGTCTGCCTCGGAAGAGACAGGGGTGTTGTCAGGTTTCCCGCGTCTGGTTTCGCCGGAAGAGGCGCTCGACATTCCGCGTGGCAATCTGATGCTGCTTGTGACCGGCAGCCAAGGCGAGCGGCGCGCGGCTTCGGCGCAGCTGAGCCGCGGCAAGTATCTGGGCTTGCAGATGAAAGAAGGGGACACCTTCCTGTTTTCGTCCAAGGTGATTCCGGGCAACGAGCGCGGCGTGCTGAAGATCATGAACGCTTTCTCGGAAATGGGCGTTGATGTCGTGGATGACTCCAACGGTCTGTATCACGTCTCTGGTCATGCCAACCGCCCGGATCTGGAGCATGTGCACCGCCTGCTGCTGCCCGATATGCTGATCCCGATGCATGGTGAGCACCGGCACCTGCGCGAACATGCCAAGATCGCCACCCAATCAGGCATCGCTGCGGCGGTGGTGACCAATGGGATGATGATGGATCTGACCGGCGAGGCGCCTCAGGTTGCAGAGCATATAGAAACCGGGCGGCTTTATCTGGATGGCAATGTGCTGATCGGCGCGTTGGACGGTGTGGTGCGCGATCGTATCCGGATGGCGCTGAACGGGCATGCCATGGTGACTGTCATTCTGGATGAGGCAGACGAACCCTTGGGAGAGGCCTGGGTGGAGCTTTCGGGGCTGCCCACCGTCGGGCGGGGCGAGCGCGATCTGGTGGAAACCTTGGAGGGTGATCTGACCGCTTATTTGGAAAGCGCCGGCACCAAAGTTCTGGCCGATGACGGCAAACTGGATGAAGCGCTGCGCCGAATCGTGCGACAGGTGTCGATGGAGGAAATCGGCAAGAAGCCCGAAGTGACGGTGGTGATCAGCCGCCTGCAAGCTGATTAGGCTTTGGTTGAATTGACATGAAAAAGGCCCTGCACTGTTGCAGGGCCTTTTTGGCTTTAACGAGGGTCTGTTCAGCCGTCCGTGCCGGTGGCGGGCTCGTCTTCGGCCTCGTCCTGGGTCACTGCGGTGATCTTGAAGCTGCGCAGGATGAAATCCGGCACGTGATCGCCCATGCCGACCACGGCATGGTCACGACGGTCGCGGCGATCGTCGCGCCGCTCGCTCCGGCGCTCGTCGCGCGCGGGTTCGTCACGGCGTTCGGTGCGGCGGTCTTCCCGGCGTTCTTCGCGACGGTCTTCGCGGCGCGGTGCCATCACCGGTGCCTCAGCGACACTCTCGGGGGCGGGCTGGGCGATGGGCTCCATGCTTGCAGGGGGCGCATTTTCATCGCGCTTTGGCTTGCGGTTGCGATCGCGTTCGCGCGATTTGCCGCGCCCTTCTCCACGCGCCTCACGGGGGCGATCCGAGGATGACTCATCCAACCCACTCAGCGCCCCCTCGGGCACTTCAGCGCGCGGGATTGCCTGCTTGACCAGCGATTCAATGGCGGTCAGATACTTTTCGTCATTCGGCACGGCGATCGAATAGGCTTTGCCCAAACGCCCGGCGCGCCCGGTGCGGCCAATCCGGTGCACGTAATCTTCGGGGTGTGAGGGCACGTCGAAGTTGAACACATGGCTGACGGCAGGGATATCCAGACCGCGCGCCGCCACATCCGACGCCACCAGCAGGTGGAGCGATCCGTCGCGGAACGCATCGAGCGTTTTCATCCGCTGAGACTGTTCCAGATCGCCATGGATCGGAGCGGCATTGAAGCCATGGGCCTTGAGCGACTTGGCGACCACATCCACATCCATCTTGCGATTGCAGAAGATGATCGCATTGGTGCAGGCCTCGCCTTCACCCTTGATCAGGCTGCGCAAGACCGCGCGCTTCTCGGTGAAGCTGCGGTCCTTGCGGGAGGGCGTGAACTGGACCAGCAGCTGTTCGATCGTGGCAGAGGTGGAGTTCTGCCGCGCCACTTCAACCTTGGCCGGGTTGGTCAGGAATGTCTTGGTGATGCGTTCGATTTCAGGCGCCATGGTGGCGCTGAAGAACAGCGTCTGGCGGCTGAACGGGGTCAGCTGAAAAATGCGTTCGATATCGGGGATGAAGCCCATGTCAAGCATCCGGTCGGCCTCATCGACCACCATGATCTCGACACCGGTCAGGAGGAGCTTGCCACGCTCAAAATGGTCGAGCAGGCGGCCCGGCGTTGCAATCAGCACATCCACGCCACGGTCGATCAGTTTGTCTTGCTCGCCAAAAGACACGCCGCCGATCAAAAGCGCCTTGGTCAGCTTGGTGTGCTTTGCGTAGGTGTCGAAGTTTTCGGCAACCTGAGCTGCCAGTTCGCGCGTCGGGCACAGCACAAGGCTGCGCGGCATGCGCGCACGGGCGCGGCCCCGACCCAGCCGGGTGATCATCGGCAGCGTGAAGCTGGCCGTCTTCCCGGTGCCGGTCTGAGCGATGCCAAGCACATCGCGCCCTTCCAGCGCAAAGGGAATGGCCTGCTCCTGAATGGGGGTAGGGGTTTCATAGCCGGTATCAATCACGGCCTGCAAAACGCGCGGATCAAGCGCGAGGTCAGAAAATTTAAGCATCAGCGTCCTTTGGATGCGGGATCGGCCCGCAAATCATGAAGAGGGACGCGACTGTTCCGGGCGCCCCGGCGTTATCCATCGTACATGGATCAAGAGTTCCTTAGCTTGAATACGCTGTGCGGTCAAGCAAAGCCCATCCGGCCGAGGTGAGGGGCGCATCAGGGCTGGGATGCCAAGGTTTCCTTGGCCGCGGCTACAGCCTCTGCCAATCCGTCAACCGGTGCGGTCAGCGCGACGGGTGCCGATGCGCTGTACGGAAAGAACTGCACATCAATCGCGGCATTTGCTGCAAGAGCGGCAAAATCGGCATCGGCAAACGGCATCATGGCGCGGCAGCCATCGGGGAAACAAACCTCAAACGGGATGTCGACCGACTTGTCAGCATAGACCACCCGTGCGCCCGGAGCCAGAGCGAGGCCCAAGGGCAGAGCCAGACCAAAGCGGAGATCTTCCGACGCTTTGGGAACGGCGACAAGCAAGGTTGCCATCTGCTTGCCCGTCCCTTCCTCGGCCAGCCCGCGCGACAGGGTGCAGAGATCTGGCTGGCATTGTGTTACCCAGCCTGTGTTGTCCTGAGAAAGAGCAGCGGTGGCAAAAAGAGCAAGCGGTATGACAAGCAACAGGCGTTTCAGCATAACGGGTCACCTTTTGGGGGGCTTTGACAGGACCGGTTGAGACGGGCGACTCCGCGCCCGTCTCGAAGTTTAAGAGCAGCTCAGGCCAGTTTGCAACGCCGCCGTTTGGCGGCCAGTGCACCCAGCCCTGCCAGCAGCAGCCAGCCAGCGGCAGGCAGCGGAACCGGATTTGGCCCCGGAGGGGGGACAATGATCGTGCCGCCGACGCCCTTGAAGGCAAAAAGGAAAGTCGGCGTGATTTCCCGGCCAGTGCCAAAGCCATTCTGGTCTGGGTCCAGCCCGGACCACCCCATGGAGTAGAGTTCTGCCCCGACCGCGCCCAGAGCCGCCAAGGCGGCCGTCTTGTTCGCGGCGCCACCATAGAAGATGTCGAAGCTGTAAGACTCTCCCGCAGCGATATCGGCCAATCCGAAATCAAACCCAGCCCCATGATCTGCCGTGCCGCAGGCGCTGAAATCGACCAGGACACCGCAACCGGGAGAAATGTTGCCCAGCGCGCCCGACAGCGGATCAGCATCGGCAAAACCGTCGT
This sequence comes from Pseudorhodobacter sp. MZDSW-24AT, assembly GCF_002794355.1. Lineage (GTDB taxonomy): Bacteria > Pseudomonadota > Alphaproteobacteria > Rhodobacterales > Rhodobacteraceae > Pseudotabrizicola. The sequence continues at coordinate 170,847 of NZ_PGOI01000012.1, read as the reverse complement.
TGGAAGAGCCGATCAAAAGGCTCGTGGTTCCCGTGCCTTGGATGGTGACATATTCGCTGAATGGCGTTGGCGAGGTGTCCCAGTCCATCACACGGCGATAGACAAGACCGGTCGCTGCCGTTGCCCCGGTGTTGGCCACGGTCACGCGCACCCGGTAAAGATCGTCTGTCTCTGCCGCGAGCGCAAAGTCATGCGTGACCTGCACATCCGTTCCGGTGATCTGAACCACCGAAGTCGCTGTCGTCGCCGTTGATGTGAAAGACAGCGCGGTCAGGCCGCCGATCCCCGAGGCGTTGTTTGCATAGCCCGAGGTGCCATTCACGGCCAGACCCCACCCTTCGCACAAACAGCCATGCGACGTAGACTCATATTGGTTGCCCGTGCCATCAATCCAGCGAACACCAACCTCGGTTGTTCCGACAACGTCAGCTGTTCCTCCGCCCACATTCAATTGGCCGAGGGTGTCAACACCCAGAGAAACATTGCCGTTCGTGATTACGGCACCGGATGCCGCGAGCGGGGAAAACCCGATCGCCAGCGCAAGTGCCATCAGATAAGTCTTCATTCTATCCTCCCTTGACAATTACGTGTTCAGGCAAGTGACGCAGAAATCGCGACCGGCTTAAATCAGACTGACGCAGGGTTGGGTGTGGCAGCGAAATTCTGCGATAGGTAACGTCAGTGTGAACAAACGTTACTCCTGATTCCCTTATTTTCAAGGCTATTTTTCGATTGTTGCGCTCCAGTGGACAATCCTGCCTGTTCGAGAGGGATCGGCAAACAGCTTAGAATATTTCCTCTCATGTGTGCCTGCGACGCTGGTGAACGCGCCGTGCGAACGGGAGGGTGATGTGGCACAGAAGGAAAAGCACAGCCGTTTCCCGGACGTGTCCGAGGCGCTCTCCCTCACCGTTTTGGCGACATCTGTCGGCGCCGCATCGCACCCTTTGGTATGACCCGCTTGCGGGGCTTGGGGATCATCCGGGATGACGGAAAGCTTGATCTGGCGGAAGGTGAGGCTGTGCAGCGATCTGCCCGACGAACCGCCGTTGTGTCTTTGCTCCTCGCGCGCTTGCGAGGTTGACCGTCTTCGCCATCTTGCAGGGAATCTGTTCGGGCCCACAGAGTCCGGCTGGCCGCGGGGGCACGCGATCTGTGACGATGTGCATCCTCACATCCGCTTCCGTGACGCAGACGCCTCAGACACGCGCAGGGCAGATGATGCTTGGGGGGGCAGGAGTTAGCAGGGGTCTTGCCACTCCTGCCATTACACTGTGCCGCTGCCTGACCCTTCCCGCACGGTATGTAAATGGCCATCTGGGCGGTTTTGCTGTGCCGGTATCAGCAGGCCCGAGGGACTGTGCGGCGTGGATGAAGGCCGCTCTTGGGGGCGCGTGGCACCCCTTTGATCTTTGCAACGTTCAGAGACGGATCGGGGTGGCCTAGGGCCGGAATGCGGTCCATGCGCCAAGGCGCACCACCTTTGGCCCCCATCAGCTCTGGTCTTTCACCGTGATCACGGATGCGTTGTCCGAAAAATAGCGCAGCACGCCGGCTCCCCGCTTGGGGCGCACGGCGCGGGGTAAAACGGTGGTCAGACCATCATTTCCTTGGTCGCCGTCAACCGCAATTCGGGGTAATCGCGCACCACGCGGTCAATGTCCCATTGCAGGCGGGTGAGGAACACCACATCGCCATCATGATCTGTCGCGATATGTTGCTTGTTCACCGCGATCAGCTTGTCGACCTCGGCTTTCGGCCCTTGCACCCAACGCGCCGACGAAAACTGACTGCCTTCAAAGCGAACGGGCAGCGAATACTCTGCCTCGATCCGGCTGGCCAAGACGTCAAACTGCAACGCCCCGACGACGCCAACAATGAAGCCTGATCCGATCATCGGCTTGAAGACCTTGGCGGCACCTTCTTCGGCGAATTGCATCAGCGCCTTTTCAAGATGCTTGGCTTTCATCGGGTCACCGGCGCGCACACCTTGCAGAAGTTCGGGCGCAAAAGACGGGATGCCGGTAAAACGCAGGCCTTCGCCTTCGGTCAGCGCATCGCCGATGCGCAACTGGCCGTGGTTCGGAATGCCGATGATATCGCCTGCCCAAGCCTCTTCGGCCAGTTCCCGATCGGCTGCAAGGAACATCACCGGGTTTGCAATCGCCATCTGCTTTTTGCTGCGCACATGTGTCAGCTTCATGCCGCGTTCGAAATGGCCTGACGCAAGCCGGACAAAGGCCACGCGGTCACGGTGCTTTGGGTCCATATTGGCCTGCACTTTGAAGACCACGCCGCTGACCGCGGTTTCCTCGGGCGCGACCTTGCGGGTCGCAGTGGGTTGCGGTTGCGGTTCCGGACCATAGGTGCCGATCCCGTCCATCAGTTCCTTGACGCCAAAAGAGTTGATCGCGGACCCGAACCAGATGGGCGTCATTGAGCCGTTGAGCAGGGCCTCGCGGTCGAAAGCCGGTAACAGCTCTTTGGCCATCTCCAGCTCTTCGCGGAGTTTCGCCAGCGCTTCGGCCGGAACGTGTTCAGCCAGCTTCGGATCGTTCAACCCGTTGATCTGGATGGTTTCGGCCACCCGGTTGCGATCAGCGCGGTCCATCAGTTCCAGCCGGTCGTTCAGGATATCGTAGCAGCCAAGAAAATCGCGCCCAGAGCCGATTGGCCAGCTGGCGGGCGAGACATCAATGGCAAGGTTTTCCTGAATCTCATCGATGATCTCGAATGTATCGCGCGCCTCACGGTCCATCTTGTTGCAGAAGGTCAGGATCGGCAGGTCGCGCAGGCGGCACACCTCAAACAGCTTGCGGGTCTGGCTTTCCACACCCTTGGCGCCATCGATCACCATGACAGCGGCGTCCACCGCAGTCAGGGTGCGGTAGGTGTCTTCAGAAAAGTCGCTGTGACCGGGGGTGTCGACCAGATTGAAACGATAGTCGCGAAAGTCAAAGGACATCGCCGAGGCAGAGACCGAGATCCCCCGCTCTTGCTCCATCTTGATGAAGTCAGATCGCGTGCGGCGTGCTTCGCCTTTCGCGCGCACCTGACCTGCCATCTGGATGGCGCCGCCAAACAGAAGGAATTTTTCGGTCAGCGTGGTCTTGCCGGCATCAGGGTGCGCGATGATGGCAAAGGTGCGCCGGCGGGCGATTTCGGGCGGAAGGGAGGGGCGATTGGTCAACATGACGGCGCGTTTACCGCAAAGCGAAACGCCCGTCCATCACAGCTTGCGCCTACCTGTCGTCCGGGCCTCGGCGGGACGGCGCGTAAAGCGCCGTGCGTCCCAATGCATCGAGGAACTGGCGGCTCGCTTCGGTGCCGAAATGCTGCACATGCGCCAAGCCCGGAAACTGCGCCTTTACATCCTGCGCCATCTCGGAGGGCAGACGCGACAAGGTGGCATCGTTGACCATCAGGCTTTCGGCAGGGACACCTTCCGCGTAGATGATCTCGTGTCGGTCGAAGACCAGCGAGAAGTAGTCAACAAACCCCCCTTCGCGCTGAAACACCTGTTCGCCGTCGACCAAATGTTTTGCTTGCACCAAAAGTTCCGAAGTTTGCAATCCGGCCCGCTTTTGCCGCTGATAGAGAAAGATCCGGTGGTGGGGGCTGACGATCAGATCGCCCGCGTTGCCCAAGGTGCCCTCGGTGATCACCACGGGGGCAAAGGCGCCTTGTGCCCGCAGGGTGGCCTTGCCAAGCCAGCGCAGCGGCTGCGGGCCGTGATCGCGGGTCAACACCTTGTCACCAACGGACAGCGACTCGATTGGATGCTGGCGCCCATCCGCGAGGGTGATCATGGTGCCTCTGGCAAAGGACACGCACAGCAGATCGGCAAGCCGCACAGCCTCTGGCGCATCGTCGACGGCGACAAGCGTGTAATCAGAACTTGATGACATGGGCGACAAGGGCAGCACCAGCCCGACGCCACTTTCCAGCCGCATCAGCAAAAGATCGATCTTGTCGCCATCGGAGGCAATCAATGTGTAGCGTGCCTCCAGATCGATCGCTTCGCCGGGGTGACCGATCTGGCTGCCATCGGCCACCCGCTGCGTGTCTGGCCTCAGCGGTGTTTCATGCGACAGCATCAGCCGCAGGGGCTGGGTCGCGTCTTCCAGAGCATAGATGTCGCCCAGACAAACCTCATCCGCCGCGCCCAAGCCATCGCCGCCGTTGACCCCGTGGATGACATAAATGCTGTCAGCGCGGAACACTTGGCAGGCATGGCCGGGAAAGGCCGAGGCGTGTGGTTCTGGCGGGGTCATTCGAATACGTGCCTGTCCTGCTGTGCGGCACCCGCCCCCTCGGCCGCCTTAGGTTGAATTAGCCCGAAGGCCCTCTTGCGTCAACGCGGCAGGGACTGTTACCCACGTAGAACGGTGGCAGTCTGGGGGACAGGATGGATCTGGGGATCAAAGGCAAGCGGGCGCTGGTCTGTGCAGGCTCGAAAGGGTTGGGCCGGGGCTGTGCCGAAGCTTTGGCTGCGGCAGGGGTGGATCTGGTGCTGAATGCCCGTGGGGCTGAGGCGTTGGAGGCCACGGCTGCCATGTTGCGGGCGGCGCATGGGGTCCAGGTCGTGACCGTGGCGGCTGACATCACTGGTGATGCCGGGCGCGCACAGGTGCTTGAGGCCGCAGGTCATGTGGATATTCTGGTGACCAACGCTGGCGGTCCTCCTCCGGGCCTGTGGAGCGACTGGGAGCGGGCGGATTTCATCAAAGCGCTTGATGCCAATATGCTGACGCCCATCGCATTGATGACGGCTTTGCTGCCGGGAATGATCGACAAGGGCTGGGGGAGGGTTGTCAATATCACCAGCCAATCGGTCAAAGCGCCGATTGCACAGCTGGGGTTGTCGAATGCGGCCCGCACAGGGCTGACCGGCTATGTCGCGGGCACGGCGCGCCAAGTGGCGCCCCATGGCGTGACGATCAACAACCTCTTGCCGGGCATTCACGATACCGATCGCGCGACGGCGCTTGATGCTGGAGTGATGGCCGCGGAAGGGCTGACAGCGCAAGAAGCGCGGGCGCGGCGCGAGGCGACCATTCCGGCGCGCCGTTATGGAACGGCCGCCGAATTTGGGGCGGCTTGCGCCTTCCTGTGTTCAATGCATGCAGGCTTCATTGTCGGTCAGAACATCCTGCTGGATGGCGGCGCCACCAACGCCACGATCTGAACCCGCGCGGCGCCTTCTCAGCGCTGGGGATGTTTCGTCACAGGTGAGACCGGGCGCATACCCTTGCCCTGAGGCGGGGGGGCTGCTAGGGGAAGTTGACGAAAAAGCTAGGATACCCATGCAGCCTTCGCAGTCCCGCCTGATCGTAGATCGCCTGAGCCGGTCCTTCGGAGGACGCAAGGTGGTGGATGACGTCAGCCTTGAGGTTGGAGCCGGGCAGGTGACCTGCTTGCTGGGTCCGTCGGGCTGCGGGAAATCAACCACGCTGCGCATGATCGCCGGAGTGGATCAGCCGGGCGCGGGACGCATTTTGATTGATGGCGTCGAGGTTGCGGCGCCGGGGCGGCATGTGCCGCCAGAGCATCGCTCGGTTGGCCTGATGTTTCAGGATTTTGCCTTGTTTCCGCATCTGAGTGTTGCGGAAAACGTCGCCTTTGGCCTGAAAGGGGACCGCACGGCCCGGTTGCGGCGTGTGGACGAGTTGTTGGAGCGCGTCACGCTGAGCGGATTTGGCAGCAAGCATCCGCATCAACTTTCGGGCGGTGAGCAACAGCGGGTGGCCTTGGCGCGGGCCTTGGCGCCGCGACCGCGTGTGATGTTGATGGATGAGCCGTTTTCCGGGCTCGACAATCGGCTGCGCGATGGGATTCGAGATACGACGCTGGATATTCTGAAGGACGAGGGCGCTGCGGTGGTTCTGGTCACGCATGAGCCGGATGAGGCCATGCGGATGGCCGACGAGATTGCGCTGATGCGGGGCGGGCGGATCGTGCAAAGCGGCGCGCCCTATAACGTGTATAATGCCCCGGTCGACAAGGCCGCAGCCGCGTTCTTCAGCGATATCAACGTGATCCGCGGCACGTCGCGGGGGGCGCTGACAGAGACCCCCTTTGGCGCTTTTCTGACGCCCGGTCAGGAAGATGGCGCTGCGGTGGACATCGTGATCCGTCCTCAGCATTTGAAGATCGATTTTGACCGCGGTGGTCGCGGGCCGAACCCGACCCCGCAAGAGGGCACGCCCGCGCGGGGCAGTGTCATCCGCTCCCGCTATCTGGGGCGGGAAAGTCTGGTCGAGTTCCGCATGGCCTTTGACGGATCGACCCTGACCGCGAGCGTGCCGGGGGTGTTTTTGCCGAAGGTTGGCACTGTGTTGTGGCTGATGATCCGCCGGGACCGCTGCTTTGTCTTTCCCGCGCGCTGAGGTTCAGCTTTCGCCCGCCATATGCGCCCGGTAATCGGCCAAGGTTTGGCCAGGGCTGTCGGTGAAAGTTTCCTCTGTCTCGGCGATGGCCATGATGCGGTCTACGCGGAAACTGCGAAATCCATGGCGCTGCTCACACCACGCGGCAAGCGTCCAGACGCGGCCCGTGAGGTCGAGGGCCAAGGGCCGGATGTCGCGGTGGCTTTCGCGGCCTTCGGGATCGACATAGGTGAGCGTCAGCCGCTGGCGCGCTTTTATCGCGCGCCGCAAAAGCGGCACATGGCCAGCAGAGCGGTTGGTTTCCTTGCCGGTGAAGACAAACAGGTCATCGCTTTCGGCCTCGGGGGGGGCCGGCGTCACGCTTGCAATTTTCGTTGCCAGCACACGCGCGGCTCGGGCCAAGGCCGGGTCTGGCCCTTCGGCCACGAGGCGCACCCCGGCGCGCAGCGCCTCGAGTTCTGCTCCGGTCAGGATCATCGGCGGCAAGGTGATCGGGGCGCGCAGGATGTAGCCAACCCCGCGCTCGCCTTCGACCGGAAGGCCAGAGGCCATCAATGTGCTCATGTCGCGCCAGATGGTTCGAACCGAAACACCCAGACGGTCGGCCATCTCGCCCGCGCGGTGGAGCCGCCCGTCACGCAGGATCTGGATCAGGTCGAACAGGCGGTCGGTGCGGCGCATGGCAGGTCCGTTTGATAGGCAACTGACATATAGCTGTCAGGTATCTGAGTGCCTAGCCCCCGTCGCGTCCCTGAATCAGGCTAGGAACGCAGGCTTTGCAGCGTTAGTGAAGAACAACAGACAAGGGGTGGTGTGGTGCCCCGGTCAGCAGGAGGATTTGACATGCTGAACAACATCGGCCTTCCCGGCCTTCTTCTCATCGCGGTTGTTGTGCTCGTCCTGTTTGGGCGCGGCAAGATTTCCTCCTTGATGGGGGAAGTGGGCAAAGGCATCACGGCCTTCAAGAAAGGTGTGAAGGACGGCTCGGAAGAGATTGAAAACGCGTCGACAACGCCTGTGCGCGACGTCACGCCCGCGCCAGAAAAAGACAAGATCTGATCCGCCGTCCCGCCTGAGCGGAAAGGAAGACCTGCGCCATGTTTGATTTTGGCATGTCCGAATTGCTTGTCATCGGGGTGGTTGCGCTGATCGTGATCGGCCCAAAAGATCTGCCGGAACTGTTCCGCAGCCTTGGTCGGTTTACCGCCAAGATGCGCGGTATGGCGCGTGAGTTTTCGCGGGCGATGGAAGCGGCGGCGGATGAAGCCGGGGTTAAGGATGTGGCCAAGGATCTGAAAACTGCCACATCGGCCAAGTCGATGGGGCTGGAAGCGGTCAAGGAGGCGGCGTCTAAGTTTGAAAAATGGGACCCGCTGAAGAATGCGGCGCGGCCCACCGGCACGTCAGCGGCGCCGGCTTTGCAACCCGACCCGCAGGCTGCGCCTCCCGCAGAGTCTGCCACATCTGAGGCTGCCTCGATGGGACCTGCAACACAGGCGCTGGCCGAGGCAAAGGCGGCACGGCAGGCGATTGTTCAGGAGGCCGCGGAAAAGTTGAAGAAGCCCGCGCCGCCGATGGCGCCTGCTGACGCGACAGAGACGATCCTTGAACCGTCCCCCGCGCCTCACACACCAAACACTGACCGCACCCCCAAGGCCGAAGCATGACCAAATCCGATGAGATCGACGACAGCTCTGCCCCGCTGATCGAGCATCTGGCCGAGTTGCGCAATCGCCTGATCTGGGCGGTTTCGGCCTTTGTGGTGGCAATGGTTCTGTGCTTTTTGGTGGCGGAACCGATCCTTGCCTTTTTGTTGCGCCCGATCGAAGAAGCGATGCGCAATTTGGGAAATCCCAATCCCATCATGCAGTACACGGCGCCGCAGGAGTATTTCTTTACCTTGATTCATATCTCGGTGGTGGCGGGGCTGGCGGTGTCGTTTCCGGTAATTGCCTATCAGCTGTGGCGGTTCGTGGCACCGGGGCTGTATCGCAATGAAAAGAACGCGTTTCTGCCGTTCCTGATCGCCTCGCCACTTCTGTTCATCCTGGGCGGGGTGTTTTCGCACTATGTCGTGACGCCGCTTGCGATGGCGTTTTTCCTTGGCTTTGCGGATGCGACATCGGTGGTCTCGGCGCTGTTGCCGGTGCTGTCGGATGCGCCGATTGCGGATGTGCCGGTGGCCACGCCTTTGACCGAGGCTGTGCAAAATCAGGGCATCGAGATCGTGTTTCAAGGCAAGGTCAATGAAACGCTGGATATCTCGCTGAAGCTCATCATTGCCTTTGGTCTGTGTTTTCAGCTGCCGGTTCTTCTGACCCTGATGGGCAAGGCGGGGCTGGTGTCTTCGGCGGGGTTGGCGGGCACACGCAAATATGCGGTCGTGCTGATCCTGATCGTGGCCGCCTTGGTCACGCCGCCCGATGTCATGAGCCAGCTGATCCTGTTCATGGCTGTTTACCCGCTCTATGAGGTGTCAATCTTCCTGATCCGCCGGATCGAGAAGAAGCGTGAAGCCGAATTGCGCGCGCAAGGGCTTTGGGAAGACCCAGAGGCCGAGGAAGAAGACCACAAGGCATGACCGAAGACGCTTTGAACCGCATCGCCGCCGCGCTGGAGCGGCTGGCGCCACGCCCGCGCCCGGCGCCAGACTTCACGGCCGCCGATGCCTTTGCTTGGCACACCGACCCGGACAGGTTGGAGCCGGTGGCCAAGGTGGCCCGGGTCGATCTGTCGCTGCTGGTGGGTGTGAACCGCGCGCGCGACACGCTGTTGGACAACACGCGGCACTTTGCGCAGGGGCTGCCGGCCAACAACGCGCTGTTGTGGGGCGCGCGCGGGATGGGGAAGTCCTCGCTGGTCAAGGCGATCCATGCGGCGGTGCGCGCCGAAGGCCTGCCGCTGAAGATTGTCGAACTGGCGCGCGAAGACCTGCCTTCGGTGCAGCGCCTGCTCGCGCTTTTGCGTCAGGCTGATGCCCGGTTCATCCTGTTCTGCGATGATCTCTCCTTCAGCCATGATGACCAGCACTATAAATCGTTGAAAGCGGTGCTGGATGGCGGCATTGAGGGGCGGCCCGAAAATGTCTTGCTTTACGCAACCTCGAACCGGCGGCATCTGATGCCGCGCGAGATGATCGAGAATGAGCGGTCCAGCGCGATCAACCCGGCGGAAGCGGTGGAGGAGAAGGTTTCGCTCTCTGACCGCTTCGGACTTTGGCTTGGCTTCCATCCCTGTAGTCAGGACGATTATCTTGACATGATCCGCGGCTATTGCGCGGCGCATGGGGTGACGGTGGCCGAAGACCGGCTGCGCGCCGAGGCGATCGAATGGCAGGCCACGCGGGGCGCAAGGTCGGGCCGGGTGGCGTGGCAGTTCTTCTGCGATCTGGCGGCGCGCGAAGGGGTGCGGCTGTAGGTTTGCCGGAAAGTTCGATTGCAAAAGGCCCCGGAAGATCCGGGGCCTTTGCTGTTCTGGCAGAGCCTGATCAGTTGGTCGCAGCCGGAGCGGCTTCACCTTCCACGGCTGGCGACAGCGAGGCGATATAGGCCCAGACATCGGCCTGTTCCTTGGCATTGCCCAGCTTGAACGACATCTTGGAGCGTGCGCCGTTGTCATCCAGACGTGTCTTGAGGAACTTGGCCGGGTCCGCGACATATTCAGCAAAACTGGCTTCGTCCCAGACGAAACCGGTTGCGCCCAGGGCAACCAGCGACTCACCATAGCCGTTGAAATCGGCTTGGGTGCCGGCAGCGCGACCGGGCAGACCGTAAAGGTTGGGGCCGGTTTTGGCATTGCGGCCACCCAGAACCTTGCCCTCGGCATCTGCGATCACGTGGCAGGTCTGGCATTTGTTAAACACACGTTCCCCGGCTGCGGCATCACCGCTGGCGTCCTGCGCGAAAGCAGGCGCGGCAAGGGCAAATGAAGCGAAGGTCAGGGCAGTCAAAGCGCGTTTCATAGGGATCCTCCCAGAGGTTTATTTGGGGAAACATGGACCTGCTGCAGCAAAAAGCAAGTCACACCAAGGTACAGCACAACAAAATACAGTGTATGAACAAGCATGATACCGCGTCAGGCCACCGCATGCGCCAAGGCGCAGTGCCGCCACAAAGACGCAAGCGCTGTGACCAGATGGTCAATGTCGGCGTCGGAATGCAGCGGCCCCGGAGTGATGCGCAAGCGTTCGGTACCCTTGGGCACGGTGGGGTAGTTGATCGGCTGCACATAGATGCCCCAATCGTTCATCAGGATATCGCTGATCATCTTGCACTTGACCGGATCGCCGATCATCACCGGGATGATATGGCTGCCATTGGCCAGATGCGGAATGCCTGCGGCATCCAGCCGGGTGCGCAGGCGGGCAACACGCTCTTGCTGGGCCGCGCGCTCGTCCGACGACTCTTTCAGGTGCCGGATGGAGGCGGTCGCAGCAGCGGCAACGGCTGGCGGCAGGGCGGTGGTAAAGATGAAGCCGCTGGCAAAGCTGCGGATGAAATCGACCAAGGGCGCGGATCCGGTGATATAGCCGCCGACGCAGCCATAAGCCTTGCCCAGCGTGCCTTCGATCAGGTCGATGCGATGCGCGAGCCCTTCGCGCTCGGTGACGCCGCCGCCGCGTGGGCCATACATGCCCACGGCATGGACCTCGTCGATATAGGACAGCGCGCCATGGGCTTCGCAGACCTCGACGATTTCGCGGATCGGAGCCACGTCGCCGTCCATGGAATAGACCGACTCAAAAGCCACGATCTTGGGTCGGTCGCCCACGGCATGCAGCTTGCGGTCCAGATCGCGCCAGTCGTTGTGTTTCCACAGCACCTTGTCGGCGCGGGAATGGCGGATGCCTTCGATCATCGAGGCGTGGTTTTTCTCATCCGACAGGATGACGGCCCCCGGAATGCGCGCGCCCAGCGTGCCAAGGGCCGCCCAGTTCGACACATAGCCCGAGGTGAACAAGAGCGCCGCCTCCTTGCCGTGCAGATCGGCCAGTTCGCGTTCGAGCAGAATGTGGTGGTGGTTGGTGCCACCGATGTTGCGGGTGCCACCGGCCCCGGTGCCACAGGCGCGCACCGCGCTCACCATTGCCTCGACCACCTTCGGATTCTGACCCATGCCCAGATAATCATTGGAGCACCACACCGTCACATCACGCAGTTGCCCGTCCTTGTGATTGGCCGCGCGCGGGAAGTTGCCGCAGCTGCGTTCCAGATCGGCGAAGATGCGGTAATTGCCATCGGCTTTCAGCTGGTCCAGCTGGCGGGTGAAGAGGGCGTCAAAGTCCATGCGGGGTCTCTTTCAACGTCGTGTGCAGGGCTGGCTGGGGCTTGCCTTGCAATTGCGGTTTGCGCTCGGGCAGCATCCAGCGCCAAAGCTTCTGGTCGGGCAGGGGGATGACCATGAACCAATGCTCCAGAAGGGCGAGCAGGGTCAGGGCAGAGAGCAGCGTAAAGCCGATCAGCGCGCCGGGCGTAGAAGCGGCAGAGGCGCGTTCCAGCCAGCAATAGGAGGCATAGCTGAGCAGGGTGATCGAGAGCGGGAACACCCAGTTCATCGGCGCATGGCGGAAATGGCTGGCCAGATGCTGAAGCGGACGCGGCAAGAACTCGGTATGAATGCGCGGCACGCCGAAGAACAGGTTCAGCTTGGCCGAAATGCGCGCGAAGAACAGGATGGCAAAGGTCCAGAGTCCAAAGATGTTGGCTGCGTCTTGGGTCATCAATGCGATGGTGGCCAAAAGCGCGATCAGCACCAGTTCATGCCAAAGAATGGTCCCCACCGCACGTAAGAAGCGCAAGGGCAGGGACAGGTTTTCGGGGCAGGGCTTGGTGTTGGGGCCAGTGATGATGCCCGACAGAAAGGCAAGTTCGACCCAGGCCCAGACCGCGAGCGCCGAGAGAAAGGCCAGATAGGCCCCAAACGCCGAAGTGTCGGACAGGGTTTCATTCAGCCCGACAATCCCCGCCAGCAACAGCGGCAGTCCCAGCAGGACCGACCACAGATGCGCGTCATGGCCTTCGTTATCGGCACGCCGCACCCGCCACAGGATCAGCCCGGTGGAGATCCACCACAGGAAAATGGCTGACAGCGCGGCGAGCCATGGGTTAGTCAAGGACATACGTGGCCCCCCTGTGTCCAGAGGGGCCACGCGCGGCGGCGGGACGCGCCCATCCCGCTGCCGCAATCACCGCTTGCGCGGCGATCTGAAAGATCGCGGTCAATACGCTGGCTCCAGCCGCACATTTGCGGGGGGCGTCGTCTTGATGACCGGGATCGTGTAAAGCGAAACGAAGGCGGCAAGGGCGCGCGCCGTGCCCCAAGCCTTGGTCAGACGGCCTTTCGCGCCGCCCTGTTTTGCCCCGCGTTCCATATCCAGCATGGCCGCATTCATGCGGCGCAGGCCCGGAATCCAGCGCGGGTGGTCGATATCCAGCTCCACCGGAAACACCTGCCGTGCGATCGCCGATGTCTTGCGGAACACTTCCTGGTCATACCAGTCGATATCGACGCCCAGCGCGTCGTGGAAATCCACGCGGGCGTGATCGCGCACCCACATGGTGGAATAGACCGCCGTCAGGAAAAAGCGGATCCACAGCTTGTTCTGCCAGCTTTGCGTCAGTTTTGGATCGGTGCGCATCAGAAGGGCAAAGGCCTCGCCATGGCTGAACTCGTCATTGCACCATTCGCGGAACCATTTGAAAATGGGGTGGAACCGGTGTTCGGGATGCGCCTCAAGGTGGCGATAGATGGTGATGTAGCGCGCGTAGCCGATCTTTTCCGACAGGTAAGTGGCGTAGTAGATGAACTTGGGCCGGAAATAGGTGTATTTCTTGGCCTTGGTCAGAAAGCCAAGGTTCACCGCAACGCCCGCTTCGCGCAGCGCATCATTGATGAAACCGGCATGCCGCGCCTCATCACGGGCCATGTAGTTGAACAGCTCGCAAATGTCGGGATTGTTGCCGCGGCGTTTCATTTCCTTGTAAAGCACGCAGCCCGAGAATTCGGCCGTGCAGGAGGACACCAGAAAATCGATGAACTCGGCGCGCAAGGCAGGGTCCATACCGGCCCAGTCGACGTGATCCCAGTCGGCGTTCTTCTTGAAGTGGCCCTTGTTCGGGTCTGACCTCATCTGCGCGATCAGCACGTCCCATTCGGCGCGGACGGGGGTGACGTCGATGCGGTCCATCTCGTCGAAATCGGTGGTGTAGAACCGTGGATTCAAAAGCGTGGTGTCGGTGGCCATCGCGGTGGTGTCGAACTTGCCCGACAGTTCGGCGTGCAGTTCGCCATGCGTGGTGTCGTGAGACGCGTCTTTCATACCGTCAACTCCTCGGAAAAGGAGAATTCGCACAGCTCCATGAAGTCGAAATCGCCCGTCATCCGCACCCATTGGCGTTCCAGCCATGTGGCGCGGGTGATGGTGGCGACACGGTCTTCGATGACGAGCTCGCCATAGGCGGCCAGCACCGGCGCGCCATGCACAAGCACCTCGTCCCCCGGATGCACCACGGCGCCATTGTTGAAACGGACGTGGGCGTGCAGGGCCTCGAACCGGTGGCTGACCTCGACGGTGCAGGGCACCTGTTCCTTCGCTTTGGTGAAAAATCCCATGATCTTGGTTCCCTTATTTTGGTTGGTCCAGCAGCCGTTCGAACGCGGCTTTGTTGTCGCCGCCAAAGGCATAAAGCTCGGCGCTCCAGCCCGTGGTCGGGTCTTCGGCCACAAGACGGCCGTTGTCGTAGCGCACAATCCTCAAGGGTGGATTGCCCGTAACCTTGGCGACCAAGCGCGCACGCGCCATGGCCGACTGGATCACGGTGATGAAACCGCCATGCGGCAGATCCATCAGCAGGGTGCCGTCAGCATCGCGGACCACAACCGCCTGTGCTGACTTGCCTTCAAGAACCAGCCACCGCTCTGACACGGCGGTTGCGGCTGGCGGAACGCCCACATGCGGGCGGTTGGTCAGAACCGAGAGCGTGACGATGGCCAAGGTGATCATCGCAAGGGCGAACATGGCCCACAGAAGAACACGCGGGATCATCTCGCGCTCGGGCGAGGGACGGTCGGCAAGGCTGCGAAGCTGGGCCATGGTGCGCCTCTTATTCTGCGGCCAAGACGGCACCCACGGGGGCCATCGTCACGACAGGTTCGTTCAGTTTGGCCTGTGCCGCATCGGCAAGCAGACGGGCCACGTTCTGCGCATCAGCGATGCAACGCAGCGCGGGCTGTGTTTGCTTGGCAAAGCCGGGGCGTAGATGTGGCCAGAGCACCGCAAAAGACAGGCGCGCGCCTTCGGTGATTTCAAGCGCGATGGTGCCGGTGCCGCCGGGGCGCAGATCCAGCCGCGCGGTGCCGATCCGCAGGAAGGGAATGGTATAGGTGATGGGCAGCGCCGCCCCGATCCGCAGGATCACCCGCGCGCTGGTGATGGTGTAGATCGACGCCCGTGCCTGCGCAAAGGCCAGAAGATAGACCACGGCGTAACCCGCAAGCGCCAGAGCCAGATAGGGCAGGCCGGTCGCAACCATCAGTGCCGCGCCGCCATCCGCATAGGCCCCGCCTGCGCGCCAGACCACGATTGCCAGCATATAGGCGGCGATCCAGTTGATCTTATAGGCTTCCCGCGCAAGCGCCATGGCCTGCGGTTTGCCCTGCCAGAGGATCTCTTCCCCCTTTGGCAGTCCGGCCGGAACGCCGGGCATCAGTTCAAAGTCGAAATCGCGATTGCGGTCTGACATCTCAGACCCTCCGTATGTGCGGGTAAGACGGGGCGGCGCGGGCGCGCGCCGCCCCCCTTGCGTTCAGTTGCCGTATTTGCGACCCGTCGCATACATCCAGCCCGAAGCGACATAGGCCGAGATTTTCTCTTCCTCGAGCTTGGTCACGGTGGTGAGCGACTTGGTCGGCGGGATGTTGGCGAATTGGTCCGAGGTGATGGCGCGCACGCGAACACGATCGGCCCAGATCCGCGCCAATGTCATCGGGATCAGACGGCGCTCGCCCGAGTTCAGCTCGACCTCAAGGTAGCGCACCATCTGCTCGGGCGCGTCGACCCACATGTCGCTGATGCGGCCCACCACTTCCAGATCGGCGGCTTGAACCGGCAGGCCGCGCGGATCGCGCCCTGCGCTGACCGCAAAGCCCTTGGCCATCGCCATCGGCACGATCTTGGCATGGCCATGACCGTCCAGCTCGGGCTCGTCCCGACGCGGCGCCCAAGAGGCGGGGCCGACGCCATCCAGCATCGGGTTGCCGGTGGGGGCATGCGGGAAGCCTTCAGAGACGGCGGTGCGGGCCAAGGCAAGATCAGTGCGGCGATGTTCGGCTTCGTTCTGCACCGAAGGCACGGTCACGCTGCCTTTGCCATTCGGCAACAGAAAGGTCTTGGGCTTGGGCACAGGGAAGGGGCCCTGGTTCGGCGCGGGCAGGCCATCCTCGGTCTCCAGCGGATAGCCTTCGCGCATGTTTTCGGTTTGCAGGTAATAGATCAGCAGGGCGAAAAAGCCCCAGAACAGCCAGATCGACAGGCTTGCCAGATCAAAGTTACCAAAGAAGTTTACGCCAACCATGGATTGGTCCTCCGTTCATTCAGGTTGGGAATTCGGCAAGGGCCAGTTTGCCCCCGTCGGCGTCCGGTTTCGGTGGGGTCAGGATGCCGACCTTGACCAGCGGGCCAAGGACGACAAGGGTTGCAAAAAGCAACCCGATCTCAAGGTGATAGACGGCCGAATAGCCGATGCTCGGGTCGGTCAGCGCGCCCAGCTTGCCGCTGGTGGCCAGATGGCTGACGACATCGCGCAAGGTGCCGCCGATCAGGATGGCAAGGCCTGCCGCCGTTGCTTGCGCGGCGCCCCAAGCCCCCAGCGCAAGCCCCGCCCCCGCCATGCTGCGCGCTGGCATCGTCATGGCGGCGGTCAGGGTGGAGATGCCAAAGAGCCCGCCGCCAAAGCCGATGCCAAAAGCCCCTGCGTAAAAGATCAGGGTGCTGTCCAGCGGCGCCGCAAAGATCACGCAGGAGAAAGCCGTGATCCCGGCCAGAATGCCGCGTGCGGCCATGCGGTAAGGATCCAGCCCGCGCGTCAGCCAGCGCGCCGCCAGCAAAAAGCCGATCAACGCCCCGCAGGCCCAAGCGGCGGTCAAGAGCGTGGTCGCCCCGACCGACAGGCCCAGAATCTCGCCGCCATAGGGCTCCAGCAGCACGTCCTGCATCTGAAACGCCAGCGTGCCCAGCACCACCACCGCCAGCAATCGCCCCGCCGTGCCGCCTGCCAGCAGATCGCGCCAAGCATCCCGGAACTGTGGGCGCGGCGCGGCGCGCTCTGCCTTGGTCATCGGCGCCACTTTCTCCTGCTTCCACAGCGCGATGATGTTCAGCACAAGCGTGGCTGCCCCGCAGCCCTGCACCACGCGCACCAGCGTGATGGGGTCATAGTCGCGCAAAAGATAGCCCACGATCACCGCCGAGACGCCCATTCCCACCAAGAACATGATGTAAAGCAGCGCCACCACGCGGGGCCTTGTTTCATCGCTTGCCCTGTCGGCAGCCAGCGCAAGCCCCGCCGTTTGCGTCATGTGCATTCCAAGCCCGGTCATCAGGAAGGCCAGCGCCGCCAGCATCTCACCTGCCCAAGCCGGGCCATGGATCTGGTCGCCCGACAGCACGATGAGCGCGAAAGGCATGACGGCCAGCCCGCCCATCTGCCACAGGCTGCCAAACCAAAGGTACGGCACCCGCTTCCAGCCAATCGCGCTGCGATGGGTGTCGCTGCGATGGCCCAGAAAGGCGCGGAACGGCGCCACCAGCACCGGAATGGCAATCATCAACGCCACCAGCATCGCCGGGATCGACAGCTCGACGATCATTACCCGGTTCAGCGTGCCCAAAAGCAGCACCGTCGCCATGCCCACTGACACCTGAAACAGGCTCAGCCGCAGAAGCTGGCCCAAGGGCAGCCCCTCGGACGCTGCATCGGCAAAGGGCATCCATCCGGCCCCCAGCTTTGCAATGTCCTTCTTGCGCAGGATCATGGCCGGTACTCCAGACATTCGCTGATATAGAACCCGCGGCTGACCCGGTTGACGCGCGACAACCCCGGCCCGGCTGATTTCGCAAGGCTGTCAAAGGCATGCGGGATCATGGTGGGTGAGCGATCCGCGCGTGGAAACAGCTTACCGGCGGTGAAAAAGGTCATCAGAAACGGTGTGCGCGGGGCCACGGTGAACACGATCTTGCCGCGCGTGCGCTGCCCCAGCCGTTGCAAGATGCTGATGATATCCGCCGCCCGGTAATAGATCAGGCTGTCCATCGCGATCACATGGTCAAAGCTGCCATGGGCGTCGTCGGTCATATCGCCCGCGGCAAAGGTCACCCGCGGGCGGAACCGCGCTTCGAGCCTCTCTTCGGCAATGGCGATCAGCTGCGGCGAGATATCCACCGCCACCACATCCGCGCCGCGCCGCGCCAGTTCTGCCGTCATCAGCCCGGTGCCGCAGCCTGCGTCCAGAACCCGCGCGCCCGTCAGATCGGCCGGCAGTTGCGCCAGCATGATCGCGCGCATCTCATCCCGCCCCATGCGCACGGTCTGCCGGATGCGGCTGACCGGCGCGTCAGAGCACAAACGCTCCCACACTTTGGTGGCGCTGCGGTCGAAGTAATCCTCGACCCGGGCTCGGGTGGTGGAATAGTCGGACATGATCAATCAAATCCCAGAAGTTCAAAGATGTCGCGGTCAGGCAGGGGGGCGGGCGTCGATCCGGGGGCCTGCACCGACCGCCAGAGCGTATCGGCCAGCTTCATGTATTCGGCGCGCGCCATGACCACGTCTTCGGCGTCATCCATTTCGAACAGGGTCTTCTTCTTCAGACGGCTGCGGCGGATGGCGTCAATGTCGGGCATATGCGCCAGACGGTTAAAGCCGACGCGGGCGCAATAGCGGTCCACCTCATCGGTTTCGCGTGACCGGTTGGCGACGCAGCCCGCAAGCTGCACCTTGTAATTGCCCGATTTCGCCTGCACCGCTGCGATGATGCGGTTCATCGCATAGATGCTGTCAAAGTCGTTGGCGGTGACGATCACCGCGCGGTCCGCATGCTGCAAGGGCGCGGCAAAACCACCGCAGACCACATCGCCCAGCACGTCAAAGATCACCACATCGGTGTCTTCCAAAAGGTGATGCTGCTTCAAGAGCTTCACCGTCTGGCCCACGACATAGCCGCCACAGCCCGTGCCTGCGGGCGGCCCACCGGCCTCCACGCATTTCACGCCGTTAAAGCCAACGGCGACGTAATCTTCGGGGCGCAATTCCTCGGCGTGGAAATCCACCTCCTTCAGAATGTCGATCACCGTCGATTGCAGCCGCCCGGTCAGGGTGAATGTGCTGTCATGCTTGGGGTCACAGCCGATCTGCAACACGCGCTTTCCCATCATGGAAAACGCGGCCGACAGGTTCGAGCTGGTGGTCGATTTCCCGATCCCGCCCTTGCCATAGACCGAAAACACCTTGGCGCCTTCGATCTTCAGACTGGCATCCTGATGCACCTGCACCGACCCGTCGCCATCAAGGCCTCTCAGATTTGGTATCTCGTCACGCGGGCTCATGCTGTCGCCCCTTTCATCTGTTCAAAAATATCCCGGGGTCTGGGGCAGAGCCCCAGTCCACCGACGTCACAGGCGATCCCGCATCTCATTCTGCCGCGATCCCTTCCAAACGGTCTTCCATCTCATCGGCGGCGCGTTGCAGCGCGGCGAGGGTTTCGGCATCGGGCTGCCAATAGGCGCGATCCGAGGCTTCCAAGAGCCGCTGCGCCATCCGGTTGCTGGCTTCGGGGTTGAGGGTGGACAGGCGCTTGCGCATGGTCTCATCCAGCACAAAGGTCTCCGACAGGCGCTGATAGACCCATGGGTCCACCTGTGCGGTGGTCGCCGACCAGCCCAATGTATTGGTCACATGCGCCTCGATCTGGCGCACCCCTTCGGCGCCATGCCGCAGCAAAGCCTCGAAAAACTTGGGGTTCAGACTGCGTGACCGGGTTTCCAGCGCGATCTGGTCGCGCAGGCTGCGCACGGTGCCGGTGCCACGGGTCTGATCGCCGATGAAGACCGGGGCATCCTGCCCGCCACGGGCCCGCTTTACCGCGCGCGCAATACCACCCAGCGTGTCGAAGTAATGGTCGACCGACGTCACCCCAAGCTCGACCGACTCCAGATTCTGATAGGCCAGATCCACGTCCTTCAGCGCCTTTTGCAGCAATGCGGCGTTCTGCACAGGCTTTCCCAGTCGGCCGTAGGCAAAGCTCTTGCGCGCCTCATAGGCGTCGGCCAACTCATCTTCGGCGCCAAAGGCCGAGCTTCCCACCAGCACATTGACGTTCGAGCCATAAGCGCCTTCCGCATTGGAAAACACCCGCAAGGCGGCGGTGTCCATGTCCACCCCCATCTCGGCCGCATAGGCAAGCGCATGCGCACGGATGAAGTTCTGGCTCAGGGGCTCATCTGCCGTGGCTGCCTTGAAGGCCGCCTCTGCCAGCATGCGGGTCTGCAAAGGCAACAGATCGCGGAAAATCCCCGACAGGGTCATCACCACGTCAATGCGCGGGCGGCCCAGTTCCGCCAGCGGGATCAGATCGGCACCGGAGAGCCGCCCGTAATGGTCAAACCGTGGCCGCGCGCCCATCAGAGCCAGCGCCTGCGCGATGGGGCCGCCATCGGATTTGATGTTGTCCGACCCCCACAGCACCAGTGCGACCGAACGCGGCAGCCGCTCTGCCGCCGCCAAGAGCCGACCGGCCTGCGCCGCACCATCCTGCATGGCAAAGGCGGTCGGCATGCGGAAAGGGTCAAAGGCGTGGATATTGCGCCCGGTGGGCAAAATCTCGGGCGCGCGGATCAGGTCGCCGCCGGGCACCGGCTGGATGAACCGGCCCGACAGGGCCCGCAGAAGCGCCGGCATTTCATGCTCTTCGCGTAAAAGACGGTCTGCCTTTGCCTTGTCGGCGCTGTCAGGCATCAGGTTGAGCATCGCCTGCCGCTGGTCATCGCTCATGCGCTGGCCCAGCACATGCAGCCCATCCGTGATCAAGGCGCCTTCGGTTTCCAAAAGCTTGATCCAAAGCCGGTCGAGATCGCCGGGCTCCAGATCGACTGCCCGGGCTTGTTCGCGCAGCAGCGCGGTCAAATCAGCGGCCTCCGGCGCGCCCGGCGGCAGGGCGCGCAGGCGCGAGACGGTGTCCTTCACATCCGCAAGGCCCTTGTAGAGGCCGGATTGCGCCAAGGGCGGGGTCAGATGCGTGATCGTCACTGCATTTGATCGACGCTTGGCCAAAGTCGCCTCGGATGGGTTGTTCGCCGCATAGAGGTAGACGTTCGGCAGATTGCCGATCAGCCGGTCAGGCCAGCAGCTTTCCCCCAATCCCGCCTGCTTGCCCGGCATGAATTCCAGCGCGCCATGCATTCCGAAGTGCAGCAGCACATCGGCGCCAAAATCGTCACGCATCCAGCGATAGAAGGTGGTGAAGGCATGGGTCGGCGCAAAGCCCTTCTCGAACAAAAGGCGCATCGGGTCGCCCTCATAGCCGAAGACTGGCTGCAGGCCGACAAAGACATGGCCCATCTGGCGGCCCAGAACATACACGCCGCGCCCGTCGCTCTGCACGCGCCCCGGGGCCGGGCCCCAAGCGGCCTCCACATCGCGCAACCAGCGTGTCTTTGCCACCATCTCCGCCGCGGGCACGATCGCGGCCACATTGGCGGGCTGCCCGTAAGTCTTTGCCGATCCGCCCAACACTGCCTCGCGCAGATCCTCGACGGTGGCAGGCGGGTCAACGCAATAGCCCGCGGCGCGCAGGGCGTGCAGCGTGTTGTGCAAGGACTCGAACACCGCCAGATAGGCTGCGGTTCCGGCCGCCCCGGCATTGGGTGGAAATCCGTAAAGCACGATCCCCACCTTGCGCGCCGCTACCTCCGAGCGCCGCAGGCGGGCCAAACGCGCGACCTTGTCGGTCAAGGCCTCAATCCGCTCGAAGCAAGGCGCCATGGCCCGCGTCGTCAGCGCCTCGGCGCTTTGCGGCTGGCACCGTTGAGCACAACCCGTGCAACCGCCCAGATCATGCCGTCCGGCAAAGACAGTGGGATTGGTCGCGCCGTCGATTTCGGGCAGGGCGATCAGCATGGTGGTCTCGACCGGACCAAGGCCGCCGCCCGAGCTGCTCCATTGGCCCAAGGTCTGAAACTCGAGCGGATGCGCAGCGATATAGGGCACATCCAGTGCGGCAAGCGCCGCCACCGCCGCCGGACTGTCATTATAGGCGGGACCGCCGACCAGACTGAACCCGGTCAAAGACACCAGCGCGTCGATCTTGGCCCCGACCGGACCCTGAAAATAGGACTCCAGCGCGGGGCGGCCATCCAGCCCCCCGGCAAAGGCGGGCAAGACCGCGATGCCCTTGGCTTCAAACGCCGCGATCACGGCATCGTAATGCGCGGTGTCGCCTGCAAGGATATAGCTGCGCAGCATCAGCAGCCCGACCGTGGCTCTCGCATTCTCCGGCCGTGGGATGGCTGCGGTCTGGGTGCTGATGCGCTCGGGCAGCTGAGGGTGGTAAAGGCCGACCTCCGGATAATCGATCGGTGCCGCCGCCGCGATCTTGGCCCAGTCACGCTTGCCGGAATAGCGGCTCACCAGAAAGCGCACCATGGCTTCAAGGTTGTCGTCCGACCCGCCAAGCCAATATTGCATCGACAAGAACCAGGCGCGCAGATCCTGCGCCTTGCCGGGGAAATACTTCAGGATCTTGGGCAGACGCCGCAGCATCGCCATCTGCTTTTCGCCCGAACTGGCCGAGGGTTGCTTGCTGCCGCGCAGCTTTTTCAACAGCGCCATCGGCCCCGAGGCTTCGACGCTCATGTCCAGATCGCCCATCCGCGTCAGCTTGACGACCGAGGGGTCGGCAATCACGCCGACAAAGGCATCGGCGCGCGTGCGCGCGGCCTGCAATTCGGGCAGGATCGCCGCGATATGCTCTTCGATGAACAGAAGGTTCGCCACAACCAGATCCGCGCTATTCACTGCGGCCTTGGCGGCGGCCAGAGCGGCGGGGTTTTCGGCCCATTCGGCGGCGGCATGCACGGACACCTCGATGCCCGGAAAATCTTTGGCAAGCCGGGGCGCGATTCGTGCCGCCGGGCCTGCCGCATGGGCATCCAGCGTCACGATCACGAAACGGTAAACCCCGTCGCCTTTCGGCGCAGTCATTCCCGACGATGTATATCCATCATCGCGCATAATGGGCTTTTGCCTCATAGAGGGTTTCGACAGAAATCTCGGCCACGCCCTTTTCGGCGGCATAGCTTTCGGTGTTGCGCTTGGCCTTGCCACGCACAAAGAAGGGGATCTTCTTCAACTCGCGCTCGGCAGCCGCCTGCCAGACCGGTCCAGCCTGCGCTGCCTCTGCCGTTGTCATCTGTTCATAAATATCCCGGGGGGGGGCGAAGCCGGGGGGCAGCGCCCCCCCAGCAAGATCGGCCACGGGCGCGACGTCCCCAATTTCACGCAGATCGGCCTTGGCGCCGTGGTGGCTGGGGCCAGCGTCGGAGTGAAACTCGAAATCCTCGCGGAACATGGTCAGAAGGTGTTCTTCCAGACCCATGACCAGCGGATGAATCCAGCTGTCAAAGATCACATTCGCGCCTTCGAACCCCATTTGCGGGCTGTAGCGGGCGGGGAAATCCTGCACATGCACGGGGCTCGAGATCACGGCGCAAGGAATGCCCAAGCGTTTGCCGATATGGCGTTCCTGCTGGGTGCCAAGGATCAGTTCGGGGGCGGCGGCGGCGATGGCGTCCTCGACCTCGAGGTAATCATCGGTGATCAGCGCCTCAAGCCCGTAAGCCTTGGCCGCGGCGCGCAAGGGCCGGGCGAATTCGCGGTTGTAGCAGCCCATGCCAACCACTTCGAAGCCGATTTCGGTCGCGGCGATGCGGGCGGCGGCGATCACATGGGTGGCGTCGCCGAAAATGAACACACGCTTGCCGGTCAGATAGGTCGAGTCCACCGATGCGCTCCACCACGGCAGGCGCAGACCGCTTTCATCCACCTGCGGCGACAGGCCGGTGAGGGCCGCCACTTCGTGCAGGAAATCGCGGGTGGCGCCCACACCGATCGGCACCGTCTTGGTGTAGGGCTGGTTGCAGGACCGCTCCAGCCAGCGGGCGGCGGATTCGCCGGTTTCGGGGTAGAGCAGCACGTTGAAATGCGCCTGACCCATGCGGGCGATATCGGCGGGTGAGGCGCCCATCGGGGCCGCCACATTGACCGCAATGCCCATCAGGCCCAGAAGCTTGGTAATCTCGGCCACATCATCGCGGTGGCGGAACCCAAGCGCGGTCGCGCCAAGGATATTGCAGGTGATGGTTTCGGTGCGCGGCATCGGTTTGACCAGCGCGCGGCAGATCTGGTGAAAGGTTTCATCCGCGCCGAAGTTTTCCTTGCGCTGATAGCTGGGCAGATCGAGCGGGATCACCGGGCAGGGCAGACCAATGGCCTCGGCCAAACCACCGGGATCATCCTGAATGAGTTCGGCGGTGCAGGAGGCCCCCACGATCATCGCCTGCGGTTTGAACCGGGCATAGGCGTCGCGCGCGGCATCCTTGAACAGGTTCGCGGTATCGGCGCCCAGATCGCGGGCCTGAAAGGTGGTATAGGTGACCGGCGGGCGATGGTTGCGCCGTTCGATCATCGTGAAGAGAAGATCGGCATAGGTATCGCCCTGCGGCGCGTGCAGCACATAGTGCAGCCCGGTCATCCCGGTGGCGACACGCATCGCACCCACATGGGGGGGGCCTTCATAGGTCCAGAGGGTCAGCTTCATGGCTGGCCTCCGGGGCTCTGCCCCGGACCCCGGGATATTTGGGAACAGGTGATGGGGGCGGTCAGGAGCGCTTTGCGCCGCAGGGGACGGCTGAAGAGGCCAGCAAGATCGCCCGCCTGTTCATAGAAATGCACGGGGGTGAACACGAGTTCGATCGCCCATTTGGTGGTGTGGCCCTTGGCCTCCAGCGGGTTGGCAAGGCCAAGGCCGCAGACGGTGAGATCGGGACGGGCGGCGTGCTGGCGATCCAGCTGGCGTTCGACATCCTGACCTTCCGAGATGACCGGGCCTTCGGGCAGCAGGTCGAGATCGGGGCCGGTGATGGCGGCGTGGAGGAAGGGGGTGCCGACCTCGATCGGGGTCATGCCGCATTCGCGGGCGAGAAAGCGGGCGAGCGGGATTTCGAGTTGGCTGTCGGGGAAGAAGAACACCGATTTGCCGTTCAGCGTGCTGGCATGCGCGGCGACGGCCTTGGCAGCGCGGGCACGCGGCGCGGCGGTGACGCCATCGAACTGCGCGCGCGGCACGCCGAACGCTTGCGCCACCGCCCAAAGCCAGGCGGTGGTGCCCTCTTCGCCAAAGGGAAACGCAGCGGGCAAGTGGGTGGCGCCGCGCCGGATCAGGGCGGCATGGGTATCGCCCAAGAAAGGCTGGACCAGTGCAAAGACCGTGTTGGGACCGACGGCGGGCAGATCGGCCGAGCGGCGGGCGGGCAGCATCCGCACCGGGCCGATGCCGAGCTGTGCGAGCAAGGACAGGCACTGGTCTTCGACCACATCGGGCAGGGCGCCCACGACAAGGAGTTCGCGGGCGGTGGTGCTGGCCAGTGTGGGGACCATGGCGGCAAGGCAGGCATCTTCGCCTTGGGTAAAGGTCGTCTCGATGCCGGAGCCGGAATAGTTGTAGACCCGCACATGGGGGGCGTGCAGCGTGGTCAGCCGTTCGGCCGCGCGGGCGAGATCCAACTTGATCACCTCGGACGGGCAGGAACCGACAAGAAAGAGTTGCTTGATATCGGGGCGGCGGGCCAGAAGGCGGGCGACCTCGCGGTCGAGTTCGGTATTGGCATCGGCCAGACCGGCGAGATCCTTTTCTTCCAGAATCGCGGTGCCAAAGCGGGGTTCGGCGAAGATCATCACGCCGGCTGCGGATTGCAGCAGATGCGCACAGGTGCGGCTGCCCACGACGAGGAAGAAGGCGTCCTGCATCTTGCGGTGCAGCCAGATGATTCCCGTCAGGCCACAGAACACTTCGCGTTGGCCGCGTTCCTTGAGGATGGGAGTGTCGCGGCAGCCGCGTGTTTGCAGATCAAGGGCGGGGGTGTCGAGGCTCATGCGGCAACCCCTTTGAGCGACGTGTCGGGCTGTTCTGCCTCGGCATCGCGGCGTGCCATGCGAAGCTTCCACAGAAACTGCGCGGCATTCACGACATAGGCGGCGTAGGCGGCCAGAGCGACGGCCATTTGGGCGGAGGCGGACAGGGCGCCGCTGCCCAGACCGTAAAGATAAAAGCTGTGCAGGGCGATGACGCCAAAGCTGACGACATCTTCCCAAAAGAAAGCAGGCGCAAAGAGATACTGGCCAAAGACCACCTTCTCCCAGATCGCGCCGGTAACCATGATCACAAAGAGCAGCGCTGTCTTGACCAGAATGGAGAGGGTCGCTGCCGCATAGCCATCTCCCGTCCAGAGAAACCGCAGGACAAGGATGAGCGAGAGGCCAAAGACCAAAAATTGCAGCGGCGCAAGAATACCCTGCACGAGCGTCCATTTTGTCGCGTCCCGGCGGGCCCGCTCTGCGGGCGAATAGAGGCGCCTGCGCTCTGGCTGATTTGGCTTTGGCTGCATGTGCCGCGGCCCTCCCTTTGGTCTGCGTTCCTACAGGTTAGACGGAGAGCCGAAAGTGTCAACATAAACTTACACATTTCGCGTAAGGGTGCTGGCGGCCTTGGGCGCCCAGTTCTCAGGCGGTCGCACAAGGGCAAATAAAAGATTTCCGTGGCGCAACACTGAGTTGCCTGCCTTAGAGCGCCGGGGTGTCTGGGTGCGTGTCAATTTGATTTGACAACTTTGGTCCTAAGGCAGACAGTGAGGGAAGCAATGCACGGTTAAGGGTTGCGCCGCCGGGTCTGCCGTTCACACGGTTGTGTCGCTGGCGTGCGGTCTGCGAAGTGAACTCGGAGCCTGAGATGCGAGATGGCAATCTTTCGATGGACGGGCTACGCAGGCTGAGCGAGGCGGGCCTTTCGCGGTTTGCGGCGGATGTGATGGCGCGTGTTGCCGCGCGCGGAAGTGCAGGCCCCGTAGCTCTGAGAGAACCGCTTCTGGCATCTGTGATGGCTTCGGTGCGCGCGCAAGATGCACACCCGTTGGATTTGGTTCTGGCCAAGTTTGAAAGGGCACGGGTTTCGACAGAGGTGCTGGCGGATCACTACATTCCGGAAGTTGCCCGCCGGTTGGGACGGGCTTGGGAAAACGATACGGCCTCCTTTGCAGAAGTCAGCATCGGCTCTGCGCGCCTTCAGGCGCATCTGAATGAGCTTGGGCGGTCATGGCAGGCCGATGGCACCGATGGGGTGGGCAGGTCTACCTTGCTGCTTGTGGTGCCCGAGGGAGAGCAACATACGCTCGGGGCGCGCGTGGTGTCGGGCTGGATGCGGCGTCAGGGCATCTCTGTCTGCCTTCGCGTCGGGCCAAAGGCCACAGAGCTAGCCGCACTTTTGGCGCAATGTCGCTTCGATGCCGCAATGATTTCTGTTGCTTGCCATGAAAGGCTTGAATCTTGCACCGGCTTGGTGAAAACCCTCAGGGAAGAAACATCAAACGGACTGCGCATCGCTCTTGGAGGTGCGATACTGGGGCGGGGGGAAGACATCGAGACTGTAGCAGGGGTGGATATCGTGACAAACGATCTGCCAAAAGCGGTCGAGGCTCTTGACCTTAGCTGCAAACGGCCTTTGGTGACAGTCATAACGTAGAGTGTGCCAGCCCTTGGGCGGTGCGCAGCAAAAGAACGGATAGTCAGGTGACAACGGATGGACGGCACCTTTTGAACGGCGGCAAGCTTCCGTTGATGGCCCCAGACATGCTGGGCGAAATCATAGCTTCTGCTTGCGATCTGGCTCTTCTCATCTCTCCTGCCCACAAGGTCATCTCGGTTCTTGCGAACCCCGCTCATGGCATGCAGGCGCGGGTGGCAGATTGGGAGGGTGCAGCACTGCCCACTTTGCTTGCATCAGAGAGCTGGCGCAAGCTGGAAGCACGGTTGGTAGATCTTGGTAATCGCCGGACGCCTCCGGTGATTGAGTTGAACCATGCCGATCGCACCGCATGGGAATTTCCGGTGCGCTATTCCCTTCACAAGATCGGATCGGATGACTCGGTTCTGATGATCGGGCGCGACTTGCGGCCGATTGCCGAGGTGCAGCAGCAGCTGATCAGTGCACAACTCGCGCTGGAGCGGGATTACGAAGTGCAGCGGGAAGCGGACACCCGCTACCGTGTTCTGATGGAAGTGGGGCGCGACCCGATTGTGATCGTGTCGATGTCCACGGGCCGGATCACAGATTTGAACGCGGCTGCTGCAAATCTGATGGGCGGAAGCCGCGCCGAAATGATTGGGGCGGCGATCGCTCAAGAATTCGAAGGCCGTCGGCGGGGTGAATTTCTGGAAAGCATGGCAAACCTTGCCGTTGCGGAAAGTGGTGGCCCGATCGAACTTTCAGCGCATCGGTCACAGCGGCGGCTTTTGGTTACGCCCACTATGTTCCGTGCGGCAGGTGAGCGTTTGCTGATGTGCCAGATCGATCAGGCCGACAGCCTTTCGCCGCAGGGTGATGAGCTGACGGCCAATCTGGCCCGGCTGTATCAGGAAGGCGTGGACGGCATCGTTTTTGCCGATGCCGAAGGCAATATCGTCTCGGCCAACGAAGCGTTCCTGAATCTCACCGATAGTGCCAATACGGCTGCGGTGCGCGGCCGGTCTTTGGCGGATTTCTTTGCCCGTGGGGCGGTCGACCTGCGCGTGTTGATGGACAACGTCAAGCGCACCGGGCAGCTGCGCCTTTACGCAACGCGCCTAACCACCGATTTTTCCGGCCAAACAGCGGTAGAGCTTTCTGCAAGCTGGCTCAACAACCGACCGAACCCGGTGTTGGCTTTGGTGGTGCGCGATGTCAGCCGTGCCGACACCTTGCGCCGGCCTGCGGGTCCGCCAAATGAAGAAGGCATGCGCAATGTGATGGAGCTGGTGGGGTCGTCGACGCTCAAGGACATTGTCGCGGAAACCACGGATGTGATCGAAAAGATGTGCATTGAGACGGCGCTGGAATTGACCCGCAACAACCGGGTGGCTGCGGCCGACATGCTCAGCCTGTCGCGGCAGTCGCTTTACGTGAAGCTGCGCAAATATGGGCTGATCAACAAAGACGGCGACTGAGACGCCGGGTAGATGCAAGACTGCTGTGAAAATGGGGCAGGCGACTGCCCCATTTTCGTTTCGCGACCTCTTGTCCGAAGAAGTGCCGGCTGCGTCTCGATTTGACATAGATCAACGTCAGCCCCGAGGAGATGTGTCAATAAGAGTTGACACTTCTTTCGGAGATACGGCATGCGGATCGTGTTTGTTCACCCGAATTATCATTCCGGCGGGGCGGAAATCGCAGGCAACTGGCCGCCCGCTTGGGTGGCCTATCTTACCGGTTCACTGCGCGCGGCGGGTTTTGATGATATCCATTTCATCGACGCGATGACGAACCATTATGACGCAGACGCGCTCCGCAGCCGGCTGCGCGCCTTGTCGCCCGACGTGGTGGGCACCACTGCGATCACCCCCGCGATTTACGAGGCTGAAGAGGTGCTGCGGGTTGCGCAGGAGGTGGCTCCTCAGGCCCTGCGCGTTTTGGGCGGCATCCACGCAACCTTCATGTTTCGTCAGGTGCTGACAGAAGCGCCATGGATCGATGTGATCGTAAGGGGGGAGGGCGAGGAAATCCTCGTCGACCTGATGCAAGCCGTGCAGGCGGGCCGTTGGCCTGCCGATCGGCGCAAGATCAAGGGGTTGGCCTTTCTCGACGGCACCGAGATTGTCAGCACCCAAGCCGCGCCCACGGTCAAGAACCTGGATGGGATCGATCCGGATTGGTCCATTCTGGAGTGGGACAAATACGTCTATGTTCCTTTGGGCGTCAAAGTCGCCATCCCGAACATGGCGCGCGGCTGTCCTTTTACCTGCTCTTTCTGCTCGCAGTGGAAATTCTGGCGCGACTACCGGGTGCGTGACCCAATCAAGGTTGTGGACGAGATCGAGCGTCTGGTGAACGATCACGGCGTCGGCTTCTTTATCCTTGCCGATGAAGAGCCGACCATCAACAAGAAGAAATTCGTCGAGTTTTGCCAAGAGCTTATCAATCGTGGTCTGCCGGACCGGGTGAAATGGGGCATCAACACGCGCGTGACCGACATCTCGCGTGACCGCGACCTTCTGGGCTTTTATCGCAAGGCGGGGCTGGTGCATGTGTCTTTGGGCACTGAAGCGGCAGCGCAGTTGAAACTCGATCTCTTCCATAAAGAGACCACTGTCGCCGAGAACAAGGAAGCCATCCGGCTGTTGCGCGCGGCAGATATCTTCGTCGAGGCCCAGTTCATCGTCGGGCTCGACAATGAAACCGGCCAAACGCTGGAAGAAACGTTCCAGATGGCCTGGGACTGGCAGCCAGATCTTGCCAACTGGGCGATGTATACCCCTTGGCCCTTCACCCCCTTGTTCCAAGAGATCAAGGATCAGGTCGAAGTCTTCGATTACTCGAAATACAACTTTGTGACGCCCATCATGAAGCCCGCGGCGCTGACGCGGGGGGAATTGCTGGATGGGGTCATGAAGAACTACCGGCGCTTTTACATGCGAAAAGCTCTGTTCCATTACCCGTGGCGCGGCAGCGGCTTTCGGCGGCGCTACCTGCTTGGCTGCCTTAAAGCGTTCCTCAAGGCCGGTGTCGCGCGCACTTTCTATGACCTTGGCAAAGCCGGTTACTGGGGTCCGCAAACCCGTGACACCGTCGATTTCCATTTTGACGCCAGCCGCACGGTGGCCGAAGCGCAGGTGGCCGACTGGGACGCCAGTGCCGACAAGGTGCGCCGTCACAAAGAACGGCAAGAAGCGGTCCGGGCGCAAATGAAAGTGCGCGCGACGGAACGCAGCCTTGCTTCAGAGCCGCGCCTGCCGATGGCCTGTGGCGACGGCATGGCAAATGCGCGTGAACTGGCGGAGTGAACTATGGCCAAACCATCCCAGAAAACCGCCTGTCTCGGTCCGAACGCGATCCTGCAGACCATTGAGGTTCTAGACAAGAATGTGGGGCGGAACCTTCGCACCGTTGTCTTGTTGCAGGCCGGAGTAGAGGTGCCGCCCCCCAATGCTGGCATGCTGCCGGAAACCGATTGCGCGGCTGTGCATGACGCGTTGCGCACCTTGCTGCCTGCAAGGGCAGAAGGATTGTTGCATGACTCGGGCTTGGCCACGGGCGATTACCTTTTGCGACATCGCTTCCCCGGCGCCGCCAAGGCCGCTCTGCGCTTGCTGCCGCGCCCGCTTGCGGCGCGCGTTCTTGCCCGCGCGATTGCGCGCAACGCTTGGACGTTCGCAGGCAGTGGCGGTTTTGAGGTCACGGGCACGGAGCCGCTGACGTTCAAGGTGACAGGAAATCCGCTCATCAAAGGCGCGCGCGCCGACCGTCCGATCTGCCATTGGCACGCAGCGGTGTTTGAACGGCTTTTCACGCAGCTGGTGTGGCCGAATGCGCGTGTGATCGAAACAGCCTGCGCTGCAAGCGGGGCGCCATGCTGCTGTTTTGAAGTGCATCCAGTTGCCGTCGCATGGCCGCAAGATGCGGGCACCAGACGCGCGGCTTGAGGGGCTCCATCGTTCTCGTGGCGCGCGTCTGCAAGAAATGTAATTCTTGATTGACACATCTTGCGGCAAAACTCTTGCTCGACTCTCGATTGTCCTGTTTAGTTGACAGATGACCATGAGCATCGCCCCCGTTGCCCGCACGACCCCGCAGCCCCGCGCCTTGCTGGAGCTCATCAAGCCAATCACGTGGTTTCCACCCATTTGGGCCTATCTCTGTGGCGCGGTGTCATCGGGCGTTCCTTTGTCGGATCAGTGGCCGGTTGTCCTTTTGGGGATGGTTCTGGCGGGACCCATCGTTTGCGGCATGTCGCAGGCGGCAAACGATTGGTGCGACCGCCGGGTCGATGCGGTGAACGAGCCAAACCGTCCAATCCCCTCGGGCCGCATTCCGGGCCGCTGGGGGCTTTATGTTGCGCTTGCCATGACGCTGCTTTCGCTTGTCATCGGGTGGTTGCTGGGGCCATGGGGATTTGGGGCGACGGTGGTCGGCGTGATCGCGGCTTGGGCCTATTCAGCCGAGCCGGTGCGGCTGAAACGCTCTGGATGGTGGGGCCCGGGTCTTGTCGGTCTTTCCTATGAAGGCCTGCCATGGTTCACCGGGGCAGCCGTGCTTTTGTCGGCTGCGCCCGAGTTTGAAGTGGTGATGATCGCCTTTCTCTATGCTGTCGGGGCGCATGGCATCATGACCCTGAATGATTTCAAGGCTCTGGAAGGGGACCGCCAGCACGGGGTGCGTTCACTTCCTGTGGTGCTGGGGCCGGAAGTGGCCGCGCGTATCGCCTGCACCACCATGGCCTTGGCCCAAGCGCTTGTGATTGCATTGCTGTTGATATGGGGTGCGCCTTGGCATGCCTTGGCGATCACTGTCTTGGTGATGGCGCAGATGGCTGCGATGCGCAGGCTCTTTCGCGATCCCAAGAGATATGCCCCGTGGTACAATGGCACCGGGGTCGTTTTCTATGTCTCAGGCATGATGATCGCAGCCTTTTCGCTGCGAAATCTTGGGGCGGCAGGATGAAGCTCAGCTGGGTGCAGATTGCGCGTCTGGGGCTGGTGCAAATGTGCCTTGGCGCGGTGGTGGTGCTCACCACCAGCACATTGAACAGGCTGATGGTCGTCGAACTCGCATTGCCTGCCTTGGTGCCGGGGCTGCTGGTCGCGCTGCATTACGGCATCCAGATCACGCGGCCTAACTGGGGGTTTCGCTCCGACACGCGTGGCAACCGGACAGTGTTCATCATCGGCGGCATGGCCGCACTCTCCTTGGGGGCCTTTCTGGCAGCGCTGGGGGTGGTGATCATTCCGGCACAGCCACAGGCGGGGCTTGCCCTTTCTGTCATGGCCTATGCCTTGATCGGGGTTGGCGTCGGCGCGTCGGGAACTTCGCTCTTGGCCTTACTGGCCACCGCCACCGCGCCGCAACGGCGTGCGGCGGCGGCGACCATCACTTGGTTGATGATGATCTTTGGCATCGCGGTCACCGCAGGCACTGTGGGCCATTTTCTGAAAGACTATTCCCCCGCGCTTTTGCTGGAATGCGTCGCCATCGTGACCTTCGGCGCCGTTGCAGTGACAACGCTTGCCGTCTGGGGGATCGAGGCACGTGTGATCGCCGAGCGTGAGGCCGATCCGGCGCCCTTTCGTCAGGGTCTGGCGCAAATCTGGGCGGAGCCGCAGGCGCGCGCCTTTACCTTGTTCGTTTTCCTGTCGATGACCGCTTACTTCATGCAGGAACTGATCCTAGAGCCTTTTGCCGGGCTCGTCTTCGGCTTTGGCGTGGGGCAAAGCACCCAGCTCTCCGGCGCGCAGAATGCTGGCGTTTTCGTTGGCATGCTGGCGGTGGGGATCGCTGCAACGGGTCTGCGCATTGGCACTCTGCGGCACTGGGTGGTGGCGGGCTGCTGGGGTTCGGCCTTGGCCCTTGTCGGCATCGCAGCGCTTGGCCACAGCGGAATCGGCTTTCTGGTCCCAGCGGTCATTTTTCTTGGCTTTTTCAACGGCATGTTCGCGGTGGCCGCGATCGGCTCGATGATGGCCTTGGCCGGGCAGGGGCGCAGCGCGCGCGAAGGCACGCGGATGGGCCTTTGGGGCGCGGCCCAAGCGCTTGCCGCCGGGTTTGGTGGCCTGCTGGGTGCGGCTTCGGTCGATTTCTTGCGACTTTGGCTGCAAGCGCCTTCCGCCTTCGGGCTGGTGTTTCTGGTTGAGGCAACTTTGTTCGGTGTCGCAGCGATCCTCGCAGTGCGGGTGATCGATGTTCCCCGCAGATCTGCCGCCCCCCACCCCCATGCAATTCCCGGAGAGTGACCATGCCTTATGATGTTTTCGTTGTCGGCGGCGGACCTTCCGGGGCAACGGCGGCAGAAGACCTCGCCCGGGCAGGCTACCGGGTGGCCATGCTGGACCGGGCCGGGCGGATCAAGCCCTGTGGGGGCGCCATCCCGCCGCGCGCGATCCGCGATTTTGACATTCCTGACAGCTTGCTGGTGGCCAAGATCAACACGGCCCGCATGATCAGCCCCACGGGCCGCGCTGTGGATATTCATATCGAGGGCGGCTATGTCGGCATGGTCGACCGCGAGGCGTTCGATGAATTCCTGCGCGACCGCGCCGCGATGACCGGGGCCGAGCGGCTGACCGGCACTTTCCTGCGGATCGAGCGTGATGCGGCGGGCACACACGTGATCTGGCGCGACAAGGTGTCGGGCGCCGAACGGCGCAGCCGCACCCGCCTTGTCATCGGGGCCGACGGTGCGCGCTCGGCCGTCGCACGCGCCGAAGTGCCGGGCGGGGACAAGATTCCTTACGTCATTGCCTATCACGAGATCATCAAGGCCCCCACAGGCACCATGGCCGCCAATTCCGATTACGATCCGATGCGCTGCGATGTGGTTTATGATGGCAAGATCAGCCCGGATTTTTACGGCTGGGTCTTCCCGCATGGCAAGCACGCCAGCGTTGGCATGGGCACCGAGGTCGACGGGGTCGACCTGAAAGAGGCCACCGCCGCCCTGCGGGCCATGGCAGGGCTCGCAGGCTGTGAAACCGTCCGCAAGGAAGGCGCGCCCATCCCGCTCAAGCCTTTGGACCGCTGGGACAATGGTCGCGATGTCGTGCTTGCGGGCGATGCGGCAGGGGTCGTGGCGCCCTCTTCGGGAGAGGGTATCTTCTACGCCATGGCCGGGGGGCGCGTGGCGGCCACTGCGGCACAGGCCGCGCTGCAATCGGGTCGCGCCAAGGATCTGAGACTCGCGCGCAAGATGTTCATGCGTGAGCACGGCACCGTCTTCCGGGTCTTGCGCTCGATGCAGGATGCCTATTATCGCAGCGATGACCGGCGCGAACGCTTTGTCAGCCTATGCCACGATCTTGATGTGCAAAGGCTGACATTCGAGGCCTATATGAACAAATCCTTGGTGAAGGCACGGCCCATGGCGCATATTAAGATCGGGATCAAGAACATGGCACATCTGTTGGGATGGGTATCGCCAAAGTGGTCGTGAACGCGCGCGCCTTTGCGGAAGAATTGATTCCGGCCTGGGTTGAAGGCCGCCTTACCCCCGTGGGCAAGCTTGAGGTGCATCAGCGTGGATTGCGCCACAAGGCGGTGTCGGTCTTCGTGGTGGACCATGGCCGGGTGCTGATTCAGCGGCGGGCCATGACCAAGTATCACACGCCGGGTCTTTGGGCGAATACCTGCTGCACGCATCCTCGCTGGGACGAAGATCCCGCCGCCTGCGCGGTGCGTCGTCTGCGCGAGGAGCTTGGGATCACCGGCCTGTTCCCGGCATTTGCCGACCGGGTGGAATACCGCGCCGATGTGGGGGCCGGTCTGATCGAACATGAACTGGTCGATATCTTTGTCGCCGAAGCCGGACCCGACCTCTCCGTCACCCCTAATCCCGATGAGGTGATGGAGACCCGCTGGATCGACCTCTACGATCTCGCCGCCGAAGCGCGGCGGAGCCCCGCCAAGTTTAC
This sequence comes from Pseudorhodobacter sp. MZDSW-24AT, assembly GCF_002794355.1. Taxonomy (GTDB): domain Bacteria; phylum Pseudomonadota; class Alphaproteobacteria; order Rhodobacterales; family Rhodobacteraceae; genus Pseudotabrizicola. The sequence continues at coordinate 135,704 of NZ_PGOI01000012.1, read as the reverse complement.
CCCTTGGCTGCAGATCTACATGAACGAACACATGGCCCGCATCTTCGGAGCCAGCGTTGGCCTGACGCGCTGACTGTTCTTTTTGCTCCAAAGCCCAAGATTTGCACCTTTTCCAAATACTCCGGGGGGAGCCGCAGGCGGGGGGCAGCGCCCCCCTCCACGGCGCCGCCAAAGCAAGGCGTCAAGCCAGTGCCCGCAGCCACGGCTTCAAGGCCGCTGAAACCGCCTCGGGCGCCTCTTCATGGACCAGATGCCCATAGCCCGCGATCTGGGAAAAGGTGGCCTTCGTCATATGCGCCACCGCATCCCGAGACACGTTGGCCGGCACAGCCCTGTCACCTTCTGAGGCAATCAGCAGAACAGGCGTCGTCAAGGCGGGCAAGCGCGTCATCAGCCCCTCCAGCCGCCACTGTGCCATCATGCCCAGCGTGCCGCTGACGTGATCCGCGTCCTGCACCAGCGCCAGATATTGGTCCTGCCCCGCCTTGTCGAGCGGCGAGCCTGTTCCGGCCAGAAGCTTGCGCACCGTCGCCGGTTGGCCCCACAGCCGCGACACCACCGACCCGACAAACGGCGTGGCCGCGAGCGCGCGCGCCATCAGCGGGAACATCACCCCCGCCGCCCCATCAAAGGTGCCAAGCGCGGCGTTGATGCCCACCACCCCCTGCACAGGCAAAAGCTCCGCCATCCGCAAGGCGATCGCGGCCCCCGCCGAATGGCCAATCACCACGTGAGGGGTCCATTCTTCCGACTGGCACAGACGGGTCAGATCCTCGGCCATGGCGTCCAGCCCAAGCCGTCGCATCCCGCCCGCGCGGGTGCAGCCCTGACCGGGCAGATCCGGAACAATCACCCGATACTCTTGCGACAAAAGGGGGATCAGCGCGCGGAAGCTGTGGCCCGAGCCGCCCGCCCCATGCAAAAGCAGCAGCACCGGGGCCGCGCGTGGGCCGGTGTCGATCACCCACCAGTCATGCGGGGACACACGCCGATGGCGGGCCTGCGCGCGAAAAGGCCAGTCTTCAGGAAGGCGGGCGGACTCCACCGTTCAGTCCCCCAAGGCCGCGCCAAGCACGCCAGACAGCCGCCGCGCATCCGCGCGGGGCAGCGCGACATAGGCCGCGCCCATCGCACCCGCCATCTGGGCAAGGCTGGTCTGCGGCCGGTTTGCGGTGTCGATCACAACGGCCGGAAACGCGCAGGATCGGATCGTGCGCGCCAGTTGCATGGCCTCTTGTTCCGCCTGCATGCGGTCGGGGCTGCCGTCGAGCGCGATATTGCCACGCCCGTCGGTCAACAGCGCGATCGTCGGCGTCAGTCCGCGCGCGCGCGCCTGCGCCGCCGTCGCCAGTGCCGCCTTTATCCCCGCCGCAAGCGGTGTGCCGCCGCCTCCGGGCACTCCCGCAAGACGGCGCTTCGTTTGCACAAGGCTGCGCGTCGGGGGCAGAATGACCTCGGCCCCCGTGCCGCGAAAGGCCACCAGAGCCACATGGTCGCGTCGGGCATAGGCCGCCGCAAGCAGCAACTCGACCGCACCCTTGGCCTCCGCCAGACGGGCGAATGCCGCCGAGCCCGAGGCATCGACCGCAAAGATCAGCACCCGGTCTGAAGTTTCCTGAAAGCGCTTCACGCGGATGTCAGATCCGCGCACCAACAGCACCGCGTCCGATTGTGCCGTCCGTCTGCGCAACGGCTGCCACGGGGCCGCTGCCCGCAAGGTGCCGACCAGATCGATACGCATCCCCGCACCCGGCTTGCCCGGGCGGGAAGGCAACGGCCGCCCGCGTCGGTTGCCCGCGCGCGCCAAACCCGTCCCAGTGGCGCCCTTGGCGCCGCGGGCCGCCCGTCCGGCCGCCAGTTGTGCCAGAAGATCAGCGGGCAGGGCGGCGCGCACGGCCTCGATCATCATCTCTCCGGGGATGGCTTCCGCGTCAGGCGCGTCGTCCGACGGCTCCGGCTCGCCCGGTTCCGATGGGGGGGGCGGGCTCTCGGGCGTCTTGGCCTCGGCAGAGGGCAAGGGGAGGGCCCGCTGAGCATAGACCATTTCTGCGGCCTGCATTACATCGCTCTCGGTCGCCGTGACGCGCCCAGCCAACGCGGCCAAGGCGCGCGCGACGGCCATCGCAAGCAAAGGCGCGCGCAAAGAGGTGATGCCCAACTCGGCGGCCGCGACTGTCAGCGCGCGTGCGGCCTCCTTTGGCAGCACAACGCCGGGCAGGCGGGTCCGGGCTGCGTCCAAGGCGCTGGCATCCAGCGTGATGTCCGAACTTTCAGACCATGCCAGCCCGTCCAGATCAACAAAAAGCGCCAAGCGTTCGGCCAGCCCCGCGGGCAGGCCTTCGCCGTCTTCCGCCGCCTCGTCCAGCGCGATCAAACAGGCTCCGCCCTGATCCAGCGCCTGCCCCAGTCGCGCCGACAGGCCGGGCGGCACCCGTTCGGCCATGGTCAGGATCAGCGCGGCGGGCCGCGCCAGCACTCCGCGCGATCGCACGGGACGGCCCGAGGCCAGCGTGGCAGACAGGTCAAGGCCGCCATAAAGCGCCTCGTCCGAAACCCCGGGATGCAGTCGCGCAAGCGGCAAGGGCAGGGCGGTCAAAGCATTTGTGACCCGGTCGCGCAGGGCACCACTGCGGGCCCGCAGCCAGAGGCCTCCCACCCCCGCAGGATCAACAGCCATCACCTGAAGCGCGAGGATGATGCGGTCCCACTCCATGGCAGCCTTACGGCAGAACCTCATCCATCATGCGGGCCACCCGCACGCCCGACCCGGCTTCGTCCAGCGGATCGCGGCGCAAACGATGCGACAAGGCCATCACGGCCACCGCTTTAAGATGCGCCCGTCCCACCGTTTCGGCCCCCTCGAAGGCCGCCTGGGCGCGCGCCGCGCGCAGCAGCGTCAACTCTCCGCGCAAGCCGTCCGACCCCAGCGCGATGCACAATGCCGCACAGTCATGCAGCACAACGGCGGGCGTTTTCAGGGCGGGCAAAGCCACACGCGCCGCCAGAATGCGCTCACGCAAGGCGGCATCCGCTGCCTGCCACTCGGGCATGAAAGCGTCATAACCGGTCTCATAGGCATCGCGGCGCAAAATCACCGCAACCCGGGTGTCCACATCCCGCGGCGAAGTCACCTCGACTGACAGGCCAAAGCGGTCCAGCAGTTGCGGGCGCAATTCGCCCTCCTCGGGGTTCCCCGAGCCCACCAGCACAAAGCGCGCCGGATGACGGATGGAAAGCCCGTCGCGCTCCACCACATTCTCGCCCGATTGCGCCACGTCGAGCAGCAGATCAACGATGTGATCTTCCAGCAGGTTGACCTCGTCGATATACAGGTATCCCCGATTTGCCCGTGCCAGCAGACCCGGTTCGAACGCCTTTTCCCCCCGGGTGAGCGCCCGTTCAATGTCCAGCGCGCCCACCACCCGGTCTTCCGTCACGCCAAGCGGCAGATCGACCACCGGGGTTGGTTTGCGGGTGATTTGGGTGGCGCTCACCTGCGCCCAGTCTGGGCACAGATCCGGACGCGCCGAATTGACAGGGCAGCCCTCCACCGCCTCGATCTCGGGCAAAAGGGCGGCAAGTGCGCGCACGGCGGTTGATTTCCCGGTGCCCCGATCTCCGAAGACCAGCACCCCACCGATGGCAGGGTCAATCGCGGTCAGCACCATGGCCTGCTTCATCGCCTCTTGCCCCACGATGGCCGAAAAGGGAAAGGGCTGGCGCGGTGCGGGGCGGCTGGGCAGCGCATGCAGTTTCGGCGCGGTTTCTGCGGGCATCAGGCGGCGTCCTTCTCTGTGATCAGATGGGATAGCGGATCTTCGCCTTCCCAGCGGCCCACTGTGCCCAGAAGGGCAAACCGGGCATAAAGCTCTTCGGAGAACCAGTCCCCCGCGCGCACCGCCTGAATGGCGCGGGCGTGGGGGCCATCCTCACGCGCGAAGGCAACCATGCTCGCGGCATCGGGCCAGATCGAAAATGTGACCTGATGCAGCAAGGGCACCTCACCAATCCCGATTTTGAAGGCCACATTGGGGTCCGCGCCAATCACGGCCGAGATATCGGGCACCCGTTTCCAGAATTGCACTGCGCGGGCAGGGCGCAGAGTGGCACGGGTCAGCGCAACGATTGGCCCATGTCCGGCGGATCTGGTCGTGGGCTGAAAGGGGTTTTCGCCATCCCATGCTCCGCGCGCCGCCGTCGGCGCCAGAAACAAGGTCCAACTCTCGGTCGCCTTGCGACGCCATTCGGCAAAGGTCGGACTGAAAGCGACCGCATCGCGCGCTGACGCCTCATCCGGCCAAGTTGCCAGAATCGCCCAGACGCCCCAGTTCGGCTTCGGCGTGAAACCTTGCCCGGTGCCTGATCCGCAAAGCTTCCAGAACAAGGCTCTGCCTTCGCCGCGCATCTGCAGTCGTGCCGCTGCCATCTGCCCCAGCACCCAAAGCCGGGCAAAGGCGCCGTCAAATCGGAACAGGCTCAGCGTGGCAACAGGAATGATCGGCCCTCCAGCAAAGAATACTGTAAATTCAGTCTTACACTTTTTGCGCACAAGAGGAAGTATGAACTCGTGCGTCAGGCCCGAAAACCCAATTGTTGTAAATTAAAATGGACAGGCTATCATTGGGTCATGCAGACCACGTCGCGCCCTCAGGCCCCGCTCCTCCCTTCTGAACCGGATTCGGATCAGGCCATCGTCATTGGTGCAGGCCTAGGGGGGCTTGCCTCGGCCATGCGGCTTGGGGCCAAGGGCTATCGCGTCACCGTCATTGACCGCTTGGATCGTGCCGGGGGCCGCGGGTCTTCCATCAGCCGCAACGGCCATCGCTTTGATCTGGGGCCCACCATCGTGACGGTGCCGCAAGGGCTGCGTGACCTTTGGGCCGCCTGTGGGCGGGACTTTGATGCGGACGTGCGCCTCGTGCCGATGGACCCCTTCTACGAAATCCGTTTTGCGGACGGCGAAAGCTTTACGGCGCGGCAGGATGATGCGGCGATCAAGGCCGAGGTGGCGCGCATATCGCCCGCCGACTCGAAGGGGTATGAACAGTTCCTCAAAGACTCAGAGGCGCGTTACTGGTTTGGGTATGAAGATCTGGGCCGCAAGCCGATGCACAAGATCTGGGACACGCTCAAGGTGATCCCGAAATTCGCCATGCTGCGCGCCGACCGGTCGGTCTATGCCCATGCCGCCGCACGCGTGAAAGACGAACACCTGCGTTTCGCGCTGTCGTTTCATCCGCTCTTTATTGGCGGCGATCCCTTCAATGTCACCTCCATGTACATCCTTGTCAGCCACTTGGAAAAAGCCTTCGGCGTGCACTACGCCATGGGCGGGGTGCAGGCGATCGCAGATGCCATGGTGCGGGTGATCGAAGCGCAGGGCGGCACGGTGGTGCAGGGCACAGAGGTGGATGAAATCACCCTTTCGGCCGGGCGTGCTTCGGGCGTGCGACTGGTGTCGGGAGAAAGATTGCCAGCCTCGGTTGTCGTCTCCAATGCCGACGCCGGCCATACCTATGACCGCCTGCTGCGCAACGCAGCCAAGCGCCGCTGGACACCAAGGCGTTTAAAGCGGGCGCGCTGGTCGATGGGGCTTTATGTCTGGTATTTCGGCACCCAAGGCACGGCGGGGATGTGGGGAGATGTTGGACACCATTCTATTGTCGTGGGCCCGCGCTACCGTGACCATATCAAGGACATCTTTCTCCGTGGTCGCCTTGCAGACGACATGAGCCTTTATGTCCATCGTCCCTCGGTCACAGATCCATCTTGTGCACCTGCCGGAGACGATACGTTTTATGTTCTCTCTCCGGTCCCGCATCTGGGCCATGCCAATGCCGTGGATTGGGCGACGGAAGAAGAGCCCTACCGCGCCAAGATGCTCAAGGTGCTGGAGGACCGTCTGCTGCCGGGAGTCACGGGCCGGATCACCGAAAGCCTGACCTTCACGCCGGAAACCTTTCGCGACCGCTATCTTTCGCCTCACGGTTCCGGGTTTTCAATCGAGCCGCGGATCCTGCAATCGGCTTGGTTCCGCCCGCATAACGTGAGCGAGGAGCTGCCGGGGCTTTATCTTGCAGGGGCGGGCACCCATCCGGGCGCAGGCCTTCCGGGCGTTGTGGGCACGGCGGAGGTGCTGGGCAAGCTGGTCCCCGACCCGAAGGTGCGCCGGGAAACGGCGGCAGAGCAGGCATTGCGGATGGCGGCCGAATGATCGCGCCGGCTGATATGGAGGCATGCCGCGCGGCGATCCGGACCGGTTCGTTGTCCTTTCACGCGGCCTCGCGGCTGTTGCCCGCCCGGGTGCGCGATCCGGCGCTGGCGCTCTATGCTTTCTGTCGGGTGGCCGACGACGAGGTGGATGAGGGGCGGGACAAGGCGGGGGCCGTGCTGAGGCTGCGCGACCGGCTGGAGCTGGTTTATCAGGGCCGCCCGCGCGACGGCTATGCCGACCGCGCCTTTGCCGCAGTGGTCGAGGATTTCGAGATGCCACGCGCCTTGCCTGAGGCTTTGCTGGAAGGGCTGGCGTGGGATGCGATGGGGCGCCGCTATGACAGCCTGTCGGGCGTGCTGGACTACTCCGCCCGTGTTGCGGCGGCGGTCGGGGCGATGATGTGCGTGCTGATGCGGGTGCGCGAGCCCGACGCGCTGGCCCGTGCCTGCGATCTGGGGCTGGCCATGCAGCTCACGAACATCAGCCGGGACGTCGGCGAGGACGCGCGGGCGGGGCGGGTGTTCCTGCCGCTGGACTGGCTGCGGGCGGAAGGGGTGGAGCCGGAGGCCTTTCTGGCCGCGCCAGCCCCGAGCGCTGGGCTGCGGCGGGCCACGGCACGGCTTTTGGGGGAGGCGGAGCGGCTCTACCTCCGGGCCGAGGCGGGGGTGGCGGCGCTGCCGCTGGGCTGCCGACCGGGGATCTATGCGGCCCGGCATATCTATGCTGGCATCGGGGGGCAGGTGGCGCGGGCGGGGCATGACTCGGTCAGCCAGAGGGCGCGGACCGGCGGGGGGCAGAAGCTGGGCTGGCTGGTGCTGGCGGGCCTGCGGGCGCTGGCCTCGCCGGTGCTGCCGCAGCCGGCGGTCTTGCATGCCCGGCCCGCCCCGGAGGTGGCCTTTCTGGTGGAGGCGGCGGCCCGCAAGGATGCGGCGCGGGGCCGTTCGGAGGCGCTGTTCGAGGTGCTGAGCCAGCTGGAGGCGCGCTCGCGCGGGATGGCGTGAGCTGCTCCCTGTGTTACAAAATCAAAATCATTTCTTATCAACCCTTTGGCTCTGTGAGATTCACGGAAAATTAAGATTAGACCGCCGCCAGACCGCCAAGCGGCGGCCGGGTCCTTTGCCCTTGGGGCAGGGTCGCGGTGCCTTGTGCTTGGGGCCCCGTGGATTAGATAAAGCACAAGCATGAGGTGCAGGCGCATGGATTATTCGTTGTTTTTCACCTATCTTGCCGCCTGTGGCGCGGCGGCGGCGACGGGGGCGATGTTTCAGCCCGGCGCGTGGTATCAAAGCCTGAACAAGCCGTGGTGGACGCCGAAAGACTGGATGTTCCCGGTGGCTTGGACCTTGCTGTATCTGTGCATGGCGCTGGCGGCGATGCGGGTGGCGATGCTGGCGGGCCGCGTGCCGGGCGTGGGGCAGGCGCTGGCCTTCTGGGCGGTGCAGATCGCGCTGAACACCTTGTGGACGCCTGTCTTTTTCGGCCTGAAGCGGATCAAGGCCGGGCTGGTGGTGTTGGGCTTTCTCTGGCTTGCGGTGGCGGCCACCCTTGTCGCCTTCTGGCGGATCGACCCGGTGGCGGGCCTGCTGTTTGTGCCATACCTTGTGTGGGTGAGCATTGCGGGCGCCTTGAACGCTTCGGTGTGGCGGCGCAATCCGGCCGAAGCGCGCGCGGGCTGAGCCTGCGGGAGCGCTCCGCGCGGGAGTATTTGGAAAAGGTGCAAGCCATGCCTGCGTCTCTTTTCGGGACGGTGCAGCACAGGACAAGGCGCCACCTCGCAATCCTTCTCTTTCTGCCTTGCAGCTTTCCCAAATACTCTCGGGGGCCCGGGGGCAGACAGCCCCCGGGGGCTGGCCAGAGGTGCTGCCCTTGTCAGTCCGGGAACACCCAGCCTTTGCGGCGGGGGACGCGCAGGGCGAGCATGGGTTTGAGCAGGGGTTGGCGAAAGCGGGTGAGATCGAGCGCTTCGTGCACGCCGGTGGTGGACTCGCCGTTCAGCCGGGTTTCCACGAGGCTGCGGCTGTAGAAAGGCGCATCCAGCATGTTCAGGCGCTGGCGCGGCATCACGCCCGGATCGGCGCGGGTTTCGCGTTTCACCTGCCACAGGCTGCGGGCAAAGCGGGTGCGGGGCGGGGCGTCCACCCCTTTGACCTGCCCGCTGCTGTCGATCTCGACGGCGAGGTCGAGGCGGCTGCCATCGCGGCGGGTGGCGTCATAGATGCAGATCGTGCGGTCGCGCAGCGGAAAGCGGCCCCATGTCCAGAAATCGAAATCTGCTTCCAGCGCCCGGCTGCCGAAATTCGCGTCGAAATAGCCGTGCCCGTCCCAGTGATGGCCTTGGCTGAGCCGGACCGAGATCTGGCCGCTGGGCGCGAAGGGGCGCCAGATATGGGCGCCGTCCGGGGTGAGCCGCACCTCGGCCGAAGTGATGGCCTGCGGGGTCAGGATGATCTGGCCGCGCACCGGGGTGACCATCGGCGGCGCCCCCCATTCGTTGATGTCGATGATGAGCTGCCGTCCGGTCCAGTGCATCTTGCTGGGGCCGACTTCAAAAGTGTCGGCGCTGCGGCGCAAGGCGGCGCGGCCGCGGTCTGTCATGGTGAAGCGGCTGCCGGGGCCATAGGTGGCCACATTGAGGCAGCAGTGGTTTTCCGGATCTTGGCGGCCCGACCAGCGATACCATGGCGAGAACACCGAGCCGATGAAGCCGATCACCGAGACGGCGCGCGTCCCGTCGGTGCTGACGCCGTCGACATACCACCAGGCGTAGCCATCGGGGCCGACCGCGACGCGGAAATCCGGTCCTGCGTGATCGCCTCGGCCGTATGCCGTGCGGAGAGGGCTGCCATCGGCACCCCCGCCCCCGGATGCGCGCCGCCCCCCGCCAGCGTGAGCCCCGGCAGGCGGGTCCGGGCGGTCGGGCGCTGAAAGGCCGCCAGCAGCCCCTCGGGCGAGCGGCCGTAGATCGCGCCTTGCGAGGCCGGGTAGAGCCGGGCCAGTTGGCTGGGCGTGGTCAGCGCCTGCGGCGGCGGGGGCGGCGAGAAGGTCAGGCCGAAGTCCTGAAGCCGGGGGAAGGTGCGTGCGCGGCATTGCGGTTCCTCGTCTGGATGGGCGGGCAGGCCTGCGGGTGCGTTCAGGATGATTTCGAAGCGTTCGAGCCCGCGGGGCGGATGGGGGAGGCGGTCTTGCGCGCACAGGTAGAGGGTGGGTTTGTCCGGCGCGCGCCCGGCGCCGATGGGGCCGAATTCCGCCTGCGGATCGTCGGTGAAGAAGACGTTGTGATGCGCGAGCGCGGGGCCTTGGACGGTGGCGGCAAAGGCCCAGACATGGGCCGAAAGGCTGCGGGGCTGGGTTTTCGCCGCAGGCAGGGCGGCTTGCGCCTCGGGGCCCAAGAGGCCGGCGGTGAGGGCGGCGGGGTCGCCGTTGAAGACGCAATGCTGGCAGGGAAACAGGTGGCCGCCTTCGGTTTCCACGGCGCTGACGCGGCCTTGGGCGGTGAGGATGCGGCGGGCGCGGGTGGCATAGTGAAAGCGCACCCCAAGGCCGGTGGCAAGATCGGCAAGGCTTTGGGCAAGGCTGTGGAGGCCGCCGCGCACGGCCCAGACGCCTTGCGCCTCGGCCTGCCAGATCAGCGCGAGCACGCCCGGTGCATGGCGCGGGCGGCCGCCGACATAGGTGGCGTAGCGGGCGAAAAGCTGGATCAGGCGCGGGTCGCGGAAGTGAGCTTTGAGCAGCCTTTCGAGCGAGACACCGGGCAGGAGGGCGGGCCAGAGCCTGGGTTGCACGGCGGCGGTGCGGGCGATGCGGGCAAGATTTGGCGTGGCGCTGCGCATCACCGGCGCGTCGAAGGCGGCCAGAAGCGCCTGCGACAGGCGGTTGAAGCGGGCGAAGGCGGCGGCCTCTCGTGGCCCGGCAAAGCGGTCGATGGCTTCGATATTCGCCTCGGGGTCGGGGAAGAGGTCGAGCGACGGGCTGTCTTGCCAGAAATGGCGGGCGAGGATGGGCAGCGGGGTGAGGGTGACATGATCGTCCAGCCGCTGGCCCGCGAGGGCGAAGAGGGCGTCGAATTCGGCGCGCATCGTGAGGACGGTGGGGCCGGTGTCAACCGGGCCTGCGGCAGAAGGCAGGGCGCGCGCCTTGCCGCCGGGGCTGTCGGCGGCCTCGAGCACGCGGACGCGCAGGCCGCTGGCCGCCAGACGGATGGCGGCGGCGAGGCCTCCGATCCCGGCCCCGATGATGACTGCGGTGTCGCGGCTTTGCATGGGGGCATGATGGCGGGTTGCGGGAGGTTGTAAAGTGGGAATGACGCGAAATGTGTAAGTTTTGGTTTACACATGGCCAAGGCGCTGCCACGATGGGGCAAAGCGTCAGGAGAGGGCAGCTTATGGCACTGGATGGGCGGATCGAAGCGGCGATGGGGCGGGCGATGGCCTTGGCGCAATCCGAAGCGGCGCCACCGCGTCTGGGGGCGGCCTTGCCTTATGCGGTGTTTCCGGGGGGCGCGCGCATCCGGCCGACGATTCTGATGTCGGTGGCGCTGGCCTGTGGCGATGACCGGCCGGGGCTGACGGATGCGGCGGCGGTGGCGCTGGAGCTGATCCATTGCGCGAGTCTGGTGCATGATGATCTGCCCGCCTTTGACGATGCCGATGTGCGGCGGGGTAAGGCGACGGTGCACCGGGCCTTTGGGGAGCCTTTGGCGGTGCTGGCGGGGGATTCGCTGATCGTGCTGGCCTTCGAGGTGCTCGCGCGGGCGGGGGCAGAGGCGCCGGAGCGGGCGCTGGGGCTGGTGCGGCATCTGGCGCAGCGCACGGGGATGCCGTTTGGCATTTGTGCGGGCCAAGGCTGGGAGAGCGAAGGGCAGATCGATCTGGCGGCCTATCACCGGGCGAAGACGGGGGCGCTGTTCATTGCGGCGACGCAGATGGGGGCGCTGGCGGCGGGGCAGGATGCGGAGCCGTGGGAAGAGCTGGGCGCACGCATTGGCGCTGCATTTCAGGTGGCGGATGATCTGAAGGACGCGCTGCTGGGGGCGGAGGAGATGGGCAAGCCTGCGGGGCAGGATGTGGCGCATGGGCGGCCTTCGGCGGTGACGGAGCTGGGCGTGGCGGGGGCGGTGGCGCATTTGCGCGACATTCTTGGGGGCGCGATCGCCTCGATTCCGGCCTGTCCGGGGGAGGCGATGCTGGCGCAGATGGTGCGCGCCTATGCCGAGAAGATGACGCCCGCGCGCTTGACGGCGGCGAAGGGATAAGGGGGTGGCGGATCTGCCCTTGCCCCGGCCCGAGCGGCTGCGGCGGACGGGGCCGGCATGGCTGACCCGTCTGGCGATGTCACCGCGCTTTCACGCCGTGATCGAGCGGATTCCGGGGCTTAGGCTGAGATCGCGGGCCGAGGGGCGCGCGCTTTTCGACGTGGTTTCGGGCTTTGTGCAGTCGCAGGCGCTGCTGGCGCTGGTGGAGTTGCGGGTGTTGCACGCGCTGGCCGAAGGGCCCGCGTCGCTGCCGCGTTTGGCGCAGAGGGCGGCGGTGCCCGAGGCGCGGATGCAGATTTTGGTGCAGGCGGGGGCTGCGCTGAAACTGCTGCGCCACGCGCGCGGGCAATGGCATCTGACCCCGCGCGGCGGGGCCTTTCTGACCGTGCCGGGGCTGGAGGCGATGGTGCGGCACCATGATGTGCTTTACCGCGATCTGGCCGATCCGGTGGCGTTTTTCCGAGGCCAGACCCAGCCCGAACTGGCGGGGTTTTGGCCTTATGTCTTTGGCGCGGGGGCGGCCGCCGAGCCTGCGCTTGCCGCGCGCTACAGCCGCCTGATGGCGGACAGTCAGGCGCTGGTGGCAGGCGACACGCTGCGGCTGGTCAGCCTGCGGGGCGTGCGCCATTTGATGGATGTGGGCGGCGGCACCGGCGCCTTTCTGCGCGCGGTGGCGGCGCAGTATCCGGCGCTGCGGCTGACGCTGTTCGACTTGCCCGCGGTGGTGGAGGGGGCCGCCCCTCTGGCGCGGCTGACCGTGCATCCGGGCAGTTTCCGGGACGATCCGCTGCCGCAGGGCGCGGATATGATCAGCCTGATCCGGGTGCTTTATGACCATTCCGACTCTACGGTGGCGGCCTTGCTGGAGGCGGCGTTTGCCGCCTTGCCGCCGGGCGGGCGGCTGTTGATTTCGGAGCCGATGTCGGGAGGCGCGCGCCCCGATCCGGCGACGGATGTTTATTTCGCGGTTTACACATTGGCGATGCAGACCGGGCGCACACGCTCGGCCGTCGAAATTGCAGCGCTTTTGTCTGCGGCAGGCTTTACCGGCCTGCGCGACTACCCCGGGCCAAGGCCCTATGTCACCTCGGCCCTGACGGCGCAAAAGCCGTTCTGACCGCAAAGGCACTGCCGCGCAGGCGGCAAAAACAGGCCCGTCGTTGCCAAAAGCGCCTTTGGGCGCTGGCCGGGGCTTGGCTGTGCAACAGGCGCGACAGCTATCTGCTCAAAACATGTCCATTTAAATTGACACTTTGAATTGTAAGTCTAAACTTACAGCTAGTGAAAAGGTTCCGTTGCATCGCGACTCTGTGATCGGCGGAAAGGGGAGACAGACTGGTGAAAACATCTGCCGTCATCTTGTCGGGGCCGCGTGACCTTGGGGTTGCGACCTTGGGCCTTGTGCCCCCGACGGCAGGGGATCTGGTGGTCGAGGTGTCGCATTCGGGCATTTCGACGGGCACCGAAAAGCTGTTCTGGTCGGGCACGATGCCGCCCTTTCCGGGAATGGGCTATCCGCTGGTGCCGGGATATGAGGCATTTGGCGAGGTGGTGGAGGCCGCCCCGGAAACCGGGTTCCGCGTGGGCGAGCATGTGTTTGTGCCCGGCGCGAATTGTTTTGCAGAAAATGTGCGCGGCCTGTTTGGGGGCGCATCGCGCCATCTGGTGACACCTGCGGCGCGGGTGGCGCGGCTGGACCGGGGGGCCGGGGCGGAAGGTGCCTTGCTGGCGCTGGCAGCCACGGCGCGCCATGCGCTTGCCGGGTTCAACACCGCTTTGCCCGATCTGATTGTCGGCCATGGCACGCTGGGCCGGTTGCTGGCGCGGCTGACGATTGCGGCGGGGGCGCCTGCGCCCACCGTGTGGGAAGTGAACCCCGCCCGGCGCGAGGGCGCGCTGGGCTATGAGGTGATTGACCCCGCAACCGACAGCCGCCGCGACTATAAGGCGATTTACGATGCCAGCGGTGCCAAGGGCCTGTTGGACCCGCTGGTGATGCGGCTTGCCAAAGGCGGCGAAGTGGTGCTGGCGGGGTTCTATACCGAGCCGGTGAGCTTTGCCTTTCCGCCCGCATTTATGAAAGAGGCGCGCATTCGGATTGCCAGCGAATGGACCCCCGATGATCTGGTGGCGGTGCGCGCGCTGATCGAAAGCGGCGCTTTGTCGCTTTCCGGGCTGATCACCCACACCCGCCCTGCTGCGGATGCGACAGAGGCCTATGCCTTGGCCTTTGAAGACGCGTCTTGCCTGAAAATGATATTGGACTGGAGCGGCCACGCATGACTTTGGATATTCCGAACCTCAAGGATTTCGATGCCCGTCTGCGCGCCGAGGCGCATGATGAACCTTCGCTGGAAGTGCCGCAGGGCGCGCCCACCAAGAAGACGCAGATCATTGCGATCTATGGCAAGGGCGGGATTGGCAAATCCTTCACGCTGGCCAACCTGAGCCACATGATGGCCGAGATGGGCAAGCGGGTGCTGTTGATCGGCTGCGATCCGAAATCGGACACCACCAGCCTGTTGTTCGGCGGCAAGGCCTGCCCCACCATCATCGAGACCTCGACCCGCAAGAAACTGGCGGGCGAAGAGGTCAAGATTGGCGATGTCTGCTTCAAACGCGGCGGTGTGTTCGCGATGGAGCTGGGCGGGCCAGAGGTGGGGCGTGGCTGCGGCGGGCGCGGGATCATCCACGGGTTCGAGCTTTTGGAAAAGCTGGGGTTCCATGACTGGGACTTTGACTATGTTCTGCTGGATTTTCTGGGCGATGTGGTCTGCGGCGGCTTTGGCCTGCCGATTGCCCGCGACATGGCGCAGAAGGTGATCTTGGTCGCGTCGAACGACCTGCAATCGCTGTATGTGGCGAACAATGTGTGTTCGGCGGTGGAGTATTTCCGGCGGCTGGGCGGCAATGTCGGCGTGGCGGGGCTGGTCATCAACAAGGATGATGGCACGGGCGAAGCGGCGGCTTTTGCGGAAGCGGTGAAGATCCCGGTGCTGGCGGCAATCCCGCAAGACGATGATCTGCGCAAGAAATCGGCCAATTACCAGATTGTCGGCAGCTATGAGAGCCAGTGGGGGCCGCTGTTCGAAAGCTTGGCTTCGGCGGTGGGCGTGGCGCCGCCGGTGCGCCCGGTGCCGCTGACGCAGGATGGGCTTTTGGCGCTGTTCAGTGCCGAGCATACGGGGGCCGATTTCGTGCTGACCCCCGCCACGGATGCCGACATGCGCGGCGCCTTCGCGGGGGCGCGGCCTTCGCTGGAAGTGGTGTATGACAATGTTTGATCTCGACACCCTGACCCGGCTGGAAGAGGCGCTGCGCGTGTTGCAAGCCAAGGGGCGTGCGCGATGAGCGGGTTGCGCCATGTGGCGCCCGAAGCGGCTGTGCCATCGCTGGATGGGCAAGGATGCCATGCCGGGGCCGACCAGATGGCGGCGGCCGCGCGGGCAGCGGGCAACACGGAATTGTTAAACCGTTACGCGAAAGATTACCCGCAAGGGCCTCATGACAAACCGCAATCCATGTGCCCGGCTTTCGGGTCCTTGCGCGTGGGGCTGCGGATGCGGCGGGTGGCGACGGTGCTGTCGGGCTCGGCCTGCTGTGTGTACGGGTTGACCTTCGTGTCGCATTTCTACGGGGCGCGGCGGTCGGTGGGCTATGTGCCGTTCAACTCGGAATCGCTGGTGACGGGCAAGCTGTTCGAGGACATCCGCGATGCGGTGCATGAACTGGCGGACCCCGCGCGCTATGATGCGGTGGTGGTGACGAACCTGTGCGTGCCCACCGCAAGCGGGGTGCCGCTGCGGCTGTTGCCGAAGGAAATCAACGGCGTGCGGATCGTGGGGATCGATGTGCCGGGGTTCGGCGTGCCAACCCATGCCGAGGCCAAGGATGTGCTGGCGGGCGCGATGCTGGATTACGCGCGCGCCGAGGTGGCGGCAGGGCCGGTGGCGGCGCCAACCACGGGGCGCAGCGACCGCCCGGCGGTGGCGCTTTTGGGCGAGATGTTCCCGGCCGATCCGATGATGATTGGCGCCATGCTGGCGCCGATGGGCTTGGCCGCGGGGCCGGTGGTGCCGTGCCGCGCGTGGCGCGAGCTTTACGCCGCGCTGGATTGCAAGGTGGTGGCGGCGATCCATCCGTTCTACACGGCGGCGGTGCGGTCTTTCGAGGCGGCCGGGCGCAGCGTGGTGGGCTCTGCCCCGGTGGGCTATGAGGGCACGATGGACTGGTTGAGCTCTGTCGGGCAAGCCTATGATGTGACGGCAGAAAAGATCGCGGCGGCCCAGAATGCCTTTGGCGCCTCCATCCGCGCGGCTTTGGCCGCCAACCCGATCCGGGGGCGCATCACGCTGTCGGGCTATGAAGGGTCGGAGCTGCTGGTGGCGCGGCTCTTGATCGAAAGCGGCGCCGAGGTGCCCTATGTCGGCACGGCCTGCGCGCGCAGTGCTTGGAGCGAGGCAGACCGCGCTTGGCTCGCCGCGCGCGGCGTGGCGGTGAAGTTCCGTGCGAGCCTGGAAGACGATTGTGCCGCCATGGCGGGCTTTGCGCCCGATCTGGCGATCGGCACCACACCGGTGGTGCAGAAGGCCAAGGAGCTGGGCATTCCGGCGCTGTATTTCACCAACCTGATTTCGGCGCGCCCCTTGATGGGGCCGGCGGGCGCGGGATCGCTGGCGCAGGTCATCACCGCCGCGATGGGCAACAAGAGCCGCATGGCCGGCATGAAGGCGTTCTTTGAGGGTGTGGGCAAGGACGACACCTCGGGCATCTGGGAAGGCGCGCCGAACCTGCGCCCCGATTTCCGCGCCGCCCACCAGAAGAAGCTGGACAAGCTGGCGCGCGCGGCCAAGGCGGAGGAGATGATATGACCCATCGCCTCGATTTTTCTGCGAAAAATCGTAAGGACAAAGTTTCTGCGAAACTTTGGTTGGAATGTTCGCAGAACATTCGTGCTGCTGATCTTTCGCAGAAAGATCGTGGGGAGGGCACCCCATGCTGATTCAGGACCATGACCGGGCGGGCGGCTATTGGGGGGCGATCTATGCCTTTTGCGCCGTCAAGGGATTGCAGGTGGTGATTGATGGCCCGGTGGGCTGTGAGAACCTGCCGGTCACCTCGGTGCTGCATTACACCGACGCGTTGCCGCCGCATGAATTGCCCATTGTCGTCACCGGATTGGCCGAGGATGAGATGTCCTCGGGCACCGAAGCCTCGATGGCGCGGGCCTGGAAGGTTCTCGACCCGGCGCTGCCGGCGGTGGTGGTGACCGGGTCGATCGCCGAGATGATCGGTGGGGGCGTCACCCCGGCGGGCACCAATATTCAGCGCTTCCTGCCGCGCACCATCGACGAGGACCAGTGGCAATGCGCTGACCGCGCGATGACCTGGATCTTCACCGAATTCGGCATGACCAAGGGCCGGATGCCGGTGGAGAAAAAGCGCGAAGACGGCGCGCCGCCGCGCGTCAATATTCTGGGCCCGATGTATGGCACCTTCAACATGGCGAGCGATCTGCACGAGATCCGCCGCTTGGTCGAAGGCATCGGGGCCGAGGTCAATATGGTGATGCCCTTGGGCGCCCATCTGGCCGAGATGCGCAATCTGGTGAATGCCGATGTGAACATCGTGATGTACCGCGAATTCGGGCGCGGTCTCGCGGAGGTGCTGGGCAAACCTTATTTGCAAGCGCCCTTCGGCCTTGAGTCGACCACGAAATTCCTGCGCAGCTTGGGGGAATTGCTGGGGCTGGACCCGGAGCCGTTCATCGCGCGGGAAAAGCACAGCACGCTGAAGCCGGTCTGGGATCTGTGGCGGTCGGTCACGCAGGATTTCTTTGCCACCGCGAGTTTCGCGATTGTGGCCAATGACACCTATACGCGCGGCGTGCGCAACTACCTTGAGCATGATCTGGGCCTGCCTTGCGCCTTTGCGGTGTCGCGCGTCGCGGGGGCCAAGACCAACAACGAGGCGGTGCGCGCGCTGCTCAAACAGCATCGGCCGCTGATCGTGATGGGGTCGATCAACGAGAAGATGTACATGGCGGAGATGAAGGGCGGACCCGGATCGTTTGGGGGTCCGGCCCCGAGTTTCATCGCCGCGAGCTTTCCCGGGGCCGCGATCCGGCGGCACACCGGCACGCCTTTCATGGGCTATGCCGGGGCGGTCTGGATCTTGCAGGAAGTGTGCAACGGGCTGTTCGAGGCGTTGTTCCACATCCTGCCCTTGGGGTCTGAGATGGACAGCGCCGCCGCCACCCCCACCACCTTGCGCCGCGATTTCCCATGGGATCTCGACGCGCAGGCGGCACTGGACCGCATTGTTTCCGAGCACCCGGTGCTGACCCGGATCTCGGCCGCCAAATCCTTGCGGGATGCGGCGGAGAAGGCCGCGCTCGACCACGGGGCCGAGCGGGTGATTGTCGAATTTGTCGAAGGATTGCGCGGGGATGCCCGCCCAACCCAAGACGCGAACGCCAAGGGAGGCATTCATGAGTGACCAGACCGCAGGCGGCCATGTGCATCGCACGCCAAAGGCCGAGTTCTATGTGTATTTCGTGCTGATCTTCCTGGTCGCGGTGCCGCTGTCGCTGTTGGCCTGGGCCTGGACGGCGCTGCGCCACCAGCGCCTGCCGGTGCATGGGCCCTTGGCCCGCGCCTGGCTGGAAGCCAAGGCGATCACGCCTGCCATTTTCCGGCCCTGACCCGGCCGCAAGACTTTCCTTCCGCCGCGCCCGTCGGAAGCCATCGCTTCGTTTCCCCGCAGATCTTTGCGGGGGATCGGAAAACACGGAACCGGCACTCCGCCGGCCCGTGACCCCCGCCGCAGGGTATGCGGCGGCAGTCTCCAAATCCGGAGGATACTATGGCTGACAGAACTGACCTGAGCTTCACGGGTCTTACTGACGAACAGGCGCAAGAACTGCACTCTGTGTACATGAGCGGGCTTTGGCTTTTCACGGCGATTGCCGTGGTGGCCCACCTGGCTGTGTACATCTGGCGCCCTTGGTTCTGAGGAGGATCAAACAATGTCGAAATTCTACAAAATCTGGCTGATCTTCGATCCCCGTCGCGTGTTCGTGGCACAGGGCGTGTTCCTGTTCCTGCTGGCGGCGATGATCCATCTCGTCCTGTTGTCGACCCCGTCGTACAACTGGCTGGATATTGCGGCCGTCAAATACAACCGCGTGGTCGCGGAGTAATCCGTGCCGCCGTCGCGGGCGATCTGCTGGTCAGATCGCCCGTGAAAATCACACCGAATTTCAAGTCGGCCCGCCATGGCGCATTCCGCCCATGAGGGGACCGCCTCCATCAACGCGGAGAGGGAAGCATGGCACTGCTCAGCTTCGAACGAAAATACCGCGTGCCGGGCGGCACGCTTGTCGGCGGGAACCTGTTCGACTTCTGGGTCGGGCCTTTCTACGTTGGCTTCTTTGGAGTCGTGGGCTTTTTCTTTGCAGCCCTTGGCACCATCCTGATTTTCTATGGCGCAAGCCTGCAAGGGACCTGGAACCCCTGGCTGATCTCGATCGCGCCGCCGCCTGTGGAAATGGGCTTGGCGGCCGCGCCCTTGCGCGAGGGCGGGTTGTGGCAGGTGATCACGATTTGCGCGACCGGGGCTTTCGTGTCCTGGGCGATGCGCGAGGTGGAGATCTGCCGCAAGCTGGGCATGGGATACCATGTGCCGGTGGCCTTTGGGGTGGCGATCTTTGCCTACCTGACGCTGGTGGTGATCCGCCCGATGCTGATGGGGGCTTGGGGCTATGCCTTTCCCTATGGCATCTGGACGCATCTCGATTGGGTGTCGAACACCGGCTATCAATACGGCAACTTCCATTACAATCCGGCGCATATGATCGCGGTGAGTTTCTTCTTCACCACGGCCCTTGCGCTGTCGTTGCATGGCGCGCTGATCCTGTCGGCGGCCAACCCTGAAAAGGGCAAGGAAATGCGCACGCCCGACCATGAGGACACCTATTTCCGCGATCTGATCGGCTATTCGGTGGGCACCTTGGGCATTCACCGGGTGGGGCTTTTGCTGGCGCTGAACGCGGGCTTCTGGTCGGCGGTGTGTATCGTGATTTCGGGCACCATCTGGTTCGACCAATGGGTTGTCTGGTGGGATTGGTGGCTGAACCTGCCGTGGTGGGCGGGGATCGAGGGAGGCGTCAATGGCTGAGTATCAAAACATCTTCACGCAGGTGCAGGTGCGGGCCGAGCCGGAAATGGGCATGGTCGAAGGCGTCGAGTTGACCAACCGCACCAAGAGCGCGAGCTTCTCCAACCTGATGGGCTGGATCGGCAACGCGCAGCTGGGGCCGGTCTACTTGGGCACCATGGGCGTGATCTCGCTGGCGGCGGGGGCGATCTGGTTCTTCATCGTCGGCGCGTGGTTCTGGCATCAGGCGGGGTTGAACCCGGCAGTGTTCCTGCGCGACCTGTTCTGGTTCAGCCTTGAGCCGCCGGCCGAGGAATACGGCCTTGGCTTTGCGCCTTTGGGCGAGGGGGGCTTGTGGATCATCGCCAGCTTCTTCCTGCTGGTGAGCGTCTGTGCCTGGTGGGTGCGGACCTACCTGCGGGCGCAGGCGCTTGGGATGGGCAAGCATGTGGCTTGGGCCTTTGCCTCTGCCATCTGGTTGTTTCTGGTGCTGGGTCTGTTCCGGCCGATCCTGATGGGATCGTGGAGCCATGCCGTGCCTTATGGCATCTTCAGCCATCTGGACTGGACCAACCTGTTCAGCCTGACCTATGGCAATCTGTTCTACAATCCGTTCCACGCGCTTTCGATTGCCTTCCTCTATGGCTCGGCCTTGCTGTTTGCGATGCATGGCGCGACCATTCTGGCCGTCAGCCGCTTTGGCGGTGACCGCGAGCTGGAGCAGATCGTGGACCGCGGCACGGCGAGCGAGCGGGCGGCGCTGTTCTGGCGCTGGACCATGGGGTTCAACGCCACGATGGAGGGCATTCACCGCTGGGCCTGGTGGTTTGCGGTGCTGGTCACGCTGACCGGCGGGATCGGCATTCTGCTGACCGGGACTGTGGTGGACAACTGGTATGTCTGGGCACAGGAACACGGCTACGCGCCGTTGGATTGAGGGGATCACGATGTCTGACAAACCGTTCTACGTAGACGAAAGCCCGACAAGCCGCCTGCGCACCTGGATTTTCGGCCAGATGATGTGGGGGGCCTTTCTGGCGGGGGCCTTCCTGCTGGCGATCGGGCTGATCCTGGGGGCGATCTATGGCATCGGGCTGTTGTTGCCCGAGGAAAGCCGCCAGACGCCCGATCCGATGCCGCGCTCGAGCCTGGAGCAGCCGCTGACGGTGGCGGGCCACGATCTGGCCTGATCCGATGCGAGGGCGGCGCGCAGCCGCCCTTGCCAGACCATTCGGGCCAGAACGCCGGCCCGGATCCGGGGCACAACCACAGCCCGGTTCCCTTCCTGTTGGCGACAGGGACCTGGTGCCGTGTGGAGGTGATCCATACGGCACTTTTTTGCTTTCGGTCGATGCGGATCGAGGGCCAACCTTTCGGGAGGACGCGACCATGGGCCTGCACGGCATTCACACCCCGACGCTGGACCGCGTGTCCGGCCCTGCCGATCTGAAGGCCTTGAGCGATGCCGAGCTTGCGGCTTTGGCCGATGAGCTGCGGCGCGAGACGATTGAGGTGGTGAGCCGCACGGGCGGGCATCTGGGATCGTCGCTGGGCGTGGTGGAGTTGACGGTGGCGATCCATGCCGTGTTCAACACGCCGATGGACAAGCTGATCTGGGATGTGGGGCACCAGTGCTATCCGCACAAGATTTTGACCGGGCGGCGCGACCGGATGCTGACCCTGCGGCAGGCGGGGGGATTGAGCGGGTTCACCAAGCGGGCGGAATCGGAGTTTGACCCGTTTGGCGCGGCGCATTCCAGCACGTCGATCAGCGCTGCGCTTGGCTTTGCCGTGGGGCGCGAGATGGGGATGCCGGTGGGCGACACCATTGCGGTGATCGGAGATGGCGCGATCACGGCTGGCATGGCCTATGAGGCGATGAACCATGCGGGCCATCTGAAAAGCCGGATGTTCGTGGTGCTGAACGACAATGACATGAGCATTGCGCCGCCCGTGGGCGCCTTGCAGCGCTATCTGAACGACATTGCCGCCAAGGGGCCGCTCGCCACGCTGAAGGCGGTGGCCGAAGGGGTGGAGGCGCATTTGCCGGGGCCGGTGCGAGATGGCGCGCGGCGCGCGCGGGCGATGGTGACGGGGATGCCGGGGGGCGGCACCTTGTTCGAGGAATTCGGCTTTACCTATATCGGCCCGGTGGACGGGCATGATGTGCCGCAACTGCTGGCCACCTTGCGGGCGGCGCGGGCGCGCGCGACCGGGCCGGTGTTGATCCATGCGGTGACGGTGAAGGGCAAGGGCTATGCCCCTGCGGAAGGCGCGGATGACAAGTATCACGGGGTGGCGAAATTCGATGTGGCGACCGGCGCGCAGGTGAAGGCGAAGTCGAATGCGCCGAGTTACACCAGCGTCTTTGGCCAACGGCTGACGGAAGAGGCCGCGCGCGATCCGCGCATCGTGGGAATCACCGCCGCCATGCCGGGGGGCACCGGGCTGGACGTGATGGCGCGGCGCTTTCCGGCGCGGGTGTTTGATGTGGGCATCGCCGAGCAGCATGGGGTGACCTTTGCCGCGGGTCTGGCCGCCAGTGGCCTGAAGCCGTTCTGCGCGATTTATTCGAGCTTCCTGCAACGGGGCTATGACCAGATCGTGCATGATGTGGCCTTGCAGAATCTGCCCGTGCGCTTTGCCATCGACCGGGCGGGGCTGGTGGGGCAGGACGGGGCCACCCATGCCGGGGCCTTTGACGTGGCCTTTCTGGCCAATCTGCCCAACATGGTGGTGATGGCGGCGGGGGATGAGGCAGAGCTGTGCCATATGATCGCCACCGCCGTGGCCCATGACAGCGGGCCGATCGCCTTTCGCTATCCGCGCGGCGAGGGCCTTGGCGTGGAGATGCCCGAGCGCGGGCAGGTTCTGGAGATCGGCAAGGGCCGGGTGCTGCGCGAAGGGCGGGAGGTGGCGCTGCTGTCCTTTGGCGCGCATCTGGGCGAGGTGCAGGCGGCGGCGGATCTGCTGGAGGCCGAGGGCATTTCGGTGACGGTGGCCGATGCCCGCTTTGCCAAGCCGCTGGATCATGCGCTGATCGACCGGCTGATCGAAGGCCATGCGGCGCTGATCACGGTGGAGCAGGGCAGCACCGGGGGCTTTGGGGCCTTGGTGCTGCATTATCTGGCAGGGGCGGGGCTGTTGGAGCGCGGGCGCGCGATCCGCACGCTGGTGCTGCCCGACCGGTTCATCGATCAGGCCGCCCCGGCGCAGATGTATGACTGGGCGGGCTTGCAGGCAGGCGATATTGCGGCGGCGGCGCGACAGGCCTTGGGCCGCGCGGGGGCCGCGCGGGGGCTGCGGCTGGTATAAGGGCGGTGCGCGGGGCGGATGTCGGACGCCTCCGGCGGGAGTATTTTGGAAAGGTGCAAGCGGCAGCGCCGCGCGTGGGCTTGCCAAATCGGCGCGCTCTGCGCAGGAAGGCGGGCGTGAAGTGAGCCGGGAGTGGAACAGGTGATGATGGGACGGCGGTGGGGCGCGGTGGTGCTGGCGGGGGCGCTTATGCTGGCGGCGGCGGCCGGGGCGGCGCCGGTGCAGCTGGAGGTGCGCGCCGAAGGGCCGGATGGGGCCGAAGGCGACGCGGTGTCGTGGTCGGCGGTGCCGCTGGACCTGCCGGAGGAGGCGAATGTGCTGGATGCCATGGTGATGACCGAGGCACCGGTGCAAGGGCCGTGGCGGGTGGCGCTGGAGCCGGGGCGCTATCTGTTTTCGGGCTTCACGCCGGTCGAGCTTTATGAGGCCGAGGTGGAGGTGACCGCCGGGATGGCGGAGATCGTGGTGCCGGTGCTGGAGATCGCGGGCGGGGTGGCGCTGCGCTGCGCCGAGGCGCGCTGCGACTTTGCGGATGCGGCGACCGGGCTGCGGGTGACGCTGCCACAAGGATGGGCGGTGGATCAGCCTTATTTCGCGGATTTGGGCGATGGGGTGCTGGCCGAAGAGATCTCGACCGTGTTTTTCGAGGATGTCGAGGGCGATGGCGGGGCGGTGTGGTTTTTGAACCCGCTGGACTGGATCAGCGACGAGACGGGGCCCTGCCGTGCGGTGGCGCAGGGTGTGCTGTGCACCTTTGACGAAAGCCCGGCGGCCGAAGCGGCATTCGCGGTGATTGCGCCCACATTACAACGTGTTGCGCCATGATCTTGGGCACAGACTGCGGCGCGGGAGACGCAGTGGGGCAAAAAATCCCGATGCCGTCGCAGCGCCGCCCGACTGTGGCGTTGCCCCCGCCGGGGAGATGTGGCAAGAGAAAAGCAGCAGCCGATCTAGACCCGTGAGTTCAACCCATGACCGATTTCTCTGCCCGCCGCGTGATGATGGTTGACACCCAGGTGCGACCTTCGGACGTGACCAAATTTCCGATCATCGAGGCGATGCTGACGGTGCCGCGCGAGGTGTTCGTGCCGCGCGACAAGCGCGAGGCGGCCTATATGGGCGAAAATCTGGTGCTGCGGACGGACCGGGTGGTGCTAGAGCCGCGCACGCTGGCCAAGATGCTGGATGCGCTGGACATTCAGCCGGACGAGCTGGTGTTGGATCTGGGCTGTGGCTTGGGCTATTCGGCGGCGGTGATCGCGCGGCTGGCCGATGCGGTGGTGGCGGTCGAAGAAGATGAGGCCTTTGCGGGCGAGGCGCAGAACCTGCTGTCGCAGGCGTCGGTGGACAATGCCGCCGTGATCGTGGGGCCACTGGCCGCCGGGGCGGCCAAGCATGGGCCCTATGATGTGATCACGGTGCAGGGCGGCGTTGAGGTGATCCCGCAGGCGGTGCTGGACCAGCTGAAGGATGGCGGGCGCATTGCGGCGCTGTTCATGGAAGGCGCCTTGGGTGTGGTGCGGGTTGGGTTCAAATCGGGCGGACAGGTGAGCTGGCGGTTCGTGTTCAACGCCGCCGCCCCGGTGCTGCCCGGTTTCCGGAAAGAAAGCGCCTTCACGCTCTGACAGCGGAGGCGCGCGACAAAAAGGCAGATCCTGCGCGTTCAAAGCGGGGACAATCGACAGGAGCGGTCAGGATATGCGTGGATTTTTTGCAGCGGCAGCGGTGGCGGTCAGCGTGATGGCGGCGCCTGCGGCGCAGGCCCAGACTCTGACAGATGCCTTCATCGCGGCCTACCGGACGTCGAACCTTTTGGACAAGCAAGAGGCCACGCTGCGGGCGGCGGATGAGGATGTGGCGCAGGCGATGTCGACGCTGCGGCCGGTGGTGGATTTTGCGCTGAACAGCGGCTATTCGCGCAGCCAGCAAACCGCGAGCGGGCCGTTTGTGGAAGGGGTGCGCACCACCTTTGATCTGTCGGCGCAATTGGTGCTGCTGGATTTTGGTCGCCGCGCGATCCGCATCGAGATTGCCAAGGAAACGGTGCTGGCCACGCGAGAGCTGTTGCGCAGCGTGGAGCAGGATGTGCTGTTCGCGGCGGTGGCCTCATATGTGGAGGTGCAGGTGAACCAGCAGCTGCTGGCCTTGCGCGAGTCGAACGTGCGGCTGGTGACGCAGGAATTGCGGGCGGCGCAGGACCGGTTCGAGGTGGGGGAGATCACCCGCACCGATGTGTCGATCGCCGAGGCGCGGCTGGCGGCGGCGCGGGCGGGGCTTGCGGCGGCCGAGGGCAATCTGATGGTGGCGCGTGAGGCCTTCAAGGCCGCGACCGGGGCCTATCCGCGCGGTCTGGCGCGCTTGCCGACCTCGCCCAGCTTGCCCGCGTCGATGGAGGCGGCGCGCGCGGTGGCGCTGCGGACGCATCCGGCCATTCTGGGCGCACAGCGCCGGGTGACCATCAACGAATTGGCGGTGGAATTGCAGAAGGCCGGGTTCAAGCCAACGGTTTCGGCCCGCGCCGGGGTGGGCATCAATGATGTGGGGGCCGAGAACCAGAGCTTTGGCCTGTCCCTGAGCCAGCGGGTCTATTCGGGCGGGGCGCAGGCCTCGCTGTTGCGGCAGGCGATTGCGCAGCGCGATGGTGCGCGGTCGGATCTGGCGCAGGCGGGGGTGCAGATTGCCGAGGCGGTGGGCAATGCCTGGGCCGGGCTGTCGATTGCCAATGCGCAGGTGCAGGCCGGGGATCGGCAGATCCGCGCGGCGCAGACCGCCTTTGACGGCGTGCGCGAAGAGGCGAACCTTGGCGCGCGCACCACGCTGGATGTGCTGAACGCCGAGCAGG
The DNA here is from genome assembly GCF_002794355.1 of Pseudorhodobacter sp. MZDSW-24AT. Classification (GTDB taxonomy): domain Bacteria; phylum Pseudomonadota; class Alphaproteobacteria; order Rhodobacterales; family Rhodobacteraceae; genus Pseudotabrizicola. The sequence continues at coordinate 109,925 of NZ_PGOI01000012.1, read as the reverse complement.
AATTGCTGGACGCGCGGGTGACGCGGATCGAGGCCGAGGCGCAGCGCTATCTGGGCGTTTACCGGGTGTTGCAGGCCATGGGTCTTTTGTCGGTGGAGCATCTGAAGCTGGGCATCCCGACCTATGATCCGGCGGCCTATTACAATGCGGTGAAGAACGCGCCGAGCCATTCGGCGCAGGGCAAGAAGCTGGACCGGATTCTGGAAAAGCTGAAGTAAGCGGCGCGCTGTGCCCCGGCAGCGGGGCACAGTGGCGGACAACGCGCGCCTTCGCGCCATTTTCTTGTGCTGCGGCGCGGGGCGGATTACACTGAAGGCGGATACCGGCGGGCGGGATGACCTTCGTGTCATCGCGCAAGGCAAGCCGGAGGGCAGCAAGACGACGGGCAGGTGTCGAATGTCGGAACCGATGAGCACTCATGATATTGAGGATGTTCTGTCCTCGATCCGGCGGCTGGTGTCGGAGGATTTGCGCCCTGTGCGCCCCGGAGAGCCGGTGACGCCAGAGGGGCCGGGCAAGCTGTTGCTGACCCCCGCCTTGCGGGTGGTTTCAGACCCCGAGGCCTCGGAGGCCCCCGAGGCCCCGGAGAGTCTTGACGGCGTGGGCGAAGACGTCGCCGCGACAGAGGCGACCCGTGGACTGACGCAGGACACGGAAGCCGGTGCGGCGGTGCCGGAGGCGGCGGCGGAAGAAGGCTGGGGGCCGGGGGCGGTTGAACCGGTGCGTGCCGTTTCAGAGCCCGCGCCCGCGCTGCCGGTGGAAAACGTCGTGTCGCGTCTGGGGGCGGCGGTGGCCGAGGAAGAATGGGAATCGCCCTTTGGCGACCCGGAAATCTGGCAGATAGAGCCAGAGGAGACGTTGCCCCGCTTTAAGGCGGCCCCGCGGGCCAGTGCGCTGGAAGCCCGTTTTGCCGAAACCTTTGTCGAAGCGCCGATGGCGGACTTCGCATCTGTGCAGGCAGAGTTTGACGCGCCCCCTGCCTTCGCAGCGGTTGCCGGGCGGCCTGCGCGCGAGACCCGCCCTTCGGAGGAAGACGCGGGTTGGGCCGATGCGGCCGAAGCCGCCGTCCGGGCCGATCTGGCGCGGGAGACGGAGGAAGAGGTGATTTCCGATCTGGAAAGCGTTCAGGCGGGCGGCATGACCTTTGATGAAGAGGTGTTGCGCGATCTGGTGCGGGATCTGATCCGCGAGGAATTGTCAGGCAATCTGGGCGAGCGGATCACCCGCAATGTTCGCAAGCTGGTGCGGGCCGAGATTGCGCGCGCGCTGGCGGTGCGCGAATTCCAATAGGGGATTGCGCCTGCAAACCCCTTGCGTGCCAAGGGTGCCCGATGTTTGATGCCGGAAAAACAAAACGCGCCCCCGCAAGGGCGCGTTTTGTTTTGGCGCGGAGAAAGCGCCGATCAGGCGGCTTCGCCCATTTCCGATTCCAGCGCGTGACGACGCTCGGACTCTTCGCGGCTGAGCGCGACAGAGGTGCGCACGCCTTTCGACACGAATTCCATCAGGCCCTTGACCACACGTTCGTTCGGATCGATCCCGGCACAGGACAAAACTTCACGCCCGTCGCGCGAGCGGGCCCAACGGGCAATCTGCTCTGGCCCGTTGCCGTATTTTTTGTCATCTGCGATGGCATCGTCCAGCGCAGCAAGCACAACGGCGGCAAAAAGCTTGCGCGCGCGCTGACCTTGTTCGAAATTGAAGGCAGTGCTGTCAACGAAACCAGTCATATGAGGCAGTCCTTTATTCTTGCTCTTGTCTTTCTTGGCGTCGGGCGAACCTAAACATTTCACAGCGATTCGGCAGCACCTGTTTTGCATTCCTGTCATGCGCCTGACGCATGACTGACGCAAGGTCATACTGTATTTAGTCTGCTTGCTCGCTTTGCATCGCCCAGATATAGGGGGCTTCTTTTTGACTTCAACCTTTTGTCAAGGTTTCGCCGCAAATGCCGAAAATCAACGGAAACGAGATCAAGCCCGGAATGGTGCTGGAACATGACGGCGGCCTGTGGGCGGCCGTGAAGGCCAATCATGTGAAACCCGGCAAGGGGGGCGCCTTTGCGCAGGTGGAGTTGAAGAACCTGCGCGACGGGCGCAAGCTGAACGAGCGCTTTCGGTCGGAAGACAAGGTGGAGGAGGTGCGGCTGGAGAACAAGGACCAGCAGTTCCTGTATGAGACCGATGGGCGGCTGGTGTTCATGGATGCCGAGACCTATGAGCAGATCGAACTGGACGCCGACCTGCTGGGCGAGCGGCGGCCGTTTTTGCAGGACGGAATGACAGCGACGATCCGCTATTATGGCGATGAGGCGCTGGCGGTGACGCTGCCGCAAAAGGTGAAGTGCCGGATCGTGGAGACCGAGCCGGTGGTGAAGGGGCAGACGGCGGCGAACAGCTTCAAGCCCGCCATTCTGGACAATGGCGTGCGGATCATGATTCCGCCCTTTATCGGGCAGGATGAAGAGATCATCGTGCACACGGAATTCATGGAATATTCCGAGCGCGCGTAAGGGGACGAATTTTCTGCGAAAATTCGCGGTGGCGTCCGGGGCTGCCGGGATCTTTCGCAGAAAGATCGTGTCGGTCAGGCGAGGGGATGCAGGCGGGCGGTGCCGGCCTGCATGTCCTGCATCCGGTCGAAGCGCAGATAGGCGATGGCCTGCCCGCCGGATTGGGTAAAGAGCGTGCCTGCTTCTTTGCCGTCCGACAGGATGGGGGTGCCCACGGGGGCGCTGCCTTCGATCCTGACGGTGACAAGGCCTTTGCGCAGCTCGGTCTTGTGTTTCATGCGGGCGGTGACTTCCTGCCCGACATAGCAGCCCTTGCGGAAATCGACCCCGTGGAGGCGTTCGAACCCGGACTCCAGCAGGTAGCTTTCGTTGGGGATCAGCTCGATGCCGCTTTCGGGGATGCAATGGGCCACGCGCAGCGCGTCCCAGTCGATGCGGGGGGCGTGGCCCGGCTGGCCATAGGCGCGCCAGCCCAGTGCCGGGTGGCGCGGGTCGGGCCAGGCGCCGCGGGGGGCAGGGCCCAAGCCGCGGGTCACCGAAAGGTCGGTGGCGGTGATCTGCACATCGGCGCGCAGGCGGTAAAGGCTGAGGCGGCGCGCGGTGTCGGCGGCAAGGTCGGTCTTGATGTCGAGCCAGAGGTGATCGCCGTCTTCGGGGCGGAGGACGAAGAAATCGGCGAGATATTTGCCTTGCGCGGTGAGCAGGGCCGCCCAGATCAGGCCGGGCGCGCGTTCCAGCGGCAGCATGTCATTGCTGATCAGGCCTTGGAGAAAGCTGAAGCGGTCTTTGCCGGTGACCTTGAGCACCTGACGGTCGGCGGCGGTTTCGCCAAGGGGCTGTGCGGTCATGGCTGAAGCTCCTGATCCTTGAATTGCAGGGCGTGCAGGGTGGCGTAAAGACCGCCTTGGGCAAGCAGTTCGGCATGGGTGCCGATCTCGACCGCGCGGCCCTGATCCATCACCACGATGCGATGGGCGTGGCGGACGGTGGCGAGCCGGTGAGCGATGACGAGCGTGGTGCGCCCGGCGGCGGCCTGTTCCATCGCGGTGGCGAGCGCGGCTTCGGAGGCGGCGTCGAGGGCGCTGGTGGCCTCGTCCATCAGCAGGATGGGCGTGTCGCGCAAAAGGGCGCGCGCGATGGCGATGCGCTGGCGCTGGCCGCCGGACAGGTTGGAGCCGCGCGGCCCGGCGGGGGTGTCGATGCCCTGCGGGAGGGCCGCGACAAAGCCGGCGGCCTGTGCCGTTTCGATCGCGCGGGTGATTTGATCGGCGGTCACGTCGGATTGGCCGAGAAGCAGATTGTCGCGCAGGCTTTCGTCAAAAAGCGCGGAATCCTGCGAGACGGCCGAGAACAGGGCGCGCTGGTCGGGCAGCGCCATGCGGGTGGTGTCGATGCCGTCGATCCGCACATGGCCTTGGCTGGGGTCAGAGAGGCCGGTGAGGAGGTGAAAGACGGTGGATTTGCCCGCGCCCGAAGGGCCGACCAGCGCGGTCAGCTGGCCCGGCTCGGCGGTGAAGGAGAGGCCGCGCAGGACCGGCTGATCGCCATAGGCGAAATGCACATCCTCGAAGGCAAGGCGCGGCGGCTGTTGCGCCGGGCGCGGCCCGGAGGCGGGGCGGCGGTGCGCGGGCTGCATGGCAAAGAGTGCGGCTATGCGCTGGAGGCTGGCGGCGCCGATCTGCCACAGGCCCGCCATATCGCCCAAGCGGCGGATGGGTTGGAAGGTGAGCACCATGGCCGAGAAGAAGGCCATGAATTCGCCGGTGGTGCGGGTGCCTGCCGCGACCTCTCGTCCGCCAAGCACCAGCACGGCCAGAAAGCCCAAGCCCGTGATCACATCGACCAGAGAGGGCAGCACGGCGCGGCCGAAGGCGGCCTTGGTTTCGGCGGTGACGATGCGCGACAGGATGGCGTCAAAGCGGCCGGTCTGATGCGCTTCCATCCGGTTGAGCTTGACCGCCTGAATGCCGTGAAAGATTTCGTCGAGCCGGGTGGCGCGCAGTCCGGCCTGATCGCGCAGCAGCGTGGCCTTGCGGCGCAGGTAGCGGCGCAGGATGGCGGCGGGCAGGATCAGGAGCGGCGTGCCCACCACGGCGGCAAGGGTCCACCATGGGTCGATGGTGAGGGCGACCGCGAAAAGGCCGATGAGCGCCACCACATCGCGCCCGACACCGGCAAGGATCGAGATCCAGATGCCTTGCACCGCCGCTGTGTCGCCTTGCACCCGTTCGATCAGCGCGCCGGGCGAATTGTCTTGGAAAAACCGCATGTCGAGCTGCAGCAGATGCGCGAGCAGGCGGCTTTGCATCACCGAGGCGACCCGCTGCGAAATGCTGGCGAGCAGGGTTTTCGAGGCGAGCGAGGTGGCCGCGCGCAAGGCGAAAAGGCCGAAGATCGCGCCCCCCACCAGCCAGAGCCCGCTGCTGCTGCCGCTGCCGAAGACGCGGTCGAACAGCGGCTCCAGCATATAGGACAGCAGGCCAAGCGTGCTGCCTTCGATCACCATGATGAGGAAGGCCAGAAGCAGTGGGCCGGTCTCTGGGCGCAGGTAGCTGTGCCAGAACCAGCGCGCGAGCGGGCCATCGCCTGTTGCCGGGTCCGGCGGCGGCAGGGCGGCGGGCTGGGGATCGGGGGGGGCGGATGGCGCTTTCATGGGCGTGATGTAATGCCAAACCCCCCGCTGCCGCAATGGCTGCTCCTGTAATTGCCTGTGTGGGGCAATTGCCTGTGCGGGCGATTGACCTTGTCGCGGCGCGGCCCTAGCCATGAGCCAGCGAAATCCCGCAAAGGCGCCTGACGATGCACGATACCCTGTCTTCCCTTCCCAACGCCCGCCCCGATCTGTCGCGGGGGCGGCCTTATCTTGCGATCCCCGGGCCTTCGGTGATGCCGGACCGGGTGCTGAACGCGATGCACCGCGCGGCGCCCAATATCTATGCGGGAGCACTGCCCGAAATGGTGGCGGCGCTATGGCCGGATCTGCGCGCGGTGGCGGGCACGGCGCAGCATGTGGCGGCCTATATCGGCAATGGGCATGCGGCGTGGGAAGCTGCCAATGCGAACCTGTTCAGCCGGGGCGACCGGGCGCTGGTGCTGTCGACCGGGCGCTTTGGGCTGGGCTGGGCCGAGAGCGCGCGCGCGATGGGGGTGGAGGTCGAGGTGATGGACTTTGGCACCTCGGCCCCGGTGGATATGGCGCAGGTCGAGGCGCGGCTGCGCCAAGACCGCGAGGGCCGGATCAAGGCGGTGCTGACCACGCATGTGGACACCTCAAGCTCGGTGCGGACGGATATTCCGGCCTTGCGCGCGGTGCTGGATGCGGTGGCGCATCCGGCGCTGCTGTGCGTGGATTGCATCGCCTCTTTGGGTTGTGACGAATATCATATGGACGCTTGGGGCGTGGATCTGACGGTGGCGGCGAGCCAGAAAGGGCTGATGACCCCGCCGGGAATGAGCTTTGTCTGGTTTTCCGACAAGGCGCGCGCCGCCGGGGCCGAGGCGGATCTGCGCACGCCCTATTGGGATTGGCGCAAGCGGGCAGCCCCCGAGGAGTTCTGGCAATATTGGGCGGGCACGGCGCCGACGCATCATCTGTTCGGATTGCGCGAGGCCTTGTCGATGCTGCGCGAAGAGGGGATGGCCAATGTCTGGGCACGGCACGAGGTGTTGGCGCGCGCGGTCTGGGCGGCGTTCGACGCTTGGGCCGTGGGGAATGCGCGGATCGGGCTCAATGTGGCGGACCCGGCGCATCGGTCGCGGGCGGTGACGGCGGCGCGGCTGGGCGCGCCGGATGCGACACGGCTGCGCGACTGGACGGAAACGCAGGCCGGGGTGACGCTGGGGATTGGCCTTGGCATGGCGCTGCCCAGTGACCCGGCGTGGCACGGCTTTTTGCGGGTGGCGCATATGGGGCATGTGAACGCGCATATGACGCTGGGGGCGCTGGGGGTGATGCAGGCGGGGCTGATCGCCTTGGACATCCCGCATGGGCCGGGCGCGCTGGAGGCGGCGGCGCGGGTGATTGCCTTGGGGTGAGGGGGACGATTTTTCTGCGAAAAATCGCTCTGCTTCGCCGGTGCGCAACAGCGAGGCAGAGCCGGATTTTCGCAGAAAACTCCGGGTTCAGGGCTGGTTTGCCGCCAGCCACGCCGTCATCCAGGCGATTTCCGCCTCTTGGCTGGCGATGATGCTTTCGGCCAGTTTGCGCACCTCGGGATCGCTGCCGTGTTCCAGCACGATGCGCGCCATGTCGACCGCGCCTTGATGGTGCGGGATCATGCCCGCGATGAAATCGACATCGGCATTCCCGGTCAGCGGAATGGCCATCTCGGCATGCATCTTGGCATTGGCGGCCTCGAAGGCGGCATTGGCGGGGCCGGGCTGGCTGTGCGCGGTGCCATGGCCGGCATGGCCTGCGCCATGGGCGCTGTGATCCATGCCTTGCGCCAGCACGGGCGCGGCAGCGAGCAGGGCAAGGGTGCAAAGGGTGGTCAAGACTGGGGGAGTGAAGACTGGGCGTTTCATGGGCTGCTCCGTGTTGCTGGGCGCGATCTTCGCAGCTTCCCCCTGCGGGAAGGCAAGTCACGCCCGCGTCACCCTGCCAAATTTTCCACGCGGGTGTGCCGGGGGGCCTGCGTGGCAAAGGGCTGCGCTTGGGATGTGCGCAGGTGCGCAGTTGGCCTCGGGCGATTTTGCGCTTATGGTTTGGCCATGCAACAGGAATCCGGCACATCGTCCATGACCCATCTTTCCGCGCGCCGTCCGGTTGTCGGCATCATCGGCAATATGAGCCTGCTCAACGAAAGCTATCCCGTCCATGCCGGGGGCACGATGAATTCCGAGGCGGTGGCCGAGGTGTCGGGCTGTTTGCCGCTGATCGTTCCGTCGGACCCGCGGTTAGTGTCGGTGCCTGAGCTTCTGGAGCTGTGTGACGGGTTTTTGCTGACCGGTGGGCGGCCGAATGTGCATCCGAGCGAATATGGTGAGGAGGAAACCCCGGCGCATGGGGCCTTTGACCGCTGCCGCGATGCGATCACCCTGCCGCTGGTGCGCGCCTGTATCGAGCGCGGGCAGCCGGTGTTTGGGATTTGCCGCGGCTTTCAGGAGGTGAATGTGGCGATGGGGGGCACGCTTTACCCCGAGATCCGCGATTTGCCGGGGCGGATGAACCACCGGATGCCGCCCGATGGCACGCTGGAGGAAAAGTTCGCGCTGCGCCATCCGGTGCGGTTCACGCAAGGCGGGGTGTTCCATCGGCTGATGGGGGCGCAAGAGGTGATGACCAACACCTTGCACGGGCAGGGCATCAACCGCCCCGGCGCGCGCATCGTGATTGACGGGACTGCGCCCGATGGCACGCCCGAGGCGATTTATGTGCAAGGGGCGCCGGGATTCTCGCTTTCGGTGCAATGGCACCCGGAATGGAATGCCGCCGGAGACCCGGTGTCGCGCCCCTTGTTCGCGGCCTTTGGCGCGGCGGCGGCGGATTGGGCGGCGGGGCGGCGTCCGGCGGTTGCGCGGCGGGCTTGAGCGCTTGTTTGCGCTAACGGGGTGGGTATAGTCGGCGGCAAAGCAGGAGGGAGCTTGCCGTGACCCAGACATCACCCCATTCCATGACACGCAGCCGGATCAATGAGATCATGGCGGCAGCGGATGACATGATCCGCCACTTTGGCTTTGTGCTGCCGCCCTTTGCCTATTGGACGCCAGAGCAGTTTCGCGCGCAGAATGCGAAAGCCGAGCGGATCATCGGCGCGCGCATGGGCTGGGACATCACCGATTATGGGCAGGGCCGCTTTGACGAGATGGGGCTGTTCCTGTTCACGCTGCGCAATGGGGACTTGTCGGATCTGCAGCGCGGCGGGGGCATGTGCTATGCGGAAAAGCTGTTGATTTCGCGGCAGGATCAGCTGTCGCCGATGCACACCCATGTGATTAAGGCCGAGGATATCATCAACCGGGGCGGGGCGACGCTGGTGATCGAGCTGTTTGGCAGCGATGATCAAGGGCGCTTTGCCCGCGACCGGGGCGGCGTGGTGCGCTGTGACGGGATCGCGCGCGCCTATGCGCCCGGTGAGAAGCTGAAGCTGGCGCCGGGGGAGAGTGTGACGCTGATGCCGGGGGATTGGCACGCCTTCTGGGGCGAAGGCGGCGATGTGCTGATCGGTGAGGTCAGCACGGTGAACGATGATCTGACGGACAACATTTTTGTCGAGCCGATTGGCCGTTTTGCCGAGATCGAGGAAGACGTGGCGCCGACGCATCTGCTGGTGAGCGATTACGACCGCTGGCTGGCCTGAGCCGCTTTGCCGGGACATGAAGAACGCGCGCACCAAGGGTGCGCGCGTTTGTGTTTTGGCCGAGGCCAGTGACGGGCCTTAGGGTTTTGGACAGGTGCCGTTGACCAGAGGCACCGCGCAGCCGGGCGCCGCCGGGGTGGCGGCCGGGGCTGGGGCGGGTGGTGTTGGCGCCGCCGCGCTGGGGGCGCTGACACTGGGGGCGGTGACGGCTGCCGGGGCCGGGGTGGTTGGCGCGGTGGGCAGGCTGGGCTGCGCCGGGGCCACCGGAGCGGTGACGGCCGGGGTCGTGGGCGGCGTGTCCAGCGCGGGCGCGGTGGGGGTGGTCCGCGCGGGGGCCACGGCTCCGGCGGCGGGCGTGGCCGATGGCAGCGGCAGAGGCGCAGTGGACATCGGGCCCATCACGGGACCCACCACGGGCGCGGTGGCGGTGGCAGGCGTTGCCTCTGGCGTGGTGGCCGGGGTGGCGACCGCCGGGGCGGGTTCGGGCTTTTTCTTCTTCGGCGCAGGCGGCGGCAGTTTCAGGCCTTTTGGCATTTCGCCGCGCGCGGTCAGCACGATGACTTTGGCATTGTCCGGCACGCGGGTGTAAAGATCCATCACGTCTTGGTTGATCATGCGGATGCAGCCCGACGAGGCGTTCTTGCCGATGGACCACCAATCGGGGGTGCCGTGGATGCGGTAGCCGTAATCGACCCCGTTGGTCGTGAGATAGAGCGCGCGCGCGCCGAGCGGGTTGGTCGGACCGCCGGGCTGACCCTTTTCCCATTTCGCAAGCTCGGGCTTACGCTCGATCATTTCTTTCGGCGGGGTCCAGGTTGGCCATTGGCGGCGGTTGGTCACCAGCGCCTCACCGGACCATTCAAAGCCTGCTGCGCCCACGGAGATGCCGTAGCGGATCGCCTTGTTGTTGCCGGTGATGAAGTAAAGATGCTTGGTGGCCGGGTTGATGATGACGGTGCCGGGCGCCTCGGTCGAGGGGTAGTCGACGATCTGGCGCTGGAATTGGGCGGGCACCTTGCTTGTGTCAATCGCCGGGATCGCGATGCCATTGTCGGAGGTGGCAAGATAAAGCCCCTCTTGCGGAAGCGCGACCGGCGCGGCGGTGGAGGGGGACGTGGTGGTGGTGGTGGGCACGCAGGCAGCGAGGCCTGCCGTAACGGTTGCGGCAAGCATGACCCGGAGCACAAAAGCTGACATTCTGGAAATCCCGTAACAAATTCGATGCTTGGGCTGGCATGCCCCGGCGCGATCAAGGTGAGCCTAGCCGAGCCTGTGCCAGACGTCAAAGCCCCTGCGCAAAGACTTGCCCAAGGGGGGATCGTCTCGCGCAACTGTGATTTGAACAGGGCTTTGCATCCGGTCGCAGGCTTGGGTCAGGTGACCTTGGCGCGGGCCTTGAACTGAGGGCGATCCCAGCTGCCGCTGGCCATGATCTCGGACAGGATGCGGACAGCGCCCTGCACATCGGCATCGGAGGTGTAGAGCGGGGTGAAGCCAAAGCGCAGGATATCAGGGGCACGGAAATCGCCGATCACGCCTTGGGCGATCAGGGCCTGCATGATGGCATAGCCTTCGGGGTGGCGGAAGCTGACCTGCGAGCCGCGCTGGCTTGGGTCGCGCGGTGAGGCGAGGGTGAGATCGGGGCAGGCGGCTTCGACCCCGGCGATGAACGCCTCACACAAGGCGATGGAGCGGGCGCGCAAGGCCTGCATGTCGACGCTGTCCCAGATGTCGAGGCTGGCTTCGAGCGCGGCCATTTGCAGCACGGGCGGGGTGCCGACGCGCATGCGTTCGACCCCGGTGCCTGGGCGGTAGTGCAGATCGAAGGCGAAGGGGGCCGCGTGGCCGAGCCAGCCTGACAGCGCGGGAAGCGCGCGGTCTTGGTGGCGGGGGGCCACATAGATGAAGGCGGGGCCGCCGGGGCCGGAGTTGAGGTATTTATAGGTGCAGCCCACCGCGAAATCGGCGTTGCAGCCTGCCAGATCCACGGCCAGCGCACCGGCGGTATGGGCCAGATCCCAGACGGTGAGGATGCCCTTTTCCTGCGCGCGCGCGGTGAGATCTGCCATGTCGTGCAGGCGGCCGGTGCGGTAATCGACTTGGGTGAGCATCAACACCGCCACCTCGTCGCTGAGCGCATCGGCCACGGCTTCGGGGGCGACGGTGACGAGCCGGTAATCAGGGCCAAGCGTGCGGCACAGGCCTTCGGCCATGTATAGATCAGAAGGGAAGTTGCCGGTGTCGGACAGGATGACCTTGCGGCCGGGCGCCATGTCGAGGGCGGCGGCAAGGGCCTGATAGACCTTGATCGAGAGCGTGTCGCCCAGCACGGTGGCGCCGGGCTCCGCCCCGATCAGGCGGCCGATGCGGTCGCCCAGCCGGGCGGGTTGATCCATCCAGCCTGCGGCATTCCAGCCCCGGATCAGCAGGTTGCCCCATTCTTCGGTGACGCAAGCGGCCACGCGGGCGACGGCGGCGCGCGGCAAGGGGCCCAGCGAATTGCCGTCCAGATAGATCACGCCGGGGGGCAGGTGGAACAGGTCGCGGGTGGCGGCGAAATCGGTGGGCATTTGTCTGGCCTTTGGGTTGTTTTGCGCGCAGTTTGGCGAAAGTCACGGGCGGCGCAAGGGAGGCAAGCGGCTTTCTGTGTTGCCAGAGCGACAATCTTGCCCTTAGCCCTAAGCCATCGGGGAGGCGAAGGATGCGACGACCGTTTTGGCAGTGGGTGGATGTGCCGCCGGTCTGGCTGGGGCTGGCGCTTGCGGCGGTCTGGGGCTTTGATCAGGCGATGCCATGGGGGCTTTTCGGGCCGTCGGGGCGCTGGGTGGGCGCGGTGCTGGGTGCTTTGGGCGTGGGGCTGATGGCGGCGGCGGTGGGGCAGATGTGGTGGGCGCGCACCACGGTGGTGCCGCGCGGGCAGCCACGGGTGCTGATCACGCGCGGGGTGTTCGGCTGGACGCGCAACCCGATTTATCTGGCGGATGTGCTGATCCTGTCGGGCGCGGTCCTGTGGTGGGATGTGCCGGTGGCGGTGCCCTTGGTGCTTGGGTTCCTGCTGATGCTGCAACACCGCTTTGTTCTGCCAGAAGAAGCGGTGTTGCGCGCTGGCTTTGGCGCGGCTTTTGCGGCGTGGACGCAGCGCACGGGGCGTTGGTTCGGTCGCAATCTGCGATAGAAATGCCGCAAATCGGCAGAAGTCTGTGAAATAATCTTGCGCGGTGCGCAAGGGACCGCAATAGAGGGCCGGAGCTTTGCGCGCGAGCGCGGCACGGACCAGAGCATCGGGGGAGACAGAGTGAAGATCGGGGCACCGAAAGAGATATTCGAGGGCGAGAATCGCGTCGCGATGACGCCGGAGTCGGCGGTTCAGTTGATCAAGCTGGGCCATGCTTGCGTAATCGAGACCGGAGCGGGCGCCAAGGCGGGCTTTACCGATGCCGCCTATGAGGCCGCGGGTGTGGCGGTGGTGCCGACTGCTGCCGCCCTGTATGAGGCTGCGGATATCGTGGTCAAGGTGCGTGGGCCGGAGGCCGAGGAGGCCAAGCTGTTGCGCGCCGGGCAGACGCTGATTTCCTTTTTCTGGCCCGCGCAGAATGCCGATCTGCTGGCACAGGTGGCCGCGCAAGGGGCCACTGTGGTGGCGATGGACATGGTGCCGCGCATCAGCCGCGCGCAAAAGATGGACGCGCTGTCGTCGATGGCCAATATCGCGGGCTATCGCGCGGTGATCGAGGCGGGCAACAACTTTGGCCGCTTTTTCACCGGGCAGGTGACGGCAGCGGGCAAGGTGCCTCCGGCGAAGGTTCTGGTTGTGGGGGCGGGCGTGGCCGGTCTGGCCGCGATTGGCACCGCGACCAGCCTTGGCGCGATCGTGAACGCGTTCGATGTGCGCCCCGAAGTGGCCGAGCAGATTGAATCGATGGGCGCGAATTTCGTGTTTCTGGAGTTTGACGCCAGCGAGTTGCCCGATGGTGCGGCCACGGGCGGCTATGCGGCGCCGTCGAGCCCGGCCTTTGCCGCCAAGCAGCTGGCGAAGTTCCGCGAGCTGGCGCCCGAGATGGACATCGTGATCACCACCGCGCTGATCCCCGGACGGCCCGCGCCGAAGCTGTGGACCACGGATATGGTGGCGATGATGAAGCCGGGGTCGGTGATCGTGGACCTTGCGGCCGAGCGCGGTGGCAACTGTGATCTGACGGTGCCCGACCAGAAGATCGTGACGGAAAACGGCGTAACCATCGTGGGCTATACCGATTTCCCGAGCCGGATGGCGGCACAGGCCTCGACGCTGTATTCCAACAACATCCGCCATATGCTGGCCGATCTTACACCAAAGAAAGATGGTGTGGTCGCCCATAACATGGAGGATGACGTGATCCGCGGGGCCACGGTCGCCCATGCGGGGGCGGTGACCTATCCGCCGCCGCCGCCGAAGGTGGCCGCGATTGCGGCGGCCAAGCCCAAGGAAAAGGTGAAGGAGCTGACGCCAGAGGAGCGCCGCGCGCAGGAAACGGCGGCGTTCAAGGCGCAGACCAAGCAGCAGGTGACGCTGCTGGCGGTGGGGGGCGCGCTGATCCTTGCGGCGGGTCTGGTGGCGCCGCCCAGTTTCATGCAGCATTTCATCGTGTTCGTGCTGTCGGTCTTCATCGGTTTTCAGGTCATCTGGAACGTCAGCCACAGCCTGCACACGCCCTTGATGGCGGTGACCAATGCGATTTCGTCGATCGTGATTCTGGGGGCGCTGATTCAGATCGGGTCGAGCAGCTTTCTGATCACGCTGCTGGCCGCGCTGGGGGTGTTGATGTGTGCTGTCAACATCTTCGGTGGCTTCCTTGTGACACGGCGCATGCTCGCCATGTTCCAGAAATCGTAAGGAGACGAGACCCATGGATTACGGTTTCACATTCGCCGCTTATGCGGTTGCGGCGGTCTTGTTCATCCTGAGCCTTGGCGGGCTGTCGGGGCAGGAAAGCGCCAAGCGCGCGGTCTGGTATGGCATCGCGGGTATGGCCTTGGCCATTGTCGCCACCCTGATGGGGCCGGGGCAAGGGCTTTGGGCGGTCAGCCTGATCCTGATCACCCTGGGCGGTATCGTTGGCTATCAGCTGGCGACCAAGGTGCAGATGACGCAGATGCCCGAGCTGGTGGCGATCATGCACAGCCTTGTGGGTCTGGCGGCGGTCTTTGTGGGCTTTAACGCCGATTTGCAGATCAGCGCGGTGATGGGGATGCTGGCGGGCGCCGGGATCGACCGCTGCGATCCGGCCTTGAGTGCCATCGCATGCGCCGAGAAATTCGGGCAGGCCGGGGTGTTCGACGGCATTTCCAGCTTTGGCGCGCTGATTGCCAAGAAAACCGCCGTCGAGATCACGATCCTGCGCATCGAACTGGTGCTGGGCATCTGGATTGGTGCGGTGACCTTTACCGGATCGGTGATTGCCTATGGCAAGCTGGCCGGCAAGGTGAACTCGGCAGCCAAGCAGCTTCCGGGCGGGCATATGCTGAATGCGGCAGCGGCCATCGGGTCGGTGGTGCTGGCGGCGATGTATCTGAACGACGCGGGCAGCTGGACGCTGATCTTGCTGGTGTTGCTGGCGCTGTTCATCGGCTATCACCTGATCATGGGCATTGGCGGCGCCGACATGCCGGTGGTGGTGTCGATGCTGAACAGCTATTCCGGCTGGGCGGCGGCGGCGATCGGCTTCAGCCTTGGCAATGATCTGCTGATCGTGGTCGGGGCCTTGGTGGGTTCGTCCGGGGCGATCTTGTCCTACATCATGTGCAAGGCGATGAACCGCAGTTTTGTCAGCGTGATCCTGGGCGGCTTTGGCGGCAGTTCGGGGCCACAGATGGAAGTCACCGGTGAGCAAGTGGCCATCGACACCGAAGGTGTGGCGGCGGCGCTGAACGAGGCGGACAGCATCATCATCATTCCGGGCTATGGGATGGCGGTGGCGCAGGCGCAGCAAGCGGTGTCGGAACTGACGCGCAAGCTGCGGGCGAAGGGCAAGACGGTGCGCTTTGCCATTCACCCGGTGGCGGGCCGTTTGCCCGGGCATATGAACGTGCTTCTGGCCGAGGCGAAGGTGCCTTATGACATCGTGCTGGAGATGGACGAGATCAACGAGGATTTCCCGAGCACGGATGTGGCGATCGTGATTGGCTCGAATGACATCGTGAACCCGGCCGCGCAGGAAGACCCCAACAGCCCGATTGCCGGGATGCCGGTGCTGGAATGCTGGAAGGCCAAGCAGGTGTTCGTGTCCAAGCGCGGGCAGGGGACGGGGTATTCGGGAATTGAGAACCCGCTGTTCTATAAGGAAAACACACGGATGTTCTATGGCGATGCCAAGAAATCCCTGGATGCGCTGTTGCCGCTGATCGACTGACCGGGCCGATTTTTCTGCGAAACATCGGTTGAGACGAGAAGAAAGACGATTTTTCTGCGAAAAATCGGACGAAGGCCCCGGCGGCGTGCCGGGGCCTTTGACATTCGCGCAACAGCGAAGCGGCATACTGAGGTATGCCTGTGTTTCGCATTTCCCGCCGCGCAGGGCCGCCCTAGGTTTGGGTGAGAGGCCGGGACCGGCCTGCCCGGAGTGCCTGTCATGCCCAGCTTTGCCGATCACCCGCAGCGCTATACGATTGTGAATGAGCTGCATGCGCGGCCCTTTCCCGCGATCGAGGTGCCGGGGACGGCGGTGTATCTGGCGATCAAGGAGCCGGAGGATGCGGCCAACCGGGACCGGGCGCTGGACCGGCGGCATTTGCTGGACCTGCTGGACCGCAATGGCAGCGCGCATCCGCAGCCCGACGCCACGCATTTCTTTGGCGAAATCGGCCGTCATCAGCTGAAATGGGAAAGCCATACCGAATTCGTGACCTATTCGGTCTTTGGCAAGGGCGTGTCGTCGCAAGCCTTTGATCCGGCAGAGGCGCGGGTGTTTCCCGAGGAGTGGCTGGCGCAGGCACCGGGCAAGCGGCTGTGTTCGGTGCTGATCCGCATCGAGCCTTTGCCCGAGGATGAGGCGCAGGCCTTGGCGCGGCTGGAGGACTGGTTCGTGGGCGAGAGCCTTGCCGTGTCGAAAGTGGTGGATGGGGCGGCGATTGTGGCGGGGGATTTCCGCATCGATCCGGCGGGGCATATGCGCTTTGCCGTGTTCGTGCGACCCGGCACCTCGCCCCGGCGGGTGGGGCGGATCGTGCAGCGGCTGTGCGAGGTGGAGACCTATCGCGCGATGTCGATGCTGGGGCTGGTGCGGGTGCGGCATCTGAACGGGCGGCTGAATGCGCTGGACCCGCGGCTTTCGGCGCTGGTGACGGCGCTGGATGGCCATGAGCGCAGTGCCGAGGCGATGTTGCATGACCTGCTGGCGATTTCGGCCGAGTTGGAGAGCCTGTCGGTGAAATACACCTTCCGCTTTGGGGCGACGGCGGCCTATGAGGCGATCGTGAACCAGCGGATCGAGGTGATGCGCGAGATCCGCATCAATGGCCGCCAGACCTTTGCCGAATTCATGATGCGCCGCTATGATCCGGCGATGCGGACGGTGAAATCGGCCGAGAGCCGGTTGCGCAGCATGGCGGAACGGGCGGCGCGGGCGGCGGAACTGTTGAGCACGCGGGTGGATGTGGACCGATCCGCGCAGAACCAGAAGCTGCTGGAGAGCATGGACCGCCGCGCCGATGTGCAGCTGCGCTTGCAGCGGACGGTGGAGGGGTTGTCGACGGTGGCGATCAGCTATTATGCGATCAATCTGGCGAGCTATGCGATCTACCCGCTCACCGAAGCCTGGGGGGTGTCGAAAGGGATGGGCACGGCGGTGTTGACGCCGCTGGTGCTGTTGGCGGTCTGGTTGATGGTGCGGCGCATCCGGCACCATCTGGATTGAGCCTGCGCGCAACTGTGACCGCGACACGCGCGCGCATCCCATGGCGCGAGCGGCGAATTGCGCCTAAGATAGCCGCAGCGCATGGGGGATTTGCATGATCGTCGAGTTTGGTCACTTTGCCTTGGTTCTGGCCTTGGCGGTTGCGGTGGTGCAGATGGTGGTGCCGATGTGGGGCGCCTATCGGCGCAACGCGGCGCTGATGGCGGTGGCGGAACCGGCGGCGATGATCCAGTTCGTACTGGTGGCGGCAAGCTTTGCGGCCCTGACCTATGCTTTTGTCGTCTCGGACTTTTCCTTGGTTCTGGTGGTGCAGAATTCGCATACGCTGAAGCCGATGCTGTACAAGATTTCTGGCGTTTGGGGCAATCATGAAGGGTCCTTGCTGCTTTGGGCGCTGATCCTTGCGCTGTTTGGGGCCTGTGCGGCGTGGTTTGGCGGCAATCTGCCGCCCACGCTGAAGGCGCGGGTGATTGCGGTACAAGGGTCGATTGGCGTGGCTTTCCTGCTGTTCATGCTGCTGACCTCGAACCCGTTCCTGCGGCTGGCGGTGCCGCCGCTGGACGGGCTGGATCTGAACCCGCTGCTGCAAGATCCCGGTTTGGCCTTTCACCCGCCGTTTCTGTATCTGGGCTATGTGGGCCTGAGCATGGCGTTCAGCTTTGCGGTGGCGGCGCTGATCGAGGGGCGGGTGGATGCGGCATGGGGGCGCTGGGTGCGGCCTTGGACGCTGGCGGCTTGGGTGTTTTTGACCATCGGCATCGCGCTGGGGTCGTGGTGGGCCTATTACGAACTCGGCTGGGGCGGGTTCTGGTTCTGGGACCCGGTGGAGAACGCGTCCTTCATGCCATGGCTTTTGGCGGCGGCCTTGCTGCACAGCGCCATCGTGGTGGAAAAGCGTGAAAGCCTGAAGGCCTGGACCATTCTGCTGGCAATCATGGCCTTCGGCTTTTCACTGATCGGCACTTTCATCGTGCGGTCGGGCGTGATCACTTCGGTGCATTCCTTTGCCAATGACCCCGAGCGCGGAGTGTTCATCCTGATGATCCTTGCGGTGTTCATGGGGGGGGCGCTGACGCTTTTCGCCTTCCGCGCCGGGGTGATGGAGGCCAAGGGGCTGTTTGCGGTGGTCAGCCGCGAGTCGGCCTTGGTGGCGAACAATCTGCTGCTGTCGGTGGCGGCTTTCGTGGTGTTCATCGGCACCATCTGGCCGCTGCTGGCCGAGCTGTTCTTTGGCCGCACGCTGAGCGTGGGGGAGCCGTTCTTCAACGCGGCCTTTTCACCCTTTGCGGTGGCTTTGGCGGTGATCTTGCCGCTGGGGGCGATGATGCCGTGGAAGCGCGGCGAGATTCTGCGCGGGATGCGGCCTTTGCTGCCGGTGGCGCTTTTGGCCTTTGCGCTGGGCACCTTGGTCTGGGCGATGCAGACCGGGCGCACGGCGCTTGGCCCGGTGGGGGTGGCGCTGGGCATCTGGGTGGTGCTGGGCGCGGTGCTGGACCTGTGGAGCCGG
This sequence comes from Pseudorhodobacter sp. MZDSW-24AT, assembly GCF_002794355.1. GTDB lineage: Bacteria > Pseudomonadota > Alphaproteobacteria > Rhodobacterales > Rhodobacteraceae > Pseudotabrizicola. The sequence continues at coordinate 91,715 of NZ_PGOI01000012.1, read as the reverse complement.
ACGGGGCGCGGCGCGTTCGCGGGGCGGATGGCGCGTCTGGGGCGGCTGCCGCGCGCCGATTGGGGCAAGGTCACGGCGCATGCGGGCCTTGGGATCACCATTTTCGCGGTCTGCGCCATGCTGGCCTGGAAGACCGAAGACATCCGCATCGTGCAAGAGGGCGGCAGCTATCCGCTGGGGTCCTATGAGGTGACGCTGCAATCGGTGGATGAGGTGCAGGGGCCGAATTACTCCAGCACCATGGCCACCATGATCGTGCGGCGGGACGGTGCGCTGGTGGCGACGCTGACGCCGGAAAAGCGCTTCTATCCGGTGCAAGGGATGCCGACGACCGAGGCGGCGATCGATTACGGCTTCTGGCGCGACATCTATCTGGTGATCGGCGATCCGCAGGCCAATGGCGGCTATGCGGTGCGCTCTTACATCGAGCCCTTTGCCAATTGGCTGTGGGCAGGGTGCCTGATCATGGCCTTTGGGGGCTTGCTGAGCCTGACGGATCGTCGCTACCGGGTGGCGGCGGGGGCCAGCCGCCGCTCGGCCGCGGTTCCGGCGGAGTGAGGGGCATGAAGCGCATCCTTCTGGGGCTTATGCTGGCCTTTGCCCCGATGGCGCCGGTCCATGCGGTGCAACCCGATGAGGTGCTGGCCGATCCGGGGCTGGAGGCGCGGGCGCGCGCGATCAGCCGCAACCTGCGCTGCCCGGTCTGTCAGGGCGAGTCGATCGACGATTCCAACGCGCCGATCAGCCGCGATCTGCGGCTGGTGGTGCGCGAGCGGATCATGGCGGGTGACAATGACGCCGAGGTGCTGGATTTCGTGGTCAGCCGCTATGGCGAATTCGTGCTGTTCAATCCGCGTGCCGAAGGCGCGAACCTGATCCTGTGGCTGGCCGGTCCGGCCGTGCTGTTGCTGGGCGGGATCGGCGCCTTTGCCTATGTCCGCAGACGTGGGCAGGCGGCGCCGGCACCCGCGACGCTCAGCGCGGAAGAGCAGGCGCGGCTGCGCGATCTCTTGGGCAAGTGACGCGGCGTTTGGGCTTTTCTTGCCATCGCGCGCGTGGCTAGTCTTTGCGCGGCACGAGGCAGGGGGAGCAGATGGACTATCAGACAATCCGCGTAACGGCGACAGGCGGCGTGGCCACCCTCACGCTGAACCGGCCCGAGGTGATGAATGCGCTGTCCAGCCAGATGCGGGCAGAGCTGCTGGATGCCTTTCGCGCGGCGGAAAAGACCGCGCGGGTGATCGTGCTGACCGGGGCGGGGCGGGCCTTCTGCTCGGGTCAGGATCTGGGCGACCGGGCGCGGATCGCCGAGATCGATCTGGAGCGAACGCTGCGCGACGAATATGAACCGCTGTTGCGCGCCATCATGGACTGCGCGGTGCCGGTGATCGCGGCGGTGAACGGGCCAGCGGCAGGGGCGGGGGCCAATCTGGCGCTGGCCTGCGATGTGGTGATCGCGGCAGAGAGCGCCAGTTTCATTCAGGCCTTCACCCGCATCGGCCTGATGCCGGATGCGGGCGGCACCTATTGGTTGCCGCGTCAGGTGGGCTTTGCCCGCGCCATGGGGGCGATGCTCTTTGCCGACAAGATCAGCGCGCGGCAGGCGGCGGAGTGGGGGATGATCTGGGAAGCGGTGGCGGATGATGCCTTTGCCGACCATATCACGGCCCGCGCCGGGGCCTTGGCCACAGGGCCGACGGTGGCCTATCGCGGCGTGAAACAGGCGCTGCGGCAAAGCTCCAGCAATGATCTTGACGCGCAACTGGCGCTCGAGGCGCAGCTTCAAGGCGCCTGCGGCCAGACCCGCGACTTCATGGAAGGCGTGGTGGCCTTTCTGGAAAAACGCCCCGCCGCTTTTGAGGGGCGCTAGGCGCCGCCCCCCCCCGCACACACATCACGGGGGGGCGGGCCTTCGCGGCTGGCCTCAGCCGCCGTTGCCTTCTGGCGCGGTCGCAGGGCAAGGCTGCAACAGGCGGATGCCGCGTTCGGTCATGATCACCACAACCTCGGGCGCCGCCTCGCCTTCCACCCCCAGCAAGGGCGCGCGGGCGGCCAAGACGCGGCCCACCGGCTCTGCCATCCCTTCTTCGGTCATGGTGCCTTCAAACAGCAGCGCGTTCAGACCACGCACGCTTTGCGCGTCATCCAGCCGGATCGCGCCGCCTTCGCCGCCGGGGAAATAGCTTTCGCGGTCATAGCGGGCCTCGGCATAGGCGCCGCATTGCTCGGGCTTGCCGTAATCGGCATAGGTTTCCGCCGAAAGCGGCGCGGCACAGAGCGCGGTGGCGGCAAACAACACCAGCTTCCGCATCACAGCCCCCGCGACAGCGCTGCCACACCCGTGCGGGCAATCTCGCGCAGGCCCAAGGGGCGCATCAGCTCGGCAAAGCTGTCGATCTTTTCCGGCGTGCCGGTCATCTCGAACACAAAGGATTCCAGCGTGCTGTCCACCACATGGGCGCGGAAGATCTCGGCCAGACGCAAGGCCTCGATCCGGTGCTCGCCCTTGCCCGCCACCTTGAACAGCGCCAGCTCGCGCTGCACCGAAGGCCCTTCTTCGGTCAGATCATGCACGTCATGCACGGGCACGATGCGGGCCAGCTGCGCCTTGATCTGCGCGATGATCTGCGGCGTGCCGCGTGTCACGATGGTGATGCGGCTCAGATGCCCGGTGTGGTCGGTCTCGGCCACGGTCAGGCTCTCGATATTGTAGCCCCGACCCGAAAACAGCCCGATCACCCGCGCCAGCACACCGGGTTCGTTGTCGACGATCACCGCAAGCGTATGCGCTTCGATCACCTCGGCATAGGGATCGCGCAGGTCATAGGCGGAATGGCTGGTGGAGCCTTGTTTGATATTGAGCGGCGACATGGGCCTGCCCTTTCATCTGTTCATAAATATCCTGGGGGTCCGGGGGCAAAGCCCCCGGGAGTTCAGCAAAAGATCACGCCTCCGGCGTCACACCAGAACGGCGCCCTTGGCCCCGATCACGCCTTGGGTATCGGCATCGCCAAGCAGCATCTCGTTGTGCGGTTTGCCCGAGGGGATCATCGGGAAGCAGTTTTCGTGCTTTTCCACCAGACAGTCAAAGATCACCGGGCCGTCATAGCGGATCATCTCCAGGATCGCGTCGTCCAGATCCTTGGGATCACTGACCTTGATGCCCTTGCAGCCAAAGGCTTCGGCCAGTTTCACGAAATCGGGCAGGGATTCCGACCAGGACTGCGAATAGCGCTCGCCGTGCAAAAGCTCTTGCCACTGGCGCACCATGCCAAGGCGTTCGTTGTTCAGGATGAACTGTTTCACGGGCGCGCGGAACTGCATGGCGGTGCCCATTTCCTGCATGTTCATCAGCCAGCTTGCCTCACCGGCGACGTTGATCACCAGCGCCTCCGGGTGGGCGATCTGCACGCCGATGGAGGCAGGCAGGCCATAGCCCATGGTGCCAAGCCCGCCGCTGGTCATCCAGCGGTTCGGGTCTTCAAAGCCAAGGAATTGCGCCGCCCACATCTGATGCTGACCGACTTCGGTGGTGATATAGCGGTCCATGCCCTTGGTCAGGGCTTCCAGCCTTTCCAGCGCGTATTGCGGTTTGATGATGCTGGTCGAGTTCTTGTAGGTCAGGCATTTCACCGCGCGCCAGTCGTTGATCTGCGCCCACCATTTGGCCAGACCTTCCTTGTTGACCTTTCGCCCGCGCGATTTCCAGATCCGCAGCAGGTCTTCCAGCACGTGGCCGACATCGCCCAGGATCGGCACATCGACGCGGATCACCTTGTTGATGCTCGACGCATCGATGTCGATATGCGCCTTGCGCGAGTTCGGGCTGAAATCCTTGAGCCGGCCGGTGATGCGGTCGTCAAAGCGGGCGCCGATGTTGATCATCAGGTCGCAGCCATGCATCGCGAGGTTGGCTTCATAAAGCCCGTGCATCCCCAGCATCCCCAGCCAGTTCTTGCCGCTGGCCGGATAGGCGCCCAGACCCATCAGGGTGGAGGTGACGGGAAAGCCGGTGGCCTCGGCCAGTTCGCGCAAGAGCTGGCTTGCGGCGGGGCCCGAGTTGATGACGCCGCCGCCGGTGTAAAGGATCGGGCGTTCGGCGGTTTCGATCATTTCCACCAGACGGGTGATCTGGTCGATGTCGCCTTTCAGCTTGGGCTGGTAATGGCCGGTCTTGATCTTTTCCTTCACCACATAATCCGAAGTGGCAAATTGCACATCCTTGGGGATGTCGATGAGCACCGGGCCGGGGCGGCCCGACCGTGCGACATGGAAGGCCTGATGGATGGTCGAGGACAGGTTGGCAGTGTCTTTCACCAGCCAGTTCATCTTGGTGCAAGGGCGGGTGATGCCCACGGTGTCGGCCTCTTGGAAGCCATCGGTGCCGATCATGAAGGTGGGCACCTGGCCGGTCAGCACCACCAGCGGGATCGAATCCATCAGCGCATCCACCAGCCCTGTCACCGCGTTGGTGGCGCCGGGGCCCGAGGTCACCAAGGCCACGCCCACCTTGCCGGTCGAGCGCGCATAGCCTTCGGCCATGTGGATGGCGCCCTGTTCGTGGCGGACAAGGATGTGGCGGATGTCGTTTTGCTGAAAGATCTCGTCATAGATCGGCAGGACCGCACCGCCCGGGTAGCCAAAGACCACTTCGACGCCCTGATCCTTCAGCGCCTGCACCACCATCCGGGCACCTGTCATCGCCTGTGTCATCGTTCGTTTCTCCGCCTGTGCCAGTCTTCTCTGGTGTGTCGCAACAAAAAGCCCCCGGGGTTTCCGGGGGCGCATGGGAACCTGTTATGGTCAACCGTTACCGGCCCATGCGCCAAAAACCCCCAAGTACGAGAATATGCAGCATTGCTGCCCCCTCAAATCCTTACGCGGGGCAAACTAGGCGCGCGTCTTGGGGGCGTCAACAGCAAAAATCCAAATAAAGTGTCGCCAGATGCCGGTATTTTTGGTTTTTTATTACGTTTTGGTGATCGGTGTGGAAATTTTTGGAACAATGACGCGTTTCACAAGATTTCTCTTGCCCTGAGTCGCAAGAATAACCCCGCCGGTGCCGGGCACGGGCGGGGTGACATGCGCCGGAAGGGGCCGCAAGGTCAGGTCATGATCAGGGCGACATAGCCTGCGTAGATCGCCAAGAGCGCCGCGCCCGCAAGCCGTGGGATGCCCTTGAGCAGCACCGCGAAGGCCACCAGCAGCAGGGCAGTGCCTGCGACCCAAGGCATGTCGGCGGCGGCAAAGCGCGGGTCGGCCGGAATGGGGGTGATGAGCGCCGTGATGCCGAGGATCGAGAAGATGTTGAAGATGTTCGATCCGATGACATTGCCCACGGCGATTTCGGTTTGCTTGCGGAACGCGGCGATCACGCTGGTGGCCAGTTCCGGCAGGCTGGTGCCGACGGCCACGACGGTGAGGGCGATCACCGCTTCGGAGACGCCAAAGGACTGCGCGATCAGGGTGGCATTGTCGACCAGCAGCCGCGCGCCGATCACCAGAACGATCAACCCGCCGATGGTTTGGGCGAGGGCGATGGGCATCTTGGCGGGGGGTGCTTCGTCCAGATCAGGTTCTTCTTTGCCGAGGACGAAGGCCATGACCATGAAGATGGTCAGGCCCACCAGCAGGATCACGCCATCCAGACGCGAGATCACGCCATCGAGCAGCATGATCCAGAGGCCGGCGGTGGCCAGCACCATGATGCCAAGGTCACGCCAGACCTTGCGCAGCGGGATCATCAGCGCGGCGATGGCGGCCGAGGTGCCAAGGATCAGCAGGATGTTGGCGACGTTCGAGCCCAGAACATTGCCAATGGCAATGGCGGGCTGGCCGGCAAGTGCGGCCTGAACCGAGACCAGAAGCTCGGGCGCGGAGGTGCCAAAGCCCACGATGGTAAGGCCGATCACCATGGGGGAGAGATTGAAGTGACGGGCAATGTTCGATGCGCCGCGCACCAAGTATTCGCCGCCAAGGAAAAGGGCGACGAGGCCGATGCAGAACAGAAGATAGGTCAAGTTGGCGTCCCCGTTGGTAAAGCTCTGGCCGGATGAGTGGTGGCCATGACTTTGGTGTGATGGCTCAAATTGCAAGGGGTTGGGGGCAAGTTCCCTCTTGGATGCAGCTTTTAGCGCTGTGGTGTTGCCTGCGAGGCAAAGGTGGCAAGGAGGTGGCGGGCGTGGTCCGGTTCGGCCTGCCAGCACGAGGCGATTTCCCATGCCAGATGGGCGGCGGTCATCGGGGCAGGCACATCTGCGCTGAAGGTCAGGTCCAGAAAGGCCAAGTCGATGCGGGCTTCGTCCCAATCGATCAGGCAGGGGCCGGTGGGAGTCAGGATGACATTGCCGGGGCCTAGATCGCCGTGGATGGCCTGTGTCGGGCCGAATGCAGCGGCGGCCCAAGCGGTGCGCAAGCGGGCCAGCACATCTGTCGGCAGGGTGCTGAGGTCCGTGTCGCCGCTGCGGGTCCGGGTCAGCAGGTCGCGCAGGCTGGCAAAGCCGGGGCGCTGCGGCAGCTGCGGGCAAAGCCGGTGGAAGGCATGGATCTGGGGCGCAAGCGCCCGCATATCGGCGGCGGTGGCGGCGCGGCCCGTCACCAAAGGTTCCGCTGTCCAGCCATGCTGCACGAGCTGCCCATCAGGGCCGGGACGCAGGGGCGGCACCTGGAACCCGGCGGCGCGGGCGGCGGCATGAAGCGGGGTGAGCCAGCGGATCTGATCTTCGCTGCGTCGGGTGGATTTGGCGACCACCGCGCCAGTCGGACCTTCGCAGAGCCAGACGATGTTGCGATGCCCGCCGGTCAACGGCTGCCTTGGCGTCAGGCCAAGGGGAGCGGGCGGGACGGGCCTGTCAGGCAGGGTCAACGCCCGTGCCCCGTGCCTTGCAAGACGCCATGTTCCATCGCATAGCGCGTGAGGCCGGCGGTTGAGGCAATGCCGAGCTTGCGCTTGATGTTCTTGCGGTGGGTTTCCACCGTGCGCACCGAGATGTTGAGCGCGAGCGCCACTTCCTTGTTGGATCTGCCCTGTGCCAGTTCCAGCAGGATGGTCTGTTCGCGGCTGGTCAAGGGTTCGCGCGCATCTTCGGCAAGCGGCTTGAGGCTGTCGCTGGCCCCGGTGCAAAGGTAGCGGCGGCCTTGCATCACTGTGTCGATCGCGAGCTTCACCTCTTCGGTGGGCACATCCTTGAGCAGATAGCCCATCGCGCCATGGCTGAGCGCGGTGGAGATGTATTCGGGGCTGTCATGCATCGACAAGATCAGGATGCGGGTGTCGGGGCGGTTTTCCAGAATGATCTCGGTCGCGGTCAGGCCGCTGACCTGTGGCATGTTGAGATCAAGCAGGATGACATCCGGATCAAGCTCGGCCACACGGTCGATGGCTTGGCGTCCGTTGCACAGGGTGCCGACGACGTGGATGTCGTCATAGGTTTCCAGAATGGCGCGGATGCCTGCGGCCACCATCGGGTGATCGTCGACGATCAGCACACGGGTCTGGCTGGAATCGGTCATGCTTGCGCCTCTGCGGTTTCGGTGGGGGGCAGCATGTGCGAGAGCGGCACCTGCGCCTCGATCAGCGTTCCGCTGCGGGTGGACAAGATCCGCAGCGTGCCGTCAAGCCGCTCCATGCGTTCGGCCATGTTGCGCAGGCCCAGCCCTTCGCGCCGGGTCGCGGGCATCCCGTGGCCATTGTCTTCGATGCGCACCACAGCGCCCGTCTTGGTGCCGCGCACCAGCATCTTGACGCGGGTGGCGCCGGAGTGGCGTTCGATATTGGTCAGCGCCTCTTGGGCGATGCGGTAGAGGGCGATCTTGGCTTCGGGGTCAAGCCGGTTGCGGAAGGGGTTGGTGACATAATCGACCGTGATGCCGGTGCGGCGGCCGAATTCTTCGGCCAGAGATTGCAGGGCGGGGCCAAGGCCCAGATCATCCAGCACGCCGGGGCGCAGGTCGCGGCTGATGCGGCGCACCTCTTGAATGGCGCCGTTCAGGTTTTCGATGCCTTGGCCAAGGCTTTCGCCAGCGCGGGCGTCTTGGGTGGCAAGACGGCGGCGGGCGAGTTCGAGCGTGTAGCGCACGCCGACGAGAATCTGGCTGATGCTGTCATGCAATTCGCGCGCGACGCGGCCGCGTTCTTCTTCCTGCGTGTCGAAGATGCGTTGGGTGAGGGCCTTGAGTTTCTGATCGGCCAGCCTGCGCTCACGGAGGTTGAGGATCAGGCCCGAGAAGAAGACGGCCAGCACGGCGGCGGCGGTGATGGCGCCGATGTAGAGAAAGGTGCGGGTGACATGCGTTTCCGTTTCGGCCTGCACCGCGGCGACCGAGGTGAGCACATCATCGATGAAGACGCCGGTTCCGATCGCCCAGCGCCAGTCTTGCAGGCCGATCACATAGGTGATCATCCGGCCGTCGCGCCCGGTGGAGGGTTTGGGCCAGACATAGCTGTGAAAGCCCGCGCCTTGGCGGGCGAGTTCGATCAGGCGGTCGACGACAGGGGTGCCTTCGGGATCATGCAGGCCCGCCCAGCCCCGTTCGATCAGCCATGTCTGGCGGGGGCTGACGAGGTTGCGGCCATCGTAATCATAGACGAAAAAGAAGCCATCGGTGCCATAGGTCATGGCCGCGAGGATCTGCGCGACGCGGGTTTTGGCGTCTTCGTCATCGGGCAGCGCGTTGCCATAGATCGGCCCAAAGGCAGTGCGGGCGATGGAGAGGTAATTCTTCAGCTCGGCGCGTTTGGTGGCGATCAGCTGAGCCTCGAGCACCGCGATTTCGCGTTCGGACATCAGGCGGGCTTCGCGCGTGACGAGCACGGAGAGGATCGCCATGGCGAGCACAAGGGGCAGGGTGGCAAGCAGAAAGACCTTTTGCCCGTAGGTGAGTCTGGATCTGCGGGTGGGATCGGTCATCGGCAGGTCTCGCTTGGCTCTGCGCCAGAGTGCGGGCGGATCGCGACAGGGTCAATCGCGGCCTGTGCGGCAGCGTGCCTGCGGGGCAAAGATTCTTGCGTTGACGCTGGGGCATTCGAAAGATTTATGCGCCTTGCCTGCGCGCTCTCCGTATTTGTAGGTATTTCAGGCGCGACGCGCTCACGCTAGCGTGAGCGGATCGGGATGGTGGAGGCCATCCGGGCGGAAGGTATCATGGGAGGAGAGTGTTGATGGACCGTCGTTCCTTTTTGACGAAGGCTGCGCTGGGCGGGGCGACCGCTGCGGCGGCAAGCACGCTGGCGGCGCCGATGTATGCGCAAGGCAACCGCACGCTGACGCTGGTGACCACTTGGGGACGCGGGCTGGCGGGGGTGCATGACAGCGCCCAGCGCTGCGCCGACATGATCACCGCGCTGACCGATGGGCAGCTGACCGTGGATCTGAAGGCGGCGGGCGAATTGGTGGGCGCCTTCGAGGTGTTTGACGCGGTGACCTCGGGTCAGGCTGACATGTATCACGGGGCGGATTACTATTTCGTGGGCCAGCATCCCGCCTATGCGTTTTTCACCGCAGTGCCGTTTGGCATGACGGCGCAGGAGCTTGCGAACTGGTATTACCACAATGGCGGCATGGAGCTGCATGACGAGCTGGGCCAGATCTTTGGCATCAAGTCTTTCCTTGCGGGCAACACCGGCGCGCAAGGCGGTGGCTGGTTCCGCAAGGAGATCACCGGGCCCGAGGATTTCCAAGGGCTGAAGTTCCGCATGCCGGGCTTGGGCGGTCTGGCCTTGGGCAAGATGGGCGCGAGCGTGCAGAACATTCCGGGCAGCGAGGTCTATCAGGCGCTGTCCTCGGGCGCGATCGATGCGACCGAGTGGATCGGGCCTTGGGCCGATGAGAAGCTGGGCCTGCAGGAGATCACCAAGATCTATTACCCGGCCGGCTTCCACGAGCCGGGGGCGGGCCTGTCGCTGGCGACCAACCGCGATGTCTATGAGAGCCTGACGCCGACGCAGCAGAAGATCATCGAGATCGTCGCGGGCGACGGGCACCAGTGGAACCTGGCGCAGTTCCTGACGCAGAACGGGGCCGCCTTGGCGCGGTTGCAGGCGGCGGGCGTGCGCACGATGGAATTCCCCGAGTCGGTCTGGGATGCCTTTGGCGCGGCGAGCCAGGCGGTGCATGACGAGAACATGGGCGATGAGATCTACAAGAAGGTTTACGACTCGGCGATGGCCTCGATGAAGGCGTCTTCGGCCTGGCTTGCGATCTCGGACGGCACCTATACCGCGCAGCGCGACCGCGTGCTGGGCTGAGCTCGAAGAGGCGGGCGGCGGCAATCCTGCCCGCGCCGCGCAGGGGACCGACCCCGGGGGGATCCTCCCCCCGGACCCCCCTGGGATATTTATGAACAGATGAGAGGGGGCGTCCGGTCTGATGTGAGGGCCGGGGGCTGCCTGCACGGGAGGGGGCGCGGTGATAGACGCGATCTGGTGGGTGCTGGGCCATATCGGCATGGCCTTTGTCAATTTCGGGGTGGCGCTGGCCAATCCGGGGATGTGGCTGAACTGGGCGGACCGTGAGGCGCTGGCGCGCTTTATCTATTACGGCGGCTCGGTTGAGTTCTTCTTCGTGGTTCTGACCGGATTTCTGGTGCTGACGGTGATTGGCCTGGTGGTTCGGCCCTTCATGTGGCGGATGGTGCGCGGGCTGGAGGCGATGGCCAATGGGATCGGGCGCTTTGTGGCCTGGTTTGGTTTGCTGATGGTGTTGCAGCAGATCGTGATCATCTTCTTGCAGCGCATCTTTCGGGTGGCGGCGCTGGAATTCGGGCCGCTGGCGCCTTTTGGCTATCCGCTGCTGCCGGGGCCGTCTTTCGCGCGCGACCTGTCGTGGTGGTCGGAAGAGTTGAAGCTTTACAACGCGATGATCGTTTGCCTTTGCGTGACCTATACCTTTGTGCAAGGCGGCCATGTGCGGGTGGATCTGATCTATGCCAATGTCCGGTTCCGCACCAAGCGGCTGATCGACATGGCGGGCTGTCTGCTGTTCATGATGCCGGCGGCGGTGCTCACTTGGCTGTATTCTTGGTATTTCATGTGGCGGTCTTTGGTCACGCCGAAGGTTTCGGCGAGTGACAAGCTGGAAAGCCTGTTGGCCAAGGCACGCATCTTCAAGTGGAATGTCGAGACGATTGCGTTTTCGCCCAACGGCTTTGATGCCTATTTCCTGTTCAAGCTGTTGATGATCGCCTTTTGCGCGCTGGTGTTCGTGCACGCCTGGGCGTTCTTGTGGCGGTCCTGGCTGGAGTTCGTGGAAGGGCCTGTGGCCGAAGGGCGCTATCTGGACCGGGATGCGCCCGGTGGCAGCGCGCAAGACCTGCAAACGCATTAAGGGACGGAAATTACCATGCTTTTTGGTCTGGACGGCGTTGAGGTCGGTCTGATTATCGTGTTCCTGTGCCTGTTTGGAGGCATCATCTCTGGCTTTCCGGTGGCCTTTGCGATTGGCGGCGCGGGGATCATCGGCTTTGGCATCATTGCCGCGCTGGATTCCGCCGGGGTGCTGGTGCATCAGGCGATTGACACCGGATCGGAGGCCTATCGGGCGCTGGTGGCGCAAGGGGTGGCGGCGATTGACATCACCACCTTCCGATACCCTGACTTGCCCCGCGTGGAGGTGTCCTTGTTCCCGGGCGGTTGGGAACTGGCGATGGACCGCAACCTGAGCTTTATCGTCAACCGGATGAACGAGCGGGTGATTGCAGGCGCGTCGATCGAGACGCTGCTGGCCGTGCTGATGTTCGTGATGATGGGCATCGTGCTGGAGCGGTCAAAGATTGCCAATGATCTGCTGACCACGATGGCGCGGGTGTTCGGGCCGCTTCCGGGGGGCTTGGCGGTTTCGGTGGTGGTGGTGGGCGCGTTTCTGGCGGCCTCGACCGGGATCGTGGGGGCGACGGTGGTGACGATGGGGCTTTTGAGCCTGCCCACCATGCTGCGCGCCGGATACAGCCCGCAATTGGCGACCGGGGTGATTGCGGCAAGCGGGACGCTGGGCCAGATCATCCCGCCGTCGATCGTGATCGTGCTTTTGGGCACGATGGCGGGGGATCTTTATGCGTCGGGTCAGGAGGTGCGGGCGCAGGCGGCGGGCTGCACGGATGCACTGACCTATCTGGGCAAGGCGGCGGTGGTGTCGGTGGGGACGCTGTTTCAGGCGGCGATCCTGCCGGGGCTGCTGCTGGCGGTTCTGTATGCGGTGTATGCCTTTGGCTATGCGGTGGCCAACCCGGCGAAGGCGCCGGCCATTCATGTGGCGGCCGGTGGTGGCCAGATCATCACCCGGCGCGAGGCGACGGTATGGTTTTTGTGGGTGCCGGTGGCGTTGATCGGCGGGTTTCTGATGCTGTCGCAGGTGAACCTGATCGGCTCGCAGGACATGACGGTGGACAGTTTCAGCGAGGCCAGCCAAGGCGCGTCGTTGCGCACCAATGTCAACGAGCAATGCCGGGCGAGCATGATTGCGCTGCACGGGCAAGAGCGCTGGGATGCGGCCGTGGCCGAGCAGGCGGCGATTGCTGCGGCGGGCGGGACCACGCAGGCGCGGGCGCTGACGCCGGAAGAGCGCGAGGCGGCGCGGATCGCGCGGGAGGAAAGCCGGGCGCCGGTGGGCAGTGGGGTGGCGGTGCTGATGCTGCTGGCCGCGCTGACGCTGACCACGGCGCGCGGGCTTGCGCCGATGGCAGAGCATCGGCCGGTGTGGATTGGTCTGGGCGCCGTGGTGATGGCGCTTGCGGTGGATGCGCTGTTCGTCGGGCCGCTGATGTCGCCGGGGCTGAGTCTTTTGTGGCTGGCGCTGCCCTTTGCGGTGGTGGTCTGGGCGATCTGGGCGGCGCTGCCGATGCTGCTGCAAAGCGAGATCCTGCGGGTGGTGTTTCCGCCGCTGGTTCTGGTGGTGGCGGTGCTGGGGTCGATTCTGGGGGGGATCACCAACCCGACGCCGGCGGCAGCGCTGGGCGCGGGGGGGGCGCTGCTCCTTGCGGCCTATCGGCGGTTGCAGGACGAAGGGCGCAGCCCGAGAGTTATTCTGGCGACGTCATTCGCCTTGGTCATCATGCTGTTGGTGGGGGTGAACTTTGACCTGCGTCTGGGGCTTGGCACCACGACGACCGAACAGGTGGTGGCCTTCTGGGTGGCGATGGTGGCCTATAGCTTCACGATGTTCGGCATCCTTTATGCTTGCTGGGTGCTGTGGCGCGGGGCGGTGCTGACATCGGTGGTGCGCGAGACCGCGAAGATCACCAGCATGGTTTTCGCCATTCTGATCGGCAGCCAGATCCTGAACCTTGTGCTGATCAGCTTTGGCGGCGAGCATTACATCCAGAGCTTCCTGCGCAGTTTCGACAATGAGCTGACGGCGTTTCTGATCGTGATGCTGGTGCTGTTCATTCTGGGATTTGTGCTGGATTTTCTGGAGATCATCTACATCGTGGTGCCGATCGTGGGGCCGGTGATCTATGGCGGCACCTTTGACCCAAGCTGGGTCACCATCATGATCACGGTGAACCTGCAAACCAGTTTCCTGACCCCGCCCTTCGGCTTTGCGCTGTTCTACTTGCGCGGGGTGGCGCCCAAGGAGGTGACGACGCGGCATATCTATACCGGGGTGGTCCCCTTTGTGCTGATCCAGCTTGGGGCGTTGCTGCTGCTGTATTTCGCGCCATGGATCGTGACGATCGTGCCGCGCCTGCTGGGCTGAGCGCGCGGGTCTGTGTGGCGAGGCAAGGCCAAGCAACAAAACGCCGGGGCGCCGCGCCGGGACAAACAGCGCTGCCAAAGCGCTTTGGGCTGTGATACTCCGCTGCCGTGAGCGCAAGCAAGGAGGGAATCGCCATGGCGATCCGGGTGACGGTTTGGGGCGAAAACGTCCATGAGCGGAAGAACAAGGTGGTGGCGGACATCTACCCCAAGGGGATGCACACGGCGATTGCCGATGCGCTGAACCGCGATGCGGGCGTGACGGCTTCGACGGTCACGCTGCAGGACCCCGATCATGGGATGACGGCGGAAAAGCTGGCCGAAACCGATGTGCTGATCTGGTGGGGCCATGCGGCGCATGGCGATGTATCGGATGAGGTGGTGGAGCGTGTGTGCAATGCGGTCTGGTCGGGCATGGGCGCGATTTTCCTGCATTCGGCGCATTTCGCGAAGCCCTTCAAGCGCTTGATGGGCGCGCCGTGCAACCTGACGTGGCGTGAGGCCGGGGAGCGGGAACGGATCTGGCTGACCAGCCGCAACCATCCGATTGCCGCCGGGCTGCCCGATCACTTTGAGCTTGAGCATGAGGAAATGTATGGCGAGCCGTTTGGCGTGCCAGAGCCGATGGAGACGGTGTTCGTGTCATGGTTCCAAGGCGGCGAGGTGTTCCGCTCGGGCCTGACCTACAAGCGCGGCGCCGGGTCGGTGTTCTATTTCCGCCCGGGGCATGAAACCTATCCCACCTATCACGATGCCAATGTGCAGCGGGTGATCCTGAACGCGGTGAAATGGGCGCATAATCCGGCGGCGCGGCTGGCCGATCCGTCGGCGGCCCCGAATGTGCCGGTGGATCAGGCGCTGGAGCCGATCGAAGAGCGCGGCCCGCGTCTGCACCATGACGGCGAGGAGGGGTTCCGGTGACCATACGGCTTTTGATCCTCGGCACCGGGGGCATGGCGCAGAACCATGCCGAAGGCTTTGGGGCGATGGAAGGGGTGCAGCTGGTGGCGGGGGTGGACACCCGGCCGCAGCAGTTGGCGGCGTTTTGTGAAAAGCACGGGATCGCGCAGGGCTTTGGCTCGGTGGCCGAGGCGATTGCCTGGGGTGAGTTCGATGCGGTGACCAATGTCACGCCGGATGCGGCGCATTTTGCCACCACGCTGCCGATGCTGGAGGCGGGCAAGCATGTGCTGTGCGAAAAGCCGCTGGCAACCCATGCTGCCGATGCCGAGGCGATGGCGCAGGCGGCGGCGGCTGCGGGTGTCGTGAACATGGTGAACCTGAGCTATCGCAACGGGGCGGCCTTGCAAAAGGCGGCGCAAATGGTCGCCGAGGGCGCCATCGGGCGCATCCGGCATTTCGAGGCATCCTACCTGCAAAGCTGGCTGACGCAGCCCGCTTGGGGCGAATGGTCCGAGCAGCCGCAATGGCTGTGGCGGCTGTCCACCGCGCATGGGTCGAAGGGCGTGCTGGGGGATGTGGGCATCCATATCCTTGACTTCGCCACTTTCATCGCGGGCGAGGCGGCGGTGGATGTTTCGGCGCGGCTGGCGACCTTTGACAAGGCGCCGGGGGGGCAGATCGGGGAATACAGGCTGGACGCGAATGACAGCGCCACGATGCAAATCCGGCTGGAAGGCGGCGCCTTGGGCGTGGTGCACACCACACGTTTTGCCACCGGGCACATGAATGATCTGCGCTTGCGTCTTTAT
Source organism: Pseudorhodobacter sp. MZDSW-24AT (assembly GCF_002794355.1). Lineage (GTDB taxonomy): Bacteria > Pseudomonadota > Alphaproteobacteria > Rhodobacterales > Rhodobacteraceae > Pseudotabrizicola. The sequence continues at coordinate 76,313 of NZ_PGOI01000012.1, read as the reverse complement.
GGCGATCAGGGCGGGATTGAGGTCAGTTTCGAGAACAACATCAGCCGCTTGCGGGCCTGTGTGGGGGCGGATCGTCTGACCGCCACTTGGGCCGAAGTGGAGTGCCCCGCCACGCCTTCGGTCTATGAGCGCTTCATCGCGGCCATTCGCGGCCAAGGTCTGGCGGTGCCGGATTTCGCGCGCGGTGCCATGCTGCAACGGCTTTTGGACCGTGCCGAGGAAAGCGCCCAGCGTGGCGGGCTGGTGCTGCCGGTCTGACAGTTTCGACCGGTAAACATCCCGGGGGGAGCGGGGGGCTGGCCCCCCCGTTTTCTGCCGGGTGGCCCGGCGCAACCGTCCCGGCGGTTGCGCTGACCAAGGCCCGCGTGTATCACGCGGCAAAGCGTTTTCGTGCTGAGGAGACATCGTATGCGTCGGGTCGTTGTGACAGGTCTGGGGATGGTGACACCGCTTGCCTGCGGGGTCGAAGAGACCTGGAGCCGGTTGTTGGCCGGGCAATCCGGCGCGGGGCCGATCACGCGCTTTGACCCGAGCAATGTGGTCACGCAATATGCTTGCGAGATTCCGCTGGGCGATGGCAGCGACGGCACCTTCAACCCCGACGACTGGATGGAGCCGAAAGACCGCCGCAAGGTGGACGATTTCATCCTGTATGGCATGGCCGCCGCCACCCAAGCTGTGCGCGATTCCGGCTGGGTGCCCCAGACCGAAGAGGAAAAGGAGCGCACCGGCGTGATGATCGGCTCTGGGATCGGCGGGCTGTCGTCGATTGCCGAAACGGCCGTGCTGATCAAGGAAAAGGGCCCCAAGCGGGTGTCGCCCTTCTTTATCCCCGGCGCGCTGATCAATCTGGTGTCGGGGCAGGTGAGCATCCGCTTTGGCTTCAAGGGGCCGAACCATGCGGTGGTGACGGCCTGCTCCACCGGGGCCCATGCGATTGGCGATGCGGCCCGGCTGATCATGCTGGGCGATGCCGATGTGATGGTGGCGGGCGGCGCGGAAAGCCCGATCAGCGAGATCGGGATTGCCGGGTTCAACGCCTGCAAGGCGCTTTCCACCAAGCGCGCCGATGATCCGGCACGCGCCAGCCGGCCCTATGACGCGGACCGCGACGGGTTCGTGATGGGCGAAGGCGCGGGCGTGGTGGTGCTGGAAGAGTATGAACATGCCAAGGCGCGCGGGGCAAAGATCTATGCCGAGGTGCTGGGCTATGGCCTGTCGGGCGACGCCTATCACATCACCGCCCCGTCGGAGGATGGCGACGGCGGCTATCGCAGCATGGCGGCGGCGCTGAAGCGGGCGGGTTTGCAGCCCTCGGACATCGATTACATCAATGCGCATGGCACCAGCACGATGGCGGACACCATCGAGTTGGGGGCGGTGGAGCGGCTGATGGGCGATGCGGCGGCGGGGGCGACGATGTCTTCGACCAAATCGAGCATCGGGCATCTTCTGGGGGCGGCGGGTGCTGTAGAGGCGATTTTCTGCATCCTTGCCATCCGCGATCAGGTCGCGCCGCCGACGATCAATCTGGACACACCGGCGGTGACGCCAAAGCTGGATCTGGCGCCGAACGCGGCGCGGCATCGCAAGATTGATGTGGCGCTGTCGAACTCCTTTGGCTTTGGCGGCACCAATGCCAGCCTTGTCGTCGGCAAGGTGCGCTGAGGGATGTGGCGGTCGGTCGCGTCGAATGCACTGACATTGTTCATCGTGCTGCTGGTGATGGCAGCCGGGCTTTTGGCTTGGGGGCGTGAGCAATACACCGGGCCGGGGCCTTTGACCGATGCGATCTGCTTCCGCGTCGAGCGCGGGGCGTCCTTGAGTTCGGTCAGCCGGGCGCTGGAAGCGCAAGGTGCGGTGTCGGATGCGCGGATCTTCCGCATTGGGGCCGATTATTCGGACAAGGCGCAACTGCTTAAGTTCGGCAGCTATCTGCTGTCTCCGGGTGCGTCGATGGTGGATGTGCTGGATTCGATCACCACCAGCGGGCAATCGACCTGCGGGCGCGAGGTGAACTTCCGCATCGGGGTGAACAGCGCCGATGTGGTGCTGCGTGAGCTGGACGCCGCGACCAACCGCTATGTCGAGGTGGTGAAATTCGATCCGGCCGCTGAAGCGAAGCCGCAAGCCTATGTGGACGTGGTCGAAGAGTCGGATCTGCGCTTCCGGGTGACTTTGGCCGAAGGCGTGACAAGCTGGCAGGTGGTGGATGCGCTCAAGCGCGCGGATTTCCTGACCGGCGAGGTGGCGGAGGTGCCGCCAGAAGGCAGCCTTGCGCCCGACAGTTATGAGGTCGACAAAGGCTCGGACCGGGGAGCCTTGCTCGCGCGGATGACCGCGGCGCAAGAACAGATTCTGGCGACACTTTGGGCCAGCCGGGCAGAGGGCTTGCCCTATGCTTCGCCGCAAGAGGCGCTGATCATGGCCTCGATTGTCGAGAAGGAAACCGGGGTGGCCGAAGAGCGGCGGCAGGTGGCGAGTGTGTTTGTCAACCGGCTGGAGCGCGGGATGCGGTTGCAGACCGACCCGACGGTGATTTACGGCATCACATTGGGGCAGGGCGTGCTGGGGCGTGGCATTCGGCAAAGCGAGTTGCGGCGCGAGACGCCCTATAACACCTATGTCATCGACGGGATGCCACCGACGCCGATCGCCAATCCGGGGCGGTTGAGCATCGAGGCGGCGCTGAACCCTGACTCCACGGATTACATCTTCTTCGTGGCCGATGGCACCGGCGGGCACGCCTTTGCGGTGACGCTGCAAGAGCATAACGCCAATGTCGCACGCTGGCGCGAGATCGAGCGTCAGCGCGGCCAAGAGGGCCAGACCGGGGTGCAGGGGGAGTGAACCCCTGTTGCCAAGGTTAGCAAAAGGTTAACGTGGCGGGCGCTAAGCCATTGGTGTGGCTTGGTATTTTGCTTGACTTGCCGCGCGGTCTGATGTATCACTTGTGACATGCTAGAAGAAGTGTCGAGAGCGGCGGGGTCAGACCCCTGACCGCTCTTTTTCATTTCTGCTCGTCGGAGGGATAGCGTGGCGGGTGGCAGCACAGCATGACAATCAACTTCACGGCTCAAGACGAAGACGAGACCGTCACGCCACAGGATCTGTTGTTGGTGGCCGAGCGACAGTTGGCGCGGGCGGTCATCCGGTTTCAGCAGGTGATCACAGAGGTCGAGAACGGACGGTTCGACCAGTTGACCGAGGCCAAAAAGGTTACGGACAACCTGAGCAGTTTTGTCCGGCTGTTCATGGATGAGAGGAACAAAGTTGACAAACTCCGCAAAACTCTTGCCGGGGCTGTCGGAACCGGTGAGCTCGACTTTGCCGCCGCGCGCGATGAGATCGGGCGGCGTCTGGCTCTCCTCCGCGACGCCTGAGGTGATCGACAGCTTTTTGAACGGCTTGTCGAGTGCGGCGCTGATGGCGCTGCCTTGGATGTTCGAGTTCTGGGCGCTGCCGCATCAGCTGCCGCCGGAAGGGGCGTGGAAAAGCTGGGTGATCATGGGAGGGCGCGGCGCGGGAAAGACACGGGCCGGTGCGGAATGGGTGCGGGCCCAAGTGGAAGGCGCGCGCCCGCAAGATCCGGGCCGGGCCAGCCGGGTGGCGCTGGTGGCGGAAACGCTGGATCAGGCGCGCGAGGTGATGGTGTTGGGCGACAGCGGCATTCTGGCCTGTTCGCCCCCGGATCGACGGCCAGAGTGGAACAGCACGCGGCGGATGCTGACTTGGCCAAATGGGGCGGTGGCGCAGTGTTTTTCGGCGCATGACCCGGACAGTCTGCGGGGTCCGCAATTCGACGCGGCTTGGGTGGATGAGCTTGCGAAATGGAAGAAGGCGCAGGAGACATGGGATCAGCTGCAATTCGCGTTGCGTCTGGGACCGCATCCGCAACAGGTGGTGACGACGACGCCGCAAAGCATTCCTGTGCTAAAGGCGATCTTGCGCAATCCGTCGACGGTGATGACGCATGCCCCGACCGATGCCAACCGGGCCTATCTGGCGAAGTCGTTTCTGGAGGAGGTGCAGTCCCGCTATGGGGGGCAGCGGCTGGGGCGACAGGAGCTGGACGGCGAGCTGATCGACGATCTGGAGGGCGCGCTGTGGACGGTTGCGATGCTGGAAAGCACGCGCGGCCCATCGCCTGAGCGGCTGAGCCGGATCGTGGTGGCGGTGGACCCACCGGTGACGTCCAAGACCACGTCGGATGAATGCGGCATCGTGGTGGTGGGGGTGCAGACCGAAGGCAACCCGCGCGACTGGCGGGCGGTGGTGCTGGAAGATGCCAGCATCAGCGGCACCCCCACCGATTGGGCGCGGGCGGCGGTGGCCGCCTATGAGCGCCACGGGGCCGACCGCATGGTGGCCGAGGTCAATCAGGGCGGCGACATGGTGGAACAAATGATCCGCCAGCAAGGCGCGCTGGTGGCCTATCGCGGCGTGTCGGCGACCCGGGGCAAGAGCCTGCGGGCGGAACCGGTGGCGGCGCTGTATGAACAGGGCCGGGTTGTCCATGCAGGCATCTTGCGCAAGCTGGAGGATCAGATGTGCCTGATGACGCGCACCGGGTTTAAAGGCGCGGGCAGCCCGGACCGCGTGGATGCGCTGGTCTGGGCTTTGCATGAGGCGATGATCGCGCCAGCGCAAGGGTATGGCGGCGATCCGCGGATGCGGACGCTGTAACCGCGCGAGGGTGCGCGTCGGGAGTTTCCCGAAGAACGGAGATCGGAAAACATGGTGTTCAACTTTCTGCGGCGGGGCGAGGTTTCGCCCCCGCCCTCTGCCGTTGTGGAGAAAAAGGCGAGCGCCACGGGGCGTGTGTCGGCGTGGGGCAGTGTGGGACGGGTGAAATGGAGCCCGCGCGATGCCGCCTCGCTGACGCGGACGGGGTTTCTGGCAAACCCGGTGGGCTTTCGGGCGGTGAAGATGGTGGCCGAGGCGGCAGCCGCGCTGCCTTTGATTTGTCAGGACGCCGAGCGACGGTTTGAGAGCCATCCGGTGCTTGCGCTGATTGGTCGGCCCAATGCGGCGCAAGGGCGTGCTGAATTTCTGGAAGCGGTTTATGGCCATTTCCTGCTGAGCGGGAACGCCTATCTGGAGGCGGTGCCGGGACTGGAGCTTTTGCCGGGAGAGTTGCATGTGCTGCGATCGGACCGGATGGCGCTGGTGCCGGGGGCGGATGGTTGGCCCGTGGCCTATGATTACACGGTGGGCGGGCGGACGCATCGCTTTGACATGCGGGGCGCGGCGAAGCCGATCTGTCATCTGAGGGCCTTTCACCCCCAAGATGACCATTATGGCCTGTCGCCCATGCAGGCGGCGGCAGTGGCAGTGGATGTGCACAACGCGGCAAGCGCATGGTCGAAGGCCTTGTTGGACAATGCCGCGCGGCCTTCGGGGGCGATTGTCTACAAGGGGGTCGATGGACAAGGGGCGCTGTCGAACGATCAATACGACCGTTTGGTGGGAGAGATCGAGGCGAACCACCAAGGCGCGCGCAATGCCGGGCGGCCCATGCTGCTGGAAGGCGGGCTGGACTGGAAGCCGATGGGGTTTTCGCCCAGTGACATGGAGTTTCAGAAGACCAAGGAGGCGGCCGCGCGCGAGATTGCCGTGGCCTTTGGCATTCCCCCGATGCTTTTGGGAATTCCGGGAGACGCGACTTACGCCAATTATCAGGAAGCCAACCGGGCGTTCTATCGGCTCACGGTGCTGCCGCTGGCGGCCAAGGTGATGGCGGATGTGAGCCACTGGCTGGCGGGTTTCGTGGGGGAAGCGGTGGACCTGAGGGTGGACCTGGATCAGATCCCGGCGCTGGCGGGAGAGCGCGATCAGCAATGGGCGCGGGTGGGGGCCGCGGATTTCCTGACCGTTGCGGAAAAGCGGCGGCTGTTGGGCCTGCCCGCCCTGTCTGATGCAGAATGACGGTGCGCAAGCCCGGGGGGTCACGGTTTCTGTATGACAGTTTCGATGCGGCGGCGGCGCGGATCGAGGCGAATGAACGGGTGGCCGAAGAGCGTTGGGCGGCGCTGGACTTCCGGCTTGGCCAGATCGACGCGGTGCTGGAGCGTTTGGAAAAGCGGATCTGGCTGGGGGTTTATGGGGTTGCGGCCTTTCTGCTGGCGCAGGGGGCCGAAGCCATTCTTCAGGCGGCAATGAGGTGACGCGATGACGGATTTTGGCGCGCCGGAGCGGAAGTATCTGCGACCGGAGCAAGGCCTGACGGTGACCGAGGGCCGGATCGTTGAAGGCTATGCCAGCCTGTTCGGTGTGCCGGATCAGGGGGGCGATGTGGTGCAAGCGGGGGCGTATCGCGCATCGCTTGCGCGGCTTCTGGCCAAGGGCGGCAAGGTCAAGATGCTGTGGCAGCATGACCCGGCGCAGCCGATCGGGATCTGGGAGGAGGTGCGCGAGGACGCGCTTGGCCTTTGGGTCAAGGGACGGCTGTTGACCGAAGTGGCGCAAGGCCGGGAGGCGGCAGCACTGCTGGCGGCGGGGGCGATCGACGGCTTGTCGATCGGCTATCGCACGGTGAAATCTGAACGCAATGGCAAGGGCCAGCGGCTTTTGTCGGAGCTGGAGCTTTGGGAGGTGTCGCTGGTGACCTTTCCGATGCTTTCCGAGGCGCGGGTGCAGGCGAAGTCGGAAGAAGGCTGGCACTGGCGCGATCTGGCCGCGATTTTTGAAGACGCGCGCCGCCAACTGGCCGAGCGGTAACGCCCCGGCTTTCGTTCAAACATCAGGAGTGACGATGACCGAGAGAAAGGCTCGGGCCGGGACAGATGTGTCCACGGCCCCGGAACCGGGTGCAGAGGTGAAATCTGCGATGGCTGGGTTCTTGAATGAAATCAAACTGTTTCAGGCCGAAGTGAAACAATCGCTGCAACATCAGGAAGAGCGACTGACCATGTTGAACCAAAAGACGATGACCTATGGCCGTCCGGCCTTGTCGGCTTCTGCCGAACAGGACGCCCCGCATCAGAAGGCGTTCGATGCCTATTTGCGCTCGGGCGATGATGATGGCTTGCGGGGGCTGGTGCTGGAAGGCAAGGCGCTGAACAGCGCGGTGGCGGCGGACGGGGGCTATCTGGTGGACCCGCAGACGGCGGACAGCATTCGGTCGCTGTTGGTGTCGACCTCGTCGCTGCGCTCGGTGGCCAATGTGGTGCAGGTGGACGCCTCGTCCTTTGATGTGTTGGTGGACCGCACGGAGGTGGGATCGGGCTGGGCCACCGAGACGGCGGCGCAGGCCGAGACCTCGACCCCGGCACTTGAGCGCATTTCGATCAAGCTGCATGAACTGTCGGCGATGCCGAAGGCCAGCCAGCGGTTGCTGGATGACAGTGCCTTTGATGTTGAAGGCTGGCTGGCGGGCAAGATTGCCACCCGGTTCCTGCGCGCGGAGGCCGCAGCCTTTGTGAACGGCGATGGCGTGGACAAGCCGCGCGGGATCATGCTGCCGCCAAAGGTGGCGCAGGCGGCCTGGCTTTGGGGATCGCTGGGCTATGTGCCAACCGGGGCGGCGGCGGATTTTGCCTCGACCAATGCGGCTGATTGCATCGTCAATCTGGTCTATGCGCTGGGGGCGGATTACCGGGCGAACGGCACCTTTGTGATGAACTCGAAAACCGCGGGGGCTGTGCGCAAGATGAAGGATGCCGATGGGCGCTTCATGTGGTCGGACGGGTTGCAGGCCGGGGAGCCACCACGCCTGATGGGGTATCCGGTGCTGATCTGTGAGGATATGCCCGATGTCGCGGCCAATGCCTATCCGATCGCTTTCGGGGATTTTGCCACGGGCTATACCATCGCCGAGCGGCCTGATTTGCGCATCCTGCGTGATCCCTTTAGCGCCAAGCCGCATGTGCTGTTTTATGCCAACAAGCGCGTCGGGGGCGATGTCACCGATTATGCCGCGATCAAGCTTCTGAAGATCGCGGTGTCGTAACGGCACAGCGACGGCCCGCCGCCCGCTGGTGGCAGGGTTGATTTCGGGCGCGCGCTGGCCTTGCCACGCCGACTGGCTGCTCCCCCTCCGACAGAGCGGTGTGGGGCGCGCGCCCGATCTTTCAGGTGGGGCAATCGGAGAGAAATGGATGATGTTGACCGAGCAGACCGCGGTGCCGCTCGAGGCATTGCCGGTGCAGGCGATGAAGGATCATCTGCGTCTGGGCACCGGCTTTGCCGATGACGGATTGCAAGATGGGTTGGTGGCGGCCCATCTGCGGGCCGCGATTGCGGTGATCGAGGGGCGCATCGGCAAGGCGTTGCTGGCGCGGCGGTTTCTGTTGCGGCTGAACCGTTGGCGCGCGGATCGGGGGGCGCAGGCCTTGCCCATGGCGCCGGTGTCGGCATTGGTGTCGGTGACGCTGCGCGATGCCGCCGGTGTGGCTTTCGTGGTGGCGCCGGAGCTTTACACCCTTGAGCCCGATATGGCGCGGCCGCGTTTGCGCGGGACGGGGCAGAGCCTGCCCCCTGTTCCTGAGGGCGGCAGCGTCGAGATCGCATTTGACGCAGGCTTTGGCAGTGACTGGACGGCGGTGCCGGTGGATCTGGCACAGGCGGTGCTGCTGCTGGCCGCCGACTTCTACGAGATGCGGCATTCCGGCGGGCAAAGTGGTCCGGCCTTGCCTTTGACGGTGCAGGCCTTGATCGAGCGCTGGCGCACGGTTCGCGTTCTGGGGGGAGGTGGGGCATGACGCCTGTGCATCTGAACCGCCTGCTTACGCTGGAGCGCCCCGTGGTGGCTGCGGACGGGGCTGGTGGCTTTGCTACGCTTTGGGAGGTCGTCGGCACCGTTTGGGGCGAGATCGTGCCGGGCATCGGGCGGGATGCGAAGGGTGAGGAGACGATGCTGGCAAGCGTGGCGTATCGGATCACGCTGCGGGGGGCGGCAGCCGGATCTGAGCGGCGGCCGGTTGCGGGGCAGCGGCTTAGGGAGGGCGCGCGCGTGTTTCAGATCCTTGCTGTCACCGAGCGCGATGCGGTGGGCCGGTATCTGACATGCTTTGCCCGCGAGGAGGCCGCGCGATGAGCTATGCTGGCGCGGCAGCCTTGCAAGTGGCGGTCTATGACCTGCTGGTTTCTGCCCCCGGCTTGGAGGGGGTTCTGGTGGTGGACGCGATGCCGCCGGCGGGGGGCAGTGGCACCTTTGTGCTGATAGGTCCTGAAGAGGTTCTGGATCAGTCTGACAAGAGCGGCGGTGGCGCCGAGCATCGGATTTCGGTGAGCGTGATCAGCGATGCCAGCGGCTTTCTGGCGGCCAAGACCGTGGCGGGCGCGGTGCATGAAAGGCTGGTTGGCGCGACACCCGCACTGAGCATCGGGCGCGTCGTGGCGATTGGGTTCCTCAAGGCCGTGGCCAAGAGGCTGGCGGAAGGCGAGGCACGGCGGATCGACCTGACGTTCCGCGTGATGATTGAGCTTTAAAGCTCTGATATATATTCACAATGGAGTTAATCTATGGCCGTGCAAAGCGGAAAGGATCTGCTGCTCAAGCTGGATCTGACGGGGGATGGCATGTTTGAAACCGTGGCGGGCCTGCGGGCCACACGGATCAGCTTCAATGCCGAAACGGTCGATGTCACCAGCTTGGAGAGTGCTGGAGGCTGGCGCGAACTTTTGGGTGGCGCCGGGGTGAAGTCGGCCGCGATTTCCGGCTCGGGGGTGTTTCGGGATGCCAACACCGACGAGCGCGCGCGCCAGATCTTTTTCGACGGTGAGGTGCCGAACTTTCAGGTGATCATTCCCGATTTCGGTGTGGTCGAAGGGGCGTTCATGATCACCGCGATCGAATATGCGGGCAGCCACAACGGAGAAGCCACGTATGAAATGTCGCTCGCGTCTGCGGGTGCGCTGAGCTTTGTGGCGCTGTGATGGCGAACCCTTGGACGGGCGAGGTGGTGGTGGTGCTGGATGGGCGCCCCACCGTGGCCAAGCTGACGCTTGGCGCCTTGGCCGAGTTGGAAGAGACGCTGGCGGTGGGGTCATTGATTGACCTTGTCCAGCGGTTTGAGGCGGGGCGCTTTTCCTCACGCGATGTGGTGGCGCTTTTGGTGGCCGGGTTGCGGGGCGGCGGCTGGACCGGAACGGCGTCTGATTTGCGATCGGTGGAGATCGGCGGCGGACCGATGGAGGCGGCGCGGGTGGCGGCCGCTTTGCTGGCGCGGGCCTTTGCCTTGCCGGGGGAGACATGAGCGGCATGGACTGGCCCGGGCTGATCCGGGTGGGCCTGTTCCACCTTGGCCTGCCGCCCGAACAGTTCTGGCGGCTGACGCCTGTGGAGCTGCGGATCATGCTGGGGGCAGAAGCAGGCAGCCCGCCGCTGACCCGCGCGCGGCTGGCCGAACTGGCCGCCGCTTTTCCTGATACAGCGAAGGAGAGGTTTGATGGCGCAGATCGAAGAACTGCAGGAGCAGGTGGCGGCCTTGGAAGCGGTGCTGGGGGCCTCGTCAACGATGGTAGGCACCTTCGAGAGTGAGCTGGTCAGCCTGCAAGCTTCCCTGCAGTTCACAGGGCGCGAGGTGAACACCCTGTCGAACGGGATTGGCGGCGGGCTTCGGCGGGCGTTTGACGGGCTGATCTTTGACGGAATGAAACTGTCGGATGCGCTGCGGACCGTGGCGCAATCCATGATCAACGGCGTTTACAATGCCGCGATGCGGCCCGTTCAGGGGGCCGTCGGCGGACTGGTGGCACAGGGGGTGACGGCCGCGATGGGAAGCCTGCTGCCGTTTCAGAACGGGGGCGCTTTTGCGCAAGGACGGGTGATGCCTTTTGCAAAAGGCGGCATTGTGGCGAGCCCCACCCGGTTCCCGATGCGAGGCGGACAAGGCCTGATGGGAGAAGCGGGACCAGAGGCCATCATGCCGCTGGCACGCGGTGCAGATGGGCGGCTGGGCGTGCAGGCTGCGGGCGGCGGACGCCCTGTGACGGTGGTGATGAACATTCAGACCCCGGATGTTCAGGGGTTCCAGCGCAGTCAAAGCCAGATCGCGGCACAGGCCTCGCGCGCGTTGGCGCGGGGACAAAGAAACAGGTGAGGAGCCGGAAATGGCGTTTCATGAGATCAGATTTCCCGCCAACCTCAGCTTTGGTTCGGTCGGGGGGCCGGAGCGGCGCACGGATGTGGTGACGCTGGCCAGCGGCCATGAAGAGCGCAACACGCCGTGGGCTCATTCGCGCCGCCGCTATGAAGCGGGGGCGGGCTTGCGAACCTTGGATGACATCGAGGCCCTGATCGCCTTTTTCGAAGCGCGCCGGGGAAGGATGCATGGCTTTCGATGGAAGGACTGGACCGACTATAAATCATGCGCGCCATCGCGAAAGCCCAGCGCCATCGACCAAGTGATCGGCACCGGCGATGGTGTTCAAAAGGTGTTTGCCTTGGCGAAGACCTATCGATCCGGCAGCGAGACCTATGTCAGACCAATCACCAAGCCCGTTGTGGGAACGGTTCTGGTGGCGGTTGCCCGGGACCCGAAAGTGGAAGGGGCGGAATTCACGGTCGACCATACGCGTGGCGAGATCACCTTTTCGGTGCCGCCCGATCTTGGGGTGACGGTCTATGCCGGGTTTGAGTTCGATGTGCCCGTGCGCTTTGACACAGACAGCATCCTGACGTCGATCGCCTCGTTTCAGGCGGGCGAGGTGCCGGATGTGCCGGTGCTGGAGGTGCGGATTTGACGCGGGCCGCATTGCAAGAGCATTTGAAGACCGGGTCAACCACTCTGTGCCGCGCGTGGCAGGTTCAGCGCAGGGATGGGGTGACGCTCGGCTTTACTGATCATGACTGTGATCTGATGTTTGATGGCGTGACCTTTGTCGCGCGCAGCGGTCTGACCGCAGGAATGCTGGATATGACCACCGGGCTTGCAGTGGACAACACCGAGGTTTCCGGGGCGCTGACGGCGGAGGCCATAAGCGAGCAAGACATTCTGGCGGGACGCTATGATGGGGCGGAGGTGACCACGTTTCTGGTCAACTGGGCAGATGTGTCGGCCCGCACGATCTTGATGCGTGGGACATTCGGTGAATTGACCCGCAGTGAAGGCGCGTTCCGGGTGGAACTTCGCAGCCTGACCGAACGCCTTAACGTGAGGACAGGGCGCATCTACCATGCCGCGTGCGGCGCGGTGCTTGGGGATGCCGCATGCAAGATGGATCTGTCCACGCCGCAGATGTCTGTCTCTGCGCCGATCGCAAAGATCATCGACGGACGCCGGTTGGTATTTTCCGGTTTGGGCTCATTTGCAGAGGGCTGGTTTGCTGATGGGCAAGTCAGGATTTTGTCTGGGGTGGGGCATGGGCAAGTGGGGCGGGTGAAGGCCGATGCGCTAGACGCTGAAGGCCGGGTGCTGGATCTGTGGCACGCGTTCGGTGTGGTGCCCGCGCCGCAGGACCAGGTTCTAATCGTGGCAGGGTGTGACAAGCGGATGTCGACCTGCAAGGCGAAGTTTGACAATTTTCTGAACTTTCGCGGGTTTCCCCATATTCCGGGCGAGGACTGGATGCGGTCAAGCCCAAGTCGAAGCCGACGGAGGTGACTGCATGCCAGATCTTGTGGGAGCGAAGGCAGAAGCCGCTGCTGCGCAGGCCGAACGCATTGTAGAGGAAGCGCGCCGTTGGCTTGGCACCCCCTATCGACATCAGGCCTCGGCTTGCGGCGCGGGCACTGACTGTCTTGGCTTGGTCCGAGGCATTTGGCGCGCGGTGATTGGCCCGGAGCCTGTCGCGCCACCGCCCTATTCCATGGATTGGGCAGAACCCTCGAAGGATGAGGTGCTCAGGCGCGCCGCCGATCACTTTTTGCGGCTGAAAACCGAGCCTCGGCTTTTGTTGGGGGATGTCTTGTTGTTCCGGATGCGGGATGACGCCGTTGCAAAGCATCTTGGCATCGTTTCGGCAGTCTCCCCGCGCGGGAGGTTTATCCATGCATATTCCGGCTATGGCGTCGTCGAGAATTCACTCTCTGACCCATGGTTGCGCCGCGTTGTTGCAGTCTACGGCTTTCCTGAAAAGGGCGAATGAATGGCGACTATTCTTTTTGCCGCGGCCGGGGCCGCCTTGGGCTCGGGCTTTGGGGGCACGGTGCTTGGCCTTTCAGGGGCGGTTCTGGGCCGGGCGGTTGGTGCCACAGTGGGCCGTGCGCTGGACCAAAGGCTGTTGGGGGCAGGGTCGGACGCGGTGGAGATCGGACGGATTGACCGATTTCATGTGATGGGGGCGAGCGAAGGGGCGCCGATCGCCAAGCTGTGGGGTCGGATGCGGATTTCTGGGCAAGTGATCTGGGCTTCACCCTTTCGCGAGACGCGCCAAACTTCGGGCGGCAAGGGCATGCCATCGCCCAAAACGGTTCAATATGCATATTCGGTGAGTCTTGCGATTTCCCTGTGTGAGGGTGAGATTTTGGGCATCGGGCGCATTTGGGCGGATGGGGATGAGATCTCGCCCGCGTCCTTGACACTCCGTGTCTATCACGGGACGGAAAGTCAGCTTCCCGATCCTTTGTTGGAAGCCCATATCGGAGACTTCGCACCCGCATATCGTGGGACAGCCTATGTCGTGGTGGATACGCTGGATCTGGGCGCCTTTGGCAACCGTGTCCCGCAGTTCAGCTTTGAGGTTATGCGTCGCGCGCAAGGCCCAGAGGCCAGCAAACTGCCCGATTACCAAGATGCTATTCGTGCTGTGGCGTTGATTCCGGGAACAGGGGAATATGCGCTGGCGGCCCAGAAAGTCTGGTTTGAGGGGGATCTGGGTGTTTCGCGCGCCTTGAACGTTAACGCGCCCAGCGGTGAGTCCGATCTGATCACCTCGCTGACCCAATTGACGCGTGAATTGCCGAACTGCCGCGCGGTATCGCTTGTCGTGTCGTGGTTTGGCAATGACTTGCGGTGCGGGGACTGCGAGATCAGGCCCAAGGTAGAGCAGAAAACACAAGATCCTGCGCAAATGCCGTGGAGATCGGGCGGCATTTCTCGCAACGAAGCCGAGGAAGTGCCAAGACGTGGTGGCAGCTCCATTTATGGAGGCACACCATCCGATCAAAGCGTGATTGAGGCGATCCGGGCGCTGAAGGCGAAGGGTCAGTCCGTCATGTTTTATCCCTTCATTCTGATGGATCAGATGGAGGGGAACACTCTGCCAGACCCTTATAGTGACGCCCAATTTCAGCCGAGCCTGCCTTGGCGTGGGCGGATCACGCTTTCGCGCGCAACCGGAAGACGGGAGAGCCCTGATCAGACGGCAGATGCGGCCGGTGAAGTCGCGTCCTTCTTTGGCACGGCGCAAACGCACGACTTTTCAATCGAGTCTGGTCGCATCGCGTATAACGGCCCGGCGGAATGGCGTTATCGGCGGTTCATCTTGCACTATGCGTATCTTTGCAAGCGTGCCGGAGGTGTTGAATCCTTTTGTATCGGTTCTGAAATGCGGGGTCTCACGCAGATCAGAGCAGAAAACCACGCCTTTCCTGCCGTTTCGGCGCTCGTCCAGCTTGCGGCTGACGTTCGAGAAATTCTTGGACCCGATGTCAAGATAAGCTACGCGGCAGATTGGAGCGAGTATTTTGGGCTTCGCAACGGGGGAGATGTTTTCTTCCATCTCGATCCTCTTTGGTCGGACAGCAACATCGATTTTATCGGTATCGACAATTACATGCCGATTTCGGATTGGCGTGATGGAGAACATCATGCCGACGCTGCTTGGGGTGCTGGTAGCCGTATTGCCTATCTGGACCATAATATCTCAGGTGGGGAAGGATATGACTGGTTTTATGACGGTCCAGAGGCGGTGGAATTGCAACATCGATCCCCGATCAAAGACATGGCCTTCGAAGAGGATTGGGTTTTCCGCTACAAGGACATCAGATCGTGGTGGTCCCTGCCGCACCATAACCGAGTTGCCGGGGTTCGATCCGAACAGGCAACCGGATGGGTGCCGCAATCCAAACCCATCCGCTTTACAGAGTATGGCGCCCCGGCGATCGACAAGGGAAGCAACGAGCCAAACAAGTTTCTGGATGCCCGATCTTCAGAGTCTGCGCTGCCAAGAGCGTCTTCGGGAATGCGCGATGATTTTGGCCAGTTTCAATACTTTCGGGCGCATCATTTGCATTGGTCGAAACTCCAGAACAACCCCATTTCTGGCCTTTACGATGGCACGATGGTTGATGTGGAAAAATGCTATGCTTGGGCTTGGGATGCAAGGCCATTTCCCGAGTTTCCAAAGACTGTATCGCTTTGGTCCGATGGTCCCAATTACGCGCGTGGACATTGGCTGAATGGGCGGGTGACTTCGGTGCCGGCAGATCGGCTGGTGGCCGAAGTATGTGAAGGATCTGGATTGACGGGCGTTGACAGCGAAAATCTGTATGGTCTGAGCCATGGTTATACCGTTGGTGACAATCTCTCTGCACGCGCAGTTTTGCAGCCGCTGTCTTTGACCTTGGGATTTGACAGCCGTGAGATGGATGGCAAGATTCAATTTCAGTCGCGTCTGGACTGGAATGTGACCGATATTCAGAAAACGGATCTTGTTTCAAAACCTGACGCGCAATCAGATTTCGAGGTTGTCAGAGGTTCAAGTGGAGACTCCGTTGCAAGGCTGCGGTTTTCTTACATTCGGGATGACGGCATGTTTTCATCTGCCGTCGTCGAAGCGCGCGACGCGGACACTGCATCCTTGTCTTTGGTGGAAACCGAATATCCGATGCTTTTCCCGACTGAGATCGCAAAGTCCATCGTGGACAGATGGATGGTTGAAACGCGCAATGCACGCGATCAAATCACTTTGGGTCTTCCGCTTTCTGTTGGTTTTCAGGCTCTTGGCACCGTGGTTCGGTTGGAAGGGGTGTGTTACCGCGTCGATCACATGGAAATAAATCAGCATGCGGTGATCAGGGCAGTCCGCGTTGAGCCGTTGGCGGTTTCTCAGACAAGCACAGATGGAGATGTCAGCACCTGGACGCCGCATGTTGAGGCTTCACCCCTGTTTAGGCTGTGGTTGGATTTGCCCCTTGTGGCATCGGAACAAATTCCACATGCGCCTTTTCTGGCGGTGACTGCTGATCCTTGGACCGAGCCAGCAGTGCTTTTCTCGTCGAATGCAGATTATGGATACACTTTCAATTCCAAATTCGATCGGCCAGCTTTTGTGGGAAAAACACTTTCCGACCTTCCGCGTGCCGCGGCTGGACTGATTGATCGTGGCCCTGATCTTATGGTTGAATTGTCTTTGGGAGAAATGGAATCAGTCTCTTTGTCTGGCATGCTTTCTGGTTTGAATTTGGTCGCGATCGGAGATGGCTCTGCTGAGAACTGGGAAATCTTTCAGTTCATGAAAGCAGATTTGGTCTCTCCGCAGCGCTACAGCATCTCTGTTCGACTTCGGGGATTGGCGGGGACGGATGCTATCATGCCAGACATATGGCCAGCAGGAAGCTATATTGTTCCTTTGTCTGACAAATTACGCCAGATCAGCCTTTTGGAAGAGCACTTGAACACTGAACGCCATTTTCGTCTGATCGGCGCTGGCCAGTTTCTTGGTGGTGAGGCGCAAAGACATGATGTCATTTCGTTTCGGGGAATTGGATTGCGGCCTCTCTCTGTCAGTCATTTTAACGTTCAAATCGCGGAAGAGGGTTTGCATCACTTTCGCTGGATACGGCGAACGAGGTTCGGAGGAGACGCATGGGAGGGATATGATGTCCCTCTTTCAGAAGAGCGGGAAATCTATCTTTTTGTGGTCTTGTCTCTGACCGGCGCGGTGGTGAGACGTGAAGTGGTGGATGGCACAAGTTTCTTTTATTCTGCGGAGATGCGTATCGAAGATGATATGACGGGCGCCTATCACGCGGAGGTGTCGCAGATTTCAATGCGATTTGGAGAGGGGCCCAGACGCCGGGTTTCTGTTTTCCATTGAGCGTGGCGATCGAAGCATCCAGTGATGTGAATATCAAAATGCTTTTCAGTGGAAGTCGCGGCTTGGAAAGAGTTTCTTGGATTGCTCGCGTGGATGGCGGGCCGTTGATTGCCCTCTGCTGATCACAGGTCGCTTTGTTTCGTCCGCGCGACCGTCATTGGATGCGATCAGAACACGGCGGCCGAGGGTGGTCAGCAATGCAGAAATGTCTTCAATACTTTCGGCAATCAGATGAACAACTTGGCCGTCACGCTCGATACGGCCCCGGACTCGAAGAAGACGACCTGCTATCACCGCCTTGCGGAATGTGTTGTATATGCTTTTCCAGACGACAACGTTTGAGGTGCCGGTTTCGTCCTCAAGAGTCAGGAAAATCACTCCGGAAGCTGTGCCGGGACGTTGGCGCGTGATGACGAGCCCTGTCACGGTGACGCGGCCCTGTGCCTCCATAAGCTGGCTGTGGGAGATGCAGTCCGGCAGCTGGCCGCGCAAAAGCTCTACCGGGTGGGCCCGTAGTGAAAGGCGCAAGGTCACATAATCTTCGATCACTTCTTGGCCAAGAGTCATCGGTGGAAGGGACACGCTTGGTTCTATGCCCCCTTCGCCATCATGGCCGAACAGAGGCAGAGGTTTGGATGCACGCAGCGCATTGGCTGCCCAAATCGCATCGCGCCGCGCCATGCCAAGGGTTGCAAAAGCATCTGCCTCTGCCAGACGGTGCAGGCTTTCTGGATGGATGCCGGCCCGTCTCCACAGACTTTCAACATCAGGATAGCCGTTGGCGCGGGCGGAAACGATCCAATCGGCATCTTCCTCGCTCATGCCCTTGATCTGGCGAAAGCCCAGCCGCAGAGCCAAAGTGCCATCCGGTCGGCTTTCCAGCGTGCAGTCCCAAGAGGAATGGTTGACCGAGATTTGCCGCACCTCGACGCCGTGATCAATCGCATCGCGCACCAATTGGGCGGGCGCGTAAAATCCCATGGGTTGACTGTTCAAAAGGGCGCAGGTGAAGGCGGCCTGATGATGGCATTTGAGCCATGCCGAAACGTAAACAAGTTTGGCGAAACTGGCCGCATGGGATTCCGGAAATCCATAGCTCCCAAATCCTTCGATTTGAGAAAAACAGCGCGCTGCAAAATCAGCGTCATAGCCGCGGGAAATCATTCCCGAAATGAAACGGTCACGGAAGCCGCCGATGGTTCCCATTCGTTTGAAAGTTGCCAGAGACCGGCGCAGAAGATCGGCTTCCGAAGGTGTGAAGCCCGCGGCGACGACAGCAATCTGCATGGCTTGTTCCTGAAACAAGGGCACGCCAAAGGTACGGTCCAGAACCTCCATCATCGCGGGGCCAAGGTCTTCGACCTTTTCTTTACCCTGTCGACGGTTGATGAAGGGATGTACCATTCCACCCTGTATGGGGCCGGGGCGGACGATGGCGACTTCGCAGACCAAATCATAAAATTTGCGTGGTTTCATACGTGGCAAAAAGTTCAACTGTGCCCGGCTTTCGACCTGAAACACGCCAATCGCATCGGCGCGGCAGAGCATATCATAGACCTTTGGGTCTTCGTTGGGGGTGCTCGCAATGGTCAGGTGTAAGCCGCGATGCTGAGCCAAAAGCCCGTAAGTCTTGCGGATACAGGTCAACATTCCAAGCGCCAGAACATCCACCTTGAGCAGATTCAGAGCATCAATGTCATCTTTGTCCCATTCGATGACCGTGCGATCTTCCATGGCTGCGTTCTCGATCGGACAAAGTTCATCTAACCTGCCATGGGTGATGACAAAGCCACCCACGTGCTGTGACAGGTGGCGTGGAAAACCGATGATCTCGGCGATCAGCTGTATGGTCAGCGCCATGCGCTGATCTGTCGGGTCCAAGCCTGCGTCGCGCATCCTGTCTTGGCCCGGGGCCGAAGACGACCAGCCCCAGATTTGTCCAGACAGCCGGGCAATCACATCTTGCGACAAGCCCATCACTTTGCCGACTTCACGAATGGCCGCGCGAGAGCGGAAGTGGATGACCGTCGCAGTCAGGCCAGCGTGGTCACGGCCATAGCGTTCGTAGATCCATTGGATCACCTCCTCACGCCGCTCATGTTCGAAATCGACGTCGATGTCCGGAGGTTCGTTGCGCTCTTTCGAGATGAACCGCTCAAAGATAAGCGTGATCGTTTCTGGCGGCACCTCTGTAATGCCAAGCAGGTAGCAAACAACAGAGTTGGCAGCCGATCCGCGCCCTTGGCATAAGATGCCACGGGATCTGGCAAAGCTCACGATGTCATGCACCGTTAAAAAATAAGACGCATACTTTACCTCGCCGATGAGGCTGAGCTCTCTCTCGACCCGGGCGATGATCTTTGGCGGCGCGCCTTCGGGATAGCGCCAGTGCAACCCCTTGCGTGTCAGGCGTTCCAGGCGCGTTTGTGCGGGTTCGCCATCGCGCGCTTCGTCGGGATACGCATGCTTCAAATCATTCAGACGGAACGCGCAGGCATTGGCAATTTCAACAGTGCGGCGGAGAGCGGCGGGATAACGGTGAAACAGCCGGGCCATCTCGGTTCCAGACTTCAGCCGATGCTCTGCATTGGTCAACCGATGCAGGCCGATGGAGTCGATGGTGCAACCAAGGCGCAGGCAGGTCAGCACATCTGCAAGTGGCCGCCGGGCCCCACGATGCATCAGTACATTGCCGACCGCCACCATGGGCAGTGCCAAATTCTTCGCAAGCGCGGCAATCCCGTCGAGCCGGGGTTGATCACGGCCATCATAGAAAGGCGCTGCTCCCAAAAAGCACTGCCCGGGAAAGGCGCGGGCCATATGGGCCATGTCTGCGCAAATTGCTTTGGTCTGTGTGGAATCCGCTTCCATCAGATCGGGCGGCAAAGAGATCAGGATCATTCCTTTGCCCCATTCCAGAAGGTCGGAACGCGTCAGATGGCATTCACCCTTGGGCGCACGACGTTTGCCCACCGACAGCAACCGGGTCAGGCGCGACCAAGCGGCGACATCTGTCGGCAAGGCCAGCCATTCCACGGCAGAGTCAGTCAAGACCAGTCTCGCACCGGGAATCAGCCGGGGCAGGGGCATATCGGGCAAAACAGGGGGGCCAGTCTCGCCCGTAAAATGCGGCACCGTCTGGCGGCTGGAGTGGTCGGTGACGTGCTGTGAACGAATGGCGGGCCCTTCGTACAGGGCTTGGTTTGTGGCTCTGGCCTCGTCGCGTTGCCGCGTCAGTTCCTTGAGCGCAGAAAAGGCCCGCACAACCCCGGCAACCGAGTTGCGATCGGTGATTGCAATGGCGGTCAGGCCAAGTTCGGCCGCGCGTGTCACGAGTTCTTCGGGATGCGAGGCCCCCGTCAAAAAGGTGAAATTCGAGGTCACGCATAATTCGGCATAAGGGTGTTTCGCGTCCCCGTGCCGACCGTCAAAAGAATTTTGGGTCTGAGAGACGGGGGTCACACGAACTCTCCTTGAACCCGCCAATCCGGTGCCTGGGGCGTGTGGAACAGCCACAGGCGCGGACCTTCCCGTGTTTCAATCCGCCAGTAGTCGCGCAATCCGCTGCGCCATGCCGGATCATCAAACCACCATTCCGGGGTGATACGCTCGGGGCCATGTGCGCGCAGCGTTGTGAATTCCATCCGACGCCAGCGAAATCGTACAGGTGGGTTTCCAGACGCATGGGTGACAGGTTCAGACAGAAAAAGTGTCGCAGGGCGCAGGGGGCCACGTCGCAAAGGTGCGGCCACGGGCTCAGACCAAGCCGCGGCCGTCATGTGAAAACTGCGCTCAGGAATCTTGCTGTCTGAGGGCGCCAACCGCAATACATGGTCAAAACCGATCCGGTTGCCAAGGCGGGACACCAGATCGGCCAAGTCATCCTGATGCCGCTGAGCCGGACCGCTGCCGGTTTGTTCAGGGGGCATCGGTTCGGTCACCGGGGCGGAAAGGCGCATGGCGTCAATGCCAAAGCCTGCATCAACCTCATCCACGCCTTTGGAGAACAGCGCGGCAATTCGGGCAGGGTCACGCATGGGGCGAGCCAAGCCAATTTCCACCTGTGCCGTGCCATGATCCACCCGGCGCAACTCCAGCCGGAGGCGCCGAGCGCCCTGATGATGCAGCGCCAATGTCGCACACAATCGGTCTAGCAGCCTTGCAAGACCTGCCATCACATCAGACTGCAGGCCGATCGGCTCTGGCAGAGTCATCCGAACGCCGAAATGCGGCGGCTCTGTCCCGGCCGAGACGGGTTCTGGCTGGTAGCCCAAAAGCTGATCCAGACGCAGCAGCAAAAAGGCGCCAAAACGACGCCCAAGCGGTGCACGGGGTTGGGCAATCAGATCTCCGATCCGCGACAGGCCCACACGGCCCAATCCATCGGCAGTGGCGTGGTCAATACGCAAGGCCGAGACAGGAAGATGAGCCGTTCCTTTTGCCAGCGCGCCCTCCGGGATGATCCCCCCCCCATGGCGCGCCAAGGCATAGGCTGCCCCCCGTGTATCGGCAATCGCGCTGAGCGCCGTCAAGCCGGCGCGTTCAATCCGGGCATGCAGATCATCTTGTAATTCTGCTTCTCCACCAAAAAGATGGGCAACCCCAGTGATATCGGCGATCAGACCATCTGTCCCGTCACTGGCCACCATTGGTGCATAACGGCTCACCCAACGGCGCAGTCCAACCAGTGATGCCGCTTCACGCGCCAGATTGGCCGGGCGGGTGGACAGGTCAGGGTAGATGGCGCGGGCATCGGCCAAGGCCATGCCTCGATGCAGGCCGCGCTGCTCCGCAGCCTTGTTCAGACAATGCAGATGGTCCGCATGGCCTGACCGATGGATCAGGGCAAAGGGTCCTTCAACAGGCCGGTTGCGCAGGCTGGCTTCGCTCGCCAGCCGCGGAAACCATATCGAAAGCAGCCGACGTCCCATTCCAGTTCAACACCCAACTTCCAATTGTTCCCTTTTTGTTCTTTTTAGTGCTCCAGCAATGTAAAGTCGAGTCTGCATCCGGCGCAGGCAAGGGCGCGCAGTGCCAGCGTGTTTCTGTGGCCGCGCTCCCATGATCCGTGCGGATCAGCAGAAGACCCGTGCTCTGCCCCGCTTCGGCGGCCAATTGCAGGCGGCGCCCTGCTGTCAGAGACAACATCTGTTGTGGTTCGGCAATCACAAGCCCGACAGGGTTTGCGCGCAGCGCTTCTTCCACACACCACAAAAGATCGGTTTCGTTCTTGGGGGTCAGCACAAGCAAACGTTCTGACACACCCTCAGGCAGGCCGTGCAGCATGGGGCGTTGCGGTTCATACGCAGGCAGGATCCACAGCACTGTGCCGGAATGACGCCGCGCTTGGAACAGCGCAAAGGCCCGTCGTCCGGGCCCTTCCGCCTCATGAACCCGGCCCTTGAGCAGACTCAACGGGTCTGCAGGGGCCGTGCGGTGGGTAAGATCACGCAGAGGGGTCATGCGCATCCTCGACCACGATATCCAATTCGCCATCTGGCAAGGGGCGCTGCAACTCCAGCGCCTGTTCAATGGGAGCGGTCAGCCAGATGCGCCATTCTTCAGGGCGCACCAGAATGACCGGCATCGCCTTGGGGTGAAACCGCTCTACCTCACGGTTGGGCGCACAGGTCAGGAAGCCGAAGGCATCCACCGTCACCTCGCCTTCTTTCAGTTTGCGCACCGACGTCCACTCGGTGCGGATGCCCGCGAAAAACCCCAGCGGTTGCTCTTTCCCAAGCGCGAACCACACCGGTTTGCCCTTGCCGGGGCCGGGGGTGGTGTCGGGCTCGGCAAAGCGGGTGAAGGGAACAAGGCACCGATGACCCACCCCCAACCAGCGCCGCCAATGCGGAGAGGCGAGGTTGCGGATATTGGTGACGCCGGGGTCCGTGCGCTTGCCTGCCAGAAATTGCGGCGGTGTCGGCATGCCCCAACGTGCCATCGAAAGCTGCCAGCCCCCTTGGGCGGCGTGCCGGAAGAGGGGGGCCGGGTAGTCCGGCCAGATGTCGGGCATCGGTGGCAGGTTGCCCGTTAGATCGCTGAACGCTTCTCCGTCGTGAATGATGCCGTCAAACACATGGCGCATCGCGTCTTGGCTTTTGGTTTGCGAATAAAGATTGCACATGCCTGTAAGATCCGGAATCGAGCAGATCTTAAGGGTGCGAACATTTGGGGAACTTGTCCAGTCGTCAGTTCGGCGCAGCCACCGGGGTCCACATCACGCTGTCAATCCGCGAAACCCCGGTCGCCAGCATGACCAGACGATCAAAGCCCATGGCGCAACCGCTGGCATCGGGCATATGGGCCAGAGCACAAAGGAAGTCTTCGTCCAGCGGATAGCGCTCCCCATAAAGACGGGCCTTCTCTTCCATTTCCGCAGTGAGTCGGCGCCGTTGCTCCTCGGGGTCGGTCAACTCGCCAAATCCGTTGGCCAGTTCCACCCCGCAGGCATAAAGCTCGAAGCGTTCCGCTTCGCGGGGATCGTCGGCGCAGGGGCGGGCCAATGCTGCCTCAACCACCGGATAGCGGTCCAGCAAGGTCGGGCGACCGTGGCCCAGATGCGGCTCTACCCGGTCTGCAAGCAAGCGGCTGAACACATCCGACCATGTATCGGTGTCATCCACACGCACGCCCGCCGCTGCCGCCTGACATGCCAAGGCCGCACGATCTGCCGTTCCATCCGCTTGCACGGTTGAGAGCAGATCAACCCCCGCATGGCGCTGCATCGCTTCGGCCACGGAAAGCCGCTCTGGCAGGGCGAACGGATCACAGCGCGCGCCTCGAAACTGCAACTGACTCGCACCGGCGGCCTGTGCCGCAAGCTGCAGAAAGCGCAGGCAGTCTGCCATCAGTGTCGTGTAATCCTGCTCGACACGGTACCATTCCAGCATGGTGAATTCCGGGCTGTGCAATGCGCCCCGTTCGCGGTTGCGCCAAACATGAGCAAAGGTGTGAATTCGGCTTTCGCCTGCCGCCAGCAGTTTCTTCATCGCGAATTCGGGGCTTGTGTGCAGGTACATCCGGTGCGGCAGGCCGTCGTTGCCAATCGCCTTTGTGCCAAAAGCATGCAGGTGGGTTTCGTTGCCGGGGCTGATCTGCAAACAGGCCGGGTCTACCTCGACAAAGTCTTCTCCCGCCAGATGCGTGCGCAGGGCGGCCTGTATCCGGTTGCGCGCCAGAAGTATGGGGCGGCGGTCGGCATGATGGGCGGCAGACCACCATTCACGTTGATTTTGCATGGTGACAGTTCCCCCGTCTTTTTGCGCGCTCTGCGTTGAATTTTCCATCCAGATGCGTTAGGCGCGCAGTCAATCGGTGCCGGGGCTATCCTTCGGCCTCACAAACCACAAGGAAAACCTGACCGTGAAAGTCATCGCATCCTCGCTGCGTAAGGGCAATGTTGTTGAAATGGATGGCAAGCTTTATGCCGTTCTGAAAGCCGAAAACTTCCATCCGGGCAAAGGCACGCCGACCACCAGCGTCGATATGCGCAGGATCTCGGATGGCGTGAAAGTGTCGGAACGCTGGCGCACCACCGAGATGGTGGAAAAGGCCACGGTGGATGAGCGCGAGTATGATTTCCTCTATGAGGATGGTGAAGGCTTTCACTTCATGGAGCCGAACACCTATGAACAGATCGCGGTGTCTCCTGATGTGATCGGGGATGACAAGGTGTTTCTGACAGATGGGATCAAGGTTTACCTGCGGACCTTCGAAGGCGTTGCGATTGCAATCGAACTGCCCCAGCGGGTGATCGTTGAGATCAGCGAGACAGAGCCTGTGGTGAAAGGCCAGACCGCGTCTTCGTCCTACAAGCCGGCGATCTGCTCAAACGGGCTGCGGGTGATGGTGCCACCACATATTGGTGCAGGGACCCGGATCGAGATCAACACCGAAGATTACTCTTATGTCGGTCGCGCCAAGGACTGATCAGGCTCAGACCTGCTGATTGCTTTAGGGTGCATCGCGTCACAAAACACCCCGGCCCTCCTCAGGGGGCTGGGGTTTTCGTTTGAGATCAGAAATCCTCCCAATCGTCCGCAGGGCTGGTTTGTTTGGCAGGAGCAGAGCGCGCTCCTCCGGATTTTCGGGCAACTTGCACAGGCGCAGAGGCGATCTTGGTTTCTGCCTGTGACGCTTGCCAAGATTCAGCCGTTCGGCTTGCCGCGCGGCGCAAAGTCCGATCCGCAGTGTTGCGCTGTTGAAGAGTGAAGCGCTGGGTGGTCTCCGTCAGCGCTGTCGCTGCCCGGTTCAAAGACTGCGAGGCGGCGGACGTTTCCTCAAACATCGCGGCGTTTTGTTGGGTCACCTGATCCAGATGTTTGACGGCCGTGTTCAGCTCTGTGATTCCATTGGACTGCTCGCGCGCAGATCCCGCGATGTCCGCCACAAGACCGTGGATTTCCCCGACGGCTGCCTGAATGCCCGTCAGACTGCGTCCGGCTTCTGCCACCAGACTGACGCCGCGTTTGACCTGATCCGAGGAGGCGGTGATCAGCCCTGCAATTTCGCGTGCGGCTTCTGATGAGCGTTGTGCCAAATCCCGGACTTCCGAAGCCACCACCGCGAAGCCCCTCCCAGCTTCGCCCGCCCGCGCAGCCTCAACCCCCGCATTGAGCGCAAGAAGATTGGTCTGGAAAGCGATCTCGTCAATAACCGAGGTGATGCGTGAGATCTTTGATGAGCTTTGCTCGATCTCTCCCATGGCGGAAACCGCCTCGCGCACCACCTGACCTGAAACTTCAGCATTCTGCTTGGCTTCTTCCACCTTGCTGTTGGCATGATTGGCCACTTCTGCGGTGGATTTGACTGAAGTGGTCATCTGATCCAGCGCTGCGGATGTTTGTTCAAGCGTTGCGGCCTGTTGTTCGGTTCTCCGGCTGAGATTTTCTGCAGCGCTGCTGATGTCCGCCACTTCGCCCCGAATGGCCGCCGAACTTTCTACGACGTCCGACAGTGCTGCTCGCAATTGATGGGTGGCGTCATTGAAATCGGCCTGCAGGTCTTCATAGCGTGCATCAAACGGTCCGCTCAACATTGCTGTCAGGTCTCCATTCGACAGTTGCGCCAGTGCGGCACGCAGGGCATCGACAACCTTGGCCTGCGCTGCGTCCATTGACCGGCGCAATTCTTCGGCTTCGCGTTGTTCCATGTGCCGGCGCGTCACATCGGTTCCGAGCAGAAGAAAGGATTGGCTTTGACCGTCCTTGTCTTTGACCGGTGTCAGCCTTGCATCCAGCAAAGCCTTACTGCCACCGGGGAGTGCCAGATGCAAAAGCCCTGCCACCGCCTCGCCCGCGTGCAGCACAGTCCACAGATCGCCCATGGACGCGCTTTCAAAAGTCAGAACGGAGCGGCAATCCCGCCCTGTGATGCTGCCGGCCGACTGACCGAACAGAGCGGCGAATTGTTCGTTGGCGGCCTCGATTTTTCCGGATTTGCTGAATTCTGCACGCAATTGTCCGGCATCAATGGCCGACAACACCGCTGCATTTCGCCGATCTTGCGTCGTCATGCGCCATTCCATCACATAACCTGTGACGGCTGTGGCGCTGTCGGTTACGGCAGCGACGGAGACTTCAAACAGCTGGTTTCCATTTGCAAAGCTGATCTGCCGAGGAAGGCTTCCCCCCACATGTCCGGCCAGCCCCGCCAACGCCGGACTGAGGGTCGTGATCGAGCGACCCAGCAGGCTGACACCATTGCCGGTAGCGAATTCGCTGCTGATGAGATTTTGTGCAGCGCCATTGGCAAAGAGAATCCGGAAGTCCGTATCGGTGATCACCAGCGCTGCTGAAGCGCCATCAAAGCCCGACCCTTTGAACATGCCGACCCGCGTGGTCTCGACGGACGCGGCGAGGTCAGCACGAAAGCCCTCCAGCGCCCGGGCGATATCTCCGATTTCGTCGCCCGATTGCTGGCCGGGCACAGCAATGGTGTAGTCGCCAGCGGCAACTTGCCCCACCGCCGCGTTTAGCCGGCGCAGGGGGCTGGCGATGAACACGCGGAAGCAAAGAGCCGCGGCAAGCAGCATGATCACGAAAAACGCACCACCAATCTTCAGGTTTTCGCGCATATTTTCCGCAATTTCCGACAAAATGCGGGCATCAGACCATCGCGTGACAATGACCCCCACCATTTGGCTTTCCGCCCCGAAATAAACGGGGTGCGCCGCAATCAGGCCGCTCTCGTCAAACATCAGCTCTTCGCTGTGGCTGGGGCTGTGCCCCTGAGATGTCCAGAGTGCCATTTTCGTCAGCAGCGCCTTGCCCAGAGCTTGGGCAGCCCCGTCTGCTGTCGCCTGAGGTTGTCTGATGGCATGGGAAAACACGCTGCCATCAGGGCGCAGCATCATTATTTCCGACAGGTCGGACCCCACCCTTTCGAAAAGCTCCTGCTCTATCATCTTGGCCGCTTCAGGCTTGTTAAAGCGCAATGGGCCGCCGCTGCTGTGGCCCGCCATGTTGGTCAGCAATCCTGCTGTCTGTCGCAGGGCGCTGTGCAGCAATTCATCCGTATCGGTGTTGCTGCGAAAGACCGCCGCAGCGGCGACCACGGCGACGGTGAATGCCGTGATCGCAGTCGCCTTCAAGAAGACCGAGCGCAGCTGAAAAAGAGATCGGACGGGCGAGATTGGAGACATGGGGTCAGTCCTTGGTACGTGTGCAAGAAAAGGCGCCTTCAAGCGGGAAGGTCAAAGCTGCTCTGCGTTCAGGCCTACGGTGATGGCTCCGATCAGGGTGCCATCTTCTGGGTCCAAAAGGCTAAAGGACGCTTGGATCTGATAAAGGTGCGCACTTTCGTCAAACTCCACATCGCTGATGTGCAGCCCATCCTCGCCTTTTTGGTAGGTTTCCGTGAATTTGGCCTCGTCGCCTTGCCAATAGTCGGAGGTGATCCCGGAGGCGGCGACGTTGAGGCCGACCGCATCCATCACGAAGACTTCCGTGATCAAGCCCGCCGAAAGTTCAATCTGATCGCGCAGCAGATCTGACGCCGCAGTGTCGACCACGCTGGAAATCAAAGGGCTTTGCGATCGCCCCAGCTCTTGCCTCCATTGCCTGTCAAGCGTGTCGATGTCTTCCTGCGTCATCATCTTGTGGCGAAGGTTTTGTGCACGGACCGCCTCTATAAGCGACGGGTCGGCGGCCCAGCCCTTCACCGCGGCCGCAATATAGGCACGGGCTTTTTCAGCGGGTTCGACAATTTCGGTAGCTTGCGCGGGCAGGGTGCAGGAGCACAGCAAGGCAGCGATCAGATGGCGCATCAAGGACTCCATGGAAGCAAACCCAGTCTTGGGCCAGTTCTGAGAGCTAACAGGGTTGCGATTGCCGCCTGCTTAACATCCGGCCGATCCATAAAATGCCGATCATAATCGCCGAGGCGATCCAGCCCTTGGATTCGTGGTGCAATCGGGTATTGCGACCCTCTGGATAAGGTCAGAGGGTTTGAGGATGGCGCAAAGGTTCGGATTTTCCCTGACGGCAACGGATAAGGGCGCGCGCACCGGTGTGATTCACACGCCGCGTGGCGAGATCCGCACGCCCGCGTTCATGCCGGTGGGCACGGCCGCGACGGTCAAGGCGATGTTGCCAGAATCGGTGCGCGCCACGGGCGCCGATATTCTGCTGGGCAATACCTACCATCTGATGTTGCGCCCTACTGCGGAACGGATCGCGCATCTGGGCGGGCTGCACCGCTTTATGAACTGGGAACGCCCGATCCTGACAGACTCTGGCGGATTTCAGGTCATGTCTCTTGCCAGTCTGCGCAAGCTCACCGAAGAAGGCGTGCGCTTCTCGAGCCATATCGACGGGTCCAAACATATGCTGAGCCCAGAGCGCAGCATGGAGATCCAGAAGCTGCTCGGCTCCGACATCGTGATGTGTTTCGATGAATGCCCTGCGCTTCCGGCCACCGAAGCGGAGGTGGCCAAATCGATGGCGCTTTCGATGCGCTGGGCACAGCGGTCGCGCGATGCCTTTGGCGACCGTCCGGGCCACGCGTTGTTTGGCATCATGCAAGGCGGGGTCACCCGAGATCTGCGTGAGGAATCGGCGAAGGCCTTGGTCGATATTGGGTTTGATGGCTACGCCGTTGGCGGACTCGCCGTGGGCGAGGGGCAGGAGGCGATGTTCGGCGTGCTGGATTATGCGCCGGGTTTTCTGCCCGCAGACAAGCCACGTTATCTGATGGGGGTG
Source organism: Pseudorhodobacter sp. MZDSW-24AT (assembly GCF_002794355.1). Lineage (GTDB taxonomy): Bacteria > Pseudomonadota > Alphaproteobacteria > Rhodobacterales > Rhodobacteraceae > Pseudotabrizicola. Next base: position 47,184 of record NZ_PGOI01000012.1, on the reverse strand, counting down.
GGCAAGCCCGACGATATTGTGGGCGCGGTCGAGCGCGGGATCGATATGATGGACTGTGTTCTGCCATCCCGGTCTGGTCGAACAGGCCAGGCCTGGACCCGGCGCGGGCAGGTGAACATCAAAAATGCCCGTCACATGGACGACCCCCGGCCTTTAGATGAAAACTGCACATGTCCGGCGTGCCAGAACTACAGCCGGGCTTATTTGCATCATGTCTTCAAGGCGCAAGAGATGATTTCCGGCATGCTGCTGACTTGGCATAATCTGCATTATTATCAGGAACTCATGCAGGGTCTGCGTGCGGCAATCGCTGCAGGCCAGCTGTCGGCATTCGTTGCAGATTTCCATGCGCAGCGCGCAGCGGGAGACATCGAACCTGTGTGAGTCCGCGATGCGTTGCGCTGGGCGCCTGCTTGACCTGACACATTTGCCGTGCTTCTTGCCCATGCTGCGAGCCCGAAACAGGATGAATGCCTTTGATCCGGGAGTTATGACGCATCTGCGCTGAAAAATGACTCAGACTGTAAACTTGTGCGCGCATTTTCTGCAAGGCGCTGCTAAGATGGTGAGGCAGCGCCCTGCAACGACGGACAAGACGCTTGAAATTTCTGCATTGCTTTTGTGTGGTCGACTCGTCGCTCCGCATCCTTTGGGTTGGAGGTGATTGGGACGATTTTGCCATGGCGAATGGCGGCGGGGCAATTTTGGCCAACGATGTCCTGTCGACGCGGTTGACGGATCACATCACAGATGACCCAACCACCGAGGCGGTCGCAAAACTTGTGCGGGCGGTGATCGCCACCAAGGGCACCCTTCGAATGGACTACCGCTGCGATGCGCCGCACGAATTGCGCCGCATGCGGTTGACGATCAAGCCCATGAAAGATGATCGTGCGATTATGGTGCATGAACTGCGCGATGCTGTTCAGCTCAGACCAGAGATGGGCTTGTGGTCATTTGACCCAGCGGCGCGCAACCTGAAATGTTCGATTTGCGGAAAGGTGCATCTGCCTGACGGTCCTTGGTTTGATCCGGCTCAACGCGGCAACCGTCACCCGGAATTCGTAAGCTACACGGTCTGCCCAACCTGCGTGGGCCACATCGAGACCGCGATCACCGGCATCATCGAAGGCGCGCTGGACGTTGGGGTCGGGGATCTGAACCTCAAACCCGGATTGCGCAACGACTGAGCAACACACCCCGCGTCGCCCAAGCTGCTCCGGTGGCAAGCGTCAGGCGGGCTGGTCTGGCGATGGGCAAAATTGCGAAAGGAATGTGACTTGCCGCCATCTGCGGCAAGGCGCAGAATGTGGGCAATCGGATGGCCTGTCCCGGCCGAAAGGTTGCCCTGGTTGACAGCTCATCTTCGACCCCCCAGATAGAGGGTCCAGAGAGGGGAAGGTCGGGATGCTGCCGATGATCGGGGCCGTGACCTTCCTGCCGAGATAAGGATACCCGAAATGAGCGAGCAATTTTCTCCCAGCTACCCGGTTCTGCCGTTGCGCGATATCGTGGTGTTTCCGCACATGATCGTGCCGCTGTTCGTCGGTCGCGAAAAATCGGTGCGTGCGCTGGAAGAGGTGATGCAGGACGACAAGCAGATCCTGTTGTCGAGCCAGATTGATCCGACTGTGGATGATCCGGCCACGGATGGAATCTATCGTGTGGGCGTTCTGGCCAACGTGCTCCAGCTTCTCAAGCTGCCGGATGGCACTGTCAAGGTGCTGGTCGAAGGCAAGACGCGCGTGAAGATCACCGAATTCATGGACAATGTGAGCTTCTTCGAAGCCAAGGCTGCTCCGCTGTCGGAAACGCCCGGTGATGCCTCCGCGGTTGAGGCGATGTTGCGTGCCGTGGCGGAAGAGTTTGAACGCTACGCCAAGATCAAAAAGAACATCCCCGAAGAAGCGCTTTCGGCAGTGCAGGAAACGCGTGAACCCGCCCGTTTGGCCGACCTCGTTTCAGGGCACCTCGGGGTGGAGGTCGCGCAAAAGCAGGCCTTGCTGGAAACACTGGACGTCTCCGAGCGGCTTGAAAAGGTTTACGGCCATATGCAGGGCGAGATGAGCGTTCTGCAAGTCGAGAAAAAGATCAAGTCGCGCGTCAAAACCCAGATGGAGAAGACGCAGCGCGAGTATTATCTGAATGAGCAGATGAAAGCGATCCAGCGTGAGCTGGGTGATGGCGAGGATGGCCAGAACGAGATTGCGGAACTTGAAGCGCGGATCGCAGCCACCAAACTGTCGAAAGAAGCGCGTGAAAAGGCAGATGCCGAGGTCAAGAAGCTCAAGGCCATGAGCCCGATGAGCGCAGAGGCAACGGTGGTGCGCAACTATCTTGACTGGCTGCTTGGCGTGCCATGGGATGTGAAGTCGCGGGTCAAGAAGGATCTTGGCGCGGCCCAGAAGGTTCTGGATGCCGATCATTTTGGCCTGGAAAAGGTCAAGGAGCGCATCGTTGAATATCTGGCGGTCCAAGCGCGCTCGGCCAAGCTCAAAGGCCCGATCCTGTGCCTTGTTGGCCCTCCGGGCGTCGGCAAGACCTCGTTGGGGCGGTCGGTGGCCAAGGCGACAGGGCGGGAGTTCATCCGCATTTCCTTGGGCGGGGTGCGTGACGAATCCGAGATCCGCGGCCACCGTCGGACCTATATCGGGTCGATGCCCGGCAAGATCATCCAAAGCCTGAAAAAAGCCAAGACCAACAACCCGTTGATCTTGCTGGATGAAATTGACAAGATGGGTCAGGATTTCCGCGGCGATCCGGCATCGGCCCTGCTCGAGGTGCTCGATCCGGAACAGAACGGCAGCTTCGTGGACCATTATCTTGAGGTGGAATACGACTTGTCGAACGTGATGTTCATCACCACGGCCAACAGCTATAACATGCCCGGGCCTTTGATGGACCGCATGGAGATCATTCCGCTGGCGGGCTATACTGAAGACGAAAAGCGCGAGATCGCCCGGCAGCACCTGCTGCCAAAGCAGATTGCTGCCAACGGTCTGAAGAAAGGTGAGTTTTCGGTCGACGATGCTGCTTTGACGCATACGATCCGGTACTACACCCGTGAAGCCGGTGTGCGGAACCTCGAGCGTGAGATTGCCAAACTCGCCCGCAAAGCGGTGACCGAAATCCTGAAGGGGAAGACCAAGACGGTCGCGGTCGATGTGCCCAAGGTCGAAGAATACCTTGGGGTGCAGCGCCACCGCTACGGATTGGCCGAACTGGAGGATCAGGTTGGCGTGGTAACAGGCTTGGCATGGACCTCGGTTGGTGGGGATCTGCTGCACATCGAAGCCTTGAAACTGCCCGGCAAGGGACGGATGAAAACCACCGGCAAACTGGGCGACGTCATGAAGGAGTCGATTGATGCGGCCGCGTCTTACGTCCGCTCGGTCAGCCCACAGATTGGTGTGAAGCCGCCTAAATTCGAGACGATGGACATCCACGTCCACGTGCCGGATGGTGCTACGCCAAAAGATGGGCCCTCCGCTGGCTTGGCGATGGTGACGTCGATCGTTTCGGTTCTGACCGGTATACCGGTGCGCCGCGATATCGCGATGACGGGTGAGGTCAGTCTGCGTGGCAACGCGATGCCGATTGGCGGTCTGAAAGAAAAGCTGCTTGCAGCCTTGCGCGGTGGGATCAAGACTGTGCTGATCCCGCAGGAAAATGAGAAGGACCTCGCCGAGATCCCGGACAATGTGAAAGAGGGTTTGAAGATCATCCCTGTGACGCATGTGCGCGAGGTTTTGGCGGCGGCTCTGGTCCGTCAGCCCGAGGCGGTGGAGTGGGACGAAGCAGCAGAAGAGGCCGCAGCCGCGGCCCGGCGCGCTGCGGATGTCAATCCGCACGCACCCACTGCACATTGACCACTCGTCCATAGCAAAAGCAAAAGGCGCCCTGTTTCGGGGCGCCTTTTTTGCAAGGGGGCCTAGCCTTGCAAATACCCGTGGCAGATGATTCTCAGTGACTTTTTCTTGGGAGCATGGCTACTCTGAAGTCTGGCACCTGTGCATGGGACAGAACGGAGTGGTCAATGTCGAGCAAGTCCAGCGTTAAGCCCGGTTCCAAAGGCCTTGCTGCTGTCAAGACGAAGCCAGAGGCAAAATCAGAGCATGTTTCAAACGTCGCAGAGACGGTCGCCGGCGAAGACAATGCCGCGCAGGCTGGGTCAGTGAAGATGCGTGATCTGCTTGCCCGTGTGGTCGAGGCGACCGGGTCCAAGAAAAAGGATGCGAAGGGAATCGTCGAAGCCACTTTGGTGGCCTTGGGGGCGGCGTTGGCAAAGGGGGAAGACCTGAACCTTCCCGGCGTCGGCAAGGTTAGGGTTGCCAAATCGCTGGATCGGGACGGGCGCGCTCTGATGACCTTAAAAGTGCGCGGGAATGGCGCTGTAAAACAAAAACAAGCAAAAGAGGCCCTTGCAGACCCCGAGGAAGCCGTCTAAGACACGCCTCATCGGGCGATTAGCTCAGCGGTAGAGCGCTTCGTTCACATCGAAGATGTCAGCGGTTCAAATCCGTTATCGCCCACCATTCATTCATCGCATACGATAAGGCGGTCCTGAAAAGGACCGCATTATCGTATGCTCTGCCGGGCCAACGGCGAAAATGCGGTGGGAAAAGAAGCCGTCACAGGCACAAGATGCAGACTTGAAACCCCCGACTGAAGTCGCTAAACGAGCACCCAGCGGGTGATTAGCTCAGTTGGTAGAGCGCTTCGTTTACACCGAAGATGTCGGGAGTTCGAGTCTCTCATCACCCACCATAACCCTCTCTAATCAACGTGTTCTGATCCTGTCCTCATCTTGATTTTTTCAGGCGTGTAAGTGACGGTCTCGGTCGCATCACGCTGCGCACGAAAGGGCGTTTTCTGATCTTGTTGCGGGGCGGAGCCGAGCTTTTGTCCCTCGCCGCGCGCTTGCGGATTTGCCTTTGCTGATTGGGTTCCTGTCAGCCAAAGCCCAACTCTCCTTGAATGGTCTTGGCGGCATTGTTGTGGCACGGCAAACGGCGCTCTGTGGCCACATGCCGTTTGGACTGCCGTCAACATGACGTGCAAAAGGCGTGACAAGGCCAAGCCCGCCACGCCGGATGGGATCATCCGAGCATCGGTGCCGGACGGCCTCGTTATCCGGCCGATGCGTAAGAGTGTTGCCTCCTGCGCGGTGAGGCAGGCCGCGGTCGCTTTCTGGTCACTGGCGTGACGGGACGCGTGGGCCAGTTCCGGCGGGGATCACAAACGGCCGCTAGGTCCAAGGATGTGATCCACGCCGGAACTGGCAGAGGCTTATGCCGCCGCCTGCATCGTGGGTCTTGCGCCATGTTCCAGCAAGGCGGCATATGCCTTGCGCAGTGGGGCTTCCAACGTCTCGGCAAGCCTCTGCGGGAACACGGATCGCATTGAGAGCAGTGCGCCCACCGGATCGGGCGAAGTGGCTGCTGCGCGCAAAGCCGGGGCCAAAGGATCTTTCACCTCAATCGGTTGACCCGCAAGATCTGTGCCGCGCACATAGATCATCCATGCCGCGACAGCCAGCATCAGGCCGGGGCAGGGCCGTCCCTTTGCAAGATTGGTCTCCAGCGTGCCCAAGATCCGCTGCGGCAGTTTCTGACTGCCATCCATCGCAATTTGCCATGTGCGGTGCCGGATCGCAGGGTTGGCATAGCGTGCATGCAGGGCCTTGGCGTAATCTGCCAGCGCAACGCCTTCGGGAGGGGTCAACGCCGGGATGATCTCTTGCGACCACAACCGTTGCACAAAGCTGTCCAGAACCGGGTCGGCCATGCAATCTGCAATGGTCTCGTGGCCTGAGAGATAGCCGAGGTAGGCGAGCGCGGAATGGGTGCCGTTCAGCATCCGCAGCTTCATATGCTCGTATTCCGTCACATCGCGCACCAGTTGCACACCCACTGCGCCCAGATCGGGGCGGGCGCCGCCGACGAAGTCGTCCTCGACCACCCATTGCCGGAACGGTTCGTGGAAAACGGGTGCCGCATCCTGTGCCCCGATCAGCGCTTCCATCCGCGCCACGTCCTCGGGCTTGGTGGCAGGCACGATACGGTCGACCATGGTGGAGGGGAACTTGCCCTCGGCTTCGATCCAGGCGGCCAGTGTGGGATCAACCGCGCGTGCCAGATCAAGCACGACGCCGCGCACCACTTGGCCGTTGTTGGGCAGGTTGTCACAGGTCAGCACGGTAAAAGGAGCGAGCCCTCGCGCCTTGCGCAGGGCAAGGGCACGCACCAGAAAGCCCGGCGCAGAGACGGGCAGGTCCGACGCCAGATCCTGCACGATGTCGGGATGGGCCATGTTCAGCCGCCCTGTCGAAGGCTCATGGCAATAGCCTTTTTCCGTGACCGTCAGACTGACGATCCGCACGCCCGGGTCGGCCATGGCTTCGAGCACGGCGCTTGGGTTCTCTCGCGCGACCAGCACGTCCTGCACCGATTGAACATGGCGCAGGGTCTCTCCCTCGGGGCCCAGCTCCAGTGCCATATAGGTGCCGCCCTGAGGGGCCAATTGGTCGCGCATGGTGCTTGATTGCAGCGAGACCCCCAAGATGCCCCAGTCACCGCCCGAGGCTGACATCGCCTCTTCAATATAGACCGCGCCATGAGCCCGGAAGAAGGCGCCGAGGCCAAGGTGAACGATGCCCACCGGAACGGCAGGCGCACTGCGGGTCAGACGTTCAACGGGCAAGCCAGCCTCCATCGACATTCAGCACCGCACCATGGATATAGGCCGCTGCGGGCGAGGACAGGAACACCGCCGCTTCTCCGATATCTTCGGCGCGCCCCCAGCGACCTGCGGGAATACGGTCTAGGATCGCCTTGCTGCGATCTGGATCGGCGCGCAGGGCTTCGGTATTGTTGGTCTCGATATAGCCGGGGGCAATGGCATTCACATTGATGCCTTTGGCCGCCCATTCATTGGCCAGAAGTTTGGTAATGCCAGCCACCCCATGTTTCGAAGCGGTGTAGGAGGGAACCCGAATTCCCCCTTGAAATGACAGCAGGGACGCAACGTTCACGATCTTGCCCCCCCCATGACCAAGCGCTGCCTTGGCGAAGGCTTGGCAGGTGAAGAAAACCGCTTTCAGGTTCACGTCCATCACGGCATCCCAGTCTTCCTCGGTGAAATCCACCGAATCCGCGCGGCGGATGATGCCTGCGTTGTTGACCAGAATATCGATGCGTCGCGTTGCAAACACATCGCGCGCGGCCATCGGGTCTGCAAAATCAAGCCGCAGCTCTTCGCCGCCCGTCAGTGCGACGGTTTCTGCGCAAGAGGAACGGCCCGCCGCGATCACATGTGCGCCGGCCCGTGCCATCGCCGCCGCAATCGCCTGACCGATGCCGGTATTGGCACCCGTTACGAGTGCGGTTTGCCCGGAAAGTGAGAAGGGGGTCACCGCAGATCCTCCATCTTGACCATTTCCACATCGCGGTAATCGACGTTGTCACCGGCCATCGCCCAGATAAAGGTATAGCTTGCCGTGCCTGCGCCGCAGTGGATTGACCATGGCGGCGAGATCGCAGCCTCTTCATTCGCGATGACAAGGTGACGGGTCTCTGCCGGATCCCCCATGAAGTGAAACACTCGCTGGCCTTCGGGGATGTCGAAGTAAAGGTAGGCCTCCATCCGGCGGTCGTGCAGATGCGCGGGCATCGTGTTCCAGACCGAACCGCCGTGGAACTGCGTATAGCCCAGCACGAGTTGGCATGAGGGCATGACATCGGGATGGATAAACTGGTTGATGGTGCGATGGTTCACGGTCTCGGCCGCGCCCATGGTGACCTTCTTGGCGTCTTCCAGCTTGATGAGCCGCGCGGGGTGCGCGTGATGCGCGGGGCAGGAGTTGATGTAGAACCGCCCTTTGCCCGAAAAGGTGACCGCGCCTGCGCCCATCGGCAGATAAAGCACATCGCCTTTGGACAGGGCATAGCTTTCGCCGCCTGCGGACACGGTGCCGTCATCGCCGATGTTGACGATGCCCATCTCGCGGCGATCCAGCACGCTTGGCGTGCCGGTTTCCTTGACATGATCCAGCACCAGATCGCTGCCCGCAGGCACCGCGCCGCCCACGATCATCCGGTCGTAATGGGTATAAAGCAGCCGGATCTGACCGTCCTGAAACAGTCCCTCGCCATGGAAATTCGCGCGCAGGGCGGTGGTGTCCATTCCCTTCGCTTCATTGGCGGAAATCGCCTGGCGGGTTTCTACGTAAAGCATGGTCAGTCCTTTCAGAGAAAATCATCGCGACGCGGGGTAAACCCGTCGATCAGCGTGCCGGGTTCAAGGCAAACACAGCCATGAACGGCGTTGGAGGGGATCACGAAGGCATCCCCGGGGCCGACCTCGAAGTCGTGGTCGGCGATGGTAAAGCGAAAGCGCCCGGATTGCACAAAGGTGGATTGCACATGCGGGTGCTGGTGCAAGGCGCCCGTGGCTCCTTTGGCGGCAAAGCGGAAGGCCACCGTCATCAACTCGGGCGCATCAGCCAGAACCTGGCGGGTGACGTTTTCGCCGGTTTCAACAATGGGATAGGTCATGGTCAGCCTCAGTGGAACAGGGCGGGCAGCCACAAGGACAGCGCCGGAATATAGGTGACAAGCATCAGCGTGAAGAAAGCCGCGCCATAAAAGGGCCAGATGGTGCGCACCGCCTGCCAGACCGAAATCCGGCCGACTGCGCAGCCCACGAACAAAACCGCGCCCACAGGAGGCGTGCACAGCCCGATCCCAAGGTTGAGAACCAAGATCACCCCGAAGTGCACCGGGTCGATCCCAAAGGCAACCGCCACCGGCAGGAAGATCGGCGTAGTGATCACGATCAACGGGCTCATGTCCATGAAGGTGCCCAAGATCAGCAGGATCACGTTGATCAGCAGAAGGATGATGATCGGGTTCTCGCTGACGCTTTGCATCATCGAGATCATCGCGGTCGGCACCTTGAGATAGGCCAGCAGCCAACCGAAGGATGCCGCGCAGCCGATGACCAGCAGAACCATGGCCGTGGTGCGCACCGCCGCCTTGACCGCGCCAACAAAGTCAGCCCAGCCCATGGTGCGATAGGCCAGCGTGGTCACCCCAAGCGCGTAGATGGCGGCGATACAGGACGACTCCGAGGCGGTGAACACACCAGAGCGCACGCCGCCAAAGATGATCCCGATCAGCAGAAGGCCCGGTATCGCATTGATCAGCAGCAGGCCCAGCATCGACCAGCCGGGAAAGGCTTCGGTCGGATAACCTTTCTTGCGCGCCACCCACCACGCTGCGGCGGCAAGGCTCAAGGCCAGCAACAGCCCCGGAATGATGCCAGCGGTAAAGAGATCGGCAATCGAGAGGCGCCCGCCCGCCGAGATCGAATAAATAATCATGTTGTGCGATGGCGGGATCATCAGCGCGATGATCGAACTGACCACCGTGATGTTCACCGCATAATCCACATCATAGCCGCGTTCTTTCATCTGCGGCACCATCAGCCCGCCGATGGCCGAAGCGTCCGCCGCAGCAGAGCCCGAGATGCCGCCGAACAGCACCGATGAGGCGATGTTGACTTGGCCCAACCCCCCCCGAAAATGCCCTACGGCCGCACCCGCCACCGCAATCAGCCTTCGCGCGATATCGCCGCGCACCATCACCTCACCCGCAAAGATGAAGAAAGGGATCGCCATCAGCGCAAAGACGGAGACGCCGGAATTCAGCCGCTGGAACACCACGACGGGCGGCAGGCCCATGTAGATCACCGTGGCAAAGCTCGACACACCCAGACAGAAGGCCACCGGGGTGCCAATCGCAAGCAGCACCGCGAAAGTGCCGAAAAGAACCCAAAGCTCCATCACGCCACCTCGTCGAGTTCGGTTTCGCCAAAGCGGGCGGTGGGCAGACCTGCCGCGCGCCGCGCCAGCCGTTCCAGAGAGAACAGCACCATCAAGACGCCACCGACGACCAGCGGGATGAAATCAACCGCCCCTGTGATGCCAAGCGAGGGCAGGGTGATGCCATAGGCCGACACCATCAGTTGCCCGCCAAACCAGACCATGCCGGCCCCAAAGGCCGCGACCACGATATCGGAGAGCGAGAAGAGCACCATCTTCACCTTGTGCGACACCAGATACAGCAGGATGTCGAACGAGAGGTGATAGCCTTCACGAATGCCAACAGCGGCGCCGAGAAAGATGAACCACCCCATCAGGATCACCGCCGCAGGCTCGCTCCAGATGATCGAGTCATTCAAAAGGTAGCGAAAGAACACCTGTGCGCCAATGATGACGGTCATCAGAACCAGACCGGCCCCCGCGACCCAAAGCGCGGCTTTCGCGACATAACTCAGCCAAACGGCCAGCCGTAACAATCCCGTCTGCATGAAGGCTCCATGCCGCGCGCGGCGGTCATTCCTTTGAAGTGTAAATTCCCCGCGGGGAATCCGGGGGGCAGGAGCGCCCCCCGGTCCCGCGATCGGTTTAGATCACTCGGTGGCCTGAATACGCTGCACCAAGTCTTGCAGCTTTGGCGTGTTCGCGTGTTTTTCGTAAACCGGAACCATCGCCTCGATGAACGGGGTCTTGTCGATTTCCGAGATCACCTCGACGCCGGCCGCACGCACTTTCTCTTCCGAAAGCTTTTCACGTTCAGCCCAGAGTTGGCGGTTGACCGGAATCGAGTCCTTTGCCGCCTGCACCACAAGCGCCTGATCTTCCGGGCTCAGCTTGTCGTAGCTGGCTTTCGACATCACCAGAACTTCCGGCACAATGAGGTGCTGGTTCAGCGTGTAATAGCCCGCAACCTCGTAATGCCCCGAGGATTCGAACGACGGCCAGTTGTTCTCGGCCCCGTCGATGACGCCGGTCTGGATGCCGGAATAGACCTCACCATAAGGCATCGGGGTCGCGTTTGCGCCGAGTGCGGTCATCATGTCGACAAACACATCCGACTGCATCACGCGGATCTTCATGCCCTTCAGGTCTTCGACCGAGGTGATCGGCTTTTGCTTGTTGTAGAAAGACCGCGAGCCGCCGTCGAAATAGGCCAGACCGACAAATCCATGCGGTTCAAACGCGGCCAGAATTTCATCGCCGATCGGGCCGTCCATCACGCGGTGCATGTGATCGGTGCCGCGGAAGATAAAGGGCAGTGACACCACCTTGGTTTCTTCGATGATGTTGTTGAACGGCCCCATCGAGACGCGGTTGAAATCGATCACGCCGAACTTGGTCTGCTCGATCGTGTCTTTCTCTTCGCCCAGCTGCGCCGAGTGAAAGACTTCGACGCAGATCCGCCCGGCGCTGCGCTCTTTCAGCAGGTTGCCCATATGCTTGACCGCTTCCACCGTGGGATAGCCGTCAGGATGGGTGTCGGAAGATTTCAGGGTCACTTCGCATTCGGCAAAAGCGGCCCCGGCAAAGGCGGTCGTTGCCAAAAGAGCAGCGGCCATGGTCTTGATTTTTTTCATTTCAGTCTCCTCCCGTTGAATGGCTTCACAGCCGGTAGGCTTGCTTTGCAAGCCGGTATGCAAGGTCTTGTGCGACCTCGTATGCATCAGTCTCGGACAGGCGGCCCGTGCGGACCAGCGTCGCCAGAAAGGCGCAATCCACCCTGCGCGCCACATCATGGCGGGCGGGGATCGACAGATAGGCGCGGGTGTCGTCGTTGAAGCCGACGGTGTTGTAGAACCCGGCGGTTTCGGTCGTCATCTCGCGAAAGCGGCGCATGCCTTCGGGACTGTCATGGAACCACCACGCAGGCCCCAGTTTGAGGGCCGGATACACCCCGGCCAGAGGCGCGAGTTCCCGCGCATAGGAGGACTCGTCCAGAGTGAACACGATCACCGAAAGCCGCGGGTCCATGCCGACCGCATTCAACAGCGGTTGCAGCGCCGTGACGTAATCGGTGCGGCCCGGAATATCGAAGCCCTTGTCGCGGCCAAACATCTGAAGCACCGGCGCCGAATGGTTGCGCCGGCTGCCGGGGTGGATCTGCAACACCAGCCCGTCCTCCAGGCTCATCCGCGCCATCTCGGTCAACATCTGGCCGCGAAACGCATCTGCCTCTTCGGCCGAGCATTCTCCGCGCAGCGCGCGCGCAAACAGCAGTGCCGCCTCATCCTGCGGCAGATCCATCGTCCGCGCCGTCGCATGGCCATGGTCAGAGGAGGTGCAGCCATAGCCAATGAAAAACGCGCGCCGGATCCGGTGCGCGTTCAGATAGCCTTGCCATGTGCTGGTGTCTTCGCCCGTCAACGCGCCCAATTGCGCCACGTTCTGCGCAAATCCCGCAAACTCGGGGTCCACCACGGCATCGGGGCGATAGGCGGGCACCACGCGGCCATGCCAGCCCGAGTCCCGCATCATCTGATGCCAGTGCAGATCGTCCAAGGCGCCATCGGTGGTGGAAATCACCTCGATGTTGAACCGATCATACAGCGCGCGCGGGCGGAAGGCGGGCGTGGCAAGCTCGGCGGCGATCCGGTCGTAATAGGCATCCGCGGTGGCGGCAGAGAGCGGCGTGTCAAAGCCGAACACCGTCTCGAAGGCATGATCCAGCCACAGCCGCGACGGCGTGCCCCGGAACAGATGGTAGTTTTGCGCAAAACGATGCCAAATCTTGCGCCCGTCGGTTTCCGTAGGCCCGCCATCGGCGCGCGGCACGCCCAGATCGGTCAGGGCGATGCCTTGTGAACACAGCATCCGAAAGACGTAATGATCGGGTGTCACGAACAGCTGCGCCGGGTCGGGAAAGGCTTCGTCCGTGGCATACCAGCGGGGATCAGTGTGGCCGTGCGGGCTGATGATCGGCAGATCGGCCACCGTCTGGTAAAGCGCACGCGCAAGGCCGCGCGCGGCAGTCTCGACAGGGAAAAGGCGATCTGCATCGAGTAGCGGCACTTTGTGATTTCCTCCCGGTTGGTGCCCGATCGGCGAAAGGCGCTTTTCAAGACACGGTTAAACTAATATGCTAGTATGCGAAACCTGTCAACGGAGGCAAAGATGCCGGAAAGCACGCTGCTGAAAATGCTGGAGCCTGTGCAGCGGCCATCGGTGACAGAGACGATTTTCGAAGAGCTGCACCGCCAGATTCTGGCGCTGGAATTGCCTCCCGGCACCAAGATGTCGGAAGTCGACGTCGCCCGCATCATGGGGGTGTCGCGTCAGCCGGTGCGCGATGCGTTTTACCGGCTGTCGACACTGGGGTTTCTGACCATCCGCCCGCAGCGGGCCACCGTGGTGACCGCGATTTCCGAGACGGCCGTGATGCAGGCCCGCTTTATCCGATCTGCGATCGAGGCAGAAACGGTGCGGATGGCGTGCCAACGCCTTGCAAAGAGCGATCTCGCTGCCCTTGAAGCGGTGCTGGATCAACAGCGCGCCGCCGTTGAGGCGCGCGACTCGGCGAAATTCCACGCCCTTGATGATCTGTTCCACCGGGAGATCTGCGAGCGCAGTGGGCATGGTTTCGCATGGGACATTATCCGGGAGAACAAGGCGCATATGGACAGGGTGCGGTTCCTGTCGCTGTCCTTCGCCTCACAGGATGCTTTTGACGATCATCTGAAGGTCATGGCCGCGTTGCGGCTGCGGGATGCGCCGGGGGCCATGGCGGCGATGCATGCGCATCTTTCGCGCATCAAGACGCAGATCCGGCGCATCCGGGCCGAGCGCGAAAGCTTTTTCGACGGTGATCCCGTCCTTGAGGATTAGGCCCACAGCCGGCGTCGCGCGCCGGCTGTGGAGTCGTGTTCAGTCCAGCTTAGCCAGCACATCGGCCAGCGTGCCGATCAACGTGTCGATCTGGGCCTTGCTGATCATCAAAGGCGGCGACATGGCGATGATGTCTCCGGTGGTGCGGATCAGGATGTTCTTGTCATAGGCGGCAAGAAACGCGCTGAACGCCCGTTTTGTGGGCTCTCCTGCGATGGGGTCCAGTTCCACTGCGCCGATCAAACCCATGTTGCGCACGTCGATCACATGACGCGAATCGCGCAGGCTGTGCAGTGCCTCTTGCCAGTAGGGCGCGATCTCGGCGGCGCGTTCAAACAGCGCCTCTTCCTTATAGGTTTCCAGCGTGGCGATCCCGGCGGCACTGGCGATGGGGTTGCCGGAATAGGTGTAGCCGTGGAAGAGCTCGATCATATGTTCGGGGCCGTCCATGAAGGCATCATGCACCTCGGGCGTGGTCAGCACGGCGCCCATCGGAATGACGCCATTGGTCAGCCCCTTGGCGGTGGTCATCATGTCGGGCAGCACGTCGAAATACTGCGCCGCAAAAGGCGCGCCCAGACGGCCAAAGCCGGTAATCACCTCATCGAAAATCAGCAAGATGCCGTGCTTCTTGGTGATCGCGCGCAGCTTTTCCAGATAGCCCTTGGGCGGCAGGATCACGCCAGTGGACCCGGCCACCGGCTCGACAATGACTGCCGCGATGGTTTCGGCCCCGTGCAGCGCCACCAGCCGCTCCAGATCGTCGGCCAGCCATGCGCCGTGTTCCGGCTGCCCTTTGCTCCACCGGTTTTCTTGCGGCAAATGCGTGTGAGGAAGATGGTCTACCCCACTGAGAAGGCTGCCGAAATGCCGCCGGTTGTTGACGATGCCGCCGACCGAGATGCCGCCAAAGTTCACCCCGTGATAGCCACGTTCGCGCCCGATCAGCCGCGTGCGGCTGGCCTGACCCTTGGCACGGTGGTAGGCAATCGCCAATTTCAACGCCGTTTCAACGCTTTCGGAGCCAGAGTTCGTGTAAAAGACATGCTCGATGCCTTTGGGCGCAATCTCGATGATGCGGTTTGCCAGCTCGAAGGCGACCGGATGCCCCATCTGAAACGCGGGCGCGTAATCCAGTTCGGCCGCCTGCTTTTGGATCGCCTCGGTGATCTTCGGACGGCAATGGCCAGCGTTGCAGCACCACAGGCCTGCCGTGCCATCCAGAACCTGCCGGCCATCGCTGGTGGTGTAATGCATGTCCTTGGCCGCCACGAACATCCGCGGGTTCTTCTTGAACTGGCGATTGGCGGTAAAGGGCATCCAGAAGGCGTTCAGGTCATTGGGAGCTTTGCGGTCCAGCGCCATGGCATCAGGTTCCTGTTGGGGCGGCCTTGCGGCACGCGAAGGGGTTTTGACCAAATGGTCAGATCTTGCTATCACTGCGGCAATGCCAGTCAAGTGCCGGCTGGATCGCTGTGATCCTAGCACAGCCAGCTCAAGCTCTGCCAATTGCAAGATGCCGCAATCTGCGCCACGCTGTGCTTCCGACCGCAGGAATGACGATACAATGCCAAGACCCATGACCCGCATCCAGATTAGGAATTCGGAAACCATTCTGGAGGCAGCGCTGGATGTTTTCTCTGCCCACGGGTTTCGCGGGGCCACGTTGGATCAGATTGCCGAGGTGGCGGGCCTGTCAAAACCCAATCTGCTTTATTACTTTCCTTCAAAAGAGGCGATCCACCGCACCTTGCTCACCCGTTTGTTGTCCACTTGGCTGGATCCGCTGCGCGATATGGATGCGGCGGGGGATCCTGTGGCTGAGGTGATGGGATATATGCGGCGAAAGCTGGAGTTGAGCCGGGATTACCCGCGCGAAAGCCGCCTGTTCGCCATCGAGATTCTGCAAGGTGCGCCGCGCATGCGTGAGGCAATCGAAGGCGAGTTGACCGCGCTGGTGGCCGAAAAGGCGAAGGTGTTGCAGCACTGGATGGATGAAGGGCGTATCGCACGGTTGGACCCGGTGCATCTGGTGTTTTCCATCTGGGCACTGACGCAACATTACGCCGATTTTGACGTGCAAGTGCGCGCGGTTCTGGGCAGTGGGCATGACCCTTACGCAGAGGCGGGGGCCTTTCTTGAAACGCTTTATGCGCGCTTGCTGGCGCCCTGATCCGTTGACATTTTCTTGTAAAATTCACAGGGCTCTGTAAAGCTGCTGCATCGCCATCAGGTGACAGCCATGCCAAACAGCGTCAACACCACGCCCGCCAGTCTGACGGGCAGCCTGATCCGAGAGCGGAGGTTGGCTCTGGGGCTGCGGCAGGGCGACGTGGCTCAGGCCGTGGGGATTTCGGCCAGCTATCTGAACTTGATCGAGCACAACCGTCGCAAGGTGGGGGCGGATGTCCTCGCGCGGCTGGCGGATGCCTTGGGCACCGAGGCTGCCACCTTGGCCGAAGGGGCGGGCGGCGCGCTGATCGACGATCTGCGCGCCGCCGCCGCTGCTGCCCCGGGTGCGCAGCCCGAACTTGACCGGATCGAGGATTTCGCCGGGCGCTTTCCGGGGTGGGCGGCAGTTCTGGCCGCACAGCTCCATCGGGCGGCGCAACTGGAACGCACCGTGGGGGCGCTCAATGACCGGCTGACCCATGACCCGCACTTGTCCGCGTCATTGCATGAGGTGCTGTCGGCGCTTGCTTCGGTGCGCTCCACCGCGGCCATTTTGGCGGATACGGAAGACATCGAGCCACACTGGCGTGAGCGCTTTCACCGAAATCTCCATGAGGACAGCGAGCGGCTGGCGGCAGGGGCCGAGGCTTTGGTGGCCTATCTTGATGGATCCGATAGCGCGGTGGATACCGGGCTCGCCGCGCCGCAGGAAGAGGTAGAAAGCTGGTTGGCGGCACGCGGCTGGCATTTGGCAGAACTGGAGCAACCCGCTGGGTTCGAGCGGCTTGATGCCGAGGTGGCGGGGTTGGCTTCGGCGGCGGCCCGTGCCTTGGCAAGCGACTTCTTGCGGCAGGCTGTCCGTGACGCGCGCGCCTTGCCGGACACCGCCTTGCGCGCCGCCTTGGCGCAGGGGCACGATGACCCATGGCTTCTGGCGCAACAGTCCGGGCTATCGGTTCTTGCGGTGATGCGGCGCATCGCGCTGCTGCCGGGATCGGCGGCGGGGCTGGTGATTTGCGATGCCTCCGGCACCTTGCTGTTTCGCAAGCCCGTTGACGGCTTCGCCTTGCCACGTTTCGGCGCGGCTTGTCCCTTGTGGCCGCTGTTTTCCGCCTTGGCACGCCCGATGACCCCGATCATCGCCATGGTCGAGCCGGCGGGGCGCGCCGCCCGCCGGTTCCGGACCTTGTCGATCTGCGAGACGCGACTGCCTCAGGGATTCGGCGGCAGCGCCTTGCGTGAGGCCGCCATGCTCATCTGGCCTGATGAGGGGGGCCAGACCAGCTTGCCCGCCTTGGCCTTGGGAAGTTCGTGCCGGATTTGCCCCCGCGCGGCCTGCCCGGCCCGACGGGAGCCATCCATCTTGGCCGAGGCCGGGCTGCAATAGAGCTTTGACATAAGGCGGCAGAGGCCGGATAGTCAGCGCGAGGCCGGTGTAAACCGGAGGGGGGAACCAAGACGTATGACGGCGCGTGTGCTGCTCATCGAGGATGAGCCGAACATCAGCGAGGCTATTCGCTTTATCTTGTCGCGCGATGGCTGCGACGTGATGACGCTTGCCGATGGTCAAGGCGCCATCGCCACCGTACGCGCCGAGCGGCCGGATCTGGTGATCCTTGATCTGATGCTTCCGGGCCTGAGCGGGCTGGAGATATTGGCGCAGTTGCGTGCAGATCCGGTGACCCAGACAGTGCCGGTGATGATGTTGACCGCCAAAGGGCAAGGCCGTGACAGGGAGGCCGCCGAGCGTGCCGGGGCCAACCATTTCATGACCAAGCCATTCTCGAATGATGACATGCGTGCTGCGGTCCGCGCCCTGACGCGGGAATGAGCCGATGGCGCGTGGCCCACGTCCCCCACCGCTGTTTTTGCGCCCTGCCAGCTATCGGCAGCGCCGCCGCCGAGACGCCGCACGTCTTTTGCCGGTTGTGGGGATCTTCCTGACAATGTTGCCTGTGCTTTGGGCGCCGCAAGATACGTTTTCGCGGGATACGGCGCCCGACGGCATTTATCTTTTTGTTGCATGGGCCGTGCTGATCGGTTTGGCGATGCTGATCTCGCGCAGCCTGAGTGCCCCAGACGATGACGATGACGCCGCCGCCGGCAGCGATCAGGATTTTGGACGCTAGGAGGACACCGTCGTGCCCTTCAACATTCTGGTTCTGTCCTGTCTGGCCTATGTGATCTTTCTGTTTCTGGTGGCTTGGGCGGCTGAACGGCGCGCGGACCGGGGCCGTCTTGGCTGGCTACAATCCCCGCTGATCTACACGCTTTCCTTGTCAATCTATTGCACGGCTTGGACCTTTTACGGCGCGGTCGGGTATGCCGCGCGCTCTGGGCTTGAGTATCTGACCATCTACCTTGGACCAACGATCGTGTTCATCGGGTGGTGGTGGATCTTGCGCAAGCTGGTGCGCATCGGGCGGCAACAACGTGTCACGTCGATTGCCGACCTGATCTCCAGCCGATTTGGCAAGTCAAACCTCTTGGGGGTGATCGTCACCATTATCGCCGTGGTGGCCGCGACGCCCTATATCGCCTTGCAGCTTCAGTCGGTGACCCTGTCATTCAGCGTTTTCGCCAGTCCGACGGATGAGGGGTTCGCGCCTCCGGGCACAGAGGCGACCGCCATCTGGGTGGCCGGAGGGTTGGCGCTTTTCACCATTCTGTTTGGCACCCGCAATCTGGATGCGAAAGAGCAGCATCATGGCATTGTCACCGCCATCGCGGTGGAAGCGGTCGTCAAGTTGATCGCGCTCATCGCGGTTGGCATCTTTGTGGTCTGGTTCATGGCCGATGGACCAGCCGACATGATTGCGCGGATTGATACTTCTGATATTGCCGACTGGAACCTGCAGCCCGGCCGCTGGGCAGGCCTGCTTTTCGCTGCCGGGGCCGCTGTGATCTGCCTGCCGCGCATGTTTCAGGTGATGGTGGTGGAAAATGCCGATGAACGCCATCTCGCCACCGCGTCTTGGGCTTTTCCTTTGTATCTTTTCGCCATGAGCCTGTTCATTGTCCCCATTGCGGTCATGGGGTTGGAGCGCTTGCCGTCGAGCGCCAACCCGGACATGTTCGTGCTGACCTTGCCTTTGGCCGAAGGGCAAGGAGCGCT
Organism: Pseudorhodobacter sp. MZDSW-24AT; assembly: GCF_002794355.1. Classification (GTDB taxonomy): domain Bacteria; phylum Pseudomonadota; class Alphaproteobacteria; order Rhodobacterales; family Rhodobacteraceae; genus Pseudotabrizicola. The sequence continues at coordinate 28,195 of NZ_PGOI01000012.1, read as the reverse complement.
TGCGATGTTGGCCTTTTTGGGCGGGTTTTCTTCGGCAACCTCTATGGTGATCGTCGAATCGATCGCCTTGGCTACGATGGTGTCGAACCATGTGGTCATGCCCATCTGGTTGCGTCTGCGTCCGTCGCGTGCGGTGTCGGGGGATGTGCGGCGCTTGGTGCTGCTGTCGCGGCGCGTCTCCATCGGTGTGGTTCTGGCACTCGGCTACGCTTACTACCGGATGTCAGGGGGCTCGACCGCCCTTGCCGCCATCGGTTTGATTGCCTTTGCCGGTGTCGCACAGATCCTGCCGGCCATGGTTTTCGGCATCTTCTGGCGCGGCGCCACCCGGATCGGGGCCGCGTCGGGCATGACGGTGGGCTTCATCGTCTGGGCCTATACCTTGTTCTTGCCTTCCTTCGGGCCGGATGCCGTGATCCCGGCGATGGTGTTTGCGGACGGGCCTTTTGGCATTTCTTGGCTGCGTCCGCGCGCCCTGTTTGGCGTCGCAACCATGGACCCGCTTTTGCACGCGCTGTTTTGGTCGATGGTGTTGAACACGGCCGCTTTTCTGATCGGCTCGCTGCTCACCTTTCCGGGCCCTGTGGAGCGCATGCAGGGCGCAGCCTTTGTGCGGGTGTTCGACACCACATCGGGCAGTCCGCGGGGGTGGGAGCGGGGTTTGGCCGAGCCCGAAGATCTTCTGGTGATGTCACAGCGGATCATGGGCGACGACGATGCGCTGACGTTCTTTGAGACAGAGGCGAAGAAGCAGGGCAAAGCGGGTTATCTGCCGGATCCCACGCCAGACTTCATGGCCCGGCTTGAACGACGTCTGGCTGGCTCGGTCGGGGCGGCGACGGCTCATGCCATGATGAGTCAGCTGGCCGGGCGCGCCACGGTGACGGTCGAGGATCTGATGGCCGTCGCCAGTGAGTCCGCCCAGATCATGGAGTACTCGGCCCGGCTTGAAAGCCAGCAGGAAGAGTTGACACGCACGGCCCGCGCCCTGCGCGAGGCGAATGAAAAGCTCACGCAGCTTTCGATCCAGAAAGATGCCTTCTTGTCGCAGATCAGCCATGAGCTGCGCACCCCGATGACCTCGATCCGCGCGTTTTCCGAGATCTTGACGGAAGGTGAGCTTCCACCGGAACTGGTGACGAATTACGGTCGCATCATTCATGACGAAGCCAAGCGCCTAACGCGGCTTCTTGATGACCTGCTGGATCTTTCGGTGCTTGAAAACGGCAGCGTGCAACTTAATCTGGGGCTGGCCAACCTCAGCCAGATGATTGACCGGGCCTTGGCAAGTGCAAGCCATACCAAGCCAGAGCGCAGCTTCATCATTCACCGCGACCTGCCGATGGAGAATATCTTCATCCGCACCGATGCGGACAGATTGGTGCAGGTGTTCATCAACCTGATCTCGAATGCACGCAAGTATTGCGACTCTGAGACACCGGAATTGCGCATCTCGGTGCGGCAACGCGGAGGGCGCGTTGCGGTGGATTTTATAGACAATGGCTCGGGCATTCCCAAGAAAAGTCAGGCGCTGATCTTCGAGAAATTTGCGCGGCTGACGGATCAGACCCGCGCGGGCGGTGCCGGGCTTGGGTTGGCCATCTGCCGCGAGGTGATGGCCAATCTTGGGGGCACCATCACCTATCTGCCGGGGCAAGGCGGCGCCGCGTTCCGCGTTGCCATACCCCTGCGGCTAGAGCGCAAAGCAGCCTGAAACGCGAAAGGCGCGTGTTCTTGTCAATGCTTTGGTAATGTCGCTGCGGGACACTGCCCAAAAGCAAGCAAGGACAGGATTGCCGTGCCGGGTGAGGTGTTGCGTAAAAAGCTGCAATCCACGCAGCCGCTTTCTGGCGATGCCGGCATTGGGGCAGAGCGTGCGTGGAGGCTGGCCTTTGCGCGGGCGGCGCGCGACATGATGCAATTGCCGGTCGACTTTATCAGCCTGTCCATGGCGCGTCTCTCCTTGCCTGAACTGCTCGACATGCCGCCGGAACATGCCCTGATCTTGATGTTAGAAGGCCCCGAAGACAGCCTTGGCCTGCTGATTCTTTCCCCGCCCTTGGTTTCGGCCATGGTCGAAATCCTGACCATTGGCAAATGCGGCACCCAAGCACCAGAACCGCGCAAACCCACCCGCACTGATGCCGCCATGTTGTCGCCTTTGGCAGATCTTGCCCTGTCCTATCTGGAAGACGCCCTGGCTGGCTTGCCTGATCTGATCTGGGTCGGGGGCTTTCGCTTTGCGTCCTTTATCGAAGAGGCGCGGCCTCTGGGTCTTTTGCTGGAGGATATCAGTTACCGCGCGCTGACGGCGCGATTGTCGCTGGCTCAAGGCGCCCGCACAGGCGACATGGTGCTTGTGCTTCCGGCCGATGGGCAAGGGCATCAGGCGCATGTGACGCCACAGCCCGCTGCTGATGGCGCACCGCTTCCGGATTTTGCCTCTGCGCTCGCCGAAAACGTCGAAGGGGCCTGCTGCCCGCTGGATGCGGTGCTGACGCGGCTGTCCTTACCCTTGTCCGCCGTCCTGCGTTTGTCGGTCGATATGATTTTGCCCTTGCCGAATGCCGCCTTGGACCTGATCCGTTGTGAAGGCCTGGACCGGCGCGCGGTGGGTGAAGGCCGTCTGGGACAGCATCGGGGTATGCGCGCCTTGCGCCTGACCTCAGGCGGATACCAGGCGGCCAGTGCGCCACCGCCGAAGCTGCACAGCGCGCCACAGGCTTTGCACGGCGCAGATGCCTTTGCAGAAGACATCTCAAAGACAGCGGTTCAGATGCCAGCGGCGCAAGAGATTGACTTTATGCAGTTTTCGGCCACCGGCACAGGTTAGGCAAACCCAATCAACGATTGGACAACGCCTCCAGTTGCGGGCGCAGCCCTTCCAGGTTGTAGCCATGACGTGCCGCCGTTCCGATGAGGTCATCGGCCGGAACATCGGCTGCTTTTGCCAAGGCCCAACAGATCGAAGACCGATTGCCGCTTGCGCAATAGGCCAGAACCGGCCCCGAAGAGGAGGAGATTGCCTCGGCCTGTGCGGTGACATTGCTCATCGTGAGGGCGCCGCCAATCACGGGGTTGGCGACGAACTCCAACCCGGCCGCCTCTGCTGCCGCTTTCATGACAGATGTCTGATGCGACGGGGGAATTTCTGCATCGGGGCGATTGTTGATCACCCGTGTATATCCTGCGGCCTTGATGGCGGCAAAATCCTCGGGGTCGATCTGGGGCGCAACAGCATAGTCGGGGGTCAGGGCGCGGATATCCATCCGATGTCTCCTCAGGTCAGGGCGCGGCGCAGCGCGGGCGTCGCAACCATAGCGGCCAGCATCGCAACAAGGAAGACCACTCCGCTGATCCCGTTCAGGAAAGCGGCGGCCAAGGCCGGGCCGGGGCAGAGCCCGACCAGCCCCCAACCCGCTCCGAACAAAAGCGAGCCAAGGATCAGGTTGCGATCCAGCTTTTGTGCAGGCTTTGGCGGGATCGGCGTGCCCAGCAAGGCAGTCTTGCGCCGTTCGGCCATCCGCCATGCAAAGACCATCGGAACGATCGCTCCCCCCATCACGAAGGCGAGGGTTGGGTCCCACCGCCCGAACACATCGAGAAACCCTTGGACTTTCGCAGTATCCACCATGCCAGACACCAAAAGCCCGGCTCCAAAGAGGGCGCCTGACAGCGCCGCCGCAAACAGACGCGCCATATCAAATGGCTCCCATCAGATAACGAAATGCCGCCACAGTGAGTCCTCCCGCAAGCAGGTAAACCAACGTGGCTGCGATGCCGCGCCAAGACAGGCGCGAAATGCCGCAGACCCCGTGGCCAGATGTGCACCCATTTGCAAGCCGGGTGCCAAAACCGACCAACAGGCCTGCGGCGACCAGAAGCCAGAGGTTGTCGGTCAAATGCGTGTCAATTTCATCGACAAGCCCAGCCAAAAGTGGCGGAACCAGCACCAGACCTGCCAGAAACGCCACTCTCTCCGCCCAATTGCCTCGTCCCGACCCGTCTGCCAAGCCACCGATGATACCGGAGGCTCCCATGATCCGACCGTTGAGCAAAAGGAAAAGCGCGCCCGCGCCTCCAATCATGAGGCCGCCGATCAGGCCCCAGATCCAGTCTTGTTGCAGCATGATGACTTTCCATTTGGGACAAAGGGGCAAGGCGGACTAGAGGCCGTTAATCGGGACTTTCAGATAGGTTTTGCCGTTGTCTTCAGGCTCGGGCATTTGCCCTGCGCGCATGTTGACCTGCAGCGACGGGATGATCAGACGCGGCATTCCCAAGGTGGCGTCACGACTTTGGCGCATGGCAACAAAATCCTCGCGGCTTTTTCCCGCGCCAACGTGGATGTTCAGCGCCTTCTGCGCCCCCACCGTGGTTTCCCACGCAAACTCTTCTCGTCCCGGGGCCTTGTAGTCATGGCCCACGAAAATCCGCGTTTCGTCCGGCAGCGCCATGATCTTTTGCACCGAGTCGAACAGCGTTTCCGCCGAACCGCCCGGAAAGTCGCAGCGGGCCGTTCCGAAATCGGGCATGAACAGTGTGTCTCCGACAAAGGCAGCGTCTTCAATCACATAGGTGAGGCACGCAGGTGTGTGGCCGGGCGTGTGAAGGACTTCGCCGCGCATCTGGCCGATATGGAAAGAGTCGCCCTCGCGGAACAGCCGATCAAACTGCGACCCGTCGCGCTGGAAGCGCGTGCCTTCGTTGAAGATCTTGCCGAAGGTGTTCTGCACCACGGTTATCTGGTCGCCAATGCCGATCTTTCCGCCCAAGCGCTCTTGGATATAGGGTGCGGCGGAAAGGTGGTCGGCGTGGACATGCGTTTCCAAGATCCATTGCAGGTCAAGGCCATGCTCTTGGATATAAGAGATCACACGGTCCGCCGAGCGGGTGTCTGTCCGCCCTGAGGCATAGTCGAAATCCAGCACCGAATCGATCACGGCGCAGGCTTTTCCGTGGGGCTCAACCACCACATAGGTGATCGTATTGGTCGCTTCGTCGAAAAATCCCTGAACAGTGGCGGTCATTGTCATCTCCGTTGGCTGTCTGGCGCTGATATAGGCAAGCGCTAAACACATTGCAAGATTTGAATGTATTGTCCTGCAGATCTATCGAGTCTTTGACATGCATCAAGGCGGAGCTCGCGGGACTGCCCGACACTGGAGAAAACCTTGGGAGGCATCATGGGCAAGACTTTGGCAGACCGCAAAGCGCATCTTATCGATCGGCGCACAAAGCTCGCAGACCGTATGGCGGCGATCGAAAGTGAACTCGACAGCCACCAGAACCGGGACTGGGAAGATTTGGCGACTGAACGCGAAGGTGATGAGGTTCTGGAAAGCATAGGCCTTTCTGCTCAGGCCGAAACGCGGATGATCGATGCCGCGCTCGCACGTCTCGAGGCGGGGAGCTATGGGCTTTGCGTCCGCTGCGGAGACGAGATTGGCGAAGCCCGCCTGGATGTGCTGCCCTTTACGCCCCTCTGCCGCAGCTGTGCGGCGAAAGCGTAAGAGGGGGCATCCATGGGAGTCGAGCGAACTGTGCGCAGGACGGCACATCTGGCAGGCGATGGTGCCGAGGGCACCGTCGCGCCGAACACGTCTCCGCTTTCCCCCTTGCTGTGCGAGATGCATGCCTTGTGGCATCTTTTGCCGGGCTTGGCAGATCGGACAGCGGGGGCTCATGCTGCGTGGGACGCTGAGGGTGACACCGAGTTAGACAATATGCCGGTTTGATCGGACTGCTTGCCCGGCAAGCCGCGCCTCCGTTGCGGGCGCATCGCGGCTTGACCGCGCGTCCCCTTGCGCTGCACTGTGCAACGGCGTGCGCAAAACAAGGACATGACAGTGACAAACGGCATCAATGTGACCCACACGGACGCATTCGCCGAGATTGTCGTGTCACGGCCTGTGGAGGGTGAGTGGATGGGCGTTATGCAGCGCAGCGCCTTGGTGGATGCGCTGTCTGGGCTGGATCGCGAAACCGCTTTTGTTCTGCTCCGTTCTGCGGACAGGCACTGGGCGCGTTACCCTGATGGCGGTCCCGACCTTCCCGGCGAAGACGATGCAGCGACCCCGACATTGGCTGACCTGTGTCTGGCGATCGACGCCTCGCCTGTCCCCGTCTGTATCTTGCTCGAAGGGCTGGTGTGCGGTGTAGGCGCAGAGCTTGCCATCGCGGCGCAGGCAAGGGTTGCAACACCTGCCGCGCGGATCGTTTTCTCGGCGGCACGCTTGGGCCGGATCAGCGGTGCTGGAAGCACGCAGCGCCTTCCGCTTGCGGTTGGCGCTGAACAGGCGTTGCGTCTGCTGATCGACGCGCGCCCGGTGCCAGCGCCCGAGGCTTTGGCCATAGGTCTTGTCGATCAGGTGGTCGAAGGTGAAACAGCGGCCGATTGCGTGGCCGCGGCGAGAGCATGGGCCCAGAGACATGCTCTGCGTTCCCCCCGCGAGAGGGGGGGACAGGATGGCCGCAGCTTCTTGCGCGCCGTCAAGGCTGTGCGCGCGACTGCATCCGAAGGAAGCCTTGCCATGGCCTTGGCGGATTGTGCTGAAGCGGCGCTTTTGCTGCCACTTGCACAGGGACTGGCCTTTGAGGCAACCCTTGCCGCCGAGCGTGACAGCTTGCCTCAGACCGGGGCCTTGGCGCATCTGATCCGCGCCGAGCGCAGCGCCGCGCAGATGCCTGAGGCCTTGCAGGGGGTGACGCCGGAGCCTGTGACCTGCCCGACATGGGTGGGCGCCTCCCCTCAGGGCACGGCCTTGGCTCTGATGGCTTTGGTGCGCGGGATGTCGGTCCAGATCTGGGAACCAGATCGCGCACGGCTGGTGGCCTTGTTGCAAAGCATTGCTGCCCGACAAGAGGCCGCCGTGCAATCTGGTGCGCTGACCGCAGCAAAGAGGGATGCCGATTGGTCGCGCTTGCGGACCTTTTCCGATGCCACAGCGCTGGAGGGGGCGGATCTGGTGCTGGTGGCTGCAGAGACGCCGCTTCCACCCGTCAGAGCACAGGTGCCCTTGCTGGTGATGGGGCGCGGCGAATTGCCTGCCGGTGCGTTTCGTCTGACGATTTCGGGCCGGGTGGCCGAACTTGGTCTGCCGCAGCCTTGGTCGGCAGCGGCGGCGGCCCAAAGCCTCGCGTTTTTGCGCCGCCTTGGGCAGATCGTGATACTGACTGCGCAGCCGTCTGGTCCGGGGATCGCGTCAAGACTGGCCGGGGCAGGGGGCGCGGCCTTGCGCGCGATGCATGCGTCGGGCGTGCGCGATGAGGCCATTCTGGCCGCCTTGACCGACTTTGGGGTTGCATCTCCCCGTTTGCCAAAAACCGACTCTCGCCCGGAACCGCGCGACATGGCGCCGGAGGAAATCACGCGGCGCTGGTTGGCTGCTCTGGCAAACGAAGGCACGCGCTTGCTGGCCGAGGGCGTTGCCCAGTCTGCCGCCGACATCGATTTGGTTGCGATCCATGGGCTTGGATTGCCCGCAGAATGTGGCGGGCCAATGTATCAGGCAGACCAACGCGGCCTGATGATCCTTCGGCGTGATCTTCGGCTTTGGGCCGCCGAAGCAGATGTGTGGGAACCGGTGCCTGCGCTTGACAGGCTGGTGTCAGTCGGTCGGGGGTTTTCAGCGGCGATCAGCCCAGAATGACCCCAACGACCACAACGATCAGCCCGAGCGCGGAGACGGCGAGTGCGCCAAGGTTCAGCACCACAACGCGCTGAAGCTGCGCTTTGATCTGATCTTCGGGCAGGCTGGATTTGCGCGCCCGCATCGCAAGCAGAATGCACCACACCAGCGCAAGAACGCCCGTCATGGTCAAGGCAGCGCCTCCCCAGATCAGCATGTCCATCTGTCGTTTTCCTTTGGCTATGGTCCCGCGCCGCCTAGCCGAAGCCTGCCCGCTGCGCAAGCCTTGAACCCCCGAGACGCCCGCGTTAGGGATGAAGTCAAACCGCACAGCACGAGGCCATGATGAGCGACGCAATTGACAACTACTCCGTGACCGCCGACGAGCTGCGCCAGTTCATCGAGCGGGCCGAACAGCTGGCAGCTGAAAAAAAGGACATTGCCGAACAAGAAAAAGAGCTGTTCGCTGAAGCCAAGGGCCGCGGCTATGACACCAAGGTGATGCGCAAGGTGATTGCCCTGCGCAAGCGCAAGCCGGATGAGATTGCCGAAGAAGAGGCTGTGCTGGAAATGTACAAGACCGCCCTCGGCATGGCCTGACCGTCTTCAAGCAAAAAGGGGCGTTTTGCGCCCCTTTTTTGTGTCGCGGCTTTTGCGCCTTACGCCGAAAGGAAGGTCACCCCGGGCATCGCCCGGATGCGCGCCACATCGGCATGGTAATTGGCCGTCAGCGTGGTCACCATCTTTTCGGTCCATCCCGGCACGTCCAGCTCCATTTCGACTCGGTCTGGCAAGGCAAACTTGTCAAGAAACGCCGAAACGATGCGTCGCCGCTGCGCGATCGTCTGAACCGGGTGAGTTTCAAGATAGGCATTCATGCGCGCCACGCCTTCGGGCGACATGATGTGGTGCAGCAAATCATCGCTGTCTTCCAGCACGGTGCCCTCTGCATGGCCCGACACCACCCGCAGAACCTCGGGCCAGATCAGCGGAGTGTCTTCGTCACACCAAACCGTCAGTGGCACGCCGGGGTTGTTCTTCAGCACGTCCTCGACCACCTCCGACCAGTGCAGATCCTGCGGATCAATGCCGTCCATGAACTGCTCGAAACTTTTGTCGCGCTGCTTGGCAAACAGGTCTGGCAGAAAGCTCGCCGGATTGCGGATGGCCAGATGAAACTCGGCGTCGATTTCGGGGAAGATCTGCGTGAAGGCGCGGACCCGCTCTGCTGCTGCCGGATACAGCCTATCCTTCAAAACCCATTGCGGAAAGGACAGGAAATTGTCCCACGACAGCACCAATCGCTCAGCCCCGTCTTCCTCCATGATCTGCTCCAGCACCAGCGCTTGCGTGTCGCGGTTCGCGGCTTGGCCCTTGAGCGTGATGGCCGTATCCCGCAGCAATGAGCGGTAGCGGGCGGGTCCCGGGACCACGATGCCTTGAGCGCCCAGAACCTGACGGTTCTTCAGCAAACAGCGCAAAAGGCGCTCGTCATCGGTGCAATGGGCGCCAAGGTGGTAGACGATACGCATGCTGCCGGGGACCTGTGCTGTTCTTGTTGCTTGCAACTATATGGTCATTCGGGACGAATGCCACCGGGCGGCCATATAGGTGGCACAAGAAATGCGCCGAGGGATGGCTGCGCAACGCATGCGCGCGGGTCGATCTGGACAGGGCAGGGGATGGAGTGCTAGGTGAGCCCAAGATGACCAAGCAAAACACTCAAGTTCCGCGATCTTTCTCTCGGTCTGCCCTGCGCCTGCCGCGCGTCGATCTGTGGACGGCTGGGGCGATGATGATTGCGCTGGTGGTTCTGGCGCCGATGGCCTCGGTGGTGTGGATCGCTTTCCACCCGACCGAAAACATCTGGCCACATCTGATCTCGACAGTTTTGCCCCGCTATCTGGGCAATACGCTGGTTTTGATGCTGGGCGTGGCCGTGCTGACGGCGGGTGTCGGCACGGGCGCCGCATGGTTGACCACCATGTACCGTTTTCCCGGACGCAACTGGTTGGATTATGTATTGCTGTTCCCCTTGGCGATCCCTGCCTATGTCGGGGCCTATGCGCTGGTCGATGTGCTGCAATACGCCGGGCCTGTGCAAACGGGGTTACGCAGCCTGATGGGCTATGAGACGGCGCGGGACTACTGGTTCCCGCAGGTCCGATCGCGGGGCATGGCGATCATTGTGTTGTCGGCGGCACTCTATCCTTATGTCTATCTGCTGGCGCGCGCCGCGTTTCGCGAACAGTCCGCAGGCGCATATGAGGTGGCGCGGGCCTTGGGCTGCGGGCCATGGCGGCTTTTTGGCCGGGTCGGGCTGCCCTTGGCGCGGCCCGCAATCGCGACGGGCGTCGCCTTGGCGCTGATGGAGACGGTGGCCGATTACGGCACGGTTCAATACTTTGGGGTGCAGACCCTGACGACGGGGATCTTTTCAACGTGGTTGAATGGCAACAATGCCGGCGGTGCGGCCCAGATTGCGGGGGTGGTGCTGACCTTGATCTTCCTGCTGCTGGCGCTGGAGCGGACCAGTCGTCGCAATGCGCGCTTTCATCGGGTCGGGCGGGCCGCCCGCCCGGTAGAGCCTGTCACGATCACCGGCCTTGCACGGTGGGCCGCCTTTGCGCTTTGTGCGCTGCCGGTGCTGCTGGGTTTTCTGTTGCCGGTCGCCATTATGGGATGGCATGCCTTGCGCCGACCCGAGGTGTGGTTGTCGCCGGGCTTGGCGCAGGCTTTTGTCAACACCTTGGTGACGGGCGGGGCGGCCGCCGTGCTCACGGTGGGGGCGGCTTTGTTTCTTGTGTATGGTTTGCGCATGGCCCACCGCTCGGCCGCACGCTGGGTGTTGCCTGTGACCACGCTGGGATACGCCGCGCCCGGCGCCGTGCTCGCTGTCGGGATCCTGATTCCGCTCGCCGCGTTGGATCACAAACTGGCCGATGCCATCTTGGCGATCAGCGGCTGGGACCCCGGCCTGCTGTTGACTGGAACGGCAGCAGCGCTGGTGCTGGCCTATTCGGTGCGGTTTTTCGGGGTGGCGCAAGGCGCCGTCGATGCGGCCTTCGGGCGGATTTCTCCCTCCCTTCCGATGGCCGCCCGCTCGCTGGGGCGAAGCCCCGGCGGCGCTCTGCGCGCGGTGCATCTGCCCTTGATGCGGGGATCCGTGGCGACAGCGCTTTTGGTGGTGTTCGTTGATTGCGTGAAGGAACTGCCCGCCACCTTGCTCTTGCGCCCGTTCAACTACAACACGCTGGCCACTCGTGTCTTTGAACTCGCCAGTCTTGAGCGGCTGGAAGAGGCTGCGCCCGCCGCGCTGATGGTGATGGCGGTCGGATTGTTGGCCGTAGGGCTTATGGCACGCGCCAATCGCTGAGGGGCTTGCACACGCCGCCGCGCGCGGTTATTTCAATGCCATGCCTCTATAGCTCAGCTGGTAGAGCACCTGATTTGTAATCAGGGGGTCGCGGGTTCAAGTCCTGCTGGGGGCACCATTTTTCCTAACCAGATCCTCCGTCGCCTCTTTGGGGGCTGAGTATCCACGTGCGGTCTTGGGTTAGGATGGCGGCCATGGCCTGTGCGGCCGCAACTGAGGCGCCGGATGCGACTCCATTTGCCAAATCCTTGTAATGCGCTGATTTTTCAGATGAAAATTCCGTTACGCCAGCCGCTCTCCTGACCAGCGTGGCCTGCACGACACCAAATTCCACAAGCCCCGAGGTTGCGCGCAGGAACGGGTTCTGGCTGGCTTCGCACAGAATGCGATGAAACTCGAACTCCGCCAAAGCATAGGGCTCGCTCATGGCGGCCATGGCCTCGCGCTGATTCAGCCAATACTGCAGCATGCGCACCTGCTCGGCGGTCCTGCGGCTCGCGGCGAGCGTTGCTGTTTGCAATTCCACCGTTTCGCGCAGTTCCACAAAGCTTGCCAGAAAGGCAGCATCTGGCCCTGCTTCCTGAATCCAGCCCAGCACAGACCGGTCGAACAAATTCCAGCGGCTGCGGGACAGCACGCGGGTGCCAACCTTGGCGCGCGCCTCAACCAGCCCCTTGGCTTCCAGTGTTTTCAAAGCTTCCCGCAAAACCGTGCGTGACACACCGAAAGTGTCCATCATCTCGGCGTCATTGGGCAGGATCGACCCAATGGCAAAGCGCCCCGAAGCGATGCCAAGCCCGACTTCGGAAATCACATAGGAATGATAGTTCCGCGCCGTCTGCCGCCCGGAGAGCGCGCGCACCAGGCTCCCCGGTTCGCTCATGTCAGGATTTCCTAAACGCCTTTTTTCGGGAGCCGAAACCTGCCTTTTGCGGGGCAGCGGCCGAGAACACCAGTCTTTGCAACAGAATGAACAGAAAGAGAAGCCCGCCAATCACGATCTTGGTCCACCAACTGGACAAGGTGCCGTCAAAGACGATGTAGGTCTGCACCAGTCCTTGCAGCATGACGCCGATGAAAGTGCCCGCCACAAAGCCATAGCCGCCTGTCAGCAATGTGCCGCCGATCACCACGGCCGCGATGGCATCAAGCTCTACGCCCAAGGCGGAAAGCGAGTAACCCGCAGATGTATAAAGCGAAAACACAATTCCGGCGAGCCCCGCCAACGTGGAGGAGAGGGTGTAAACCAAGATCGTGGTGCGGGCGACGGGCACACCCATCAGGGCGGCTGAGGTTTCATTGCCGCCGAGCGCGTAGACATAAGAGCCAAACCGGGTGCGGTGCGCCAGGACGATGCCAAGCGCGAACACGGCCAGCATGATCATCGCAATGACAGTCAGTCGGCCGCCGCCGGGAAGCAGCACATAGCTGCGTGAAATGCTCGTATAAAGATCATGCTTGATGCCGATGCTGTCGGGCGACAGGACAGAGGCACCACCCCGGGCAAGAAACATGCCAGCCAGCGTGACGATGAAGGACGGCACTTTCAGATAATGGATGGCCGCCCCCATCACCGCTCCGAAACAGGCCGCCGTCACAAGCGTGATCGCGAACGCCATCAGCGGGTGCAGCCCGGCCCACATGATCAGCGTGGCAATCAGCACGGTGGAAAAGCCGATCACGGCCCCAACAGAAAGATCAATGCCCCCTGACAGGATCACAAAGGTCATTCCGACGGCGGCAATCCCCAGAAAAGCGTTGTCGGTCAGGAAATTGCCCAGCACCCGCGTCGAGAGCATCGACGGATATTGCAGCACGGCCGCGACATAGGCGAGCAGAAAGATGGCCGTGGTCGCCAGCAGGGGGCGCAGCGCGCGGTTCATTTGGCGCTCCTTTTCGGGGGCGGTGCAAGGGGGGGGAAGCGGCGGCTGATCCACTGGCCTGCCTGTGGCGATTGCAGGACAAGGATCAGGATGATGACCCCCGATTTGACCACAAGGTTAAACTGTGGCGAGAAGCCCGAGATCAGGATGCCGGTGTTCATCGCCTGAATGATCAGCGCACCCATCACCGACATCGGAATTGAAAATCGTCCGCCCAGCAAAGAGGTGCCGCCAAGCACCACGGCAAGGATGGCATCCAGTTCAAGCCAGAGGCCAGCGTTGTTGGCATCTGCGCCCCGAATGTCACCCGCGACGATCAACCCCGCGACGGCGGCGCAAAATCCGGCGAAACTGTAGACGAGCAACAGCAGGACGCGGCTTGAAATTCCGGCAAACCGGGCGGCAGAACGGTTGACCCCGACCGCTTCGATCAAAAGCCCAAGGGCCGTGCGCCGCACTGCCACGGTTGCCAGACACATCAACACAAAAGCGATCACCACCGGCATCGGCAGGCCGAGAAAGGCCCCGGTTCCGATATAGCTGAGGAGCGGATCGGAAAAGGTAACGATCGAGCCTTCGGTGATCAATTGCGCCAAGCCTCTTCCCGCCACCATCAGAACCAAGGTCGCGATGATCGGTTGGATGTCGAGATAGGTGACAAGAAGCCCGTTCCAGAAGCCACAAAGCAAACCTGCCAGCAAAGCCACCGGAATGGCGATTGCGGCCGGGGTTCCGGTGGAAACCATGACCGCCGCCACTGCGCCCGATATCGCCATCACCGCGCCGACCGACAGATCCACCCCTTTTGTTGCGATCACGGCCGTGACCCCGATGGCCAGAATGGCCACCGGTGCGCCACGGTTCAGGACGTCGATCAAACTTCCAAAGAAGCGCCCATCCTGCCACGTGATGCTGAAAAATCCGGGAAACAACAGCCAGTTGATGAACAATACGGCGGCGAGCGCCGCAAATTGCGGTCGCAAGAGCGCCGATTTCAGGGCATGCCGCCTCATGTCTGCGCCTCCAGAGCGTCTCGGTTGTCGGCAATGGCGGCCACGATCACAGCAGGGGTGATGTCCTCGCCATGCAGTTCCGCAACCATCTGGCGGTCCCGCATCACCACCACGCGGTTTGAGTAGGCCACCACTTCGTCAAGTTCGGAAGATATCACCAGAAGTGCCAGACCTTCTTCCCGCAAACGGGTGATGGTGCGCACGATTTCCGCATGGGCGCCCACATCGATGCCACGCGTCGGTTCGTCCAGAATCAGAAAGGTGGGGTCATTTGCCAGCCAGCGGGCCAAGATCACCTTTTGCTGGTTTCCGCCCGACAAAAGCTTGACGGGCATGTCATGATTGGCGGCGCGTATGTCCAGTTCATCGGCGTAGCGTCCGGCGATCTCATCCTGCTCGTCACGCCGCAGGGCGCGAAACCATCCCAGCTTGGCCTGTAGCGCGATAACAATATTTTCCCGCACCGAAAGCTCGCCAAAGATCCCGTCAACCTTGCGATCCTCGGGGCAAAAGCCAAAGCCCGCCCGAACGGCCTGTGCCGGATTGCGAAGGCTCACTCGGGTGCCATCGACCGTGATCTCACCTGTATCAGCGGTGTCCACCCCGAACATCAGCCGCGCCATCTCTGTCCGGCCAGAGCCCAACAGGCCCGCGACGCCCACCACCTCGCCCGCATGGAGTGACAGTGTGAAGGGGGCCACCCGTCCCGCGCGACCAAGCCCTGTGAAGGTGACCTTTTCGGGGCCTGTTGCCGCCTCCATCACGGGCAGGGTGCTATGCCCATAGGCCAGATCCTTGCCCAGCATCATGCGCACCACTTCTGTCGCCGTCAGCGTGCTCAAGTCGCGCGTTCCGATCAGTTGGCCGTTGCGCAGGATCGTCACGCGGTCTGCGACAGCAAAGACCTGATCGAGAAAATGCGTGATGAAGATGATGCCAAGCCCGCGTGCCTTCAGTTTTGCGACCACCTCAAACAGCTTGGCCACTTCGTTGCGGTCCAGACTGGCCGTTGGCTCGTCCAGAACCAGCACTTTTCCCGACAGTTCCACCGCACGCGCAATCGCCACAATCTGCTGCACGGCGACCGAAAAGCTTCCAAGTTCAGCGCGCACATCAATGTCGAGCCCATAGGCGGCCATCAGAGCGGTCGCCTCTGTGACAATCGCCTTTCGAGCGACAAGGCCAAAGCGGGTGGGTTGGCGACCCAAAAAAAGATTCTCCGCCACCGAGCGGTTGGGAAGCAGGTTCACCTCTTGATAAACCGTTCCAATCCCCGAGCCCTGTGCATCCAAAGGGTCGGTGAAGCGCAGCGGCGTGCCATCCAGAAAAATCTCGCCGCCGTCGGGTTGATAGGCGCCGGTCAAGATTTTGATCAGCGTCGATTTCCCGGCACCATTCTCGCCCAGCAGTGCATGCACCTCGCCGGGGTGCACGGCAAAATCAACGCCATCCAAGGCCCGGTGCTGCCCAAAGACCTTGACGATCCCCCGTGCCTCCAGCACCGGACGTGTTCCGTCTGCCATATCCTGCCCCCCGTCTCCTGCCTGCCACAGTTCTGCTTTTGCCGTCACAAGACAATCCGTCGGCGAAAGCTTTTCCGCCGACGGTGCCGTGAGGGGGCTCTCAGTAGCCCAAGCCCTTGCGGCGGTCGTATTCGCCTTGTGGGTCATCGGTGGGGGTATAAAGCTTGGATTCAGTGATGATGAACTTTTCGGGCATGGTGCCCGCGTTCAGGTAGGCGTCCAGTGCCGCAAACGCTGGTCCGGCCATGTTCGGCGTCAGCTCGACCGTGGCATTGGCTTCCCCTGCGGCCATGGCAGAGAAAATGTCTGGCACCGCGTCAATCGAAACCACCAGAATATCGGTGCCCGGCTTCAAGCCCGCATCCTTGATGGCCTGAATGGCACCCACGGCCATGTCGTCATTGTGGGCATAGACCGCGCAAATCCCGGCGCCCCCTCCCTCGGCCTTCAGGAAGCCTTCCATCACTTCCTTGCCTTTCGAGCGGGTGAAATCGCCAGTCTGGCTGCGGATGATCGAAATGTTGCTGGCTGCCGCGATGCCTTCTTCAAAGCCTTGTTTGCGGTTGATGGCGGGCGAAGAGCCGACGGTGCCTTGCAGCTCTACCACCTTGCAGTCTTTGTCGCCGACGGCCCCGACAAGCCATTCGCCTGCCACGCGGCCTTCTTTGACCTGATCGGAGGCCACCGAGGTCAGGTAAAGATCTTCCGGCGCGTCAATGCCGCGATCCAGCAGCACGACAGGAATTTCTGCATCCTTCGCTTCAGTCAGCACCTCTTCCCAACCGGTCGAAACAACCGGCGCGATCAAGATCGCATCAACGCCTTGCGCGATAAAGCCGCGCAGCGCCTTGATCTGGTTTTCCTGCTTTTGCTGGGCATCGGCAAACTTCAGATCAACTCCCAGACGCTCAGCCTCGGCCTTGGTCACCGAGGTTTCGGCCGCACGCCAGCCGGATTCCGACCCGATCTGTGAAAAGCCGATCACCTTGCCCGAAAGGCCCTCGGCATAAGCTGTCGAAGACATAAGGGCGCCGATACCCGCGACCAGCGCGAGTTTCTTGATAATGGACATGAATCCCTCCCTAGGATTGTGCGGCAGACGTCTCCTCCCGTCGACCTGCGGTCAGGCTAGCAAAAGTAATACTATATGTAAAATCCTATGTGCAGGCTTCGCAGACCCGTGGAAATGCCCAACTTTGGCGAGATTTTGTGCGCGTTTGACGCGTGTCAGGATCGATGAGCAAGCTGTCTCAAGTGTCTGATTTTTCACAAGGGTCTAATGTGCCAAGCACGGCCCTCATGCCGTGCTTCAGGGCCTGCGCGTCTGACGGCCCTGCAGCGCAGCTGCAACCGTCACGCAGACCTTGGCAGGCCCCGTCGCCGCAGTTCGTATCGACGCGGCTTCCTGCAGGCGCTGACCGATGTTTGGCAAAGCTCGAATCACGGATGCGTGAAACGTGCTCGGGCAAAGCTGTCTGGGACGATCGTTCCGTCACTTCACCTCAGCAGCCTTGCGGGCGCAACGCCCGTCGTGTGAAATCGACGTCGCGGCCCAGTGCCGCGGTCGGTCAGGAGGACGCCGTTGAGAATTCTCGCCTTTACCTGTGTCAAGAACGAAGGCCCATTTCTTTTGGAATGGCTTGCCTACAACCGCTTGATCGGGGTGACGGATTTTCTCATCTTCTCCAATGATTGCGAAGATGGCACGGATGCTCTGCTCGCACGGCTTTCCGATCATGGCGTCTTGCACCACAGGCCACAACGGGCAACCGCTGACAAAAGCGTTCAATGGCAAGCCCTGCAAAAGGTCGCCAAGGACAATCTGATCGCAGAATATGACTGGGCGCTCTTCCTTGATGTTGATGAATTTCCGCTGATCCATGCAGCAGGACATCGTCTTCCCGACGCGCTTGCTGCCTTGCCGCCCGAAGCGGATGCTCTTGCCATGCCATGGCGGCTTTTCGGGGCAAATGGGTTGGTGCGCTTTGAGGATCTTCCCGTCACGACCCAGTTCCTTCGATCGGCCCCCGAGGACGTGTTTCACCCCATCGCAGGCCGCTACATCAAAACACTGTTTCGACCACATAGATTTCAAAAGCCCGGCATTCACCGCCCCAAACGGCCTGAAGGCGGGCCTTTGCCGGTCTGGTATGATGGCGCAGGCCAGCCTTTGCCCGAAGCCTTTGCCGCGCGGGATGGTCAGATCGCGTTGCCAAGCCTGTCCGCCGGGCGCAGCCTGATCGAGCTCAATCATTATGCGCTGCGCTCGGTTGAAAGCTTCATCGTCAAATCCGATCGCGGACTCGCCAATCGGCGCGCCAAATCCATAGACCTAAGCTATTGGGTCGAGCGCAATTTCAACACGGTGGAAAACAAGGCGATCACGCGGTGGTCGGCGCAGTTGGCGCGGGAAATGAGTGGGCTCCGCGCCTTGCCGGGGATCGACGACCTGCATACTCAAGCCTGTCAATGGCATCGCGCGCGTTCGGCTGCGCTGATCCGCACGGAAATGGGATATCGGCTTTACCGCGATTGTCTGCACGCCGCAGACTCAGCAGTCCTGTCACGCCGTCTGGCGTTGCATCTGTATTCCCTCTTCGCCGATCTGCACGCGCAAGACGATTAAGGATTGACCGAAGTTGCCGACAGCACATCGGCAGCAAAGGAGATCAGCGGTGAACAGAAAAATGGAGGCGGGTATCGGAATCGAACCGATCTTCACGGATTTGCAATCCGGTGCATAGCCTGCCTGCCCACCCGCCTCGTGATGGGGAGCGAATAGCGCAGCTTGGCAGGGCATGCAAGGGCTGACTTGCACCTCTGGTCTGTCGGGATGCCGTTATGATAGGCAAAGAAAAACGGGAGACGGGCATGATCCTTGGCTACGCAGAACAAGGCGGACGGCTGATGCAACTGGCCGAAGCGCTGCCAGAACAAGCGCTTTGGCTCGATATGATCGCGCCCACAGGGGCCGAGGAAGCAAAGATCGAAGCGGCGTTGGGGCTGGATCTGCCCACCCGCGCAGACATGGAAGAAATTGAACAGTCCTCGCGGCTTTATACCGAGAACGGCGCCTTGTTTATGACCGTGATGCTGCCCGCCCATTCGGAAAGTGACGTGCCCGAGGTTGCTCCGGTGACGCTGGTCCTGACACAGCGTCATCTCATCACCATCCGCTATCACAGCCCAAAAGCCTTTGAGATGTTCACGCAGCGGGCGGCAAAAGGGGGGCTGGCCTGCGCGAGCGCAGAGGAAATCACCCTCTCGCTGATGGAAGTAATGGTCGACCGCTTGGCCGATGTGATGGAGCGCGTCGCCCGCGATATCGAAGCAATTTCGCGCAGCATCTTTGCCAAGGATGGCGCTCAGGCGCGCAAAGGCACCGGCTGGCGGTTGGTTCTGGAAGAAATCGGGCGCAAGGGTGACCTTGTTTCCACGTTGCGCGACAGTCTTGGCACGCTTGACAGGTTGACCGTGTTTTGGGGGCAACGTCTGCGTGATGAGCCTGACACCAAGGATCTGCGGGCACGGCTGAAGGATCTGACGTCAGATGCGCGCGGGCTTGAAGATCATGCCGCTTTCATGTCGCAAAAAATCAGTTTTCTGATGGATGCAACCCTTGGCCTGATCGGCATCGAGCAAAACGGGATCATAAAGATTTTCTCGGTGGCCTCCGTCGTCTTTCTGCCTCCCACGCTGATTGCCTCCATCTACGGCATGAACTTCGAACACATGCCCGAACTTTCGTGGCCCTATGCCTATCCCGCCGCACTTGCCGGAATGGTTCTGTCGGCTGTGCTGCCTTACCTCTATTTCAAACGGCGTGGCTGGCTTTGATCTCTGTCCTGTCTGAAAATGACGCGAGACGCGGCAAACTGCGATAGGGTTGTTCAAATTTGCAGAGCTCGGATCGCCTCTAGGGAGAGCTGCGCCACTTGATCTTGCCAAGTCAAAGGTTCACTACACTTTGGAAATCATTGGCGCGGGAACTCTATTTTCTTTGCGCTTTCGCCGGAAATGAGGCTCCTTTATGGCAAAACGTTTGATCATCGCAATCCTTCTGCTTGGCCTCGTGGTGGGCGGGATCGTGTGGTTCAAGTATTTCCGCGACGGCATGATCGCGCAGTTCATGGCGGGACGGGTGCCCCCGCCGGTGCCCGTCACCGCACAGATGGTGGAGCCGGTCACCTGGACACCTGGGATTGATGCCGTCGGCACGGCCATCTCGGCCCGGGGCGTTGATCTGGCGATTGAATCGGGCGGGCTGGTGCGCGCCATCAATTTTGCCTCGAACGACCGCGTGACCGAAGGCCAAACCCTGCTGAACATCGACGATGACAGCGAGCGCGCCTCGCTTGCGGCAGCGGAGGCGGCGCTCGGGGTGACCCGCGCCGAAGCCCAGCGGGCCGCAACGCTGACAGAACGCGGCGTGGGCACAGCCAACGCGGTTGAAACAGCGCAGGCGCAAGAGGAAAGCGCGCGCGCCCAAGTGGCGCAGGTGCAAACGGCTCTGGACGCCAAAACCCTGACAGCCCCTTTTGACGGCGTGATCGGCATTCCGCGGGTTGAGGTTGGCGAATATGTCAGCGCTGGCACCATCTATGCGACGCTGCAGGATCTGGATCAGATGTATGTGGATTTCACCGTGCCAGAACAACAGATCGGCGCGCTGGATCTGGGCCGCGCCCTAACCGTCAGCACCGATGTGGGCGCCTTCAGCGCCGAAGGTCGCATCACTGGCATCGAGCCGCAGGTGGACCCCAGAACCCGCCTTGTCTCGGTGCGCGCCGAAGTCGACAATCAGGATGCACAGCTTTTCCCGGGTCAGTTCTTGCGCGTGCGCGTGGCCTTGCCAGCCGAAGAAGGCGTGATCACGGTGCCGCAGACGGCCGTGATTTCCAGCCTTTATGGCGACTCGATCTATGTCGTGAAACCCGAAGGCGAGGAGTTGAAGGTCGAGCAGGTCTTTGTCCGCTTGGGCCGCCGCTCTGATGATCGGATCGAGGTGGTCGAAGGCATCGCGGCTGGTGATCAGATCGTGACCTCTGGGCAAAACCGCTTGTCCAATCAGGCGAAGGTGGTGATCGACACGTCGGTGGAACTCTCGCCGCCCGCGGCCAGCGAATAAGGAGCGGATGATGCATTTTTCCGAGCTTTTCATCCGCCGCCCTGTTCTTTCCTCGGTGCTGGCAGCACTGATCATGTTTCTCGGCCTCGCCGCCATGCTCAATCTTCCGGTGCGGCAATATCCCGAGGTGCAGGAAAGCGTGATTACCATCACCACGGTGTATCCCGGGGCCGCGCCCGAGCTGATCCAAGGGTTTGTCACGGCGCCGATCGCCTCGGCGGTCTCGACAACCGAAAACCTTGATTATGTGACGAGTGAGTCACGCCCTTCGGCATCCGTGGTGACGGTGCAAATGCGGCTGGGGGCTGATCCTGACATCGCGCTGACCGAGGTGATGTCAAAGGTGCAACAGGTGCGCGGTCAGTTGCCGCAAGATACGGAAGACCCGGTGATTGCCAAAGGCACAGGCATGACCTTCGCGCTGATGTATCTGGCGGTTCAAAACCCCAACATGACGCCCGAACAGCTGACCGAGTATCTGGAGCGTGTGGTGCGGCCGCGCGTGACCAACATTCAAGGTGTGGCGCAGATGGAGATCATGGGCGCCCAGAAATACGCGATGCGTGTCTGGCTCGATCCATTGCTGCTGTCGGCACGGGGTGTGACCGCATCCGAAGTTCTGGGGGCAATCCGGTCGTCCAACTTCCTTTCGGCGCCGGGCAAGACCGAGAATGAATACTTCACCTATTCGCTGACCCTCGACTCGACCATTCAAACACCCGAGGCCTTTGGCGCACTGCCAATCGGGCAGGGGGACAGCGGTGTGGTGCGTCTGCGCGACGTGGCGCGGATCGAGCTTGCGTCTGGCACCAACGATGCGATCGTGACCTTTGCAGGACAGCCGGGTATCTTCATCGGCATCATCCCGGCACCGGGCGAAAACCAACTCGATGTCGCAACCAATGTGCGCGAGGCCTTGCCGGCGTTGCAGGACACGCTTCCCACCGGCATGACCGTCGATCTGGTGTATGACTCCACCGAAACGATCTCTGCATCCATCTCGGAAGTGTTCAAGACCATCGCCGAGGCGGTGCTGATTGTTGTCGTGGTGATCCTCTTGTTCCTTGGATCATTCCGGTCGGTCTTGATGCCGATTGTCACCATTCCCCTGTCGCTTGTAGGGGTGTGCAGCGTCATGCTCGTGCTTGGCTATTCGATCAACCTGCTTACCTTGCTGGCGATGGTTCTGGCGATTGGTCTGGTGGTGGACGATGCCATCGTGGTGGTCGAAAACATCCACCGTCACATCGATGAAGGCATGACCCCGGCCGCCGCCTCGATCAAGGGGATGAAAGAGATCACCGGCCCCGTCATCGCCATGACGATCACACTGGCGGCTGTGCTTGCGCCCCTTGCCTTCACTGGCGGCCTCACGGGCGCGCTTTTCGCCGAGTTCGCGCTTACCCTTGCAGGATCGGTCGTGATTTCGGGGATCGTGGCCTTGACCATCACGCCCGCAATGTCGGCGCGTCTGCTCAGCCATGGGACGCCGGGGCGCTTTCAGCAGATCGTGGACCGCACCTTGGGTGGCTTGGCCAATTGGTATGAACGGCGGGTCTCGTCTTCGCTGGATTACCGCCCTGTGACCTTCCTCATGGTGGTTTCGCTCTTGGGCGCCACTGGCTTCATGTTTCTCAACACTTCTTCCGAGCTCGCGCCTGAAGAGGACAGCGGCGCGCTGTTCGCCATCATGAGCGGCCCGCGCTATGCGACGCTGGACTATACCGACGCCTTCACGCAAGAGGTGAGCCGTCGCACGGCCGACATCGAAGAAGTGCAAACATCCTTCTCGGTGGCTGGCATGGGCGGGGCCGGGAATACGGGGTTTTATATCTGGGCTCTCAAGGACTGGGCGCAGCGCACGCGGGGTCAGGCCGAGATTCAGGCGCAGATCCAAGGCATACTGGATGGCACGCCGGGCCTGCAAAGCTATGTCTTCGCTCCGCCCTCCTTGCCCGGTGCTGGAGGGGGCTTGCCGATCTCGATGGTGATCCAGTCCATCTACGCCCCCGAGCGCGTGGTTGAGATCGCCGAGGAAATCCGGATGCGGGCCATGCAATCGGGCATGTTCATCGTCGTGCAGAACAGCTTGTCTTTTGATGCGCCGCAAGTGCGGGTTACCATCGACCGTGACCGCGCGGCCCAATTGGGCGTCGCCGTCAGTGACATCGGCAGCACCCTTGGGCTGCTGGTGGGGGGCGGTGCCGTGGCGCAGTTCGACCGCGAGTCGAACAGCTATGACGTGATCATGCAGGTGCCAAAGGAATGGCGCGATAACCCCGAACGCTTGGGCGAATTTTTTGTGCGCTCCGGCACTGGGGCGATGGTGCCACTGTCCTCGGTGGTCAGCCTGCTGCCAACGGTTTCGGCGGCTTCGATTTCGCAGTTCAACCAGCTGAACTCTGCCAGCCTGTCCGCGATGCCGATGATCGGACTGTCAACCGGCGTGGCCTTGGCCGAGCTGGAGCGGATCGCCGATGAGGTGCTGCCCGACGGGTTCTTCGTGGATTACTCCGGCCAGTCGCGGCTGGAGAAGTCCGAAGGCAGCACAATCCTGTTGGCCTTTGCGGCTGCGATTGTGGTGATCTATCTGGTTCTGGCCGCGCAGTTCGAAAGCTTCCGCGACCCGCTGATCATCCTGATGTCCGTCCCGCTGTCGATCTTTGGGGCCGTGCTTCCCTTGTATCTCGGGGCGGGGACCTTGAACATCTACACGCAGGTCGGCCTGATTACTCTGATCGGTCTGATCACCAAGCATGGCATCCTGATGGTGGAGTTCGCCAACCAGCAGCGCGAAGAGCATAACCTGTCCCGGCGTCAGGCGATTGTGGCAGCGGCCAAAACTCGTTTGCGCCCCATTCTGATGACGACCTTTGCAATGGTTCTGGCGGTGGTGCCGCTGATCATTGCCGAAGGCGCGGGGGCGGCGGCACGGCAGGCGATGGGTCTGGTGATCTTTACTGGCCTGTTGATCGGCACCCTGTTCACGCTCTTTGTGGTGCCGGCCTTCTACACGCTGATCTCGCTGAGCGATTCGAAGTATCTGATGAAGAAGCGGCTGGTCGAGAAGCAGTTCGGCGCGGCCGAGGCGCACTGAAACATTCCCCTGCGCGCCCTTGGGCGCGCAGGGGCTGCGCCTTATTTGGCGCGGGTGGGGCGGTCAAAGACCTTCTTGCCCATCAGGCTGCCGACCAGATCGACCATCAGCCGTGCGGTCATGCCGCGATCATCCAGAAACGGGTTTAGCTCGACCAGATCCAGACTGGTGACCAGCCCAGATTCGTGCAGCAATTCCATCACCAGATGCGCCTCGCGGAAGGTGGTGCCGCCGGGGACGGTGGTGCCGACGGCGGGGGCGATGGCGGGGTCGAGGAAATCGACGTCGAGGCTGACATGCAGCATGCCGCCCGCCGCGCGGACCTGTTCGAGGAAGGCGCGCAAGGGGGCGACCACGCCGTGTTCGTCCAGCACCCGCATATCATTGATGGCGATGTCATGGTCGAGCAAGGCGGCGTGTTCGGCGGGGTCGACGGAGCGGATGCCGTAGAGGCAGATCCTTTCGGCCGGGATGGGTGCGGGGAAGGGGGGGAAGGCGTCAAAGCCGTCGCGCCCCGCGATATAGGCCACCGGGGTGCCGTGGAGGTTGCCGCTGGTGGTGGTGAGGGGGGTGTGGAAATCGGAATGGGCGTCCAGCCAGAGAAGGAAGAGCGGGCGGCCCGCGCGGGCGGCATGGGCCGCGGCGCCTGCCACCGAGCCCAAGGCAAGGGAGTGATCCCCTCCCATCACGATGGGGAGGGCGCCTTCGGTCAGGGCCTCGGCGACCCGGGTGGAGAGGATCTGGGTCCAGCCCAGCACCTCGTCCAAGGAATGGACGGCGGGGTTGGGGCAGGGCGGGGCCGCGACCTTGGGGCAGGTAAGGTCGCCCCAGTCGGACAGGGGATGGCCTTGGTCTGTGATGGCCTGTGCGAGCCCTGCGACCCGGTAGGCGGCGGGGCCCATCAGGCAGCCGGGGCGGCGTTGGCCCGCGTCGATGGGGGCGCCGATGAGGATGGTTCTGGGCATGGTCTGTCCTTTGTTTTGGGGGATCATGGCCCATCCGGTCCGGCAATTCACCCCGATTCTGAACCGGCCGCGTTCCACTGTGTTACAGGTCCGCCAAACCAATGGAATCAAGGGCTTGGTCTTTTGAATTTACGAGGGCTTAACCTTTGGCCCCCCATTTCCCCCCCACATCCGCAGGCTTTTCGACGCGCAGGCACTTTGTGCCACTTTCTGGCTTGACGCCCCTGTGGCGCGCGTATATCAGCCCCCTATCGCGCGGTTGTAGCTCAGTTGGTTAGAGTACCGGCCTGTCACGCCGGGGGTCGCGGGTTCGAGCCCCGTCAACCGCGCCACTTGATTTGCTCAGAGAGCCTTGAACGCCCACACGCAGCCGTGTGGGCGTTTTTGTTTGCGGCAGACAGAGGAGGGGCGCGATGATCGAGGCTGTGCAAAGCGGTTTGCCCTTTGCGCCTTGGGCCGATCCGCGCACGCGGCGGCTGCCGGGGACGCTGCCGCTTGAGATGGCCGACTGGCTGCGGGTGGATGAGGCCTATGCCGCCCAGATGGCTTTGCGGGATGCGTTGATCGCCACGCGAGAGGCCGAAGTGGTGGCCGCGCTGCCGCAGGCGGCCGAAGCGGTGGCCGAGCTTTATGACTTTACGCTGGCGCGGCTGCCGCAAGGATTCGTGCGCGCGCGGGACAGCATCACCCGCCCTGATGGGGTGCGGGTTGCGCTGGATGCCACGCGCCCGCTGCACACGCTGGGGCGGTTGGTGCAGGAAGACCTGTGCCTGATGCAAGAGACCGCGCCGGGGCAACATGGGCTGACGGCGGCGGTCTTGTGCTTTCCGGCGGGCTGGACGCTGGCGGAAAAGCTGGGGCGGCCCTTGATGCGAATGCACAGGCCGGTGGCAAGCTATACCGAAGACATCGGGCGCCGTGTGCAGCGGTTGATGGAGGGGGTGCGGGTGGAGGCACCGCTGTGGCGGGCCAATGCGCATCATTCGCGGGCGCCGCTGTTCAACCCGCAGGCCGAGGATGCGGCCAAGGACACGGTGGCGCAAGGCGAGATGCCCTTTATCCGGTCTGAGCGGCAATGCCTGATCCGACTGCCGCAAAGCCGCGCGGTGCTGTTTTCAATTCACACCTATCTGGTGCGGATCGCGGATCTGACGCCCGCGCAGGCGGCGGCGCTCGCCGAGCATCCGATTCACCGCGCGCTGTAACTGCGCTTTGCACTGGCCTGACCGCAAAGGAAAAGCCGCCCCGAAGGGCGGCTTTTGTGCTTTGCCGTGCTGCGATCAGCAGGAGTAATACATCGCGTATTCGATCGGGTGGGGCGTATGCTCGTAGGCATAGACCTCTTCCCATTTCAGCGCCATGTAGCCTTCGAGCTGGTCACGGGTGAACACGTCACCGGCGAGCAGGAAGTCCATGTCTTTTTCCAGCTCTTCCAGCGCTTCGCGCAGGCTGCCGCACACGGTGGGGATCGCTGCCAGTTCTTCGGGCGGCAGATCATACAAGTCTTTGTCCGAAGCCGGGCCCGGATCGATCTTGTTGGTGATGCCGTCGAGGCCAGCCATCAGCAGGGCTGCGAAAGCCAGATAGGGGTTGGCCGCCGGATCGGGGAAGCGGGCTTCCACGCGCTTGGCTTTGGGCGATTCCGTCCACGGAATACGGACGCAACCCGAGCGGTTGCGGGCCGAGAAGGCGCGCAGAACCGGAGCTTCGAAGCCCGGGATGAGACGCTTGTAGGAGTTGGTGGACGGGTTGGTCAGGGCGTTGAGCGCCTTGGCGTGCTTGAGGATACCGCCGATGAAATACAGCGCCTCTTGGCTGAGGTCGGCGTATTTGTCGCCTGCGAACAGCGGCTTGCCATCTTTCCAGATCGACATGTTCACGTGCATCCCCGAGCCGTTGTCGCCCTTCATGGGCTTGGGCATGAAGGTCACGGTCTTGCCATAGGCGGCCGCGACGTTGTGGATGACGTATTTGTATTTCTGGATGTTGTCGGCCTGTTCGGTCAGACCACCGAAGATCATGCCGAGTTCGTGCTGGCAGGTCGCCACTTCGTGGTGGTGTTTATCCACCTTGATGCCCATGCGCTTCATCGTGGAGAGCATTTCGCCCCGGATGTCTTGCGCTTCGTCAATCGGGTTGACGGGGAAATAGCCGCCCTTGTGGGCTGCGCGGTGGGCGAGGTTGCCCCCTTCCATTTCGGCATCGGTGTTCCAGGCGGCGGCTTCGGCGTCGATCTGGAACGACACTTTTTGCGGCGTCACGGAATAGCGCACGTCGTCGAACAGGAAGAATTCCGCCTCGGGGCCGCAATAGAAGGCGTCGCCGATCCCGGAGGATTTCAGGTAGGCTTCGGCTTTCAGCGCGGTGCCGCGCGGATCGCGCGAGTAGGATTCGCCGGTGTCGGGTTCGACCACGGTGCAATGCACGCACATGGTTTTTTCCGCATAGAACGGGTCGATGTAGACCGAGGTCGCATCGGGGATGAGTTTCATGTCGGACTGGTCGATCGACTTCCAGCCGGCGATGGAGGAGCCGTCGAACATGAAGCCTTCTTCAAAGAAGTCTTCGTCCACCAGATCCGCCACCAGCGTCACGTGCTGGAGCTTGCCTTTGACGTCGGTGAAGCGGATGTCGACATATTCGACTTCTTCATCCTTCATCAGTTTCAGAGCTGTTTTGATCGCGCTCATCATGCTGCCTTTCGGTTACTTGAGTGTTACAGTGCAGGCCAAGCGGGCCTGATGTTCGGGGGCGGGTCAGACGGCGTCGTCGCCGGTTTCACCCGTGCGGATGCGGATCGCCTGTTCGACCGAGGAGACGAAGATCTTGCCATCGCCGATCTTGTCGGTGCGGGCGGCCGCGATGATGGCGGCGACGGCCTGATCGACCATATCGTCGGTCAGGATCACCTCGATCTTCACCTTGGGCAGGAAATCCACCACATATTCAGCGCCACGGTAAAGTTCGGTATGGCCTTTCTGGCGGCCAAACCCTTTGACCTCGGTCACCGAGAGGCCTTGGATGCCGGCTTCTTGCAGGGCTTCCTTGACCTCATCGAGCTTGAAGGGCTTGATGATTGCCTCAATCTTCTTCATGGGCCGCACTCCCCCGCGTCGTGGCTTTTTGTCTGTCTGATGATGTCTGATCATTTCTTGCGCGCCGGGACAATTGTGGACGGTGCAAGGGCGGAGTGGAAGCCGGGGAATCCGTGGCGGGTGATTAAATTATGTGCGTTGCGATGAAATATGGTGCGGTTTGAGAACGAAATGAGCGGGGATATGGCGGAACTTCTGACATCTGCACAAATGCGCGCCATTGAGGCGGCGGCGATGGCCTCGGGGAGGCTGTCGGGGGCGGCGCTGATGGAGCGGGCGGGCGCGGCGGTGGTGGCAGAGATTTTGGCGCGCTGGCCGGAGCTGGCGGCGCCCCCCGGCACGGCGCGGGTGCTGTGCGGGCCGGGCCATAACGGGGGCGATGGCTATGTGGTGGCGCGGCTGCTGGCGGAGCGGGGGTGGGCGGTGACGGTGCATGCCTATGGCGACCCCGCGCGGCTGCCGCCCGACGCGGCGGCGATGCGCG
>NZ_PGOI01000011.1 GCF_002794355.1 Pseudorhodobacter sp. MZDSW-24AT | reverse complement strand
GGCTGGCCGAGATCAGCGGCGAGGCGGCGGCGGCGGTGCGGGCGGCGGCGGCGCAGGTGCCGGGGCCGGTGGTGGTGACCGGGCATTCGGCGGGCGGGCATCTGGCGGCACGGATGGCCTGCGCGGGCGGGCCGGAGGTGGCGCGGGTGGTGCCGATTTCGCCCTTGGCGGATCTGCGCCCGTTGCGCGAGACCGAGATGAACGCCACGCTGCGGATCGATCCTGAAGAGGCGCTTTCAGAGAGCCCGGCGCTGGTGCGGCCCCGCGCCGGGGTGGGGTGCCATGTCTGGGTGGGCGGGCAAGAGCGGCCTGCTTTCTTGTGGCAGGCGCGGCTGCTGTCGGAGGCATGGGCCTGCCCGTGGACGGTGGAAGCGGGGCGGCACCATTTTGACATCATCGACGGCTTGACCGACCCGGACAGTGCACTGATGCGGGCCTGTCTGGACGGGCTGTAAGCCGCCCCGCGTCGGGGAGTGCGCGTCAGGGCGCGCTGTCGAAGGCGGCGTGCGCGCGCGCGCCGGAGGCCAAGGCCAACTCTAAGCTGGTGGTCTTGAGATCGCCGCGCGCCTAGGCCGCGCGCGCGGATTGCAGCGTGTCGCGGACTTCATCCGCGAGAGCCGCGAAGGGCAGGGCGCAAAGGGAGAGCAAGGCGAGGACGGCACGCGTGAGAGGCTCTGGCTTGGTCTGTCCGGAGTGTGACGCGGTTTGACCTTGGGGAAAGCGGGGCGGGACGGGGGCAGCTATGGAAGACCAGATCAGGAATTGGCGTGCATGCGATCGATATAGGCGCGCATTTCCTCGGCCTCTTGCCGGGCATCGCGCAGGCCGCCCATGGCCGCGCGCAATTCGGCCTCGGTCTGGGCGATCTGGTTCATCAACTCGGCTTCGCGCTGTTCGAGGTAGATGATCGCCTGATCGCGGGTTTCCTCGGCCTCGTGCAGCATGGTGGACAGCCGGTCCATTTCCCCCATGTCGCCCCCGGCGACGCGGGCAAAGCGGTGCATGACCCAATGCGCGAACCATCCCATGGCGAAAGCGGCCATCAGGATGATTGCGGTGACGATGATGAATTCGGTGCGGTTCATGCGCTTTCGTTCATGGGTCTGCCGGACGCCTTGGCCTAGCCGTCACGCGCCGGGCGCGCAAGGGGGCGGCGGGTCTTTTCTGTGGGCGCGACCGAAGGGCTGTCATCGTCGGAGAGCGCGGCGGCCTCTGCCGTTGCCGGGGCGGCGGTGGCAGAGCCTTGGGCCGCCGCCTGCTGGGGCTGGTCGAGAAGATTGAACTCGATGCGGCGGTTGGCTTCGCGCCCGGCTTCGGTGGCATTGTCGGCAATCGGGTCGGCCTCGCCATAGCCTTTGGCGGTCAGGGCGCTGACCTCGATGCCACGGCCTTGCAAGGCGAGCAGGACGGCTTCGGCGCGGGCTTGGCTGAGGGCGAGGTTGCCGCTGTCAGAGCCTTGGCTGTCGGTGTAGCCGGCGATTTCCATGCGCACGGCGGGGCATTCGGCCAGCACCTCGGCCAAGGCATCCATGATGCCGACGGTCTGGCCATCGATTTCCGCCGAACCGGGGGGGAAGGTGATCTTGCGGGACGAGAGCACGCGGGTGACGCCTGCGGCGCATTCCTGCGGGGTGGGCAGGGCGGCGAGGGGATCGAGCTTTTCATCATAGCGCACCGAGACCTTGAAGGTCTGGCCGGGGCCAAGCTTGTCGGACAGCACCTGCGAGATGCGGCCACGGGCGTTCTGCGAACCGGTGACGCCTTCGACCTCGACCGTGTCGGCGCGGACGACGAGGCGGCCTTCGGCAAGTTCGCCCAGTGATTCCAGCCCGGCCAGCACGCGCACGGGCCAGCCATCGGGCAGATCATCGTCGATGCGGGTGGCACTGTAGACCTTGCCGACGCCAAAGCGGGCTTGGGCATAGCTGGAGACGGCATCGCGCAACAGTTCATCGGTGACGCGGCCGCGCAGTTCGACCCGGCCCACGGAAGAGAGGCTGGCCGTGAATTCGGCGGGGCCAAGGGCGCTGTCGGAAGAGCGTTCGAGGACGGCGCTGAGCGAGAAGACATCGGGCAGCGCCGAGTCGAGTTCGCCCACCACGCGGTCGAAATCGGCTTGCGAGACGCTGGCGGCGGCCACCAGCGAGACATCGGCATCAGAGAAGGTGACGGTTCCGGCGCCGAGTGTCTTGACCGCCTCGATCGCGGTGATCACCGCATCGGCCCAGCTGGCGCTGGGGACGCCCAGACCGACGACGCAGTTGGGCCGCCCTTCGATTCCGGCAGCGGTGCCTGCGGCCAGAATGCGGTTGCGCGCGCGCTCGGTATCGGCGGAGCAGGCATCGAAACGGGCGCCTTGGTCATCCATCACGAAGCGCAGGGTGAACGGGGTGAGCACGGGGCGCGGGGCGGAAATCTCGATGGCGACCTGAAGGCCTTCGGGTTTGGCGGCGTTCAGGTCATTGGTCAGGCGGCGTTGTTCTTCGGCGCTGGTGGCGATGGCGGTAATCTGCACCCGGTCCGCCGAGACGGACACCTTGGAGCGGGGCAAAAGGCGGATCGCCTCCATCCCGAAGGAAAAGGCGTCGTCCCAGCCTTCGGGGGCGGGGTAGGCGGCGGTTTCCAGCATGTCGGAGATCTGGCCATCGCTGCGCAAGGACTGCGCCTCGGCCAGCAGGGCTTCGGCGGAATCGCTGGTGGGCAGCAGGCCGATGAGCTGGATGCCATCGTCGTTGCGCAGCATCTCGACCGAGAATTTCGGAGCCTCGATCGCCTTGACCGGGGTCACATCCAGCATGTCGCGCACGCGCGACGACTGGATGACGGTGCCCGCCAGGTTGACGGCGCGGAAGCGCGCGGCCTCGTTCGGGGCGGTGCCGGTGAGGTGAAGCTGGAGGCCATCCGCTTCGGCGGTGGCCCAGGTGATTCCGGCGTCGAGCAGGCGCGAGGTGACGGCCTGTTCGGTGCGTTGTTCGATCACCACCGCCGAGGCCCAAGCGGCAAGGGCTGCCACGGCCCCCGCCCCGGTGACCGCGCCCAGCGCGATGACACCATGCGGCAGGTGCCCGTTTCCGATGCGGTCCCGCGCCTTGGCGCTGAACTGGGTGGTGAGCGTGAGCAGGCGCTTGGGCAAGGCAATGTCCTGTCAGGGGCCCCGCAGGTGAAGGCGAGGGCGGCGGAACGGCAAGAAGGCGCGCGCAGCCCGGTGGGGCGGCCCAGCACCTCGCCTGTCTTTAGAAGCGCGGGGGCGCGGGATCAATCAGAGCGCGGCGGCGGCGGCAAGAAACAGCGCAGCGATCAGCCCTGCATCGCGGTTTGAGCGGAATTCCGCAAGGCAGGAGGCAGGATCGTCGACATTCAGCCGCGCCATTTGTCGCACCATGTGCCAGCCAAAGGCCCAGACCCCGGCCAGCGCCACCACCAGTTGCAAGGGATCGCGCGCGGGCAGCAAGGCCAGCAGCACCGCCAGACCCATCAATGCGACCGTGGCCAGCAAGAACAGCTTGAGCCACCACCCGGTATGGGTGCCAAAGAGACGGGCGGTGGATTTCACCCCGATCAGCGCATCATCCTCGCGGTCCTGATGGGCATAGATGGTGTCATAAAACAGCGTCCAGGTGATGCCCGCCGCGTAAAGCGCGAGGGCGGCGGGCGGAACGCTGCCCGCATGGGCGGCCCAAGCCAGCACCGCGCCCCAGTTGAAGGCAAGGCCCAGAAACATCTGCGGCCACCAGGTGAAGCGCTTGGCAAAAGGGTAGATGGCCACCAGCGCCAGCGAGGCGATCCCGAGGGCGATGGCCAGACCGTTGTAGCTGAACAGGATCAGGGCGGCGAATCCGGCCTGCACCGCCATCCAGACAAGCGCTTGGCGCACCGAGACCTGACCCGAGGGAATCGGGCGTGACCGGGTCCGGGCCACTTGAGCATCAAAATCGCGGTCGGTGATGTCATTCCAGGTGCAGCCTGCCCCCCGCATGAGGAAGGCCCCAAGGCCGCAACTGACGACGAGCCAGAGATCCCAGAGGCGGAAGCTGTCGACCGCGGCGGCCAGCGCGATTCCCCAAAGGCAGGGAATCAGCAAAAGCCAAGTGCCGATCGGCCGATCGGCGCGGCTGAGCCGCAGATAGGGGCGGCTGCGCGGCGGGGCGAAACGGTCAACCCAATTGTCCGCCGGTGCATCGGCCACCATGCCCGCAACCTGTGCCTTTGCGGCCTCTGGCGTTTCCGGGAATTGGGTCATAGCTTGGGCCTATGGAAGCGAAGGTCAGACTCTATGTAGAACAGCCCTTGGGCACGGGGCAAGCCGTGGCGGTCGGCCCCGAGCAGGCGAACTATCTGTTCGCCGTCATGCGGCTGGCGGTGGGCGCGCCGGTGCTGCTGTTCAACGGCCGCGATGGCGAATGGCTGGCGCATGTGGCCGATGCGGGCAAACGGCGCGGGGCATTGATCTGCGCGGCGCAGACCCGCGCCCTGCAACCTTTGCCGGATGTGTGGCTGCTGTTTTCGCCCGTCCGCAAGGAACGCACGCATTTCATCGTGGAAAAGGCGGTCGAACTGGGGGTTGCGCGGCTGATGCCGGTCAGCACCCGCTTTACCCAATCCGAGCGATGGCGGCACGACAAGCATCTGGCGCATGTGGTGGAAGCGGCCGAGCAATGCGGCGCAACCGTGGTGCCGGAGCTGTGCGAGGTGCAGCCGTTGGCACAGGTGCTGAAGGGCTGGCCCGAGGGGAGGGCGCTGATCTGGGCGGATGAGGCGCTGGCGGGCCAGTCCGGCACGCGGGAGTCTTCGGCTCTGACAGACATCACCGGCGCGCCTGCGGCGATCTTGGTGGGGCCGGAAGGCGGCTTTTCCGAAGAGGAAAAGGCGCTGCTGCGCAGCTTGCCCTATGTGCGGCCGATCAGCCTTGGCCCGCGTATCCTGCGCGCCGAGACGGCCGTGGTGGCGGCGGTGGCACTTTGGCAGGCGGCGGCAGGAGATTGGCGGTGATCCGGCCCGAGGCGCAGGCGGCCCTGTGGCGCTGGCGCGAGGTGGGCGTCGGCATGGCGGTGCTGGCGCTGGGCCTGTGGTTGATGCGCTTGGGCGGCTATCTGCTGCTGCCTCTGGGCGCGACGGTGGCCTTGGCCGGGCTTGCCTTGGGCGTTCTGGCCTGGCGACGGTTGCAGTTTGTGACAGCGGGCGCGGCGCCGGGTGTGGTGCAGCTGGATGAAGGCCAGATCAGCTATATGGGGCCGCAGGTCGGCGGCTTTGTCAGCCTGCGCGATCTGGTGGAACTCCGGCTGATCTCGCTGCGCGGGCGGCGCTTGTGGCGGCTGAAACAGGCCGATGGGCAGGCGCTGCTGATTCCGGTGGAGGCGGCGGGGGCAGAGGCGCTGTTCGATGCCTTTTCCAGCCTTCCGGGCCTGTCGAGCGCCGCGCTGGTGGCGGCGCTGGCGCCGGTTCCGGGCAGTGACAGCCGGGCGCTGATGGCGGGGGGCGAAAACCGGGTGATCTGGCGCCGTGCCGGAAGGGGCGTGGTGACCGGGTCTGACGGCTGAGTGCGGCCTCCGACAGCGGCGGGATCGATAACCTTTTGTGATATGAGCCCGTGGCTGCATCGCGCCATCTTGACTTGGCCTGTGCCGCAAGACACCTGTAGCGCCCACATCCTTGATCCAAGCCGGAGCCCGAAACCATGTCCATTCCACAATCCGGCGGCGGTGTGATCGAAAGCTTTGACCAGCTGGCCGGGCTGATGGAGCAAGGCTGCAAGCCCAAATCGGCTTGGACCATCGGGACCGAGCATGAAAAGTTCGGTTGGCTGACCGACAGCCGGATGCCGCTGCCCTATGCGGGGGAGCGGTCGATCTCGGCCTTGTTCGAAGGGTTGCAGGCGCGTTTTGGCTGGGCCCCGGTGCGCGAAGGGGGCAATGTGATCGGCCTTCAGCGCAATGGCGCCAATATCAGCCTGGAACCGGGCGGGCAGTTCGAGCTGTCGGGGGCGATGATGGCCGACATGCACGCCACGGCGGCCGAGCTGCGCCAGCACCTTGAGGAGGTGCGCACACTGGCAGAGCCGATGGGCGTGCGCTTCATGGGCATCGGCGCCGCGCCGGAATGGAGCCATGCGCAGATGCCGGTGATGCCGAAAGGGCGCTACCGGCTGATGACCGATTACATGGGGCGCGTCGGCACCCATGGCACGCAGATGATGTATCGCACCTCGACGGTGCAGGTGAATCTCGACTACGCCTCCGAGGCGGATATGGTCAAGAAGCTGCGGGTGGCGATTGCCTTGCAGCCGGTGGCGACGGCGTTGTTCGCGTCGAGCCCGTTCTTTGACGGTGGCCCCAATGGCCACCGCAGCTGGCGCAGCCGGATCTGGCGCGGGTTGGATGACAGCCGGACGGGGATGCTGCCCTTTGCCTTTGACGGGGACTTCGGCTTTCAGGCCTATGTGGACTGGGTGCTGGATGTGCCGATGTATTTCGTCTACCGCGACGGCCGATATATCAATGCGCTGGGCCAGTCGTTCCGGGATTTTCTGAAGGGAGAGCTGCCGGCGCTGCCGGGGGAGAAGCCCACCCTGTCGGATTGGGCAGACCATATGACGACGGTCTTCCCCGAGGCGCGGGTGAAGAAATACATCGAGATGCGCGGCGCCGATTGTGGGGATGAAGCCCATATCAACGCGCTGCCTGCCTTCTGGGTGGGGTTGATGTATGATCAGGGCGCGCTGGACGCGGCTTGGGATCTGGTCAAGGGCTTTGACGCGCAAACGCGAGAGGCGCTGCGGGTGGCGGCCTCGGTCTCGGCGCTGAAGGGTGAGGTCAATGGTCTGCGGCTGGAGGCCTTGGCCCGCGCGGCGGTGGACCTGTCGCGCGCGGGCCTCAAGGCGCGGGGCTTGGGCGAGGAAAGCTACCTCGCCCCGCTGGCGGCGTCGCTGGCCAGCGGGGAAGTGCAGGCCGACCGCTGGCTGCGGCTGTATGAAACCGAGTGGCAGCGCGATCTGAGCCCGATCTATGAAGCGGCCAGCCTCTGAGGGGGGCGCTGCCCCCCGCGCGTTCCGCGCCCCCCCGGAGTATTTGAGAAAGGTGCAAACCAAGCCCCGTTTGCTTTGCACCTTTTCCAAATACTCCCGCGCGGAGCGCGCCTGAGGAGACGCGGCGCAGCCGCGCGACGAGGCAAAGTCTTGCGGCGCAGCCGCTCTGCTGGATCAGATCTGTGAAGATGGGGCGTTACTTCTTGCCGATCTTTGGCTCTTGGCCACGCAGCAGGCGCGCGATGTTGCTGCTGTGGCGGGCGAAGACCAAGGCGCCCAAGGCGAGGGAGAGCAGCGTCATCTGGGGATAGCCGAACAGCACAAGCCAGATCGGGGTGAGCGCGACGGCGACCAGTGCCGAGAGCGAGGAGATGCGGCTCAGCGCGGCGGTGGCCGCCCACGTGGCGCAGGCGGCAAGGCCCACGGGCCAAGCGAGGGCAAGCAGGGTGCCGAGGAAGGTCGCCACGCCCTTGCCGCCCTTGAACCCCAGCCAGACCGGAAACAGGTGGCCGAGGAAGGAAAACAGGGCCGCCACCTGTGCTGCATCCGGCCCCACGAGAGCGCGGGCGATCAGCACGGCGATGCCGCCCTTGCCCGCATCGAGCAGCAAGGTGGCGAGCGCGGCGGGTTTGTTGCCGGTGCGCAGCACATTGGTGGCCCCGATATTGCCCGACCCGATGCTGCGCAGATCGCCGAGGCCCAAGCCGCGGGTGATCACGACGCCGAAGGGAATCGATCCCAGAAGATAGGACAGGGCTGCCGTCAGCAGCAAAAGCAGAGGCGCAGAGGTGAGTTCGGGCATTTACGAGGCGGCTCCGTAGACCTGTTGACCGGCGACAAAGGTGGCGAGCACCTTACCTTCCATCCGTGCCCCGTCAAAGGGCGTGTTCTTCGACTTCGACTGGAGCGTGAAGCGATCCAGCACGAAGGGCGTGTCGGGGTTGAACAGCACAAGGTCAGCGGGCGCGCCTTCGGCCATGCGGCCTTGGGGCAGGCCAAGCCGCTGCGCGGGGTTGAAGGACAGCGCGCGGAAGAGTTGCGGCAAGGTGAGCTGGCCCGCGTGCAGCAGGCGCAGCGCGGCGGGGAGCAGGGTTTGCAGCCCGACCGCGCCCGAGGCGGCATCCTCGAACGGCAGGCGTTTGGATTCCTCATCGGCCGGGGTGTGAAAGCTGCCGATCACGTCGATCAGCCCACTGGCCACCGCTTCGATCATCGCGAGCCGGTCGTCTTCGGAGCGCAAGGGCGGGCTGAGCTTGAAGAAGGTGCGGTAATCGCCCACGTCGAATTCATTGAGCGTCAGATGGTGGATCGAGACGCCTGCGGTGACATCCAGCCCGTTTGCCTTGGCGCGTTCCAGCGCGGGCAGGCTGCGGGCGGTGGTGATCTGGTCGGCGTGGTAGCGCGCGCCGGTCATCTCGATCAGGCCAAGGTCGCGGTCAAGCCCGATGCGTTCGGCCATCGGGTGCACCGCCGGAATGCCGCGCAGCGAGGCGAATTTGCCCCCGGTGGCGGCGGCGCCTTTGGAGAGGCCCGGTTCCTGCGGGTGGCCGATCACCAGCGCGCCCAAGCTCCGGGCATAGGTCAGCGCGCGGCTCAGCACCTTGGTGTCGGTGGTGACGCGGGCGGCATCGGTAAAGGCGATGGCGCCGGCATCCAGCAGAAAGCCGATCTCGGTCATCTCGCGCCCGTCGCGGCCTTTGGTGAGCGCGGCCATGTGGCGGATGCGCACCGGCGAGGCTTCGGCTGCGCGGCGGGTGACGAATTCCAGCACTTCGGGCGTGTCGATGGCGGGGGTGGTGTCGGGGCGGGCGATCACGGTGGTGACGCCGCCTGCCGCCGCCGCCAGTCCGGCGGAGCGGAAGGATTCCTTGTGACGCTCGCCCGGCTCGCCGATCTTGACGCCCCAGTCGATGATCCCGGGGGCAAGGCAGGCGCCGCCGCAATCGATCACCTGCGCGCCTTTGGGCGCCGAGGCCGCGCCGATGGCGGCGATCTGCCCCGCGTCGACGATCACATTGCCCGTGAGGATGCTGTCGCCCTCGGGGTCGATGATGCGGGCGTTTTCCAGAAACAGGGTCATCGCGGGGCCTTTGTGCAAGGAAAGGGGCATCAGCGGGCCTGCATCAGGCGCGCGGCATCGGCGGCGGGATCGGCGAGATATTTGATCAGGTGGCGCTCGCCGCGGGTGGTGGTGATCTGCACCGCGCCCAGCAGCGGGCGGGCCGAGGCGATCTGGGACAGGGGCAGCACCAGCCCGCGCGGGCCGATCAGGCGCTGCGAGGTGAGATACCACAGGTCGCCCAGCGCCTCGGAGGCGACATAGGCGGCGCGCGCCGCAATCGCGAGCGCGGCCCCGATCGGCCCCATGATCGGGTAAGGGTTGCCTTGCCACAGAAGGAACAGCCCCACCGCCGCGCCCAGCACCACAGCCATGATCACATGGGCCCGCCAATAGGTGGCGCGGTCGGGGGTAAAGGTGGCGCGCAGGGATTCGCCTTCGATCAGGAGCGGCGCGGTCATCCGGCCCCCCAGACAAAGAGCGTGACAAAGATCGCAAGCAGGATCAGCACCACCATGGCAACGCGGCCTGACATCGCGGCCTCGGACGGGGCTTTCTTGCCGGGCACCACGATGGTGTCGGCGGCGGCGTCATAGCCTGTCATCGCCATGGGCGGGGGCGGCGGCAGTTCGCTGTAGCGGCCGATCAGGCGCAGGGGCGCTTGGGGCGAAAGATGGCCCGGAGCCCCAAGGCCTTGGGGCAAAGCGGCGCGGTGGACCAAAAGCACGGGGCCGCGCAAGGCATCGAGGCGCGCGGTGTCGGGGGCGAGCCCGGCTTCGTCCATGCCCTGACCTTCGGCGAGATAGCGGGCGAGGCCGTATTCGACAAAGGCTTCGCTGTCGATCAGCTCGACCTTGGTGGTGTCCACCGGGGTGACGCCAAGCGCCTTGTCCAGCCCGGCTTGCAGGAGATGGCGCGCGCCGGTTTCGGGCAGATCGACGGCAAAGACCCAGAGCACGCGGTCGGGGCCAAGCGGGATGGCGAGCCGGTCGGTCATGCCATCACCCCGGCGGCGCGGGCGCCGCGGTCGGCGCGCAGGTTGCGGGCCAGCAGGTCCATGCAAGCCATGCGGACGGCGACGCCCATTTCCACCTGTTCCTGAATGACGCTGCGGTTGATGTCATCGGCCAGCTCGCCGTCGATCTCTACCCCGCGGTTCATCGGGCCGGGATGCATCACGATGGCATCGGGCTTGGCGTGGCCGAGCTTGTCGGCATCCAGCCCGTAGCGGTGGTAATATTCGCGTTCCGACGGGATGAAGCCGCCGTCCATCCGTTCGCGTTGCAGGCGCAGCATCATCACCACATCGGCGCCTTCAAGGCCTTTGCGCATGTCGTCAAAGAGTTCGCAGCCGAATTCGCCCACGCCGGAGGGCATCAGGGTGGGGGGCGCGATCAGGCGGATGCGGTTTTCCATCTTGCCCAAGAGGATCAGGTTCGACCGCGCGACCCGGCTGTGCGCGATGTCGCCGCAGATGGCCACCGTGAGGCGCTGGATGCGGCCCTTGGCGCGGCGGATGGTCAGCGCGTCCAGAAGCGCTTGGGTCGGGTGTTCGTGCCGCCCGTCGCCCGCATTCAGAACGGCGCAATTCACCTTTGACGCCAGAAGGTTGACCGCGCCTGACGAGCCGTGCCGCACCACCAGAAGATCGGGGTGCATGGCGTTCAGCGTCATGGCGGTGTCGATCAGGGTTTCGCCCTTTTTCACCGAGGATTGCGCGACGGACATGTTCATCACATCGGCCCCCAGCCGCTTGCCTGCCAGTTCAAAACTGGCCTGCGTGCGGGTGGAGTTTTCGAAGAACATGTTGATTTGCGTCATCCCCGCGAGCGCGTCGGACTGCTTGACCGTGCGGCGGTTCAGATCGACGTAGCGATCGGCCAGATCGAGGACGGCGAGGATTTCTTGCGGGGAGAGGTGTTCGATCCCCAGCAGATGGCGGGCGCGAAACATGGGGCGGGCTCCTTTGCGCTGGGGGTTGGGGTGCCTTATGCCAAAGGGGGGCGCGATGGGCAAGCGACGCTGTGCGGTGTGCGTTCCGGCCAAGGGTTGCGGGGTAAGGGTTGCGGGGGCGGGGGCAGGGGCCTACCTTTCGCAGCATGGGAATCGCACAGCACATTTTGTCGGATTGGCACGCGGCGCAGGCGGCGCTGCTCTGGCAATACGAGCTGGGGGCCGAGGATTGGCTGCTGGATGACCCGGTGAACCGCTATGATCTGCCCGAGGCGATCAAGCCGGTGCCTGTGCCGGTGGCGGCCGCCGCGCGGCCCGTGGCCGAGGCGGCAAAGCGGCCGGCGCCGCCGGTGGCGGTGCCGGATGCGCCAAAGGTGGACCCGGTGGCCGAAGCCGCGCAGGCGGCGGCGCGGGTGACCACGCTCAAGGAGTTGGGCGCCGCAATGGCGGCCTTTGAGCATTGCGAGATCAAACGCGGGGCGCGCAATCTGGTGTTTGCCGATGGGCTGGCCGGGGCGCGGGTGATGATCGTGGGCGAAGCGCCGGGACCCGAGGAGGACCGCGAAGGGCGGCCGTTTTCGGGGCGCGCGGGGCAGTTGCTGGACGAGATGTTCGAGGCGATCAACCTGTCGCGCGCGGCGGCCTTGCCCGGCGATGCCGTCTACCTGACCGGGGTTTTGCCGTGGCGCTGTCTGGGCAATGGCGAGCCTTCGCCGGATGACATTGCGATGATGCGTCCGTTTCTGATGCGCCACATCGAACTGGCCGCGCCGGATGTTGTGGTGGCAATGGGCAATGCAGCGCTGTTTGGCCTGACCGGCACGCGCGGAGTGGCGCGGTTGCGCGGTCGGTGGATGGAGGTGCTGGGCCGCCCCTTGCTGCCGATGCTGCACCCTGACACGCTGTTGCGCACGCCGATTGCCAAACGTGAGGCTTGGGCAGATCTTTTGGCGCTGGAGGCGCGGTTGGCACAATGAGCCGGATCGACGAAACGAAAGCCTTCATTCCGGTGCAGATCGCGGTGCTGACGGTGAGCGACACGCGCACGCTGGCTGATGACCGGTCGGGCGACACTTTGGTGGAGCGGTTGACGGGCGCAGGCCATGTGCTGGCCGCGCGCGGCATCGTGACCGATGACCGGGCGCGGATCGCCGATCAGCTGCGCGTCTGGATCGCTGATCCGGCGGTGGATGTGATCCTGACCACCGGAGGCACCGGGCTTACGGGGCGCGATGTGACGGTCGAGGCGCATCGGGACGTCTACGAAAAGGAAATCGAGGCCTTCGGGACGGTGTTCACCATGGTCTCGATGCAGAAGATCGGCACCTCGGCGGTGCAAAGCCGCGCCTGCGGCGGGGTGGCAGGCGGCACCTATCTGTTTGCGCTGCCCGGAAGCCCCGGGGCCTGCCGCGATGCTTGGGATGAGATCCTGCGCTGGCAACTGGATGTCCGGCACCGGCCTTGCAATTTTGTCGAGATTTTTCCGCGTCTCGACGAACATCTGCGCCGGAAATAGCGACGGAAGCGCGCGCGGCGGGCGTAACAGGCTTGTGGCTGGACGGTGGTTCGGCGCGCATTACTGTTGGTCCATGCGTTGAAGCGGAGCCTGTATGCGATTTCTGGCACGATCCTTGACCGGCCTGTTTTTGGCTGCCGTTTCCCTTGGGTTGCTGGCGCTGGCCGCCAGCCTGATTGCCGGGGCCGTGGCCGAGCGCCTGTCAACGGAACGTCCGGGCCAACCCGCGCGGGAGCGGGTGTTCACGGCCAATGTGGTGACGGTGGTGCCGGGCGATCTGGTGCCGCAGACGGTGGCCTTTGGCGAGATCCGGTCGCGCCGCACGCTGGAACTGCGCGCCCCGCGCGGTGGCCGTGTGCTGGAGATTGCCGAAGGGGTGGAAGACGGCGCGAGTGTGACCGAAGGGCAGGTGCTGCTGCGGCTGGACCCGGCCGATGCCACATCGGCGCGCGATCTGGCGCAGGCGGGCCTGCGCGAGGCGGAAGCCGAGGTGCGCGACGCGGCGCGCGGCTTGACGCTGGCCCGCGATGATCTGGCAGCGGCGCAAGCGCAGGCCGAGTTGCGCGGGCAGGCGCTGACGCGTCAGCAAGATTTGCAAGGGCGCGGCGTGGGTTCGCCCGCCGCGGTGGAGACCGCGGCGCTGGCGCTGTCGTCGGCGGAGCAGGCGGTGCTGTCGCGGCGGTCCGCGCTGGCGCAGGCCGAGGCGCGGGTGGATCAGGCGGCATCCAGCGCGGCCCGCGCCGGGATTGCCTTGGCCGAGGCCGAGCGTGCTTTGGCAGACACCGTGATCCGGGCAAGTTTCAGCGGACGGCTGAACGGTGTTGCCGTGGTGGCGGGCGGGCTTGTCGGGGCCAATGAGCGGCTGGCAGAGGTGATCGACCCCGAGCGGCTGGAAGTGTCGTTCCGGCTGTCGACCGCGCAATTCGCGCGGCTGGTGGATGCCGAGGGCAGCCTGATTGCGGCCCCGGTGACGGTGTCGCTGGATGTGCTGGGGGCCGAGATCGCGGCGCAAGGCCGGGTGGAGCGCGTGGGCGCGGCGGTGGGCGAAGGGGCCACGGGGCGGGTGATCTATGCCTCGCTGGATGGCGCGCGCGGGTTTCGCCCCGGCGATTTCGTGACGGTGGCGATTTCCGAGCCGCAGCTTTCCGGTGTGGCGCTGTTGCCCGCCACAGCGGTGGACAGCGCAGGCGGCATCCTGCTTTTGGGCGAAGAGGACCGGCTGGAAGCGCAGAGGGTGCCAGTGCTGCGGCGGCAGGGCGATGATGTGATCGTGGATGTGCGCAGCATTGCGGGACGCGAGGCGGTGCTGGAACGTTCGCCTTTGCTGGGGGCGGGCATCCGCATCAACCCGATCCGCCAAGGCGGCACCGCTGCGGCCGCCCCCGAGACGGTTCAGCTGACGCCAGAGCGGCGGGCGGCATTGATCGCGCTGGTGGAGGCCAACAGCCGGATGCCCGACGCGGCCAAGGCGCGGATGCTCGAGCAACTGGCGCAAGATCAGGTGCCCGCCCAAGTGGTGGCACGCTTGGAAAGCCGGATGGGGGGCTGAGCCATGGCAAAGCGGCAAGGCGCAGGCCCCACGGGCGGGCTGATTTCCTATTTCACCCGCCACCGCACTTTGGCGAACCTGTTGTTCGTGCTGTTGATCGTGGCGGGGCTGGTGGCCAGCACGCGCATCCGCGCGCAATATTTCCCGGATGTGATTGTGGCCGAGGTGCAGGTTTCCGTGACGTGGAGCGGGGCCGGGGCCGAAGATGTGGACCGCGCCATCGTGCAGGTGCTGGAACCGGCCTTGCTGGCGGTGGATGGCGTGTCGAATGCGGTGTCGCGGGCGGCCGAAGGCTCGGGGCGCATCGTGCTGGAATTCGAGCCGGGCACCGATCTGACACAGGCCACCGAGGATGTGCAGTCGGCGGTGAACAGCGTGAACAACCTGCCCGCAGAGGCCGAAGAGCCAAGGATCAGCCGCAGCCAGTGGCGCGATCAGGTGACGGATGTGGTGATCACCGGCCCTGTGGGGGTGGATCAACTGGCGCGCTTTGCCGATGAATTCGTGGGGCGCCTGTTTCAGGTGGGGATCACCCGCACCAGCATTCGTGGCCTGGCAGACCCGGAAACGGTGGTCGAGGTGCCTTCGGTCGCGCTGATCCAGCATGACATCACCTTGCGCGAGATTGCCACGGCCATTGGCGCATCGGTGCAGACCAATCCGGCGGGCAATGTGGGGGACGGCTCGGCTCGGGTGCGCACCGGGACAGAACGGCGCAGTCCGACCGAGCTTGCCGGTGTCGTGCTGCGCAGCCAGCCCGATGGCACGACGTTGACGGTGGGCGATGTGGCCACGATCCGCGCGGTGGGGGCGGATGCCGGGCGGGCGAGCTTTGTGGGCGACAATCCGGCGATGACGGTTCGGGTGGACCGCAACGCCGAAGGCGATGCCATCCGGATGCAGGCCAGTGTGGAGGAGGTGGCGGCCGAGATGCAGCTGAGCCTGCCACCGGGGGTGACGGTGGATCTGGTGCGCGCCCGCGCCGAAGAGATCACCGACCGGCTGTATCTGTTGCTGGACAATGCGCTGAGCGGGCTGGCGCTGGTGGTGA
Source organism: Pseudorhodobacter sp. MZDSW-24AT (assembly GCF_002794355.1). Taxonomy (GTDB): domain Bacteria; phylum Pseudomonadota; class Alphaproteobacteria; order Rhodobacterales; family Rhodobacteraceae; genus Pseudotabrizicola. Next base: position 63,482 of record NZ_PGOI01000011.1, on the reverse strand, counting down.
TCCTGCTGTTCCTGTTCCTGAACGCGCGCACGGCGCTGTGGGTGGCGGCGGGGATTCCGGTGGCGATGCTGGCGGCGGTGGCGGTGATGTATGCCGCCGGGCTGACGCTGAACATGATTTCGCTGTTCGCGCTGATCATCATGCTGGGGATCGTGGTGGATGATGCCATCGTGGTGGGCGAGCATGCCGATTTCCGGGGCCGCAGCTTGGGCGAAGAGGCGGTGGTGGCCGCCGAGCGCGGGGCCTTGCGCATGGCGCAGCCCGTGGTCGCCTCGACCCTGACCACGGTGATCGCCTTTTTCGGGCTGGTGGCGATTGGCGGGCGCTTTGGGGGCCTTATCCGCGACATTCCCTTTACCGTGATTGCGGTGCTGGTGGCGTCTTTGGTGGAGTGCTTCCTGATTTTGCCAAACCACATGGCGCATGCGATTGCCAAGGCAAAGCAGGAAAAATGGTATGACTGGCCATCGCGGCAGGTGAACCGGGGGATGGCGTGGCTTGGCGCGCGGGTGGTGAAGCCGACGATGCGCGTGGTGATTGTGGCGCGCTATCCGGTGCTGGCGGGGTCGGTGGCGCTGTTTGCCGCATCGGCTGCGCTGTTCATCCGGGGGGATCTGCCGTTTCGGTTTTTCAACGCGCCGGAACAGGCCTCGGTCACCGGCAATTTCTCGATGCTGCCGGGGGCCGAGCGCAGCGACACGCTGGCCTTGATGCGCGAGGTGCAGCGCGCCGCCGAAGTGGTGGGCGCGCGGTTCGAGGCGGAGCATGGCGTGAACCCGATCAGCTTTGCCATGGCCGAGATCGGCGGATCGGGCGGGCGCGGGCTGGCCAGTGCCGAAGGCAAAGACGCCGATTTGCTGGGCAGCATCTCGATCGAGCTGATCAATCCCGATGCGCGGCCTTATTCCAGCAATGTGTTTGTCAGCGCCTTGCAGGAAGAGGTGCGCGGGCATCCGTTGATGGAAGAGCTGTCGTTCCGGGGCGGGCGCTTTGGACCGGGCGGCGATGCGCTGGCGATTGATCTGTATGGCGCAGAGGCCAGCGGGCTGAAGGCGGCGGCCGAGGCCTTGAAGGCGCGGCTGGCGATCTATCCGGAAGTGTCGGCACTGGAGGATTCGCTCGCCTATGACAAAGAAGAACTGGTCCTGAACCTGACGCCCTTGGGCCAGTCCTTGGGCTTTGCGATTGATGAACTGGGCCGCAGTTTGCGTGACCGGCTGAACGGGATTGAGGCCGCGACCTATCCCGAAGGGCCAAGATCGGTGGCCATCCGGCTGGAACTCCCGCGCCATGAGCTGACGGCGGATTTTCTGGATGCCACGCTGATGCGCACCAGCACCGGGGCCTATGTGCCTTTGGCCGATATCGTGACGGTGGAGCAGCAGGCGGGGTTTTCCACCATCCGGCGCGAGAACGGCTTGCGGGTGGTTTCCGTCTCGGGCGATCTGGCCGAGGATGATCCGGCGCGGGCTGCCGAGATTCAGGCAACGATCCGCGAGACCATTCTGCCCGAGATCGAGGCGCAATTCGGTGTGGAAAGCCGTCAGGGCGGCTTGGTCGCGCAGCAGAACGAATTTCTGGGCGATGCGGGCACGGCGGCGATCTTGTGCCTGCTGGGCATCTATCTTTGCCTTGCGTGGATCTTTGCCAGCTGGAGTCGGCCTTTGGTGGTGATGTCGGTGATCCCCTTTGGCCTGATTGGCGCGATGTGGGGGCATTTCCACTGGGGGGTGCCACTGTCGATGTTCTCGATCGTCGGGCTGATCGGCATGTCGGGCATCATCATCAATGATTCCATCGTTCTGGTGTCGACCATTGATGAATATGCCGAAAAGCGCGGGTTGATCCCGGCGATCATCGACGGGGTGGCCGACCGGTTCCGCGCGGTGCTGCTGACCACGATGACCACCGTTTTCGGCCTGTCACCGCTCTTGTTCGAGCGCAGTTCACAGGCGGAGTTCCTGAAACCCACGGTGGTGACGCTGGTTTACGGGCTGGCCTTCGGGATGCTGCTGGTGCTAATTCTGGTGCCGGCGCTGATGGCGGTGCAACAGGATGTGGGCAAGCGGTTCCGGGCGCTGTCGCGCGGGCTGCGGCGGGGGCCGCGCCGCATCCTGATGGGCACAGGGGCGGTGGTGGCGCTGCTCTTTGCGCTGACGCTGGCGCCAGTGGTGCTGGGCGCTGGGCTGCCGGGGCTGCCGGTGCTGTCACAGGGCGTGGCGTTGGGGGTGTTTGTGCTGGGGGCGGGCGCGGTGACGCTGGTGGCCTATGGCCTTGCCCGGCTGCGGGTGGCGCGGCGATGAAACGGTCAGGGCGCGGGGCAGCCACGGATTTCGACCGCGCGACCGTCGCCGCCGATGACGGTGACCACCACCGCGCTGCGGTTGAGCGAGAAGGGGCCGCCCGAGGGGGGCACCATTTCGGCCATGGCGGTCAGGCTGCGGCCGTCGCGGCGCACCTGCGATTCCGAGACCCAGATTTCGGGCAGGCCGGATTCGAACACCACAACCTCGTCCCGGCCTTGCGATGGCAGATCCATCCGGGCCGTGATGCGCAGGCCATCGCGGATGGGCTCGACCGTGCAGGTGATCCGGGTCAGCCCCGCCTCGGCCCCTGTCGCGGGGCGCGCGCGCAGGGCCGCATGGATCGCGGTGTCGGCCTGTCCGGGCGCGGCCAGCGCGGTGCCCAGCATCAGGGTGGCGGGAATGCAGATGTCCTTGCACACCCCCAGATCGACCGAGGCCCGCAGGCGCACAGGTTTGCGCGGGTCCTTGGGCGTGATTTCGATCGGCAGCACCAGTTCGTCATGGTAGCCGACGGTTTTCAGGCCGTTGGTGTGGAACACCTCGGGAGAGGGCCAGTGAAAGCGGACGGAGCCCACGTTCTCGGACCCGGCCCAGTTGAAGTGCGGCGGAATCCCCGCGTCGCCCGGGGCGCGCCAATAGGTTTTCCAGTTCGGTGCCAAGCGCAGGTGCAGCGCGGCCATATGGGTGCCCGCCGCAGTTTGCCAGCCCGGACGGAATTCTCCCTCGACCACATCTGCCAGCCGCACGGATTGAGCGTGCAGCGGGCTGGCGAGAGCGGGGGCAAGAGCGAGGCAGAGGGCAAGGGCGCGTATCATGCGCCGGAAGATAAGCGGTGAGGCCTGAATGGGAAGTCACAAAGACGGGAAGCGATTGTAGCACTTGCCCCTTGAGGCATTGGCGCATCACGCTCATGTTGACACGGGGGACGGGACAAGCGGCACGACGGGAGACGAAACCATGGATCTTGACGGCAAATTGCTGATTGCGATGCCCGGGATGGGCGATGCGCGGTTTGACCGCAGTGTGATCCTGATCTGCGCGCATTCTTCTGATGGCGCGATGGGGCTGATCATCAACAAGCCGACGCCGGATCTGAGCTTTGCCGGTTTGCTGGACCATCTGGACATTCCGCGTGCGCCCGAGGGGCGCGATATCCGCGTGCATTTCGGCGGCCCGGTGGAACGCGGGCGCGGCTTTGTGCTGCATTCGTCCGATTATCCGCGCGGGCCTTCCACGATGACAATGCCGGGTGGTTACCACATGACGGCGACGCTGGATATTCTGGAGGCCTTGGCGCAGGGCAAGGGGCCGGATGCGGCGCTTTTGGCGCTGGGCTATTCCGGCTGGGGGCCGGGGCAGTTGGAGGCCGAGATCCGGCGCAATGACTGGCTGCTGGCCGAGGCGCCGCCCGATCTGGTGTTTTCGGGCGATGACGGAAGCAAGTGGATCAAGGCTTTGAAAACACTGGGCATAGACCCGCTGACGCTTTCGGCGGCAGCGGGTCGGGCCTGAGCTCATTCGCCGTAAGGCACCCAGACGGTTTTCACCTCGGTCGCGTGGCGCAGGAAGGCGCGGCCTTCGGCGGCGGGGGCCTGCCAGTCGCGTGCACGGCCATGGTTGACCCAAGTGCGTTTGAGGTTGCTGGCCGATTCTGCCTCGATGATCTGCGAGACATCCGCCGAGGAAAAGCTCCAGACCGCGTCCACATCCATATGACCGGCCAGCGGTTTGGCCAGTTCGTCATGCGCGCCGGTGACGATGTTCACCACGCCCGACGGCAGATCCGAGGTTTCCAGCACCTGATAGAAATCGGTGGCCGAGAGCGGGAAGGCCTGTGACGGCACCAGAACGCAGGTGTTGCCCATGGCGATGGCCGGGGCCATCACCGAGACAAGGCCCAGAAGCGGGGCTTCGTCGGGGCAAAGCGCCGCGATCACGCCGCAGGCTTCGTTCATTGCAAGCGCCACCCCCCGGATCGGCACCGATTTCACCGCGCCATCAAACTTGTCGGCCCAAGCGGCGTAAGTGAACAGGCGGGCGATGGCGGCCTCGACCTCGGACGCGCCGGAGGTGCCGGTCTGCGCCTTGATCCGGGCCGCGAATTCATCGGCGCGGGCCGAGAGATTCTCGGCGATGTAGAACAGGATTTGCGCGCGGTTGTGCGCCGAGGCGCGGCCCCAGCCTTTGGCGGCATGGGCCGCCTCGACCGCGTTGCGGATGTCTTTGCGGTTGCCAAGGCCGATATGGCCCAGAAGCGCGCCGCGCGGGCTGTAGACCGCTTTGGAATAGCCGCCATCGGGGCGGGCCTGCTTGCCACCGATGAACAGCTTTGCGGTACGGTCCAGCCCCTCGACGAGCGCCGATTTGGGCGCGGGGATGGCGGTGACGGGTTTCAGCGCCGCCGCCTTGCCCTTGGGGCGCAGATAGGCGTGCAGGCCTTCCCAGCCGCCTTCGCGGCCAAAGCCGCTTTCGCGCACGCCGCCAAAACCGGCGGCGGCGTCAAACATATTGGTGCCGTTGATCCAGACCACACCGGCGCGCAGCTTGGGCGCGATGTCGAGCGCGAGGTTCACATTCTCGGTCCAGACCGTTGCCGCAAGCCCGTAACGGGTGTTGTTGGCCAGGTCCACCGCCTCGGTCGGGGTGCGGAAGGTCATGCTGACCAGCACCGGGCCGAAGATCTCTTCCTGCATCAAGGGCGAGGCTGCCGACAGGCCGGTGATGAGCGTGGGCGGGTAGAAACAGCCTTGGGGCAGGGGGGTGTCGGCGGTGTATTTCTCGCCTTCGGAGGCGTCGACCATGCGGGTGATGGTGGCGAGCTGCACCGGATCGACCACGGCGCCGACATCGATGCATTTGTCGAGCGGGTCGCCGATGCGCAGGCCATCCATCCGGCGTTTGAGCTTGGCATGGAAGCGGTCGGCCACGCCTTCCTGCACCAGAAGGCGGGAGCCTGCGCAGCAGACCTGACCGCCGTTGAACCAGATCGCATCGACAAGACCTTCGACAGCGGAGTCGAGATCGGCGTCGTCAAAGACAATATAGGGCGATTTGCCGCCCAGTTCCAAAGTGAGCGCCTTGCCCGAGCCCGCGGTGGCGCGGCGGATGGTCTTGCCCACGGCGGTGGAGCCGGTGAAGGCGATCTTGGCGACGCCGGGGTGATCCACCAGCGCGGCCCCGGTGTCGCCGTCCCCGGTGACGATGTTCAAGACACCTTTGGGCAGACCTGCCTCAAGGCTGATCTCGGCAAAGAGAAGGGCGGTCAGGGGCGTGTATTCGGCGGGTTTGAGCACCACCGTATTGCCCGCCGCCAAGGCCGGGGCCACTTTCCACGCCAGCATCAGAAGCGGGAAGTTCCACGGGATGATGGCGCCGCAGACCCCAAGCGGCTCCAGATCGGGGAGTTCGGTGGGGGCGAGTTGCGCAAGGCCCGCGTGGTAAGAGAAGTGCCGGGCGACCAGCGGCAGGTCGATGTCGCGGGATTCGCGGATCGGCTTGCCATTGTCCATGGTTTCCAGCACCGCAAGCAGGCGGGCGTGTTTCTGCACCAGCCGCGCAAGCGCATAGAGGTATTGCGCGCGCTTGTGCGGCGCAAGGCGCGCCCATTTCGGCTGCGCGCGGGTGGCGGCGGCGACAGCGGCGTCCACGCTGGCCGGGGAGCCTTGGCTGACCTGTGCCAGAACCGCGCCGCTGGCCGGGTTGCGGCTTTCAAACAGCGCCTCGGGCGCGGTGAAGGCGCCGTCGATGAAATGGCCAAAGCCTTGCGCATGGCGGGCCAGCCATGCCTGCGCCTCGGACGGGGATTCGGGGGCGGGTCCGTAGGACATGGTGTCGAAGATTTCTTTGATTGTCATGGCCTTATCCCATCGCATGGCGGTTGGCGGCGGAGTAGTGGCCGGTGAGGTGATGGTCGAGCTGGCGTTCGATATCGCCCAAAAGCGACGAGGCGCCGAAGCGGAACAGATCGGGTTGCAGCCATGGGTGGCCCAGTTCATCCTTCATCAGCGCCAGATACAGCAGCGCATCCTTGGCCTTGGCGATGCCGCCCGCCGGTTTGTAGCCGACCTTTATGCCGGTGCGGTCCTGATAATCGCGGATGGCGCGGATCATCGTGAGCGTGACGGGCAGGGTGGCGTTGACGCCTTCTTTCCCGGTCGAGGTTTTGATGAAATCGGCGCCTGCCATCATGCAAATCAGCGACGCCTTGGCGACGTTGCGCAAGGTGCCAAGCTCGCCCGTGGCAAGGATCGCCTTCACATGCGCCGCGCCGCATGCCTCGCGCATTTCGCGCATTTCGTCATAGAGCGCGGGCCAGTTTTGCGTCAGCACATGGCGGCGCGAGATCACGATGTCGATTTCGCGCGCGCCGGCGGCCACGCTTTCGCGGATTTCCTGCACGCGCAGGTGCCATGGCGACAGGCCCGCCGGAAACCCGGTGGAGACGGCGGCCACTGGAATGGCGGTGCCTTCCAGCGCGCGGACGGCGGTTTCGACCATATCGTGATACACGCAGACCGCGCCCACCGTCAGGCCTTCCATGCCTAGGGCGGCAAGCGTTTCGGCGCGCACCGGGGCGCGGGCCTTGGCGCACAGACGCTGGACGCGGCCGGGGGTATCGTCGCCTGCCAGCGTGGTGAGGTCGATCAGGCTGATCGCCTTCAGAAGCCAAGCGGCCTGAAAGTCCTTCTTGACCGACCGCCGCCCGCCAAGGCTCGCGGCGCGGCGTTCGATGGCCGAGGTATTGGCCTGCACCGAGGCCACCCAGTCCAGATCCAGCGGCATGCCGGGGTTGCGGTCATGCGCCGAAGGGGAGGGGGCGAGGGAGACCAGCCCGGTTGTCCGGGCTGGCACGTCGGGGGAAAGCGCGGTCACGGCAGGCCCTTTGCTGCAAGAGGTTGCGCGCAATGTGCCATGCGCACCGCCACCCGGCAAGTCTGACGTCCCGCAGATTTGACCTTTTGGTCAGGAATCAGCCGGGGTCACGGTCGTTGAGCAGAACCGGGCTGACCGCCGTCACCTCGGGGTCATAGGTCGCCCATTCCTTGCCGACCCCGGTCGGGGGCAGGTCTTCCTTGTTGATCGCGCGGTGCAGCTGGGCCTTGGCGATGAAATTGGCGGTGATCGGGGCTGTCAGAAACAGGAACAGCGTGATCATCAGCTCATGCCAGCTGAGCGTGCCCTCGAAATACCAGAAGTAGGACATTGATGCGATCAGCGCCGAGCCCACGCCCACGGTGGTGGCCTTGGTGGGGGCGTGCAGGCGCTGCATCATGGTGGGCAGCTTCAGCAGGCCAAAGCTGCCGACGATGGCGAAAAGTCCGCCGATGACCAGCAATGCCGCGAGAAGGTATTCTACGATCTGATCCATGCCACTCACTCGATGATGTCGCCGCGCAGGACGAATTTGCAATAGGCCACGGTCGAGACGAAGCCGGTCATCGCAAAGAGCAGCGCGGCTTCGAAGTTGACGCCCGAACGGGTGCGGATGCCATAAAGGATGAGCAGCGCCAGCACGTTGATCACCATGGTGTCCAAGGCCAAGATGCGATCGGTCACGCCGGGTGCGCGGAAGATGCGATACAGGTTCATCGCCAGACCCAGACCAAAGCAGAGAAAGGCGAAATCTAGGGCGTAGTTCAGGATCATTCGAATATCCTTTTCAGGCGGGCCTCGTAGCGGGTCTTGATGTCTTGGACGATGCTGTCGGGATCGGGCGCATGGAGCGCGTGGATCAAGAGCACCCGGCCACAGGACGACATGTCCGAGGTAACGGTGCCCGGCGTCATGGTGATGGTGCCGGCCAGAATGGTGATCGCCTCGGGCGTCTTCAGGTCGATCGGCACGGCGAGCCAGCCCGAGCGGATGTTTTCATTGCGCATGAACAGCACGATGCGGGCCACTTCGACATTGGCGCGCACGATATCCCACATCACCAGAAGCACATAGGCGGCGAAAGCGGGCACCCGTTTCAAAGGCGGACGGTTGGGCCAATAGGGGGCGGTCAGCTTGGGGATGATGATGGCCAGAATCAAGGCCATGACCAGACTGCCGATCTTGATCTGGTTGACCAAAAGCATCCAGGTGGCGAACAGCAGAAGGGACAAGAGCGGGTGCGGAAAGAGGCGGCGCATGTCAGTTCCCCTCGGGCAGTTGGTTGGCCGCGATATAGGCGGCGGGGTCGAACAGGCTTTCGGCGGTCACTTCGATCCAGCCGATGATGGGGCCCGCCAGCAGGGTCATTACGACCAAGCCCGCGATCAGGCTGCCAAGGCCGACAAAGGCCAGCGCTTGCGCCGGATGCGACGGGGCCTCGCCCTCGGGGGCCGAGGCATGGGCTTTCCAGAACAAGGTGGACCCGGCGCGGGCAAAGCCAAGAATGATCATCAGCGAGGTGACAAGGATCACCGACCAGACAAGGGCCGCCTGATCCCGCAGCGCATCCAGCACCAGAAGCTTGCCGATAAAGCCCGACAGCGGCGGCATCCCGGCGGTGGCGATGGCCGAAACCATGAAGAGCCCCGAGATCAGCCCGGCCTGTGCAATGGGCGGCAAGGCTTGGTGCAGCCCATCATGCGCCCGGCGGTTGCTGACCAGATCCGAGATCAGGAACAGGGCCGCCCCGGCAAGGGTGGAGTGCAGCATGTAATAGATCGCTGCTGCGGTCGATTCAGGCGTGAAGCCGGACACCGCGATAAAGGCGGTGCCCATCGAGGCGACCGCGGCAAAGGCTGCGAGCCGCGACAGGCTGGTGGCGCCCAGAATCCCCAGCGCGCCAAGGATCAGGGTGATCAAGGCGGCGGGCAGGATCAGGTCGACGATGAGGGTGCCGGTGATCGGATGCGTCGGCGGCAGGACGATCACGCCAAAGCGGATGATCGAATAGGCGCCGATCTTGGTCATCACCGCGAAAAGCGCGGCGACCGGGCCGGGCGCGTTGGAATAGGTGCCCGGCAGCCAGAATTGCAGCGGCACCAGCGCGCCCTTGATGGCGAAAACCATCATCATCATCACGGCGGCCACCCGGAAGAGGGCCGCATCGCCTTCGGTCAGTTCGGCCGATTTGACCGCCAGATCGGCGATGTTAAGGGTGCCGGTGATCGAATAGATCGCCCCCAGCGCAAAGAGGAACAGCGAGGAGCCGACAAGGTTGAAGGCGATGTATTGCACGCCCGCCCGCAACCGGTCGCGGCCCCCCGAATGGATCATCAGACCGTAAGAGGCGATCAGCAGAACCTCGAAGAACACGAACAGGTTGAAGGCATCGCCGGTGAGGAAAGCGCCGCAAATGCCCATCAGCTGAAACTGGAAGAGCGCGTGGAAATGCCGCCCGCGGGCATCCCAGCCCGAGCCGATGGTGTAGAGCAGCACCGAGACCGACAAGGCGGCGGTCAGGGTGACCATCAGCGCCGACAGCCGATCCAGCACCAGCACGATGCCAAAGGGCGCGGGCCAATCGCCCAGCTTGTAGACCTCGGGGCCTTCGTTGCTGGCGGCGATCAGCAGCGCCACGCTGACGGCAAGCAGGCCAAGGGCAGAGACCAGCGCGAAGATCCGCTGCAACAGCAGATCGTTGCGCATCAGAAGGACCATTGCTGCGCCCATGATGGCGGGCAAAAGAACCGGAGCCGAAATCCAGTGATACATCATTTCTGGCCCCCGTCGGTCGGGGTGTCTTCGTCGTTCATATCCACCTTGTCATGGCCAGCTTCAAGAAAGGCGCCCAGCGCCATCATCACGATGACCGCCGTCATCCCGAAAGAGATCACGATCGCGGTCAGCACCAGCGCCTGTGGCAGCGGGTCGGAATAGCCCGGCGCGCCTTCGCCATAGATCGCGGGCATATTGGTGGCCAGACGGCCTGAGGTGAACAGGAATACGTTCACCGCATAGGTCAGCAGGGTCAGCCCGACGATCACCGGGAAGGTGCGCTGGCGCAGCATCAGATAGACCCCGGCGGCAGTCATCATGCCGATTGCAGAGGAAACAAGGGCTTCCATCAGCGGACCTCCCCGGAATTGAGGGTGCGGCCTTCGGACGGGTCGATGTCGAAGGGTTGCACGTTGACGGTTTCCCCGGCGCGCAGGCCGATGCGAGACAGCGAGGCAAGCGCCAGCATCACGGCCCCCAGCACGGTGAGGAACACCCCGATGTCGAACAACAGCGCCGTGGCAAGCTCGAATTCCTCAAGCGGCCAGATGGTGAAGTAGCCAAAGGCCGAGGTGAGGAAGGGCAGGCCGTTGAACCAGGCCCCGATGCCGGTGGCGGCAGCCACCAGAATGCCGCAGGCGATCAGCGCATGGTAATCGATCTTTTGCCGCGCCGCCGTCCAGGCAAAGCCCGAGGCCATGTATTGCATGACCAAGGCGATGGCGACGATCAGACCGGCGATAAAGCCGCCGCCCGGTTCGTTGTGGCCGCGCAGGAAGATGAAGAAGCCCACCATCAGCGCGATGGGCAGAATCACCCGCGTGGCCACCACCAGCATCATCGGGTGGCGGTCGCCCGCACGCCGCTGATCCGGGGTCCAGGCCAGCAGACGGTCATTCGCGGGGCCCGCGCGCAGCAAGGCCTCGGTCAAGGCGAAGATGACCAGAGCGGCGATGCCCAGCACGATGATCTCGCCAAAGGTGTCATAGCCGCGGAAGTCCACCAGAATGACGTTGACGATATTGGTGCCACCGCCTTCGGGTTTGGAATTGGTGATGTGGTATTCCGAAATCGGGCTGAAGGCCTGATCGCGGGTCATCAAGGCGAAGGCGAGCACCGCAATCGCGACGCCGGCAGTCACGGCCACGGCCCCATCCCATGTGCGCCGCGTGGGCGTGCTTTCGGAGGGGGTCGTCTTGGGCAGGAAGTTGAGCGCCAGAAGCATCAGGATGATGGTGGCGACCTCGACCGAGATCTGCGTCAGCGCAAGGTCGGGGGCCGAGAAATAAGCGAAGCCGACCGAGACCATCAGGCCGATGATCCCCACCAGCACCAGCGTCAGCAGGCGCTGACGGTGGTAAATCACGATGGCCGCCGTGGCGAGGCAGAGCGCGAACCAGCCGAGCGCCGGAACCGGCTGGATCGGCATCAGGTCGCGGGTGCCCGCACTGTGGGTGGCGGTGGCAAAGGCGTAATAGGACACGCCCACGATCCCCAGCACGCCGATGGCGATATAGCGGGTCAGCGCGCCGTCATGCAGGCGATTCGCGATCCGCCCGGCAAGCGCGGCAAACGGCTCGACCACGCCATCAAAGATACGCTTCGCCTCGGGGCGGGGGGTGGCGTTCCACAGCGCCATCAGGCGCGGGTGCAGGCCCATCAGCATCAGACCCCCGCCAATGGCCGCAAGCGACATCCACAGCGCGGGCGCATAAAGCCCGTGCCAATGGGTGATCTTCACCGCAATCACCTCACCCGTGACCGCGCTTGCCGCGGCGTTCACCAGCCAAGCGGCGGTGAGCATCGGGAAAAGGCCGATCAGGATGACCAGACCCGCCAGCAGGGCAGGGGCCGCCCAAAGGCCAAAGCCCGGATCATGCGGTTTACTGGGGTAATCGCTGCGCACCGGGCCAAGGAAGGCATGGGCGATGAAGCGGAAGCTGTAGGCGACCGAGAACAGCGCGCCGATGGTGGCCAGCACGCCGATCAGCCAAGGATTGGCCATCCATGTGGTGTGCGCCGCCTCTTCCAGCATCAGTTCCTTGGACAGGAAGCCGTTGAGCGGCGGGATGCCCGCCATCGACAGCGACGCGATGGTGACGATGGTGAAGGTGATCGGCATCAGCGTGCGCAGACCGCCCAGACGTTTCAGGTCCCGCGTGTGCGCCTCGTGGTCGACGATGCCCGCCGACATGAAGAGCGCGGCCTTGAACGTGGCGTGGTTGATGATGTGGAACACGGCCACCGTGGCGGCCTCGGCGGTGCCAAAGCCCAGAAGCATGGTGATCAGGCCAAGGTGCGAGACGGTGGAGAAGGCCAGAAGCGCCTTCAGGTCATCCTTGAACAGCGCGATCTTGGCGGCCATCACCATGGTGATCAGCCCGATGGTGGCGACGATGTAGAACCATTCCGGCGTGCCCGCCAGAACTGGCCACATGCGCGCCATCAGGAACAGACCCGCCTTCACCATCGTGGCCGAATGCAGATAGGCCGAAACCGGGGTGGGCGCGGCCATCGCGTGCGGCAACCAGAAATGGAAGGGGAACTGCGCCGATTTGGTAAAGCAGCCCAAGAGGATCAGGATCAGCGCGGGCAGATACCAGTCCGAGGCTTGGATCATTTCCTTGTTTTCAAGAATGACCGACAGATCATAGCTGCCCACGATATTGCCAAGGATCAGCATGCCCGCGATCATCGCAAGACCGCCGCCGCCCGTCACGGTCAGCGCCATCCGCGCGCCTTGGCGGCCTTCGGGCAGGTGCTTCCAATAGCCGATGAGCAGGAAGGACGACAGCGAGGTGAGTTCCCAGAACACCAGCAAAAGCAGGATGTTGTCGGACAGAACGATCCCCACCATCGCGCCTTGGAACAGCATGAGATAGGTGTAGAACTGCCCCATCGGATCAGATTTCGCGAGGTAGAAACGCGCGTAAAGAATGATCAGCAAGCCGATGCCAAGGATCAGGCCCGCAAACAGCAGGCCCAGCCCGTCGAGAAAGAAATTGGCGTTCAAGCCCAACGAGGGAATCCATTCGATGCGGGTCTGCACCACCTCGCCGCGCAGAACGGCGGGGGCATTCAGACCGAGCATCAAAAGGGCAAGGGCAGTGACCGATCCGGTCACAAGGGCGCAGGCATTCTTGCCTGAGCGGATCATAAGGCCGGGAAGAAGCGCTCCGATAAATGGCAGCGCAGCAATCAGGGCGAGTGACATGAAACGGGCGTTCCCTCGTCGTGGCGTGGCGTTTTTGCGTCTTAGGCGTCGCGGCGGGTTTTTGCCGATCAAAGACCTGGCAACAGAATTTTCAAGACCTTTAGGGCCCTGTGCCGGGGGTGGAAAGCATTTTCGGCACCCAAGGGCGCAACAGACCGCAAAACCGCGACTAGGTGTCGCGGCCAGACGCGTTTTGGTCGATCAGATAGCGTTGCGAGAGGGGAATCGCGGCGGCGCCCAGCACGCGCGCATTGGCGCCGACCGTGCCTTCCCGGATGGCCGGAGGGTCGATTCCGGCCAGATCCAGCCGATGCAGCGCCTCATGCGTGCGCTGCGTCAGCGCCGCACGAATGCTGGTGGGCATCCAGCCATCAATCAGCACGGCCTCAAGCTCGATCAGCGCGGCGGCAGACAGGATCGCGTGGGCAAGCCCGCGTGCGGCGGTGTCCAGCCAATCGTCAAGCAAGGCCGGAGCAACGTGCCATTCGCTGTGCTGCGCCCAGAGGTGATCGGCGCTTTGGCCCGCGCGCTCCATCGCATCGGCCAGCACCGACATCGACGCGGTGTCGAACAGCCGCTGGATCTTGCCATCGGGGCCGGGCACCGGCATCGGGCCCACGCCCGCCGCATTGCCGCTGCGCCCGGTGAAGAGCTGGCCGTTCAGCACCAGCCCGCCGCCGATAAAGGTGCCGAAGTAGAAATACAGAAAATCCTTGGGCCGCTCGCCAGTGCCAAACACCAGTTCCGCACCGCAGGCGGCGGTGGCATCGTTTTGCACAAAGACCGGAAGGCCTGACAAGGCGGCGAGTTCGGCCTGAATGTCGCGGTGGCGCCAAGCGTCCATTTCGGCCTGCGGCGCGCCGATGGATTGCACCCAGTTCCACAGCTGAAACGGCATGGCGACCCCCAGACCGCCAATGCGGCCCTGCGCGGGCGGGGGCAGGGCAGCGATCAGGCGGGGCAGGGTGGCGGCCACGAAATCCACCACCGCGCCGGGGGTGGGATAGCGGTAGACCTGACGTTCCAACCGCACCACTTGGCCCAGAAAATCCACCAGCGTCAGATCAGCCGACCGCCGCCCGATCTTGAGCCCGAAGAAATAGGCGCCATCCGCCGCCAGCGACATTGGAATCGACGGCTGGCCGATGCGCCCGCGCTGCGGCGCGCCGCGCGACAACAGACCATCGTTTTCCAGCGCGCGCATGATGACCGATACGGTTTGCGCCGACAGTCCGGTGATGCGGGCGATATCGGATTTCGCCAAGGCACCGTGCTGGCGCAAGAGGGTGAGCACAAGGCGTTCGTTCTGGGCGCGCATGCCGGATTGATTGGTGCCGCGCAGCACCGGATCATCGGTGTTGATACGGTCAACAAGGGGTGCGGCTTCGCCCGGCACGGTCATCCATCTTCCCTGATTACGCCCTTGCGCAGGATCACATTGGCATAAAGCGCGGTTTCGCTGCTGGCAACGATCGTGTGCGCGGCGCGGATGCGCGGATACAGCGCTTCTCCGGCCAGCGCCTGCACGGCATAGCCCGGCTTCAGCCGCCCGCACAGCGCCTCGATCGCGTGGTGAAACGGCCCGGCCTGATCGGGGTCGTTGAACAGGCTGGCGCGGCAAATCGCAAAGGGCGCGTCATCATCCAGCGGCAGCACCGTCAGAATGGCGTCCAGCAAGGGCAAAAGCCCGTGGCCATCGGCACGCACCAGACGGCGCGCATGGTCTTGGGCGGGATAGTTGCCATCGACAATGGCGATTTCATCGCCATGCCCCATGGCGCGGAGCGTGGCCAGCAGATCTGGCCCGAGAATGGATGGTATGCCGATCAACATCTGTCGTCACCTCTGCGCCTTGTGCCCAGAGGCTTCCTCCCCTTGCGCCAGATTGGCGGGCTTTTGCGGCAGCTGTCAATACTAAATCACTCTGATTTATTTATGTTGACGCAAGGCCGCGAATCGGGTTTTGTAAGGGCACCGCAGCAGGAGGAACGGCTGCGACACAAACGTGCAGCAGGGGGCGATCCCCTGACATCCTTGGGAGGAACAGCATGAAACTTTCGATGACGGCTCTGATGGGCTCGGCCGCGCTTGCGCTGATGGCAACCACCGCCAGCGCCCAGACCAGCGCCTGCCTGATCACCAAGACCGACACCAACCCCTTCTTCGTGAAGATGAAAGAAGGCGCCGAGGCCAAGGCGGCCGAGTTGGGCGTGACGCTGAAATCCTATGCTGGCAAGATCGACGGCGACCATGAAAGCCAAGTGGCGGCGGTCGAAGCCTGTGTGGCCGATGGCGCCAAGGGCATCCTGATCACCGCATCCGACACCAAGGCCATCGTGGACTCGGTCAAGGCGGCCCGCGATGCCGGCGTTCTGGTCATCGCGCTCGACACTCCGCTGGACCCGATTGATGCCGCCGATGCCACCTTTGCAACCGACAACTTCCAGGCCGGTCTGCTGATCGGTCAGTGGGCCGCCGCCACCTTGGGCGCCGAGGCTGCCAATGCCAAGATCGCCATGCTCGACCTGTCGATCGCCCAGCCGTCGGTCGACGTGCTGCGCGATCAGGGCTTCCTGCAAGGCTTCGGCATCGATCTGGCCGACCCGAACAAATGGGGCGATGAAACCGATCCGCGCATCGTGGGCAATGAAGTCACCGCAGGCAATGAAGAAGGCGGCCTGAAGGCGATGGAGGCCCTGCTGGCCAAGGACCCGGATATCAACGTGGTCTATACCATCAACGAACCTTCGGCAGCGGGTGCGTTCGAGGCGCTGAAGGCCGCTGGCAAGGAAGGCGTGCTGATCGTCTCGGTCGATGGCGGCTGCCCGGGTGTGGCCGATGTCAAGGGCGGTGTGATCGGGGCCACCTCGCAGCAATATCCGCTGCAAATGGCGGCGCTGGGTGTGGAAGCCATCGCGAAATTCGCCGCCGACGGCACCAAACCTGCGCCAACCGAAGGCAAGGCCTTCTTTGACACGGGTGTCGCCCTGATCACCGATAAGCCGGTGGACGGCGTCGAGTCGATCGACACCGCCAAAGGCACCGAGCTTTGCTGGGGCTGAGGCCAAGGCGCGCCTGATCTTGGGCGCGTGACCATACAGACTTCGCCAAGGGCGGCCATTGCGCCGCCCTTGTCACAGCCAGCGCACAGACATGACCGCAGTGCCGGGGGAGGGGAACGACATGACAGAGGCAAAGACGGCTTCCAGTTTTGAAGAAGGGCTGAAAGGCGCTTCCGAGAAAGTGGCCGAATTCCACGAAGAGAAAAGCACTTTGAAGAAGGTGCAGCACTGGCTGCACCAGACGCCTTCGGCCGTGCCGATGATCGTGCTGATGGTGGCACTGCTTGTTTTCGGGCTTCTGGCCGAGAATTTCTTCAAGGCCGGCACGCTTTCGGTGATCCTGCAGCAAATTGCCATCGTGGGGATCCTGGGCTGCGCGCAGACCATCGTGATCCTGACCGCCGGCATTGACCTGTCGGTGGGGGCGATCGCGGTGTTCTCCTCCGTGCTGATGGGGCAGGCGACCTTTCGCTATGGGGTGCCGGCCGAGCTCTCCATCGTGATCGGGCTGATCCTTGGCACCGCGATGGGCGCGCTGAACGGATTGCTGATCGCCAAGATGAAACTGCCGCCCTTTATCGCCACGCTGGGCACTTGGCAGATCCTGCTTTCCGCGAACTTCATCTTTTCGGCCAATGAAACCATCCGGTCGTCGGATATTGCCGAAGTGGCCCCGGCCTTGCAGTTCTGGGGCGGGTCGATCCAGCCCGGCGGGGTGAAGATCCTGTATGCCGTGTTCCTGATGATCGCGCTGGTGGCGATCATGGCCTATGTGCTGCGCAGCACCGCTTGGGGGCGCCATGTCTATGCCACGGGGGATGATCCGCAGGCGGCTGAACTGGCAGGGGTGCCGACGGGCCGCGTGCTGATCCAGGTCTATGCTTTGGCGGGGCTCTTTTGCGCCATCGCGGGCTGGGTGATGATCGGGCGCTTTGGCTCGGTCTCTCCCACCGCCTCGACGGGGCAGTTGGGCAATATCCAGTCCATCACCGCCGTGGTGATCGGAGGCATCTCGCTCTTTGGGGGGCGTGGCAGCATCATGGGGATGTTCTTCGGTGCCCTGATCGTCGGCGTGTTTGAAATGGGCCTGCGCCTTGTCGGCACCGACCCGCAATGGACGTTCTTCCTCATCGGCGTGCTGATCATTTTTGCAGTGGCCGTGGACCAGTGGATCAGAAAGGTGGCAAGCTGATGGAACCGCTTCTGAAAGGCAAAAACCTCGTCAAACGCTATGGCAAGGTCACCGCACTCGATCATTGCGATTTCGACCTTTACCCCGGTGAAATCCTCGCCGTGATCGGGGACAATGGCGCGGGAAAATCCACGCTGATCAAGGCGATCTCGGGCGCGGTGGTGCCCGATGAAGGCGAGATCACGCTGGAAGGCCGCCCCGTGCGCTTTGCCAACCCGATCGAGGCGCGCGCCGCCGGGATCGAGACGGTGTATCAGACGCTGGCAATGTCGCCCGCCCTGTCCATCGCCGACAATATGTTCATGGGGCGCGAACTCCGCGCGCCGGGGATCATGGGGTCGGTGTTTCGCAAGCTTGACCGCCCCCGGATGGAGAAATTCGCCCGCGAAAAGCTGAACGAGCTGGGGCTGATGACCATTCAGAACATCAATCAGGCGGTGGAAACCCTGTCAGGCGGCCAGCGTCAGGGGGTGGCGGTGGCGCGTGCCGCGGCCTTCGGGTCCAAGGTGGTGATCTTGGATGAGCCGACGGCGGCGCTGGGCGTCAAGGAAAGCCGCCGGGTGCTGGAACTGATCCGCGATGTGCGGGCGCGCGGGATTCCGATCATCCTGATCAGCCACAACATGCCGCATGTGTTCGAAGTGGCCGACCGCATCCACATCCACCGCTTGGGCAAGCGTCTGTGTGTGATCAAACCGGGCGAGCACAGCATGTCGGATGCGGTGGCCTATATGACCGGGGCCAAGGTGCCCGAAGGGGTGGCCGAACAGGCCTGACCGCCGCGCCCCAACGTCTCAAAGCGCCCGGCCCGCACAGGCCGGGCGCTTTCGCATGCACCCTTGCGGCTCATCTGTTTCGAAATATCCTCGGGGGTGAATTGGCGCTTGCGCCAAGAGGGGGCAGACAGCCCCCTTTCTTGCACCGCCTGCCTCAGGCGCCCGGTGGCATCGCCTTGCGCGCCCGCGCCCGCGCCAGACCCAGCTTGCGCTCGCGCCAGATGATCAGAACGCCCGCGCTGATCACCAGCGACGCCCCGATCAGCATCGTCGCGGTCGGCACTTCGGAAAAGAAGAACCAGCCGATCAGCAGCGCAAACAGCATCGAGGCATAATCAAAGGGCGCGATCACCGAAGCATCGGCGCTGCGGTAGGACGAGGTGAGAAAGATCTGCCCCACCCCGCCCAGAAGCCCGGCCGTGACCAGCAAACCGGCCTCGGTCGCGCTGGGCCAGACCCAGCCCCACGGCAGGGTCAGCAAGGACAATAGCGCTGCGGTGACAGAGAACCAGAACACGATCGAGGCGGTTTGCTCGGTATTCACCAGCTTGCGCACGAAGACCTGCGCCAGTGCGGTAAAGACCGCGCCGCTCAGCACCAGCATGGCGCCAAAGGCCTCGGCATGGCTGGCGCCGGTGTTGAGCACGCTCAGCCGGGGGGAGACCACGATCAGCACGCCGATCATGCCAAGGATCACGCAGCTGATCCGAAAGGCCCGCACCTGCTCGCCCAGAAACATGGCGGCAAAGATCACCGTGAGCAACGGGGCGGTATAGCCGATCGCCGTGACCTCGGGCAGCGGCAGATAGGCAAGGGCTGCAAAGCCAAGGCCCATCGCCACGGTGCCCATCAGCCCGCGCCAGAAATGGCCAAAAGGGTTTTGGGTGCGCAAGCCTGTCGACAGCTCGCCGCGCCACACCAGCCAGATCAGGATCACCGGAATCGCGAAGAACGAGCGGAAGAACACCGCCTCTCCGGGGGGGATATGCTCTGCGGTGGCCTTGATCATCGCGGCCATCGTGATGAAGACAAGGACCGAGATCAGCTTGAGGGCAATGCCGCGCAACGGGTTCATGCGCTTATGGTGGCCGAGCCATCGGCGGGCCGCAAGGGGCGCGATTGTCCCCCGCACAATCGCCCGCTTGCGGGGCGCGCATGCATTCGCGGCTTTCCTGTCGCGCCCGGCTCTGATTTGCTGGCGGGCAAAGGAGTCGCCCATGCCGCATATCGCCCCCCAAGCCCCGCTGTCTGACCGTATCGCCCAAGGCCGGGGGGAGGTGCCCGCCGATCTGGTGCTGAAGGGGGGGCGGGTGTTCGACCTGATCACGGGCGATCTGGTGGAAACCGATGTGGCGATCTGTGGCGACACCATCGTGGGGGTGTTCGGCACCTATGCCGGGAAGCGCGAGATCGATGTCTCGGGGCAGATTCTGGTGCCGGGGTTCATCGACACCCATCTGCACATCGAAAGCTCGCTGGTGACGCCGTTTGAGTTTGACCGCTGCGTCACGCCGCGCGGGGTGACGACGGCGATCTGCGATCCGCATGAAATCGCCAATGTTTGCGGGATCAAAGGGGTGGAGTATTTTCTGGCGGCGTCCTTGCACTGCCTAATGGATATCCGGGTGCAGCTGTCGTCTTGCGTGCCTTCGACCCATATGGAAACCGCCGGGGCCCGGTTGGAGGCGGCGGATCTTTTGCCCTTGCGCGACCATCCGCGCGGGATCGGGCTGGCCGAGGTCATGAACTTTCCGGGCGTGCTGATGCAGGATGCGGGCATGATGGCCAAGCTGGAAGGCTGGCAAGGCCGCCATATCGATGGCCATGCGCCGCTTTTGCGCGGGAACGAGCTGAACGGCTATATCAGCGCGGGCATCCGCACCGAACATGAGGCGACCACCGCCGAGGAAGGCTTGGAAAAGCTGCGCAAGGGCATGCGGGTGCTGATCCGCGAAGGGTCGGTCAGCAAGGATCTGGACGCGCTGACGCCTTTGCTGACCGAGCGACACGCGCCCTATCTGTGCCTGTGCACCGATGACCGTAATCCTTTGGACATCGCCGAGCATGGGCATCTGGATTACATGATCCGCAGACTGATGGCGCGGGGCTGTTCACCGCTTGCGGTCTATCGCGCGGCCAGCCTGTCGGCGGCCGAGGCCTTTGGGCTGAAGGACCGCGGGCTGATCGCGCCGGGCAAGCGGGCGGATATCGCGGTGATCGGGTCACTGGAGGCGTGCGACGCGCGGCTGGTGCTGGCGGGCGGTGTGCTGGCCGATGCGGCGGCCTTTGCCGCGCGCGGCACGGTTGACCCGGTGGCGCGGCAGTCGGTCAAGGCGCGCGCGGTGCGGCCGCTGGACTTCCGCACCGGGGGCAATCGGGCCGAGACGCCGGTGATCGGCATTCTGCCCGGCAAGATCATCACCGAGCATCTGACCTTTGACATCGCGCCCGAGGATGGCGACAAGCGCCCCGACCTCGCGCGGGATCTGGTGAAGATCGCGGTGATCGAGCGGCACGGGGTGAATGGCAATCTGGCCACCGGCTTTGTGAAAGGCTTTGGGCTGCAGCGCGGGGCCATCGCCTCGACCGTGTGCCATGACCATCACAACATCGCGGTGGTCGGGGCGGATTATGCCGATATGGCACGGGCGGCGAACCGGCTGGGCGAGATCGAGGGCGGGTTCGTGGTGGTGGCGGGGGGCGAGGTGCTGGCCGAGCTGGCGCTGCCGGTGGCGGGGCTGATGAGCCTTGAGCCGTTCGAGGCGGTGCGCGATGCGCTGATCGCCTTGCGCGCGGCGGCACGCGGCCTGGGGGTGGAGCTGGAAGAGCCGTTCCTGCAACTGGCGTTCCTGTGTCTGCCGGTGATCCCGCATCTGAAGATCACCGATCTGGGGATGGTGGATGTGGACCGATTCGAGGTGATGGCGTGACGGGTGATGGCGTGACGGGGCGGGGCGGCCTCGGGGGGCATCGAGCCCCCGCTCGGCCGCGCTGCCGCGGCACGGCACCGGGCGGTGCGCGTGGCGCTTGCCGGGGCCTCCGGCGGGAGTATTTGGCAAAGATGCAAGCCACGGGGTGGCCCGGTGCTTGAGAAGCTGGAGATGTTCATCGCACTTGCGCGGGCGCGGCATTTCGGGCGGGCGGCAGAGGCCTGCGGGGTGACGCAGCCTTCACTTTCGGCGGCGATCCGGCAGCTGGAAGAGCATCTGGGAGTGCAGCTGGTGTTTCGCGGCGCGCGCTTTCAAGGGCTGACACCGGAAGGGCAGCGCGTGCTCGAGCGGGCGCAGGGGATTGTGGCCGAAGCGCGCGCCTTGCGCGACGAGATGCGCGCGGTGAAGAAAGGGCTGGCAGGAAACCTGCGGATCGGGGTTATCCCGACGGCCTTGCCGATGGTTGCAGAGCTGACCGCGCCCTTCACACAGCGGCATCCCAAGGTGTCGGTCACGATCCTGTCGCGCACCAGCGCCGAGATTCTGGACGGAATCGAGCGGCTGGAGCTGGATGCGGGGATCACCTATCTGGACAACGAGCCTTTGGGCCGGGTGCTGCGCCAGCCGCTTTATGCCGAATTCTACCGTCTGGTCTGCGCGCCGGGCGCGGCCCTGGCCGCGCGGGCGCGGGTGGACTGGGCCGAACTGGCCGGGGTGCCGCTGTGCCTGCTGACATCGGACATGCAGAACCGGCGCATCATCAACCAGCATCTGGCCGAGGCCGGGCTGCGGGCCGAGCCTTCGGTGGAGGCCAATTCCACCATCGCCTTGATGGCACATGTGATGACGGGGCAATGGGCCTCGATCCTGCCCAAGGCGCTGGCGGATCTGTTCGCGCAATCGGGGGCGGTGCGCGCGGTGCCGATCGTCTCGCCGGAGGCAGAGCATCTGGTGGGCTTGATCGCGGCGCGGCGGGACCCGCCGACGCCGTTGATCGAAGCACTGATGGAAGAGGCGCGGCGGATCGCGGGGTGAACAAATGGCTGTGGAAAGGGAGGATGGCATGTTTGCCATGGTGACAGCGGGGCCATCGGCCATCGGGCGCAGTCTGGTGCTGGCTTTGGCCAAGGCCGGGTATGATGTGGCGTTTACCCACCGGGGGGCGGGGCCTGCGGCGGCGGCGTTGGAGGCGGCAGTGGCGGCCGTGGGGCGGCGTGGCCGGGCTTGGGAGAGTGATGCCGGAGACGCGGCGGCGGTGGCGCGGTTTCATGCCGAGGCGGCGGATTGGGCCGGGACGGCGCCGGATGTGCTGGTCAACAACGCGGGCGTGCAGACTTGGGCCGGGCTTTTGGACTTGCGGGCCGATCAGTGGGATGCGGTGATGCACACCAATCTGCGCGGCACCTTTCTGAACACGCAGGCCGCAGGCCGGGCGATGGTGGCGGCGGGCAAGGGCGGCGCGATCGTCAACCTTGGGTCGGGCTGCAACAAGCTCGCCTTTCCGCGGCTGGTGGATTACACGGCCAGCAAGGGTGGCATCGAGCAATTCACCAAATCGGCGGCGGTGGAATTGGGGCCGCATGGCATCCGGGTCAATTGCATCGCGCCCGGCGCGATTGCGACCGAGCGGACGGCGGCGGAAGCGGGCGACTATGCGGCCACATGGTCACGGGTGACCCCGCTGCGCCGGGTGGGCACGCCCGAGGATATTGCCGGGCCGCTGCTGTTCCTGTGCTCGCCCGCTGCGGGTTTCATCACCGGGCAGACGATCTGGGTGGATGGGGGCGTGTTTTCGCAAGCGACCTGGCCTTATGAGGATTGAGGCTTGCCCTGCGCGGTGCTGCCCCTAACTTTGCCGGATGATGACACAGACCGCCTTGATCGTGGCCCATGGCCAACCTTCTGACCCGGCACCCGCGGAAGCGGCACTGGGCAGGCTTGCCGCCGCGGTGGCAGAGCATCTGCCGGGCTGGCGGGTGCTTTCGGCGACTCTGGCAGCCGAAGGCGCGCTGACAAACGCCGCAAAGGCGGCGGGCACGGCGGGGGGGCTGGTCTTCCCGATGTTCATGGCGGACGGATGGTTCACGCGGCAACACCTGCCGGAGCGTCTGGTCAAGGCCTGCCGGGCGGCGCTGTTCGACGCGGGCGGCTGCGACCGATCGGGCTGCGGCGGGGCCGCGGGCTGCGCGCGCTGGCGCGTTCTGCCGCCCTTTGGGCTTGATCCCACGGTGCAGACCTTGGCCCTGCGGGTGCTGCATGAAGCCGGGGTGCCTTTGGGGGGCGAGGTCTTGCTGGCTGCCCATGGCTCGGGGCGCAGTCCCGCACCGGCGGAGGTGGCCCATGCGCTTGCGGCCCTTTTGAAAGAGGGGTTGCAACTGCGTCGGTCCGAGGCGGCCTTTATCGAGCAGGACCCCCGGCTTTCGTCGGTGGCAGGCTTTTCCGCCGAGGCGGTGTGCCTGCCCTTCTTTGCCGCCGAAGGCGAGCATGTGACAGATGATCTGCCCGAGGCCTTGGCCGAGGCGGGCTTTCCCGGCCGGATCCTGCCGCCCTTGGGGCGCGATCCGCGGGTGCCTGCCGCCATCGCCGCGGTCTTGCGGGCGGCGCAAGGCACCGGGTCAGGCGACCAGTGAATCGCGCTTTTCGCTCAGCACCTGCCAAGTGTCGCGCCACAGGGCAGGCAAGGCGCTGATCAGCCGGTTGGCCTCGGCCAGATTGGTCTGGCGCAAGGCCTGTTCCAGCCGCGACAGCAGATCACACAAGGCAAAAGCGCCGAATGTGGCGCAGCTTCCCGCAAGATGATGCGCCAGCCGACCGGTTTCGTCATCCGGGCCTGAGGGATCGACGAGGCGGGCGATGATGGTGTCGCCTTCGGCCAGCATCCGGTTCATCAACGACAGCGTGGCCTCGGCCCCCAGCATATCGCGCAGGTCCTCAAAGGCCGCCAACTGCACCAAGGGGCGCTCTGCCAGAGGGGGCGCGGCGGGTTCCGGGGGCTTGTCCAACAAAGCCAGCAGCCGCGCCCGGGTGACGGGTTTGGTCAGGCAGGCATCCATCCCGGCCTGACGAAAGCGGTCGAGATCTTCGGGCAGGGCATGGGCGGTCAGCGCGATGATCCGGGCCGCTTGCGAGGCGCCCCCGGCCCGGATGCGGCGGGTGGCCTCGATCCCGTCGAGCCCCGGCATGGAGATATCGGTGAAGATCGTGTCAAAGCGCGTTCTTTCGGCCAAGGCCACACCTTGCAGGCCATCGCTGGCCTCGGTCACCTGATGGTGACAATCGCTCAGCGTGCGGTGCAGCAGAAAGCGGTTGATGTCGTTGTCTTCGATCACAAGGATGCGCTGCGCCTTTTCGTCGGAGAGGGCGGTCTTGGCCAAGGGCGGGCGGTTTTGCGCGGCGTCTGGCACTGGCAGGACGGTGGCCACCTCTGGCAGCGGCAGACGCAGCCAGAACAGACTGCCTTCGCCGAACTCGCTTTCCAGCCCGATGCTGCCGCCCATCGCTTGCACCAAGCGCCGCGCGATGCCAAGGCCAAGGCCGGTGCCGCCGGCCTCGCGCCGGTAAGAGGAATCCACCGTGGCGAAATCCTCGAAGACGCGGCTCAGGTCGGCCTTGGGAATGCCGATGCCGGTGTCGCTGACGCGGATTTCCACCATTTCAGGTGTCTGGCTGTCCACCAGCCGTTCGGTTTCGACGGTGATCACGCCGTTGCGGGTGAACTTGACCGCATTGCCGATCAGGTTGAGCAGGATTTGCTGCAAACGCCCCGGATCGCCGCGCACCGTGCCCAAGGGGCCGGTGAGGGCGACGTGACGGATGGTGTTTCCCCCGGCCCGTGCCACGCCCGCCTGATTGGCGATGCAATCGTCGATCAGACGGTCCAGCACGAAGGGCGCTTCCGACAAAAGGATCTGCCCGGCTTCCGAGCGTGAGATGTCGAGAACCGATTCCACATGGCCCAGCAGGATGTCGCCAGACACCTGCATGACCCGCAAAAGCTCGTGCTGGGCCTCGTTCAGCACGGTGTCCTGCATCAGTTCGATCGAGCCGATCAGCCCGTTGAGCGGGGTGCGCATCTCATGGCTCATGACGGCCAGAAAATCGGCCTTGGCCTTTTGCCCGGCGCGCGCCCGCGTCAGCGCCTGTTCCATTGCCAGCCGATCTGCCTGCCGCTGCGAGACATCGCGCAAGAAGCCCACGATCAGCGCGCCCGGGTTGAGATCGCGCACGGCCAGCGAGACTTCGAGCGGAAAGCTGCGCCCATCCGCGCGGCGGCCTGTCACTTCAAAGCGCTGCGGTCCTGCGGCCACCGCCTCGGCCACGGTGTCGCGCAGGCGCTGCGTCTCGGCCGCCGCATCCTCGGCCGCCAGCAAAAGCGGCACGATCTGGCGTCCCATCACCTCGGCGCGGTCATAGCCGAACATGCGCTGGGCGGCCGGGTTGAATTCCACCACCCAGCCGCCCCGGTTTGTCACCACGATGGCATCGGGAGAGGTGGCAATGATCATCTGCAACCGCTCTCCGGCGATCTCGTTTTCCCGCGCCTGACGCCGGGTGACCCGATACAGCCGTGTCGCCATCGCGGCCAGCAGCCCCAACAGCAAGATTGTGGCGGCAGTTGTCACGGCAAGGTTGGTCAGCGTGTCCGACACCCGCGCCCGGGTCCTGTCGGTGCCTGCCGAAAAGGCCAGCAGCGAATCCATCGAAAGCTCGCGCGCGATCTGCTGCACTGCCTCGCTTTCGACCGCCATCTGGGGCAGGGCGGCTGACAAGACCGGATCTGATCCGTCAATGGCGGTGACCCAGCGGTCGACATAGGATTGCATCGCCTGAAGCCGTTGCAGGTTGTCGGGCTGCAGGATGAAATCGGCGTAAAGCGGGCTTTGTTGAAGCAATTGCAGCCGACTGTAAAGCACGTTGAACCAGCGCCGTACCTCGGCCAGTTCGTCCTCGCGCGACTGCGCCCGCAGCAGGGTGGTCTGCAGGCGCAGCAGTTCAACCTCGGTCTGCATCATCACCCATTGGCCATTGTCGCTGTCGGCACGATCCAGCGCCGACATCCGCGCCCGCACATCCAGCGCCAATAAGGTGATCATCGACAACAGGCCCAGCACGACCCCGATCACAAGCATCTGGCGCGTCGTCTCTCCGATGGATTTACGGATCTTGATCGGAACAATTGTCATGCCAAGCCTTGCATCTGCGTGCCAAAGTCAGGCTAGAATACACTGGCAGCTTCGACTCTGTCGATGTGACCTCCTCGGTGCTGTGCAAATGTCCGGCGGCGGACAAAGGATGACCTGATCGTGCGGATGCTTCTGGCCGATGACCACGACCTGTTCCGTGAGGCAGTGGCCGCAATGCTCACCGCCGAAGGCGGTGTTCAGGTGGTTTCGGTCTCGCGGCTGGAAGCCGTGATTGACCGGATGGCGGGGCAGACATTCGATCTGATCCTGCTTGATTATCAGATGCCGGGGATGAATGGCCTGTCGGGGCTGCAACGCGTGCGGGCGCTGGCACCGCAGGTGCCGGTCGCAGTGATGTCTGGCACCACCTTGCGCGATCTGGCCACCGAAGCGCTGGCCTGCGGGGCGGCCGGTTTCGTGCCCAAGACATTGGGAATCCGGGCGATGATTGCCGCCGTCAAGCGCATGGCGGCGGGCGAGATCTTTGCGCCGCTGTCGATGCTGGATGCTCCGCCGCCCTTGCATCCTCCGCTGGAAGATCTGACCCGGCGCGAGCGCGAGGTGCTGGAAGGCATCTGCAACGGCAAGTCCAACAAGGAAATCGCCCGCGATCTGGACGTGCAGGAGGTGACGGTGAAGCTGCATGTCAAGACGCTGGCCCGCAAGCTGGGCGCGCGCAACCGCACCCATGCCGCGATGATTGCCCGCGATGCGGGGCTGACCTTGACCTGACCAGGGGGCAGGGGGCGATCTGCGCAAATCTCGCGCGCGACCCCACACCCCCGGTTGACCCTGCCTGCGCGATCCTTTAATCGAACAGGCAGAGCGCGGGCGTTGTGTAATGGTAAGACCTTAGCCTTCCAAGCTAATGACGCGGGTTCGATTCCCGCCGCCCGCTCCAGTCACTCCGCCGGGTTTGCCTTGTTCCAGCGGATCGATGACCACAGCGACACCCCGATCAATGCTGCGCCGCCCAGTCCTGTGATGACTTCGGGAATATGCGTCAGCGTCTGCACATACATGATCACCGACAGGATCAGGATGGCATAGAAGGCGCCGTGTTCCAGATAGCGGTATTGCGCCAGCGTGCCGCGCTCGACCAGCATGATGGTCATGGACCGCACATACATGGCCCCCACGCCCAGACCGATGGCGATGACGAACAGGTTTGACGACAGCGCGAAAGCGCCGATCACGCCGTCAAAGCTGAAGCTCGCGTCCAGCACTTCCAGATAGAGGAACGCGCCCAGACCGCCCTTGGCCGCTCCGGCCAGCATTTCCTGGCTGCGGTCCAGAATGCCGCCCAGCACCTCGACCAGCAAAAAGGTCAACAGGCCCCAGATCGCCGCATGGAAGAAGGTGGTGGCGTAAACCACGCCCTTTTGGCCTTCGATCACCTTGGAAAAGGCCAGCATCACCACCAGCACAAAGGCAATCTCGATGCCCTTGACCGAAGAATAGGCGGTGACCTTTTCTTCCAGCCAGCGCACCCAATGCACATCCTTTTCGTGGTCAAAGAAAAAGGACAGCGCCACCATCATCAGGAAGGTGCCGCCAAAGGCCGCAATCGGCAGATGCGCCTCG
Source organism: Pseudorhodobacter sp. MZDSW-24AT (assembly GCF_002794355.1). Taxonomy (GTDB): domain Bacteria; phylum Pseudomonadota; class Alphaproteobacteria; order Rhodobacterales; family Rhodobacteraceae; genus Pseudotabrizicola. Next base: position 35,588 of record NZ_PGOI01000011.1, on the reverse strand, counting down.
TGCATGATGCGGCTGTATTCCTCGGGCTGGGTCGCGGCCATGACAATGGCGCTCCAAGGCCCGACATTGGCGGCGATCACCACGATCAGCAGCGGGAACACGATCCGCATGCCGAACACCGCGATCAGGATGCCCCAGGTCAGAAAGCGCTGCTGCCAGACCGGGGTCATGTCCTTGAGCTTGTTGGCGTTGACGATGGCATTGTCGAAGGACAGCGAGATTTCCAGCACCGCCAGCACACAGACGATGAAGAACACCTTCATCGCGCCGCCAAAGCTGTGCTCGGTGGCAAAGCCAAGCCAAAGGCCCAGCGCAAGTCCGATGGCGGTCATGATAAACGCCCAAGTGAAATAGGACAGCGTCGAGCGCTGTGTGGCTTCAAGGGAAGACATGAGAATAGCACCGTGCGGCAGGTGGTGGTTCAGGTGCCGACATCGCAGGATTGCCGCATAAACCTGCCAGAGGGGCCCGGTCACCCATGCCGCCAGCTATGCGCCATTTTGTCTCAGCTTGCAAGGTCGACGAAGGCCCGGCTGTGCTTGGGCCCGCCTTTGCCGCATGAAAAAGGGGCCGCCGATGCAGCGGCCCCCAAGGCGCGTGAGCCGCCTTTATTTGCGGGTGATGCGCCCGTCGAGGTAAGGCGTATAGGACCCGTTCTTGGCCAGGAACTCTGCCAGCACATCGGCCAGATCGGGGCCGAAGTCATAGGCGTTCTTGGCGTCGACAAACATCCGGAAGCCATCGCCGCCGCCGCGCACATAGTTGTTGGACACCACGGTGTATTCGACGGCCGGGTCGATCGGGGCCCAGGCATCGCCGCCCAGCATCACTTGCACATCAGACACCCGCGCATCGACCGGCTGCGCCGGATCAAAGGTGTACTTCATCCCCGACACTTGCGCAAAGCGCCCGCCGCCGTCTTCCAGACGGCTGACCCCGTTTTCCAGTGCCGCCACCAGATCGGCGCCTGTCACCGTAAAGGTGGACAGCGTGTTCTGGAAGGGCAGCACGCTGAGCACTTCGCCCATCGTGACGGGCCCCGCGTCAATGGACGAGCGCAGGCCGCCGCCATTGGTGATGGCGATGGTCACGCCCTGATCTTTCACCCGGTCCAGCATCGCATCGGTCACCAGATTGCCCATCTGGCATTCCATCTGGCGGCAGGTTTCGCGGCTTCCGTCGATGGCTTCGGTCGATTCGCCGATCACCCGGGCCTTCACCTCCTCGATCGGCCCTGCCAGTTCGGCGACGCGTGCCTCGATGGCCGGGTCGGGGGTGACGCTGGAATCCAGCAGGATCGTGTTGCCGGACGCATGGATCAGGCTGCCGTCATCGGCAAAGGTCAATTCGAGATGGCCGAGGTATTTCGAATAAGCATAGGCCTGCACCACCGGCACCATCGCGCCGGAGTCCTGACTTACCCATGTGGGGTAGGGGCCTGCCCGGTTGGGATCGGTGGCCGACAGATAGGTGTGGCTGTGGCCGCCCACCACGGCATCAATGCCCGGCACGGCCGCCGCAATCTCCTGATCCAGCGTATAGCCCACATGGGTGACCGCGATGATCTTGGTCACCCCTTCGGCTTCCAGCGTGGCGACATCGGCCTTCAGACTGTCGATCTCGTTCTGAAAGATCACCTGATTGCCGGGGCTGGAGGTTTCGGTGGTGTCCACCGCCAGCGCCGAGATGATGCCGATTTTCTCGCCGCCGACTTCCAGCACCACATGATTCTGCACGCGGCCTGCCAGCACGTTGGACTGGCTGACATCCAGATTGCCCGAGATCACCGGGAAGGTCACCTTGTCAAGGAAGGTGGCCAACCCTTCGGGACCATCGTCGAATTCATGGTTGCCCAAGGCCATCGCATCCGGGCGCAGTGCCTCAAGAAACTCGGCTTCCGCCGCGCCCTTGTAGGTGGTGTACATCAGGCTGCCCTGAAACTGATCGCCCGCATCCACAAGGATCACGTTTTCGCCCGCTGCTGTCAGGCTGTCGCGCAGTTCGTTCACCTTGGCCGACAGGCGGGCAATGCCGCCAAAGCATTTGTTTTCCGCCGCATCTTCGGCGGAACAGGTCGAGTCGGTGGCCCCCACGGGCTCGATCCGGCTGTGGAAATCGTTGATGTGCAGAACGTGCAAGGTGTAGTCGGCCTGCGCGGCACCGGCCGACAGCGCCAGAAAGGCGACAGACCCCAGCAAATGGTTTTTCATAAAGTGCTCCCTTGTTGGTTGATGGGCAAAGCCTGACTCGCGTCTGGCGTGGAGTCAAACCCATGCTGTCGCCTTGCGCGGCTTTGACCTTGGGTCAGCAGTGCAAAACCGGCGTGACAGCAGTTTCGATTGACCAAAGCCTGTGCAATGTGCATGGAAAGCCATGCTGATTTACAAGATCTTCCGCCGCCCCGAATGGGATGCCTTCCGCGCCGCCGGGGAAACCGAGGGTGCCCCCGTCGATCTGGCCGATGGCTTCATTCATTTCTCGACCGCCGCGCAGGTGGCCGAAACCGCTGCCCGGCATTTCGCCACCGAAAGTGATCTGGTGCTGGTGGCCTTTCGCGCCGATGCGCTGGGGCCGGATCTGAAATGGGAGCCGTCGCGGGGCGGCGCGTTGTTTCCCCATCTTTACCGCGCCTTGCGTTTGACCGATGTGGTCTGGGACAAATCCCTGCCGCTGGGTGCGACGGGGCATATTTTTCCCGAAGGTGTCTGGTGAACCTGATCGAACGCGCGGGCCTTGCTGCCCTGCACCGCATGGACCCCGAGGCTGCACATGGCCTATCGCTCAAGGCGCTGAGCCTTGGGCTGGTGCCGCTGCCGGGTCTGGTGACCTCGCCCCGGCTGGCGTGCACGCTGGCAGGGATGCCGCTTGCCAATCCGGTGGGGCTTGCCGCCGGGTTCGACAAGAACGCCACCGCCTTGGGCGCGCTGGCCCGCGCGGGCTTTGGCTTTCTGGAAGTGGGAGCGGCCACACCCTTGCCGCAACCGGGCAACCCCAAGCCGCGCCTGTTCCGGCTGAGCGAAGACCGCGCCGCGATCAACCGCTTTGGCTTCAACAATGACGGCATGCAGGCCATCGCCGCGCGGCTTAAGGCGCGCCCGCGCAGCCTGCCCATCGGGCTCAATCTTGGGGCCAACAAAACCTCGGCCGACCGTGCCGCCGATTTCGCGCATGTGCTGGCGGCCTGCGGTCCCTCTGTCGATTTCGCCACCGTCAATGTCAGCTCTCCCAACACGGAAAAGCTGCGCGATCTTCAGGGGCCGGCGGCGCTGACCGCGCTGCTCGCCCGGGTGATGGAAGTGCGCGACGGGCTGGCCGCGCCGATCCCGGTGTTTCTCAAGATCGCGCCCGATCTGACCCAAGACGAAATCGCCGAGATTGGCGAAATCGCACTTGCCGCCGGTCTTGCCGGGATCATCGCGACAAACACCACGCTCTCGCGCGAAGGTTTGAAAAGTGCAGCTGCCGCCGAAATGGGCGGGCTTTCCGGGGCGCCATTGTTTGAAAAGTCCACCCGCGTGCTGGCGCAACTGTCGCAAGCCACCCAAGGCCGCCTGCCGCTGATCGGCGTGGGCGGCATCAGCACCGCCGAACAGGCCTATGCCAAGATTCGCGCCGGGGCCTCGGCGGTGCAGCTTTATACGGCCATGGTCTATCACGGCATCGGGCTCGCCGGGCGCATCGCGCAAGGGCTGGACGCGCTGCTGGCACGCGATGGCTTTGCCTCGGTTGCGGCGGCCACAGGCACCGGGCGGGCCGACTGGCTCTGACCGCCACGCGACCCCCTTCCATTTGATCAAATTCCCGGCAATACTTCGGCTGACCAAGGGGGCCCCATGTCTCAACCAGCCATTGCCGGAGTGCCGACCGACCGCCTGAACGCCTTCGCCCTTCGCGAAGCCAAACGCTATGGCCAAAGCCGCCCCAAGGCGGCCAAGGCGCTGGCGGCGGGAGCGGGCCATTATCTCAACGGCGTGCCGATGCACTGGATGCGCGATTGGCCGATGCCGCACCTGCCGCTGGTGGCACAGGCCAAGGGCGCGCGGATCACCGATATCGATGGCTATGGCATCGATGATTTTTGTCTGGGCGACACTGGCAGCATGTTCGGCCATTCGCCCAAACCGCTGGCAAGGGCGATCCGCAAACAGGCGGGGCGGGGCCTGACCTATATGCTGCCCACCGAAACCGCGCTGAAAGCCGGGCGGCTGCTGACCAAACGCTTTGGCGATTTTCGCTGGCAGATCGCCACCACCGCCACCGATGCCAACCGCTTTGCCCTGCGGGTGGCGCGGGCGGTGACCGGGCGGCCCAAGGTGCTTGTGTTCAACGGCTGCTATCACGGCACGCTGGATGACACGATGGTGGAGCTGTCACATGGCGAAACCGTCAACCGCGCGGGCCTTGTCGGGCAGGTGCAGGATCTGACGCTTGGCGCGGTGGTCTGTGAATTCAACGATTTGCACGGGGTCGAGGCCGCCTTGGCCAAGGGCGATGTGGCGGCGATCCTCACCGAGCCGGTGATGACCAATTCCTGCATGGTGTTGCCAGAGCCCGGCTTTCACGCCGGGTTGCGCGCGCTGGCGCAGGCGCATGGCGCGCTGCTAATCATCGACGAGACGCACACCATCTCGTCAGGGCAGGGGGGCTATACAAAGGTGCATGGGCTGACGCCCGATCTCTTTGTGGTTGGCAAATGCGTGGCGGGCGGGATGCCAACGGCGGTCTGGGGCATGACCGATGCGGTGGCCGAGCGTTTCAACGTCTATGACGCCGCGCGCCCGGCCGGGCATTCGGGCATGGGCACCACGCTTTCGGCCAATCCGATGCAATTCGCCTGCCTGGCCGCGACCCTGTCCAAGGTGATGACCAAACACGCCTATGCGGTGATGGAGGCGGGCGCGGCGCGGTTGGCCGAAGGCTTGCAGCAGGCGATCACCACCCATGGCGCGCCTTGGCATGTGGTGCGGGTGGGCGCGCGGGTCGAATTCATCTGCGCCCCCGGCCCCTTGAAGAACGGCACCGAAGCCGCCGCTGCGCATCAGCCGCAGGTCGAGGCCGCGCTGCACACCGGCCTGTTGAACCGGGGCTGCCTGATCGCGCCCTTTCACAACATGATGCTGGTCAGCCCCGCCACCCGCCCGCGTCAGATCGACCGTCTGGTGCTGGCCTTTGATGAAATCCTCGCTGAACTCTTTGCCTGAGGCCCCCATGCGCGCGCAGTCCAGCCCCTCCGGTTCCACCACTGCCGAGGCCGAGGCCTTTCTGGCCGCGCATCCGCAGATCGAGGCGATCGATCTGGTCTTGCACGATTCCAACGGAATTGGTCGGGGAAAGATCATAAGACGGGCCGAACTCCTGTCATTTTACAACAATGGTCGGCATCTGCCGATTTCCATTCTGGGACTCGACATCTGTGGTGAGGATGTGGGCGAAACCGGATTGATCTGGGATCAGGGTGATGCCGACCTGCGGGCATGGCCCATCCCCGGCACGCTGGTGCCCTTGCACAACAGCACCCCGCCGCGCGCCGAAGTGCTGATGTCGCTTTACGATCTCGACGGGCAGCCGATGACCTCTGACCCGCGCCATGCGCTTCAGCGCCAGGTTGCGGCCTTGGCCGCCGAGGGCCTGTTTCCGGCAGGCGCTTTCGAGTTGGAGTTCTTCCTGTTGTCCAACACGCGCGGCCCGGATGGCAAGGTGCAGCCCGCCGCCGATGTGCTGGACGGCCGCCGCGGGCCGCGGACGGATGTCTATTCGGTGGACCGGCTGCATGGCATGCTGCCGCTCTTCACCGATATCTATGCGGCGGCGGCGCTTGCGGGGATCACGGCAGAGACCCTGATCTCGGAATATGCGCCGGGGCAATATGAGCTGACGCTGCACTACCGCACGAATATCCTGCAGGCGGCGGATGATCTGATCCGGCTCAAGCGCATGGTGCGGGCGCAGGCCCGCGCGCATGGCGTGACCGCCTGTTTCATGGCCAAGCCAATGGCGGATCACGCCGGATCTGGCATGCATTTCCACGTGTCGATGCAGGATGCCGCAGGCCGGAACCTGTTTGTCGAGGGTGATGCAGCTGGCTGGAACCCGCGCCTCTTGCAGGCCTTGGGCGGCTTGCGCGCGACCATGGGGGAGTCGATGCTGGTCTTTGCCCCGCATGCCAATTCATGGCGGCGCTTTGCCGACCAGAGCTACGCGCCAGTCAGCCCGACTTGGGGTGTCAACAACCGCTCGGTGGCGCTGCGCATTCCGGCAGGTGATCCGCGCGCGCGGCGGATCGAACATCGCCCCGCCGGGGTGGATGCAAACCCCTATCTGGTGGCGGCCACCGTGCTTGCCGGCATACGCCATGGCTGGCAGCACCAGATTGATCCGGGGCCGGAAACGACCGGAAATGGTTATGAAGCGGGGCAGGCGGCGCCTGAGATCCCGGCCGATTGGCGGCAGGCGATCGAGGCTGCCAAAGCCTCCACCTTCTTGAGGCAGGCGCTGGGGGAAGACATGCACCGCACCTTTACCGCCGTGAAAGAGGCAGAATACCGGCGCGTGATGCGGACGGTATCCGAGGTCGATTACGATCTTTACTTGCACAGCGTCTGACCGCGCGATTTTTCTGCGAAAAATCGTTTCCCGAATTTTCGCAGAAAATTCGTGCGCTTACATGTTGGCCGGTTGCGGGAACCCAAGGACATGATAGCCGCCATCCACATGGATGATCTCACCGGTCGTCGATGCGCCGAAATCCGAGCAAAGCCAGGCCGCCGTGCCGCCGATCGCTTCCAGCGTGGCATTGGCGCGCAGGGGGGCATTTTCCTCGGTGTGCCGATAGGTCGCCCGCGCGCCGCCAATGGCCGCCCCCGCCAGCGTCTTCATCGGCCCCGGCGAGATCGCGTTCACCCGCACCTTTTGCGGCCCCAGATCATTCGCCAGATAGCGCGTCGCGCTTTCCAACGCCGCCTTGGCTACGCCCATCACGTTGTAATTGGGCGACACGCGGTTTGACCCTTGAAAGGTCAGGGTGATCAGGCTGCCGCCCTCGGGCATCATCTCGGAGGCGCGGCGCGCCACATCGATGAAGGAAAAGCAGGAGATCGTCAGCGAGTTCTGAAAGTTGCCCCGGCTCGTGTTGATGAAACGCCCCGTGAGTTCAGTCTTGTCGGAAAAGGCGATGGCATGGATCAGGAAATCCATCGTGCCCCAGCGCTCTTTCAGCGTGGCAAAGCAGGCGTCCAGACTGGCGTCATCATTCACATCAACATCAACCAACAGGTCAGACCCGACGGAGGCGGCCAAAGGTTCTACCCGCTTGCCAAAGGCCTCGCCCTGATAGGAAAACGCCAGTTCTGCGCCTTCGTCCGCCAGCGTCTTGGCGATACCCCAAGCGATCGAGCGTTCATTCGCGACGCCCATCACGAGCCCGCGTTTGCCGGTCATCCAATTGGCCATGATCTGCCCCTTACCCGCGATACTTGCTCATCACCAATGTCGCATTGGTGCCGCCAAAGCCAAAGCTGTTCGACAGGACCGAGTCCATCTCGACGCCTTCGCGGTAGTCCGTCGCGATTTCCTCGGGCTTCAACTCGGGGTCAAGCTGGGTGACGTTTGCCGAAGCGGTGATGAAATTGCCTTGCAGCATCAGCAGCGAATAGATCGCCTCATGCACGCCGGTCGCGCCAAGGCTGTGACCGGTCAGCGATTTGGTGGAGGAGATCGGCGGCACCGCCCCTTCGCCAAACACCCGGCGAACGGCCTTGACTTCCGTCACATCGCCCGCGGGCGTGCTGGTGCCATGGGCGTTGATGTAGCTGATCTTGCGATCCGCAGGCAGGGTGGACAGTGCCTGCCGCATCGAGCGTTCGCCGCCCTCACCGCTGGGGGCCACCATGTCATGCCCGTCGGATGTGGCGCCATAGCCGGTCACTTCGCCGTAGATCTTGGCCCCGCGCGCCAGCGCATGGTTCAGCTCTTCCAGAACCACCACACCGCCGCCGCCCGCGATCACAAAGCCATCGCGCGTGGCGTCAAAGGCGCGCGACGCGAGTTCCGGCGTGTCATTGTATTTCGACGACATCGCGCCCATCGCATCGAACAGGCAAGACAGCGTCCAGTCCAGTTCCTCGCCGCCGCCCGCGAAGACGATGTCCTGCTTGCCGAACTGGATCAGCTCTGCCCCGTTGCCGATGCAATGCGCCGAGGTGGAGCAGGCCGAGGTGATCGAATAGTTCACGCCCTTGATCTTGAACGGGGTCGCAAGGCAGGCCGAATTGGTCGAGGACATGCCCTTGGTCACGCCAAACGGCCCGATCCGCTTGGGGCTGCCGCTTTCGCGCACGATGTTATGCGCCTTGAAGAACGACTTGGTCGAAGGCCCGCCGGACCCCACGATGATCCCGGTGCGCTCGTTCGAGATGTCCGAAGCCTCCAGCCCCGAATCCTCGATCGCCTGCCGCATCGCGATGAAGTTATAGGCCGCACCATCGCCCATGAAGCGCAGGTCACGCTTGTCGATGTTGTCTTCCAGCACGATCTGCGGCTGGCCATGCACTTGGCTGCGGAAGCCGCGCTCGGCATATTCGGGCGAGAAGATGATGCCGGATTTTCCGGCGCGCAAAGATGCCTCGACTTCGGCGGCGGTGTTGCCGATGGGCGAAACAATGCCGATGCCGGTGATGACAACGCGACGCATGGGCGCCTCCTTGGTTAGGGGATCAGGTGGTCGAGAGGGCCACTTTCATATCGGTGACTTGGTAGATCACTTCGCCGTCGGCTTCCACCCGGCCATTGGCCACGCCCATGGTCAGGCGGCGCGTTTGCAGCGCTTTGGTGAAATCAACGGTATAGCGCAGCATCTTGCGGTCGGGGCGGACCATCCCTGTCAGCTTGACCTCGCCCACACCCAGCGCATAACCGCGCCCTTGCCAGCCGCGCCAGCCGAGGTTGAAGCCGGTCAGCTGCCACAGCCCGTCAAGGCCAAGGCAGCCGGGCATGATCGGGTTGCCGGGAAAGTGACACTCAAAGAACCACAGGTCGGGGGTGATGTCGAACTCGGCCACCACATGGCCCTTGCCGAACGCGCCACCATCGTCCGAAATCTCGGTGATCCGGTCCATCATCAGCATGGGCGGCGCGGGCAGTTGTGCATTGCCGGGGCCGAACAATTCGCCGCGCGCGCAGGCCAACAGTGCCTCTTTGTCAAAGCTTGACGGATATTGCCCCATCGCCGACGGCTCCCCCTTGTTCCGTGTCGTTCATTTCAACGCTGTAACACTCGCAGCGAGTCAGAGGCAAGGGTGCCCCGCGCGGCAAGACCGGGGGCTTGGGCCTGATTTCCATTGAAATCCCGCCGACACGCCCTTTATATGGGCCTATGACCGAGAGCTTTCTGAACGATACGGCACTGGAACGCGGCACCGAATGGTTGGCGCGCGGCGGCCTGCGGCCCACGCGGCAACGCCTTTCCTTGGCGTGCCTCTTGGTGGGGGACGGGGTGGATCGCCACGTCACCGCCGAGAGCCTGTTTGCCTTGTCGGTCGAGTCTGGGGATCGCGTCAGCCTTGCGACTGTTTACAACACCTTGCGGGCGTTCTGCGCCGCCGGATTGATGAATGAAGTCGTGGTCGACGGGTCGAAAAGCTATTTTGACACCCGGATGGATGACCATCCGCATTTCTATTGGGAAGACACGGCAGAGCTGACCGATGCGCCCAAGGATCAGCTGGAGATCAGCGGTCTGCCTGATGCGCCGCAGGGCACCGAAATCTCGCGCGTGGATGTGGTGATCCGGCTGCGCCGCCGCTGAGCCGTCAGGAAGGGGCCATCAAGGCTGCGCCGTTGGTGCGGCGTTGGAGGTGGTTCCCGGCGCCAGCGCCACCTCTTGCAGCAAGGCGCCATCACGGTCGAAGATCAGGATGCGGTCATCCTCTGTCACCACGGCAATAAATCCCTGACCCATCGTCACCGCCGCCGGACGCGCGCCATCCGGCAGGGCCAGCTGTTCCGGCACGGCCATGGGCGCCAGATTGGGCATCCGGGTGACAAGCAGACCAACCACGGTTATGACACCGACAATCATCGTGGCGGTAAGAACGATCACCAGCCATTTCAGAAGTCTCAGCGAAGGCGGAAGCGCTTCGGGTTCAGGAGTGTTGTTCATGTCAGGTCCTTTTGCCGAAGCCGCCGAAGATGAGGATCTGGCGCTGGTGGTGACCATCGCCGAAGGCTGCGCTGACCGCCTTGATAAGGCGCTTGCCCGCTCGGTGCCAGAGGAAGCGTCGCTGTCGCGCACGCGGTTGATGAAGATGATCGCCGAAGGCGCGGTCTGGCGCGGGGGCGTGGCGCTCACCGATCCCAAGATCAAGGTGGAAGAGGGAGAGGTCATCACCCTGATGCTGGACCCGCCCGCCAGTGTGGACACGCTGGCCGAAGAGATTCCGCTGGTGGTGGTCTATGAAGACGATCACCTGATCGTGGTCGACAAACCCGTGGGCATGGTGGTGCATCCGGCCCCCGGCACGCCGTCCGGCACGCTGGTCAATGCGCTGCTTGCGCATTGTGGCGACACGCTGTCGGGCATCGGCGGCGAACGGCGGCCGGGCATCGTCCACCGGATCGACAAAGACACCTCGGGCCTCTTGGTGGTGGCGAAATCCGACAAGGCGCATCATGGCCTCGCCGCGCAATTCGAACGCCACACCGTCAATCGCCGCTATCTGGCGCTGGTCCATGCGGTGCCCAATGCCGCCGATCCGCGCCTGCGCGGGATCAAGGGGGTCAGCTTTGAAACCGGTGGCATCATCAAGATTGCCACCCTGCTCGCGCGGCACAAGACCGACCGCCAGCGTCAGGCCGTGGTCTGGCACGATGGCCGCCATGCGGTGACCCGCGTGCGCGTGCTGGAAAGCTTTGCCGATCAGGCGGCGCTGGTGGAATGCTGGCTGGAAACCGGGCGCACGCATCAGATCCGGGTGCATATGGCCCATGCGGGCCACGGTCTTCTGGGCGATCAGACCTATGGCGGCAAGCGCAAGCTTTCGCCCAAGGCGCTCAGCGCCCAAGGGGCGGATCTGGGCAACAGCTTCCCCCGGCAGGCGCTGCATGCCGCCACGCTGGGCTTTAGCCACCCGGTCACCGAAGACTGGCTGGAATTCACCTCGCCATTGCCCGAGGATATGGACACACTCTTGCACGCGCTGCGCCAGCCGCCCGAATGAGCGCGGCCCCCAAGACTGCCGCCGAGTGACATTCGCGTGATCTGTTGGTCACAAAGCTTCCGTTACGGAACGGAAATGCCTTCATCCTGCGTTAATTCAGGGATGATACCTCGTGCCCTTGCAGGGGCGGGGGGCAGACCTTAGGTTACACAGTCCTCCGGGGGCTGATGGCACCGGAGATAACAGGGGGCGACAGATGAGCACCTATACGAACCTACCCGCACCAAGCCCGGAACAGGGCTTGAACCGGTACATGCAGGAAATCCGCAAGTTTCCGCTGCTGGAGCCGGAAGAGGAATATATGCTGGCCAAGGCTTGGGTGGACCGGCAGGATAGCGCCGCAGCGCATAAGCTGGTCACCTCGCACCTGCGCTTGGCCGCCAAGATCGCCATGGGCTATCGCGGCTATGGCCTGCCGCAGGCCGAAGTGATTTCCGAAGCCAACGTCGGTTTGATGCAAGCGGTGAAACGCTTTGATCCCGAACGTGGGTTCCGTTTGGCCACCTATGCGATGTGGTGGATTCGGGCCAGCATTCAGGAATACATCCTCCGCTCGTGGAGCTTGGTGAAACTCGGCACCACTTCGGCGCAGAAAAAGCTGTTCTTCAACCTGCGCAAGGCCAAGGCCAAGCTGGGTGCCTTGGAAGAGGGCGACTTGCGGCCCGAGAATGTGGCCCAGATCGCCAAGGATCTGTCGGTCAGCGAGGAAGAAGTCGTCGCGATGAACCGCCGGATGGCTGGCGCCGATGCCTCGCTGAACGCGACCGTGGGCTCTGAAGACGGGGGTGCACAGTGGCAGGACTGGCTGGAAGACGAAAACAGCGATCAGGCCGAAGCCTATGCCGAAAACGATGAGCTTGATATGCGCCGCCGCCTGCTGGTGCAGGCGATGTCGGTGCTGAACGACCGGGAAAAGGAAATCCTGATCCAGCGCCGTCTGGCCGATGAGCCTGTCACGCTGGAAACCCTGTCGGAAAAGCACAGCGTCAGCCGGGAACGGATCCGCCAGATCGAAGTGCGCGCCTTTGAAAAGCTGCAAGGCAAGATGCGCGAACTTGCCAAAGGCAAAGGCATGGTGGTTCCGGGCTGATCCGCGGCCCCGCCGTTGCGGTCAAAGGCGGCCTCACCCGGGGCCGCCTTTTGCATGTCAGGCGCAGCCTGCTTGCCAGCCCTTGGCCTTGGCCGCGCCGCCAGATACGACTCGCTGCACAAACGGCGGCCATCCGCCGATCATATGACGTTTTCGTTGGCTGATGCGTCGTTTTTGTTTGCCCCGGCACAGTGGGCAGGCTACGCCTCGGCCTAAGGTTGAAAGGACCGGACCACAGATGACGATGCTGGGCACATTTCTAAAGCCGATGCACCCCGAGGGGTATAAGTTTGTGGCGATCTTCGCCGCGATCACCTTGGTGCTGTTCTGGCTGTGGGAGCCTTTGGGCTGGATCGGTGTGGGCCTGACGGTCTGGTGCTATTACTTTTTCCGCGATCCGGTCCGCGCCGTGCCGCAAGGTGCGGGGCTTCTGGTATCGCCCGCTGATGGGGTCATCAGCCTGATCGAGCGTGCGGTGCCACCGCCAGAACTCGGGATGGGACCCGAGGCGCTGATGCGCGTGTCGGTGTTCATGAACGTGTTCAACTGCCATGTGAACCGCGCCCCCATTGCGGGAACCGTGGGTGCCATGAGCTATCGTCCGGGCAAATTCCTGAACGCCTCGCTCGACAAGGCCTCGGTGGACAATGAGCGCAATTCGCTGCGCATCGACCTGCCCGATGGCCGCCAGATCGCCGTGGTGCAGATTGCCGGTCTGGTGGCGCGCCGCATCATGTGGTGGGTGTCCGAAGGGCAGGGCCTGCGCACGGGCGAACGCTTCGGCCTGATCCGCTTTGGCAGCCGCGTCGATGTTTACCTGCCCGAAGGCGTGGCACCGCAGGTCGCCATCGGCCAGACCATGGTGGCCGGGGAAACGGTGCTGGCCGTGCTGGGCCGGGATCTGCCTCAGACCGTGGGTCGCATGGAATGACGCAGGAACCCGCCACACCGCCCCGGCGCCGGATGCCGCTGCTGTATCTGGTGCCCAATCTGATCTCCATTCTTGCGCTATGCGCCGGATTGACCGCGATCCGGGCGGCGGTGGAGGGAAACTTTGGCCTTGCCGTCGCGCTGATCGGCCTTGCTGCCGCGCTCGATGGCATCGATGGCCGCATTGCGCGGATGCTGAAAACCGAAAGCGCCATCGGGGCCGAGCTTGATTCGCTCTGCGATCTGGTCAACTTCGGCGTCACCCCGGCGCTGGTGCTGTATTACTGGGGCATGCGCGCCGATACCTCGCTGGGATGGATCGCCGTGTTGATCTATGCCGTGTGCTGCATGCTGCGGCTGGCCCGCTTCAACGTGGGCAACCGCCTGCCGGAAGGGGCAGAGAAGCCCAAGGGCTTTGTCGGCGTGCCGTCTCCCGCCGGGGCCATGTTGGCGTTGCTGCCGCTCTACCTTGCCTATGCGTTCGACAATGCCCTGCGCATGCCGCCTTGGGCCGTGTCGCTCTGGATGGTCTTTGTCGGCGGCTTGATGATTTCGCGCATGCCCACCCCTTCTTTCAAAGGGGTGCGCATCTATGCCGAATATGCCCGTTTCATCCTCGTGGGGTCAGTCGCGCTCATCGCTGCCTTGCTGACCTATCCTTGGGTCACATTGTTGTTGCTGGACGTGGTTTACCTGACCGCCATTCTGGTCCTCTGGCGAAAAAGCGCCCGTTCCCTCAGGAGTGTTGTCTGACATGGATATCCAAGCCGTCCGCAAGTCCTATGCCCGCTGGGCCCCGATCTATGACGCCACCTTCGGCGTGATCACCCGGGTGGGGCGGCGGCGGGCGGTGTCGGTGCTCAACGGTCTTGGGGGCCGCGTGCTCGAGGTGGGGGTGGGCACCGGCCTTTCGCTGCCCGCCTATCGCCCGGATGTGTCCGTCACCGGGATCGACGCCAGCGAAGCCATGCTGGAGAAAGCGCGCGACAAGGTCAAGGAACAGGGCCTCGCGCATGTCGAGGCGCTGCGCCTGATGGATGCCCGTGCCTTGGAATTCGCCGACAACAGCTTTGACCATATCAGCGCCCTGCACATCATGTCGGTGGTGCCCGAGCCTGAGCGGGTGATGGCGGAAATGACGCGCGTGCTGCGCCCCGGCGGCACCATCGTGATGGTCAACCACTTCGCCCGTGATCCCGCCGACAAGGGGGCCTTGCCGTGGCTTGAGCGGGTCTTCGCCCCTTTCGCAGACCGTCTGGGATGGCACTCTGATTTTCAGCGCAGCACGGTGACAGGCACGCGCGGGCTTACTCTGATCGAAGAAACCGCGCTGCCCCCCTTTGGCATGATGACGCTGATGCGCTTTCGCAAGGCGTGACGCCTGACAGACCGCATGGACGGCCCTCTGCACCAGCCTTGCGTCAAATGACTTCCCCCAATCCGTGCAAGCCGTTAGTCTGATTGCGCTAACAGGGAGAGAAGCAGATGAAACCAGTCCGTTGGGGCGTGCTCGGCGCGGCCAAATTCGCACGCGAGCATATGGCCCCCGCCATCCATGCCGCCGAGGGGGCCGAACTTGCGGCGCTGGCCACCTCTGATCCGGCCAAGGCCGAAGGGTTCCGCGCCTTTTGCCCCGCGCTGGAGGTGCACAGCAGCTATGAGGCCCTGTTGGCCGACCCCGGCATTGAGGCTGTCTATGTCCCGCTGCCCAACCATCTGCATGTGGAGTGGACACTCAAGGCGCTTGCGGCAGGCAAGCATGTGCTGACCGAAAAGCCCATCGCCTTGCGCGCCGAACAGATCGACCAGATCATCGCCGCGCGCGATGCCAGCGGGCTCTTGGCGGCCGAGGCCTATATGATCGTGCATCACCCGCAATGGCAGCGCGCCAAAGCGTGGCTGGAGGCGGGCGAGATTGGCACCCTGCGCCATGTCGACGCGGCTTTCAGCTATAACAACGCGGCCGAACCCGGCAACATCCGCAACCGCCCCGACACCGGCGGTGGCTCGCTGCGCGATATCGGCGTTTACACGCTGGGCTCCATGCGCTTTGTCACCGGGGCCGAGCCTGTGGATGTCTCTGCGCGCGTCATCATGGACGCCGGGGTCGAGGTCTTTGCCGATCTGGCCGCGCTGATGCAAGGCCCCACCGGACGCTTCACCTATCGCTCGATGACGTCGATGCGCCTGTCGAACCGGCAAGAGGTGGTGTTCCAAGGCGACAAGGGCATGATCCGCGTCGGCTCTGCGCCCTTCAACGCCAATGTGCATGACGTGGCCGAGGTGGAATTGCACCTTCCCGGCCAGCGCGTCATCACCGACCGCTTCCCCACCGCCAATCACTACAAGCTGCAGGTCGAGGCGTTTGGCCGCAGCATCCGCACCGGCGCGGCCTATCCTTGCCCGCTGGAATTCGTGCGGGGGACGCAAGCGATGATGGATCTTGCCTTGGACGGGGCGTCCGAAATCCGCCTCTAAACAGCCTTGGTCACAGGCCCTGCGCTCGTCGCGGCGCGGGGCCTTTGCAAAAGTAATGTGGACAGGTTGACAGTTTTCCCCCAAATTTCACCTCAAGGGCGGGAATCGCCCAGGGGGGGATCGCCCCGCGCGGGAAGGGCCATCCGGTCCGTCACAGGCGGGGCCACGTTCAAAGTGATCAGAGATGGCAACAGGGCTTCCAGCGTTCACCGCTGACACCGGTTGGCAGTTTTCGCCCGAGGCGGAACTGACCGAGCGGCCGCAGGCCATCGTGCATTCCTTTGCCGCCGAAGTCATCCTGCGCGTGGCCGCGCAGGCCCGCCGCGACCGGATCGAGGCAAGCGCACCCAAGATCGCGCTTTTGCGGGATGCGCTGCTCGGGGCGGATGACGGCGCTGCCTCCGATTTCATGCGCGATGCCCGGCTGTCCGGCATGCCTGCCGACACGCTGTATCATGGCTTGCTCGCAGGGGCGGTGCAGCAGGTGGGCGATGTCTGGGCGCGCGACTCGATTGCGATGCCCGAAATGCTGCGCGCCTCGCACCGCGTCTGGCGCATCATGAACGACCTGCGCGAGGTTTTCGTGCGCCTGTCCGACCGCAAACCCGGCCAGCACGCTGTCTTTGCCCCCTGTCCGGGCGAGGGGCATCTTTTCGGCCTGACCCTTGCCGCCGATGACCTGCGCCGCCGGGGCTGGACAATCGACGTGGTGCAGAACGACAGCGCCGATGATCTCGTGCAAGAGATCGAGGGCCATGCGCCGATCACTGTGGCCTTGGGGGCCACGTCGATCGAGATGATCCTGCCGCTCACACGGTTGGTGGTGGCCTTGCGCGCGCATATCCCCGGGGTTTGGGTGATGATCGGTGGCCCGATCATCAGCCAAGAGTCGCGCCTGCTGTCCTTGACCGGGGCGGATGCCTTGGCAAATTCCGCGGATGAGGCCGAACAGTTGATGCTGGCCCATATGGACGCCCTGATCCAGCGCCGCGCCAACCGGATCTGAGCGTTCGCGCCAGATCCGGCGGCCTTGCGTGAAGGCTCAGTCCTCCATCGCCTCCAGCTCGTCGATGAAGCCTGCAATCATCGACAGGCCTTTGTCCCAGAATTTCGGGTCGGACGCATCCAGACCAAAGGGCGCCAGCAACTCCTTGTGGTGCTTTGATCCACCGGCCTTCAGCATCTCGAAATACTTCTGCTCAAAGTCGGGCAGCCCGCTTTCATAGGCGGCATAAAGCGCGTTCACCAGACCGTCGCCGAAAGCATAGGCATAGACATAAAACGGCGAATGCACGAAATGCGGGATATAGGCCCAGAAGGTTTCATAGCCGTCCATGAAATCAAAGGCATCGCCCAGCGATTCCGCCTGCACACTCATCCACAGGGCGTTGATGTCGTCCGGGGTCAGCTCGCCCTCGGCGCGGGCGGCGTGCAGCTTGCACTCGAAATCATAAAAGGCGATCTGGCGCACGACCGTGTTGATCATGTCCTCCACCTTGCCGGCCAGCAGCGTCTTGCGCTCGGCCGGGGTCTTGGCCTGATCAAGCAGCTTGCGGAAGGTCAGCATCTCGCCAAACACGCTGGCGGTTTCCGCCAGTGTCAGCGGGGTCGAAGAGAGCAATTCTCCCTGTCCCGCCGCCAGCACCTGATGCACCCCATGCCCCAGCTCATGCGCCAAGGTCATCACATCGCGCGGCTTGCCCAGATAGTTGAGCATCACATAAGGGTGGACGGTGGACACGGTCGGATGCGCAAAAGCGCCCGGTGCCTTGCCCGGCTTCACCCCTGCGTCGATCCAGCCTTTCTCGAAAAAGGGCTTGGCCAGATCTGCCATCTCGGGGGCGAAATCGCCATAAGCCCCCAGCACGGTCTGCGTGGCCTCTTCCCAACCCACCACCTTGGGCGCTTCCAGTGCCAAGGGTGCGTTGCGGTCCCAGACCTGCAACCGCTCCAGCCCCATCCATTTGGCCTTCAGCCGGTAGTAGCGGTGGCTCAGCTTGGGATAGGCGGCCACCACCGCATTGCGCAAGGCCTCCACCACCTCGGGCTCCACATGGTTCGACAGATGCCGCCCATGCTGCGGGCTGGGCATCTTGCGCCAGCGGTCGTGGATCTCCTTTTCCTTGGCAAGCGTGTTGTGGACCCGGGCAAAAAGCTTGATGTTCTTGTCAAACACCGCCGCCAGCGCGCGCGCCGCCGCCTCGCGTTTCGTGCGGTCCGGGTCGGTGAGCAGGTTCAGCGTCGCCTCGAGGTTCAGCTCCTCCTCTTCGCCCGCCACCTTGAACATCAGCCCGGCCATGGTCTCGTCGAACAGCTTGTTCCAAGCGCTTGCGCCCACAACCGACTCGTCATGCAGGAACTTTTCCAGCTCATCCGACAGCTGATGCGGCCGCATCGCCCGCATCCGGTCGAACACCGGCTTGTAGCGGGCAAGATCGGCATTGGCGGCGATCAGCGCCGCCAGATGCGCATCTTCCAGACGGTTGAACTCGAGGCTGAAAAACACGAGCGGCGTGGTGAAGGTCGTCACCTCATCCTGCACATCGGCGATGAACTTGGCGCGGTCGCTGTCCATGGTGTTCTGATAGTAGCGCAGGCCCGCATAAGACATCAGCCGCCCGGCCACGATGTCGATCTTTTCATAGGCCAGCACACAGTCCAGCAAGCCCGCCGCATCCAGACTTGCTAGCTTGCCCTCATATTTGGCAGCGAAATCGGCACAAGCCGTCTCCAGCCATGCCAGATCGGCCTGAAACGCCTCCGAGTCGGGCGCCGGATACAGATCGCGCAAGTCCCATTCGGGCAAAGCCCCGAACCCGCCCGAAGCGGCATTGGCATCAAACACAGGGCGAGGCAGCGGCAGGGTCATGGGAATACCTTTCAAAGTTCCCCCTTCAATAGGGCCTGCACGCCCTGCATTTCAACCCGCGCGGACGTCATCTGTTTTCAAATATCCTGGGGGCCCGGGGGCGAAGCCCCCGGATCTTCCTTTTCGGCGGGCAAAGCCCCCGGCTCTGACACCTGCCGCAACAGGCTGCGCAGGCTTTCCAGCGTGTCGATCTCGTCCACCGCCTTGTCCTGCCGCCAGCGCAACATGCGCGGAAAGCGCAAGGCGATGCCGGATTTGTGGCGGGGGCTTTCCTGAATGCCCTCGAAGCCGATCTCGAACACCAGTTCCGGCACCACGCGGCGCACGGGGCCAAAGCGCTCCACCGTGTGCTTGCCCACCCAGCGGGTGATCTCCGCGAATTCGGCATCCGTCAGGCCGGAATAGGCCTTGGTAAAGGGCACCAGATCATTGCCATCGCGCACCGCAAAGGTGAAATCGGTGAACAGATTGGCCCGCCGCCCATGGCCCGATTGCGCATAAAGCATCACCGCATCCACGCTGAACGGGTCCAGCTTCCATTTCCACCAGTCGCCGCGCTTGCGCCCGGCGTGATAGGGCGAGGACAGGCGCTTGAGCATCAGCCCTTCGGCCCGGCGCGCCCGCGCGGTGGCGCGCAGCGCGATCAACTCTGGCCAGTCCCCCTGCACCACCGGGGAAGCCGAGATCGGCAGGCCGGGCGGCAGGGCGGCAAGGATCGCTTCCAGCCGTGCGCGCCGCGCGGCCAGAGGTGTCTCGCGCAGATCCGTGCCCTCCGCTTCCAGCAGGTCATAGGCCAGAAAATGCCCGGGCGCCTCGGTCAGAAGCTTTTTCGGCACCGTCTTGCGGGCGATGCGTTTTTGCAGGTCGGCAAAGGGCAGGGGGGCTGTGCCGCCCCAGGCCACGATCTCGCCATCCAGCACGGTGCCGGGGGGCAGGTGGTCTTGCAAAGGGGCGAATTCGGGAAAGCGGTCGGTGATCAGATCCTCGCCACGGCTCCAGATCGCAAAGCTTTGCGCGCGGGCGATGATCTGGCCGCGGATGCCATCCCATTTCCATTCCGCCAGCCAGTCCGCAGCGGGGCCAAGGCTTTCCGGCGCAGTCTCCAGCCCGCTGGCCAGCGCGAAAGGGTAGGGCCGCGCACCGGTCTCGGCGCCGCCGCTTTCGGTCAGCTCGGCAAAGCGGGTGCGGGCCGGGTCCCAGTCGCCCATCAGCCGATGCGCCATCACCGCCGCATCCACCCCGGTCGCCTGCGCCAGCGCGCGCGTCATCAGCCCGGAACTGACCCCCATGCGAAAGCCGCCCGTCATCAGCTTGTTGAAGAGGAAGCGCTCATCGGGCCCCAGCCCGGCCCAGGCCGCGGTGACATAGGCGCGCCGCTCCGCCTCGGGGCGTCCGGTCAGGGCAATCAGCCCGCGCAAGCTGGCGTCGAGCGAGGGATCTGCCGCCTGTGTGGCGCGTGGCAAAAGATGCGCGATGGTTTCGGCCAGATCGCCCGCGATGGCGTAGGATTCCTCGAACAGCCACAGCGGCACCCCGGCCGCCTCTGCCGCCCATGTGCGCAATTCGGTGGCATTGACCACCCGCTTGGGGCGGCGGCCCGACAAAAGCGCGATGGTCCAGACCCGGTCGGCCTCGGGGGCGGTGCGGAAGTAATCGACCAAGGCGGCGGTTTTGGCCCCGGTCTTGGTGGTGGAATCGAGGGCGTTGAACAGGGCGGCGAAGCGTTTCATGCGCGCGCGCCCTTGGCCAGCGTCGCAGGGGGGGCTGTCTGCCCCCCCAGGCCTGCGGCCTCCCCCCCCGAGAGTATTTCGGAAAGGTGCAAGATCATGACGGCTCCGCCTCGCTTGGGGTGTCGGCCTCTTCGCCGCCGAATTCGGTCTGCACGATCCCGGCTTCATAGCCCTGTTCTTCCAGCCAGCGGCGGAAGGGGGTGGTGTAGCCATGGGTCACGAACACCCGCTCGGCCCCGGTGGCGCGGATGGCGGCGTTGAGGCCGGGCCAATCGGCATGGTCCGAGATCACGAAGCCGGTGCCAAGGCCACGGCGGCGGCGGATGCCGCGCAGGGCCATCCAGCCGCTGGCAAAGGCCTCGGCGCTGGGGCCAAAGCGCCGCGCCCAAGCGGTGCCCAAGGCCGAAGGCGGCGCGATGATCAGCGCGCCGGGGTGGGATTTCGCATCCATCCCGGCGACCACGCGGGTGGTGGCGGGCAGGGGATAGCCTTGGTCGCGCAGGATGCGGGTGGTTTCCTCGACCGCGCCATGGGTGAGGATCGGCCCCGCCTGCGGCAGCAGCGTCATCAGCCGCTGCGCCTTGCCCAAGCCGTAAGCCGCGAGGATCGAGGCTCGCCCTTCGGCAGCATTGGTGTGCCACCAGTTGGCCAGTTGCTCCGCGATCACCGCTTGCGGTTGCCAGCGGAACAGCGGCAGGCCGAAGGTGCATTCGCTGATGAAGCTGTGGCAGGCGACAGGCTCGAAGGGTTCTGACAGCCCGTCGGCTTCCACCTTGTAATCGCCCGACACCACCCAGACCTCGCCGCCACGCGCCACCCGGATCTGCGCCGAGCCGGGCACATGGCCGGCCGGGTGAAAGCTCACCTCGACCCCGCCGATCTGGCGCCGCTCGCCATAGCCGATGCCTTCGGCGCGGATATCGCCAAGGCGGTGCCGCATCACCGGCAGCGCCTGATGGGTGCACAGATAGTGCCCATGGCCCCAGCGGGCATGGTCGCTGTGGCCATGGGTGATCAGCGCGCGGTCCACCGGGTGCCACGGGTCGATGTAGAACCCCCCTTCGGCGCAGAAGATGCCTCGGTCGGTAAAGCTGAGCAATTGTGCGGACATAAGGGGAGCCTAGCACGCCGCGCGCCGGGGGAAAGACCCGCTGCCAGCAAATCGCCGCACAAAATTGGGGCGAATGGCCATTAAGCGCGCAGGAAATGCAGGCTCCCCCTTTCGCAGGCGGGACGGGGCTGATTAACTGAGGTCAAGGACCGGGGAACGGGGGCCGTTGTGACCAGCTATTTTAACGAGATGTATCAGGGCCATTCGGTGCGCGCGCCCTATGCGCGGCTGCAGGACTGGATGACGGCCATGCCGGCCGAGTTGCGCCAGATGAAACAGGCCGAGGCCGAGGCGCTGTTCCGGCGCATCGGCATCACCTTTGCCGTTTATGGCGAAGGCGGCGATCCGGACCGCCTGATCCCGTTCGACATGTTTCCGCGGGTGTTTTCCGGCGCGGAATGGGCCAAGCTGGAGCGCGGCATCAAGCAGCGCGCGCGCGCGCTCAATGCCTTTCTGGTCGATGTCTATGGCCGGGGCGAGATTGTGCGCGCGGGCCGCATTCCGGCGCGGCTGGTCTATCTGAACGAGGCCTATGAGAAGGCGGTCGTCGGTATCGTGCCGCCCAAAGGGGTTTATTCCCATATCGTCGGCATCGATCTGGTGCGCACCGGCCCCGATGAGTTCTTTGTGCTGGAAGACAACTGCCGCACCCCTTCGGGCGTGTCCTACATGCTGGAAAACCGCGAGATCATGATGCGCATGTTCCCGGATCTGTTCCGCGAGAACCGCATCCAGCCCGTCGACAGTTACCCCGAGATCCTGCGCCGCACGCTGGCCTCGGTCGCGCCGCAGAAATGCGACCGCGAGCCGACGGTGGTGATCCTGACCCCCGGCCATTACAACAGCGCCTATTACGAACACAGCTTTCTGGCCGATCTGATGGGCGTGGAGCTGGTCGAAGGGCAGGATCTGTTTGTCGAGGGCGAATTCGTCTTCATGCGCACCACCGAAGGCCCGCGCCGGGTGGATGTGATCTACCGCCGTCTGGATGACGCTTTTATCGATCCTTTGTGCTTCCGCCCCGATTCCATGCTGGGCGTGCCGGGGTTGATGGATGTTTACCGCTCGGGCGGGGTGAGCATCTGTTCGGCGCCGGGTGCGGGCGTTGCCGATGACAAGGCCGTCTACACCTATGTGCCCGAGATGATCCGCTTTTACCTTGGGGAAGAGCCCATTCTGAACAACGTCCCCACCTGGCAATGCGGCAAGGCGGAAGATCTGAAATATGTGCTGGCGCATCTGAATGAGCTGGTGGTGAAAGAGGTGCATGGCTCGGGCGGCTACGGCATGCTGGTGGGCCCCAAGGCCAGCGCCGATCAGGTGGAGCTGTTCCGCGCCCGCATCACCGCCAATCCGGGCAATTACATCGCGCAACCCACGCTCGCGCTGTCGACGACGCCCACCTTTGTGGCCGAAGGCATCGCGCCGCGCCATGTGGATCTGCGGCCCTATTGCCTTGTGGGCGAGCGGATCGAACTGGTGCCCGGTGGCCTCACCCGGGTGGCGTTGACCGAAGGGTCTTTGGTGGTGAACTCGTCGCAGGGCGGCGGGGTTAAGGATACTTGGGTGCTGGCGGAGTGAACCAGACATGCTGAGCAGAACCGCAGACAATCTTTTCTGGCTGGCCCGTTACATGGAGCGCGCCGAAACCTCGGCCCGGCTGTTGGAAGTGGGGGCACGCATCGCGCTGATGCCCTCGGCCGCAGGCTATCGCAACGAATGGGAATCGCTTCTGCACGCGAGCGGCACCGCCGATGGCTTTGCCCGCAAATATGGCGATGCGGTGCAGCGCAATCTGGAAAGCTGGTTCTTTTTCGACGGGGACAATCCGTCTTCGGTGATGTCCTGCATCCGGGCCGCGCGGGAAAACGGGCGCATCGTGCGCACCGCGCTGACCACGCAGGTCTGGGATGCGCTGAACACCGCCTTTCAGGAGCTGCGTCAGCTGGAGCGCCGTCCCCGGTCGGAACTCGATCTGTCGGTGCTGACCGATTGGACCATGCGCAACACCGCCCTTGTGCGCGGGTCGATCGATGCCACGCTGTTGCGCAACGATGGCTGGGATTTCCTGAACCTTGGCTATTTTCTGGAACGCGCCGACAACACCGCGCGGCTGATGGATGTGAAATATTACGTCCTGCTGCCCCGGTTGGAGTTTGTCGGCTCGGGGCTGGACAATTACCAATGGACCACGCTTTTGCGCGCCATGTCCTCGCACCGGGCCTTTCACTGGGCCTATGGCGGCGAGGTGACGGCGGCCAAGATCGCGCATTTCCTGATCCTGAACCCGCAATGCCCGCGCAGCCTGATCACCTGTGTCGACGGCATGACCACGCATCTGGACCGGCTGGCGCGCGGCTATCAGCGCAAGACGGCGGCGCAGGAAAAGGCGCGCGGCATTCAGGCCGAACTGGCCGAGTTGCGCGTGGAAGACATCTTTGACGAAGGCCTGCACGAATTCCTCAGCCGCTTCATCGGCGATATGGCGCGGGCGGGCTCTGTCATCCGGGACTGCTATCTGAATGGGGATGTGCGCTGATGCTGCTGACGGTCGATCATGTCACCCGCTACCATTACGACCAACCCGTGCGCGGCGTGGTGCAAAGCCACCGGCTGATGCCATCGCTCTGCGCAGGGCAAAAGATGCTGCGCTGGAAGGTCACGGTCAGCGATGGCCAGATGGGCGGCGGCTTTCGTGACGGGGCAGGCGACTGGGTTCAGGGATGGACGGTGCTCGGCCCGGTGAATGAGATCACCGTGCATGTGACCGGACAGGTGGAAACGCTGGATCAGGCCGGGGTCTTGCGGGGCCACAAGGAATTGGTGCCGCCAGAGGCCTATCTGCGCAAGACCCATCCCACCGAAGCCGATGCGGCCCTGATCGCCTTGGCAGAAGGGCTGACGCCGCAGCAGGATGCCTTGGCCGCCGCCCATGCCGTTTCGGCGCGCGTCTCTGACGCCATCGTCTACACCCCTGGCACCACAACCTCACAGACCACCGCGGCCGAGGCGATGGCGCTGGGCACCGGTGTCTGTCAGGATCAGGCGCATGCGGTCATCGCCGTGGCCCGCCACATCGGCCTGCCCGCGCGCTATGTCTCGGGCTATCTTCTGGTGGGCATCGACGGCGCGGCCCATGACGCCGCCCATGCTTGGGCCGAGGTGTTCATCGCCGGTCTGGGCTGGGTCGGGTTCGACCCCGCCAACCGGTGCTGCCCGGATGACCGCTACATCCGGCTTGGCTCGGGCCTTGATTCGGCACATGCGGCGATGATTCGTGGCACCACGCGCGGCCCGGGCGAGGAAAGCCTTGATGTCTCGGTGACGGTGCTCCAAAGCCAAACCCAGTCGCAAACCCAGCAATAGCGGCGGAATTGGCGACAGTTTTCGCAATTCCGCCGCGCTGTTGCCACAACTGCTGCGCACCTTGCCCTTGCGAGACAAAGCGCACATGGGGGGCAGCATGGCCTTGGGTTACGATTTCGACATTTTTGAAGTGATCCCGCAGTCGAACGCGCCGGACTCACGGCTGGACGGTCTGCTCGCCGCCGCCGGATTCAGCCCGCAGGATGATTCCGCCACCGTCGCCCTGTTCCGCGATCCGGCCACCGCCGAAGCCTTGCGCCGCGCCCCCAAGCCCTTGCGCGACTATTTCGAGGCCTCGGGCTTTGGCTACAACACCTTCAGTTCCGGGGCCCCCTCAGGGCGCTATCCGGCCAAGGATGAGGCCGCGCGGCTCGCCATCATCTTGCGACTCACCGAAAATGCCGCCCGCCATGCGTTGCCCCCGCTGGAACCCGCCTCGGGAACCGCCTTCAGCCTGGCCGATTTTCTGGCCGCGCTGGACAAGGCGCAACCCATTGACCCAGCGGCACCGCTGGTGTTGCACGCGCCCGTGCCCGCCGCCTCGGTGGCCGCCACCGCCAGCCCCAAACCGCGCCGCCGCACGCTGCCCGCCATGTTCCAGACCGACCCCGGAACGGCTTCCGAGGTCGACAGCGAAGACCTCACCCCCCGGCGCAAATTCTGGCAGCATCGCTTCTTCCGGATCGGTGCCGCCGCCGCACTCGTCCTTGTGACGATGCAACTGGTGAAAGGCCCCGCTTTCACGGTGCTGGCAAGCCTTTAGATGTGCAGTCATGCAGGGCTTTGCTGCATGATCGCCCTTTCCATCCCTCCGCGCCGGCAGTAGCGTTCGGCGTCGAGTCTTGGGGGCGGAAATATGACTTATTGTGTCGGGCTGTTGCTGAACGAGGGCATGGTGCTGTTGTCGGATACGCGCACCAATGCCGGGCTCGACAACATCGCCACCTATCGCAAGATGTTCCACTTCGAAGAACCGGGTGAGCGGATCATCACCATCCTCACTGCAGGCAGCCTATCGGTGACCCAAACCACGATTGCCCGCCTGCGCGACGCGATGGACGACAAGGACGCCACCCCCGACACCTCGGTGATGCTGGCCCCCACCATGCTCAAGGTGGCGCAGATCGTGGGCAATGTGCTGGCCGAGGTGCGGCGCGAGATTGATGAAAAACTGTCGATGGCCCAAGGCGCCAGCGCCACCATGATCGTGGCAGGGCAGCGCAAGGGCGGCGGCATGCGCATGTTCCTGATCTATCCGGAAGGCAATTTCATCGAAGCCACCGAAGACACGCCCTTCTTGCAGATTGGCGAGCATAAATACGGCAAGCCCATCCTTGACCGGGTGGTGAAACCTTCCACCTCGCTCAGCGATGCCCAAAAGGCGGTGCTGTTGTCGATGGATTCCACCTTGCGCTCCAACCTGTCGGTGGGCATGCCGCTTGATCTGTGCGTCATCCCCCGCGATGCGCTGCGCATCGGCACCCAGCGCCGGATCGAAGCGGGCGACGAATCCTTCCGCGCCATGAGCGAGGCTTGGTCACATGCGCTGCGCGAAGGCTTCAGCCAGATCAAGATCTGATCAGCGGCAGGCCGCGCCTCAGGGCGCGGCGCCACTCAGCGATGCGCGTCGAACAGCGCCGCTGCCTCGTCATAGAAACGGGTCCGGTGCATCGGTGTTTCCATCGGCACCTCATGCTCGGCGCGCTCATACAGCGCCAGCCGCCCCCCCCGCCAACGCGCCATGCGCAGATGGATCGGCGCCACATCAACCACCTTTTCGGCGGTGCCCAGCGCCGTCAGCGCCGGATAATCGGGCGAAGGCCGCAGCGCCAGATCGCGGCATTCCGCCAGCGCCGTGGCCAGCCATGCAATGCTCGGCCCGCCCAAGGCCAGTTCTGGCCGCTCGACCATCTGGCGTTTCATATACTGCCACATCTCGGGGTCGGTGGTCAGCACATTGCCGCCAAAGCCGGTTTCCAGCACATAGCTTTTGGCGCTGGTGCTGGGCGCCAGCCGGTTGGCCTGTCCCAACCAGCCCGAGACCCGCGTCACCTGCGGCACAAAGGGCCGCAACCACGCTTTCATCGCAATGCCCCACATCGGTGCCGAAAACACCGCCGCCTTGACCGGCAGGCCCTGCATCAGCGAGCGCAGCGCAATCGCGCCGCCCATCGAATGCGAGATCAGGTAATAGGGTTCCGGCAGGCCCAACCGCTGCGCCATTTGCAGCACCGCCTGCACATCGCGCTGATAATCCTGAAACTGCGCCACATGCCCCAGCATACGGTCAGGCAGCAACCGGTCCGCCAGCCCTTGGCCGCGCCAGTCGATCACCACCGTCGCATAACCGCGCGCGCGCAGATCCGCCGCGCCCAACCCGTATTTCTCAACATATTCGGTGCGGCCGGGAAACAGCAGCACCGTCCCTTTTTCGCCGCTCGGCCACACCCCGGCACGGATACGCACCCCATCCGAGGCGGTCAGCCAATAGGCGGCACCGCCCTCTGGCCCCAGCGCCAGTTCGGCATGCAGCGGTGCGGGGGGCGGGCCGGACACGCTCACCCCAGAACCGAGCCCAGTTTCATCGCCATGCCCATGCTGCCATCCACCGCCAGCTTGCCCTGCATGAAGGCCATCGTCGGATTCAGATCGCCGTCAAGGATGCGCTTGAACACCTCGGCGCTCGCCGTCATCGTCACATCGGCCGGGTCGTCGCCCGCGCGCACGCCTTCGCCATCCAGCATGATCGCGCCTTCGCCTTCGATCACGAATTTGGCCACGCCGTCAAAGCCGCCCGACAGCTTTTTCGACAGCACCTGCACCGCTTCGGTTACCACGTCGCTCATGTAGAAATCCTCTCTGCCTTGTGACGGCTTGGATATGGTTTTTCCGCGCCAATACGCTACCTTCGACATATGAAAGCACATGCGCGGTTTCTCAATCTTTTCGTGGCGGCACTTTGTGCAGTTTTTCTCTCCGCGCCGGTGGCAGGGGCAGAGGAATCGCTCGACGATTTGTTCGACAAGCTCAAATCTGCCGATGAACGCACCGCCCCCCGGCTGGAGCGTGAGATCTGGAACGAATGGTCCAAAAGCGGCTCTCCGGCGATGGATCTGCTGTTGCAGCGCGGGCGTGACGCCATGGCCGCGGGCAAGATCTCGGAGGCGATCGATCACTTCACCGCGCTGACAGACCATGCCCCAGAGTTTGCCGAAGGCTGGAATGCGCGGGCCACCGCCTATTATCAGGCGCGCCAGCTCGGCCCCTCGATCTCGGACATCGGGCGCGCGCTGACCCTGAACCCACGCCATTTCGGGGCGCTGGCAGGCTTGGGCGCGATTTACGAAGAACTGGACAATCCCGGCAAGGCGTTGGAGGTCTACCGCGCCGCGCTGGCTATACATCCCAATCTGCGCGGCGTATCAGACAATGTGAAGCGGCTGGAAACCCAGGTCGCGGGCACCGATCTTTAACGTCAGGCACAAGGGCACAGGATGGGCGCGACCACCGGCCGGATCACGGCGGTCCTCGGGCCGACCAATACGGGCAAGACCCATTATGCGATCGACCGCATGCTCGGCCACCGCACGGGGGTGATCGGCCTGCCGCTGCGTCTGCTTGCCCGCGAAGTCTATGACCGGATCGTTGCGCTGCGCGGCCCTTCGGTCGTGGCGCTGGTCACCGGGGAAGAGCGGATCGTGCCCGACCGCACCCAGTATTGGGTCTGCACGGTCGAAGCGATGCCGCTGGAAATCGGTGCCGACTTCGTGGCCATCGACGAAATCCAGCTTTGCGCCGATCCCGACCGCGGCCATGTCTTCACCGACCGTCTGCTGCGGGCGCGCGGCCTGCATGAAACCCTGTTCATGGGCGCGGAAACCATGCGCCCCGCGATTGCGGGTCTGGTGCCGGGGGTGACCTTCCTGAAACGCGAGCGTTTCAGCGAGCTGACCTATACAGGTTCGAAAAAGATAAGCCGTATGCCCCCGCGCAGCGCGATTGTGGGCTTTTCGGTTGAAAACGTCTATGCCATCGCCGAGTTGATCCGTCGTCAGAAGGGTGGCTGTGCGGTGGTGATGGGGGCGCTTTCCCCACGCACCCGCAATGCGCAGGTGGCGCTGTATCAGAATGGGGATGTCGATTATCTGGTGGCCACCGATGCCATCGGCATGGGGCTCAACCTTGATATCAAGCACATCGCCTTCTCCGCCACCGCCAAATTCGATGGCCGCCGGATGCGCGGGCTTTACCCGCAAGAATTGGCGCAGATCGCCGGGCGGGCAGGGCGCCACACCGAAAACGGCACCTTTGGCGTCACCGGTGAGGCGCGGCCCTTTGACGAAGAGATCATCGAGGCCATTGAAAACCACCAGTTTGCCCCGGTGCGCAAGCTCATGTGGCGCAACCACGCGCTGGATTTCGGCAACGCCGACCGGCTGATCCGCAGCCTGGAAGAGCATACCTCGAACGAATGGCTCACCCGCGCCCGCGATGCCGATGACGTGCTGGCGCTGAAATCGCTGGTCGAGATGCCCGAGGTGCGCGACCGGCTGACCGGGCCAAAGCGGGTGCAGCTGTTGTGGGATGTCTGCCGCGTCCCCGATTTTCGCGGGGCCTCCGCCAGCGATCACGCAGGGCTTCTCGCCCGCCTTTTCGAATTCCTCTGTGGCCGGGGTCTTGGCGGCGGGCGGGTGCCTTCTGACTGGATCGGCAAGGCGGTCGCCCGCATCGACCGCACCGATGGGGACATCGACGCCATCTCGAAACGCCTCGCCTATATCCGCACCTGGACCTACATTGCGCAGCGCAAAGGCTGGGTGGATAACGAAAGCCATTGGCGCGACGAGACTCGCGCTGTAGAAGACCGTCTGTCAGATGCATTGCACGCAAGACTGACGCAAAGATTTGTAGACCGGCGGACAAGTGTGCTGCTTCGCCGGTTGAAGCAGAAGGAGACCCTCGTGGCCGAGGTGAACGACAAAGGCGAAGTGACGGTTGAAGGCGAATTCGTCGGCCGTCTGGAGGGATTCCGGTTCCGGCAGGATGCCAGCACCTCACCCGATGAGGCAAAGGTGATGGCGCAGGCCGCCGTTCAGGCGCTCAAGCCGGAATTCCACCTGCGGGCAGACCGGTTCTACAATGCGCCCGACACCGAGATGGATTTCACCGAGCAGGGGGGCCTGATGTGGGGCACCACTGCGGTGGGCAAACTGGTGAAAGGCGCCGAGGCGCTGCGCCCCTCGGTCGAGGCTTTCGTGGACGAGGAAGCGGGCTTCGAGGTGGCCGAAAAGGTGCGCCGTCGCTTGCAGCATTTCATCGACCGCAAGGTGGCCGCCCTGTTCGAGCCGCTGGCCGCGATGAGCCGGGATGAAACCCTCACCGGGCTGGCCCGGGGGTTCGCCTTCCGTCTGGTCGAGGGTCTGGGCGTCTTGCCGCGCGACCTCGTGGCCAATGACGTGAAAGAGCTGGATCAAGAGTCGCGCGGCGCGCTGCGCAAGCATGGCGTGCGCTTTGGCCAGTTCACCATCTTCCTGCCGCTTCTGCTCAAACCCGCGCCCACCCGGTTGCGCTTGGTGCTGTGGTCGCTGTGGAACGGTCTGGACGAATTCCCCGAAAGCCCGCCTCCGGGCCTCGTGACCATCCCCAATGTGGCCGAGGTGCCGAAATCGCATTACACGCTGGCGGGCTATCACCCGGCGGGCAGCCGTGCGATCCGCATCGACATGCTGGAGCGTCTGGCCGATATCCTGCGCCAGAAAGACAGCCGCGCCGGGTTCGAGGCAACGCCCGACATGCTGTCGATCACCGGCATGACGCTGGACCAGTTCGCGGATCTGATGGCGGGTCTGGGCTATAAGGGCGAAAAGGCCGAACGCGCCAAGGTCAAGACCTCGGAACCCGTGGTCGTGGCCCCGGCCGTCGATCCCGACGCGCCGCAAAACCCGATCCCGGAAGAAGTCTCGGTGCTGGCCCCCGTGCCGGAAGAGCCGCAGGCCGAAGCTGCCGCACCCGAGATGGAGTCGTTCTACACCTTCACTTGGGCGCCCAAGCCTCGCAACCCGCGCCCCGAGCGCGGCGCGCGGCCGCAAGGCGAACGGCGGGAGCGTCCCGCAGGGGATCGGCCGCGCGGCGAACGTCCGCAAGGGGATCGTCCGCAAGGCGACAAGCCGCGCAGCGAGCGCCCGCAGGGCGACCGGCGCGACCGTCCGCAAGGCGAGGGCAAGCCCGCGCAGGGCAAGGGGGACCGTCCTAAGAACGACCGTGGCGGCAAGGGCGACCGTGGCAAGGGCGGCGACCGCCCCGACAGCAACAAGCCCCGCCAGTTCGAGGCACGCCCTCAGCGCGCCGAAAAGCCGATCGATCCCGACAACCCCTTTGCCGCGCTGATGGCGCTGAAGGGCAAGGTCTGACGCTTGGCCGGTCCGGGCGCGAAACCCGCCCCCGGTGTCCAGCCGCGCCTGCGGCTGGACAAATGGCTCTGGCAGGCGCGGTTCTTCAAGACCCGCGCCTTGTCTGCCGAGGTGATCGAAGGCGGCCATTGCCGAGTGAACGGTCAGCGCACCAAAAAGCCCGGCCATGGCATCTGCATCGGCGATGTGCTGACCTTTGCCCAAGGCCGCCAGATCCGCGTGATCAAGGTGCAGGCGCTTGGCCTGCGCCGGGGTCCCGCCGCCGAGGCGCAGGCGCTTTATCTCGATCTCGACCCGCAAGCCGCGCCAGAGGCGCTTGAATGATCCCACCGCTTGCTCTAGCTACTGACCCGACCAATCCAAGGGCCTGATCCGATGACATATGTGGTGATTGATAACTGCATCGCCTGCAAATACACCGATTGCGTGGAAGTCTGTCCGGTGGACTGCTTCTACGAAGGCGAGAACATGCTGGTCATTCACCCCGATGAATGCATCGATTGCGGTGTGTGCGAACCCGAATGCCCCGCCGATGCCATCCGCCCGGACACCGAGCCGGACATGGATCAATGGGTGGCCTTCAACCGCAAATATTCCGAAATGTGGCCGGTCATCACCGTGCGCAAAGACCCTCTGCCCGAGGCCGAGGCGCGCGATGGCGAAAAAGACAAGCGCGAGAAGTATTTCTCCGAAGCCCCCGGCGAAGGCAGCTGACGCCTTTTTCCTGCCTGATTCGTCAAACCAGCTATGCCGATTCGGCAAAGATGGTAAATATTCCATGTTTTCAACCCCGGTTTGCCCCTTTGAACGGGTCTGCGGCAGTTGGAATCATGCAAAATTTGTGATATACCAGCGTCACAAACAATCATGGACGCCTGACCTCCGCTCAGCGCTGCTCGCCTGAGGTGGAATTTCTTGTGACAAAACCGCCGTATCGCCCGACCTGATGGGGTCGGGGCGGTTCTTTTGTCGCCAGAGGGCCTCCGCTGTTAGGAAGCGACTGAATGACCAAGTCCAAAAGACCCGAGTTCCGCCCCAACGAATTCGTCGTATATCCCGCCCATGGCGTGGGCAAGATCATGTCCATCGAAGAGCAGGAAATCGCCGGCTTCAAGCTGGAGCTGTTCGTCATCACCTTTGAAAAAGACAAGATGACGCTGCGGGTGCCCACCCATAAGGCCACCGAAATCGGCATGCGCGCCCTGTCTGCGCCCGATGTGGTGTCGAAGGCGCTGGACACGCTGAAGGGCAAGGCCAAGGTCAAGCGGGCGATGTGGTCGCGCCGGGCGCAGGAATATGAACAGAAGATCAACTCCGGCGATCTGATGGCCATTGCCGAAGTGGTGCGCGACCTGCACCGCAGCGACGATCAGCGCGAACAATCCTATTCCGAGCGTCAGCTTTATGAAGCCGCGCTGGAACGGCTCACCCGCGAAGTCGCGGCGGTGTCGGGTGTGGACGCAGGCTCCGCCGCGAAAACCGTGGATGACGTGTTGGTCAGCCGCGCCGCCTGATCCGCGCGCCTTTGCCCTATTTCACGGCGGCCCCGCAGCGGGCCGCCGTTTTCATGTCAGCAGCGCCGCCGCCATGCTCAGCGCCGCCAGATGCGCCATCTGCTGACTGGCGCCCAGAATATCGCCGGTCTGCCCGCCGATCTTGGCCCGCGCGATCAGCGCCACCGCCAAAGCGGCCAGAGCCGCCGCCGCCGCCATGGCTCCGGCCAGCCCGCCCAGCGGCGCCACAAGCGCCAGTGCCATCCCCAGCGCCGCCGCCGCCGCAAGCGCCGAAGGCCGCCCGACGCGCCGCGACAGACCATCGGCCCGCGCATAGGGCAGGGCGGCCATCACCACCGCCATCGGCGCACGCGACAGCACCGCCGCCGCCAGAATCGCGCCATAAGCGCCCACCGACAGCAGGGCCACCAGCACCGACCAGACCGCCAACCCCATCAGCAGCAGCGCCAGCGTGCCATAGCTGCCGATATGGCTGTCCTTCATGATCTCCAGCCGCCGCTCGCGCGTCCAGCCGCCGAACAGCCCGTCCGCCGTATCGGCCAGTCCGTCCTCGTGCAGCGCGCCGGTGCACAGCACCCCCGCCGCCAGCACGGCCGCCGCCGCCAGCCCCACCGGCAGCCCCAGCGCCAGCGCGCCCCAGCCCGCCGCCGCGCCAAGACTGCCCACCGCCAGCCCCACCAGCGGCCAAGCCCAGCAGGCCTCGGGCCGGTGGTGCCGCGTTTGCGGAAAGGGCAGGCGGCTCAGTAAGCCGAAGGCCGAGGCCACATCCGCCAAAAGCCACACCGGCCTGTCGTCCTTGGAGGGCATCCTGTCTGATCCTGACTGGAACTTCTGTTCAGACGTCTGTAGCCAAGCCTCAGACGCCGCGCAACGCAGGACACCCCGCCATGACCGCCCCCTTCGCCTCGCTCGACGATTTCCGCAAGCGCCTCGCCACCCAGCCCGCGGCCGACAGCGCCGCGCAGGCGGCGGCGACGGCCCGCAATGGCCAACTCACCAAACCGCCCGGCGCGCTGGGCCGACTGGAGGATCTGGCGATCTGGTTGGCGGGCTGGCAGGGCCGCGAAAAGCCGCAGGCCGCGCAACCGCAGGTCCTGATCTTCGCCGCCAATCACGGCATCGCCGCGCGCGGGGTGTCGGCCTTCCCGCCCGAAGTCACGGCGCAGATGGTGGCCAATTTCCGGCACGGCGGCGCGGCCATCAACCAGCTGTCGCGCGCATTTGGCGCGACGCTCAGCGTGCATGCGCTCGATCTCGATCAGCCCACCGCCGATTTCACCCAAAGCCCCGCCATGACCGAAGCCGAGCTTCTGGCGGCCCTAGCCGCGGGGTGGAATGCGGTCGATCCCAAGGCCGATCTTCTCGTGACGGGGGAGATGGGGATCGGCAACACCACGTCGGCCGCGGCCCTTGCCACCGCGCTGCTGGGGGGGCGCGCGCAAGATTGGGTGGGGCGCGGCACCGGGGTGGATGATCACGGCCTGATCCGCAAGGCGCAGGTGATCGACGCCGGGCTCGCCCGTCACGCCGCTCATCTTTCCGACCCGCTGCAGGTGCTGCGCTGCCTAGGCGGGCGCGAGATTGCGGCCATGGCCGGGGCCATCGCGCGGGCGCGCGCGGAGCGGGTGGCGGTGATTCTGGATGGCTTCATCTGTTGCGCGGCGGCGCTCGTGTTGTGGCGCGCACACCCCGGCGCGCTCGACCACTGCTTGGCGGGCCATGTCAGCGCCGAATCAGGCCATGCGCGCCTGCTTGGCGCCTTGGGCAAAGAGCCTTTGCTCAACCTTGGCCTGCGCTTGGGCGAAGGATCGGGCGCGGCTTTGGCTTTGGGGGTGGTTCAAGGTGCGGTCGCCTGCCATTCCGGCATGGCCACCTTTGCCGAGGCCGGGGTCAGCGGGGCCTGAGGCCCCGCACCTCCGGGATTCAGCCTGCAGGCATGGCAAGCGCCAGCAACCGCCCGCCTTTTTGATAGCGCACTTCCGAAGCCGTGATCGCCTGAACGCGCCCGCCATCAAGGCTGTCGCCCACCTGCACCTTGCGGTAACGGCCATTGGGCTGGCGCACCAGCGCATAGCGCTTGGATTGCGTGCCATAGACGCCGATCAGGTTCAGCCGTCCCAAATTGATCGCGTTCACAAAAGTCGCCTGCTTGGCCACATTGGCCGAAGAGGGAATGCGCGGCGCCGCCGTGGCAACCTCTGGCTCGTCATCCGCCTCATCGGCCTCGACCTGCGGCGCCGCGTTGCGCGGGGCAGGGGCGGCGGCGGCCACCACTTCGGGCGCGGCTTGGCGGGTGGCGGCTGCCACCGCGGCTTCCACCGCGCGGCTCATGTCACGCGGACGCGCCGCCGGAACCCGAGAGACCGAAACCGCAAGCGGGCTCAGGTTGGCCTCCTCGGCGGCGGCTTCCGCCACCACCGCCTGCACCGCGAGCGAGGCCGCTTCCGAGGCCTGCCGCGCGGCTTCCCCGGCGGCCAGAATCGCTTGCGGCCGCAGACGCGGCCGCAGGCTGGCAAAACGGCTGTCCTCGGCCGGAGCCAAGGACGCATCATCCTCGGCCCGTTCCGCAGCCGCCGGGGCCAGCCCGGCAGGCCGGACGCGCGGCCGCGCATCTGACAAGGCGGGATCTGCCGCAAAGGTCTCGGCCGGCGTCAGCGCACCCGGCGCGACGGGGGCCGCCTCTGCCGCCGCCGTCGCATCCGCCTCTGCGGGCACCGCAACCGCCGCCGCTGCCGCCGCCGCGACCGAGGCCGGGCGCTGGGGCGGCAGACGCGCGGGCTTGCCCGCCACCAGCAGCACGCCATCGGGCGTCATGATGCCTTCGGCAGTCGGAACGATCCGCCCTTGCGCATCAAACTGATACACCGTCCCAAAGGG
>NZ_PGOI01000010.1 GCF_002794355.1 Pseudorhodobacter sp. MZDSW-24AT | reverse complement strand
GTTCATAAATATCCTCGGGGGGGTCCGGGGGGGCAGACAGCCCCCCCGGCGGCCAGGGATCAGATCACCATATCGTCTCTGTGAACCAGCGCAGCCCGCCCCTGATAGCCAAGGATACCGGCAATATCGCCCGAGCGGTGCCCGGCAATCGCCTTGGCCTCTTCGGCGGTATAGCGCACCAGCCCTTTGCCCAGCACCACGCCTTCAGGCGACAGGATCGACACCGGCTCACCACGGCCGAAGCTGCCCGAAACCCGGGTCACCCCGGCGGGCAGCAAGGATTTGCCCGCCCGCAGCGCCGATACGGCACCGGCATCCAGCACCAATTCTCCGCGCGGTTTCATCGCATTGATCCAGCGCTTGCGCGCCAGCTGCGGATCGGCCTGCGCCACAAACCAGGTGCGCTGCGCCCCCTTGGCCAACGCCGACAGCGGCCGCAGGACAGAGCCTTCCATGATCGCCATCGCACAGCCCCCGGCAATCGCGGTTTTCGCGGCCAAGAGCTTGGTCTTCATCCCGCCTTTGGACAGGCCCGAAATCGGATCGCCCGCCATCGCCTCGATCTCCGGCGTGATATGCTCCACCAGATCAAAGCGTTGCGCCGTCGGGTCTTCCTTGGGGTTGGCCGAGTAAAAGCCATCGACATCCGACAGCAAAATCAGCTGATCGGCCCCCACCGTCACCGCGATTTGCGCGGCCAACCGGTCATTGTCGCCAAAGCGGATTTCATCGGTGGCCACGGTATCGTTTTCGTTCACGATCGGCACCACGCCCAGCCCCAACAGGGTTTCCATCGTGGCGCGGCTGTTCAGATAGCGCCGCCGGTCGGTGGTGTCTTCCAGCGTCACCAGAACCTGCCCGGTGGTGATGCCATGCGGAGCCAGCACTTCTTCATAGGCGCGCGCCAGCCGGATCTGCCCCACGGCGGCGGCGGCCTGGCTTTGCTCCAGCGTCAGCACGCCATCGCCCAAGCCCAGCACCTTGCGCCCCAAGGCGATGGAGCCCGAAGAGACCAGCACCACATCGGTGCCGCGCACCTTGGCCTCTGCCACGTCCATGGCAAGAGCCGACAGCCAGCCTTGCTTCAGCCCGGTCGCCCGGTCCACCAGCAAGGCCGAGCCGATCTTGATGACCAGCCGTTTGGCGGCGCGCACATCGGGCGCCGTCAGGGGTGTCAGGGCTGCCACGGGCCAGCCTCCTCTTCCGGAGCCTCACCCTGCACTTGGCCGTAAATCGCGCGCAACACGTCTTGCAGGCCTTTGCCCGCCACGCCCGAGATCACATGCACCGGGCCGCCGCTGGCCTTTTCCAGCGCACGGCGGCGGTCTGAAATCTGCTTGGGGTCCATCGCATCGCATTTGTTCAACGCAACGATCCGCGCCTTGTCGCCCAGCACATCGGAATAGGCCTCAAGCTCGGTGACGATGGTCTTGTAATCCTTGGTGATGGTGGACGAGGTGCCATCCACCAGATGCAACAGCACCTTGCAGCGTTCGACATGCGCAAGAAACTGCATGCCAAGCCCCCGGCCTTCGGACGCGCCTTCAATCAGGCCCGGAATATCTGCCATCACGAATTCAGCGCCATCAATGCCCACCACGCCCAGATTGGGGATCAGCGTGGTGAAAGGGTAATCGGCGATCTTGGGCCGCGCGTTCGAGACGGCGGCAAGGAACGTGGACTTGCCCGCATTGGGCAGGCCCACCAGCCCGGCATCGGCGATCAGCTTGAGGCGCAGCCAGATCGTGCGCTCCACCCCTTCTTGCCCCGGGTTGGCGCGGGCGGGCGAGCGGTTGGTGGAGGATTTGAAACGCAGGTTGCCCCAACCGCCATTGCCGCCTTGGGCCAAGATCACCTTTTGCCCCACCTCGGTCAGGTCGGCGATGATGGTTTCTTCATCCTCATCCAGAATCTCGGTGCCAACGGGGACCCGCAGCACGATGTCTTCCCCGGTTTTGCCCGTGCGCTGGCTGCCCATGCCGGGCTGACCCGATTTGGCAAAGAAGTGCTGCTGATAGCGAAAGTCGATCAGCGTGTTCAGACCCTCAACCGCCTCCACCCAGACCGAGCCGCCGTTGCCGCCATCGCCGCCATCCGGCCCGCCGAATTCGATGAACTTTTCACGCCGGAACGACACGCAGCCGCCGCCGCCGCCGCCCGAGCGGATGTAGACTTTGGCGAGGTCGAGGAATTTCATGTCATCAGGCTTTCAGAAAAACAGGGGAATGCGACAGGCGCAGGTGAATAGGCGATACAGGATTGGCGTCCACACCTCAAGCAGGCGTGGCGGAAAGGGCAAGGCGACAGCGGAAACGGCCTTGCCTTCAGCCCGGAAGTGGCGCGCGCGGGTGCAGCCCAAGGAAAGCCGCGCGGGGCAAGATCATATCCACATGCGCCATATCCTGACCCAAGGGGCGGCAGAATTTCTGGCTTTGCCCCAACTCGGCAAAGCCGAGCTTGTGCAGCACGCGGGCCGAGGGGGCATTGCCCACGAAATAGCCCGAAGTCACCGGGCCGGGATAGAACTCAAACACCGCATGCAGCAGGCCCACCGCCGCCTCCACCGCATAGCCCCGGCCTTGCGCCTTGCGCGCGATCCAAAAGCCCAGTTCGGCCCCGCCGCCAATCAGCCCGACAAAGCCCTCGGCATCATGGATGGCAAAGGTTTCGCCCTCAGGGGCAGTGGCAACGTAATCGCGGAAATGCGCGGCCGGATAGGGATAAGGCGTGGTCGCAAGCCAGCTTGCAATTTCAGGATCGTTCAGCCCTGCAAGAACGCCCGCCTCATCGCCAAGCGACAGCGGGCGCAGCCGAAGCCGCGCCGTCTGTAGCCAGATGCCGGAGGCCTGTCCCATCCGCGTCTAGTCAAGCTTGCGGATATAGGTCCAGGTGGGGACCCGGGCATTGCGTGCCACGCTAAAGGTTTCGGCGTCGCCCAGATATTGAAAGCCCGCATTCGTCAGCACCCGGGCCGAGCCCGGATTGTCCTGAAACACCTCTGCAAACATCGTGCGGTTGGCCTGCGGATTGGCAGCCACCAAGGCCTGCACCGCCGCCGAAGCGATTCCGAGATTCCAGAAGGCAGGGGCGACCCAATAGCCAACCTCAGACTGGTCGCGGTTGTATTTCGCCACATCCATCCGTTTCAGACTGATCACGCCAAGCACTTCCGGCAGCGAGGACTGGGTGCCATCCATCACCCAGATATCCTCATCCGGTGGGCGCTTGATGGCGCGGGTCACGAATCCGTCAGCGGCACCGGGCGGCAGCGGATGCGGGATCGACCGCGTCGCTTCCGCCACGCGCCGGTCCCCGGCATAAAGGGCAAACAGACCGGCATCCGATTTGCGCACGGGGCGCAAGATGAAACGGCCCGCGTCAATCACAGCCTGTGCCGCCGTTGCGGCGATGGCGTCCAATGTCATGGCTTCCCTCCTTCGAAGCGCATGAAGGGCCGAACATGGCCCCGCAAGACTAACTTTTGCACCCAATCTGCCCGATGGCCCACCCACTGCGGAAGTGGGGCGCAGGGCCACCTTGCCAAGCCTTGATGGCAAAAGAGTGAACATTTACCAGCACATCCCGGAAAACACCCGGAAAATACAAAGGGGACCGGCCTTTCGGCCGATCCCCCGTTTACACATCACATGTAAAGGTTCGGCTTACTCGGCTGCCTCCGCGACCGGGAGAACCGAAATAAAGGTGCGGCCCTTGAGGCCCTTCTTGAACGTCACCTTGCCTTCAACGGTCGCAAACAGGGTGTGGTCAACGCCCATGCCAACGCCTTCACCCGGGAACCAGGTGGTGCCGCGCTGACGGACGATGATGTTGCCCGGAATGGCGTGCTGACCGCCGAAAAGCTTCACGCCCAAACGACGACCGGCCGAGTCGCGGCCGTTGCGGGATGAGCCGCCTGCTTTCTTGTGTGCCATGGATACTACTCCTTATTCAGCAGCAGCTTCAGCGGCCTTCTTGGCGCGCTTG
The DNA here is from genome assembly GCF_002794355.1 of Pseudorhodobacter sp. MZDSW-24AT. Classification (GTDB taxonomy): domain Bacteria; phylum Pseudomonadota; class Alphaproteobacteria; order Rhodobacterales; family Rhodobacteraceae; genus Pseudotabrizicola. The sequence continues at coordinate 17,071 of NZ_PGOI01000010.1, read as the reverse complement.
GGCTTGGCGGGCGCTTCGGCAGCCGGAGCGGCCGCAGCATTATGGGCAGTGCGGCGCGCATCGGCAGTGCCGGTGGCGGCTGCAACGCCCGACTTCTCGGCGCCCGAGGCCAGAACCTCGGTCACGCGCACCAGCGTCAGGTGCTGGCGGTGGCCTTTGGTGCGCTGCGACGAATGCTTGCGGCGGCGCTTCACGAAGTGAATGACCTTCTCGCCCTTGATCTGTGCGATCACTTCGGCCTGAACCGCAGCGCCCGCCACAAAGGGCACACCCACGGTCACGGACTCGCCGCCGACCATCAGGATGTCGTTGAACTGGATCTTGTCACCAGCATTTGCCGAAAGCTTTTCGATGCGCAGAACATCGCCTGCCTGCACCTTGTATTGCTTTCCGCCAGTCTTGAGGACCGCGAACATGGGTCTTTCCTTTTCGTTACCCGCGTCCTGCGGCCCCCGTGACGGGTGTTGCGTGGGGCAAGCCCCGCCTTCGGACAGCGCGCCCGGTAAAGGGCGTCATTGCAAATATGGAACCCGGCCAAGATTCGCATCTTTGCCGGGATGCGGGCTTATCAGGGGAAATGCGCCCAAAGTCAAGCGCGGTGGCGTCAGATATCCTGCCCCTGCATCTGCCCCGCGGCAGCCCGTCCCAGATCATACGAGATTTGGGTGAACACCTTGTCAAAGGCCGAAAACAATGCGGCGTTCAGCGTCTTTCCCGCAGCGGTTTCAGAGAAGGCAATATAGGCGTCCAGATCCTCTTCGGCCAGCGGCTGATATGCCAGCATCAGATACGGGAAAAGCCAATCCTCGGTTTCCGCCCGCACGTCCGGCTCTTGCCCCCAGACATCGGCCAGCATGTCGTCCTCACTCATCGGCTGCGGAAACCCGCCGTTTTCAGACAGGCCGCGGTAAAAGGCCAGATTGGCGTTCAGCGCCCCCATCACATTCGACTCGATCAGGTCATTGGTCGCCGCAAAGCGGGTCAGTTTCTCGACACGCGCGCCGCCCTCGGCCTGCAAGTCTTCCCACGCAAGCTTGGCCGCATCCTCGATCTCGGTTTCCAGCAGGGCGCGCCGTGCCTCCACCTCCAGCTGCAAGATCGCCTGCCCCTGCGCCGAACCGAAAAATCCTTCGATCGCGCTCAAATTCCCCCCTGCCCCTGCCAGTGCCTCGGTCAGGGCGGCCTCAAAGCGGCTGCGCATCGTATCGGCATCGTAGATCAGCGACACAGCAGAGTCCCATTGCGGGCCACCGTCATCTGCAAACATCTCGGCCGCGAGCGTCCGGCCATACGCAAGCCCTTCCTCGCGCATCACGGCGAAGACATCGCCCATCCGCAAGGTCTCGGTCAGCGCCGAGATTCGCGCCGGATCCACGGCAGGCGCCGCCTGCTCTGCGCCGCTTTGCGCCCAGCCCGGCGCAACGGCGACCGGCGCCGCCCCGACTCCAAGCCCAAGGGCGACGGTCAATCCAAGAACGGCAAGGGTCGAAGGGTAAGACATGGCGGGCCTGTCACAGAACATGGTTTCACAAACAGCTAGTGAGTCCGGGCCCGCTTGCCAAGCCAAGGCGCAGCACGCCCGCGTGAACGGCAGTCCTTTGCCGAAGCGGTTTGCCGCTGCCTTTGCCGAAACACTTTGCACAACCGACAGTTTTTGCGCGCAAGGGGGCTTGCAAGCGCGCGAAAGGGCAGATAGGAACCGCGCCACTAAGACCGCACCAGACACGGAGAGGTGGCGGAGTGGTCGATCGCGCCGGTCTCGAAAACCGGAGTGGGTGCAAGCCCACCGTGGGTTCGAATCCCACCCTCTCCGCCAATTATCACGCCTAAGTAATTGATCCTAAAAGGAAAGCTAAAAGAGCTTCCCCCAATTTTTCCCCCTCGTGAACGCGGATGCCCCCGTTTTTTGCCGGATCATGCCGGATCAAGCGGTGCATGTTTGCGCCGCAGTGCAGCCATTGCCCAAGCGCTTCCGGCCTGTGCATCGCCCGCCATTGTCTCGGCCCTAAGCCGAAACTCTGCGTCGGGTTCGTCGGTCGCGCGGGTGATCGTTTCCCAGCCCGCGCCGGTCAGCACCTTTGCAAATTGGCCAATGCTTTGAAGATTGTCGTCATCGTCGCGCCAGCAGGCGTTGAACATGATGACGCGCGGCCCTTCTAAAGTCGGGGCGTTTTTGGCTTCCAGCTTGACAAGGCGGGTGCGCAGGGTCATGCGGCCCCGGCTTCCAGTGCTGCAACGCGGGTTTCCAGATCGCAGGTTTCCAGCGTTCGGCGGTAAGTTTCGATCAGGCCCATGATCTGCGCGGCCTCGTTCGGGGTCAGATCGCCCAGCGCCACCGCGTCCAGCACCGCCGCCGCTGCCGTTGCCGCGTCCTTGGCGCTTGCCATGCGGGGAAGCGTGAAAGACACGGGCGCATCCTTGCGGGGTGGGGCGATGCGGTCCAGACACAGGCGCAGCGCCGTTGTATCGCCCGCCAGCGCGGTTTCCATGGCCCTTTGCGTCAAGGCCTCTGCCTGCCCATCCAGCAAGGCCAGCGCCGCCGTGGTGGCCTTGTGGCGCGCCCCCTTGGGTTTGCCGGGGTTGCCGGGGCCAAAGGTGCCATCCGTATTGCGTCCGCAGTTACGGGTCATAGGGCGTAATCCTCGCCAAGTGCCACCAGCGCTTCCAGATCGGCGGTGGATAGCTTTTCCATGTCCAGCCCATCCGGCCCCTGTGCCGCTGCCAGATGATCGCGCAGGGTGTCGAGAAAGGCGCTGGGGCTGTCTGAATTCAGGGTCGCACCGTAAGCCTCTGCCAGCGCATCGCGGGCGCGTGGTGACAGGCTTTCAGGGTCAAAGCGGCACGCCCGCCATTTTGGGCGGGTGGCTTCCAGTTTTGTGATCCGTGCGCCCAGCTGTGCCATGCGATGCCCCTTTGTGTTATATTATCACAAATTGCGCCGGACGGTAGCCTATGAGGTTGCGGATTTCACAAAGCTTTCGCGGTCAAGCCTGCGTCTGGTGCGGGCGATTGTCTTTCGCCGTCACACTTTGCCCAATTCTTGCGACCATCCAAAAAATGAGAGCGTCAAACAGGGGCCGCTAACCCTTGGTCGATGGCTTGGCCGCTGCTTCTCGCCCCAAGATAGCGGCGCGCGGCCTCTTGCCCCACATTCTCCAAGTAAGTCGCTGATTTCGCTGTCGTAATCGTGATATTTCGCATATAAATCATGGCGTTGACGGCTGCGAGGGGCGCGTTTCATGGATCACCTGGAGGGTGCGGGCTTGGCGCGGGGAGATCGGGTTGATTTCGACCGCCGTGTGCGTCTGGAGTTCCGTGGTGCGCAGATCAGTTCAGACGGTGGCCTGCTGGTGATGCGCGAGCTTGATGACGTGCTCGGCCTGTCCAATCTGGCGTCGGAGGCGCTGCGAGACAGCCGCACCGGGAAGAACACGCTCCATCGGCTTGACGGATTGTTCCGGCAATCGGTGTTCGGACGACTGGCCGGATACGAGGATGTGAACGATGCCGACCGCTTGGCCCTCGATCCCGTGATGCGTCAGGTCGTTGGCGGCAGGGCCGTCGAGGCGCAAGCTGCTTCGGCATCGCAGATGGGACGGTTCGAGACCGAGACGCTGGCTCTGGCCGCGAACCGGGCGGCGCTGGCCGATCTGAACGGCCAATGGATCGACCGGTTTCATGACCGCAACGGGTTGAAATACATCGTGCTGGACATGGACAGCTCGGTCAGCCCCACCCACGGCGATCAGGAAGGTGCTGCCTGGAACGGGCATTTCGACTGCACCTGCTATCACCCCATCTTCTTGTTCAACCAGTTTGGCATGCTGGAGCGCTGCGCCCTGCGTAACGGCAATGTCCACAGCGCCGATGGCTGGCGGGATGTCCTTGATCCCGTCATTGCCCGATATGCTGGCCGCGACCTTGGTGGACGCTTCTTCCGGGCCGACGCTGCCTACGCGATCCCCGCGATCTATATGCGGCTGGAAGAAGCCAGGTTCTTCTACGCCATCCGTCTGCCCGCCAACGCCGTCTTGCGCGAGAAGATCGCGCATCGGCTGACACGGCCCGTGGGACGGCCTTCGCTGACCAAGGTCAAACGGTTCTTCGAGGACTTCGAGTATCAGGCGGCGTCCTGGGACAAGCCGCGCCGCGTCATCGCCAAGATCGAATGGCATCCGGGCGAGCTGTTCCCCAAAGTCGGCTTCATCGTCACCAACCTGCCGATGGAGCCAGACTGGGTGGTGAGGTTCTACAACCAGCGCGGCACCGCAGAGCAGCACATCAAGGAAGGCAAATATGCCTTTCGCTGGACGCGGCTGTCATGCCGGAAGTTCCGGCACAACGAGGTGCGGCTGCAACTGCACGCGCTGGCCTACAACCTGGCAACCTTCCTGCGCTGCATCGAACTGCCCGAGGCCATGGCGGACTGGTCGTTGACCAGCCTGCAACTCAAGCTGATCAAGATCGGCGCCCGCGTCGTCCGCCACGCCCGCGCCATTACCTTCCAGTTGGCCGAGGTCGCCGTCACCGGCCCGATGGTGCGGGCCGTCCTTGCCGCCATCCGCCGTCTTCGAACGCCTCCGTCATGCGCATGACCACGATCCATGCCCAAGCTGAACGAAAGCGGCAGGACAGGTCCGTCTGCCGCGCGGAAAAGCGGCTCTGCCGGGCCAGAATGCTGCGGGTTCGAGGCTTGATCCACCCGACTTCGGCCGTTTGCGCGACGACAGACACCGCTCGGGGCGAAAAACGCTTGCCCAGCGAGCAAAATCAGGCGATCTTGAAGTCAAGCGGCAGGCCACTTGGAGAATGTCGGTTTAGGTTCCGAAACTGATGAAAAAAACGTTAAATGGACTATTTGACGCTGTCGTCTCGTTGGGTCGGCCCGCGTGGAAGACCCGCCTGTGGTATGCGCGGGCTCATCATGGCTTGCCGAATCTGGCTCGCCCGAACAAATTCACCGAAAAAATCGCCGCAATGAAGCTGTCCGAAAACCATGCCGAAAAGGTTGGGTGGACCGACAAGGTGCGTGTCAAGCATCTCATCGCTCAGGCTCTTGGCGAAGAGTTTGTTATCCCGACGCTGTGGCACGGCCCGCGTTTGCCCGCTTTGTCCGAGCGCACGTGGCCCATTCCCTTTGTGATCAAGGCAAACCACGGAAGCGCGATGAACTACTTCGTGCGAAAACCGGAAGATCTGGACTGGCCAAAAATAGAGGCGCTGACCGAGAACTGGCTAAAGCAGGACTGGCCGGAATACCTTTGCGAGTCATGGTATAACCAGATTGAACGCCAGTTGCTCGTGGAGCCGCTCATCGGCTCTTCGCAGGAGGACCTGCCAGACTACAAGGTGTTTGTGTTTTCGGGGCAGGCGCTTTTGGTTCAGGTAGATACGAACCGCTTCAAGCGCCACACGCGTGCTTACTACGATGCGAACTGGAAGAAGCTGGCGCTAGAGGTTGAGTACCCGCTTGAGCGCGATCATCATCCGCGTCCCAAGCACCTTACCGACATCCTTTCGGCTGCGGAGCGCGTCGGTAACGGAATGGACTTTGTGCGGGTAGACTTCTTCGATCTGCCTGATGGGCCTCGGTTTGGAGAGGTGACGTTTGCGCCAGACGCGGGCTTTGGAAGGTTCCGTCCGAAACAATACGACGGGTTGTTCGGCACGCTGTGGGACGATGCAAAAGCGGGCCGGCTTCGCGGTGTTGGCGGCGCGGCGCGCGTTGCCACGCTTCTTCACGATCGGATAGTGGGCTGAGCGCGCACTCTCTGGGGCGCGACGATCAATAGGCCTGAGAGCTGGACGGCGCAAACAAACTGGCGGGACGCACACGGCGCGATCGTGTGAGCCGCAGGTCATCCAGTGAGTTGAGAGGGGGGGCTTCAAGCCCCCCTTTTTTCTTAGATCGGGTAATGGTTTCGTAGGGGCGCCTTGCGGCCTTGCATCGATGTTTGACGGTGACGGCACCGGCCCGCGCGCCGAGTGTCGCAGATGGGGCGTCCGGGCTTGCATGGCTTTTGTGTCTTCAATGCTGAAAGCGACAAACAGTCCCAAGCCAATATGCAACATCGCGCCAAGAATAGCGATGAAGGCGAATGTCTTGATCACCCTGAAAATAAACATCTGTCAGCCTTTCAAAATCAGACTTGCCCTATGCCGCGAACCTGCCGCCTTCGACAAGACGGGCTTGGCCCAGCGCCGCCAAGCTTTCCAGAAGGGGTTGCACCGATGTTACGCGGGCGCGTTGGAATTGGCGGGCCACTTGTTCGGGGGTGGCGGTGCCAAGGTCGCCAAGGGCACCGCGCACGGCGGCGATTTGTTCGGGCAGGGTTTTGGGCCATGGGGCTTTGGCGGTGGATTCGGTCGGGCCAATATCCATGGTAGCTTGTTCGCCCTTGGCCACCGCCGCGCGGCCTGCGGGGTTCTGATAGTCGGCGCGGAGCCAGCGGATATGGCCGCGCGCTTCTTCGGCGGCGCGGGTGCGGTTCAGGTCCACAAGGCGGTGCAGGATTTCATCATCGGTCAGGGTGGCGGGCCAGCCGTAAGCCTCGGCCACCGCCGTATCAATCTGGTCGTGCAGATCGCGCAGGATGCCGATCAGCCCTTGGTCATAGGTTTCCCGATCCTTGCCTTCGATCCGTTCGCCTGCGCGCAGTTTTTCCAGCACGTTATACATCGCGGTCAGGGTCAGCTTGGGGTGGGCCTTTTGCTGGGCCTTGCGATGCGCGTCTAGTTGCTCGCCAAGGCTGCGCAGGTAGGTTTTCTGGGCGTCGGTGGGGTCAGGGAAGGGGAATGGGTCGAAGCAAAGGGATTTGTTATAGCGGGGGCGGTCTTCCAATGTGCCGCCCGCACCCAAAGCCCAGACAACGTGGTAGCGTGAAGATAAAACAGACATTGCTAACGCATCATCCAAAGCAAACATTACCGTTGTGCTGTCAGCTATAGTTTTGGCGGGAGTGAAGACAAAAATCCTCTGCGCCGCCGTAAGAGAGGTAACAATAACTCTCTCTAGGCCAGCTAGAGCAGGCCGGAAGGTATTTCGAGCTTCACCATATACCCACCAGTGTTCCCTTACCGACTTTCGGGTGTTTTCCCTTCGCTCAGGCCACACCGTGTCCTTTAGATGCTGAAAAATTAGGGGAAAATCCGTTCGCAATTCATCAAGCGATAAGCCACAGACATCAATCGCTATTTTGGGTTCCGCATACCTTTGGATCGCGAGTCCGCCGATCCAAGGTTTCAAATGCGCTTCCGAGCGCGGCTCAATTTCCGCAATTTTTGCGGCATGGCTGGGAGAGAGGAGAAAGCCTTGTCCTGTTAACTGAAAGCCGACACAGCCAAGGCCGCCGTTTGCTTTAAGCTCGCTTGTTCCGACCACATCCGCCCCAATGCGCAGATCAGCGAAAATCCTACCTTTTTCGATTTGGAACCGCACAGGCCGTCCCTCGGCTTCATATTCGCCTTTGCGTTCATCGGCTACCGTGCCCAGCTGCCCAAGTGCCTTACCCGCCTCGGCCACTGTCATAGCTATTCGAACCGCCGCCCCATCGCTTGCATCGACCCAAGGGTGATCGGGAATGGCAAAGGTCAGGGACAGCGGGGTTTTCGGGTCTGACAGATGGGGTTCCAGCACCTTGCGGTTAAAGGTCTGGCGCAGGGAATTGGTCGCTATTAGTCCAAAACGGCGGGTGCCCTTTGCGCGGGTCTTGTCGGTGGCGGGTTTCCAGCCGCGTGCAGCAAGTGCCGCCTTTTCCCACCAATACATCACGTAATCTGCATTTTCCGGCACTTTAGGATAAACGGCCCGTAGTGCTTCTAAGTAACCGTCGTCATACGATTGTCGGATAGTTCTAAGGCCGATAAAAGGCGGGTTGCCGATGATGTATTCCGCCTCGGGCCATTTCGCCGCTTGCGGTTTCAGATAATCCAGCACCGCCACCCGCGCCGCCGGGTCTGGCACCTGTTCGCCGGTGACGGGATGAGTGATAGTGGTCTGCCCATCCCACCGCGTCACAGGCCGCCCCGCATCATCCAGCCGGGGCTTTGTGCCCGCCCATGTCAGCACCGCATCGCGGTTTTCGATGTTCTTGAAGTCACGCAGCACGGGTTCGGCGGGGGATGCCTTGCCATGGGTGCGGAAGTGCCATTGCAGATAACCGATCCACAGCACCAGTTCGGCCACCGCCGCCGCCCATGGGTTCAATTCGATGCCAAGGAATTGGTGCGGGTCAACGGTATGGCCCGCAAGCGACAGCGCGCCCTGATCCTCGCCCAGATCGGCCAGAAGGGCGGTCACTTCGCCTTCGAGGCGCTTCATCAGTTCAAGGGCGACATAGAGGAAGTTGCCCGATCCACAGGCCGGGTCCAGCACGCGAATTTCGCACAGGCGGGCGTGAAAAGCGCGCACTGTATCGCGGGCTTCATCCTCGCGCCCCTGTGCGGCCAGCGCCACCGCCGCCGCCTGCACGTCGCGCCAATCGGCGCGCAAAGGGTCGATGATGGTGGGCACCACAAGGCGTTCGACATAGGCGCGGGGAGTGTAATGCGCACCAAGCTTGTGGCGCTGCTTCTTGTCCAGCGCGCGTTCCAGAAGGGTGCCGAAAATCGCGGGTTCCACTTCGCGCCAGTCGCGGGTGGCGGCATCAATCAGCAGGGAAAGCTGCATTTCCGACAGCGGCAGCGCGTCGGCCTGTTTGAACAGCCCACCGTTGAAGCGTTTCAGATCGGTGGTCAGGACGGTGGAAAAGCCGCCCGTGTTCATGGTTTCCCACAGCGCCTTGAGCGATGGGGCCGCATGTGCCGGATGCCCGCGCAGGCGTTTGAGCAGATCGGAAAAGCTGGCGCGCGGGATAAGGTCCACATCTTCGGCAAACATCGTGAACAGGCAGCGCATCAGAAAGCGGGCCACCGCCTCGGGTTCATGGCCTTGGCCTTCAAAGGATCGGCCCAGCGCTGCCAAACGGTCTGCCACTTCGCGGGTGACTTGGGCGCTGATCTTGGACGGGTCGAGCGCGTGCGGATCGGTCCATATCAGGCGAAGGCGTTCGCGGGTCTTTTCATCCCGCAAGTCATCCATGGTGATGCGGTAGCGGTTGCCATCGGGATACTGGGTGTAGCCTTGGCCTTGGCCGGAAAAATCGGCGTAAACCTCGATCACATGGCCCACGTCCACAATCAGCAGGAAGGGCGGCCAGCCATCATCGCGCGAAACGGCACGGGCATAGCCATCGGCCTGATTGCGGGCGCGCAGCATTGTGTCATCCCAGCGCCTTGTGCCGCGCGCACCATGGCCCTTGCGGGCGTGGGCGGGCAGATCGGGCAACAGGGCGGGCTGGGCGTCATCTGGTGCCGCGTCGCCCCCAGTGCCCTGCTTGGCTTCCATGACAAAGTGCCCAGCGCGATACAGGTCGATAAAACCGCGCGACTGGGTGCCCGTGTGAATGAAGGTCACAGAATGTTCAAAGCAATAGGAATTCTTGCGGGTGGTTTCCGTAGCAGGCGCAGGCTTTGGCACGCCCAGCAGGTCGGTCAGTTCATTCGCAAAGGTCTGAAAATTTGCCCGTTCGCTGCCGCCTGATGATTTCCAGCGGGAAATGAAGTCTTCAATCTGCAAAAGCGGCACCGTTCCCTGATGGCCGCACCGATGCGCGCGCCGTGTTCAATCACAGGGATAGCGACCAAAGGCATGCAGGATCAAGAATTTCCTTTGCCGGGGATCGGTTCGGCCCGCCCATCTTGTGCCAGCCGCACCAGCCCTGCCGCGCGCAGCTTGGCTTCGGCCTGCCAAGCCCGCGTGGCACCCCAACCCATAGCGCTTGCCATCGCGCCATAGGTCGCTGGCCCGTGCAGCCGCAAACGGTCAAGATATGCGCCCGCATCCGGGGCCAGCCCATCGGCCCGCGCGAGTGTGATGGTTTCTGGTGTTTTGGGTGTGGAGGGTTGCGACACTTGCGACATTTGCGACAAAGAAGGCGCAGCCGGGGCTTGTGTCGCAGGGGTCGCGAAAGTCGCAGGGGGCTGCCCCGCGATTTCCGCCAACTTTGCGTGTGGATCAAACCACACTGCCCGCCCCCTTGTCGATAGACCACGCCTCTTTCCGTCTAGCCCCGCGCACTATGGTTCCGCTTTCCAATTTTATAAGCCATCCGTGCTTTTCGAGAATGCCCAGCGCTGCCCGAGCCTTTGGGCTTTCGCGCAATTGGTTTGGGCCACCATTGACAATATCGCGGGTCGTCACCTCTGGATGTGGCCATTTTTCCAATAGCCACTTCCGTAAAGTCTCGGCCCGGTCAATTTCAGCCGATACAAGTGCAGCGCTTGCCAAGCGTGACGCTTCGGAAAGATAGAATTGGGCAAGGTCGATTGCGCTTGCCATATCAGTGGCTTCAACCTTTGGGGCTTCCAGATCGCGCCAAAGGGTCAGCACCCCCGCAATTCGTGCCGCTTGTTCCGCCGTTTTTGAAGCTGTGCCGGTGATATGAGCCAGGTTGCCATTTGGGGCCTGTGCGACTTCAATAGCGTCTGAAAAGGCCACCAGCAGGGCACGGGCTTCGGGTGACAGTTGCAGCATTCGCGGTTGCAGTTCACGGGTTTCTGGCTGCATCGGCATTTGGGCTTCAAGGATAGTGCGTAACCGCCCGGCAAATAATGCAAGCGCCATTTCATCACGCCGGGCGTTCGCTTGTATCCTCGTTCCGATTGCGCTGGGCGGTTCGCAAAGAAGGAAGCGGGGCAGAAAACCTGTGTCAGCCGCCAAAGGATCAGCCATAAAACTACGCGCCACACCCGGTTGCACCATGAGATGCACGGCCAACCGCCGCCCATAAAGCGTTGCGTGCCCATCACCAGCGCGCGTGCGTCGAATAGCGTTGCCTTGCCATAGGTCATTGAATGCCGCTAGCGTCTTTTGACGGTTTTCCGAATTCATGGCATGCCCGCCCAAGAATTGGCCGCCTTCATCAGAGAACAGCCCTAGACTTGGCTGCCCAAACGCGAAAAGCTTTGTCAGCCCTTCAAAGGTCGGTTCAGTCACTGTTCGGTCAACTGAAGGCGGGGCTTCGGGTTCTGGCCCGAGCGCTTCTAGATCAGCTTGCGCCGCCGTTCGCTTTTCACCTTTGCCGCTTTTCGCTTCAGCCAATATTTTGTCGCGCATCCCCTTCCACAGCGCTTGTGCATTGCGCCAGCGTTCCATTTCCTCGCGCTGGGCTTTGGCTTGTTCCCGCTCATGGGCGCGCAGCGGTGCCATCAAGGGTGCATCGCATGCGCTTTTGCGCTCGCCACTTCGAGCAATCGTAAGCGCGAAAAGCGAAGTCGGGCGCGGGCCGCCAAGGGTTTCCACATCGGCGAAGCCCTGCACAGCTAGTGCCGCCACAGCTAGAGCCGATTGCGCGGGTATTGCTATCGGGGCTTGCGTCATGCCCTGCACCGCCTCCACCGCCGGGCGCAGCGGCCCGAGCGCATAAACCGGAAAGGCTGCACCGGGGGCAATTTCGCGCACGAGTGGTTGCGGCCCTTCGGGTGCAAATGCGGCTTCATTGATTTGGGGCTTCGCGTTCATGCCACCACCGCCTTTCCCGTCAGAATGTCGTTAAAGTCGGCCCCGGTGCCGGGGTCGAGAATGCCCACTTGCCAGCCCAAGCCGTGCGCCCTTTCCGCCAAAGCGTGCGCAGCTTCACGGCCCGGCCCATCACCATCGCAAGCGACAGTCAGTCGCCCGGGTTGCGGGGGCAGTCGCAGCCCGCGCAGGCCCGAGGTTGAAAGCCCGGCCCAAACCGTTGCAGGCCCGTCCAGAAGCCCACAAAGAAGCGACAAGCCGCTTTCAATGCCTTCTGCTACCACCAGCCGCGCTGGCCCTTCCGCAAGCCTGACAACGCCCCCAGCGGTTGCCCCTAGCATCGCTTTTGCGGGGTCCAGATCGGCCTTGCCCGAGCCATCGGGGCGCAGATAGGTGCGATGCACCGCAGGCAGGCCCGCACCCTGCACCGCCGCCACAAGCGCCGGATTGTGCCGCGCCGTTGCCCCATGCCAGCAAGCGCCGTGAAAACGCAGTGTCGGGGGCAGGTCGCAGGATATGCCGCGCCCACGCAGATAGGTTTCGGCAATCGTGCCCGTGATCGGCTGGGCCTCCTGCCAAAGCCGTTTGGCTTGTGCAGCCTTGCGTTGGGCTGCGGCTTTCGCCTCGGCTTCGCGCTGGGCAAGGATTGCAGCATCGGGGGGCGTGTAGTCCCCAGAACGCAGCCCCGCTGCCGCTAGAATGTCGAGAAAGGCGCAAGCCGATTTTTTGCAATCCAGCACCAGCCGCCCATTGCGGCCATCCGCAAGGGTCAGGGCGTTTTGCCCCTTGCGTCGTTCAGGTTGGCATACCGGGCAAGGCGCAGCCCCGTAGCCTCGATGCCAGCGCCCGCCCAGCGCCGTTGTCAGGTCGCGCGCATCTGTCATGTCGCCACCTGTGCTGCAACGAATGTGATCTGCCCTACAGTCACCCGAGCGCGCCCGCGCAAAAGGTAAGGGTTGGCGTGCTCGTTAACAAAGTCGCCCGCTATCGCAGGGCATGACCTTGCTGCCCCCGTCGCGCCAAAATGCGCGCGGGGTCTAACAAGATGTTCCACCGGTTAGTTGTTGTCGCTTGAGCGGCTCTCAAGCCACGCTTCAACATCAGCGCGCCGCCACCCTACCGCGCGTTCCCCAAGCTTAATCGGGGCTGGGAATTCACCCTTAGCGATAGCGCCATAAAGCCAAGTGTTGCCCATGCTGATCGTCGCCAGCACGCGCGGTTTCCGCCAAATTTCAACGGCCATTAGCTGTCCCTTATCTTAACGTCCGATTTTCGGCTTGCGTAAATGAACGCTCTGTAAGAAAAGGAAGGGGCGTAGTGGTTCAATCTCCGCACCCAGCCCCCTGAGGCGGTGCAACGCCGATGGGGGCTGTTTTCATTCTCAGACAGTTGCCTACGTTCATCTAATACCCCCGCTTGAATTGCGTCACAAGTGTTCGCAGGGTTTAGTGCGCCAACGGGGTTTTAGACAGAAATGCGAAATGCAACCTAAAATTGCGTCTCTGTCGCAAAATCTGACACTGTTACCGATAATGGCTTCTTTTTCGTAGATCGCTCTGCGACAATCCGCCGCACCTGTGCGCAGCAGATCGCCTTCAAAAATCAACCCATTGTAGCGTGCGCGCTGTCCTGCCCGATCTGTATGACATTGGCTTGTGATTTCTTGTTGCACAAAAAAGACCCCCAGTCGGCCATCATCGCGCGCCGTCGTTCCAGCATATCTGACCGCTGATAGGCCCGCTCCACGTCCGAGCCGATGAAATGCGCCAGCGCCAGTTCTGCCATGTCGCGCGGATAGCCACGTTCTGCCGCCCATTGTCGGAAGGTCGAGCGCAGGCCATGCGGCACGGCGGGCCGCTTGTTCTTTGGGTCCAGATAGCCGGGGCGGCCTGCCTTTTCCTCGCTTTCCTGCATTCGCCGCATAACGGCGGAAATGCTCATGTCAGATAGCGCGCCACCGCGTGCGGCGAAGAATACGAACGGGCTGCCATCCATGCGGGGGATAGCCTCTAAGATCGCCACAGCCTCGGGCGTCAGCGCCACGCGATGCTCCCGGCCTGCCTTCATCCGTGAAGCCGGAATGGTCCAAAGGCCCGTCCGCTTCGCAGGATTAGCGGAGTTAGCAGGGTCCAGATTCACTTCATCCCAAACCATGCCGCGCACTTCGCCAGATCGTGCCGCCGTCAGCGTCAGGAATTGCAAGGCTTGCGCCGCCATGCCGTCGCGCTTTTCCAGATCAGACCACCAGCGCGCCACGTCACCCAAGGCCAAGGCGGGCTGATTGTCGCCCTTAGCCACCTTTGAAGGCTTTGGCAGCAGTTCTTTCAAATTGCCTGCCCAGCGCGCCGGATTGTCGCCCGTCCGGTGCCCCGCCACCGTGGCCCAGCTTAAAACTGCTTCGATCCGTCCGCGCAGCCGCGATGCGGTTTCGTTCTTCTCGTTCCAGATCGGTTCCAGAACGCGCAGAACGTCCGCCGTGGTGATCGCCCTCACCAGCAGGTGCCCAATCTTAGGCTTGGCATAGGCGTTCAGGGTCGCAGGCCATTGCTTACGGTGTTTGTCGTTATCAAACTCGGCCAGCTTGGAAGCCATATAGTGTTCGCAAGCTTCCGCGAAGGTGATGCTCTCCTTGCTCTTGCGCTTTTCGGCCAGTGGATCAGCACCGGTGCGCAACAGCTTCTTGTTTGCAAGGGCTGCGTCGCGCGCATCGGCGAGTGACACAACGGGCGGGCTGCCCAAGCCGATTTCGCGCCGCTTGCCGTGAACGGTAATGCGCTGCACCCAGAAGCGCGCGCCGTTCGGATCGACGCGCAGGATCAGACCCAGCCCGCCGCCATCATGATACTTGCCCGGCCCCGCCGTTTTAACCTTGGCTGCCGACAGCACGCTTGCCGCCCGCCGTTTTGGCTCTGCTTTTTCTTCCCCCATTTATTCCCCCTTCAATTCACGGATTGCACCGTAGCGCAGCGGATCAAAGCGGGCAAGGTGGCATACAAAATATCTTTATTTCATTGACTTGAACGGAATCTGAAGGAGCAAAGCGGATGACAAGATGGCGGCCACCCTCTCCGCCATCATCCCAATGCAATCGTTGTGCAATACCGCCCGGCCAGCCTCGCGTGGTTTCGCGGTGCCAAGCTGGCGCGCCTGCGCCGGCGGGTCTGTCAGCGGCTGTCGGCCAGCACGAATGCAGCGCCCTTCCAGCCCGTCAGGATCGCGGGCGCGTTGGTGTTTCCGGCGATGATGTTGGGGAAGCTCGAGGCGTCGATCACCCGCAGCCCCGCCACGCCGCGCACGCGCAGCCGCGCGTCAAGCACGCTGGTGGCAGGATCAGACCCCATGCGGCAGGTGCAGGACGGGTGATACACCGTGCCCGAGCGCGCACGGAAATCGGCAATCAGATCCGCGTCCGAGGTGATCTGCGGCCCCGGGCGCAGCTCTTCGCGGATCAGCCGTACCATCGCGGGCTGCGCCGCGATGTGCCGCAGCATCTTCACCGCCGCCAGCATCTCCGTCACGTCATGCTCGGTCGCAAAGGCATTGGCGGTGATCTTCGGATGCGCCAGCGGATCGGCACTGGCCAGCCGGATCTCTCCGCGCGAGGTGGGGCGGCAGTTCGACAGCCCCAGCGACAGGCCCGACCACGGGTCGGGCGACAGGATCGGGCGTTCCCCATTGCGCGGGATCAGGGTGGAAAATGCCTGCATGTAAAGCTGCATATTGGGCCGGTCGAGCGCCGGATCGGTGCGGAAGAACCCGCCCGCATGGTTGATCGACTTGGCCAGCGGCCCGCGCCCGCCCATCAGATATTGCAGCGCCGCCCAAGCCTTGCCCCACCACGGGCGCAGCACGTCATTATAGGTCGGCACCCGCATCGACCATGTGTAGTTGATGCCCTGATGGTCGCTCAGATGCGCGCCGACATTGGGGTTGTCGACCAGCACCGGCAGGCCCAACCCTTGCAACAGCGCGCCGGGACCGATGCCCGACAGCTGCAACAGCTGCGGGCTGTTGACCGCGCCGCCCGACAGAATCACTTCCCCCTTGGCGCGCAGCACCTGCGTTTGCCCGCCGCGGCGCAGTTCCACCCCCACGGCGCGGCCATCCTCGATCAGCACGCGCGTCACCTGCGCTTGCGTCAGCACCCGCAGGTTTGGCCGCTTCATCGCCGGGCGCAGAAAGGCGCGGGCGGCCGAGTTGCGCCGCGCGCCCTTGATGGTCATCTGATAGACGCCCGCGCCTTCTTGGGACGCACCGTTGAAATCTCGCGTCTCGGGCAGGCCCGCCTCCCCGCAGGCGGCGATGTAATCCTGCACCAAAGGATGCAACCCCTGCCGGTTGGCCGAAATGAACAGCGGCCCGCCCTGCCCGCGCCACGCATCCGCCCCGGCCTCATTGTGCTCGATCTCGCGATAGGCGCTCAGGCAGTCATCCCAGCCCCAGCCGGGCGCGGCCTGCCCCCAGTCTTCGTAATCCGCGCGGTGGCCGCGGATCCAGACCATCGCGTTGATCGAGGACGACCCGCCCAGAATCCGCCCGCGCGGCCAGTGATCGGCGTTGCCCGCAAGCCCTGCATCCGGCTCGGCCTTATACATCCAGTTCACTGCCGGATCGTAGAACAGCTTGCCATAGCCCAAGGGCAAATGAACGTAAAACCGCCGGTCGCTGCCCCCGGCCTCGATCACCGTCACCTTGTGCTTGCCCGACGCGCTAAGCCGATCCGCCAGCACACAGCCGGCCGAGCCTGCGCCGACGATGATGTAATCGCTGTCTTCCATGCCGCCCCGATCCCTTCACCCCACGCGTCTGGCCAAGGGCCAGCCGCCACCCTAGCGCGGGCGGCCCTGCTCACTTGCTCTTCCGCGACATTTCATGTCGCAGCTATTCCCCGATCTGGTGATGTGCCGCGTGATGCACGGGAAAGGCCACCGAGCGGGCGATGAAACAAACCGCAGGGATTCGGGCATGAATCGCTTCGGCTGCCGCCAGATCGGCCCCCGGCGCAAAGGTGATCACCGGGCGCAGTTCCGCCGATACAAAGCGCCCTGCCCCGCCCGGCCCCACCTCGCCCGTGCCATGGGGGGTGTCCTCATAGGCGGTCACCACCAGCCCAGCCTCGGACGCATAATGCAGATACCACAGCATATGGCAGGCCGAGAGCGCGGAAAGCAGCAGATCCTCCGGGTTCATCCGGCCCGGATCTCCGCCCAGCAGCGGATCGTTCGAGCAATGCACCACCGGTTTGCCCGGCACGGCGATATCCCAGCTGCGCGCATAACCGCGATAGCTGCGCGTGCCTGTCCCGGTGTTGCCGGTCCAGATGATCCGGCTGGTATAGTCATGCGTTTTCATGAGCACCCCACACAAATCGCGCAAAAGCGCCATAGGTCTTACTAGCACAATGGGTGCCCGGCCGCATCTGTGGTCAAGGGAAAAGTGGCAGCCCGTAGGGGAGTCGAACCCCTCTTCCCAGGTTGAAAACCTGGTGTCCTAACCGATAGACGAACGGGCCAC
>NZ_PGOI01000001.1 GCF_002794355.1 Pseudorhodobacter sp. MZDSW-24AT | reverse complement strand
GGCTGTGCGGGCAATGTGACGGCGGGCGGCGGGGTGGGGCCGCCCCCTGTGCTGCCTCCGCCCGTGCTGCCTCCGGGGGGCGTGCCCCCCGTGCCACCCCCGGCGCTGCCCCCCGTGCCGCTGCCTCCCGTGCCACCCCCGGCGCTGCCGCCAGCCCCGCCGCCGCCCGTCCCGCTGCCGCCCGTTCCACCGCCGTCTGTGGGGCCGCCCGGTGGTGTGGGCGTGCCCGGGCTGAGTGCGCCATCGCCTTCACCGGGGAGCGAGCCGCCTTCGGGGTTGGCGGTGAGGGTGGCGGGCGGGAGCCGGGACGGGCCGAGCCCTTGCGGGAGCACATCGGCCAGCGTGAGCGGGCGGCCATCGTCGGCCCGGAGCGTGACGCTGCGGCCGTTGAAGGCAAGGCTGAGGCCTTCGGCGGTGGGTGTGGCGACCAATTGGCTGATGTCGCGCAGCAAGGGCCAGCCGCCGAGATCAAGCTGGTCGAGGCCGCGCTGGAAATCGCTGATGGTGGTGTCGAGGGCGGCGTCGCGCAGCACGAAGCTGTCGGCGCCTGCGCCGCCGGTGAGCGTGGCGCCGCTGGCGGTGGCGATCAGCACATCGGCGCCGTCGCCACCCAGAAGCGATTGGCCGCTGGCCATGCTGGTGAGGACGTCGGCGCCCGGCGTGCCGGTGACGGTGGCGCCCGGGGTGGCGGTGGCGATCACCGTGCCATCAGGGTCGAGACGCCATTGAAGGACGCTGAGGCCTTGTTCCGTTTCGCCCCCGACATAGAGGAACAGGCTGCTGCCGATGTGGACCAGTTTGAGGGCCGAGACATTGGTGAGACCGGAGGTCAGGGAATCCTCGAGCGTGGCAAGGGTTTGCAGGGTGCCATCGGGAAGAAGCCGAAAGAGGGTGATCCCGTCATCCCCGCCTCCGGCTGCGACGAAGGTTTGTGCGCCGATGGTGAGCGAGTCGAGGGCGGCGACCGCCTGAAAGCGGGTGTCGCGGCTGTCGAGAACATGGTCGGCAAGGGTGAGCTGGCCTTCGGAGGAGAGGCGCAAGACGGTGAGGCTGGAGCTGCCCGCGGCGGCGGCGATCACGAAGGTCTGGCCGCCGCTTTGGGCGATGGCCAGATCGGAGAGGGCGGCAACGGCGAGGCCTTCGCGGGTGGTGAGGCTGTCGGTCTGGCTGAGGCTTTGGCTGGCGGCGTCGTGGCGCAGCACTGTCAGCCCGGCGCGGCTGGCGTCGATGCTGATCAGATGGGTCTGGCCGCCCGTGACCGCCTGAGACAGGCCATGGCTGCCCTGAAGGGCCGCGTCGGGGCCGGAGAGTGCCACCATCGTGGCGCGGTCCGGATCATAGGCCGCGACGCGCCCGCTTTGGGGCGAGAGCACGAAGAGCGGTGCGGTGGGGTCGGGCTGGGGGGCAAGATGCATCTGGCCGCTGAAGCCGCCGGGCAAGGCGAGCGCATAGGGCCGCCCGATGGCGCCGGACAGGTTGGAGCCCCAGCCTGCAAGCCCGCTGCTGCCGGTGAGGCCGATCAGAAGGGCGGTGGTGCTGCCCAGAGTGGCCACCGTCATATCGGTTTCGGCGCGCAGGCCATGGCCAACCGAGACCGCCGCCGTTGCCAAGGGCGACAGGCGGCCTGTGCTGTCGATCGCATAGCTGGCGACGCCGCCATTGGTGCCGGAATAGGTGAAAAGGCGCAGGCCTTGTGGCCCTGCGATGACCGAAAGATCCACCAGCCCGAGATCCGCCGCGCTGTTGCCGCTGGCAAAGCGATCCACCTCTTGCAGCATGCAGTCCCCCCACAGGTCACAGTGCGCAAGACAGGCTGTGGCGGGGCAGGGGGCAGGGCGTGACCAACGGAGGGCGACAGTTGGGCATTTCGCGCGGAGTTTTCTAAAGATCGCGCTGCTTTGGGGCGGGCACCTTAGCGCAGGAGGGCGCCATGGGCGGCGAGGGCCTGATCGACATCATCGAAATAGGTGAGCTTGCCCGCGTGCAGGAGCAGGGCCGCGTCGCAGAATTTCTGGATGTCGCCGGGGTTGTGGCTGACCAGAACGGAGGAGGCGTGCTTCATCCGCTCGGCAAAGACGGCGGCGCTTTTGGCGCGGAAGCGGGCATCGCCGACGGCGGTGACTTCGTCCACCAGATAGACATCAAAGGCGATGCCCATCGAGACACCAAAGGCCAGCCGCGAATACATGCCCGACGAATAGGTGCTCATCGGCATGTGGAAATGCTTGCCCAGTTCGGCAAAATCCTCGACGAAATCGACAAGGGTTTGCGTGTCGACACCATAGACGCGGGCGAGGAATTTGGTGTTCTGCGCGCCGGTGAGATCGCGGTGGAAGCTGCCGCCGAAGCCGACGGGCCAAGACACGCTGCCGTGAACCACCACGCGGCCCGCGGTGGGCGGCATGGTGCCGGCGATGATCTTGAGCAGGGTGGATTTGCCCGCGCCGTTGCGTCCCAGAAGGGCGAGGGATTTGCCACGGGGCAGCGTGAGGGTGAGGTTGTCGAGGACGGTGTGCCACTCGCCCCGGACCCAGAACCCCTTGGAGAGGTTTTCGAACAGGATCATTGCCGGGCTGGCCCTTGTGGCATGGTGTCAGCCCCGGTCGCGCAAGCTGTAATAGATCAAGGTCAGGGTGGCCCATGCCATGGTGAGAAAGCCAAGGATCAAGGCCAGCAGGGTGAAGCGCTGCGGGAATTCGGCATCCTGCGCGAGGGTGGGCGGGATATAGGCCGCAAGGTAGAGCGACTGGCGGCTCGCCTTGGACAGGGCGGCCTGCCGGGCCGCGAGGGCGGCGGTATAGTTGCGCTCGGCAAATTCGAGATCGACGCTGAGCGCTTCATATTGCGCGATCGTCTCGGGGTAGCTGTCATCAGAGCCGGGGTCGGCGGTGGTGCCAAAGAAATTGCGTTCTTGCTCGATCCGGTTGCGGATCACGGCAATCTGGCGGGTGAGTTGCGCGCGCCGCGGATCATCGACGCGGGTGGAGGGATCAAGCAAATCCAGCTCGACCAGCGCCTGTGCCAGCTGCTGTTGCAGGTTCGAGACAACGCCGAGGCGGCCCTGAATATCCGAAATCGGGTCGACGATCCGGCTTTGCGCGCGGAACAGGGTGAGCGCGCCACGCGCCGTGCGCAGATCCGCCACCGCCTGTTCCAGTTCGCGGTCGGCGTTGGTGAGCGCGTCGCGCCGCGCGGTTTCGTTGAGCTGGTTGATCATGATCTGGCTTTCGTCCAGAATCACCTGCGCGATGCGCTGGGCAGTGGCTGGATCGCGCGCCCGCACCGTTACATCGATCAGCCCCGAGGCGGAATCGTAGGACAGGCGGAAGATGCGTTGCCAGAAGCGGAACAGCTCTTCGTTGGTGGCGTCCGCCCAGATGGAATAGACCGCATCGCTGGGCCAGCCGACGGCGTAATGCGCGCGCAGATCGATGCGGGCATCGACCTTTTGCATCATGGTCTGGCTTTGCATGAATTCATGCAAGACACCCGCATTCACCCCTTGGCCCGCGCCGGTGAGGAAGGAGAGGCCGCCAAGGATGGAACTGGCGCTGTTGCCATCTTCCTGCCGGATCATGAACCCGGTGCGCGAGGCGTATTGGTCTTGGGCGAGGGCGAACAGGTAGAAGGCGCTGATGAGGCCGGGCAGCAGGACGAGCGCGAGGAAGGAAAGCATCACCCCGTAATGACGGCGCTTGAGCCGGGCTGGACCGGCCACGGGGCGCATCTGCGGCGGGGACCCTGCCATCGGGGCAGGGTCGGGCGCGGGGGCAGGCGGGGGAGCAGGAACGGGCTTGAGCGGCGCTGCGGCGGCGAGAGGCTGGGCTGCGTGCGGTTTGGCCGGTTCGCTCACATCAAGCATACCTTGAATGATTTGCACTCTGATCGCCAATACACCATAACCAGAGGGTGTGTCACCAGATCATCGAAACCCGGCGAGGGCGAAACGTGGCGCGATGGACATGACGACCCCCCTGCCTTTGCCGATGGGCGCGCCGCGCGCGCGCCGAAGATGGGCGAGCTTGCGCACCGTGGCTGCGCTGGTGTTGCGCGAAATGTCGACGCGCTATGGTCGGTCGCCGGGGGGCTATCTTTGGGCCTTGCTGGAGCCGGTGGGCGCGATCATCGTGATGGCGGTGGGCTTTGGCCTGATGTTTCATGCCCCGGCTTTGGGATCGGATTTCCTGTTGTTCTATGCCACGGGGTATATGCCTTTCGCGATGTATCAGTCGATTTCCAACGTGACGGCGCGGGCCATCGGCTTTTCCCGACCGCTGCTGATGTATCCGGCGGTCACCTGGATGGATGCGCTGTTGGCGCGCTTCCTGCTGAACACCCTGACGGGCTTTCTGGTGACGCTGATCGTGTTGTGGGGCGTGCTGGTGGTATCACCGACCACCGCGCTGCTGGACCTGCCCAAGATTGCACTGGCAATGGGCCTGTCGGCGCTGCTGGGTTTGGGGATCGGCACGATGAATTGCTATTTGAGCAGCCGGATCGAGGTGTGGGACATCGCGTGGTCGATCGCCAGTCGGCCGCTGTTCATCGTCTCGGGCGTGTTTTTCATCTATGAAGGCGTGCCGAAGGCGGCGCAGGATGTGCTGTATTACCTGCCTTGGATGCATATTGCCGGGCTGATGCGCGAAGGGTTTTATGCCACCTACCGGCCCGATTATGTTTCGGTGACGCTGGTGCTGATCTGGTCCTTGGTGCCGCTGGTCTTTGGGCTGCTGTTGCTGCGGCGTTATCATAAGGACCTGCTGAACCGGGTCTGAGGCAGACCCGGTTGGCCGGGATCAGGACTGGTAGCCGGGGGTCTGGTCCCAAGCCCAAGCGTCGCGGATCATCTGATCCAGCGTGGAATGGCTGCGGACCCAGCCCAGTTCCGCCTCGGCACGCTGGCTGCCCGAGACGAGCACGGCGGCATCGCCCGCGCGGCGCGGGCCTTCGGTGATGGGGACAGGGCGGTTGGTGACCTGTCCGGCGTGACGGATCACATCGCGCACGGAAAACCCCACCCCGGTGCCAAGGTTGAACGCGGCAGTGCCCTTGCCATCCAGAAGCCAGCGCAAGCCCAGCACATGCGCCTGCACCAGATCGGTCACGTGGATGTAGTCGCGGATGCAGGTGCCATCGGCGGTGGGATAATCGGTGCCGTGCAGGGTGAGTGCGTCGCGGCGGCCTGCAATGGCCTCGATCATCAGGGGGATGAGATGGGTTTCCGGGCGGTGCTGTTCCCCCAGCTCGCCTTCCGGGTCGGCGCCCGCCACGTTGAAATAGCGGAAGATCACATGTTTGAGGCCGAAAGCGGCTTCGAAATTCGCCAGCACATCTTCGATCGCGCGTTTGGAGGCGCCATAGGCATTGATCGGACGCTGGGCGGTGTCTTCGGTCAGCAGCACGCCATCCTGATCGCCATAGGTGGCACAGGTGGAGGAGAAGATGAAATTGAGGCAGCCATGGGCCACCGCCGCCTCGGCCAGATTGAGCGCGCCGCCGATGTTGACCCGCCAGTAATGCGCGGGGTCTTTCATGCTGTCGCCCACCAGAGAGAGGGCCGCAAAATGCAACACGGCGACGGGGCGGTACTGCGCGAAGGCGGCATCGACTGCGGCGCGGTCCATCAGATCGCCCTTGACGAGGGGGCCGTATTTGACCGCCTGTTCCCAACCGGTGGAGAGGTTGTCGAAGGTGACCGGGAGGAACCCCGCTTTGCGCAGCGCCTTGCAGGCATGCGAGCCGACATAGCCTGCGCCGCCGGTGACCAATACGTGATCCAAATGTGTTCTCCTTTAAATCGCTGCGGGAGTGGTGCCATGCGCCGGGGCCATGCAGCAACCGCAGAAATGCCTTGTGGCACAGGGGGGGACAGGAATTTCAGTTGAGTCGTTGCCTGTGCTGTCGCATATGGCAGGTATCACAATTCTGCGGCAATCAGGGGTTTCCACAGGCAAGGATGCGCGGGTCAACACCCCTTGTGGCGGTCGTCGTGACCTTCAACCGGTTGCCCCAGTTGCGGCAGACCCTTGCCGCGCTGCTGGCCCATCCGCCCGAGGTGTTGGGCGCGGTGATGGTGGTGGACAATGCGAGCACCGATGGATCGGCAGATTGGCTTGGCTCTTGCCTCGATGCGCGGTTGCGGGTGGAGCGGCTGGCCCGGAATGTGGGCGGGGCGGGCGGCTTCGCGCATGGGCTGGCGCGGGCGCAGGCGGTCTATGACCCGGATTGGATCGTGGTGATGGATGATGATGCGCGCCCCGCGCCCGGGGCCTTGGCGCAGTTTCACGCGCTGTTGCGGCAGGGCGCCTTGCAGGGGCTGGACGCGGTGGCGGCGGCGGTGCGGCATCCGGATGGCCGGATCTGCCGGATGAACCGGCCTACGGTGAACCCGTTCTGGCATGGGGGAGTGTTCTTGCGCACGCTGTTGGGCGGAGGGCGCGCGGCCTTTCATCTGGCGGATGCGGCCTATGCAGAGGGGGGGCTGCGCCCGGTGGATGGCGCGTCTTTCGTGGGGCTTTTCCTGTCGCGGCGGGCGCTGAGTCTTGCGGGGCTGCCGGACCCCGCGCTGTTTCTTTACGCCGATGATGCGATTTACACGATGACGCTGACGCGGCGGGGGGGGCGGATGGGCTTTGCGCCGCAGATCCGCTTTGTGCATGACAGCGATTCGCTGGGGGCGGGGGGCGTGGTGCGGCCCTTGTGGAAGGTGTATTATTATCACCGCAACCGGTTGCTGTTGTACCGGCTGGCGGCGGGGGCGGCGTTCTGGCTGATGTTGCCCTTGTGGCTGATCCAGTGGCCCCGTCAGGCGCGGCATTATGCGGCGGAGGAGCGCGTGGCCTTTCGGCGCGTGCTGCGGCGGGCGGTGCGTGATGCGTTGCGGCGCGACCTGTCGCTGCCGCATGCCGAGGTGCTGCGGCTGGCGGAGGGGGGCCAGCGTTAAGGCCGGGTGAAGGCGGCATGCGCTGCGCTGGGGCCTTGTTAGCTCTGTCGCGCTTAGGGTTCGGTTCACCGCAATCTGTGCATTCAGGAGCCTGCCGCGATGTCGGACACCACGCAAAACCTTGTCATGCCGATCATCCAGCCCGCGCAGGCGCAAAAGCATGTGACCCATAACGAAGCCCTCTTGGTGCTGGATGGGGCGGTGCAGCTGTGTCTGGAGGCGGTGGGGCAGGAGGCGCCGCCCGAGACGGTGGCAGAGGGGCAGATCTGGGCGCTGGGCCCGGCCCCGACGGGGATATGGGCAGGGCAGGCGGGGTCCCTTGCGATGCGGGTGGGGGCCGGGTGGTTGCATCTGGCCCCGCGGGAAGGCTGGCGGGGCTGGGACCGGTCCAGCGGCAGCCTGCGCGTGTTTCAGGGCGGCGCTTGGGTGGGCTTGCCCTTGCAGGGGGTGGAAGGGCTGGGGATCGGCGCCAGCTATGACGCCACCAACCGGCTGGCGGTGGCGGCGGCGGCCACGCTGTTGTCGCATGCAGGCGCGGGGCATCAGCTGAAGATCAACAAGGCGGCCGCGGAAGAGACGGGCTCGCTGCTGTTTCAGACCGATTGGTCGGGCCGTGCCGAGATGGGGCTGGCGGGGACGGATGGCTTTGCGATCAAGGTGAGCGCCGATGGAGCGCAGTGGTCGGAGGCGCTGATTGTGGCCCCGGCGAGCGGGCAGGTGAGCTTGCCCGCAGGGGCCCTGCTGCCGTCGGGAAGTGCCGCCACCCCGGCGCTGGGCTTTGCTGGGGACGCGGACACGGGATTTCACCGTCCGGCGGCGGATCAGATTGGCGCGGCGACGGGTGGCGTCCGGCGTTGGCTGCTGACAGAGAGCGCCTGCCAGATTGATGTGCCGATCACTGGATGGGCGGTGACGCAATCGGCCAGCGATGTCACTGCGGGGCGGCTTTTGCGCACCGAAGCGGGGCCTGCGCAGGCCTTTCGGCAGGGCAATGTGCTGGGCAGTGTGAGCCAGAGCGCCGGGGTGCCCACCGGGGCCTTGGTGGAGCGGGGCAGCACCGCGCAAGGCGCCTATATGCGCTTTGCCGATGGCACCCAGATCTGCACGCAGCGGCTGGCCGTGCCTTCGGGCGTGGCGACCGCGACGGGCGCGCTGTTCATGTCGGAAAGCTATGTCTGGACCTTTCCGGCGCTGTTCGTGGCGCCCCCGGCTGTGTCAGGACTGCCGAGCATCGACCTTCCGATGGCTTGGCTTGCGTCGGGGCCAACGGCGACGTCGGAGGCCGCGACATCGGTGCGGGTGATGCGGACGGCCGCGCTGGCCACCGCGACCGGGATGGTGGATCTGACGGCGGTTGGCCGCTGGTTCTAGGCAGGATGGCGCGTGTCGCCCTGACATGGCTGCCGGAGCGCTGAAAAGGGGTGGAACTTGCGGTCGTTTGCTTTCATAACCGGAGCTTGCTTTTTCAAGGGTGACGGATGTCGATGCAGGAGACAGCAGAGGCGGGCGCGGCATTTGCGCTGATCCTGCCGCCGGAAGATCCGATGGCCGATCTAGTGATCGCGCAGGTGACGGCGGCCTGCGAGGGCGCGACGCTTACGGTGCATGACAGTCTGGAAACGGCGGCGGTGGAGCATGCCGAGGCGCAACTGGTGCTGATTCTGCCCGATCCGACCGAGGCGCTGGCCCGCATCCTGCAAAACACGGGGTCTTGCGAAGCCGCGCTCACGGGCTGGAAGGCGGTGATGGCGCCTTTGCTGGATGAGGTGCAGCGGCATTGGCAGCGGTTGTGGGTGCTGGATGCGCGCGCGGTGGCTGCCGGCGATCCCGAGGCGCTGGCGCTGTTCGGGGCGGCGGGCGAGGCCGCGCAGGCGGTGACGCTGCCGCCGCAGCCTGATGCGATGTATATGGTGCTGGCCGGGGTTCTGGTGGCACAGGATGCCGAGACGGGCCGGATGGCGGCGGATGTGGCCGACCTGCGGCGCGGCGGCGGCGACGAGGTGCATGATCTGGACCAATGCGAGGCGGCTCTGGGCCATTTTGCGGCCTTGAACGGTGTTGTGGAGGCTTTGCGCGAGCGGGTGGCCGAATTGACCTTGGACGCGGCCAAGGCCGAGGCGCTGGAGCGGCAGATGGAGGCGGCAGAGGCCGAACGCACGGCGCGTGATGCGGCACTGGCGGCGGCCTTGCTGGCAGCCCAGACCGAGCAGGCGGCGCAGGCAGACAGGCTGGTGGCGGTGGAGCGGGAACTGGCGCAGGTGTATCAGTCACGTTCGTGGCGGTTCACGCGGATGTTCCGGGCGCTGCGCCGGTCATGACGCGGGCGCGTCGATGAGCGCGCCGCATGATCCGGGCTTGGCAGCCCCGGCGCGGCTGCGTTCACGCGCGCATCTGTTCATCGATGTGCAGCATGGGCTGTGCAACCGGCTGCGGGCCATGGCCTCGGCCGCGGCGATTGCCGAGGCGACCGACCGCCAGCTGGTGGTGGTCTGGCGGCCCGATGCGCATTGCGCGGCGCGGTTGTCCGATGTGCTGCGCTATCCCGGCCCGGTGCTGGAGGATGCGGCGGCCGATCTGTTCCGCGAGCGCGCCGCCTATGTGCACAATGATATGGAGATCGAGCCCGGGTCGCGCCATGGCGCGCCGATTCTGGCAGCGGGAGACAAGGGCGGGGATGTGTTCATCCGATCCGCCTATGCGCTGACGGGGCCATTTGCATCACTGGCCCGCGAGCAGGCGTTTCTGCACAGCCTGACCCCTGCGGCAGAAGTGCTGGACTTGGTGGCCGAGGTGCCGCATCCATCGGATGTGGCGGTGCATATCCGGATGGGAACCGGACCGGCGTTTGACCATCTGCCCTATGAAGCCCCGGAGAACTGGCCGCCCGAGCGCCATGCCGAGTTGGTGATGTGGCGGCAGAAAAGTGATGTGGGCCGCTTTGCCGCGCGGCTGGAGACCCTGTTCGACCAAGGCGCGCAAAGCGCCTTTGTGGCGGCGGATCTGGCGGCGACCTATGCTGCCTTGCAAGAGCGTTTTGGCGCGCGCATCCGCTTTCTGCCGCGCGACCGCTTTGATCGCTCGGCGCGGCAGTTGCAATATGCGCTGGCCGATTTGATGCTGCTGACCGCGGCGCCGCGACTGTTGGCCAGCCACTGGAGCTCGTTTTCCGACATGGCGCAGCGGTTGGCGCGGCAATTCCGACCGGTGGAGAAAAGCGGCATCGATTTCTGAGGCCGGGCAGGTCAGCGCGCGAGGGCCGAAAGCGTGGACGGCGGCAAGGGCGCCCCGGGCTGCGGCGGAACATGAAAGGCGCGCATGTCTTGCAGGTGGAGCCGGAAGCGCGCGCAAGGCAGCGGCAGGATGAGCGTGTGGAAACCGTTGCTCTGCGCCATGGCATCTTGCGGGCGGATGCGGTGCAGCGCGAGGCGCGGCGCAAGATCGGGGCCGAGGCGGAGGGATTCGGTCAGGTGGGTGTCGTGGCGCGTCTCGCCAAAGGCAGAGCGCAGGAACGGGTGCAGGGTGATCGGCTGGCTGCTGCTGGCGGCAAGGGCCAGCCCGAAGGCGCCGCCGGGGGCAAAGGCCCCGGCCCCCAGACCGATGTTCAGGGTGAACCAGCCGGGGGCGCCGCTCACGGCGATTTCGGCGGTGAGGAGCGCCCCGGGGGCGGGGGTGAGCGTGATGTCCGCCGCGCCTTGCGCCTTGTCCCAGCAGAAATAGACATTGGGCGACAGGTGCTGGCTTTCCTCGGCCCGGCCACGCAAGCGGGCCTTGCGCAGTCGGGCGAGGGTGGCGGTGGTTTCGGCGATCACCGGATGTGTCATGGGGGTGGATGCCGGACCTTAGCCCTTGGCGCCTTGGCCACGGGAATAGACATCTTCGTAGCGGATGATGTCATCCTCACCCAGATAGCTGCCCGTCTGCACCTCGATCAGCACCATCGGCACCTTGCCGGGGTTTTCCATGCGGTGCACGGCCCCCAAGGGGATGTAGACGGACTGGTTCTCTGTCACCAGCCTCACCTGATCATCCACCGTCACCCGCGCGGTGCCTTCGACAACGATCCAGTGTTCCGAGCGGTGGTGGTGCGATTGCAGGCTGAGCGCCGCGCCGGGGTTCACCACGATGCGCTTGACCTGAAAGCGTGCGCCGATCACGAGGCTTTCGAACATGCCCCAAGGGCGGTGGTCGGTGGGGAAGGTGGTGGCCTGCGCGCGGCCCTTGGCCTGCAAGGCGGCGACCGCCTCTTTCACGCGCTGGCTTTGCGATTTATGCGCGACCAGCACGGCATCGGTGGTGGCCACCGCGATGATGTCTTTCAGCCCGATGCCCACGAGTTCCACCCGGGGCGATTCCGAGCGCAAGAGGGTGTCTTCGCAGCCGATGGCGGTGGCATTGTCCGAGGCGACATTTCCCGCGGCATCGGGGCCTGCCTCCTGCCAGACCGCGTCCCAGCCGCCCAGATCGGACCATCCCGCCGAGAAGGGCATCACCGCAAGGTTCGAGGCCTTTTCCATGATGGCGTAATCCACCGAAATATCGGGCACTTGCGCCCAAGCGGTGGCATCAAGGCGGCTGAAGCCAAGGTCGGGCCGGGCCTCGGCCACGGCGGTGCTGACCGGGTCCAGCACCACGGGCGCGTGGGTGCGGAAGGCCTGCACCAGCGTTTCGGCGGTAAAGAGGAAGATCCCGGCGTTCCACAGGAAATTGCCGGCGGCGATCATGGCTTCGGCTTGCGCGGCTTTCGGCTTTTCGACAAAGCGCGCGAGGGGCTGCGGCTCTTGGGCGCGCGGATCGGCGCCGGGGGCAAGTTCGAGATAGCCGTACCCGGTTTCGGGCCGGGTCGGCGTGATGCCGAAGGTGACGATGTCGCCCGCGCGCGCGCGCGGGGCCGCCGCCTGCACGGCGGCACGGAACGCATCGGCATCGGGGACCACATGGTCAGAAGGGGCCACCAGCAGCAGGGCGTCGGGGTTCGTGGCGCGCAGGTGCAGCGCCGCGGCCAACACCGCCGGGGCGGTGTTGCGGCCTTCGGGCTCGATCAGGATGGCCTGCGGGCTGGTTTCGATGGCGGCCAGCTGTTCGACCACGATGAAGCGGAAATCATTGCCGGTGATGACGACGGGCGCGGCAAAGCCCGGCCCCATCAGACGCCGCGCGGCGCCTTGGAACAGGCTTTCCACCCCGGTCAGGCGGGAGAATTGCTTGGGAAAGGATTTGCGGGACAAGGGCCAAAGCCGGGTGCCCGAGCCGCCGCACAGAAGAACGGGATGGATGAAATCTGTCATGAAATAGGCCTGTCAGTTGCGAAAGGTTGTCGGGTGGGCCAGAAACCATTGATAGGTTTCCGCGACGCCGGTTTCGAGCGGGATCTTCGCCTGCCAGCCCATCCGCGCGAGGCGGCTGACATCCATCAGCTTGCGCAGGGTGCCGTCGGGCTTGGTCGGGTCGGGGGTGATGCGGCCCTGAAAGCCGGTGATCCGTGCGATCATCCGCGCCAGATCAAGGATCGAGACATCGCTGCCCGAGCCCACGTTGATATGGCTGAGCATCGCTTGGGTGTTCGCCTCATAGGTCGCCTTGGGCAGGTCGAGCACGAAGAGCGCGGCTTCGGCCATGTCATCGACATGCAGGAATTCGCGCATCGGCGTGCCGGTGCCCCAGATGATGACCTCGGCCGCGCCGCTTTGAGCGGCTTCGTGAAAGCGGCGGATCAAGGCGGGCAAGACATGCGCGTTCTCGGGGTGGAAATTGTCGCCCGGGCCGTAAAGATTGGTCGGCATGACCGAGCGGTAATCCACCCCGTGCTGACGGTTGTAGCTTTCGCACAGCTTGATGCCTGCGATCTTGGCGATGGCATAGGGTTCGTTGGTCGGTTCCAGCGTGCCGGTGAGCAGCGCCTCTTCGCGCATCGGCTGCGGCACCGCCTTGGGGTAGATGCAGGACGAACCAAGCTGCAAGAGCCGCCTCACCCCGGCGGCAAAGGCCTGATGGATCACATTGCATTCGATCATCAGGTTTTCATAAATGAAATCGGCAGGATAGGTGTTGTTGGCGTGAATGCCCCCCACCTTGGCCGCCGCGAGGATCACCAGATCGGGGCGTTCGGCCTGCAGGAAATCGCGCACCGCCTGCTGATCGGTCAGATCAAGCTCGGCACGGGTGCGGGTCAGCAGATGCAGATCCTCTCCGGCGGCTTTACGCGCCTGAAGCCTGCGCAAGATCGCGCTGCCGACCATTCCGCGATGCCCTGCGAGATAGATCTTCATCGGTCACGTTCCTTTTGCGCCGTGCCCCCATGCGGCGTGCGCGGGCCTGCGCCCGCAAGGCCACGAAAGGCGAGGGGGTCAGGGCGCATCCGGGCACATCGGTGTTGTCGCGCGTCTCATGGTCGTCACAGCTGTTCCGGTCAGGGGCGGGGCGCGCGGCCTGATGCCGCGCCCTGTTCCTGCGTTCCTAAAGCCGCCGCCCCTTTGCGTCAAATGCCGCGCGCGGCAAACTGCGCTTCATCAGTCAGACACGGCCTGGTTGCGCAATCCGAAGGCGCTGCCGATCAGTCCGATGACCGATGAGGTGACAATCATGGGCGATTCCGTGACCAGAACCGTGTCATGCGGGTTGATCTTGAAGGATCTGGCGGCAAACAGCCCCGCCGCGCTTGTCAGGTCGATGGCAAAGACCACTTGTGATTTCTTGGGGCCGCTGCCGTCGCGCCGCAGCGCCTTCGCGTCATAGTTGCGCAGCACGAGGATGCCTTTCGGGTCGGCGCGGGCGTCGACCAGCCCGCCCGCGCGTGACAGAGCCTCCATCGCGGTGACTTCATCGCGGTCGAAATAGATCAGATCTTCGCGTCCGCTGGCGCCCAGAGCGGTGAAGAAGCGGCGGTCTTCCTCGACAAAGATCTTGTCGCCGCCTTTCATCAGGACGTTTTTCGAGGCTTCGGAAAACAGGCTTTCCGAGCGGATTTCATAGGTATGGCCATCTCGGATCAGCCGCACCAGCGGGTTGCGCAGGGTGGTTTCCACGCCACCGGCCTGCGCGATCAGCGACAGGATGGTGGTGTTGCGGTCCATCAGCGGATAGGTCCCGGCGCGCCCCACCCCGGTGACGATATCGACCGAGTTCAGCCGCCCCACTTCGACCGTGAGCTGCACCTGCGCTGAGGGCACGGTGGGGGCAAGCGCGGTTTCGATTTCGGTTCTGACCTGCGACGGGGTTTTGCCGCGCACCGACACATCGCCGACATAGGGCACGAAAAGCGTGCCTTCGGGCGAGACGGTGAGATTGGGCAAGGTGACAGAGCGCTGCCCTTCGGCGGCGATCAGCGAATTGGACTGAGGGTCCCAGATCACCAGCGAGATCTTGTCGCCCGAGGCGATCAGCGGGCTGTTGGCGCCAGAGCTGTTGGGCAACCAGCGATAGGCGCCGGGCCAGCCGGTCGGGGGCCAATGTGCGACCTGAGCCGCCGTGGTGCGGGTGACATGGACGACCTGAAAATCGGCAGTGTCATCGGTCTGGCCGCGCAGAACCTCGGACTGGAGGGCGGCGCCGCGAGGGATGGAACAGGCGGCAAGCGCAGACATGCCGACACACACCAACACCATCTTGGGAGACAGTCCCGCCATCGTCCTGCGTCACCTACACTGCACCGATTCTGTCCGGTGTTTTCACCCCGTCGCCGCAGACTGAACAGCATCCGCCTGAGGTTGTCTACAAAAGCTTACATGCGCGCAAAGGTCTTGTGCGCGGATCGGGGCTGAGGGTGAGGGTCGGGCGCCAAGGCGCTGACAGGGGCCGAGATTCCCCGACTTGGCCTTGGCGGCCAAGCGGGGGGGGGCGTCAGGCCTGTTGCGCAATGTTGAGAAGATACTTGCCGTAGTCGTTCTTGCGGAACACCTCGGCACGGCGGAGAAGATCGTCCTTGGTGATCCAGCCGAGGTGGAAGGCGATCTCGTCCGGGCAGCCGACTTGCAGGCCTTGGCGTCCGGTCAGGGTGCGCACGAAATTGCCCGCGTCGAGCAGGCTTTCATGGGTGCCGGTGTCGAGCCACGCATAGCCGCGCCCCATCTGTTCCACTTGCAGGGTGCCTTCGGCCAGATAGATCTGAAGCAGATCGACGATTTCAAGCTCGCCACGCGGGGAGGGTTTGATCTGGCGGGCCAGTTCGGGCGCGCGCCCGTCGAGGAAGTAAAGGCCCGTCACCGCGTAGTTCGACGGGGCGACGGAGGGTTTTTCCACGATCTCGCGCACGGTGCCGTTGCGGTCGAAATCCACCACGCCATAACGCTCGGGGTCGGTCACCCGGTAGCCAAAGACGGTGCCGCCGGTGGCGCGGCTGTCGGCGGCTTTGAGCAATTCAGGCAGGCCGTGGCCGAAAAAGATGTTGTCGCCCAGCACCATGGCAGACGGCGCGCCGTTCAGGAAATCCTCGGCCAGCAGATAGGCTTGTGCGAGCCCGTCGGGTGAGGGTTGCACGATCCATTCAAAGCGCAGGCCCCATTGTGTGCCATCGCCCATCAGCCGCTGAAACTGCGGCTGGTCTTCGGGGGTGGTGACGATGGCGATCTCGCGGATGCCAGAAAGCATCAGCGCGGACAGCGGATAATAGATCATCGGCTTGTCATAGATCGGCAAAAGCTGTTTCGACACGCCCATGGTGATGGGCCAGAGCCTTGTGCCGGAGCCGCCGGCCAGAATGATGCCCTTGCGTGTCGTCATGCCAAAGCCTCCAGCTGGATCAGAGTGTCGCGCAGCCCTGCCTGCCAGTCTGGCGGGGCCAGACCAAAGGCGGCAAGGGTGGAAGTGCCGTCGAGCCGCGAATTCAGCGGGCGGCGGGCGGGGGTGGGGTAATCGGCGGTGGGGATGTCCACCACCTCGACCTTGCGGCCCGAGAGGGCAAAGATGGCGCGGGAGAAAGCGGCCCATGTGGTCGCAGGCGCGCCAGAGAAATGGTAGCTGCCCGAGAGGGCGGGATCTTCGCGCAGGCGGGCCGCGATGGTGAGGCAGGCTTGGGCGATGGCGGCGGCGGGGGTGGGGCCGCCGGTCTGATCGCCCACCACCGTCAGCCGGTCGCGGGTTTCCGACAGCCGCAGCATCGTCTTGACGAAATTGGCGCCATCGGCCGAAAAGACCCACGACGTGCGCAGGATGGCATGCACCGCCCCGGTGGCCCGCAGCCGCGCTTCGCCTTCGGCCTTGGTGCGGCCATAGGCGCCCAAGGGCGCGACGGGCGCGGTTGGCAGGAAGGCCGCGTCGCCCGCGCCGTCAAAGACGTAATCGGTGGAGATATGCACGAGAGGCACGCCCAGCGTGGCGCAGGCCTGCGCCATGGCTTCGGGGGCGAGGGCGTTGACGAGATGCGCCGTGGCCTCGTCACTTTCCGCCTTGTCCACCGCCGTATAGGCGGCGGCGTTGATCACGGCGGTGGGCCGCGCTTGCAATATGGCCTGCGCGCAGGCGGCGGGGTCTGTCAGATCGGCGCGGTCGCGGCCAAGATAGGTGGCCTCGGGGGCCAGCCGTGCCAGCGCACGCGCCACCTGCCCGGTCTGGCCAAAGACCAGAAGGCTCATGCCTTGGTCCCCAGACGTTCGCCCACACCCTGACGGTCGAGCAGGGGGCGCCACCAGTCTTCGTTGTCGAGATACCAGCGCACAGTGCGGCGCAAGCCTTCCTCGACCGTGACGGACGGCGACCAGCCCAGTTCGTCGCGGATGCGGCTGGGATCGATGGCATAGCGCGCGTCATGGCCGGGACGGTCGGTCACGAAGGTGATCAGCCGGTCATGCGGCGCGCCACTGGGGCGCATTTCGTCGAGCAGGGTGCAGATCGTGCGCACAAGGTCGATGTTGCGGCGTTCATTCTCGCCGCCGATGGCATAGCTGCGCCCCGGCACGCCTTTTTCCAGCGCCAAAAGCAGGGCCGCGGCGTGGTCTTCGACGTAAAGCCAGTCGCGCACGTTTTCGCCTTGGCCATAGACCGGGATCGGGCGGCCGTGCAGTGCGTTCAGGATGACCACCGGGATCAGCTTTTCGGGGAAGTGGAAGGGGCCGTAATTGTTGGAGCAATTGGTCAGCACCACCGGCAGGCCATAGGTTTCGTGCCATGCGCGCACCAGATGGTCGCTGGCGGCCTTGGAGGCGGAATAGGGGCTGCGCGGATCGTAGGGCGTGGTTTCGGTGAATTGGCCGGTTGGGCCGAGGGAGCCGAAGACCTCATCGGTGGAGATGTGGTGGAAGCGGAACCCATCGGGGCGGCCCTGCGCTTGCCAATGGGCGCGGGCGGCTTCGAGCAGGTTGAAAGTGCCGGTGATGTTGGTTTCGATGAAATCGCCCGGCCCGTCGATCGACCGGTCGACATGGCTTTCGGCGGCCAGATGCATCACCGCATCGGGGGCATGCGCAGTGAAGATGCGGGCCAGTGCAGCGCGGTCGCGGATGTCGGCCTGTTCGAAATGGTAGAGAGGCGAATTCCCGACCGAGGCGACATTGGCCAGATTGGCGGCATAGGTGAGCGCGTCGAGATTGATGACATGATGCCCGCGCGCCACCGCAAGGCGCACCACGGCGGAGCCGATGAAACCCGCGCCACCGGTGATGAGGATCTTCATGATGCGTCCGCCTTAAAAGGAGTGTCAAAATCGGCAAAGGATGGGGCCACGCGGTCCTTGTCGGACAGGATGGGGGCGGCGACGGGCAGCGGCCAGTCGATGCCGCAACTGCTCCACAACACCGCGCCATCGCAGTCGGGGGCATAGACATCGGTGCATTTGTATTGCACTTCGGTGTCGGCCACCAAGGTGACGAAGCCGTGCAGGAAGCCTTTGGGCACCAGAAGCTGATGGCCATTGTCGGCTGTCAGTTCGGCCCCGGTCCATTGGCCATAGGTGGCAGAGCCCTGCCGCACGTCGACCGCCACATCAAAGATCGCGCCGCGCGTGCAGCGCACCAGTTTGTCTTGCGCGCGGGGGGGCTTTTGGAAATGCAGCCCGCGCAAGGTGCCGGCCTCGGCGGAAAAGGAATGGTTGTCCTGCACGAAGGCAAGGTCCAGCCCGGCCTCGGCCATGCGCTGCGCGTTCCAGGTTTCCGAGAACCAGCCCCGCGCATCGCCAAAGCGACGCGGCACCAGCAAGAGCACGCCGGGCAGGGAAGTTGTCTTTACGTCAAGCATTCCGGGTTCCGCTTCCTGTGCTGCGCCATCCTTGCAAGGTCCGCTGGCAAGGGCGGCTTGCATGGCACTGACATTGCGGAAAAATGGCGAAGGCGCAAGACGCATCCGCCGCCCGGCGCGCGCAGATCAGCGGCCCAGATGGCCCCAAAGGTCGTATTCGCCTGCCTCGTCCACCTGAACCGTCACCAGATCGCCGGGCGCGAGCGACTCGAAGCCTTCGTCGATGAAGAGGTTGCCGTCGATTTCCGGCGCATCGGCCATGGTGCGGCAGGTGGCGCCTTCGGCATCCACCTCATCCACGATCACCTGAAGGGTGCGGCCCACCTTGGCAGCGAGCTTGGCTTCCGAGATCGCTTGCGCCTTCTCCATGAAGCGGTCCCAGCGGTCTTGCTTGACCTCGGCGGGCACATGGTCGGGCAGGTCATTGCTGCGGGCACCGGCGACGTTTTCATATTGGAAGCAGCCCACACGGTCGAGTTGCGCTTCGTCCAGCCAGTCGAGCAGGGTTTGGAATTCGGCCTCGGTCTCGCCGGGGTAGCCAACGATAAAGGTCGAGCGCAGGGTGATGTCGGGGCATTGGCTGCGCCATGCGGCGATTTCGTCCAGCGTGCGGGCAGCAGCGGCAGGCCGCGCCATGCGCCGCAGCGTTTCAGGATGCGCGTGTTGGAACGGGATGTCGAGATAGGGCAAGATCAGCCCTTCGGCCATCAGCGGGATCAAATCGCGCACATGCGGGTAGGGATAGACGTAATGCAGCCGCACCCATGCCCCCAGCTTGCCCATCTCGCGGGCGAGATCGGTGATGTGGGCCCGCACCTCGCCGCCTTTCCAAGGCGACAGGTCATGCTTGCGGTCCACCCCATAGGCCGAGGTGTCCTGACTGATGACCAAAAGCTCACGCACCCCCGCCTCGACCAGCTTTTCCGCCTCGCGCAGGATGGCATGGGCCGGGCGGCTGACCAGACGGCCGCGCATGTCGGGGATGATGCAGAACTTGCACTTGTGGTTGCAGCCTTCGGAAATCTTCAGATAGCTGTAATGCCGGGGCGTCAGGCTGACGCCGCTGGCGGGCAGCAGATCAATGAAAGGATCGGGGGCAGGCGGCACCGCGCCATGCACGGCATCCAGCACCGCTTCATATTGATGCGGGCCGGTGACGGCCAGCACGCGCGGATGCGCGCCGGTGATGTATTCGGGTTCGGCGCCAAGGCAGCCGGTGACGATCACGCGGCCGTTTTCCTGCAAGGCTTCGCCGATGGCCTCCAGACTTTCGGCCTTGGCACTGTCGAGAAAGCCGCAGGTGTTGACGATGACCGCATCCGCGCCTTTGTAATCGGGGCTGATCGCATAGCCTTCGGCGCGCAGCCGGGTGAGGATGCGTTCGGAATCGACCAGCGCCTTGGGGCAGCCCAGCGAGACCATGCCAATGGTGGGCTGGCCGGGGCGGGGCGCCTCGGTGAAGGTGGGTTTGGGGGCCAGATCGGGGCGGAGGTTGGGCGGATTTTGCGACATGCGCCGCTCTATACCCGTGTTTCGGGTGGCCCGATAGAGGGGTTTGCGCCTGTCGTTGTTGGCGCTTTTGGCCAAGATGCGCTCCGCGCGGGAGTATTTGGAAAAGGTGCAAGCCATTGGAGGCGATGACCCTGACGGGGGGGGGCGGTTCGGCGATGTGCCGCCGATGGGGGGTGGGGCTTGTGCGGCGCTTTGCGCGGGCGTTGCGGCGGGCGCGGGTTGCGGCGTAGATTCGGGGCAAGGTTCGGCAGGAAGGCTGTGTCATGCGTTGGGTGCTTCGTTCGGTTCTGGCTTTGGCGCTGTTGGTTTTTCTTGCGGTGGTCGCGCTGGTGCTGATGCCCACCGAACAGATTGCCCGGCTGGCGGCAGACCGCTTTGAAGAGATCACCGGGCGGCAGCTGGTGATGGAAGGCGCGGTGCGGCCCAGCTTTTTCCCCACTTTGGGCGTGCAGACCGGGCCGGTTTCGGTGTCGAACGCCACGTGGAGCCGGGAAGGCGAGATGCTGCGCGCCGAAGGGCTGAGAATCGCGCTGGATCTGACGGCGCTGATGCGCGGCGAGGTGCGCATCACCGCGATCGAGGCGGATGCGCCGCAGGTGGTGCTGGAACGCAACGCAGAAGGGCAGGCGAATTGGGAGTTTGGCGGCAGCGCCGGTGGCAGTGCCACGCCCGGCATGGCCGGGGAGGGCACCCCCTTTACGCTGGATCTGGCCGAAGTGACGGGCGGGCGTTTCACCTATGTCGATCATGCGACAGGGCGGCGGGTGGAATTGAGCGGCCTTGAGGGCACGGCGCGCATTCCGGCCTTTCGGGGAGAGGCCGCGTTCGATTTCAAAGCGGTGACGAACGGGCAGCCTTTTGCGGCGCAGCTCGCGCTGGCCGACTTCGCGCCTTTTCTTGAGGGCAAGCTGGGCGATGTTGCGCTGACAGTGCAGGCGGGCGCGGCGGATCTGCGCTTTGCAGGCCGGGCTGGCTGGGCGCCGATGGCGGTCGAGGGAGCGCTGGAGGCGCGCTTGGGCGATCTGTCCGAGACGCTGCGTCTGATCGGGGCCACGCCGGGCGCGCGGCCG
This sequence comes from Pseudorhodobacter sp. MZDSW-24AT, assembly GCF_002794355.1. GTDB lineage: Bacteria > Pseudomonadota > Alphaproteobacteria > Rhodobacterales > Rhodobacteraceae > Pseudotabrizicola. The sequence goes on along the minus strand of NZ_PGOI01000001.1, from coordinate 318,976 downwards.
CAAGGTCTGGGGGCGGGCCGGGTGGAGGCGTCGGGGCGGCTGACCGTGACCGAGGCGCAGTCGCTGCATCTGCGCGGTGGCACAGTGGTGCTGGACGACAACCGGCTGACGGTGGAGGCGGATCTGACCACAGCGGGCGAACGGCCCAAGCTCACCGCGCAGCTAACGGCAGGACCGCTGCGGCTTGCGGCGGCGATGGGCGGGACGGGCGGCGAAATCGGGGGCGGCGCGCGTGGTGGCACGCAGGCCGAGGGCTGGCCGGTGGCGCCCCTTGATGTTTCGGGTCTGGGGGCAATGGATGCCTCGGTCGCGCTGAGCGCCGAAAGTGTCGATCTGGGCGTGGTCAGGTTCGGCGCCACCCGCATTGCCACCACGATTGACCGCGGCCGGGCGGTGTTTGATCTGCGCCAGATCGCGGCCTATCAGGGCACCATCAGCGGCCAATTCGTGGTGAACGGTCGCTCTGGCCTGTCGGTCGGGGGCGATCTGACGCTGGCGGGGCTGGCGATGCAGCCTTTGCTGATGGATCTGGGTGGCTATGACAGGCTGATCGGCAGTGGGGATCTGTCCTTGAAATTTCTGGGCGTCGGCAACTCGGTGGATGCCATCATGCGCAGCCTGTCAGGTTCCGGTCGGCTCAGCCTCGGCAAGGGCGAGCTGCGTGGGCTGGATGTGGCGGGGATGCTGCGCACGCTGGATTTGGGCTATGTGGGCGAAGGGCAGCGGACGATCTTTGACGGCGTGAGCGGCAGTTTCACGATGGAGAACGGAGTTCTCTTGAACGATGATCTGTCCTTGCGCGCGCCTTATGTCACCGCGACGGGTGATGGCACCGTGGATCTGGGCGCGCGCCTGCTTGATTACCGGCTGCGCCCGGTGGCGCTGGCGGCGGTGGATGGCAGCGGCGGCGTGATGGTGCCCTTGTTGATCACCGGGCCATGGGCCAGCCCGCGGTTCCGGCTGGATCTGGAGGCCTTGGCGCGTGAGCGCTTTGAAGAACAGGCCCGCGCGCTGGAGGAACGCGCCAAGCTCGAGGCGGCGGAGGCCGAGGCCCGGGCGCGGGCAGAGCTTGCGCGCCGGGCCGAGGAAGAGCTGGGGATCGTGGCGCAAGAGGGCGAAAGTCTGGAAGACGCGGCCCGCCGCCGCGCCCAAGAGGCGCTAGGCGCCGAAACCGGCCGCTTGCTGGAGCGGTTGCTGGGCAGCGGCAACTGACCACCTCGCCTCTGGGGCGCCGAGGCTTCGGGATTGGAAGAAGCGGAGGGAAGAGGGCGCTCGGCCCGGTCTTAAGCGGCGGCAGAGCGGGTGCGTGAACCCGCCCTGCGCAAGACTTAGCGGCGACGGTCGCGCCGCGCGCTCATCGGTTGGAAGGCAACCCCGACATGGGCTTCGCAATAGGGCTTGCCGGGCAGGCTCGGCAGGCCGCAGAACCAGAAATCATCGGTAGCCGGGTCGCCGATCGGCCATTTGCAGGTGCGTTCTGTCAGCTCCATCAGCGTCAGGCGTTTGGCGTGCTTTTCCACCTCGCGCACCGACGCCAGCGCCTCGGGGCTGATTTCATTGGCGGAGGGCTGCGGCGGCAGCGGCTGACCTGCCGGAATGATCGCCTTGCGGATCGGCAGCGGCATCACATTCGACGGCGCGGCGGGGCTCGCCGTGGCAGGCCGCTCTGCCGCGGGGCGTGCGGCGGTGGTTGCCGGTTCCGGGCGGGGCTCTGGTGCAGGGCGCGCCGCCGGTTCCGGCTTGGCCGCCACGACCGGCGCTTCATCCTCGGCCTCGTCCTTGCCGCCGCCCACCCGGTTTGACAGGCCTAGACGATGGACCTTGCCGATCACCGCATTGCGGGTGACGCCGCCCAGTTCCTTGGCGATCTGGCTGGCCGACTGGCCTTCGGCCCACATCTTCTTGAGCGTTTCAACCCGCTCATCCGTCCAGGACATGGTGATCTCCGCTTTGGGGCTGCCGAAAGGTGCTGTCGCGCATTGTAACCGCGACGGCACGGGATACAAGCAGACAGGGGGAAGATCAAGCGCTGGCCAGCGGGCGGCGGCTTCAGTTTTCCGTTTACAGGCCCGAAAACTTCGCCTAACAGCGCAGCATGACCCAGCGGCACGCCTTGATCCGACGTCCCCGACGCTTCTGAGCGGCTGATCGCGCTTGGCCCGGCGCGCAAGGGTTATCCCCTTTGGGCCATCCCCAGATTGACACCCCCCACGGCCACCCGTTACGCCTTGGTCTCCCGCTTTCAAGCCGGGACGTCCTTGCGCCCCCGGTCCGCCAGATCTCGAAAGGCATGTGCCATGATTTCCGCCGTTCTGCCCACCTATAACCGCGCGCCGCTCGCCTTTGTCTCGGGGGAGGGCAGCTGGCTGACGGCCGAGGATGGCAGCCGATATCTGGATCTGGGCGCGGGCATCGCGGTGAACGCGCTGGGGCATGCGCATCCGGCCTTGGTCGAGGCGCTGACCGCGCAGGCGCAAAAGCTGTGGCATGTGTCCAACATCTACACCATCCCCGAACAAGAGCGGCTGGCCGAGATGCTGGTGGCGCGCACCTTCGCCGACACGGTCTTTTTCACCAATTCCGGCACCGAAGCGGCGGAACTGGCGATCAAGATGGCACGCAAGCACCATTACGAGGCCGGTCATCCCGAGCGGACGCAGATCGTGGCCGTGGAAGGCGCCTTCCACGGCCGCTCCACCGGGGCGATTGCCGCCGCCGGGTCCGAGAAGATGGTCAAGGGTTACGGACCGCTGATGCCGGGCTTCACGCAAGTGAAATGGGCCGATCATGCGGCGATCCGTGCTGCCATCACCGATCAGACCTGCGCGGTGATCATCGAGCCGATCCAAGGCGAAGGCGGCATCCGGGTGGTTCCGGACCAATGCCTGAAAGGCCTGCGCGATCTGTGCGACTCGACCGGCACCTTGCTCATCTTCGATGAGGTGCAATGCGGGATGGGGCGCAGCGGCAAGCTTTTCGCGCATGAATGGGCGGGGATCACCCCCGATATCATGATGGTGGCCAAGGGCATCGGCGGCGGGTTTCCTTTGGGGGCGGTGCTGGCCACCGAAGCCGCGGCCTCGGGGATGACAGCGGGAAGCCATGGCTCCACCTATGGCGGCAACCCCTTGGGCTGCGCCATCGGGGCCGCGGTCACCGAAATCGTCTCGGACCCGGCATTCCTCGACGCGGTCAGCCAGAAATCCGCTCAGTTCCGGCAAGGGCTGGAAGGGATCGTGGCCAGTCACCCCAAGGTGTTCGAGGCGGTGCGGGGCCAAGGCCTGATCCTTGGCCTGAAATGCGTGGTGCCCAATGGCGATGTGGTGAAAGCAGGCTACGGTCGCCACATCCTCACCGTCGCCGCTGCTGACAATGTCCTGCGCCTTCTGCCCGCGCTCAACATCCCCGAGGCTGACATCACCGAGGCGCTCGCCCGCCTCGACGCCACCGCCACCGATCTGGAAGCGGCTCTCTGATCCGCTTGCACCTTTGACAAATACTCTCGGGGGTCCGGGGGCAGACAGCCCCCGGCGCGTTCCGCCAAAGAAACGAAATGATATGAATCACTTTCTCGATATCCACAAAACCGACGCCGCCGAACTCAGAACCATGATCGACTCGGCCCATGCGATGAAATCCGCGCGCGGGGGGCGTCCACGCGGGGCGCCCGATGATGACCAGCCTTTGGCCGGTCACATGGTGGCGCTGATCTTTGAAAAACCCTCGACCCGCACCCGCGTCTCTTTTGATGTGGGCGTGCGCCAGATGGGGGGGCAGACCATGGTGCTTTCGGGCAAGGAAATGCAGCTGGGCCATGGCGAAACCATCGCCGATACCGCCCGCGTGCTGTCGCGCTATGTCGATCTCATCATGATCCGCACCTTTGAAGAGGCCACCTTGCTGGAGATGGCCGAGCACGCCACCGTGCCGGTGATCAATGGTCTGACGAACCGCACGCATCCGTGCCAGATCATGGCCGATGTGATGACCTATGAAGAGCATCGCGGCCCGATCGCCGGGAAAAAGGTGGTCTGGGCAGGGGATGGCAACAATGTCTGCGGCTCTTTCCTGCATGCGGCGGGGCAGTTCGGGTTCGACTTCACCTTCACCGGGCCGGAAACACTCGACCCGGAAGAAAAGTTCGTGCAATTCGCCCGCGCCAAGGGGTCGGATGTGCAGATCGAGCGTGATCCGCACACGGCGGTGATCGGGGCGGATCTGGTGGTCACCGACACTTGGGTCAGCATGCATGATCCCGAATCCGCCAAGGAGCGGCGGCACAATCAGCTGCGCGGCTATCAGGTGAACGAAGCCTTGATGGCAAAGGCCAAGCCCGACAGTCTGTTCATGCATTGCCTGCCCGCGCATCGCAATGACGAGGCAACCAGCGCCGTGATGGACGGACCGCATTCGGTGATCTTCGACGAGGCAGAGAACCGCCTGCATGCGCAAAAGGCCATCATGCGCTGGTGTCTGGGAAAATAGGTCCCCCGCGCCTGCCGGTGGCCGGACCGGGTAACCGCGGCCGAGGGGCGCGGGCTAGCGCATCTGGTGTTTCAGGATGACGGGGATGATCAAGTCTTCTTCGTCTTCCAGATGCCGGGTCAGCTGGCGCTCAAACGGGGTGAGGCATGCGTGGAACGCAAGGGCCGCCGCGCGCGCATCAGGGGCCTGCAGGGCGGCATTGGCGCTGGTCACAAAGCCGTCCAGCAACCCGTCCAGCGCATGGTGATCGGCGTCCAGCAGATCAAAGCCGCGCGCGAGCCGGGGTTCAAGCTGCAGCATGGCGGGGAAATAGCTGGCATCCTCGATCTGGTGATGCCCGATCAGCCCTTGCACCAGCTGCTCGCCGCCCCGGAGCAGCCGACCTTGCCAGCGCTGTGGGTCCATGAGGCCATCGGCCACATGCTGCGCATCCAGCCGCAGGCCGGACATCAGGTCCCGAAAGCCCAAGTGCCGGTCCAGCCAGAAGGCCGCCAGCCCTTCGAATTCCGGCACGTCCGACCAGCGATCCCGCGGCCAGTCGGCCAGCAGGGTGACAAGGTCGGGCGGCAGGCGGTCGCGCTGGTCGAGATCATGGGACATGCGCGTCACATATCGCATTCAGGGCGGTCATCAAGGTGCCTTGCGTACAGCACAGGCGGCCAGAGCAGGCAGAGAGGCAGGCTTTGACTGGCCGGATCAGGTGGTGCGGGGGGCGGGGGCGGGCACGGCTTGCACTTCGTCGGCGCCCGCGGTTCGGCCGGCAAAGAGGGCCACGATGATCAGCAGCAGCGACAGCACTGCATAGGTCACGCGAAAGCCGATGGCCTCGGCCACGAAGCCGATGCTGGCCGGGGCCACCAGAATGCCCGCGTAGCCCACCATGGTGACGGCGGAAATCGCGGTGCCGGACGCGACGCCGGGGTAATTCCCGGCGGCCGAGAACAGGATGGGCACCATGTTTGCCACGCCGAGCCCGGTGACGAAAAACGCGGCGATCGCCAGCGTATCGTTGGGCGCCAGAGCGGCCAGCATCATCCCTGCCGCCGCCAGCAGGCCCGACACCCGCAGCGTCAGCACCGCGCCAAAGCGGTTGCGGACCGAATCCCCCGCGAAGCGCATCAGGGCCATTGCCCCCGCAAAGAAGGCAAAGCCAAGGCCCGAGCGGAAGACATCCGAGCCCATATCCTTTTGCAGATAGAGCGCGGCCCAATCCAGCACCGCGCCTTCGGGCACCATGGAGAACAGCGCCAGCGCCCCCAGAAGCCACAGGCCTGCGGCGCGGGGCAGGAGCACGGTCTTTTCACCGGGCAGAGCGGCACTTGCCGGGGCAGGGGCCTCTCCGCGCAGGAAAGGCAAGGTGGCCAGAACGGCCACCGCCGTGGCCACGCCCACCAGAACCGCCTGCACCTCGGCCCCCCAAAGCGAGATCACCCAAGCCCCTGCAGAGCCGCCGACAAATCCGCCAAGGCTCCAGAAGCCGTGGCTGGAGGACATGATGGCGCGGCCAAGGCGGCGCTCGACCTCGACCGCATTGGCGTTCATCGCCACATCCATGCAGCCGATCAGCGCGCCCAGAAGCGCCATGGCAGGCGTCAGCACCACAAGCGAGGGGGAGAAGACCACGATTGGCAGCGCGGCGGCGGAAGACAGCGCAAAGACGCGCAGCACCGCAACCGAGCCGTGCCGTCCGATCAGACGACCGGTGAACAGCATGGCGCCCACCGCGCCCACGCCCAGCACAAGGATCAACAGGCCAAGGGTGAATTCGGTGATCTGGTGGCGCGGCAGCAAGAGCGGGATCTGCGGTGCCCAAGCCCCCATCACGAATCCTGCCGCGGCGAACATCATGGCCACTGCCCAGCGGGCGCGCCGCGCTTCGGTCATCGTCATGGATCTGGTCTCCCTTGCTGTGCGCTTGGGTAAACCGCAGCGCCGCGCACGGGAAGCCCCCGCCGCTTCACAGATTATGTCAGCGCTAACAGCTGTGTGCGCGACGCAGAAAATGAAAACGGCGAACCGGGGGAGGACCGGTTCGCCGCAATGCCTGTTGGCGCAGGGAGGAGGAGAGCGCCTTCAGGAGGCCGGAACTGCCTTTCGGCAGTGGATTATTTGCCGTAAGCGGCTTCGTGCGCGATGTCTTGGATCGACACGCGGGCGACATTGATGTCGGCCAGATCGCGGTCGGACATCGCCGACAATTCGTTCAGGGTTTGCAGATAGACCGCGCGACGTTCGCGGGCCACAGTCCACTTGGCCAGAACATCGCCGATCCATCCGCCGACCTGAATGCCAGCAACCGTTTGCGTGTTCGTGTAAGCCATTTTCATATCCTCTTTCTCATCTTCGGATCGGTCAAGGCGGCCCATCCGCCTTTTCCGTTGACGCTAACATGGGGCTTTTGCTGCACCTGCACAATCCAGCGATTGGCCAAAGCCGCTATGCGCCGGGTGCATGGCTTTACGGGGTCGCGGCGCTGCGGCTGCGGTATGGTTGGTGTCTGGCCCGCGTCTGGCCTGCGTATGGCTTACGTCATGACGTCACTGCCGGCCCAAAGCGGCCAGCATGTGCAGCGCGGCGGCCTCGGGCGACAGATCCCCCGCCGCGACCTTTGCCCCCAAAGCGGCCATCGCGCCCTTGGCCGGTTCCCGGTCGAGCACCGCGAGCAGCCCTTGGCGCACCTCTTCCCCGAACCAGTGGCGGGCCTGTTGAGCGCGGCGCGTCGTCCAATGGCCGTTCTGCTTGCGCCAGTCGGCAAGGGCCTGCATGTCGGCCCAAGCCTCGGCCAGTCCGGTGGTTTCCACCGCCGAGACGCAGACCGCCTTGGGGAAGCCTTCGGGATCATGCGGGCGGCGGCGCAAGAGGTGCAGGGCACCAGCGTAATCGGCGCGGGTGCGCATTGCCGCCGCTTTGAGATCGCCATCGGCCTTGTTGACCAGAATCATATCGGCCATTTCCATGATGCCGCGCTTGACACCTTGCAACTCATCCCCCCCCGCCGGGGCGAGCAGCAGGATGAACAGATCGCAGATCTCGGCCACCACGGTTTCCGACTGGCCCACGCCGACGGTTTCGATCAGCACCACGTCAAAGCCTGCGGCCTCGCACAGCGCCACCGCCTCTCGCGAGCGGCGTGCCACGCCGCCCATCTGTGCCTGACTGGGCGAGGGGCGGATGAAGGCGGCCGGTGCGCGGCTGAGCTGGTCCATCCGGGTTTTGTCGCCCAGGATCGACCCGCCCGAGCGGGCGGAGCTTGGGTCCACCGCCAGCACCGCCACCCGCAGGCCGCTGGCCACCAGCATCATGCCGAAGGCTTCGATGAAGGTGGACTTGCCGACGCCCGGCGTGCCCGACAGGCCGATGCGCAGCGCTTGCCGTCCGGCGGCGCGGGCGTGCGCCACCAGCGCCACCGCCTCTGCCCGGTGATCGGCGCGCGTGCTTTCGACCCGGGTGATCGCCCGCGCCAAGGCCCGGCGGTCGCCCGCAATGACGGCCTTGGCCAGTTCGGTCATGTCCATCGCAGCGCCCACCTGTCACATCTGGTTGATCTGGCACGGTCTGCGGGGGTGTCCCGCCCCCGGGGGCAGATCGGGTTCTGTCTGCTGCCCTTCATGCCCTATCGTGGGGGGCGAGGCCAGAGCATGTCTGTGTGGGTTCGAAAGGCGCCGGAGATGCTGAGGGCGCCGTGTCGTTTCAGGGCCGCTGTCGCGCCGGGGCCTTGATCTGCGCCGGTTCTGGGCCTAACCCCGGCATCATGTCCCGCACCCTGCCAACCGCCGATGCACTGCCGATTGATGAGGTGATCCCCGCCCTGCAAGCCGCGATGGCGGCAGGGGGGCTGGCGGTGCTGCAAGCGCCGCCGGGGGCAGGCAAGACCACGCGGGTGCCGCTGGCGCTTTTGGAGCAGGTCGCGGGCCGCATCCTGATGCTGGAGCCACGGCGGCTTGCCGCCCGCGCCGCCGCCGCCCGCATGGCCGAAACGCTGGGTGAGGATCTGGGCCAGACCGTGGGCTACCGCATCCGGGGCGAGTCCCGCACCAGTGCCGCCACCCGGATCGAGGTGGTGACCGAAGGCATCCTGACCCGGATGATCCAGTCCGATGCCGAACTGCCCGGCGTGGGGCTGGTGATCTTTGACGAGTTTCACGAGCGCTCCTTGCAGGCCGATCTGGGGCTGGCGCTGTGCCTTGAAATCCGCGGCGCGCTGCGGCCCGATTTGCAGCTTCTGGTGATGTCGGCCACGCTGGACGCGGCCCCGGTGGCGGCGCTGATGGGGGATGCGCCGCTGATCACCTCGGAAGGGCGCGCCTTTCCGGTGGAGACGCGCTGGTTGCCGCGCCCGCCCGATGCCTCGCTGCGCTATGAGGCGGCGGTGGCGGGTCTGATCCGGCAGGCGGCGGAGGAGGTGCCCGAAGGCGATATTCTGGTGTTTCTGCCCGGCGAAGGCGAAATCCGCCGGGTGGAAGCGCAGGTGCAGGGCATGCCGGGCATGACCCTGCGCCCGCTGTTTGGCGCAATGGACTTTGCCGCCCAGCAGGCGGCGCTGGCCCCTGCGCCGGGGCGCAAGCTGGTGCTGGCGACCGCGATCGCCGAAACCTCGCTGACCATTCCGGGCGTGCGGGTGGTGGTGGATGGCGGCCGCGCGCGGCGGGCGCGTTTTGATGCGGGCTCCGGCATGTCGCGGTTGGTGACGGAACGGGTGACGCGGGCCGAGGCAGAGCAACGCCGGGGCCGCGCGGGCCGGGTGGCGCCGGGGGTCTGCTATCGGCTGTGGACGCGCGGCGAAGAGGGGGGCATGGCGGCCTTTCCGCCCGCCGAGATCGAGGCGGCGGATCTGGCGCCGCTGGCGCTGGAGCTGGCGCTGTGGGGGGCGGTGGACCTGCCGTTCCTGACACCGCCGCATCCGGGCGTGCTGGCCGAGGCGCAGGGGCTGTTGCGCGGGCTGGGGGCGCTGGATGCGCGCGGGGCGATCACCGCGCATGGCCGCGCGCTGGCGGCGCTGCCGCTGCATCCGCGGCTCGCGCATATGCTGGTGATCGCGGGACCCGAGGCCGCGCCGCTGGCGGCGCTGCTGGCCGAGCGCGACCCGCTGCGGGGGGCGGGGCCTGATCTGCTGGCGCGGCTGAACGCCCTCGACCGCCCGCCGCCCGAGGCGCATCGCCCGACGCTGGACCGCATCCGTTCCGAAGCACGGCGGCTGGCGCGGCTGGTGCCACAGGCGCAGCGGGCGGATCTTTCGGCGGCGCAACGCGCGGCGCTGGCCTATCCTGACCGCATCGGGCTGCGCCGGGCCGGTGACGCGCCGCGCTGGGTGCTCTCGGGCGGCAAGGGGGCGGCGATGGCGGCGGGGCTTTCGCTGTCGGGCGCGCGGCTGATCGTGGCCACCGATCTGGACGGTGACCCGCGCGAGGCGCAGGTGCGGCAGGCGCTTGCCCTCACGGAGGCCGAGCTGCGCGCGCTTTCCGCCGATCAGATCGCGTGGGAAGAGGTCTGCCGATGGTCGCGGCGCGAAGGGAAGGTGCTGGCGCGGCGACAGGAACGCTTTGGCGCGCTGGTGCTGGCCGAGCGGCACTGGCCCGAGGCCCCGCCCGAAGCGTTGGCGTGCGCGGCGCTGGAGGGGCTGCGCCAGATCGGTCTGCCTTGGAGCGCGTCGGCCCGGCGGCTGCGGGCGCGGCTGGCGCTGGCGCGGGGGGCCGATTGGCCCGAACTGGATGATGAAAGCCTGCTGGCAAGCGCCGCAGACTGGCTGCTGCCGCATCTGGCGGGCAAGCGCAGCGCCGCTGATTTGCGCGCACTGGACCTGACCGAGCCGTTGCGCGCCCTGATCGGCTGGGAGCGGATGGCGCAGACCGATGCGCAGGTGCCCGCCCATTTCGAAACCCCGCTGGGGCGTCGGGTGCCGATTGACTATGATGGTGACCACCCCTCGATCGAGGTACGCCTGCAAGAGATGTTCGGACTGACCCGCCACCCCACGGTGGGGGCCGCGCGCCTGCCGCTGCGCGTGACGCTGTTGTCGCCCGGGCACCGCCCGGTGCAGGTGACGCTGGACCTGCCGGGCTTCTGGGCGAACAGCTATACGGAGGTGCGCAAGGACATGCGCGGCCAATACCCGCGCCACCCTTGGCCGGAAGACCCGACCCAAGCCGCCCCCACGTTGCGCGCCAAGCCGCGGGGGACGTGAAGGCAAATGTGCGCGCTGGCGCGCGCGTTGTTTTTGTCTTGGCTCTGGCCTGCGGCCAACCGCCTGCGGACGTCCGCTCCGCGGGGAGTATTTAAGAAAGGTGCAAAAGCACAAGAGCCTCGCTTTGGCTTGCACCTTTTCCAAATACTCATCTTGCCACGGATGGGGCGGGGGGGACGTGTCAGGCCCGGGCGCGCCCGAAGCGGCCCAATTCTTGGCGGGGGACGGGTGAATCGCTTGACGAGGGCGGCAATCGCGCGTAAACGCAGCCATCGAATTCGAGGTCGCGTCTGCGCGGGCCTTGTTGTTTTTGCACCTTACGCCGTGTCGGCGTTGACTTGAAGGATTACGACGATGTCGCGTGTCTGCGAACTCTCGGGCAAGGGCCCGATGACCGGTAACACCATCAGCCACGCGAACAACAAGTCGCGTCGCCGTTTCTTGCCGAACCTGAACGAAGTGACCCTGATCTCGGATATTCTGGGCCAGTCGTTCAAGCTGCGTATTTCGGCGGCTGCCCTGCGCACCGTGGACCATCGTGGGGGGCTGGACGCTTTCCTTGCCAAGGCCAAGGATGAAGAGCTGTCGGGCACCGCGCTGAAGATCAAGAAAGAGATCGCAAAGGCACAGGCCGCGGCCTGATCGCTTTCGACAGACATTTGAAAACCCGCCCGCAGAACTGCGTGGCGGGTTTTTTCATGTTCGGCGCGCCCTTGCGGGGCGGACCGGGCCGGGCGCAGCGGCGTGCGCGCCCGGCCTTGCGGCTTCAGCTGGCGCAGAAGGCGGCGGCCTGATCGCCGAAGGCCTTGTAACGGCGCCAGAAATCATTGTCGTTGTCGGATTTGGACATGCGCACCTTTTGCGCGCGGTCGGGATCCTTGAAGAAGGAGGCGGCCTTGCGCTGGTCGCCGCCGCGCAGGGTCATGTCGGCCACCTGCTGCACACAGGCGCAGACAGGGCGGGTGGCGGCCTTGCGGTCGGAGTTGAGACAGGCGCGCTCAATCGGGCCGGCGAGGGCGGCGCCGGTGGACAGGGACATCAGCATGGCGGCGCAAGCTGCCAGAACAACAGGTTTCATCATCGGTAATCTGCCTCTTTGCCGTGGGGAGGGTTCACCCTCGCCTCTGGTCGCTTTTGTGGCACGATCATGACGATTCGTGGCGCGTTTTTCAATGCCGGGGCAGCGCTGAGCGGGGGATTGCCCAAGGCCGGGGCAGGGGTTGCGGTCAGCGGCCACCCTGCCACCAGATCAGGGGGCGGCTGCCCCGCGAGAGGCGGCCCAGACGGCCGCACAAGGCCCGCGCGCGGGGGCTGCACCCCAGCGAAAGGCAGAGAATCAGCGGGCTGAGGCAGGGCATTTCGACGCGTGTGATCCTTGCCTGCGGCAAACGCGGCAACCCTCTTCCCGCCCCCATATTTACAGGCTATATGCCGCGCATGACCCAGCTTGATCTCATCCGCAATTTCTCGATCGTGGCCCATATCGACCACGGAAAATCCACCCTTGCCGACCGGCTCATTCAATTGACCGGGACGGTGGCTGCGCGCGACATGAAGGCGCAGATGCTGGACAGTATGGAGATCGAGCGGGAACGCGGGATCACGATCAAGGCCAACACGGTGCGGATCGAATATCCGGCCAAGGATGGGCGGACCTATATCCTGAACCTGATCGACACCCCCGGCCACGTCGACTTTGCCTATGAGGTCAGCCGGTCGATGAAGGCGGTGGAAGGCAGTCTCTTGGTGGTGGATGCCAGCCAAGGGGTCGAAGCGCAGACGCTGGCCAATGTCTATCAGGCCTTGGACGCGGGCCATGAGATCGTGCCGGTGCTGAACAAGATCGACCTGCCGGCGGCCGAGCCCGAGCGGGTGAAGGCGCAAATCGAGGATGTGATCGGGCTGGATGCTTCGGATGCGATCAACATCTCGGCCAAGTCGGGCTTGGGGATTCCGGACGTGCTGGAAGCGATCGTGACGCGCCTGCCCGCGCCGAAAGGGGACCGCAACGCGCCGTTGAAGGCGATGCTGGTGGACAGCTGGTATGACAGCTATCTGGGCGTGGTCGTGATGATCCGGGTGATCGACGGTGTGATCCGCAAGGGTGACCGCATCCGCATGATGCAGACCAATGCGGTCTATGGCGTGGACAAGCTGGCGGTGCTGAAGCCGCAGATGGTGGATATCGAAGAGCTGGGGCCGGGCGAGATTGGCATCTGGACCGGGTCGATCAAGCAGGTGCGTGACACCCGCGTGGGCGACACCATCACCTCTGAGAAGAAGGGCTGCGAAACGCCGCTGCCGGGGTTCAAACCTGCACAGCCGGTGGTGTTCTGCGGTCTGTTCCCGGTGGATGCCAATGATTTCGAGGATCTGCGCGACGCGATTGAAAAGCTGCAACTGAACGACGCGTCCTTTAGTTCCGAGATGGAAACCTCGGCGGCGCTTGGCTTTGGCTTCCGCTGCGGTTTTCTGGGCCTGTTGCACCTTGAGGTGATCCGGGACCGGCTGGAGCGGGAATATGATCTTGACCTGATCACCACCGCGCCAAGCGTGGTGTTCAAGCTGCATATGAAGGATGGCGAGGTGCGCGATCTGCACAACCCCGCCGACATGCCCGATCTGACCTATGTGGATCATATCGAAGAGCCGCGCATCAAGGCCACCATCATGGTGCCCGATGATTACCTTGGCGATATTCTGAAGCTCTGTCAGGACCGGCGCGGCATTCAGCTGGATCTGTCCTATGCCGGCAGCCGCGCGATGGTGGTCTATGACCTGCCGCTGGCGGAGGTGGTGTTCGATTTCTACGACCGGTTGAAGTCGGTGACCAAGGGCTATGCCAGCTTTGACTATGTGATCAGTGAGTATCGTGAGGATCATCTGGTCAAGATGTCGATTCTGGTGAACGAGGAACCCGTCGACGCGCTGTCGATGATGGTGCACCGGGACCGGGCGGAATCGCGGGGGCGGGCGATGGTGGAAAAGCTGAAAGAGCTGATCCCGCGCCATATGTTCAAGATCCCGATTCAGGCCGCCATCGGCGCGCGGGTGATCGCGCGTGAAACGCTGAGCGCGATGCGCAAGGACGTGACGGCCAAGTGCTATGGCGGCGACGCGACGCGCAAGCGCAAGCTGCTGGACAAGCAGAAGGCGGGTAAGAAGAAGATGCGCCAGTTCGGCAAGGTGGAGATTCCGCAGGAAGCCTTCATCTCGGCCTTGAAGATGGACAGCTGATCACAGACGGGCGCGCGCCATGAGGCCGCGCCCGTTTTGCTTGGCAGGGCAGGGGGCGATTTAGGGTGCTGGGGCCGGGGCCGGGGCCTTTGGGGGTTTCTGCCGGTCGCGGACCACGGCGATGGCGAAAAGGATGGCCAGTCCGGCGGCGATCAGCGCGCTGTCCAAGAGCAGTGACGGCGGGGACATCGCTTTGATGACCTGCGCGCCATAGGCCAGCACGGTGCTGGAGGCAAAGACCGGCAGCGAATGGCGGCCCAGCAGCGTGAGCGGGGCGAGGCGCGGATGTGCCGCCGCTGTGCGCAGCCAAGGCAAGGCGCTGATGAGATAGGCCAGCGCAAGGATGTGCAGCAGGCGCGGGAAAAAGACGAAGCTTTTGTCAAAGGCGGTCAGCACCGGCGGCAAGCCGGCGTATTCGTGCAGCAACCAGAACCCGTGTCCGCCCCAAGCCGCGATCACCGGGACCTGCACCCAGAAGGCGGCTGCGATCACCACCGCCGCCGAAAGCCAGACGGCCCAAGGCCGCACGGGGAGCAGACGGCGGCGCTGGCGCAGGGCGAGCCCGGTCAGGATGCCGGCGACGAACAGCACTTGCCATGCCAGCGGATTGAAGAACCAGCCATTGTCGAGCGGCCAGGTCGGCACCCGGATGCGGAGCAGCCCGATCAGGAACCACAGCGCGAGCGAGGCCGCCATCGTCCACCCCGGCGCGCGCACGGCGCACCACAGGATGCCGGGGGCGACGACCATCAGCACCACATACATCGGCAGGATGTCGGCATAGGCGAACTGATGGGACAACAGGGTGAGCGGCAAGAGATAGCTGGCCGGATCTTGGATCGCTGGCAGGATGTTGCGGCGTTTGGCCATCTCGGCGATGGCCGGATGCTCGGCCAGTGCCAAGAACAGCGCCAGCACCAGCGCCACCACCAGCACATGCACCGCCCAGATCGTCAGCGCGCGGCGCCAAGGCCGCAGCGTGGCAGGCCACAGCGGTTGGCGTTTCAGAAAGGCCGGGCCATAGGCGAGCCCGGCGGCGATCCCCGACATCAGCACAAAACCCTCGGCCGCGTCGGAAAAGCCGAAGTTGCGCGAGGTGAAGTTTTCCCAGAGGGTGCCGGGAATGTGGTTGATGAAGATCATCACCAGCGCGATGCCCCGAAACAGGTCTATCCGCTGATCGCGCTGGTGGGGAAGATCAGGCAACCTGCCGCTCCCTTGTGGTGCGGGTCCAGTGGTCGAGGATCGCATCGTGGCGCGCCACGATCTCGGGGCGGTGGCGATCGGCGGGCACCGGGAATTGGCCGGGTTTGGCCGGGCGCGAGGTCCAGCAGATCAGCAGCGGGGCCAGCAGCATGGGGCCGGTGACAGGCAGCAGCCACAGCGTGAGGTTGGGGGCCACGGTATGGGTCAAGGCGAGCCCCAAGGCCCCGCACAGGGTGATCCAGCGCCCGGCGCGCCAGCTTTCGGCCCATGTCAGGCCGCTGGCATCGCGGTTGTTGCTGGGCCAGCCGCCGTCGCGGCCCGAGACGACTTGCAGCACAGAGCGGGTGGTGAAGGCCAGCAGCACGGGCGCAAAGAGCGAGGAAAGCGCCAGTTCCGACAGCACCGCCCGCAGGCTTTGGCCCGCGCCGCCGAACTGTCGCGCGCGCCCGGTGAAGATGGCGTCCAGCACCACCAGCAGTTTGGGCATCACCAGAAGCCCGAAAATCCCGACCGCAAGCCCGATGGCCTTGGGCGTTTCATCATTGGGGAAGACGGGGAAGCGCCAATGTTCCAGCGGGAAGTAATCGGGTTGTCCGGTGGCGGGGATCGCGGCGATCGAAGCCGCGATGAAGACCAGCCAGATCACCGGGGCCAGATAGGCGAAAATGCCCTGAAACAGGGCAAAGCGGCTCCATCCCAGCAGGCCGGGGGCGGCGAGAATCTTGGCGTGTTGCAAGTTGCCCTGACACCAGCGGCGGTCGCGCTTGGCGTGGTCAAGGATATTCTCGGGGCCTTCTTCATAGCTTCCGGTCAGGTCGTCATCCAGCCGCACCGTCCATCCGGCCCGTGCCAGCAACACGGCCTCGACCGAGTCATGGCTGAGGATATGGCCGCCAAAGGGAGGCGGTCCCGACAGCTCGGGCAGGCCGCAGCTTTGCGCCCAAGCCCGCACCCGCACGATGGCATTGTGGCCCCAGAAAGGGCCAGAGCGGCCTTGCATGGCGGCCAGCCCGCGCGCAAAGGCAGGCGAGTGGAAGGCGGCTGCGAATTGCATGGCGCGCCCGAAGATCGAGCGGGCGCGGATCACGCGCGGGAGGGTTTGCAAAAGGCCCAGAGACGGGTCGGCTTCGATGCGGCGGATCATTTCGATCATCGTCGCGCCTTCCATCAGGCTGTCGGCATCCAGGATGATCGCGTAATCCCATGCCGCGCCCGAGGTGGTGATGAACTCTTCGATATTGCCCGCCTTGCGCCCGGTATTGGCGCTGCGGCGGCGATAGAACATGCGCCCTTCGCCGTGTTGCTGCGCGACGAGACGGGCAAAGCAGCGGGTTTCAGCCTCAGCCACCCCCGGATCGCGGGTGTCGGAGAGGATGGCAAAATCGACCTGCGCCGGATCGCCCGCCGCGCGCAAGGAATCGTCCATCGCGGCGATGCGGGTGAAGGTGGCGACCGGATCTTCGTTGTAGACGGGCACGATCACCACGGTCTTGCCGCGGATCGGGCCGCTGTGGCGGGGCATGGCGGGGGCGCGCCGCGTGGCCAGACCGAGCAAGGCCGTGGCCGCGCCCCAAGCCAGCCACCAAGTGGACAGGATGATCAGCGCGCTGCGCAGGATATCGAGCGACGAGACGCCATCGGCGGCGCCATAGGTCAGGAACACCATGCCCGCCGCGATGGCCGCTGTCAGGCTGGCCACGAGCGCCACCGCCCGCGCGGCGGCGGGGCGCTGTTCGGCCACCGGAGCCGAGCCCGGACGCGCCGTCATCTTTAGCCTGCGCGCCGCTGGTTGACGCGCAAGAGCGCGCCGAGCCGTGCGAGCAAGGAACCTGCCCAAAGTCCGAAGCTGCCGGGGCTGCGTTGCAGCGTCTGCCGTGGCATCTGAAGCGGCGCATGCGGTGGCGCTGCCACCAGACCATCCTCACCGGTCATCGGTTGCGCCGACGGGATGCGGGATTGGAAGGTCATGCGGTCACCCATTGATAGAGCCAGTTTTCGGTAAGCTTGCGACCGAAACCTGCAATGTGGGCGTTGAGTTCCACGGTTTTTCCCGCTTCGGGCAGCACATCGACGACAAGACGCCAGATTTGCTCGCTGTCGATCTTTGACAGGGTCTGAACGCTTATTTTTCCACCGGTCAGCGAAACGACCGGTTCGATCTTGGCATCGCCCGGGAGGTTGGCGATGGTGCCGCCTGCGAAATCCACCACGAATTTGCGGGTGCCTTCGGTGTTGGCCACACCCGAAACCCCGCCTTCTCCGGCGCGGGTTTCCTTGACATAGGCGATGTCGGCCAGCGGATCGACGGGGAGCGCGCCCCAATGCTGACGATAGGCGAATTCCATCATCACGCCCGGCACCGGCTTGGCCTCGGGCACCCAGAAGGCGACGATGTTGTCATTCACCTCGAGCGGGGTGGGGATCTCGACCAGACGCACCGCGCCCCGGCCCCAATCGCCCAAAGGCTCGATCAGCAAGGACGGGCGGCGTTCGTAATGCGACACCGCGTCCTGATAGTTTTCAAAGTCGCGGTCGCGCTGCATCAGGCCAAAGGCGGCGGGGCTTTCCTCGACAAACCACGACTCGGTCAGCCGCACCGGATTGTTCAGCGGGCGCCAGATGTGATCCCCGTCGCGGCGGTGGATGGCCAAGCCGTCGCTGTCATGCACATTGGGACGGAAATCGTCGAACTCGGCGCGGTTCTTTTCCGAGAACAGGAACATGGAGGTGAGCGGCGCGATGCCGATCTGATCCACCTCGGTGCGGAAGAACAGCCGTGCGGTCACGTCGACCACGGTGTCGCGGCCCGGACGGATCACCAGCCGATAGGCGCCGGTGCAGCTTTGGCTTTCCAGCGCGGCATACACCGTGATCTCGCGCGCGAAGGGCACCGGCTTTTCGATCCAGAAGCGGGAAAAGCGGGGGAATTCCTCGGGCTTGCCCAGACCGGTGTTGATGGCCAGCCCGCGTGCCGAGAGGCCATAGCCGTTGTCGCGGCCCACGGCCCGGAAATAGCTGGCGCCCAAGAAGGCGATCACTTCGTCAAAACGGTTCAGCTGGTTCAGCGGCGCGTTCAGCCGGAAGCCGGCCACGCCCGGCAAGGGGTCATGCTCGGGCACGCGATCCTTGACGCGGTCGAAATAGCGGAAATCGTCGGTGGTGAAGGTCATCGGACGGGCGGTGCCATCCTCGACCTCGAACAGGGTCACCGGTTCGGCGAAGAGCCAGCCCAGATGGAAGGTGTGCAGCTGGAACCCGGAGTCGGGGCCGCGCCAGCGGGCCTGTTCCGGATTGAACTGCACCGCCTGATAGTCGTCATAGCTGAAGTCCGAGAAGAATCCCTGCGCCACCGGAGCCGGGGCATGCGGGGCCTGCGCCAGAAGGCGCATGTCTTCGGTCAGGCTGTCAAAAGTGAACGGCAGGCCCGAGGCTTCCGCAGCCGGGGCGGGCGCCGTTTGCGCGCGCGCCATTCCCGTCAGGCTGGTGCTGCACTGCAGAACGGCGGCTGCGCCCAGCACCGAAAGGAAGGTGCGACGTGGCATGTCTGTTGTGGACCGCGGGTGAGACGGCATGGTGTATCCCAGTCTTCGATTCGAGAAAAACTAAGCATCAATGGCAGGTTATCCGTGACGGCACCAGAACGCTTGCATTGCACCTTAGGCATTGCAGGCATGCATTCCCTGCAATGCTGCTGTGCAGCGCCCGCGGCCCTGTGCCGGTGGCGCCCATATAGGAAGGGACGCGCGCGGTTGCCATCGGCTTTGATCGCGCTAAGCGAAGTTTCGTGACGTCTCGCAAAGCTGTGAGCAAGCTTCCGCCGATCGCCCCGCTGTGGCGCGGGGTCCACCGGGGTGCGGGAACCCGTGGCGCTGTTGCGGGGTTGCTGCGCTTGCCCTTGGCGCTTGGGTCAGCCCCAGACCCTGTGACCCACGCCCGGCGCGTGAAGGGGGTGCGCCAGCCGGCTTTGCTGACAGGCCAGAAGGATGGCGCGCAAGGCTTCCAGCCGGATGGGCTTGGACAGATGGGAATCAAAGCCCGAGGCCATGTAGAGATCCAGATCCGGGGCCAGCGCATTGGCGGTGGCGGCCACACCATAGGCGGGCGGGCGCAGACCGTCTTTTTCCACTTGCCGCAGGCGGTGCAGCGTTTCGATCCCCGACAGGCCGGGCATCGAAATGTCGAGCAGGTAAAGATCAAAGCTTTGCCGTTCTGTCATGGCAATCGCGGCGTGGCCGTCTTCGGCCGTCTGCGGTTCGATCCCCATCTGGCGCAGCATGGCGCAAAGCATCAGAAGGTTGCTCTTGCTGTCATCGGCGCAGAGCACGTTGAGCGTGGAGAAATCCATCTGCGCCGCCGGAGCGGCGGGGATCGGGAGGATCTCGACGGTTTCTGCGCGCCGCAGCGGCAGGGTGATGGTAAAGCGCGTGCCTTGGCCGGGCGCGCTTTGCACCTCGATCTGGCCGCCCATCACCTTTGTCAGCTTGTGCACGATCGACATGCCCAGACCGGTGCCGCCAAAGCGCCGGGTGATGCCTTCGTCGGCCTGCGTGAATTCATCGAACATCGAGCCGACCTGTGCCTCGCTCATCCCGATGCCGGTGTCTTCCACGACCAGTGTCAGATGATCCGAGCCGCGCGCCACCACCCGCACGCTGCCGGTTTCGGTGAACTTCACGGCATTGCCGATCACGTTTTGCAGGATCTGGTTCACCCGATGCGGGTCGCCCATCCAGAAGCCCGAAGCCCCCGGCTGGATTTCGACATCCAGCAACAGGCGCTTTTCGCGGCAGGTCAGGGCGTGGCTGGCGGCAATCTGGCGCAGGAGGGCATCAAGGTCGAAGGGGCGCTGTTCAAGCGTCACCGCATTGGCCTGCAATTTCGAGACGTCGAGGATATCGTTCACGATGTGCATGAGCAGATCGCCGGAATTCTGGATATGCCCGACAAGCTCGCGCGCTTCGGGCTGCTTGACGGTGCCGTGCAGCACATCGGCCAAGCCCAGCACGGAATTCAGCGGGGTGCGGATTTCGTGGCTCATATGCGCCAGAAAGCGCGCCCGCGCCTCGGCCAGATCCTGTGCGCGCTGGCGTTCCACCGTGAGGGACTGGTTCAGCCATGCCGCGCGCAGGGCAATCAGGCCAAAGCACCATTGAAGCGCGGCAAAGGCGAGGGAAAAGGCGATCAGCGCGGTGGTTGTGAGCACCACTGCGGTTGTCGCCTCCATCGCCAGCAAGATCAGCCGCATCACATAGCCGAAGGCCAGCGCGAAAAACGGAAAGCTGACCAGCACCCGCAATTCGATTTCATGCGGGCGCGACAGGCGCAGGATGATAAGCCCCATCGTCAGTGTCAGCAGGCCGTTGGCGATGCCGGTGCTGACGAACAAGAGCGCCGCGCCCGCGCCAGAGGTGGTCAGCGACATTTGCAGCAGCAGGATGCTGGCGCTGATCGTGGCAAAGAGCCCATAGCGCGGGCGCGTGTTCAAACCCCATTGGATCGCAAAGAAGGCGCATAAAATCCCCGCATGCGCGCCAAGGATGATTATGCTCGCGCTGAGCCAGAACGGCAGCGAATAATGCAGCAACAGCGTGACGCAGGACAGCAGCAGTGCCCCGTTGGCGACACAGAGCCAGTCATTCGCGTGCCGCAGGTTCGTATCCGACACCCGGGTGCGGCGCTCCAGCAGGCACAGCACGATGGCCACGATCAGCATGATCGCGGCGATCATCACCACAACTCTGATATCGACGGAGGTGATCACCCGCAGTCCTTTCCATAGGCGCTGCGGACTTGGCTTGGGCAGGTGCCTCGGCGCGGCGCCGCATCTTTGCCTGTGGCCCGGTCTGGCGCGGGGGCAAGACGCTGGCATGAAAGGACAGAGACATATGACATCTGCGCGCCCCCTGTTGTGCCGCATGTGCCTTGCGTTTCTTGGGACGCATTCCATGACACACTGCTTGCGGGCAGACTCTTGCCTGAAAAATAGCCGCAATCAAGCGTCTTTGCGGGGCCTTTCGTGCAAAGGCGCTGTTCTGTGACCGCTTTGCCCTGTTTGCGCTTGGGCAGCCGCCGATCACGGAAAGCCGCAGTAAAAAGAGGCCCCGCTGCGTTTGCACAGGATTGCTGCACGGGATGAGGCATGCGAAGACTGGGTCAGTGGCTGGTTTTGCCAAGGCAGGGCTGAACGTCAACCTGCGTATCTGGTCTCTTGGTTTTGCGAGTGATAAGCGCACTTTAAATGTGTCACGGGACACAAAAGGCAGGACGGAGATGATAGAGTGGCAAAGGGTAAAGGAACTGCGACACGAGATCGGGGCCGAGGCCTTCGATCAGGTGATCGTGCTGTTCCTTGCCGAACTGGATGAGACAGAGGCGCAGTTGCAGGCGGCGACGACCGCCCCTGAATTGCGGCACACGCTGCATACGCTGAAGGGCATCGGGTTGAATTTGGGATTCACGGAGATCGCGCAACTGTGCCAGACTTTGGAAACCCGGGCCGAGCAGGGCGAAACCGATCTGCCGCTTGCGCAGGTGTCTGCGGTTCTGGCGCAATCCCGTGCGGCCTTTGTGAAGGATCTGCCCGCGTTGGGATCTGCGGAGTGATCTGTGTCAGGGCGCTGGCGCTGCCGGGCCGTCAGACGGGGGCCGCGCAGCGCTGATCCGGCCCGCTGCGCCGCAGCGGCGGATCGGGTCGGGGAGATGCGGCATTGGGTTCGGAACGGAAAGGGTCACGGTGACGGGCGACATGACGGCAAGACCATCGGCGCCGGCCCGCTCTGGCGTGTTCCTGACGGATGGCCCCGCGCTGGCCGAAGGCCTGCGGCTTGGCCGTGCGGGGGTGTGGCGCTGGAAGATCGACAGCAATGAGCTGGAGTGGACGGCCCACCTTGCCGAAGTGCATGCGCTGCCGCCCGAGGCCTTTGACGGCACCCTTGCCAGCTTCCAGAACGATCTGCACCCCGAGGATTCCGCGGCTGTCTGGCAGCAGATCCTTGCCACGCTGGATACCGGCGCGCCGTATCGCTGCCTTTATCGCACCGCGCCGCGGGCGGGGCAGCCGGATCTGTGGATCGAGGCGTCGGGCGGGATCAGCCATGCGCCGGATGGCACCCGCTATCTGACGGGGATCTGCACCGAGGTCAGTGCCCGGGTGCGGGGGGAACAGCAGCTTGCCCGTCGCTTGGCCCAGCATCATGCGGTGGCGCGCTTTGGCTCTTACGCCTTGGCGGAGCCTGACTTCCAGAAGGTGCTTGACCGCGCGGTGGAGATCGCCGCCGATGTTCTGGCGGTGCCGCTGACCAAGATCCTGCAATTCGCGGATACCGCCGATCATCTGGTGTTGGTGGCAGGCCTTGGCTGGAAAGACGGTCTGGTCGGCACGGGGAAGGTGGGGATCGAGCGGGAGTCGCAGGCGGGGTTCACCCTTTTGTCGTCCGAGTCGGTTCTGGTCGAGGATTTGCAGCACGAGACACGCTTTGACGGGCCGCAGATTCTGCACGATCACGGGGTGCGCAGCGGCGTGTCGGTGACGATCCCCGGCAGCGGGCTGCGTCCCTTTGGGGTCTTTGGAATCCATGCGCGCGAGGTGCGCCGGTTTGAAGCCGCCGATGCCGAGTTTCTGCTGTCCTTGGCCAATATCGTGGCGGGGGCCGCGCGTCAGGTGGAGGCTGCACGGCATCAGGCTGTGCTGATGCGCGAAATGGCGCATCGGGCTGGCAATATGTTGCAGCTGATCAACAGCATCGCGGGCCAGACCTTCAACGCCAGTGCGGACCCGAGGGCGGCGCGGCACAGCTTTAGCGAAAGGCTGGGGGCGCTTGCGCGATCCAATTACATCGTGTCGCGCGGGGGATGGGCGCCGACGCGCTTTGCCGAGCTGGTGGCCGAGGTCTTGCAGCCTTATGGCACGCGCATCACCACCTCGGGCCGGGATATCCTGCTGCACCCGGACCTGTGCTTTGACATGGGGCTTGTCTTGCATGAACTGGCCAGCCACGCGCGCCAGCACGGCGGATTGGCCAAGGTGGACGGCAGCGTGTCGCTGCACTGGACCTTTCGGGCCGATCCCAGCGGGCCGCGTGTCTTTTGTCTGGACTGGCGCGATGCCGCGGGCGACGCGGCAGGCGACGGACCCGCGGGGTTTGGCGCCAAGCTGGTGCGCGCGCTGGTCGAGCAGAAGTGGCAGGGTCAGATTTTGCAGGGCGCGCCGCCGGGATTTGGCCTGCGCCTTGAAATCCCGCACCCGGACCGGCCCTGAGCGCCGTTCCCGCGCGCGCCTGCAACCGCTTTTTCCGTTTCGGACGATCTTCGCCCTTGAATCAGTGGGGCGGTGCCCGTAAGCGGAGGGGATACAGTTCAGCATGTCATTCTGGCAGACCCGCGCGCCACCGCAAGGAGGGCGCGTTGTGATGTGCAAACTCTAGACCCAAAAGGAAACCGCTCGGGGCATGATCGAAGAAAACCTGCTGCTCATTCTTGTCGGACTGCCTTTTGCCGCAGCACTGGCTGCGAGCACGGTTCCGACGACAGCGCATAGCGCGGCGGCGTGGGTTTCGGGCGGGCTTCTGGCGATGGGGCTGGCGATCTTGGCGGTGCTGCATGCCCCCATCGCCGAGGGCGAGGTTCTGCGCAGCACCTTGGCTTGGGTGCCATCCTTGGGTCTGACCCTGACCTTCCGCATGGATGGCTTTGTCTGGCTTTTCGCCAGCCTTGTTTTCGGCATCGGGATTCTGGTGCTGATCTATGCGCGCTATTACCTGTCGAAATCCGATCCGGTGCCGCGGTTCTACGCCTTTCTGATGGCCTTTACCGGCGCGATGCTGGGGGTGTTGCTGTCGGGCAATATCCTGATGCTGGTGGTGTTCTGGGAACTGACCTCGATCCTGTCTTTCTTGCTGATCGGCTATTGGCATCAGGGACAGGCGGCGCGGGATGGCGCGCGCATGGCGCTTATCGTGACGGGGCTGGGCGGTCTGGGGCTGTTGCTGGGGATGGTGCTTCTGGGGCAGATCGTGGGCAGCTATGATCTGGACCGGGTTCTGGCCTCGGGCGATGTGGTGCGCGCGCATCCGCTGTATCCGCTGGTGCTGGCCCTGTTTTTGCTGGGCTGTTTCACCAAATCGGCGCAGATGCCGTTTCACTTCTGGTTGCCGGGGGCCATGGCCGCGCCCACGCCCGTGTCGGCCTTTCTTCATTCGGCCACGATGGTGAAGGCGGGGGTGTTCCTGCTGGTGCGCTTTTCGCCCGTGCTGGGCCAGACCGAGCTTTGGTTTTTCGCCGTCACCGGCACCGGCATGCTTACGCTGGTGCTGGGAT
This sequence comes from Pseudorhodobacter sp. MZDSW-24AT, assembly GCF_002794355.1. GTDB lineage: Bacteria > Pseudomonadota > Alphaproteobacteria > Rhodobacterales > Rhodobacteraceae > Pseudotabrizicola. The sequence continues at coordinate 294,552 of NZ_PGOI01000001.1, read as the reverse complement.
CGGTGATCGCGCTGTTCCGGCACGATCTGAAAGGCTTGCTGGCCTATTCCACCATCAGCCATCTGGGCCTGATCACCGCGCTGGCCGGGATCGGCAGCAACGGGGCCATTCTGGCGGCGATCTTTCACATCGTGAACCATGCCGTGTTCAAAGCCTCGCTTTTCATGGCGGCGGGAATCCTCGACCATGAGACCGGCACCCGCGACATGCGCCGGCTGAGCGGTCTGATCCGCTTCATGCCGGTGACGGGCAGTCTGGCCATCGTGGCCTCGGCGGCGATGGCGGGCGTGCCGTTGCTGAACGGGTTCATTTCGAAAGAAATGTTCTTTGCCGAGGCCGCCGATTGGCACAATGGCACATGGCTGGACAATGCGCTGCCGTATCTGGCCACGCTGGCCGGGGTTTTCGCCGTGGCCTATTCGCTGCGCTTCATTGCCACCGTGTTTTTCGGCCCGCCCGCCACCGATCTGCCCAAGTCGCCGCATGAACCGCCCGCGTGGATGCGCCGCCCGGTCGAATTGCTGGTGCTGGTCTGTCTTTTGGTGGGCATCGCGCCGGGGCTGACGCTGGGGCCGGTGCTGAACCTTGCCGCGCAGGCGGTTCTGGGGCCTGATCTGCCTTACAAGGCCATTCACGTCTGGCATGGCTTCAACCTGCCCTTGGGCATGAGCCTGATCGCGCTTGGCGCGGGGGTGGCGCTTTACGCGCTGGCGGGGGGGCGCGTTTCACAAGGCCCGGAAGGCCCGCCCTTGCTGCACCGCCTGCGCGCGCAGCGGGTGTTCGAGCGGCTCTTGCTGCTGTTCACATGGAAACTGCCGCGCCAGTTGCACCGCTTCATCGGCACCGAGCGGCTGCAACCGCAATTGCGCCTGATCCTGCTGCTGGCCTTGGCCGCCGGGCTGGCGACGCTGTGGGGGGGCTTGCGCGTTTCGCCTTCGCCGCTGGAAACCCCGCTCAACCCCGCCTTTGCGGCCATGTGGCTGGTGGGCGCGGTCTGCGCCATCGGCGCGGCCACGCTGGCGAAGTATCACCGCTTTGCGTCGGTCGTGCTGCTGGGCGGGGCCGGGGCGGTGACCTGCCTGACCTTTGCCTGGCTTTCGGCCCCCGATCTGGCGGTGACGCAACTGCTGGTCGAGATCGTGACGACGGTGCTGTTGCTTTTGGGGCTGCGCTGGATGCCAAAGCGGCGCGAAGAGATTGCCGAAGACAAGCTGCGCCCGGCCCGCATCCGCCGCCTGCGCGATTTCATCATCGCCGTGGTGGCGGGGGCGGGGCTTGCGGCGATTTCCTATGTGGTGATGACCTCGCCGCTGATCCCGAACGTGGGGGACTGGTTCTTGCGCAATGCCTATGCCGAAGGCGGCGGCACCAATGTGGTGAACGTCATCCTTGTGGACTTCCGCGCCTTTGACACCTTTGGCGAGATCACGGTGCTGGCCATCGTGGGCGTCACCGTCTTTGCGCTGCTGCGCCGCTTCCGGCCTTCGGCAGAGAGCGTGGCGCTTGCAGAAGCGGCCGCGCGGCTGGAGGACACCAGCCTTGCCCATGCGCTGCGGGTGCCTGCGGTCATCATGCGCTGGATGTTCCCGGTGATGATGGTGCTGGCGGCCTATCTGTTCTTCCGTGGCCATGATCTGCCGGGCGGCGGATTCTCGGCCGGGGTGACCATGTCGATTGCGTTTCTGCTGCAATACCTTGCGCATGATGTGCGCTGGATCGAGGACCGGCTGACGATCCTGCCGATCCGCTGGATGGGGATTGGCCTGGTCATCGCGGGCCTGACCGGGATGGGCGCCTTTGTCTTTGGCTATCCCTTCCTGACGGCCCATGCGCAATACATCACCCTGCCGCTGATCGGGAAGGTCCCGGCGGCCACCGCGCTGCTGTTTGATGCCGGGGTCTTTGCGCTGGTCGTCGGGGCCACGGTGCTCATGCTGATCGCCATTGCGCACCAGTCCTTGCGGGTCGCGCGTCTGCGCGACCGTGACAGCGGCGGCCAAGCCGAGACGGAGGGCGCCTGATGGAAGGGGTTCTTTCTGGTGCCATCGGTGTGCTGGCCGCCTCTGGCATCTGGCTGGTGCTGCGGCCGCGCACCTTTCAGGTGATCGTCGGGCTGTGCCTGCTGTCTTATGCTGTCAACCTGTTCATCTTTGCGACCGGGCGGCTGGTGCTGGGCGCGCCGCCGATCATGCCGCGCGGAGGGTTCATCGACCCCACCGCCTATGCCGACCCGTTGCCGCAGGCGCTGGTTCTGACCGCCATTGTCATCAGCTTTGCCACCACGGCGCTGTTTCTGGTGGTGCTGATCGCCTCACGCGGGTTGACGGGCACCGACCATGTCGATGCGCAGGAGCGTGAGCCATGACCCCCGGGCCCGAGCATCTGATCATTGCGCCGATCCTGATCCCGTTCTTCGCGGGTGCCTTGATGCTGATCTATGACGAGCGTCAGCGCAGCGCCAAGCTGGCGATCAGCCTTGGCGCGGTGATGGCCATGCTGCTGGTGGGCGTCGAGCTTTTGATGCGCTCCAAGGGCAGCGCGCTGACCGGTTTCAATGACATCGGCTTTTACCTGCTGGGTGACAGGGGCGCGCCCTTTGGGATTGTTCTTGTGATCGACCGGCTGTCGGCGATGATGCTGGTGCTGACCGCGCTGCTGGCGCTGCCCGCGCTGATCTATGCGGCGGCGGGGTGGCACCGGCAGGGCCAGCATTTCCACAGTTTGTTCCAGTTTCTGCTGATGGGGTTGAACGGGGCTTTCCTGACCGGTGATCTGTTCAACCTGTTCGTGTTCTTCGAGGTGCTGCTGGCGGCGTCCTATGGGTTGCTTTTGCATGGCGGCGGGCAGTTGCGGGTGCGCGGGGGCTTGCATTACATCGCCATCAACCTGACCGGGTCGCTGCTGTTTCTGGTGGGCGTCAGCATGGTTTATGCGGCCAGCGGCACCCTGAACATGGCGCATCTGTCGCTGATGGTGCCGATGCTGCCCGAGCCGCAGCGGGTGATGCTGCATGCGGGGGCGGCGATCATGGGGCTGGCCTTCCTGATCAAGGCGGGGATCTGGCCTTTGTCATTCTGGTTGCCGACGGCCTATATGGCGGGTGCGGCCCCGGTGGCCGCGATGTTCGCCATCATGACCAAGGTCGGCGTCTATGTGCTGTTGCGGCTGGCGCTGTTGATCTTTGGCGCCGGGGCAGGGGCCTCGGCCGGGTTCGGGGCCGAGGTGCTGATCGCGGGCGGCATGGCCACGGTGGTCTTTGGCTTTCTGGGGGTCTTGGCCTCGCAAGGCTTGGGGCGCATGGCCGCGCATCTGGTGCTGGTGTCTTCGGGCACGGTGCTGGCGGCGACGGGGTTCGTGCTGGCCGGGGGGCCGGTGCAGATCTTGGCGGCGGCGCTGTTCTATCTGCTGAGCTCGACGCTGGCCACCAGCGCACTTTTCCTGCTGATCGAGCCGATGGGCCGCGAAGAAGGGGGCATAGCCGCCCTGCTGGCGCTGACCGCCGATGCCTATGGCTTGGACGAACGCGAGGAGAACCGCCAGCCCGAGGTGGGGCTGGCCATTCCCGGATCGCTGACGGTGCTGGGCATCTGCTTTGCGGCCTGTCTGATCGTGCTGGCAGGGCTGCCGCCGCTTTCGGGCTTTATCGGCAAGCTTGGGCTGTTGCAGGCGCTGGTCGCCAGCGGCAGTGCAACCGGGCCGATGGCCTGGATCTTTGTGGCGATTCTGATCCTGTCCGGTTTTGCCACGCTGACAGGGCTGGTGCGGGTGGGTATCCAGACCTTCTGGGCAAGCGATGGCGCGCCGCCGCGCGTGCTGGCGCTGGAACTCGCGCCGGTGGTGGGGCTGATCGGGCTGCTTGTCTTCCTGACGATCAAGGCCGATGTCACGCTGGGTTATATGAACGACACCGCTGATGCGCTGCTGCGCCCCTCGATCTATGCGCAAGGTGTCTTGGGCGCGCCCCGGGCCGAGGATGCCAGCCCATGAGCCGCTTTCTGCCGCACCCTTTGCTGTCTTGCGCGCTGACGCTGATGTGGCTGCTGCTCACGCGGTTTTCGCTGGGCCATCTGGTCTTGGGCAGTGCCATTGCGCTGTTTGCGGGGCTGGCCTTCGCCCGGATCGAGCCACAGGCCCCGCGCATCCGGGCGTGGACGCCGCTGTTGCGGCTGGTGGGCATTGTCTCGGTCGATATTGTGCGGTCGAACTGGGCGGTGGCACGGCTGATGCTGACCAACGGGCGGCATGGCGCGCGCAAGTCGGGCTTTGTGCGCATCCCCTTGCGCCTGCGCGATCCGGTGGCGCTGGCCGTGCTGGCGGTGGTGCTGACGGCCACGCCGGGCACCGCTTGGCTGGAATATGATCCCGAAGCGGGCACCTTGCTTTTGCATGTCTTTGACATGATCGACGAGGCCGAATGGCACGCCTTGATCCGTGACCGCTACGAAGCCCTGCTGCTGGAGGCTTTCGCATGACCCCCGACACCCTGCTTTGGCTTGCCCTGACCTATGCCCAGATCGCGCTGGCGCTGGCCGCCTGTCTGGCCACGCTGCGCATGGTGAGAGGGCCGCGCGCGCAAGACCGGGTGCTGGCGCTGGACGCGCTTTACATCGCCATCATGCTTTTGTTTCTTGTCACCGGGCTGCGCTTGGGCACGCCTTTCTTGTTCGAGGCGGCGCTGGTGATTTCGGTCGGCGGCTTTGTCGCCACGGTGACACTGGCCAAGTTCCTGTTGCGCGGCGAGGTGATCGAATGACCGCGCTGGCCACGCTTCCGCCTTGGCTGATGCTGCTGGTGGCGGCGCTTTTGGTGTTGGGCAGCACGCTGACACTGCTGGGCGCCTTTGGCCTGCTGCATCTGAAAAGTTTTTACGACCGCCTGCACGCGCCCACCCTTGGCACCAGCTGGGGCACGGCGGCGATCCTGCTTGCGTCGATGCTGTGCTGGTCTTGGGTGCAGGACCGGGTGTTCGTGCATGAGCTGGTGATCGGGCTTTGCGTCATGGTGACCACCCCGGTCACGCTGATGTTGCTGGGGCGGGCGGCGTTGCACCGTGACCGTGCCGAAGGCCAGCCCGACATTCCCCCGGCGCCGGACCGGGGGGAACAGGACTGAGCCGCCTTGGCATGGCGGCGACTTGATCGAGATCATGTCCCCGCCGCGCAAGACCTGCCATCCCAAGAGCCTGAAGGGGCAGGGAGCGCAACGCGCGCTGTCCTTTACCGGGCGCCCTTGGCGCGAAAGGATTGTGCCATGCCGTCGCGCCTGAGCTTTGCCCTGTTGGGCTGCGCCCTTGCCGGTCTGACCGGCGGCGCGGCGCTTTGGTTTGCGGGGGATGCGCGCCTTGCCGCGCAGCTCTGGTCGGCGGGGGTGATCCCGGTCTTGCTGGGGCTTTTGGTCGAGATCCTGCGCAGCCTGCGCCGCGGCGAGGTGGGGCTTGACATCGTGGCGGCGGTGTCGATGTCGGCGGCTTTGCTGCTGGGGGAGGCCTTGGCCGCCGCCGTGGTCGCGCTGATGTATTCTGGCGGCACCTTTCTGGAAAGCTATGCCGAAACGCGCGCCCGCCGCGACATGACGGCCCTTTTGTCGCGGGTGCCCCGGCGCGCCACCCGTCTGGTGGGCGGAGCGTTGCAGGAGGTGCCGCTGGAGGCGCTGGGCCCGGGCGATCTTGTCTTGATCCGCCGGGGCGATGTGGTGCCGGTGGATGGGACGCTGCACAGCGCAAGCGCGCTGGTGGATCTTTCAGCCTTGACGGGTGAATCGCTTCCCCTGCGGCAGTCGCAAGGGCAAGAGGTGATGAGCGGCGCCACCAATGTGGGCGAGGCTTTTGAACTGACCGCCGCGCGCCGCGCCGCCGACAGCACCTATGCGGGGATCATCCGGCTGGTCGAGGCGGCGCAGGCCTCGAAAGCGCCGATGGCGCGGCTGGCCGACCGCTGGTCGCTGGTGTTTCTGGCGCTGACGCTGGGTTTGGCGGCGGCGGCGTGGTGGGCCAGTGGCGACCCGATCCGGGCGGTGGCGGTGCTGGTGGTGGCCACGCCCTGCCCGCTGATTCTGGCGGTGCCGGTGGCGCTGGTGGCAGGGCTGTCGCGCGCCGCGCGCCATGGCGTGCTGATCAAGGGCGCGCGTCCGCTGGAAGCTCTGGCACGGATCGGCACGCTGATCCTGGACAAGACCGGCACCCTGACCGACGGGCGGCCGCAGATCGTGGCGATCCACACGGAAGCCGGTTTCAGCGCGGAGGAGGTGCTGCGCGCGGCCGCCGCGCTGGATCAGGCGTCACATCACCCGATCGCGCAGGCGGTGGTTGCGGCGGCGCTGGCGCGCGGGCCGATGCTGCCGATCCCTCAGGAAACCATGGAAACCCCCGGCGAAGGCGTCACCGGCCGGGTGGAGGGGCAGTGGGTCGCGGTCGGCGGCCTTGGCTTTGTGGCCGTGCAGTTGGGGGGAGACCTGCCGTCCGGTCCGGCCGCGCAGGCCGGGTCTGTGCAGGTGGCGGTGGCCATTGGGCAGCGGCTGGCGGGGCGGGTCGTCTTGGCCGACGGACTGCGACCCGGCACCGCCGCGCTGCTGGCGGGTCTGCGCCGCCTTGGCGTGGGGCGAATCCTGCTGGCGACCGGAGATCGGCGCGCGGTGGCCGAGGCGGTGACGGCGGGTCTGGGTCTGGATGCGCTTCACGCCGAGCTGACCCCGGAGCAGAAGGTGGCTTTGGTGCGGGCCGAGCATGCGCGCGGCGGCGGTGGCGTCATGATGGTGGGTGATGGCGTGAATGATGCCCCGGCGCTGGCTGCCGCCGATGTGGGCATCGCCATGGGCGCGCGCGGGGCGGCGGCCTCGGCCGAAGCGGCGGATGTGGTGCTGCTAGTCGACCGCCTTGACGGGCTGCTGGCGGGGCTGTCCATCGCCCAAGGCGCGCGGCGGATCGCGCTGCAAAGTGTCGGCGCAGGCCTTGGGCTGTCGGTGCTGGGCATGATCGCGGCCGCGTTGGGCCATCTGACCCCCGTGCAGGGCGCTTTGCTGCAAGAGGCGATTGACGTGGCGGTGATCCTGAACGCGCTGCGGGCGCTGCGGATCACCCCGGCCTTGGCAGCGCCTGTGCCCGCGGCCCCCGGCCCGACGGGACAGGGGTTTTCCTGACCGGAGGGCAGGATCGGCGCGGCTAGAGGCTTTGGCGCAAGCGCAGGGCAGGGGGCAGGCGGATGGTGGACACCGCTCCTTTTTCGCCCGCGATGCGGCGGGTGAGCAGAGTGAGCGCCGCATCCACCGTATCGGCCACTGGGTTGGCCACGGTGGTCAGGCTGAACGGCTCCCATGCGGCGGCGGGAATATCGTCAAAACCGCAGATCCCCACATCCTCGGGCACGCGCAGGCCAAGACGGCGGGCGGCCGCGATGGCGCCGATGGCCATGGCATCATTGCCGCAGACAATCGCATCGGGCCGACTGGGCGCGGTCAGCAGTGCGAGCGCCTGCACCATCCCGCTGTCGGTGGTGTAATCGCCGCGCCGGGTGTCGGTCAGCGCAAGGCCCTGCGCCGCCAGCGCTGCCGTCAACCCCTCGAAGCGTTCCACATTGGAAAAGGTGTCGGCGCGCCCGCCGATCCAGGCGATGCGGCGGCGGCCTGTGGCCACCAGCCGCTCGGCGATCATCGCCATCCCGGCGCGGTTGTCGCAACACACCGAATCGGCGCCGCCGCCGTCCAGCACGCGGCCCACCACCACGATGGGCGCGCCATTGGCCGTGCAGCGTTCGGCCAGCTTCTGGTTCACCGATCCCGCCGCGATCACCGCGCCATCGACCTGATAGGCCAGCGCATGGTCGAGCGCGGGTTCGATTTCCTGTCCCGGCGAGACCGGCACCAAGAGCGGCCACAGACCCCGGCTGCGGATGCGTTGCGACAGGATGTCCAGAAACCAGCTTTCATAAGGGCTGGAGAGCGCCCCCACCACCACCGCGATCAGCCCGGTGGCGCCGCCGGTGAGGCTGCGCGCCATCAGATTGGGGCGATAGCCCAAATCTTCCGCCACTTGCAGGATATGGGCCCGCTTGTCGGGCTGGATGCTGGCCCCTTCGGTAAAGGCCCGCGACACCGCCGAACGCGACACCCCGGCCCGCGCCGCCACATCATCCGCCGTCACCCGCATGCTGCCCCCAACTGGTTCGAGAAAGTGAACGCGATTTCACGATAGACACAGGGCTGTTACATTTCAAGATTAATCAGCCTTGACACAAAGGGAAAGAATCGCAAACGATGAATGCACACGCTTTCAAAACCGCGTCGAGGGAGGACGAAATGGGAGTCGAGGCGCTGGAGCTGCAGGGGCTTTCCATTCGTTTGGGAGGCACCCAGATCCTGCATGATGTGACGTTGAATGTGCCTGCGGGCAGCTTCACCTGCCTGCTGGGCCCTTCGGGCTGTGGCAAGACCACGCTGTTGCGTTCAATCGCGGGATTTGCGCCGCCTGCGTCGGGCGATATCCGGCTTGGCGCGCGCTCCATCGCCGCTCTGCCGCCGGAAAAGCGCGGCACCGCGATGGTGTTCCAATCCTATGCGCTGTGGCCGCATATGACGGTGGCGGGCAATCTGACCTATCCGCTCAAACTGCGCGGCGTGCCCCGGGCGGAACGCGAGGCGCGGGCCGAGGCGATGCTGGAGATGCTGGGGCTGTCCGGCTATGGCGCGCGGAAGGTGGCCAATCTGTCGGGCGGGCAGCGCCAGCGCGTGGCCTTGGGCCGGGCCCTGATCATCGACCCGCCGATCCTGCTGCTGGATGAGCCGCTGTCGAACCTTGATGCCGCCATCCGCCGCAATCTGCGCGGGGAACTGCGCCGCCTGCAACAGCGGCTGGGCATCACCACCATCATGGTCACTCATGATCAGGAAGAGGCGCTGGCGATGGCCGATACCATCGTCCTGATGCGCGCCGGCGAGGTGGTGCAGGTCGCCGCCCCGCAAGACCTGTACACCCGCCCCGCCGATCTGGACGCGGGTCGCTTTCTGGGCGTCGACAATGTGGTGGTCGCGCGCCCCGATGATCCGGTGGCGGGCGAGACCTTGGGCTTTCGCAGCAGCGATGCCCGCATCCATGCGCAGCCCCCGCAGAATTCCCTCATCCGCCATGGCACGGTTCAGGACTGTGCCTATACGGGCGGGGGCTATCACCTTCAGCTTGCAAGCGGAGCCGAGGTGATTTCGGCGATGTCCGACGTGCCTGTCACGCCGGGGTCGCAGGTGTGTGTCGCCGTGCCGACCGCATCGCTCATGGCGTTTGGCGCCGACCAGAAGTTGCTGCCGAACTGATCCCATCCACAGCGGAGACTAGCCAATGAAACGTTCTGTCTTTCTCGGCGCGGCCTTCAGTGCCGTCCTCAGCCTTCCTGCCGCCGCCCAGACCTTGAATGTGGTCACAGCGGGCGACACCAATATGGTGGATTACATCAACGATTACCTCGGGCCCTTGTTCGAGGAACAGAACCCCGGCGTCACCGTGCGCGCGCTGGGCACCGGCCCCGGCGATGGCGGCAGCCAGGCGCTGTATGAAAAGCTGGCCGCGCAAAAGGACAATGACGTCTGGGATGTCGATGTCGGCGTGGTGCATCAGCGCATGGCCGGGCAGATGGTGACCGAAGGTCTGCTGCAATCCTACCGTGACCGCGCCGCGACCGGCGATCTGGTCACCACGGGCAGCGCCGAGAACGCGCTGGGCGTGGATGTGGGCGGCTATGTGATGCCGATGTTCCAAAGCCAAATCGCCATTGCCTATAACCCCGCGCTGGTGCCCAACCCGCCGCAAAGCTATGCCGAGCTGGTGGACTGGGCCAAGGCCAACCCCGGTCAGTTCGGCTATAACGGCATCACCGGCGGCATGGCGGGCGTGGGCTTTGTCTTTGGCTGGATGTATGCCTTTTCCGACATGGCCGATGCGCTGCGCAGCGGGCCGTTCGATGCCGCCGCCGCCGAGTCTTGGGGCCCGGCTTTGGCCAGCCTGAAAGAGTTCAACAGCGTCGCCACCATCACCCCCGGCAATGCGGGCACGCTGGATGCGATGAACCGTGGTGAAATCGCCATGGGTCCGGTCTGGATGGACATGTTCTACACCTGGGTTGCCGATGGCCGCCTGAACCCGGACCTCAAGCTTCTGATCCCCGCGCCGGGGATGCCCGGACAGCCGATGTATTATGTGGTGCCGGAAAAGGCGGCTGAGGCCGATCTGGCGGTCAAGTTCATCGAGCTGGCCACCTCGCCCGAGGTGCAGGCCGAAGGCATCGTGCGCCGCTTCAACTGGCTGCCGGGCATCGATGCCAATGCGGTCAAGGAAAACCTGACGGCCGAGGAATGGAGCGCCCTGTTCACGGATGTTTCGCCCGAAGTGCTGGCCGAGCGCGGGCTGGCGATGCCGCAGGCGGATTACTTTCGCACCATTCTGGAAGCCTACGAACGGCAGGTTGCCAACTGACCCTTGGCCGGGGCGCGGCGCTGCCGTCGCCCCGGCGTTTTCCATCCGTTTCCCGAAGGTCTGCGCCCGATGTCCACCGTCCACGCCCCTCCGTCGCCCTTGCGCGGGATGTTGCCCGGCCTTTTGCTGATTGCGCCCGCGCTTTTGGCGATTGCGCTTTTGTATGTGGTGCCGCTGGCGCGGTCGGTGATCTTTGCCTTTGTCGATGCCGAAGGCGGGCTGACCACCGCGCATCTGCGCACCGCCATCGAGCTTTATGGCCGTGACCTGATCTTTACCGTGCTGGTGACGCTGGGCTCGCTGGCGCTGATCTCGGTCATCTCGATTGCGATTGCGGGGTATCTCACGCTGGGGGCCACGCCTTGGGCGGTGACGGCGTTGCGCTGGCTTTATCGTTGGCCCTTGTTCATCCCGTTCATCGTGGCGGGGCAAACCGCGCGCAGCTTTCTGGCGCGCAATGGGCTGATGAACGGCCTGCTGATCGATTCCGGCCTGATGGACCCTGCGCTGGCGCAAAGCCTGCTGGACTGGCGCGGGTTGGTGCTGACATTCGCATGGAAGCAGGTGCCTTTCGTGACGCTGCTGCTGGCGGGGGCGATGGCTTCGGTCGACCGCTCGACCATCGAGGCCGCGCGCAACATGGGGGCAGGGCGCCTGCGCTGCCTGTTGCAGATCGTGCTGCCGCAAGTGCGTGGCACGCTGTTGGTCGGGCTGATCCTGTCGCTGGTCACCATCCTTTCGGTGCTGTCGGTGCCCTTGATGGTGATTGCGGGCAATCCCACCATGATGACGGCGATGATGGCGCATCGGGTGACCTATTACGGCGATTACGCGGTCGCCAATGCGCTGGGCCTGTTCTCCTACCTGATCACAGCCGTGGCCGCTTACGTTTACTTGCGGATGACGCTGAGCCAGCACAAGGAAGGGGTGCGTTAAGATGGCGATTGCACAGCTTGCCCGGCGCGGGGCTTCCCATCTGATGCCCGCCGTGATGATCGGCTTTTGCGCCTTTGTGGTGTTCGGGCCGCTGACGAACCTGTTTCTTTGGGCTTTTGCTGAAAAGTGGTTCTTTCCGGCGCGTTACCCCACCGAATTCGGCTTTGACTTCTGGGCGCGGGTGTTCCGCCCGCGCGCAGGGGCGTGGACCTCGCTCTTCAACTCGGTCTGGATCGCGCTGGCGACGGTGGCGCTGTCGATGGCGCTTGCGGTGCCTGCGGGCTATGCGCTGGCGCGGCTGCGCCTGCCCGCGCGCGCGCTGATCATGCTGATCTTCCTTTTGCCACAGGCCTTTCCCAGCCTGCCGATCTTTGTGAACATCGCGCAGATGTTCTATGGCCTTGGGCTGAACGGCACCTATACCGGCGTGGTGCTGGTGCATTCGCTGCCCGGGCTTGTCTATGCCGTCTGGATCGCCACCGCCGCCTTTTCCGCCGTCGACCGCACGATGGAAGAGGCCGCCCGCAACCTTGGCGCTGCGCTCTTGCGCACCTTCTGGGACATCACCTTGCCTCAGGCGTTCCCCGGCCTTGTCGCGGCGTCGATCTTTGTGTTCCTTGACAGCATCGACGAATTCACCGGCACCTTCTTTGTCGGCACCCCCGACATCACCACGTTGCCGATCCTGATGTTCAACGCCTCGATGGGCGGGAATTACCAGATCGCCGCCATCACCGCGCTGATCCTTTTGATCCCGTCCATCGGGTTCATGCTGGTGATCGAGCGGTTCCTGAAGGCCGATGTGCTGTCGCGGATCGGAAGGTAAGCCCCATGCTGATTGCCCATCTCTCGGATCTGCACATCAGCGCGGGCGCGCCGGAAACCGCGCCCGTGCGCCTCGATGCACCGCAGATGGCCGCCCGCGTGGTGGCGGATCTGCTGGCCCTGCCGCAGGCGCCCGATGCGGTGCTGATTACCGGCGATGTGGCGGATGGCGGATCGGACGCCGATTATGCGCTGGTGCGCGACATTCTTGCGCCGCTGCCGATGCCCGTGTTCGTGGTGCCCGGCAACCACGACAAGCGCGGTCCGATGCGGGCGGCGTTTGACAGCACCATCCCCTATGCCGCGCCCGACACCTTGCACTTTGAAGCCGAGGTCGCGGGCGCGCATCTTCTGGGGCTTGACAGTCTGATCCCCGGACGGGTCGAGGGCGCGCTGGACACGGCCCAGCTGGACTGGCTGGAGGCGCGTCTTGCCGTGGTGCAAGGCCCGGTGTTCCTGCTGCTGCACCATCCGCCGTTTCCCACCGGCAACGCGCATTGGGATGCCAGCGCCCTGCGACAAGGCGGGGCGCGGCTGGCGGCACTCCTAGAGGCGCATCGAACGCCGTTGCGCTTGCTGTGCGGCCATGTGCATCAGGCTTTTCACAGCCAGTGGGCAGGGCATTATGCCGCCGTGGGCGGCAGTCCGGCGTTTCAATATGGCTTTGGCTTTGACGGCACCGAAGAGCCGCCGCTGAGCGACGGGCCCTATGCCTATTGGCTGCACCATCGGCGTGCCGATGGCAGTTTTGGCGTGCATCCCCGACAGGTCAGTCTGCCGCCGCGCGGCGATCTTGCGCCTTAGGCTGCGGACCCTGGCCGCCGCCGTCTTCGCGCATCTTGCAAAACGGGGCTCTGCCAGCAAAAGGCAGAGCCCTTTTGTCTTGCCCACACCGGCGCCCGCACCGTCGCAAAACCCTTGAAAACAGCGACGCCGGGCATCTTGCACAGCTGTGCAAAAACTCCTTGACTTGAGGGCAATCCCTGCCGATGCTGAGCTTGCACAGAAAGTTTCTGGTTTGCGGGGCGAGTCACGGACGCGCCTTGGCACGGGCCAGAGGGAACACGTCGGGTCACCTGCCGGGGAGGGCAGGGCCCGTCACGGGAGGAACGTCATGCCGCTACAATCAGTGCCCTTGGGCGCTCCCAATCTTGCACCCTGGTGCAACCGCGCCCGAGGCTTGCGCGGGGGCGCCCCGTCATGAGCGGTGTGGGAGTTTCGACCGTCGCGCCCGCCGGACGGGCCGCCAAGCCCTCGCGCAGCGCCGTGCTGCGCTATCGTGCCAAGATCGCCCTGCGCGAGCCGACCACGCTGATCGGCGTGCTGGTGGCGCTGCTTTTTGCCTATCTGATCGTGGTGCCGATCCTCTCGCTTCTGCTGGATGCAGGCCGCGTGCAATTCGGCGATGAACGCCGCATCGGCGAGCCTGCGGGCAGCTTCACCTTTTACTATGTGCTGCGCACCCTGACCTCGCCGGTGGCCAGCGACCTGTTCTGGAAACCGCTGGTCAACACCTTCACCATCTCGTTCAGTGTGATCGGCATTTCGCTGGTGATCGGCTGCATCCTTGCCTGGCTTTTGAGCCGCACCGATATGTTCGCGCGCCGCTGGTTTGCCACCGCGCTGATCGTGCCTTACATGCTGCCCGCTTGGACCTTTGCGCTGGCGTGGACCACCTTGTTCAAGAACCGCTCTGTCGGTGGCCAGCAAGGCTGGATGGAGAACCTTGGCTTCTCGCCGCCCGATTGGCTTGCCTATGGGCAAGTGCCGATCACGCTTATTCTGGCGCTGCATTACACGCCTTTCGTCATCCTGCTGGTCGGCAATGCCTTGCGCCGCTTTGACTCGCAGCTGGAAGATTCCGCCCGCATCCTTGGGGCCGGGCCGCGCGTGGTGGCGTGGCAGATCATCCTGCCCTTGATGCTGCCGTCGCTGATGAGCGCGGTGATCCTGATCTTCGCCAAGTGCCTTGGGGAATTTGGCGTGGCCTATGTGCTTGGCCTGCCGGTGAAATACGATGTGCTGGCCACCTCGCTGTATCGCAGCATCGGCTCGCGCCAGACTGGCGTGGCGGCGGTGCTGGCCGGGGCGATCATGCTGATCGGGGTGATCTCGCTGATGATCGATGCCCGTCTGGTGCGCGAGGCGCGCCGCTTTGTCACCGTGGGCAGCAAGGGCGCGATGGCGCGCCGCAAAAGCCTTGGCAAATGGCGCCTGCCGGCCACCGGCTTTGCCGCCACGGTGTTCCTGATCTCGGTCGGCCTGCCGCTGCTGACGCTGGTGCTGTCCACCGTGATGCGGGTGCCTGCGAATTTTGCATGGTCCAACTTCACGCTGGATTACTGGATCGGCACCAATCTTGAAACCGTCGCCATGCGCAGCGGGGTGCTGCTGACACCCGATCTGTGGCGCGCGGCATGGAACACGCTGTGGATCGTCGGCATCGCTTCGGCCTGTTCCGGCCTTCTGGGCCTGCTGGTGGGCTATGTCGTGGTGCGCACCCCTGTCAAACCGCTGTCGGTCTTCCTGCGTCAGGTCACCTTCTTGCCCTATCTGGTGCCGGGGATCGCCTTCGCTGCCGCCTACCTGTCGCTTTTTGCCGTGCAGCGGGGCCCGGTTCCGGCGCTTTACGGCACCGCCGCCATCCTGATGCTGGCGCTGATCGCCGATCAGATGCCCTATGCCTCGCGCGCCGGGATCTCGGCCATGATGCAGCTGGGCCGCGACCCCGAAGAGGCCGCGCAGATCGCAGGGGCAGGGTGGTTCCGCCGCATGACCGCCATCATCATTCCGATCCAGAAAGGGGCCTTGGTGACCGGCGTGCTGCTGCCCTTCATTTCGGGGATCAAGGGGCTCAGCCTCTTTGTCATCCTCGCCGTGCCCGCCACCGATGTGCTGACGACCTATTCGCTGCGGCTCATTGATTACAACTACACCCAGGCCGCCAATGCGGTGGTGCTCATCATCGCCGGGGTCGCCTATTTCGGAACAGTTCTGGCGCAGAAGGTCACCAAGACCAATCTGGCCGACGGATTGGGGAGCTAAGACCAATGCCCAAGATTACCCTGCGCGACGCAGACAAAAGCTATGGAAACGGCATCATCAACGCGGTGTCGGACCTGAACCTCGACATCGAAGATGGCGCCTTCATGTGCCTGCTGGGGCCGTCGGGCTGTGGCAAGACCACCACCTTGCGCATGATCGCCGGGCTGGAAAACCTGACCTCGGGCGAGATCAAGGTGGGCGAGCGCGTGGTGGACAACGTGGCCACCGCCACATTCGTGCCGCCGGAACGGCGCGACATGGGGCTGGTCTTCCAAAGCTATGCGCTTTGGCCGCATCTGACCATCGAACGCAACACCGATTTCGGCCTGCGCCTGCGCAACGTGCCCAAGGCCGAGCGCGAAGCCCGTGTGAATGCGGTGATGAAAACGCTGGGCATCGAGAAATACCGCGACCGTTACCCCACCCAGCTTTCGGGCGGTCAGCAGCAGCGTGTGGCCTTGGCCCGGATGCTTGCGGTCAACCCCAATGTGCTTTTGCTCGACGAGCCGCTGTCAAACCTTGATGCGCGTCTGCGACTGGAAATGCGGGCGGAACTCAAGCGCCTGCACGCGGAATTCAAGACCACCATCGTTTTTGTCACCCATGACCAATGGGAGGCAATGACGCTCGCCACCTCGATCGCCGTGATGAGCGAAGGGCGCCTGCAACAAGTGGGCAGCCCGAATGACATCTACGACCGACCCGCCAACCGCTTTGTCGCCGAGTTTGTCGGCAGCCCGCCCATCAACATCATTGAACTGGGCGCGGGGTCTGATCTGGCGATGGCGGCGCGGCGATACTTCAGCGATCATGTTCCGGCGCTTGGTCATGCAGGCTCGGTTGGCCTGCGTCCCGAGGCGATCAGCGTTTCGGAACGCGCCGAAGACATGCCGCGCGGCGCCTTTGGCGTGGATGCCACGGTGACGGGTGTTCTGCCCACCGGCGGCAGCTGGATCTTGGAACTGCGCACGGCGGAAACCACGCTGTTCGCCACCACCCATATCGCGCCGCGCCTCAAGGACGGCAGCCGCGCCCGCTTCTGGGTGGCGCCCGACGCGCTGCATGTCTTTGCCGCCGACGGCACCCGCCTGACCCAAGCCGATGACATGCTGGCCGCTGTCGCGCGCGCCCAACCTCACACCACAAAAAAGATCGCCTGACCAACAGGCACACCACACCCCAGGGAGGAGACTGGACCATGACCCACTTGAAGACCCGCCGGACCGTCAGGAACCGGGCCACACTGCTCGGCACCGGCCTTGCCACGCTGATGCTGGCGCAAGCGGCGCTGGCGCAAAACGCATGGGATGCCGAAGGCTTCGACCTTGAAGCGCTCATCGCCGCCGCCAAGGCCGAGCCGCCCATCACCGCCTATGACTCCACCGGCAAGATCGTCGAGATCGCCGCCGCGTTCACCGAAAAATACGGCATCCCCGCCAATGGGTCCAAAGTGTCGAGCGGGCAGCAGATCGAATTGCTGACCCGCGAAGGCCAGTCGGGCAATATCATCGGCGATGTCGCGGTGGTGCATGATGTCCCGCCTGCCGTGGCGCAGCTTTTCCCCATGGGGCTGGTGGAAAGCTGGCTGCCCCCGGATCTGGCCGCCACGATCCCCGAGGCACAGCAGGACCCGCTGGTGGTTGTCTCGGCCCCCAACGTCTGGGCCTATAACACCGAGGTCTATGACACTTGCCCCGTCAGCAACATCTGGGCGCTGACCGACCCCGAGTGGAACCGCCGCGTCGCCTTCCAAGATCCGCTGGGCAAACCGTCCTACACCGATTGGTTCAACCAGCTGGAAACCCATTTCGATGCCGAAGTCGCCGCCGCCTATGAGGCGCATTATGGCAAGCCCTTGGAAACCGATGCGCCGACCGCGACCAAGGCTTGGCTTCGGGCCTTGGCCCAGAACGCGCCTTTGCTGACGGACTCGGATTCGGCTGCCGGTGAGGCCGTGGGGGCCAAGGGACAGGCCGAGCCTTTCCTTGGCCTCGTCTCCACCGCAAAGTTCCGCGACAATGCGCCTGATGGGCTGCAACTGGGCCTGTGCGCCGGGATGGCGCCCTTTTCGGGCTGGATGTATCCGGGCTTTGGCGTGGTCTCCACCAAGTCGAAAAGCCCCAATGCCGCGCGCTTGTTCCTGCGCTTTCTGATGACCGAGGAAGGCATTCATCCGCAAACGCTGGACGGCAAGATCTCGTCCAACACCGAGGTGCCGCTGCATGCCGAAGAGCCTTCGGGCGTGGGTGAGATCCTTGATCAGATGATGCCCTACACCTCGGCCTCGGCGCTGTCCGACTATGACCTGCGGCAGGATTGGCAGGACTTCTGGCGGACGCATTACACCCGCTGAGCTTGGCCCCGGTGGCCGGAGCGCGCAAGCCCCGGCCACCCCCTGTTGCATCGGGGCCGCCGCGCCCCAACAGAGGTAGATCCCATGACATCCCCCAAAACGCCAAGGCCGTCGCTTGCTCTTGCCTCCGCGCTTGCGCTTGTCGTGCAAGCCGCCGCCGCGCAGGCCCAGACAGCGCCGCCCTTTGATCTTGAGGCCCTTGTCACCGCCGCCCGCAGTGAAGCGCCCATCAACGTTTATGACAGCACCGGCAAGATCGTCGACATGGCCGAGGCGTTCTCCGCCAAATACGGCATGCAGGTCACGGGCATCAAGGTTTCGGCCAATGCCCAGCTGGAAATGATCGTGCGTGAAGCGCAATCGGGCAATGTGCAAGGCGATGTGGCGCTGATCACCGATACCCCCGCCGGGGTGGCGCAATTGCTGCCCGAAGGTTTCGTGGAAAGCTGGATTCCGCCAGACATGGTGGATGTGGTGCCCGCGCAATTTCACAACCCGCTGGCCATCACCACCAATGCCAATGTCTTTGCCTATAACACCGAAGTGTATGACAGCTGCCCCGTCACCAACATCTGGCAACTCACCGACCCGGAGTGGCACCGCAAGGTCACCTTTGTCGACCCGCTGACCAAGGGCACCTATCCCGACTGGTTCAACCAGATGCAATCTCATGCCGACGCGCAGGTTGCCGCAGCCTATGAGGCCCATTACGGCAAGCCGCTGGAAACCGAGGAAGCCAGCGCCACCGCGGCTTGGGTCAAGGCGCTGGCCGCCAATGCGCCCTTGCTCACCGATGGCGACGATGCCGCCTCGGCCGCCATTGGCGCGCCCGGTCAGGCCGCGCCGTTCTTTGGCCTGCTCAGTTCGGCCAAGTTCCGCGACAACAGCGATCAGGGCTATAAACTGGGCCTGTGCGACACGCTGACCCCTTGGGTGGGCTGGAATTACACCAAGCTGGCGCTGATTGCCTCGGGCACGAAAAGCCCCAATCTGGCGCGGCTTTTCGTGCATTACACCCTGACCGAAGAGGGCATCATGCCCCAGATGGTCGATGGCAAGATCCCCACCAACCGCACCATTTCCATGCCCGCCGATGAACCTTCGGGCCTGATGGCGGTGGCGGATCGCATCTTCATCTACAACGCGGCCACCGCGCTTGACGATTGGGAAGCCCGTCAGGACTGGCAGGATTTCTGGCGCATTCATTACACCCGCTGATCCATCGGGCGCGGGCCACCGCCGCGCCTGCCCTCACAGACTGGCCGACAGGCCTTAGGACACCAAAGGTAACCCCATGTTCAGACACCAGACCAAAACCGCCGTCGCCTTGGCTCTTGGCCTTGCAGGCGCTGCCCCCGGCAGCCTTTGGGCGCAAGATGCCGTTGATCTTGACGCCTTGATCGCCGCCGCCAAGACCGAACCGCCGATCACTGTCTATGCCGTCACCGGCAAGATCGTCGACACCGCCGCCGCCTTCAGCGCCGCCTATGGCGTGCAGGCCGAAGGCCGCAAGGTGAACGAGGCCGATCAGGTGGAACTTCTGATCCGCGAACATCAGGCTGGCAATGTGCAAGGCGATGTCTCGCTTGCCGCCGATGTTGCCGCGATTTCGGCGCAGCTTCTTTCGGCGGGCATCGTGGAAAGCTGGGTGCCCGGCGATCTGGCCGACAGCATCGACCCGGCGCTGCGCGACCCGCTGGTGGTGGTCAGCGATCCGCATGTCTGGGCCTATAACACCGAAGTCCACGGCGAATGCCCGGTCAAGAACATCTGGGAACTGACCGAGCCGCAGCACGCGCGCAAGGTGGCCATGCTTGATCCGCTGGTGAAGCCCAATTACGCCGACTGGTTCAACCAGATGGAAATGCACCATGATGCGGCCATGGCCGCCGCCTATGAATCGCATTTCGGCAAGCCTTTCGATGCGGCGTCGGGCACCGCCACGGCAGCTTGGGTGGCGGCCTTTGCCAAGAACCAGCCGCTTTTGGGCGACTCTGATACTGTGTCTTCCGCCATCGGCGCGCCGGGGCAGGCCGAGCCCTTTTTCGGCATCACCTCCACCGCCAAATTCCGCGCCAATGCCAGCGAAGGCTATAAGCTGGGTCTTTGCGCCGACATGCAGCCCTTTGGCGGCTGGCTGTATCCCGGACCGGGCATGATCGCCGCAGGCACCGACAGCCCGAATGCCGCGCGTCTTTTCATCCACTTCCTGCTCCGCGAAGAGGGCATCGCCAATCAGACCGTCGACGGCAAGATCTCGAGCAACCCGCAGGTCCCCGTCCATGCGGACGAAGCCTCGGGTGTGGCCGCGCATCTGGACAAGATGATGCGCTTCGACATGGCCAGCGCGGCCGATGATTTCGACCGCCGGCAGGATTGGCAGGATCACTGGCGGCTCAATTACTCCCGGTGAGTCCGCCACGCGGGGGGCAGGCGCTGTCTGCCCTCCCTTTTTAACCGAACGGAGTTTGCATGACGCTTCTTGAAAGTCCCGGGCCACAGGCCGCGTCGGATCCGGCGCCTTCCCTTCTTGCCCTTTCGCAGCGCTGCCGCGCGGTGGCCATGGCTGCGGCCCGCGCCGTGCAAGGCCCGCTGATCGAGGCCTTCCGCTCGCGCATGGACATCGACACCAAGGTGGATTTCCACGACATCGTCACCATCCATGACAAGGCCACCGAAGAGCGCCTGATCGCCTTTATCCTGCGCGAGATGCCCGATTCCGCCATTTTGGGCGAAGAGGGCGGGGCCACCGGGTCGGGCCGCGTGCAATGGTATGTCGATCCGATTGACGGCACCGCCAATTTTGCGCGCGGGCTGGCCTTCTGGTGCATTTCCATCGGCGCGGTCGTCGACGGGCAGATCCTTGCGGGGGCCATTCTCGACCCGATCTCGGGCACGATGTTCAGCGCCGATCTGACCGGGGCTTGGGCGGGAGAGGTGCCCTTGCGCGCCCGCGCGGCGGCGCAAGAGCGCGAGGCCGTGCTCATCACCGGCTACCCCGTCGCCCGCGACCTGCGGGCCGACGGGCGCGCCGAAGCGCTTGAGAATTTTGCGCAACTGGCGGAAAGCTTTGCAACCTTGCGGCGCCCCGGCAGTGCGGCCCTGTCGATCGCGCATGTCGCGGCGGGGTGGGCCGATGCCGCCGCAGGCTTTGGCGTCAATCCTTGGGATGTGACCGCCGCCATCCTGATCCTGAAACAGGCTGGCGGCAGCTATCATCCGCTGCCGCTTGGCAAGGTCGCGCCTGACGCGGCGGATTTCCTGTGCCCCGGCTATATCGCCACGGGGCAGGGCGCCAATTACCCCACCCTCACCCGCATCGCGCAAGGCATTTCCGACCGCCGCGATGCCGCCCGGGCGCGGGCCTGACCCGCCGCATGCCCCCCCACACACCACAAGAAGCCGAGATTCGCATGACCCTCACCTCCTCCGCCTTGCCCCGCACCGCCGCCCAGCGCCCCGCCACCTTGGACCCGGCGGCGCTCACCGCGCGCGAGGTGTTTCTGGCCGATCTGATCCGCGAGGCTGGTGCCGTCGCGCGGCGCGCCTTTGCCGAGGCCTCTGCCCCGCAGGTTGGCATGAAAGGCCCGCAGGATTTTCTCACCGAAACCGATGCGGCCGTCGAGCATCTGGTGCGCAGCCGCATTCAGGCCAGCTTCCCCGACGACAGCTTTCTGGGCGAGGAAACCGGGGGCAGCGTGGCCGATCCTTGCTGGGTGGTCGATCCCATCGACGGCACCGCCAATTTCGCCCGCCGCATCCCGCATTACTGCATTTCCATCGCCTATGTGGCGGGGGGCGAAATCCGGCTGGGCGCGATCTATGACCCCAGCCATGACGAGCTTTACGCCGCCCGGCAGGGCAGGGGCGCCACCCGCAACGGCGTGCCGCTCAGCGTCGCGCAAACCGCGCGCGCCGATGCCGCCTGTCTGGAATTGGGCTGGTCGAACCGCCTGCCCAATGCCGCCTATCTTGAGGCGCTGACCGCCATGCTCAACGCCGGGGCCAATGTGCGCCGCGCGGCCACCGGCGCGCTGGGGCTGGCCTATGTCGCCGACGGCCGCTCGGACGGCTATGCCGAGCTTCATATGCACCCGTGGGATTGTCTTGCGGGCCTTTTGCTGGTGGAAGAGGCAGGGGGGCGCGTCTGCGCCTATCTGGAAGCCGATGGCCTGAACCGGGGCGGCGCGGTTCTGGCCGCCGCCCCCGGTCTGGCCGATCTGATGAGCCGCGCCACCAAGGTGCCCTTGCGCGCGGCCCCCGCTCAGACAGGTTTGCCGCGCACGGAATTGCGCCAGACCAGTTCGGCCTGAAACCGGATCGGCTCGCGCCGGGTGCTGGGGGGCGGCGGTCCTTGCAACAGGCCGACGATCCGCTCGGCGATCTGTTCGATCGGCTGACGAAAGGTTGTCAGGTTGAACGAAGACCACCCGGCCTGCTCGATATCGTCAAAGCCGATCACGCACAGATCCTCGGGGATCGAGAGGCCAAAGCTGTTGCGCGCGGTGTCCATGAAACCACAGGCCAAAAGATCGGTCACGCAGAAGGCACCATCAGGACGGTCCGCGCCGGCCAGCAAGCGCCGCGCGATCTCGGCGCCCGAGGCATAGGCGGTCGGGCCATAGCGCATCACCTGCACCGCGACCCCGGCTTCGGTCGCGGCGGCGACAAAGGCCTGTTCGCGCGTCACCACGCTGGCGGTGCCCACTTCGGAGGCCACCACCGCGATCTTGCGGCAGCCTGCCGCCTGCAACTGCGCAAAAGCCTCGCGCGCGGCGGTGCGGTTGGTGACGATGATGGTATCAGGCCCCGGCACCGGGTCATCGCGGTTGACCATGATGACATGCTGGCCATTGTTCAGGCAGGTCTGGATCAGCGATCCTGCGGGCTGGCCCGAAAGCACGATGGTGGCATCCGCCCGGTATTGCAGCGTCTGCCGCAGTGCCTTTTCCACGCTTTCCGCCTGACCCGAGGTGTTGATGACCATGGCCACTTTCTCGGCCCGTTGCAGACGGCTGGTCAGCGCATCGATCATCCGGGCCTGATAGGGTGTGTTGATGTCGGTCACCACCAGCGACACGATGTTGGACTGGTCATGGATCAGCCCGCGCGCCAGATGATTGACGTGATAGCCCAAGGCCTCGGCGGCTTCCATCACCCGCGCCCGCGTGCTTTCCGACACGCTGGCCCCATCGGTGAAGGTGCGCGAGACCGCCGAACGCGACACACCCGCCAAGGCGGCCACCTGCTGCGCGCTGACAAAGGACCGCTGCCTTTGCTTGCCCGTGGCCACGTCGGTCATGGGGTCATGCTCTGATGGGTCACAGGCTCACCTTTCGGTCGTCAGGCATCTTGCTGCCCTCGCATGTCGCGGAACACGGCACGCAAGAACGGCATTTCCTTCGTCTATACAGCAAGGCCGCTGCGGGATTCAACAAATCTGCTCGGGATGTTGACAGGTTTGCACAGCTGTGCAAGTTTCCCGCTACGCCCGCGCATGCTGACGCCCCGGCGTCAGATCTCTTTCGCCAGCCGCCTGAGCTGGCCCCCCTGTCCTTCAGCCTGATCGGAACCGTCCCGCATGACCGACGCCCTTTTTCATTCAGACCCCAAGCCCAAGAAACAGGCGGCCACGCTGACGCCGCTAAGTCTGATCGCCACCGGCGTGGGCGCGGACGGCGTTTCGCTTTATATCGGCAATTCCGATGGCGCGCGCGATGTGGCGCGGCTGGCGGACCTTGGGATCACCACCGTCATCAACTGCGCGGTGAACCTTGACATCAACTATGTCGCCGACCCGGTTGATCCCGCAGCCCCTGGCAAATGCGCGGTCGGTCATGCGCCGATCCGCAGCTACAAGATCGGCCTGATCGACGGCAACGGCAATCCGGGGCGCATGATGCTGGCGGGCTATTACATCCTTGACGGCGCGCTGAAACAGGTGATGCCCGAGCGCAGCAGCTATCCCAACCGGGCGCGCGGCCATGTCCTTGTGCATTGCCGGGGCGGGCGCAGCCGGTCGGTTGCGCTCACGGCGCTTTACCTGCACAAGACGCAACCGGACGGGTTCCCGACCCTTGACGATGCCATCGCGCATGTGCGCAAGATGCGGGCTCTGCCGCCGGATGAGTGGTACGAAACACCCAAACCCATGTTGATCGAAGCCGCCCGTCAGGCCGCCGCCGCGATTGACCATCTGGAGGACTGCTGAAATCGACTCCACGCTTGTTCTGATCGATATTCTCGGGGCCGGGGCGCTGCTGCTCTGGGGGTTGCGCCTGATCAAGACCGGGATGCTGCGCGCCTTTGGCAGTGCGCTGCGGGTGTGGATCGGGCGCGGCGCGTCCAACCGGGTCAAGGCGCTGATCGCGGGGCTTGTGGCGACACTGGCCGTGCAGTCCAGCACGGCAACGGCGGTCATCACCGCCTCTTTCGCCGCGCGGGATCTGTTGTCGGGCGCGATGGGGCAGGCGGTGATGCTGGGGGCCAATGTCGGCACCAGCATTGCGGCGGCGGTTCTGTCGCTCGACCTGCACTGGCTTTCGCCCTTGCTGATCTTGATCGGCGTGGTGGTGTTTTCCCGCAGCGGCCGGGCAGGGGGCAAAGGCATCGGCCGCGCCATCCTTGGCCTTGGCCTGATGCTGCTGGCGCTGGAGCTGATGGGGCAGGCCACCGGGCCGATGCGCGACTCGGTTCTGGTGCGGCAGGTGCTGGTGGGCTTGGGCGATGCGCCGCTGTTCGCGCTGATCTTTGCCACCGGGCTGGCGGCCCTTGCCTCGTCCAGCCTCGCCACCGTGCTGTTCGTCATGCTGCTGGCGCAGGCCGGGGTGGTGTCGGCCGAACTTGCACTGGTGTTGGTGGCAGGGGCCAATCTGGGCGGTGCCATCCCGCCTTGGCTTGCGGTCATGTCCGAAGGCGTGCAGGCCCGTCGTCTGGTGGTGACGAACCTTGGCGTGCGCGCCGCCGGAGCGGCTGTCCTTACCCTCACCGCGCCCTTGCTTGCGCCGCTGGTGCAGCCCTATTTCGCGGACACCGCTGCCCTGACCTTGGGCGCGCATGTCGGCTTTTCCATTGTGCTTGCGCTGGTGTTCCTGCCCGTGCTGGGCCCGCTCTCGGCGCTTGTCGAACGCTGGATGCCCAAGCAACCCACCGTGGATTTTGCGCCGAAATACCTTGATGAAAGTGCGATGTCTTCGCCCACCATCGCGCTGGCCGCCGCCGCGCGCGAAACGCTGCGGCTGGGCGATCTGGTGGGCGACATGCTGCGGCTCAGCCTTGCCACCGTGCAGGGCCATGACGATCTGGCGCATGACCGGCTGTCCGCCACCGAAGATCAGGTCGACCGCCTGCACAATGCCATCAAGATCTATCTGGCCCGTCTGTCGCGCGAAGATCTTGATGCCGATGACATCCGGCGGATGTCGGAAATCCTGTCCTATGCCGTCAATCTGGAGCACATCGGCGACCTGATCGATTCCGGCCTTTCGGAACTCGCGGTCAAGAAAGACCGCCGCCGCCTGTCCTTCTCGCCCGAAGGGCTGACCGAGATCTCGGAGTTCTACCAGCGCACCATCGAGATCCTTGCGGTGGCGCAAAGCGTGTTTCTGTCGCGTGATGAAAACCTTGCCCGCGAACTTGTCAAATGCAAGGTCGAGGTGCGCCGCATGGAAACCCTCTCGGCCGAACGCCATATGGAACGCCTGCGCGAACGGCGGCTGGAAACGGTGGAAACCTCCAGCCTGCACCTTGATATCCTGCGCGATCTGAAACGGGTGAACGCGCATCTGATTTCAGTCGCCTATCCCATCCTGGATGGCATCGGCGCGCTGGGCGACACCCGGTTGCAGCCCGAACAGAAGAAATCCTGATCCATGCACCGTTTCGCCGTTCTGGCCGATCCGCATTACCATGCCCTGTTTCCCGGCTACCCGGTGGCGGGCGTGCCGTTTCAAGGGCGCGCGGGCGCCTGCCTGCGGCCACGGCAGGACAGCGCCGAATCCACCCGCATCTTCAACGAAAGCGCGCTTGCCCTGCCGGTGGCGCTTGATGCCTGCGCGGCTGCCGGCATTCGCACTGTGCTGATCCCCGGCGATCTCACCGATGACGGGCAAGCCCCCAGCATGCAGGCCGCGCTTGCCGTGCTGCAAGACTACCGGGTTCGCCATGGGATGCGGTTCTTCCTTACCCCCGGCAATCACGATGTCTACGGGATGAGCGGGCGGCCCCATGCCAAGGCCTTTCTTACCGCAACCGGGGGGCGTGTCACCGTCAGCAGCCATCCCGAGGCGCAAGCCAGCGCCGACGCGTCCACCGTCTATGATCCGCGCATGGGCTGCCAAGGCTATCAAGGCCTTATCCCTTTGTGGGGCGATCACGGGCTGATGCGCGATCCGCGTGATCTGCATTGGGAAAGCCCCTTCGGCCCCGAGGATGCTGCCGAAACCCGCGTCTTCACCATGACCGCGCCCGATGGCCTGACCACCCATCGCCAGATCGACACCTCCTATCTGGTCGAGCCTGAACCCGGCCTCTGGCTGCTCTCTATCGATGCCAATGTGTTCGCGCCGCGCAGCGGCAGGCCTGACAACACCGATCCGCAGGCCTTTGAAGACAGCACCAATGCCGGGTGGAACGCGCTGATCCAGCACAAACCCTTTCTGCTCGACTGGATGGCCGATGTGGCGCGGCGCGCCAAGGCTGCGGGCAAGACCCTGATCTGCTTTTCGCATTATCCGGTGGCCGATGTGCTGCAAGGCACGCTGGCGGGCGAGCGGGCGCTGTTCGGCGCCACCGCTTCGGCACAGCGCAACCCCACGCCCGCCACCACCGCGCGCATCGCCGCCACGGGCATCGGCACGCATTTCTCGGGCCACCTGCACTTTTCGGGCCAAGCGCAAGGCCCGGCCGATGGCCCCGCGCTCACCAATATCGCGGTGCCGTCGCCTGTCGCCTTCCCGCCCGCGTCTCTGCACGTGGTTGCCGATGCCTCGGGTCTTCAGATCACCCCGCAGATGATCGACTTTTCGGGCTTTGATGCCGTCTTTCCGCTCTACGGCCTTGCGGCCACGGAGGGGCCGGACTGGCTGGCCGCCCGGAGCTATCCGGAATTCCTCTATTTCCACATCCGCGAGCTGGTGCAGCACCGCTTCCTCCCGCGCGACTGGCCGCAAGACCTGCGCAGCTTCGTCCAAGGGCGCAGCACCGGCGATCTTCAGGCGCTCGCCTTGCGTGACAAGCCCGCCTTTGCGACCGACCCGGATCTGCCGCTTGGCGCGCCGGGCTTTTCCTTGCTGGATCTGCTGACCGATTGGTATGCCGCCCGCAGCGCCGGTGCGCTTGCCGGCGCCTTCATCCCGCCTGACCGGCGCGCTGTCTATGCCAGTCTGATCGCCGATTTCGCCGCGCGCACATGGCCCGAGCCGGAGTGCCTGCAAACCCGTCTCGGCATCCTGATGGAGATGTTTGGCAAAAACCTTGGCGCTCTCTTGCCCGCCGAGCAAGGATGAACCGCCGCACAACGTAAAAAGGCTGGCCCGCAAAGGCCAGCCTTCTGAGGATCGTCGCGCCCCGAAAGAGGGTCGTATCAGAAGCGGTAGTTCATCTTGAGCTGCACCTGACCGAAGTCGAAGTCGCGGTCGGTGCCGCGTGCCGTGGTGCTCGGGGCTGCGGCACTGAACGGCCCGCCCGTCAGAGTGGCCTGAAAATCATTGCTGCCCATGTTCACATAGGTGTATTCCAGACCGATGCTGACCTGCTCGGTCACCTTGTTCTCGACACCAAAGCCGATCACATAACCGAAGCGGTTCTTTTGGCCGCCGCTGGTTACCGTGGTGGCGGCCGAACCGGGCTGGCTATAGGCAAAATCGACCTTGCCCATGGCGACACCCGCCAGACCATAAACCAGCGTATTGGGCTGGGCGAGATAGCCCACACGCCCGGCAAGGGTCGCGTAATTGTCCATCTTGCGCTCGATCGTATACACGGCAGGCGTGCGCGATTTGCCCTGCTGGCGGTCGGTCACATCGCCAAACTGCAAGGCGCCCACCGCGCCATAGACCATCATGCCGCTCTGCCAGTCATAGCCGAACTGCACCCCGCCAACATTGCCCTTGGCCTTTTCGCCGAAAAAGCCCGCGTCCGGCACGGCTTCATTGGGGCTGAAAGCGGTTTCCAAGGCCCCGCCCGGCGGCAGCGGCGACAGGCCGAACACCCCGGCGTCGCCAGAATTCGCCCGACCGAATTGCACGCCGCCATAGGCGCCTTCCCATGACTGGGCCCACAGGCCCGAAGCCGACCCGCCCAGCATCAGCACAGCCCCGGCCATTGCAGCAACCATACGTCTTGTCACGTCACACTCTCCCTGTTTCCCATCGGTGCCCTTGGCCTACGAACAGGGTTTGGCCCAAGTTTCACAGCGCGCGCCTTTTTCTTTTCCCCTGCGTCAAGCGGCGCGCGCCCAGCGGGGCAAAGATCGTTCTGGCAGGGCAGGGGGAAAGGCCAGCGCCGTGCTGTCTGCGCAGGTCGCGGGCATCCGGGGGCAGGTTTCACGCGCATCAGGGCCGCAGGACCGCCCGAACCGCAGCTTTCAAAGGTGGACCTCTCCCAAATCATAACTTATGGCTAGGATGTCCGCCTGCAAGTGGCGCGATCTGTCCAACCGAAATTCTGGAGGTGCTACCCATGAAACTCTTTTCCTTCCGGTCCCTTGCGGGGGCCGTTCTTGCCGTCGGCGTGATGGCACAGGGGGCCGTGGCGCAGGATATGCAGTTCTTCCGGATCGGCACCGGCGGCACCGCGGGCACCTATTACCCGATCGGCGGACTCATCGCCAACGCGATCTCGAACCCACCCGGCTCGCGCGCCTGTGAAGAAGGCGGCTCTTGCGGCGTTCCCGGCCTGATCGCCACCGCCGTCGCCTCGAACGGCTCGGTCGGCAACGTGAACTCGATCAACGGCGGCACGCTGGAAGCGGGCTTCAGCCAGTCGGACGTGGCCTATTGGGCGCAAACCGGCACCGGCATCTGGGAAGGCCAGCCTGCCGTGGAAAAGCTGCGCCTGATCGCCAACCTTTACCCGGAATCCATCCACCTCGTGGCCAGCGCGGCCTCGGGCATCACCTCGGTCGCCGATCTGCGCGGCAAGCGCGTGTCGCTCGATGAACCCGGTTCGGGCACGCTGGTGGACGCAAAGATCATCCTCGAAGCCTTCGGCCTGACCGAAGCCGACATCACCCCGGAATACCTCAAGCCCGATCAGGCATCGGACCGGATGCGCGATGGCGCGATGGATGCCTTCTTCTTCGTGGGCGGCTACCCGGCCGGTGCCATCGCCGAACTCTCCAGCCAGCATGATGTGGTCATCGTTCCGATCACCGGCCCCGAGGTCGATGCGCTGCGCGAAGAATACAGCTTCTTTGCCGCCGACACCGTGCCCGCAGGCACCTATCGCGGTCAGGATGCCGAAGTGAACACCCTTTCGGTGGGTGCGCAGATGGTGACCTCGGCTGACCTGTCGGAAGAGCTGGTCTATGGCATCACCAAGGCGATGTTCAACGAAACCACGCAAAAGCTGTTCGGCAACGGCCACGTCAAGGGCAAGTTCATCACCCTTGAAAACGCTGTGCAGGGCGCGGGCATCCCGTTCCACCCCGGCGCCGAGCGCTTTTACAAGGAAGTCGGCGCGATCGAGTGATCCCGCTTTGCTGATCTGATCCCGGGGGATGCGGCCGTCAGACGGTTCGCATCCCCTTCTTCATCCACTGCTTCAAGGACGCCAAGATGACCGACGGCAACCGCACGCTTTCCCAAGCTGAACTGGCCGCGATCGAGGAAGAGTTCGATCCCGAGGCGCGCTTCAGAACTGTTACCCGTCCGGTCGCCATTCTGGCCGGGGTCATCCTGTTCGCCCTCGCCATTTATCATTATTACACCGCCGGTTTCGGCCTTCCGCGCGCCACCACCCATCGCGGGGTGCATATGGGCGTGTCGCTGTTCCTGATTTTCCTCAGCTTCGCGGTCGTGAGTTCGGCCCGGCACAAGACGACGGGCTTTGTCATCCTTGGCCTGCCGGTGCTGGATTGGCTGCTGGCCATCGCTGCCTTGGTCAGCGCGCTTTATGTGCCGTGGATCTATGACCAACTGGCCTTCCGCATCGGCAATCCGCTGCCGCTCGACGTGGCCATGGGCACCATTCTGCTGGTCACGCTGCTGGAAGCGGTGCGGCGCTCGATGGGCTGGCCGCTGCCGGTGATTGCGCTGCTGTTCATCGGCTACGCCTATTTCGGCCAGTCCATGCCGGGCATCTTCGTGCATCCGGGGGCCGACTGGTCGGGGATCGTCAACCACCTTTACCTGTCGTCGCAAGGCGTTTACGGCACCGCCTTGGGCGTGATCGCCACCTATGTGTTTCACTTCGTCCTTTTCGGGGTGATGGCGCAGCGCATCGGGCTGGGGCAACTCTTCATCGACCTCGCCACCGCGCTGACTGGGCGCTATTCCGGCGGCCCGGCCAAGGTTTCGGTGGTGTCTTCGGCGCTTCTGGGCTCGATCTCGGGCTCGTCCATCGCCAACACCGTCACCACCGGCGCGCTGACGATTCCCACCATGATCAAGATCGGCTTCCAGCGCCATTTCGCGGCGGCGGTCGAGGCGGCCTCTTCGACCGGTGGTCAGATCACCCCGCCGGTGATGGGGGCCGTGGCCTTCCTGATGGTGGAATATCTGGGCATCCCGCTGCGCACCATCCTGATCGCCGCCATCGTGCCGGCCTTCATGCACTTCTTTGGCGTGCTGGTTCAGGTGCACCTTGAGGCCAAGCGCCTTGGCATCCGCGGCCTGACCAAGGAAGAACTGCCCAATGCGGTCAAGGTGCTGCGCGAAGGCTGGCTGTCGGTGCTGCCGCTTCTGCTTTTGGTCTATATGCTGATGTCGGGCCGCACGCCCTTCCTCGCCGCCTTCTGGGCCATCACCGCCTGCATCGCCGTCTATGCCGTGCAGCGCATCATGGCCTCGGGCGTTTCGCAAGGCGCGCGGGAATTTGTGGTGGGCATCACCGAAGGCTTCATCTCGGGCGCGAAAAGCTCGCTTGCCGTCACCGCCGCCGCCGCTCTGGTCGGTGTGGTGATCGGGGTGGTGACGCTCACGGGGATCGGCTTCAAGATCGCCTTCATGCTCACCAGCCTTGCCCAAGGCTGGGCAGAAAGCCTGCATGCCTCGCTGTCTTTCCTGCCGTTCGAACTGATCACCATGCCGTCGCTGGCGCTCTTGTTCACCCTGATGATGACGGCGGTGGTCTGCATCCTGATGGGCTGCGGCATTCCCACCACGGCCAATTACATCATCATGGTGGCCGTCGCCGCCCCGGTGCTGGCCATGATGAATGTCGAACCCATCGTCGCCCATTTCTTCGTGTTCTATTACGGGGTGCTGGCCGATGTGACCCCGCCGGTGGCGATGGCGGCCTATGCCGCCTCGGGCATCGCGGGGGCGAATGCCTTCAAGGCCGGCAACACCGCCTTCCGTCTGTCGATGGGCAAGGCGCTGGTGCCGTTCATGTTCGTCTTCTCCCCCTCGCTCTTGCTGGTGACCGCCGATTTCACTTGGGGGGCCTTTGCACTCTCCTTCACCGGCGCGATTCTGGGCATCGTGGCGCTGTCGGCTGCCATCACCAACTGGCTCTTGCGCCCGCTCTTGCTGATCGAGCGGATCGTGCTGCCGATCGCGGCCTTGCTGTTGATCGCGCCCGAACTGGTGTCTTCCTCCATCGGTGCCGCCCTCTTTGGCGCCGTGGTGCTGCGCCAATGGCTCGCCGGACGCGGCACCCCGCAGGCCGCCGCCTGACAGCGGCCAGACCCGGCAGAGGGGCCCTTCGGGGCCCCTCTTTGCGTTTCACGGCACCGCTGCGCGCAAGGCATCGGATGCAGCACAGTTGCAGGCGCGCCCGCGCTTCGTTAGGCATGATCTGTCTGGTGCCCCGCGTCTTGGCGCGGGGATAATCGGGAACGCGGTGCAAGGCCGCGACGTGCCCAACGCTGTAAGGTGGACGGGCCCACAGAGGCCACTGGCCGCAAGGCTCGGGAAGGCGTGGGTCCGGGTGAAGCCAAGTCAGAAGACCGGCCAGACGAAACCGGGGCAGGCGAAGGCCGGCGCTTGCCCTGTTTTCCATCAAGGGGGAGTCCATGACCGCCGAACCACTGCTCACCGCCGCCGCGCCCTTTTCAAGTGCCGAGCGCGCGGCCGTCTACCGTGCCATCGAATCTCGGCGGGATGTGCGGGGCCAGTTCACCGCGCGCCCCATTGACGACGCCACCTTGCTGCGTCTGCTCTCGGCCGCGCATCATGCGCCTTCTGTTGGCCTCTCGCAGCCGTGGAACTTCATCGTCATCCGCTCGGATGCCGTCAAACAGGCCGCCCATGCCGCCTTCTCGCGCGCCAATGACGAAGCCCGCGCGATGTTTCCCGCCGAACGGCGCGCGCTTTACTCTGCGCTCAAGCTCGAAGGCCTTCTGACCGCGCCGGTCAGCCTGTGCATCACCTGCGACCACAGCCGCGGCGGGCCGGTGGTGCTGGGGCGCACCCATCAGCCGCAGATGGATGAATACTCCACCGTGTGCGCCGTGCAGAACCTCATGCTGGCGGCACGCGCCGAAGGGATCGGCACCGGCTGGGTCAGCATCTTTCACCCGGCCGATGTCCAGACCCTGCTGGGCCTGCCCGCGCATGTCAGCGTGGTGGCTTGGCTCTGCCTTGGCTATGTCGACGCGCTGTATGACCAGCCAGAGCTGCAAGCCAAAGGCTGGGCCGAACGCCTGCCTTTGGCCGATCTGATCTTTGCCGATCACTGGGGGCAGCGTGCCGATTGAACGGGCGCTTTTGCCGTGCCATTTCGGCGAATGGATTCAAGGGCGGCTGGGGGCCGACGGGCCGGTGGCGCTGGTCTCTTTGCTGCCGTCCCGCGTCCATGTGCACGCGCGCTGGCAGCCGGGGCAGGGGGTGCGCTGCCATGCCATCGGGCATGGCGACCTTGATCGGGCACGGATCGCGCGCTTTGCCCGCGCGCTGGGCGGCCTGCCGCAAGGCCGCGTGGCGCTGCGCCTGCCTTATCCGCCGGGCCTTGGCACCGGCATGTCCACCGCCGGGTTGATGGCCTTGGCGGCCTTTGCCGGGCGGGCGATCCCACCTTGGGCGCTGGCCCGTGCTTGCGTGGCCGCCGAAGGCGCCAGCGATCCGCTGATGCTGCCAGAGGCGTCCCGTCTGTTGTGGGCCTCGCGTCAGGGCAGGGTGATGGCCAAGCTGCCACCGCAGCCCCGTGCCGATCTGCTGGCGGGCTTTTTTGGCCCCTCACGGCCCACACGAGGCCACGATCAGGCCTATGACGACGTGTCCGATCTGGTCGCGCTGTGGCAACAGGACAAAGGCCTTGCCGCCTGCGCCGCACTTGCAAGTGAAAGCGCCCGCCGCTGTCTTGCCCGGCGCGGCCCGCCCGATGACCCGACCGACGCGCTGGCGCGCGATCTGGGCGCGCTGGGCTGGGCCATGTCGCACAGCGGCGCGGCCCGCGCGCTGATCTTTGCGCCGGGAGAGCTGCCGCGCCACGGGGCCGAGCGCCTGCGCGAGGCAGGCTTGCGGGGCGTGCATGTTCTGGCTACGCCAAGGCCATAGCAAAGGGGGGCGTCATGCGCGATCACGGCGGCAATCTGGATGCGGCGATGGCGCGCCACGGTGATGGCGATTGGATCGATCTGTCCACCGGCATCAACCGCCGCCCGTGGCCGATCCCCGAACTGGGGGCCGCGCTCTGGCGCCACCTTCCCACCCGCGCCGCCCAAGCCGCGCTCGTGGCACAAGCCGCACAGGCTTGGCGGCTATCCGAGGGGGCCGAAGGCGTCGCACTGGCGGGCGCGCAAGCGGCGATTCAGATGGTGCCGATGCTGCGCCCGGCAGGGCGGGCGGTGGTGCTGGGCCCCACCTATAACGAACACGCCGCCTGCCTGAAGCAATCCGGCTGGGCGGTGGACACGGTGGCCACGCTGGCCGAGGCGCAGGGCGCCGATCTGGCCGTGGTGGTGAACCCCAACAACCCCGACGGCCGCTGCCACGCGCCTCGGGATCTGCTGGCGCTGCGCCAGCAGGTCGGGCTTCTGGTGGTGGACGAAAGCTTTGGCGACATCACGCCCGAGCTGTCGCTCTTGCCGCAGGCTGGCCCGGACAACCTCTTGATCCTGCGCTCCTTTGGCAAGTTCTACGGTCTCGCCGGGCTGCGCTTGGGCTTTGCCTTCGGCGCGCGCGCCACGATTGCCAGCCTTGCGCAGCATGCAGGGCCATGGCCTGTCTCTGGCCCGGCCATCGAGATCGGCCGTCAGGCCTTGGCAGATGACGCTTGGGCCGCCGCCATGCGCGCGCAGCTCACCGCCGATGCCGCCCGCGCCGATGCCTTGGCGCAGGCGGCGGGCTGGCCCCTTGCCGGGGGAACCGCGCTGTTCCGCCTTTACACGACGCCCGATGCGCGCAGCGCGCAAGAGCACCTTGCGCGCCACAAGATCTGGAGCCGGATCTTCCCATGGTCCGACACGCTGTTGCGCCTTGGCCTTCCCGGCCCCGAGCCGGAATGGGACAGGCTCGCCGCGGCTCTGGCCCGCTAGCGCGAAAGGGCCAGCAGTCCGGGCACGTCCAGATGCGCTTCCAGATGGTCGGCCAGCGCCTCCAGCGCCGCCTCGACCTCGGCGCCATGACGGCGCGGCGCTGCCGCCACCCCCAGCCGCGCCAGAAAGGCCGCCCGAAAGGCATCTGACAGGAACATGCCGTGCAGATAGGTCCCGATGACCCGGCCATCGGCGCTTTGCGCGCCCTCGGGGCGGCCTTCGATGGTGGCAAAAGGGCGGGCGCAATCGGTGCCCGTGCTGCGCCCGATGTGGATCTCATAGCCGGCAATCGGCAATCCGCTCTCCAGATGCGCCCCCGCCACGCGTGACAGCCGCTTGTCGGGCGTCATCCGTGTGTCCACCTCCAGCAGCCCCAGCCCTGCCATGTCGCCTGCGGGGCCTTCGATGCCTTCGGGGTCGGCGATGCTCTGACCCAACATCTGATAGCCGCCGCAAATGCCCAGCACCTGCCCCCCCCGCCGCAGATGCGCCGCCAGATCGACATCCCAGCCTTGCGCCCGCAAAAAGGCCAGATCGCCGCGCGTCGATTTCGAGCCCGGCAGGATCACCAGCCGCGCATCGCCCGGGATCGCCTGCCCGGCCTGCACCATCACCAGATTGACACCGGGTTCCGCCTTGAGCGGATCAAGATCGTCGAAATTGGCAATGCGCGAAAAGCACAGCACCGCAATCGTCACCCCGCCTTGGCGCGCGGCCCCCGCAAGGTCCTGCGCGTCTTCGGCCGGAAGCAGATGTGCCTTTGGAAACCATGGCAGAACCCCAAAGCCGCGCCAGCCGGTGCGCTGGGCGACAAAGGCATAGCCGTCGTCGAAAAGCCGGGGATCGCCGCGGAACTTGTTGATCAGGAACCCGGCGACCATGGCGGCATCATCGGGGTCGATCACCGCCTGCGTGCCCACGATCTGTGCGATCACCCCGCCGCGGTCAATATCGCCCACCAGCACCACCGGCACATCCGCCGCGCGGGCAAACCCCATATTGGCAATATCCCCCGCCCGCAGGTTCACCTCGGCCGGGCTGCCCGCGCCCTCGACGATCACCAGATCATTCTGGGCGCGCAGCCGGTGAAAACTCTCCAGCACCGCGCCCATCAACTGCGGCTTGAGCTTGGCATAATCGCGCGCGCGCACCGTGGTCAGCCGCTTGCCTTGCACGATCACCTGCGAGCCCACTTCGGATTCGGGCTTGAGCAGCACCGGGTTCATGTCGGTCACCGGCTCCCGCCCGCAGGCCATCGCCTGCAGCGCCTGCGCGCGCCCGATCTCGCCGCCATCGACGGTCACGGCGGCATTGTTCGACATGTTCTGCGGCTTGAACGGCGCCACCCGCAGCCCGCGCCGCAGCGCCGCGCGGCACAGGCCCGCCACCAGCATCGACTTGCCGACATTCGACCCGCAGCCTTGAATCATCAGCGCCTTCATCTGACCCCTCGCCGCAAGCGGAGAGGGCAGGAGCCTCCGGCGGGGATATTTGCCGCCAAGATAAAGGCAAAGGGCCGGGAAAAGGTCAGCAGCCGCGCCTCGGGCCGTTTGCACGGGGGAGGCGCGGCGCCTTTACCTTGGACGGTCATCGGGGTCCCCCCCTGTACCGTGATGTCACCTTCGCAGGGAGAGGTTAAAACTTCGTTGCCTTTATCTTGGCTCAAATATCCCGGGGTCCGGGGTGGAACCCCGGGGGCCGGCAACGGGGGCAGGCCCATCAGAACTCGACCCCGGGTTGGCCCTTGATCCCCGCGCGGAAGGGATGCTTGACCAGCGTCATCTCGGTCACCAGATCGGCGGCCTCGATCAGCGCCTCCTTGGCGTTGCGCCCCGTCAGGCAAACATGGGTGAGGGGGGGCTTTTCGTCCCGCAGGAAGGTCAGCACCTCCTCCAGATCGAGATAGTCGTAGCGCAAGGCGATGTTGATTTCATCCAGCAGCACAAAGCGGATCTCCGGGTCGCGGATCAGCGCCTTGGCCTTTTCCCAGCCGGCTTGGGCGGCGGCAATGTCGCGGGCCTTGTCCTGCGTTTCCCAGGTAAAACCTTCGCCCATCGCATGGAACTGGCACAGCGCGCTGAAATGCCCTTCGATCAGCCGCCGCTCGCCGGTGTCCCAGGCGCCCTTGATGAACTGGACCACCGCACAGGGCATTCCATGCGCGATGCAGCGCAGGATCATGCCAAAGCCGGAGGAGGATTTGCCCTTGCCCGCCCCGGTGTGCACGATCACCAGACCCTTTTCCCCCGCCTTTCCCGCCATGATCTTGTCACGCGCGGCCTTTTTCTTGGCCATCTTGCTGGCATGGCGGGCAAGATCGGCGCTGTCGTCCGGGGCGGTCATGTCGTTTGCGTCGGTCATCGCGGCGTATCCTTGTTCTTGACAGTGCGACCCTTGTGGCAGACTAGGGAGCGAAGGCGCTGGTGCCTGTCTTAGGGCAGGTGAAAAGGGAATGCGACAGGATTTGCGGCGCGCCACGTCGCAAGCCCAAGCGCAGCCGCCCCCGCGACCGTGACCGGAAAGGTCTGCCGCATGTCACTGGCCGCAAGGTTCGGGAAGACGGGCAGGCCGCCGGGGCAGGCCCGCGCCTGACCCGATATCCGCAAGCCGGGAGACCTGCCAGAGCCCGAACTGAAACGCGCGGACGGGGTGTGCCGTGACCTTCGGAGTTTGGGCCCGCGCGGGGCCCATGCCGCAGGCTGTCCCCGACGCTGATCCGGGAGAGGCCATGACAGCCGTTCTGCACATCTGCACCACCTGTCGCGCCGGACAACCCGTGGCCGAGGGTACGGCCTGTCCGGGCAAGGCGCTGCACGATCTTCTGGCACAGGAAGCCATGCCCGAAGGCGTGCGCCTGCGCGCGGTGGAATGCCTTTCGGCCTGCGATCATGGCTGCGCGGTCGCGCTCAGCAAGCCCGGCGCCTGGTCTTATGTCTATGGCCGGATGTCTGCCGAGGACGCGCCCGAAATTCTGCGCGGGGCGGGGCTTTATGCCGCCACGTCCGATGGTATTGTGCCGTGGCGGGACCGCCCGGTGATCTTTCGCAAGCAAAGCCTTGCCCGTATTCCCCCGATGGAGGCCTGAGCCATGACCGATCTGACAAAAATCCCCGTGACCGTGATCACCGGCTTTCTGGGGGCGGGCAAGACCACGCTGATCCGCCATCTGATGCAGAACCCGCAAGGCAAGCGTTTGGCCATTCTGGTCAATGAATTCGGCACCGTCGGCGTGGATGGCGATATCCTGAAATCCTGTGCCGATGAAAACTGCCCCGTCGAAAACATCGTCGAACTGGCGAATGGCTGCATCTGCTGCACCGTGGCCGATGATTTCATTCCCACCATCGAGGCACTGATGGCCATGCCCCAGCGCCCCGATCACATCCTGATCGAAACCTCGGGCCTTGCGCTGCCCAAGCCCTTGCTCAAGGCCTTTGACTGGCCTGCCATCCGCAGCAAGATCACCGTGGATGGCGTGATCGCGCTGGCCGATGCCGAGGCGGTGGCGGCCGGGCGCTTTGCCCCTGATGTGGCGGCGGTGGATGCACAGCGCGCGGCGGATGACAGTCTTGACCATGAAACCCCGCTGTCCGAGGTG
Organism: Pseudorhodobacter sp. MZDSW-24AT; assembly: GCF_002794355.1. Classification (GTDB taxonomy): domain Bacteria; phylum Pseudomonadota; class Alphaproteobacteria; order Rhodobacterales; family Rhodobacteraceae; genus Pseudotabrizicola. Next base: position 256,703 of record NZ_PGOI01000001.1, on the reverse strand, counting down.
TTCGAGGATCAGATCGCCTGTGCCGACCTGATCCTGCTGACCAAGGCCGATCTGGCCGGAGAGGCAGGGCTTGCCGCCGCCCGCGCCGTGATCGATGCCGAAACCCCGCGCCGCCTGCCGGTGATCGCGGTCACCGATGGGGTGGTGGACCCGCGTGTTCTGCTGGGCCTGAACGCCGCCGCCGAAGATGATCTTGCCGCCCGTCCCAGCCATCATGATGGCCATGACGATCACGAGCATGAAGATTTCGACAGCGTGGTGATCGACCTGCCGGAAATCGCCGATCCTGCCGATCTGACCGCCCGCATTCAGCGTCTGGCGCGCGAGCAGCACATCCTGCGCGTCAAGGGCCATGTCGCGGTGGTGGGCAAGCCGATGCGCCTTCTGGTGCAGGCGGTGGGCGAGCGGGTGCGCCAGCAATATGACCGCCCTTGGGCCGATGCGCCGCGCCAGTCCCGGCTGGTGGTGATCGCTGAACATCACCACATCGACCCGGCTGCCATCCGCGCGGTTCTGGAGGCGTAAGGCAGCCGATGCACGTCGTCTTCCGCGACAGTCAGGGGCTTGATGCGGCAGAGGCGCCGTTCGATCCGGGTCAGGACCCGGCGGATCTGGTGGTGCTGTCGTTTTCCGACAGCGACCTTGGCGCTTTCGCGGCAGGCTGGGCGCGGGCCGGGGGCAAGCTGCCTTCGGTGCGGTTGCAAAACATCGTGGCGCTCAAGCACCCGGTTTCGGTCGACACCTATGTGGAACGCACGCTTTCGGGGGCGCGCGCCATCCTGATTCGTCTGATCGGCGGGGAGGCCTATTGGCCCTATGGCATCGCCTCGATTCAGGATCTGGCGCGGCGGCGGGGCATTGCGCTGGCGGTGCTGCCCGCCGACGGGCGGCCCGATCCGGCGCTGGATGCGGCCTCGACCCTGCCGGTCTCCACCCTGCGGCGGCTGGCCGATCTATGCGATGCAGGGGGCGCGGTGGCGGCGCAGGCGGCGCTGGCGCAGCTGGCCTTGGCGGCGGGGCTTTATGCCGGGCCGGTGCCGGGGGACAAGCGGGTGCCCGATATGGGGCTTTATGACCCCGATCAGGGTGTGGTGGACACGCTGCCACCGGGCCGGGTGGTGCTGGTCAGCTTTTACCGCAGCTATCTGACCGCGGCTGACACCGCCCCGGTGGATGCGCTGATCCGCGCCTTGCGCGCAGAGGGCCTTGCGGCGATCGGTGTCTTTGCGCCCTCGCTCAAGGCCCCGGGCTTTGCCGAGTGGCTGCGCCCGGTGCTGGCGCAGGCCGATCCGCCCGCGATCCTCAATGCCACCGCCTTTTCGGCCCGCGCCGAGGATGGCAGCACCCCCTTTGATGCCGCCGAGTGCCCGGTGTTTCAGGTGGCGCTTTCCACCGCGCGCCGCCGCGACTGGGCCGGGTCCGACCGTGGCCTGTCGCCCGCCGATCTCGCGATGCATGTGGTTCTGCCGGAGGTGGACGGGCGGCTGTTTGCGGGGCTGGTCTCTTTCAAGACAGCCGGAAAACGCGACCCCGATCTGCAATTCTCGCGCTTTGCCCATCGCGCCGATGCCGCCCGGGTGGCGGCGGTGGTGGCGCGGGTGCAAGGCTGGCGGCGTCTGGCCGAGGCCCCGGCGCCCGCGCGGCAGCTTGCCGTGGTGCTCTCCACCTATCCGGGCCGCGCCTATCAGATGGCCCATGCCGTCGGGCTCGACGCGCTCGCCTCGACCGAGGCGCTGCTGGCCGATCTGGCCGCCGAAGGCTATGACGTCACCACCGCGCCGCTTGCGGCCGCGCTGCAAGCGGACACCCAAAGCTGGCCACTGGCAGACTACCGCGCCGCGCTGGGCACATTGCCCGAACCCTTGCGCACCGCCCTTCACGCCGCATGGGGCGCGCCCGAGGCGGACCCGGCCTTTCGTGACGGGGCCTTTCATTTCGCCGCCACCCGCCGCGGTGCCGCGCTGATCGCGCTGCAACCCGAACGGGGGGAGGTCGCCGCGCGCGACGACGACTATCACGATCTGGCGCGGGTGCCGCGTCATGGCTATGTCGCCTTTTACCTGTGGCTGCGCGCGCAAGGCCTGCACGCGCTGCTGCACATGGGCGCGCATGGCACGCTGGAATGGCTGCCCGGCAAATCGGTGGCACTGTCCGATGCCTGCTGGCCCGAGGCGCTGGTGGGCGCGCTGCCGGTGATCTACCCGTTCATCGTGAACGATCCGGGCGAGGCCGCGCAGGCCAAGCGGCGCATCGGCGCGGTGACGCTGGGCCATCTGCCGCCCCCCTTGCGCGCGGCCAGCGTGCCGGAAAACATGCACCGTTTGGAGCGGCTGCTGGACGAATATTCCACCGCCGACGGGCTGGACCCGGCCCGCCGCGACCGGCTGATCGCGCAAGTGCGGGCCGAGGCGCAGGCCTCGGGGGTCGAGGCCGATCTGGGCATCCCCGCCGGCGCCAGTGCCGCCGAGGCGATCACCCGGATTGACCGCTTTGTCTGCGACATCAAGGAAAGCCAATACGGCGACGGCTTGCATGTGCTGGGGCAGGGGGCCTGTGGCACGGAAGAGCGCGCGGGCCTGCGCCGTGCGCTTGCGGGGCGGCGGGTGGCGGCGGGGCCTTCGGGCTCGCCCGCGCGGGGGCGCTCGGACGTGCTGCCCACCGGGCGCAACCTGTTCGCGGTCGATCCGCGCGCGGTGCCAAGCCGCGCGGCTCAGGCGCAGGGCGTGAAGCTGGCCGAAGAACTCTTGCGCCGCCATTTGCAGGATCACGGCGATTGGCCGCGCGGGTTGGTGGTGGATCTGTGGGGCAGCGCCACCATGCGCACCGCTGGCGAGGAATTCGCCATGGCGCTGCATCTGGCGGGCCTTGCCCCGGTCTGGGACGCGAAATCGGCCCGCGTGTCCGGGGTCGAGGTCTTGCCGCTCGCCCTTCTGGGCCGCCCGCGCATTGATGTCACGCTGCGGGTCTCGGGCCTGTTCCGCGATGTGTTCCCGGGTCTGGCCACGCTGTTTGAAACCGGGGCGCAGATGCTGGCCGCGCGGGATGAATCCGCCGAGGACAACCCCTACCGCGCCGCCGCCGCCCGGGTCTATGGGCCGAAGCCGGGGCTTTACGGCCTTGGCATGGGGGTGGCGATGGATGACTTCACCGACCAGGCCCGCGCCGCCGCAGGCGAGGCTTGGATCGCGGCGTCGAGCTGGGCCATCGGGGTGGATGGCCAGTCGCGCGATGACCGCGCGGGGCTGGAAGCCCGCCTGCGCGGGGCCGACAGCTTTGTTCACGCGCAGGATCTGCCCGAAAGCGATGTTCTGCTCGCCGCCGATTACGCCGCGCATGAGGCGGGCTTTGCCGCAGCCCTAGCGCGGCTGGGCGCAGCCGCCCCGGCGCTTTATCATCTGGACGCGACCCAGCCCGACCGTCCCCGCGCCCGCAGCCTGACCGAGGAAATCGCCCGCGTGGTGCGCGCCCGTGCCAGCGATCCGGCATGGGCCGATGGCATGATGCGCCATGGCTTTCGCGGGGCCGCCGAAATCGCCGCCACCGCCGATCACATGGCCGCCTTTGCGCATCTGGCGGGGGTGGTGCCGCCGCATCTGTTTGACCTGTATCACGACGCCACCCTTGGCCGTGATGATCTGGTGGCCTTCATGGCGCGCGAAAACCCGGCGGCCCTTGCGGCGCTGCGCGATCTGTTCCGCCGTCTGGCCGAAGCCGGATTGTGGGTCACGCGCCGCAATTCCATCGCCGCCAGCCTTCAGGTGTCGGGATGAGCCGCTTTCAGGTGCAAGGCTGGTGCCCCGGTGCCTTGCGCCCGATGCTGTCAGGCGATGGGCTGGTGGTGCGCATCCGGCCCGATCTGGGCCGCCTGACGCCCGCGCAGGCGCTGGGCATCGCCAAGGCGGCGCGGGCCTTTGGCAACGGGCAGATCGATCTTTCGGCGCGCGGCAATGTGCAGCTGCGCGGCGTCTCGGACGCGACCCACCCGGCGCTGATCGACGCACTCGCCGCCCTTGGCCTGATCGACGCCGATGCCGAGGCGGAACAGCGGCGCAATCTCCTTGTCACGCCTTTTGCTGACGCCCAGACGCTTGCCCTTGCCGCGCAGGTGCAGGGCGCGCTGGCGCAGATGCCCGCGCTTCCGGGCAAGTTCGGCTTTGCCGTCGACACTGGCCCCGCGCCCGTTCTGTCTGGCATCACCGCCGATATCCGGGCCGAGCGCGCGGCGGATGGTCAGCTGATCCTGCGCTGCGAAGGCGCCCCGCTTGGCGCGCCGGTGACCGATCTGGCGGCGGGGGCGGTGGCGCTGGCCCAATGGTTCGTCGCCGCAGGCGGGGTAAGCGACGGACGGGGGCGCATGGCCGCACTGATCGCGCGCGGCGCCGTGCCCTCCGGCGCGCTGGCGGGCCGGCTTGCCCCGGCCCCCGCCGCCGCGCCGCCCGGCCCCGGTCTGCGCGCCGAAGGCGCGCTTCTGGGCTTTGCCTTTGGCCGGATGCAGGCCGAAACGCTGGCCACCCTTGCCACGCTTGGCCCCTTGCGCGTCACGCCTTGGCGGATGCTGCTGGTGCAGGGCTTGCGCCAGTTGCCGGACCTGCCTGATGTGATCCGCGCGCCCGATGATCCCATCCGCCGGGTCGAGGCCTGTTCCGGCGCGCCCGCCTGCCTGCAAGGGCTGGCCCCGGTGCGCGATCTGGCCCGCAGGCTCGCGCCGCAGGTGCCGCCGGGCAAGCGGCTGCATGTCTCGGGCTGCGCCAAGGGCTGCGCGCATCCGGGGCGGGCCGCCATCACCTTGGTGGCCACCGATGCGGGCTTTGACCTGATCCGCGACGGCACCGCCGCCGCCACCCAACCCGAACTGCGCGGCCTGTCCGCCGCTGCGATTGATCTGAAGGGGCTTTTCTGATGCCACATCACTACGAAAAGGACGGGGCGACGATCTATCTTCAGTCCTTTGCCACCATCCGGGCCGAGGCGGATCTGGCCGCCTTTACCCCCGAGGAAGAGGTGGTGGTGGTGCGCATGATCCATGCCGCCGGGATGGTGGGGCTGGAGCGTCATGTCCGGTTCACCCCCGGCATGGCGCTTGCGGCGCGCGCCGCACTCGAAGCGGGAGCCCCCATCCTGTGCGACGCGCGCATGGTCAGCGAAGGCATCACCCGCCCGCGCCTGCCCGCGAACAACGAGGTGATCTGCACCCTGCACGACCCATCGGTGCCCGCCCTTGCCGCCCGCATCGGCAACACCCGCTCGGCGGCGGCGGTGGAGCTGTGGCGGCCGCATCTGGCGGGCGCGGTGGTGGCCATCGGCAATGCGCCGACGGCGCTGTTTCACCTGCTCAACATGCTGGAAGATCCCGATTGCCCGCGCCCTGCCGCCATCATCGGCTGCCCGGTGGGCTTTATCGGGGCCGCCGAATCCAAGGCCGCGCTGATGGCGGCCGCCCCGGTGCCCGCAGTGGTGGTCGAGGGCCGTCTGGGCGGCTCGGCCATCACGGTGGCGGCGGTCAACGCGCTTGCCAGCCGCAAGGAATGAAGCCCCCCATGTCCCATGGCCGTATCATCTGCGCCGGGCTAGGCCCCGGTGACCCCGACCTGATCTCGGTCCGGTCCGATAGGGTGGTGCGCGGCGCGCGCCACATCGCCTATTTCCGCAAGGCTGGCCGCCAAGGTCAGGCGCGCCGCATCGTCGAAGGGATGCTGGCCCCCGGTGCCATCGAATATGCGATGGAATATCCTGTCACCACCGAGATGCCCTTTGACAGCCCCGACTATAACGCGGTGCTTTCCGCCTTTTACGACGACTGGACCGCGCGCCTGCACGCCTTGGTGGCGCAAGGCCATGAGGTGGTGGTGCTTTGTGAAGGTGACCCGTTCTTCTACGGATCGTTCATGCATCTTTACGTCCGCCTGCGCGATCTGGTGCCGGTCGAGGTGATCCCCGGCATCCCCGGCATGGTGGGCTGCTGGAACGCCACGGCCGAGCCGATCACCTGGGGCGATGACGTGCTGACCGTGCTGATGGGCACGCTGCCCGAAGAGGATCTGATCCGCCACATGCAGGCGTCAGATGCGCTGGCGATCATGAAGACCGGGCGCAATCTGCCGCGCGTGCGCCGCGCGCTCGCGGCGGCGGGGCGCTTGCAGGACGCTTGGCTAATCGAGCGCGGCACCATGCCCACGCAGCGCATGGCGCGGCTGGCGGATGTGGACGCCGCCGATTGCCCCTATTTCGCGATCGTGCTGGTGCATGGCCACGGCCGCCGCCCCGTCGCGGGGGGCGAGGAATGACGCAAGGTTGGGTGGTGGTGGCAGGGCTTGGCCCGGGGGACGACGCGCTGGTCACGCCCGAGGTGACAGCGGCGCTGGCGCAGGCCACCGATGTGATCGGCTATATCCCTTATGTCGCCCGCGTCGCCCCGCGCCCCGGGCTGACGCTGCACCCCACCGACAACCGGGTGGAGCTTGACCGCGCCCAGCACGCGCTCGACCTTGCCGCCACGGGCGCGCGGGTGGTGATCGTGTCTTCGGGCGATCCGGGGGTTTTCGCCATGGCCTCGGCCCTGTTCGAGGCGCTTGAGGCGCGGCCCGACCGCCATGACACCGAGATCCGCATCCTGCCCGGCATCACCGCGATGCTGGCGGCGGCGGCGCGGGCGGGGGCGCCCTTGGGCCATGATTTCTGCGCCATCAACCTGAGCGACAATCTCAAACCCTTTGCCGAGGTCGAGCGTCGCCTGCGCCACGCCGCGCGCGGTGGCTTTGCGATGGCCTTCTACAACCCAAGGTCCAAGTCCCGCCCGCATCAGTTCGGCCAAGTGCTGGAGATCCTGCGGCAGGAATGTGAACCCGCGCGGCTGATCCTGTTTGCCCGCGCCGTCAGCACGCCCGAAGAACGGCTGACCTGTGTGCCATTGTCCGAAGCGCAAGACAGCATGGCCGACATGCGCACGGTGGTGATCGTGGGGAACGAGGCGACCCGCCGGGTGGGGCGCTGGATCTACACGCCGCGCGCGGTGGCACCATGACCCAGCCACGCCATCACCGCGCCGACCGACGCCACCACATGGCGCGGCGGCAGCTCGGGCCGATCGATCAGGATGACCGGAAGCCCCAGCGCGCGCGCGGCCAGAAGCTTGGCCTCGGCCCCGCTGCCGCCTGCGTTCTTGGCGATGATATGGGTGATGGCGTGGTCGCGCAAAAGCGCGCTGTCGCCCGCCACATCAAAGGGCCCGCGCGCGATCACCACCGTGGCCTGCGCCAAGGGCAGCGGCGCGGCGGGCGGATCGACCAGCCGCAGCAGGTAATGGTGCTGCGGGGCGGCGGCGAAGGCGGCAAGGCCTTGCTTGCCGATGGCCAGAAACACCCGCGCCGGGGCTTGGGGCAGGGCGCGCAGGGCGCCCGCGTTCCCCGCCACCGTCTGCCAGCGGTCGCCCGCCTGCGCCTGCCACGGCGCGCGCTCCAGCCCGATCAGCGGGGTACCCGTCTGCGCGCAGGCGGCAATCGCGTTGCGGCTCATCTGAGCGGCAAACGGGTGAGTGGCATCAATCACATGGCTGATGCCTTCGGCCTTCAGATAGGCCACCAGCCCTGCCACCCCGCCAAAGCCCCCCACCCGCATGGGCAAGGGCTGCGCCACCGGGTGCTCGGTGCGCCCGGCATAGGAAAACACCGCCGTCACCCCCGCTTGGGCCAGTTCCCGCGCCATCAGGCTGGCTTCTGTCGTGCCGCCCAAAAGCAGGATGCGTGTCATGTCTGAACCTTGGCTCTCGATCATCGGTCTGGGCGAAGATGGACCGGCGGGCCTGTCGGATGCAAGCCGCGCCGCGGTCGCCAAGGCCGAGGTGGTGTTCGGCGCGCCCCGGCATCTGGCGCTGATGGCGCTGGGCGCGCGCGGCCAAGCGTGGCCGGTGCCGTTTGACCTTGCCCCTTTGCTTGCCTTGCGGGGGCGGCGGGTTGCCATGCTTGTCTCGGGCGATCCGTTCTGGTTTGGCGCGGGCGGCTCTGTCGCCGCGCATCTGCGCCCCGACGAATGGGTGGCGCATCCGGTGGCGGGGGTGTTCTCCCTGCTCGCCGCCCGCATGGGCTGGCGGCTGGAAGAGGTGCTCTGCCTTGGCCTGCACGCGGCCCCCTTCGCGCGTCTGCGCCCGGTGCTGGCGCGCGGGGTGCGGGTGATCTGCACACTGCGCGATGCGCAGGCGGTGGCCGAGCTCTCCCTCTGGCTTGCCGCAAACGGCTTTGCCGCCGCACAGGTGACGGTGGCCGAGGCGCTGGGCGGCCCGCGAGAGCGGCTGCGACAAGGGGCTGACTGGCCCGATATCACGGCCCCGGTGGCGGTGGCGATCGACGGCGCGGCGCTTCCCGCAACCGCTGGCCTGCCGCGCGCCAATGGCCTGCCGGATGCGCTGTTTCAGCATGACGGCCAGATCACCAAAGCCGCGATCCGCGCCATCACCCTGTCCGGCCTTGCCCCGCGCCCCGGCGAACTTCTGTGGGACATCGGCGCAGGCTCGGGCTCGGTGTCGGTGGAATGGGCGCTTGCCGGGGGGCGCGCGCTGTGTATCGAGGCGCGCGGCGACCGTGCCGCCAATATCCGGGCCAATGCCTCCAGCTTTGGCCTCGCGCATCGGATCGAGGTGCGCGAAGGCCGCGCCCCCGCCTGCCTTGGCGAACTGCCTTTGCCCGATGCGGTCTTTGTCGGCGGGGGCGGGGATGGCGCACTTTACGCGGCCCTTTGGGCGCTTTTGCCCCCCGGCACCCGCATCGTCGCCAATGGCGTCACGCTGGAAGCCGAAAGCCAGCTTGCCCAGCTGCACGCCAGCCATGGCGGCACGCTCTTGCGCCTTGATCTGGCCGAGGCCGGAACCCTTGGCCGTTTCCGCGACTGGCAGGCCGCGCGGCCCGTGGTGCAATGGCGGGGGCAAAGATGAGGGTGGCGGGTCTGGGATACCGCAGCGGCGCGGCGCTCTCTTCCCTCCGCGCGCTTCTGGCCACAGCCGAGGCGATGGGCGGCCCGGTGCAGGCCTTGGCCACCCTGCCGGAAAAGGTGGCGGGGTTGCAGGCGCTGGGCCGCGCGCACGGGGTGCCGGTGCTGGGCGTCGCGGTGGCGGGCGTGCCCACACCCACCCAATCGCCGCGCATTCAGGCGCTGCACGGCACCGGATCGGTGGCCGAGGCGGCGGCGCTGGCGGCGGCAGGGCCGGGCGCAAGGATCACAGTGGCGCGGATCACCGCGCCGGACGGCATGGCGACCTGCGCCATCGCCGAAAGCAAAGGACAAGACGCATGACGGTTCACTTCATCGGCGCAGGGCCGGGCGCACCCGATCTGATCACCTTGCGTGGCCGCGATCTGATCGCCGCCTGCCCGGTCTGCCTTTATGCGGGCAGCCTTGTGCCCGCCGCCTTGCTCGCGCATTGCCCGCTCGGCGCGCGCATCGTGAACACCGCGCCGCTTTCGCTGGACGAGATCATGGCCGAGATCAGCGCCGCCCATGCGATGGGCCAGGATGTGGCGCGGCTGCATTCGGGCGATCTGTCGGTCTGGTCCGCGATGGGCGAGCAGTTGCGGCGTCTGCGGGCGCTGAACATCCCCTTTGACGTAACGCCCGGCGTGCCCTCCTTTGCGGCGGCGGCGGCGGTGCTGCAATCGGAACTCACCCTGCCGGGGCTGGCGCAATCGGTCGTGCTCACCCGCACCTCGGGCCGCGCCTCGGCCATGCCCGAAGGCGAGACGCTGGAAAACTTTGCCCGCACCGGGGCCACGCTGGCCATCCACCTCTCGGTGCATGTGCTGGCCGATGTGGTGGCGCGGCTGTTGCCGTTCTACGGCGCCGATTGCCCGGTCGCCGTGGTGTTCCGGGCAAGCTGGCCCGATCAACAGGTGGTGCGCGCCACGCTTTCCACCCTCGACCCCGCCATCGGTGTCGGCGAGCGCACGGCGCTGATCCTTGTCGGCCAAGCCCTTGGCGCGACCGCGTTCGACGAAAGCCGCCTTTACGCCGGGGATTACGACCGCCGCTATCGCCCCGTCGGCACCGACCCGAGGTTTCCCGAATGATGCCCCCGGGCCTTCTGATTTCGGCCGCCGCCTCGGGCAGTGGCAAGACGACGCTGACGCTGGGCCTGATCGCCGCCTTCCGGGCGCAAGGCGTGGTGGTCCAGCCGTTCAAATGCGGCCCCGATTACATCGACCCCGCCTTTCACGGGGCCGCCGCCGGGCGGGCGTCGTTCAACCTTGACAGCTGGGCAATGGGGGCCGACCAGATCGCGGCGCTGGCGCAAGGCGCGCAAGGGGCCGATCTGGTGATCGGCGAAGGCGCCATGGGTCTGTTCGATGGAGTGGCACGGCCCGGGGAAACCGGCACCGGCGCCAGTGCCGACATCGCGGCGCTGACAGGCTGGCCGGTGGTCGCGGTGATCGATTGCAGCGGGCAGGCCCAAACGGCGGCGGCGGTGGCCTTGGGCCTTGCGCGCTACCGCGCCGATGTCACGCTGGCCGGGGTGATCCTGAACAAGATCGCCTCTCCCCGGCACGAGGCGCTGGTGCGCGCGGGCTTTGCCAATGCGGGCATCCCGGTGCTGGGGGCCTTGCCGCGCCAGAGCAGCATTTCCTTGCCCGAACGGCATCTGGGCTTGGTGCAGGCCGAAGAACTGCCGCGCCTGACCGAGATGCTGGGCGAGTTGGCCCGCTTTGTCGCCGCGCATTGCGACCTCGCCGCGATCCGCGCCTTGGCAAGCGGCGGCCTGCCCGCCGCGAGCCGCACCCGCGTCCCGCCGCCCGGCGCGCGGATCGCGCTGGCGCGGGATGCCGCGTTTTCCTTCATCTACCCGCATCTCCTTGCCGATTGGCGCGCGGCAGGGGCCACCATCCTGCCCTTCTCGCCCTTGCAGGACGAAGCCCCGGACCCGACCGCCGATGTCTGCTGGCTGCCCGGCGGCTACCCCGAACTGCACGCAGGCGCGCTTGCCGCCGCCCAAAGCTTCCGCGCGGGCCTTGCCACTTTCGCCCGCAGCCGCCCCGTGCATGGCGAATGCGGTGGCTACATGGCGCTGGGGGCAGGGTTGGTGGCGGCGGATGGCACCCGGCATCAGATGGCGGGCCTGCTGGGGCTGGAAACCAGCTTTGCCAAGCGCCGCATGCATCTGGGCTATCGCCTCGCGCGGCCATATCTACCACTGCCCGGTCTGCCCTTGGGCACCGCCTTGCGCGGGCATGAGTTTCACTATGCCACCATCCTGTCACAGCCCGACCCGGCGCTGGCCCGGGTGGAGGACGCCACCGGGGCCGAGGTTGCAGAGACCGGGTCTTGCCGCGCCACCGAAGGCGCGCGCGTCAGCGGCACCTTCTTTCACCTGATCGCCCCCGCAACCCAAAGGGTCAGCGCATGACCGGCTTTGTCTCTTTCGTCTCCTCTGGCCCGGGCGACCCCGACCTGCTCACGCTCAAGGCCGCCCGGCGGCTGGCCGAGGCGGATGTGGTGCTGTTCGACGATCTGTCGGCAGGCCCGATCCTTGGCCAGTGCAAACCCGGCGCCGATCTCATCGCGGTGGGCAAGCGGGCAGGGCGCCCGTCGCCCAAGCAAGACCATGTCAGCCGACTCGTGGTGGATCACGCCCAGACCGGCCTGCGGGTGGTGCGGCTGAAATCCGGCGATGCCGGCATTTTCGGGCGGCTGGAAGAAGAGATCCTTGCCGTGCAAGAGGCAGGCATCGGCTTTGAGATCATCCCCGGCGTCTCTTCGGCCTGCGCGGCGGCGGCGGCGGCGGGCATCCCGCTGACCCGGCGCCTGACCGCGCGGCGGGTGCAGTTCATCACCGGGGCCGATATCACCGGTGACCTGCCTGCCGATCTGAACTGGGCGGCACTCGCCGACCCGCTGGCCACCACGGTGGTTTTCATGGGCAAGCGCACCTTTGCGCGGCTGGCGGCGGGGCTGATGCAACACGGCCTGCCCGCCGACATGCCGGTGCTGCTGGCCGAGTCGGTGGGCCACCCCGAACAGCGCCTGCACCGCAGCACGCTGGCCGATCTGGCCGCCACGCTGGCGGACACCACCGGCAAGAACCCCGCGCTGATCCTGATCGGGCCTTTGGCACCCGGCGTGCTCTGAAATCCCGGTCCGATCCGCAGAATTTCGCTTGCCAGACCTCGCGGATGGGCAGATCAGTGAAGCGGTAAGGTGCCCAAAGGCTGAACATGCCCAAGGGCTCAAACGGGAATGGGGAAGGGCAGACCAAATTGCGGTGCCCCCACCCCAGCCGCCCCCGCGACTGTCAGCGGTGAGCGGTCTTTCAGATGCCACTGGCCCCCTGTCGGGCCGGGAAGGCGAAAGACCGCATCGACCCGCGAGCCAGGAGACCGGCCTTGCACGACGATAACCCAATCGCCGTCGGGTGTGACGGCAAGGAGAACATCATGCATATCGAACCGGGTCTTGTGGATGCCAGCAAGATCACCCTCAGCTACGCCACCGCCGCAGGGGCGGGTGCCACCGGCCTTTATCTCGCCGCTCAGGCCTTGAAAACCCAAGGCCTGCCGTCGCTGATCCTGCGCAGCGCCGTGGCAACCGTCCTGACATTCGTCTTTTTCGAAGTGCTGCCCACCTTTGCGGTCGGCGTGTCCGAGGTGCATTTCATTCTTGGCTCCACCCTCTTCCTTATCTTGGGGGCAGGGCCTTCGGCGATCGGGCTGGCGCTGGGCCTGTTGATCCAAGGGCTGTTCTTTGCCCCCGATGATCTGCCGCAATTCGCCATGAACGTCACCACCCTTCTGGTGCCGCTGTTTGCGATGATGGAACTGGCCAAGCGCGTCATCTCTCCCGGCACCGCCTATGTGGATCTGACCTATGCGCAGGTTCTGAAACTCTCGCTGGCCTATCAGGGCGGTGTTGTCGCTTGGGTCGCCTTCTGGGCGATCTACGGCCAAGGCTTTGGCGCCACTGCGGGCATCGCCACCTTTGGCCTTGCCTATATGACGGTGATCCTGCTTGAACCCCTTGTCGACCTTGCGGTTCTGGCCACGGCCAAGCACCTGCGCGGCACCCTGCCTGCAAGTCTGGTGAGCCGTCGGCTTTACGCCGCAGCCTGAACCTGTTTTACAGCGTGGCAAGGCGCGGGTCGCAAGGCCCGCGCCTTTGTCACGGGGGGACGGGCGCGCATGATCCAGCTTTCGCTTATCGGCATCGGCACTGGCAACCCCGACCATGTGACCCTTCAGGCGCAAAAGGCGATGAACGCCGCCGATCTGATCCTTGTGCCGCTCAAGGGCGAGAACAAGGCCGATCTGGCGGGGCTGCGGCTTCAGATCTGCCGCGCCTTCGTCACCAATCCGGCCACGCGGATCGAAACATTCGATCTTCCCGTCCGCGATCCCGCCACGCCCGATTATCTGGGCCGGGTGAACGATTGGCACGATGCCATCGCCACCTGCTGGGAAACCGCCATTCAAGCGCATCTGGACCAAGGCGGCGGGCCGCGCGTGGCGCTTCTGGTCTGGGGGGACCCGTCGCTTTATGACAGCACCTTGCGCATCGCGGCGCGGGTGGGCCAGCGCCTTCCGCTTGCGCTTGAGGTCATCCCCGGCATTACCGCCATCCAGATGCTTTGCGCGGCGCATGCCATCCCGCTCAACGATCTGGCCGCCCCGGTCACCATCACCACGGGGCGCGCGCTGCGCGATCATGGCTGGCCGCACGGCGCCACCACGATTGTCGTCATGCTGGATGCGGGCGGCGCGTTTCAGGCGCTCGATCCCACCGGGCTTACGATCTGGTGGGGGGCCTATGTCGGCATGGCCGAACAGATCCTGCACAGCGGCCCGCTGGCAGAGGTGCAGGACAGCATCCTTGCCACCCGCGCCGCCGCCCGCGCCGCGCATGGCTGGATCATGGACATCTACCTGATCCGCAAGGCCTAGCGCCGCCGCGCCATCATCCAGATGAAGAACACCCCGCCGATCAGCCCGGTCACCACGCCGATCGGCACATCCTCGGGCGCCATCACCACGCGCGCCAAGGCATCCGCCCAGATCAGGAACACCGCCCCCGCCAGCGCCGAGGCCGGCAGCACATGCCGCGTGTCCCCGCCCACCACCAGCCGCACCAGATGCGGCATCATCAGCCCGACAAAGCCGATCAGCCCGGAAAAGGCGACCATCACCCCGGTGATCAGTGCGGCCACCACGAAAACCGTCAGCCGGAACCGGCTCACCTCGATGCCAAGGCTCGCCGCGGTCTCATCGCCAAGGCTCATGGCATTCAGCCGCCCCGCCTGCGCCCACAGCCACAGACCGCAGGGCAGCAGCACCGCCATGGGCCAGATCAGATTGCTCCATTGCGCCAGCCCCAACCCGCCCAGCATCCAGAACACCACTGTATGCGTGGCGCGCGGATCGCCCAGAAAGATCAGGATATTGGCGCAGGCCATGATCACAAAGCTCACCGCCACCCCCGCCAGCACCAGCCGGTCGGCGCTGCTCGCCCCCGCCAGATGCGCGACCGCCAGCACCAGCACCGTGGCCAGCAAGGCCCCGCCAAAGGCCATCAGCGGCACCGTCAGCAGGCCAAGGAACATCCCGGTGTGCAGCAGCGCCGCAATCGCGCCAAAGGCCCCGCCGGACGAGATCCCCAGCAGATGCGGGTCGGCCAAGGGGTTGCGCGTCACCGATTGCAGCGCCGCCCCCACCAGACCAAGCCCCGCGCCCACCAGCCCCGCCAGAATCACGCGCGGAAAGCGGATCTCCCACACGATGTTGGCGCGCCCCGCGCTCCAGTCGGGCGTCACCACCCCCGGCAAGATCCGGTCCAGCGCGATCCCCCAGACCGTGCCGGGCGGAATCGCCACCGCCCCCACCGACACCGCCAGCACGATCGACAGCCCCAGAAGGGCCGCCGCCATCAGCGCAAGGCCCGATCCCGTCCGGATGCGGCGGGCCATCGAAGGGGCGGCGGCGTCGGTCATGGCTCAGTTCCCCCAAAAGCCGGTCACCAGCTTCTCCACCGCCTTGATGTTGCGCGGCCCGGGGGTCGCCTCGACATAATCCAGCACCACAAACCGGTCGTTGCGCACGGCATCGATCCCGGCAAAGGCAGGGCTTTCCTTCAGGAAGGCGATCTTCTGCTCGGCCGTCACATCGCCATAATTCACGATGACCACCACCTCAGGGTTGCGTTCCACCACCGGCTCCCACGCGATCTCGGTCCAGCTTTTCTCAAGATCGTCCATGATATTCACCCCGCCCGCCGCTTCGATCAAGGCGGTGGGCATGGCATAGGCCCCGGCGGTGAAGGGCGCTTCCTCGCCACTGTCATAAACGAACACCCGCAGCGGCTCTGTCCGGTCCACTCCGGCCGTCACCTCTGACAGACGCGCCGTCCAGCCCGCCACCAGTTCCTCCGCCCGCGCCTCGACGCCAAAGATCGTGCCAAGGTTCAGAATGTCGGCATACATGTCCTGCATGCTGGACCGGGCCTTGGGCCCGATATGGATGCAGCTTTCGGTCAGCTCATAAACCGCGATGTCAAAAGCGGCCAAGGTGTCGGGCGTGACCTCGCCCCCCACCTTCATGCCGTAATTCCAGCCCGCGAAAAAGAAATCCGCCTCCGCCCCCGCCAGCACCTCCTTGGTCGGATATTTCGCCGAAAGCTCCGGCAGTTCGGCCACGCCCGCGCGCATCTCAGCGTCCAGCGTTTTCCAGCCGGAGATGCCGGTATAGCCCACCATCCGGTCGCGCAGGCCCAGAACCAGCATCATCTCGGTCAGGTTCACATCATTGGAAACCGCGCGCGTGGGCGCTGCTTCAAACGTCACGGCCCGGCCACAGCTTTGCACCGTAACAGGATAGGCAAGCGCCGCGGTGGCAGACAGCATCAGGGCAGCCAAAGACAGACGGATCATCACAGGTCCTTCAGAAGGTTAAAGATGAAAGGAAAAACGTGGGGCATCGCCGCTGCGGTCAATCCGCGCGCGCACATCAAAGGCCTGCGCAAGATGGGCTTCCGTCAGCACCGCCGCAGGCGGCCCGTCGGCCAGAATCCGCCCCGCGCGCAGGATCAGCACCCGGCTTGCAAACTCCGCCGCCAGCGTCAGATCGTGCAGCGTGGCGATCACCGTCAGGCCAAGACCCTTGAGCAGCGCAAGCAGCTCCAGCTGATGGCGGATGTCCAGATGGTTGGTCGGCTCGTCCAGCACGATGACCTGCGGCTCTTGCGCCAAGGCGCGTGCCACCATCACCCGCTGCCGCTCTCCGCCGGACAGCGTGCCAAACGCCCGGTCCGCCATCCCGCCCAGATCCATCCGGCGCAGCGCGGCGGCAATGATCGCCGCATCCGCATCGCCGGGGCCAGACAGGCCCGCGCCCCATCCCTTGCGGTGCGGCAGCCGCCCCAGCGCCACGATCTGCCGCGCGGTCAGCGCGAAATCCGTCGGCTGTTCCTGCAAGACGGCGGCCAGATGCTGGGCCGCCTCCTGCGCGCCCATCCGCCAAAGGTCACGGCCCATCAACTGCACCGTGCCCCGGCGCGGCGCCTGATGGCGGTAGATCAGCCGCAACAGCGACGATTTCCCCGCGCCATTCGCCCCGCAAATCGCCATGATCTGCCCCTGTGGCACGCGAAAGCTGATGTCCGACAGAATGTCCGGCTGCCCGCGCGGGCCCCAGCTGACCCCGTCCAGCGCCAAAACCGTCATCGCGCGCGCCCCGTCTCGGCCCGCATGACCGCCGCCGGAATCCGCGCCAGCGTGGTGTCACACAGGCGCGGCGGACAATCCCGCCCGGCCAGCCAGCCATCCGCAACCGCAGCATAAAGCCGTGAAAACGCGACCAGATCATCCACCGGCCCCGCCGGATCGATCTTGCCGAAAAGCCATGTCGCCTTGCCCGGCGCCCGCCAGCCCAGCACACAGGCCCCGCCCTGATCGGGCACGCATCCCGCCAGACAGGCGGTGCCCGCCACCTCATAGGCCGCGTCCAGCCCCGCCTCGGCAAGCGCGGCGCGCAGACGTGTGATCAGGGCACCCCCTCGCGCGCGCGGATCAGGCCCTTGCTTGCAGGCCTTGCAGACCAGAATCTGATGCGCCGCAGATTGCGCCACCGCATAGGCGGGCGTGGTCACGGGTCGGGGGGCGGCCGACGGCCGCGCAAAAACTCTCATCGCATGCTCCTTCCGGGACACCCCGCCCGGGTCGGTCTTCGCTTGCGATGGCAGGTCTCCTGACTCGCGGGTCGTGGCTCGCCCCACCTTCCCGGTCCTTGCGGACCAGTGGCACGGGGGGTCGCTCGCCGCCTACAGTTGCGGGGGCAGTCACGGCTTGGGTGGCTGATGCCTACACCCGACCCGTGTTCCCTTTTCACCCGGCCGCGCGTGGCTTGGCCGGGAACCATCGCGGTCAACCTGCAAGAATGCGCGCCCCCGGTCAAGCCACGAAGCGCCCGCTCTGACCAAGACCTCGCCCCGCCCCCATCGCAATTCCTCATCTTTGTAATGTTATACTATTACAAATTGTGCGAAACACCAGCCCTAAACCCACGCCCCAGACCGCAGCATGCCCAAGCGGTCAGGGAAAACGGACAAGACAGCAACCCTTTGGAAAACCAAGGGGATCTTGTCATTTGGAAGAGGAGAAAGATGGTGCTGTGAGAGAGGATTGAACTCTCGACCTCTCCCTTACCAAGGGAGTGCTCTACCACTGAGCTACCACAGCATCTGCGCGATCCGGCGTCGTTTCGTCGGTGCGTGGCGGCTGATTAGACGCAAACGCAGCGGGGTGCAAGCCCCTTTTCCGGGGCTCTCTGGACCAATTCTGCCCGCTGCGTTATAGCGGCGCTCATGATGGAGAAAACCGGCAAAACCCAAGGCAGCAAGGCGCATCCCAGTGCCGCTGACCTGCGTGAGGCGCGTCTGAAAGCCGCGCTCAAGGCCAATATGGCCCGGCGCAAGGCACAGGCAAAGCAGCGCGGGGCCGAAAAATTTTCTGCACAAACCGATTCCGGCACCGGGTCCGCCCCCGGTTCCGACACATAAAGAAAGCAGGCAGGCATGGATTCGATTCTGGTCAAGGGAAATGGCGCGCTCAACGGCGTGATTCCGATCGCAGGGGCCAAGAACGCCTGCCTCACGCTGATGCCCGCCACCTTGCTCAGCGAAGAACCGCTGACGCTCACCAATGCGCCGCGCCTGTCGGATATCCGCACCATGACCCAGCTGCTGGAGTCGCTGGGGGCCGAGGTGGCCAGCCTGCAAGATGGTCTTGTGCTGGCCCTGTCCAGCCACAAGATCGACAATCACACCGCCGATTATGATATCGTGCGCAAGATGCGGGCCTCGATCCTTGTGCTGGGGCCGATGCTGGCGCGCGATGGTCATGCCATCGTCTCCTTGCCCGGCGGCTGCGCCATCGGCGCGCGGCCCGTCGATCTCCACCTCAAGGCGCTCGAGGCGATGGGGGCAGAGCTTGATCTGCGTGAGGGCTATGTCCATGCCAAGGCGCCCGGCGGGCGTCTGCGCGGCGCGACGTTCGAATTTCCCTTCGTCTCGGTGGGGGCCACCGAAAACGCGCTGATGGCCGCCACGCTGGCCAAAGGCACCACCGTGCTGAAAAATGCCGCGCGCGAGCCGGAAATCGTCGATCTCGCGCGCTGCCTGCGCAAGATGGGCGCCCAGATCGAGGGCGAAGGCACCAGCACGCTCACCATCCAAGGGGTCGACCGTCTCGGCGGGGCGACCCATCCGGTGGTGACCGACCGGATCGAGCTTGGCACCTATATGCTCGTCCCCGCCATCTGCGGCGGCGAGGTGGAATGTCTGGGCGGCACGCTGGAACTGGTCGGCGCTTTTGCCGAAAAGCTGGATCAGGCAGGGGTGTCCGTCACCGAAACCCCGCGCGGGCTCAAGGTCAGCCGCAAGAATGGGCGGGTCAAGGCGGTGAATGTCACCACCGAACCCTTCCCGGGCTTCCCCACCGACCTTCAGGCCCAGATGATGGCGCTTTTGTGCACCGCCGAAGGCACCTCGGTGCTGGAAGAAAAGATCTTTGAAAACCGCTTCATGCATGCGCCCGAACTCATCCGCATGGGCGCGCGCATTGATGTGCACGGCGGCACCGCCACGGTGACAGGGGTCAGCAAACTCAAAGGCGCGCCGGTGATGGCCACCGACCTGCGCGCCTCGGTCAGTCTCATCCTCGCGGGCCTCGCCGCCGAAGGCGAAACCGTGGTCAGCCGTGTCTACCATCTGGATCGCGGCTATGAACGGGTGGAAGAAAAGCTCTCCGCCTGCGGGGCCAAGATCGAACGCATCAAGGACAAAGCATGACAGACGCGCGTTTCGAAGATGGGGCCGAGGCCCCGCTGCGGCTCATCGCCCAAGATGCCGAGGATGTGCCGGTTCTGGCCTCCTTGCTGCAAGACGCGGTCTTTCCCATCACCGAAATGCGCTTCGACCCAAAGGCCCGCCGCTTCGCCTTGCTGCTCAACCGGTTCCGCTGGGAAGACCGCGCCGCCGCCGAGGCCGCCAAACGCCCCTATGAGCGCGTGCGCAGCCTGCTGGTGATCGAAGACATCCTGCGCCTGCGCAGCACCGGCATCGACCGCAGCCAGAGCGAGACCATCCTCTCGCTCCTGACGCTGACCTTCGCCCCCGGCCCGGATGGCACCGGCATTCTTACCCTCACACTGGCTGGTGATGGCGCGGTGCAGATCGAGGTGGAAACCGTCTCCCTCCGCCTCGATGACGTGACCCGCCCCTACATCGCGCCCTCTGGCAAGGCCCCCGATCACGGCTGACCCCCCGTCGCTCGCCGCGTTCATCTGTTCCCAAATATCCCGGGGGTCGGGGGGCTGGCCCCCCGTCCGCCGCTGGCCCGGGGCGCTAGCGCGGCAGATCCCGGCGCCCCACGGGCCGCAGCGCCGGGGCAGGGGGCATCAAGGCCCGGATATCGGCAAAGGGAAAGCGCGGCTCAAAGCGGAACGCCTCGGCCCGCGCTTCGGGCAAACCGTTGCATTCCCCCGCGCGAAACGCCGCCTGCCGCTTCGCCATCCGCACAAACCGCTCCGGGTCCTGGCTCCCATGCGCGCGGATCGCCGCCTCTTTCGCGGCCCAGTGCGCGCTCACCTCCACCCAATGCGTGGGCGTGAATCCGGTGCCGTTCATCGTGTCCATCCACAGCACCGGCACCGCGAACCCCGCCGCCTGCGACAGCCCCGCCGACAGCGCGCGGTGATCGGCGTGGTAATCATTGGGCGCATGGCTCACCACCAGATCGGGCTGCACCTCGGCCAGCAGATCGTGCAGCGCGGTCTCCAGCGCCGCATCCGCCCGCAAGCCGCCATCGGGAAAGCCCAGAAACCGCGGCACCCCCAAGGGCGCCAGCGCCGTCACCGTCTCGGCGGCGCGCAGCGCCCGCAGATCGGCGGCGGGCAAGGTGCCGCCCTTGGCCCCATCGGTGGCGATCGCCAGCACCAGCTCGGCCCCCATCGCGCGCCAAGCGCTCAGACTGCCAAAGGCAAAGATCTCCAGATCGTCGGGATGCGCGCCGATCGCCAGTATCTTCACGCTCACCCCTCCATCGCCAGAAATTCCAGCACCATCGCCGCCGTCCAAGTAAACCGCCCGCCGCCCAAAGGTTCGCCCGACAGCGGATCATAATATTCGGCAAAGCCGCTTTCCCGGATCAGATCAAGGCTCGAGGCCGTGATCCGCGCCGCCGCATCCTCCTCGCCTGCGCGCGCCAGCCCATCGGCGATCATGTAATTGACCACCAACCACACCGGCCCGCGCCAATAGCGCTTGGAATCAAACCGTGCGTCCGACGGCGGATGGCTCGCCACCCGGAACCGCGTGCCATGCGCCTCGATCGTCGCCGCAATCGCCGCCGCCCGCGCGGGCGGCACCGCGCAAAACGCGGCCAGCAACCCGCCGACCGAGGCCGAGTCGATCAACTCCCCCCGCACCCGATCCCGGCACAGATATTGCCCGTGCAGATCCGACCACAGCCCCTCCATCGCCGCCAGCCCACGCGCGGCAAAGCCCCGGTTTTCCGCCGCCACATCCGCCATCCCCAAGCCTTCGGCCAGATCCGCCAGATCGGCAGAGGCCCGGATCAGAATCGCGTTGAAGCCGGGGTCCACCACCTGAAACGGTGACGCGTCATGCAGCTTGGCCGTATCCCAGCCCAAGCCCCGGAAATGCTCCACCAGCCACAGATAGCGGTCGTATTGCGCCTTGGTCGGGCGATGCTCGGGGTTGGCGTGCTGGGTGTCGCGCCGCGTATAGGGCGTGATGCCTTCGGTCGGCACGCGCTCGAACGGGCCGTCCCAATCAATCGAATTGTCGCGCCCCGATTCCCACGGATGGATGATGGCGACCAAGCCTTCGCCCTTGGGGTCGCGCGTCGCGTAAAACCACCGATGCCACGCCGCCACCTTGGGGATCAGCGCCCGCACCCGTGCTTCGGCCGCCGCCTTGTCGCTCGCCCGGTCATACAAGCGGCGGAGCGCAAAGCCCGCCACCGCCGGTTGCGTGATGCCGGATGTCGGCACCGGCCGCCCCGTGGCCCAGACATCCGGCCCCGGGAAATAGCCATCATCATGCTTGTGAAACACGATATGCGGCACCATCCCGCAAGGCCATTGATTGGCAAACAGCGTGTCAATCTCGGTCCAAGCGCGGGCCTCGTCGAAATGCCGCTGGCCAAGGGCCGTCAGGCAGGAATCCCAGTTCCACTGAAAGGGATAAAGCCCCTTGGTCGGCACGGTATAGGTGCCGCGATCGTTCTCGCGCAGGATTTCAATGGCGTTTTCGGTCAGCGTGGTCATGGCAAAGCTCTTTCAGCGCAGGGCAGATTGGGTGGCAGGGTCGAACCAGCGGATGCGGTCCGGCACCGGGGCAAGGTGAAGCACGTCACCGGGCGCGGGCAGCAGATTGCTTTCCAGCACGGCGCGGAAAGGCTGGCCCGCCACGGAGGCCGTCACCAGCGTATGGGGGCCAAGCGGTTCCACCACCCGCACCTCGGCGGGAAGGCCAGCCTCGGCAGGGTGCAGATCCTCGGGGCGGATGGCGAATTCGGCGGCGGCACTCGCAGGCCCGTCAAAGACCTGACCCGCCACCTGCCATTTGCCCGCACCCGCAGGCTCGGCCTTGAGGAAGTTCATCGGCGGGTTGCCGATGAAACTGCCCACAAACCGCGCCGCAGGGTTGCGATAGACTTCCACCGGATTGGCGGCCTGCACGATGCGCCCGCCATTCATCACCGAAATCCGGTCGGCAAGGCTCATCGCCTCCACTTGGTCATGCGTCACGTAAATCGTCGTGGTGTTCGATTCCGCCAGAACACCCTTCAACTCGGCCCGCATTTCCAACCGCAACAGCGCATCAAGGTTCGACAGTGGCTCATCCATCAGGATCACATCCGGCTCCATCGCCAGCGCGCGCGCCACCGCGACCCGCTGCCGCTGGCCGCCCGACAATTCGCCGGAATAGCGCTTCAGCAACTGCTCGATATGCATCAATTCGGCGGTGCGGTTCACCCGCCGCGTCACCTCGGCCTGATCCATCTTCTTCATGCGCAGGCCAAAGGCGATGTTTTCAAACACCGTCAGATGCGGAAACACCGCATAATTCTGAAACACCATCGCAATGCCACGCTCGCGCGGGGGCAGGTGATCCACCCGCCGACCGCCGATCCAGACCTCTCCGATCGTCGGCGTCTCCAGCCCTGCGATGATGCGCAACAGCGTGGTCTTGCCACAGCCCGACGCGCCCAAAAGCACCATGAACTCCTGATCGGCAATCGTCAGATCCACCGAATGCAGGGCGGTGAAACTGCCAAAGCTCTTGGCGACCTGTTTGATTTCAATAACGGCCATGATCGACCCCCCTTAACGGTTTGCGATGCCCCACATCGCAAACAGGTATTTGCGAACAGCAAAGATGAAGAACAGGGCGGGCAGCACCAAGGCCGCCCCTCCGGCGAATTTCAACGGCAGCGGCGAGACATCCAAGGATTGCAGCAAAAACGCCGTCAGCGTGCGGTTCTCCACCGTCAGCACGGCGGCGGCGAACACCTCGTTCCAGCTGATGACAAAGGCAAAGACCGCCGATGCCGCAATGCCCGGGGCCGCCAGCGGCAGGATCACCTTGGTAAAGGCCTGCACCCGGTTACAGCCCAGCGTCCACGCCGCCTCTTCCAGCTCCAGCGGAATGCCGGAAAAGAGTGAAAAGGTGATCAGCACCGCAAAGGGCAGGGCCAGCGTGGTATGCACCAGCGCAAGGCCAAGGATGGTGTCATCCAGCCCCGTGCGAATGAACATCACCGCAAGCGGCAGCGCCAGCAGCGGCAGCGGAAAGGCCCGCGTCATCACCACCAGAAAGCGGAAGGTCTCCTTGCCGGGAAAGTCAAAGCGCGACAGCGCATAGCCCGCAGGCGCGCCCACCCCGATGGACAGGATCATGGTCAGCGCCGCCACTTTCACGGAATTCCACAGCGCATCGATCACGCCGGAAAAGCCGAAAAAGAACGACAGTGACGCCAGATCGAAAGACGGGATGAACCGCTTGGGAAAGCCCGTCACTTCCGCCGGGGCCGAGAGGGCGTTCACGAACAAAAGCCAGATCGGCAGCAGAACCCACAGGATCAACAGGGCGACGCCCGCGATAAAGACGCGGTTCCCCGCCCGGCGCACGGATGTCTCGCTCATACTCTCGCCCCCTTCGGCACATGCAGCAGACGCAGGATCAGGATGGTAAAGGCCACCGAGACGCCCAGAATGACCATGGCAAAGGCCGCTGCGACCCCACGCTCCTGCATGGCAAACTGCCAGTGATAGGTCTCACTCATCAGCACCGGGAGTTGCGTCCCGCCCAAGGCGACCACCACCGCAAACACTTCAAAGGCCAGGATCACCCGCAGGATCAGCGCGGTCTGAAGGCTCGGCTTCAGCATCGGCAGCGTGACGCGCCGGAACTTCTGCCAGCGGGTTGCCCCAAACACATCCGCCGCCTCGCCATATTCCTTGGGGATCAACCCCATCCCGGCCACCAGAATGACCATCATGATCGCGGTTGCCCGCCACACCTCGGCCAGCACGATGGCGATGAAGATGACCCACGTATTCTGATAGCCCAACAGCAGGATCGGCTGATCCACGATCCCCAGCCCCACCAGCCAGCTGTTCAGGAACCCGGACTGTTCAAACACCGACAGCCAGATCAACCCCGCCGCCAGATCCGAAATCCCCAAGGGGATCGCGAAGATATACAAAATGCTCGACCGCCCCCGCTGCAACTTGGTCACGATGCTCGCCATCGTCAGCGCCATCGCCAGCTGGATCGGCACCACCACCGCCGCCAGAAGCATGGTGTTCCAGAACGCGGTCGAGAATTTCCAGTGCCCCGCCATGCGGCTGAAATTCTCCAGCGTATACACCCCGTTGCGCATCACGGAATCATGCGCGACCTGCACAAAGGGATAGAGGAAGAACAGGCACAGAAAGGCTGTCGCGGGCAGCAACAGCAGATAGGGAAGCAGTCGCGGCATGGCCGTGCCCCTTTTGGTCAGACAGAAGAAAACCGGGGGGCACCGCCTCTGCCGCGCCCCCCGCACGGCCTCAGTTCACCGGGCAAGGCCCTTCGGACGCCGCATCCGGCGCCCAGCAAGGCGCATTCGCCTCCACCATCAGCGCGCGCAGCACCTCGGCCTGAGAGTCCAGCACCTCGCGGATGTCCTGACCCGCCAGCACGATCCGCTCGAAGGTGTCGGTGTAGACCTGATTGAACTGGCCGCCCTTGTCCCCCAAGCCCATCGGCAACAGCGCGGGCAGCGCATCGGGCGCCCCCGTCATCGCCGCAATCGCCGGACCCGCCGCCTGCACCGAAGCCGGCATGTCGGCGGGCAACTCCGTTGCGATCACCGGGAAGAAGTTGGTCGCCCGCAGCGTGGCGATCTGGGTTTCCGGTTGCAGCATATACTGCACCAAGGCCATCGACTGCTCCATATCCGGCGTCGTGCGCGGCACCGCGATGCCTGCCACCACCGGCATGAAGGCCCGCCCCTCGGGGCCCGCTGGCGCCGGGAAGGCCACGAAATCCTCGGGCCGCTGGTTGAAGGCATCGGCAACCCGCGCCACATGGTCAAAGGCGATCCAGACCTCTTCGGTCACCAGCTGTTCCTGCATGAAGGAATAATTCGTCGCCGCCGGGTTGGTATATTGCCACAGCTCGCGGAACTTCTCCCAGGCCACCACCGCCGCATCCGACCGGAACTCGGTCACCGTCGATTTGGTATAGGCGGGCAGCAGGAACCCTTGGAAGAAGCGGTGCTTCAACCCTTGCGGCCCCGCCGGAAAGCCAAACTTCGGCCCGCCCGTGGCCTCGGCGGTCGCCCGCGCCCAGTCGATCAGCTGGTCATAGGTCAGCGCGTTGATATCCGCGCCTTCGGGCAGGAACTCCAGCGCCTTGCGATTGGCCACCATCAGATAGGTCGCCTGCATCCACGGAATATACTTCTGCTCGCCCGTGCCCAAAGACCCCAGCTCCATCATCGCCGGGCCCACCGCCGCCGCATCGATCCCCGACAGATCGACCAGATCGCCACCCAGCGACGACAGATCGCCATGCAGGCCGCCCAGCACGGCAATCCGCCCCGATCCCGCCTGCAATTCCGCCTGCATCCGCGTCAGCCACGGGCCTTCATCCGAAGGCTGATAATCCACGCCGCCGGGGAAGCCCGCCAGCACCTCATCGCGCATCTTCTGGCTTTCCTCGATCGGCTTGGCCTGCGTCGACCAGAACAGCTGCTCGGCCAGCGCCGGACCCGCCATCATCGATACCGTCACGGCAGCCGCCGTCATCCGCCATTTTGTCAGCGATTTCATGTCGTCCTCCCATTTTTCATGGCGCGTCCAGCGCGCGGTCTAATCAAGCCAGCGTCAGGATGGCGCTGGCCCATGGCTGGCGCGCAGCACCAGCTTTGGCCGGATCAGCAGGCTTTGCTGCCCGGCCTCAGGCGACTGGATACGCTCCACCAGCATGCGCGCGGTTTCCCGCGCCGATGAAAACGTATCGCTGTCAAAGGTGGTCAGCCCCGGCCGCGCCATGGCCGCCGAAGCAATGTTGTCAAAACCGATCACGCTCACGTCACCCGGCACCGAAAGCGACAGGCTTTCCGCCACCTGCAACACATTCAGCGCAAGGCTGTCGAACAGCGTCAGAATCGCGGTGGGGCGGGGATCGGCGGTCAAAAGCGCATGCACCACCTCTTGCCGCCGCGCGCGGTCATAGCGCGAGGTGGTGGCAACGGTCAGGCTTACGTCCGGGTCGCCCCGGCGCTCGATCGCTTGTCGCAGGCCTTCGGTGCGGTGGTGGCGAAAGGTCATCGGCTCTTCGATCGTCAACAGCGCAAAGCGACGATGCCCCAGCCCGTAAAGCAGATCAAAGGCCTCGGCAAAGGCGGTGGTGCCGTCGGTGTCCACCCATGAAAACGGCAGGTCTTCGCCCAGCACCCGCCCGTGCGTCACAAAAGGAAACCCCAGCGACAGCAGGTAATCCACCCTTGGGTCAGCTTCCGAGGTCCGGCCCAGAATCAGCCCATCGGCCCGGCGCGCGGTCACGATGTTGCGGATCACCGTCAATTCCGATTGCCCCGCCGGCACTGCCGTCAGGAACAGATCGATTCCGGTTTCCGCCAGACCAGCCCCAAGGCCCGAGATATATTCGCCCAAGTAGCTGTCTTCGCGGCCATAGCCCGGATCGGTCAGCACCAGCCCGGCAAAACCGGAACTGCGCCCGCCGACAAGGTTTTGCGCCGCCCGGTTGGGCGCATAGCCCAGATCCTGCGCCAGCGCCTGCACCCGGTCGCGGGTGACTTGCGGGATGCGCTCATGCCCGGCAAGGGCACGCGACACGGTCGAGGCTGAAAGCCCCAGCGCGCGCGCAAGATCCTTGATCGTGGCCATGATGAAGCAGCCTCCCAGTTGCCCTCGACTCAAAGGCTAGCACCGCTTTTTCGATTGCGCAAACGTTTGCGCAACGTGAAACGCAAAGTTTTTGACGCAGCGTCGCGCGCGCCGCGCGGCAAGCTGCGGGCAATTGGGGCAGGGGGGCTCCGTCTTATTCGGTGTCTTTTTAGGGCCTGTCCAGCGCGGCAAAGATTTCGGCCCAGATCGCGGGGTCAGCCTCTAACCCCACGATACAGCGCAGAAAATACGCGCCTTCCGCCGCAAGAAAGGCGGTGCGGCGGCGTTTCTCCTCGGGGCTTTGCGCGCTCAGATCGCCCATGCGCTCTTGATACCAGCGCCGCACGCTGGCGCTGCTTTGCCCTTCGCTGGCCAAGATCGCAAGCAGCGTCGCCACCCGCTGCCCGCGCCCGTTGTGCAACTCATCATAGGTGCAGCGCAGATGCGCGCTCAGGCGGGCCTCAGGTGATTCGGCCCCTTCCAGCGCGGCTTCAAAGCGGTCGGCCTCATGCTGCATCCAGCGCCCGATCAGCGCGTCGATCAGCGCCGCGCGGCTGCCAAAGGCCGATTGCACGCTGGCCTTGCTCAGGCCCGCCTCGGCCGCCACGCTGGCAAAGGACAGCGCCGCCGCCCCTTGTCCCGTGACCACCGCCTCGGCGGCGGTCAGCAAATGGTCCCGATCAATGGTGCGCGGTCTTGCCAAGTGTCACCTCTTGCCCTATTTAAATACGAGCGTATCTAAACTGAAGCGCCAAGGCAAGACCGATTCCCCCTTGGCCCCTTTTTGCAACTGGACCCGACCGATGCTTGTGCTGAACCCGCTGCCCCGCCGCATTCTTTATGTGACCCTTTTCGAAGGCCTTGCCATCGTGCTGGCCACGCTTTTGCTGGCCTTGCTCAGCGGTGGCAATCCGGCGGGCAATCTGCCGGTGGCGATTGCCGCCTCCACCGTCGCGGTGGCGTGGAATTTTGTCTATAACACCGGGTTTGAAGCGTGGGAGCGTCGGCGCGCGCTGGCCTTGGGCGAGGGCGGCCTGCCTGCGCGCAGCATCGGAGTGCGGGTGCTGCACACGCTCGGCTTCGAAGGCGGTCTGGTGCTGCTGCTGATCCCGCTCTTCATGTGGTGGTATGCAGTTGGCGTGATGACAGCGCTGGCGATGGAGGCCGCGCTTTTGGTGTTCTTCCTCGTCTACACCTTCGTCTTTACTTGGGTGTTCGACCTTCTGGTGCCCCGGACCGACCCCGCGCTGGCCGCGTCCAAAGGTTAAGATTTCCTGAATCCCGGTGGGTCAAGCCTTTGATTCCAAAGGCCACTCCCAGATGTAACACAGGGGGCCAATTGGCCCCCCCCAGATGTAACACAGGGGGCCAAAGGCCCCCTGCCGCGTCACACCAACCGCTCCACCTCTTTCGCGGCCCGCACGAAATCCGCAAAGAGCGGGTGGGGGGCGAAAGGCTTCGATTTCAATTCCGGGTGGAACTGAACCCCGATGAACCAGGGGTGGTCCTTCACCTCAACGATCTCCGGCAGCTTCCCGTCCGGCGACATCCCCGAGAACACCAGCCCGCACGCCTCGAGCTGCTCCCGATACTGGATGTCCACCTCATACCGGTGCCGGTGCCGCTCTTCGATGACCGAGCAGCCATACACCTCCGAAACCCGCGACCCCGTCTTCAGATTGGCCGTATAGGCCCCCAACCGCATGGTGCCACCCTTGGCATCATCCGCCTTGCGCCGGACCGTGTGATTGCCCTGCACCCATTCCTTCAGATGGTAGACCACCGGGGTAAAGCGCTTCTTGCCCGCCTCATGGTCAAACTCCTCCGACCCCGCATTGGGCAGCCCCGCCAGATTGCGCGCCGATTCAATGACCGCCATCTGCATCCCCAGACAGATGCCCAGATAGGGGATCTTCTTTTCCCGCGCGAACTGCGCCGCCTTGATCTTGCCTTCCGTCCCGCGCTCCCCAAAGCCGCCGGGCACCAGAATGGCGTGGTAGTCCTGAAGGTAGGGCGTCGGGTCCTCGTTCTCGAAGATCTCGGCGTCGATCCACTCCGCTTTCACCCGCGTCCGGTTCGCCATGCCACCATGGGTCAGCGCCTCGGCGATGGATTTGTAGGCGTCTTCCAGCTGCGTATACTTGCCCACGATCGCCACCCGCACCATGCCCTCGGCCCCGGTCAGACGGTCCATCACGTCTTCCCAGCGGGTCAGGTTCGGCTTCGGGGCCGGCGCGATGCCAAAGGCATCCAGCACCGCCTGATCCAACCCGGCCTGATGATAGGCCAGTGGCGCCTCATAGATCGTTTTGAGATCATAGGCCGGAATCACGTGTTCCTTGCGTACGTTGCAGAACAGCGCGATCTTCTCGCGCTCTTTCTCCGGGATCGGGTGTTCCGACCGGCACACCAGAACGTCCGGCGCCAGACCGATGCTCTGCAACTCTTTCACCGAATGCTGCGTGGGTTTGGTCTTCAACTCGCCGCTGGCCGCCAGATAGGGCAGCAGCGTCAGGTGCATCAGGATCGACTGGCCGCTGGGGCGTTCGTGGATGAACTGGCGGATCGCTTCAAAGAAGGGCAGGCCTTCGATGTCGCCCACGGTGCCGCCGATCTCGCACAGCATGAAGTCGACCTCATCCGCGCCGATGCGCAGGAAATCTTTGATCTCATTGGTGACGTGCGGGATGACCTGAATGGTCTTGCCCAAGTAATCCCCGCGCCGCTCTTTCTCGAGCACGTTGGAATAGATGCGCCCCGAAGAGATGGAATCGGTCATCCGGGCATGCACGCCGGTGAAGCGCTCATAATGGCCCAGATCAAGGTCAGTTTCCGCCCCGTCATCGGTCACGAAGACTTCGCCATGCTCAAAGGGCGACATCGTGCCGGGATCGACGTTCAGATAGGGGTCGAGCTTGCGCAGGCGCACCGTGTAACCACGCGCTTGCAACAGTGCGCCCAGTGCCGCGGATGCCAGCCCCTTGCCGAGGGAGGAGACAACGCCGCCGGTGATGAAAATATAGCGTGCCATGTGCGGCCCCCGTGTTTTCGTCGCGATTCGATGGGTGGGAATCGCAGCACCACGGGACCAACGCCTTACCCTAGGCAACAATCCTTTGCAACAGCACCGCTACATGCTGTTTTTTCAGGTGGGGCCGCGACAACAGATGGTGTCGTTTTCCGGGCTTAGTTGTCAGCGCGCGGAGGGGCCAAAGGCGCATTTGTCGGCGCCGGCGGCAGCAGATCGCTGCCCAGAGGCGCTACAGGCGCGTCGGGCGCAGGCGTCGGCGCGCCGATCTGATCGATCACCGAGCTGGACCCTGCCTGCTGGGCTGCGAGAATGGTCAGCGTGATCGAGGTGCAGATGAAGAGGATCGCCAAGATCCACGTCACTTTGCCCAAGGCCGTTGCCGCAGCCCGGCCTGACATGGCACCGCCGCCACCGCCGCCCATGCCAAGGCCACCGCCTTCGGACCTTTGAAGCAGGACCACCCCGACCAGAAGAAGGGCGAGGATAAGGTGGATGGCAAGGATGACGTTTTCCATGGGCGTTCCCGAAGCTGACGCGCCTATCTAGGCTGATGGGGGGCCGCGCGCAACCCCTTGCACGGCCAGAGCGGGTCTCTGGCCGTGGGAGCCTCCGGCGGGAGTATTTGGAAAAGCTGCAAGGCAACAAAGGATGGGCGCGGAACGGAGCGTCTTTGGCGCCCGAAAGAGCGCAGATGGCGCACGGGGGCGATTTCCTTGTTTCCCTGAGCGGGCCTTGCGTCTATAGCACAGGCGGTTTCAGAGCCAAGGAGAACAGCATGGCCAACGTGGTTGTCGTGGGCGCCCAATGGGGCGACGAGGGCAAAGGCAAGATTGTGGACTGGCTGTCCGAACGCGCCGACATCGTCGCGCGCTTTCAGGGCGGGCACAATGCGGGCCATACGCTGGTCATTGATGGCAAGGTCTACAAGCTGTCGCTGCTGCCTTCGGGCATTGTGCGCGGCGGCAAGCTGAGCGTGATCGGCAACGGTGTTGTGCTGGACCCGTGGCATCTGGTGACCGAGATCGCCAAGCTGCGCGACCAAGGCGTCGACATCACGCCCGAAAATCTTCTGGTGGCGGAAAATGCGCCGCTGATCCTGCCGCTACATGGCGAACTGGATCGCGCGCGTGAGGGCAGCCTGTCGGTGGCCAAGATCGGCACCACCGGGCGCGGCATCGGCCCGGCCTATGAGGATAAGGTGGGACGTCGGGCCATCCGTGTGGCGGATCTGGCGGATGCGGCCACGCTGGAACTGCGGGTGGACCGCTTGCTGGCGCATCACGATGCGCTGCGCCGCGGTCTTGGCATGGAGCCGGTGGACCGGGCGGCCCTGCTGGCGCTTCTGCACGAGATTGCGCCGCAGGTGCTGCCTTATGCCGCGCCAGTGTGGAAGGTGATGAACGAGTCGCGCCGTGCGGGAAAGCGCATTCTCTTTGAAGGGGCGCAAGGCGCCTTGCTCGACATCGATTTTGGCACCTATCCTTTTGTCACCTCGTCCAATGTGATTGCGGGGCAGGCGGCAACGGGTGTGGGCCTTGGGCCGACGGCGATTGATTTCGTGTTGGGGATTGTGAAGGCCTACACGACCCGCGTGGGGGAAGGTCCGTTCCCGGCGGAATTGTTCGATGCCGATGGCGAGCGTCTGGGCGAGCGTGGGCATGAATTCGGCACCGTGACCGGGCGCAAACGGCGGTGTGGCTGGTTTGATGCGGTTCTGGTGCGCCAGACCTGCGCCACCAGTGGTGTGTCGGGCATCGCCTTGACCAAGCTGGACGTGCTGGACGGGTTCAAGACACTCAAGATCTGTGTTGGCTATGAATTGGACGGGACCCGGCTGGATTACCTTCCCACCGCTGCGGACCAACAGGCGCGCTGCACGCCGATCTATGAAGAGATGGAAGGCTGGTCCGAGTCGACCGCCGGGGCACGGTCTTGGGCGGAACTGCCGGGCGCTGCGATCAAATACGTGCGGCGCATTGAGGAATTGATCCAATGCCCGGTCGCCCTACTGTCTACCTCGCCCGAGCGGGATGACACCATTCTGGTGACCGACCCCTTCGCGGATTGAGGCAAGCAGTGCGGATGACCCGCCTCTGCGCATGCAGGAGGATGAGATGGCGTTAAGCTACAAGGCGCGGCGGCGGTTGTCGCTCGTGGTGCTGTTGATCGGCCTGCCGCTCTACGTTGTGGTGGCGGTCAATCTTGTCAGCTGGATCGACCGTCCTTCGATCTTGGTCGAGCTTGCCGTTTATGTCGGTCTTGGGGTGCTGTGGATCCTTCCGCTCCGCCCGATTTTCATGGGGGTCGGACAGCCAGACCCCGACACGGCCGACACAGGTGCTGATCGTTCGAAATGAAAACAGGCGGGGTGCATGATGCATCCCGCCTGTGAGCTTTTTACCCGTTTGGCGCAGGTGGCAGCGACGGGCGCTTCGATCAACCGGCGAGCTTGCGGGCTTCGGCCAAGATCGGTGAGGCTTCGTTGATCGCAAACTGACCGCGGCGGCTGCGTTCGATCACGCCGTCCCGCAAGAGCGTGCCGAAGCTGCGCAGACCATCTTCGCGCGTGAGGCCTTCGGAAACGGCGCTGATGTGCCGCATCAACTGAGGGCGCGTAAAACTGTCGCGCCCTTCCACACAGGCGATATAGGCGGCGGCAGCCTCAAGCAGTGACGGCAGATCCGCCGCACCAAGGCGCTCGGCGAACTCTGGGAAGCTGCTTTCGGCTTCAAAAATATTGCGTGTCTCGTCCTCGACCTCAAAGCTTTCGTCCAGACCCGACACGATTGACTGCGAGACGGCGGGCGCCGCAGGCAGCGGACGGGTTGGCATCACGGGCTGTGTGCTGGCGGTCGGCGCGGGCGTCATGACCCGCTCGGAAGGGCGGTCAATGCGCTGTTCGGACACCAGAACCAAGGGGGAAGGGCGGGGGGCGGAGGCGGGCGCTGCCTCGGACGTCGGGCGGACGACCTGCGCCAGATCGTTGCGATAGGCGCCAAGCTTTTCGCTCCCGTTGCCCGCCAAGGTGCTGCCCGTCGCGCGACGTTCCGCGATGGTGGCCGCGACCGCCGCTTTCAGATGGGCGATGGCCGATTGCCGCCGCTTGGTGTCTGGAACTTCCATCTGGCTGCGCGCTTCCGCCATCAGTCGGTTGACCGCAAGATCTTCGTCAGGACGCGCCAGCCGACGTTCAGAGGCTGCTTTGGCGGCGTCCTCCGCCGCTTGGTTGTCCCGCGCGACAGCCGCGAGTTCTGCGGCAAGCGCCGCCTCTGCCTCTTCCGACAAGGAGGCGGACACCGGAGAGGCGGCACGCGTTGCCACGGACACCGGCTCATTGCGGCGGATCTTGATGACGCGCGCGCGCGCACGCTGCAGCTTTTCGACCGTGATGGGGGCGCGCGATCCGCTTGGGGCAAGCGGGTCTGCCGCCATGTCGGCGTCCGGATCGGCGGGCACGGCGGGCCGGTCGACAGCCGAAGGACGGGACGGGCGGACGGGCCGCACCGGGCGCACAGGAGCGACCGGTTCGCTTGCGCTTTGATCTTCCAGATCGGCCTGCATCATGGCCGACGCTGCTTTGGCAGGTGTCGGGTCCGCAGCGTCGGCGACCGGTTGAGTCGTTTCGGGCAGCGCTTCTTCGATTGGGGCGGCTGCGGTCGTGTGACGCGCCAGAATGGCTTCGATCTCTTCTTCCGCAAGATCTGCGGGCAGAGCGGCTGCCTTTTGGGCAGACGGCAGAGCCGGCGTTTCGGCGGCTGGTGCGGTTTCTTCGGCCGCGTCGTCTTCCGGTTCAATCAAAGCGCCCAATGACGCCAGCAAGGCGTCATCCGCCTTGACCTGCGCCTCGTCCTCAGGGGCAGGGCTTGCGCTGTCTTCCACGCTGCTCTCAATGCTGTCCTCGGCGCTGTCGGCCAGCCAGACATCTTCGTGCGCGGGCTCTGTTGCGATTTCCTCGGCCAGAACCGCCTCTGGTTCGGGTGCCCGCACCGTTGGGTCTTCCGCCCGATCAGCATCCGTGCCCAAGTCAGTGTCGCCGCTCTCTGCGGCCTGATCCTCGGCCTGATCAGCGGGTGCCGGATCGGCAACCGATAGGTCTGCCTCTGTCGCGGCGTCCAATGCCAACAAATCGGCAAGCTCCGAATCCTCATTCGACCCGAGGCTCTGCTCAAAATGCAGGTCTTCCACAGCGATTGTCTGTGGGATCAACGTCTCGGCTTGCAGACCATCCGTCAGAACCTCTGCGGCCCAGAGGTCATCAGACGGCAAATCCGCGATATCCAGCGGCGTCGAAAGCGCGGCTTCAGTCTCCGGCTCGTGGGCGTCACCGGGCGTGACCGCATCCTGCACGGCAATCGGGGCAGACGCTGCGGAGGCAAGGGGTTGCGCGTCTTCCTCTGCGGCGCTCGCGTCTTGCGCCATGACCGGGGCCGCGATCGCCACAGGGTTTTGCGGGCCCGCATTGGCTTTGCGCAGGCGCGAGAGCTTTTCTGCCACCGTCTCGGCACCGCCTTCCGGCCCATCCTCGGCCTCGCGTTGCGCGAGCGTGGGAGTCGGGCGCGCCAAAGGCGCCGGGGCCCGGGCAGGCATCTCGACGTTTGGTTGGGGACGATGTGCCTGCGGTGCGGCAAGCGCCTCGTTTTCTTCGGCGCGCAAAATCACGCCGTTGTCTTGAATCTTTGCTTCCACCCGGCGCTGAATTTCGCGTTCTGCAATCTTGTGCAGCATCGCCGCATCCGGCTGCGGCGGTTCGGCACCAAAATAACGGTCTTCGGCAGCCAGATCGCGGAAGTATTCAGCAATGGCCTTCATCGTATTGAAAGGGTCGTCAAAGCCTTCCAATGTACAAGAGAAGGTTCCATAGGAAACCGTAAGGATCTTACTCGCACCGGTCATCGGATGCTCGCTTTCTGCAAAACTCAATATCTGCTTGTCTCGCGCCACAGGTTCGAATCCGTGGACAGATCTGGGTCATTTGATGGATTGTTTGTGGCAGGCACCCCGAGATTTTGCCGCAATTGAAAGACAGTATCCGCATGAATCAAGCCATTGTGCAATCCTCGGACGGGATCACGCTTGTGGGAGGCGCGCCGGTTTCTGCCGCATTGTTTCGTACGGCGCTGCAAAGAGCCCCGGTGCTTGTGGCGGCGGATGGGGGAGCGAACCGATGTCTGGCGCAAGGGCTTTGGCCGCAGGCGGTCATCGGCGACATGGACTCTTTGTCAGACGCCACGCGCGCCGCACTGCCGCCCGAGCGGGTCCACCACATCCCCGAGCAGGACACGACCGACTTTGACAAGGCGTTGCGGTCGCTTGATGCGCCTTTCGTGATTGCTTTGGGCTTCATCGGGGCACGCGTCGACCACGGGCTTGCGGTGTTGACCACACTGGTCCGCCAGCACCGGTCTTGTGTGCTGTTGGGGTCGCAGGATGTGGTGTTCCATGCCCCGCCCCGATTGCAGCTTGATCTGCGGCGCGGCGATCGGTTCAGCCTGTTTCCGATGCGCCCGGTGCGTGGCACAAGCCACGGATTGGACTGGCCTATTGACGGGCTGGATTTCGCACCCCATGCCCGGGTGGGGACGTCCAACCGGGTGAGCGACGGGCCGGTGCGGCTGTCTTTTTCCGGACCGGGCATGCTCTGCATCCTGCCGCGGGGGCGGCTGGATCAGGTGCTGACCGCTTTGGCCAGCGAGGCCCGCGCCGACAGCCTTTCACGATGAATGATGTACAGGCCCGATGCTGTGATGACGGCAATCCCGGCCCAAGTGAGCGCATTCGGAAAATCGCCGAAAATCCAGTAGCCAAGCGCGACGGCGGCCACGATCTCGAGATAATGCAACGGTGCGAGTGTGGCGGAGGGCGCGAATTTCAAGGCATAGGTCATGCACATGTGGCTGAGTGCGGCCCAGAACCCCACACCGAACAGCCACAGCCACTCCACCCCCTGCGGCATGATCGCATCAAAGTGCCGCCAGCCAGTGCCTTCGGCCAAGATCATCACCGGCAGGCACATCAACAGACCGGTCCATGACGTGTGAAACTGCATGGCCACCGGATGCATGAAGCCCGAAACCTGCCGTGTCGAGAGCATGTAGAAGGCAAAGAAAAACGCCGTGCCCAAAGGCCAGAGCGCGACATAGCCAAAGGCGGCAAGCGAAGGCTGGATCACCAGCAGCGCCCCCAGAAACCCGACACAGGAGGCGGCAATCCGGCGCGGCCCAACCTCATCTCCGAACAGGATACGGCCCAGAAGCAAGAGGATGAAGGGCTCGACAAAGGCAATCGCAAGCGCATCGGCAACGGGCATGACCGAAATGGCGGCGACAAAACTGAAGGTGGACAGCATCAGGAAGACGGCCCGCAGGCAGATGAGCCCCAAGGCCCGCCGCGTCATGTAAAGCGACAGCCCCATGGCCAGAATGACCGGCAACATCAAAGCGCCTTGCACCACGAAACGCGCTGTCACGATCTGCGCCACAGGAAGGGTGGCCGCCGCCAGCTTTGCCGATACATCCAGCAAAGGCGCCAGCACGCAGAAGGCAAGCATCAGCACGACGCCAGGAAGGATGCGGTCAGGTTGGCGGCTCATTCCACCGAGCTAACTTGCGGCGGCCCGCAGGTCCATCGCAAAAACGACACGCCATGCGCCGATTGTTGATCGCCGCCTTGCCGCAGCACCGATCCTGCCGCTAGCCTTTCCGATGCAAAGGGCAAATCGGGCCATGGCGGGGGGTGGGCATGCTGGTTCTGGAACAGGCGGGGCTGGTGTATCTGGCCAACCCCAAGACGGCCACGCAGTCGATGCGCGCCATGCTCGCCCCCTTTGCCCAAGCGACACCTTTGGCCACCGCTGGCAAGCATATCAATGCGCAGACCTATGCGCGCAACTGGGCCGACCGTCTGGCCCGAGATCTTGGCAGGTCGCTGGAGACCGTGGCGGTCATGCGCGACCCGCTCGAGCATCTGGGGAGTTGGTTTCGCTACCGTCAGCGCGATGCGCTGCGCGGGCATGAGAATTCCACCCATGGCCTGAGCTTCGCCGCTTTCGTCGAGGCCCGCCTGTCCGAGGACCCGCCGCCCTTTGCCCGTATCGGCCGACAGGACCGGTTCCTTGGCTTTCTCGATGGCGGCCCGCCGGTGACCCATGTGTTCGATTATGCCGCACGCGACCAGATGATCGGCTTTTTCTCCGCACGGCTGGGCGCGCCGCTCACGCTGCCCCATCGCAACGCTTCGCCCAAAGGGGACCCGGCCTTGCTTGCGCTGCCCGCCGACCTGTTGGCCCGCCTGCACAGGGCGCATGCGACAGAGTTTGCGCTGTATGAACAGGTGAAGGCCAAGACGGTTCTGCATACGCCTGCGCAGTCAAAGACTTAAAGGTTTCACGAGGGTGCAACAGAAACCCGCGGTTTCACCTTACCCGTGGCGGAAAGGGGCGCGCCGCCGTCGCTTCACACCAGACGCCGCCGCGCCTTTAGCAGTTGGGGACGTTCACGGCCAATCCGCCGAGCGAGGTTTCCTTGTATTTCTCATGCATGTCGCGCCCCGTCTGGCGCATGGTTTCGATACAGGCATCAAGGCTGACCAGATGCTGCCCGTCGCCACGCATCGAGAGCGAGGCCGCCGACACGGCCTTGATGGCGCCCAGACCATTTCGCTCGATGCATGGCACCTGCACCAAGCCCTTGACCGGGTCGCAGGTCATGCCAAGGTGATGCTCCAGCGCGATTTCCGCGGCGTTTTCCACCTGTTCCGGGGTGCCTCCCAGCACAGAGCACAGGCCCGCTGCGGCCATCGCAGCAGCGCTTCCCACCTCTGCCTGACAGCCGCATTCCGCACCCGAGATGCTGGCGTTATGCTTGCACAAGCCGCCGATGGCAGCGGCGGTCAGCAGGAATTCTCCCACGCGTGAAGGAGCAGCGCCCGGCACATGGTCCAGCCAATAGCGGATCACAGCCGGCACCACGCCTGCCGCGCCATTGGTGGGGGCGGTAACCACTTGGCCGCCCGCTGCATTTTCTTCGTTCACCGCCATGGCGTAAAGGCTCATCCAGTCGTTGATCGTGTGCGGGGCCTGCATGTTCAGGCCGCGTTCGGCCTGCAACTGCGCATGAATGCCCGCGGCGCGCCGTCGCACTTTGAGCCCACCGGGCAGAATGCCGCTGCCCGCCATGCCGCGGTCGATGCAGGCCGACATCACCTGCCACAGACGGGTGATCCCCTGATCCAGCTCCGTCGCGCTGCGAAAGCGCAGCTCGTTGGCGCGTTTCATGGCGGCAATCGACAGCCCGCTTTCCTTGGCCATGGCCAGCATTTCTGTGGCGGTTTCAAAGGGGTAGGGCACATCCGCGCGCGGTTTCTTCTTTTCCGCGGTGGTGCTTTGCAGCTCGGCCTCGGTCAAGACAAAGCCCCCGCCGATCGAATAATAGGTTTCCTGCAGGATGACGTCGCCTTGCGCATCCGTCGCGCGCAGGATCATGCCATTGGCATGGCCGGGCAGGGCAGGGCCGTAGTCGAAGGTCAGATCCCGTTCCGGATCGAACTGGAGGCTGGGCAGCCCGGGCGGGGTGATGCGGCAGGTCTGTCGGATCTGGTGCAAGGCGTCTTCGGCCCGTGCAGCGTCGTAGGTATCGGGCGCAAAGCCTGCGAGGCCAAGGATTGTCGCGCGATCGGTCGCATGGCCTACCCCGGTGAAAGCAAGGCTGCCGTGCAGCGAGGCGCGCAGCCCATGTGGCTGAAACGGGGACGCGCGCAGCAGATCAAGAAAGCGCGCGGCGGCGACCATCGGCCCCATCGTGTGGCTGGAAGAGGGGCCGATCCCCACCTTGAACATATCGAAGACAGACAGGAACATACGACAGGCTTCCTTTGACGTGCGCGGCCAGTCTGCGCCGGAACGCCCCCGCTGCGCCACACGAAAGCGACATCTGACGGGCGTCTGCGGCATCTGGCGCGCGCGTCATGCCAGAGGTTCTTCCAACCGGGGCACAGCGCCGCCAAGCCGCGGGGCAATTCACGCTCGCACGCAGGGGCGGCTTTGCCTATAACCCGGGCACGCCACATTCTTAGCTTCGGGGAATCGATCCATGCCTGCCGACCTTTCGCCCATCGACAAGGCCAAGTTTCTGGCCGCAAAGCGCGCCACCGATTTTGTCGAGGATGGGATGAAGCTGGGTCTGGGCACCGGGTCCACCGCCGCCTGGATGGTGCGCTGCTTGGCCGAGCGTATCCGCGAAGAAGGTCTGCGCGTGGTGGGGGTGCCGACCTCCAGCCGGACGGCGCAACTGGCAGCGCAGCTGGGCGTGCCCCTGACCACGCTGGACGAGGCGAAATGGCTGGATCTGACGATCGACGGCGCTGACGAGTTTGACGGCAACCTCAATCTGATCAAGGGCGGCGGCGCGGCCCTTTTGCAGGAAAAGATTGTGGCGACCGCATCGGATCAGATGATCGTCATCGCCGATGCCGCCAAGGATGTGAACCAGCTGGGTGCCTTTCCGCTTCCCATCGAGGTGATCCCTTTCGGATGGCAGACCACAAAGGCGCTGGTGGAAGAGACGCTGGTTTCATTGGACGTGCTCAACCGCGATGTGACGCTGCGCATGAACGGTGGGGCGCCACTGGTGACTGACGAGTCGAATTACATCCTCGATCTGCACCTCAAGCGCATCGGCAACCCGCGGCAATTGGCGCTGGTGCTGAACCAGATTCCGGGCGTGGTCGAGAACGGATTGTTCATTGATATCTGCGACATCGTGGTGATCGGCCATGGGGATGGGCGCGTCACGGTGCGCGACATCAACTCGGGCGAAACAGAAGACGAACGGATGGAATTTGCCCCAACCTCCAACATTTTTGCGGATCTGGACTGATGGCATTTGACGTTGATCTTTTCGTCATCGGCGGCGGTTCGGGCGGGGTGCGTGCGGCCCGGATGGCGGCAGCGACGGGGGCCAAGGTCGCCTTGGCCGAATCCAGCCGTCTGGGGGGCACCTGCGTCATCCGTGGCTGCGTGCCGAAAAAGCTGATGGTCTTTGCCTCGTCCTTTCGCGAACTACCGTCCGAGGCGCGGGCCTATGGCTGGGACATTGCGGATGGCGGTTTTGACTGGTCGGTGTTCCGCGCAAAGCTTCATGCCGAGTTGGACCGTCTGGAAGGCGCTTATCGCCGTTTGCTGGATGGCTCTGGGGTGCAGGTGCATGACGCCAAGGCTCGGCTGACCGACCCCCACATCGTGGCGCTTTCCACCGGTGAGGTGGTGACGGCCAAGCACATTCTGGTTGCAACCGGCGGCTGGCCCGAACGCCCTGATCTGCCCAATGCCGGACTTGGCTTGGTGTCGGATGACATTTTCGAGCTGACCACTTTGCCCAAGTCCATTCTGATCGTGGGCGGCGGCTTCATCGCCTGCGAAATGGCCTGCATCCTTGCGGGGCTGGGCGTCAAGGTGACGCAATTCTACCGCGGGGCGCAAATTCTGCGCGGCTTTGATGACGAAGCGCGTGGCCTGATCGCCGAAGCGATGAAGGCACAAGGGATCGAGCTGCATCTGGGCACAAACATTGTCGAAATGGCCGAGGCGGCGGCGATGGCCTCGGACGATTCCAATATGGGGGCGGGCGTCGACTCGGCGGCGGATCTGCTGCCGCAGTCGGGCAAGCGCGGCTGTCCGGTCTGGATCAAGGCGACCAATGGCATGGAATGCACCTTTGACACGGTGCTTTTCGCCACCGGACGCCGCCCCACGACGGAAGGTCTGGGGCTGGAGGAACTGGGTGTTAAGCTGGGTCGGCGTGGCGAGATCGTGGTGGACGCCTATAGCCAGACGGCCGTGCCTTCGATCTATGCTGTCGGCGATGTGACCAACCGCGTCAACCTGACCCCGGTGGCCATCCGCGAAGGCATGGCCTTTGTCCGCACCGTATTCGAAGGCGAGCCGACCCCGGTCGATCACGACCTGATCCCCAGCGCCGTTTTCACGCAACCCGAACTGGGGACCGTGGGCCTGACCGAAGAAGCCGCGCGTGAACAAGAACCGATCGAAGTGTATTGCACCAGCTTCCGGCCGATGCGCACGGCCTTTGCCGGAAGCGAGGCGCGGGTGCTGATGAAGCTGATTGTCAGCCAGGCGACACGCCGTGTGCTGGGATGTCACATCGTCGCACCCGAGGCAGGGGAAATGATCCAATTGGCGGCAATTGCGATCAAAATGGGGGCCACAAAAGAGGATTTTGACCGCACCGTGGCGGTCCATCCCACAATGGCCGAAGAACTGGTCACGATGCGGACACCCACCCGCAAGGCGTGACCGGATTCGCTTGATTTTCGCGTGGGAATGACCAGTTAAAGACACAGCATAAGAAGAAGGGTTTCAACGGATGGCAAGTGGAGGTCCCTGGGGCGGCGGTGGCGGCTCGGGCGGAGATGATCGGGGCAACGGACGCGACGACGATCGCAGACCGGCCGGGCAAAGGCCCGCGAACGGGGGCCCTCAGATTCCCGAGATCGATGAGATCGTGAAGAAGGGGCAAGAGCAGCTGCGCGTTCTGATGGGCGGTCGCGGCAAAGGCATGGGCAACGGCGGGGGCGGCGGTGGCCGCGGACCTTCCGGCCCGCGCATGACCAAACAGGGCATCGCACTGGGGGCCTTGGCCGCCGTGGCCCTTTGGGGCTTCATGTCGTTCTATACCGTGCGCCCGGAAGAACGCTCGGTCGAGCTTTTCCTTGGTGAATTCTCGACGATCGGAAGCCCGGGCCTGAACTTCGCGCCTTGGCCGCTGGTTACGGCCGAAATCATTCAGGTGACGAACGAACGCACCACCGATATCGGCGTTGGCCGCACGGGCGAAGATGGCGGGCTGATGCTGACCCGCGACCAGAACATTGTCGACATCGGGTTTCAGGTCGTCTGGAACATCAATGATCCGGCAGCCTTCCTCTTCAACCTTGCCGATCCGGCAGACACCATCCGTGCGGTGTCGGAATCGGCCATGCGCGACATCATCGCGCGCTCGGAGCTTTCGCCCATCCTCAACCGTGACCGGGGCGCCATCGCGGCCGACCTGCGCGCGGCGGTGCAAGGCACGCTTGACAGCTATAATGCCGGGCTGAACGTGATCCGGGTGAACTTCGAAAAGGCCGATCCGCCGCGTGAGGTGATTGATGCCTTCCGCGCCGTGCAGGCCGCGCAGCAAGAGCGTGATCGGTTGGAGAAAGAGGCTGATGCCTATGCCAACCGTGTGACCGCAGGTGCCCGCGGTGAAGCCGCCCGCATCGTGGAAGAGGCCGAAGCTTATCGCGCGCAGGTCGTGAACGACGCTGCCGGTGAAGCCAGCCGCTTCCTTTCAGTCTACGAAGAATACGTCAAGGCGCCCGAAGTGACGCGCCGACGCATGTATCTGGAAACGATGGAGCGTGTGCTGGGCAGTATGGACAAGGTGATCTTGGACGGCGTTCAAGGCGGCGAAAACGGTGGGCAGGGTGTTGTGCCATTCCTGCCCTTGAACGAGCTGGGGCGTCAGTCTTCGACCGCCAGCCCTGCCGCAGCCACCAGCACCGGAGGGACCAACTGATGAAAGCGCAACTTCTTCTGCCGGTGGCGGTTGTTCTCGGGGCTGCAGTCCTGTCCTCGCTGTTCATCGTGGATGAGCGTGAAAAGGCACTCGTTCTGCAATTTGGTCAGGTCAAGCAAGTGAAAGAAGAGCCGGGTCTTGGCTTCAAGATCCCGCTGATTCAGGAAGTCGTGAAATACGACGCCCGTATCCTGGGTCTGCCGACCCAGCCTCTGGAAGTCACCCCGCTCGATGACCGCCGCCTTGTGGTGGACGCCTTCGCCCGTTGGCGGATCACCGATCTGGTCGAATTCCGCGAAGCGGTGGGGGTGGGCGGCATTGATGCGGCTCAGACCCGGCTTGATCGTATCCTGAACGCCGCCATCCGCGAGGTGCTGGGTGCTGTGCCGTCAAACCGTGTTCTGTCCGAAGACCGGACCGCGCTGATGAACCAGATCCGTGACCGCGCGCGGGCGGAATCGGGGGCCTTGGGGATTGAGGTGATCGACGTTCGCCTGACGCGCACCGATCTGCCCGAGCAGAACCTTGCCGCAACCTTCGCCCGGATGCGGGCCGAACGTGAGCGGGAAGCTGCGGATGAAATCGCCCGCGGGGGCGAAGCCGCGCAGCGGGTGCGGGCAACCGCGGACCGGACTGTGGTGGAACTCACCTCCGAAGCGCGTCGCATGGCCGAAGTGGCCCGCGGTGAAGCCGACGCCGAGCGCAACGGGATTTACGCCGAAGCCTTTGGTCGTGACCCGGAGTTCTTTGCATTCACCCGCTCGCTCACCTCGTATGAGCGGGCACTGCAAAGCGGCAACTCGTCGATCGTCATGCAGCCGGATAGCGAGTTCTTCACCTATCTGCGCAGCGATGTGGCCCCGGCAGACCGTGGTGTCGCGCCTGCGGCGGCCCCAACGCCCGCCCCGGCCGCCCCGGCGCCGACCACCGCGCCGTGATCTGGATCGTTCTGGCCCTTGGGCTGGTCGCCGTTGCCGAGGGGCTGGTGCTTGCACTGGCCCCTTCGCGTGTTGAACAGGTGCTGGCGATGATGGCCAACCTGTCGCTCGAAACCCGCAGGCTGATCGGTCTGGTGTCGCTGGCGCTTGGCGCGACACTGATCGCCTTGGTGCGCTGGATCGGGCTTTAGCGGCACACCGTCAGATCCGGCCCCCCGCCGCGCCAAGGCCCCAGATCCTGCGAAACGATACGCCCGGCCGCCAGCCGCACGGCAACCGCGCGCGACCAATCGGCAGAGGCCAACACAAGTGACGCCCGACCAGCGCACGTCTGAACGCCGCCTGAAATCCGGTCATCGCCGATACGATGGTTCGTAAACCCCGGCGCCCGCGCGATTTCGGTCAGCTGATGGCCCTCCAGCCGCAGAAAGACCAGTTCTTTGGCCAGATGAGGGCGGTCGACATAGGCAATCTCGATCCGGCCATCGCCGTCAAAATCGCCCCAACCGGCAGGGGCAAGCCAGCGATGCGGCTCCCCGATATAGGGCGTCGCTGCGCGCCGTCCCTTTGCATCATAGATGGCAAGTGAAGCTCCGGCGGCGGTCGCGGTTTCCACCACCATCACCTCGGGGCGGCCATCGCCGTCAAAATCGCCCAGACGGGCCGTGACATCCTCGAACACATGGCTCTCGGGAAGCGTGAACCGCACGCGCTGGCCATCGGACAGGGTGAGGTCAAGCCCAGCCCATTCCAGTGCATCGCCCAGAACCGCGTGATCATAGCGGTCGGTCGGAAGTGCCAATGCGGCGCTGACGATGTCTTGCGCTGATGCCGGACCGCTGAAGACCGCGATCAGCGCAAGCGCGCGGCGCATCAGATCTGCTTTTCAGGC
Source organism: Pseudorhodobacter sp. MZDSW-24AT (assembly GCF_002794355.1). Taxonomy (GTDB): domain Bacteria; phylum Pseudomonadota; class Alphaproteobacteria; order Rhodobacterales; family Rhodobacteraceae; genus Pseudotabrizicola. The sequence continues at coordinate 212,328 of NZ_PGOI01000001.1, read as the reverse complement.
ATATGCACAACCAGACCGTCCAGCGCATCCGACACCTTGAGCTGGCAGGTCAGGCGTGAGCGGACCGGGTCTGGCTGATAGGCGAAATCCAGCATGTCCTCTTCCATGCTGTCTTTTTTCGGCAGCTTCTCCACCCATTCCGGCGCCACATAGACATGACAGGTCGAACAGGCGCAGGCGCCGCCGCAATCCGCCTCGATCCCCGGTATTCCGTTGTCGCGCGCGCCCTCCATAACAGTCAGCCCATTGGCCACGTCTACGATGTGTTCTTTGCCGCCGAATTCCACATATTTGATCTTGGCCATGGTCTGTGCGTGTCCTCTATCGCAAATGCGCGTCTTCTCTTGGACATAGGCCAGATTCATCCCGTTTGCCAGAGGCGCGCGCGCCGCAAGCGGTGCCACACGGGGGCAGGGGTTGCCATGCTGCAACGCCACCGCCGCGTTTTTCCGGGCGGCGCTAGGCCGCTCGGCGGGCCTATGCTAGCGTCTTGGCCAACGCCGGGCCAACCGGAGCAGGCAGGAATTGACATCCAGATGATGCGCCATGCGTCCTTGACCCTTTTGGGGGCAGCGATCTGCCTTGTCAGTTGCCAGCAGGCGGCTGTTCCCAAAGCGCCCGGCCGCGCCGATCTTTCGCGTGATCTGGTGCGTTTGACGGAACCGGGTCCTCCCAAAAGCGCCGAAGGCGAATGCTGGGCATCGGATGTGACACCTATGGTGATCGAAACGGTGACCGAACAGGTGATGGTGTCCGACGCCCGGCGCGGGCCCGATGGCGCGGTGATCGCCCCGGCTGTGTTTCGCAGCGAAGCGCGGCAGAAGATTGTGCAAGAGCGTCAGGAAGTGTGGTTCCGCAGCCCGTGCCCTTCGGAAATGACGGTCGATTTCATCGCCAGCTTGCAGCGTGCGCTCAAGGCGCGCGGGCTTTATGTCTTGCCCCTGACCGGGCAAATGGATTTCCCTACCCGGGCCGCCTTGCGGCGCTATCAGGCGGAGCGCGGCCTCGAAAGTGATCGCCTCTCTCTGACGGCGGCGCGCGAACTGGGGTTGGTCACAACCGATGTGAGGCCGCGATGATGGACTTGGCGCAAGCGGCCCGGCGGGAATTGACCCGGCTTTGGGCAAACACGCGCGACGCGGCGCATGATCTTGGGCATATCGACCGCGTCTGGGCCAACTGCGTGCAGATTCTGCCCGATGAGCCCCAGATCGACCGTGATGCGCTGCACATGGCTGCGTTGTTTCATGATGCGGTGAACCTGCCGAAAGACGCGCCCAACCGGGCCGAGGCCGCCGCGCTTTCGGCACAGGTGGCGGCAGACTGGTTGGCGGCGCAAGGCTGGACGCCCGAGCGTATTGCCCGCGTCACCCATGCCATCGAGGCGCACAGCTTTTCGGCCGGGGTCGCGCCGCGCAGTGCCGAAGCGCGCGTCTTGCAAGACGCGGACCGGCTCGAGGCTTTGGGGGCCATCGGGCTGGCGCGGATGTTTGCCGTGGCGGGCGCTCTGGGGGGCGCGCTTTGGAATGCGGATGACCCTTTGGCTCAACGGCGCCCCCTTGATGACCGCGCCTATGCGCTGGACCATCTGGAGGTCAAACTGTTCCGCATCGCGCAAACCATGCAAACTCCCACCGGCCGCGCCATGGCGGAAGAGCGGGCGGAATGGATGGCCAGCTTTCGCTCGCGTCTGCTGCGCGAACTCGGCAGCGGCACCTCGTTTTTCTGATTGCGCTCACCCAACGTAAAACGCGCGGCAGGGGGCTGCCGCGCGTTTGGGTTTTCTGGACTCAGGGAAAAGGTTATTCGATCCCCAGTGCGACAAAGCGCGGATCACCGGCGCGGCGCACCAAAAGCAGAATAGACTTGCGCCCTGCGGCCTCTGCTTCGGTGATCCGGTCTTCCAGATCCTTCAGGCGCACCACCTTTTGCTGCCCGGCTTCGGTGATCAGATCGCCGTCGCGCAGACCTTTGGCATAGGCTTCCGATGCTGGGTCCACTTCACCCACGACCAGACCTTCGGCATCGGCTGGCAGATTCAGCGATTGCTTCAGTTCCTCTGACACCGGGGCCAGCGACATGCCAAGGATTTCCGCTTCCTGAGGCTCTGCCGGGCCGTCGGCGGCGGCGGGGCGCACTTCGGCGGCTTCCGCCTCTTCGCGGCGGCCAAGGGTCACTTGCAGCGTTTCGGATTTGCCTTCGCGCATCACGATCACCGGCACCGCTTCGCCCACCGGGCTGTCGGCCACACGGCGCGTCAGATCGCGGGTGTCACGCACCGGCTGTCCTGCGAATTGCGTGATCACGTCACCGGCGATGATCCCCGAATCCTTGGCCGGACCCTCTGGCACATCGGTCACCAAGGCACCCGACGCTTCGGCCAGACCCATGGCCTCGGCCACGTCTGGTGTGACGTCCTGGATGCGCACACCCAGCCAGCCGCGCCGCGTTTCGCCGAACTCTTTCAACTGATCCACCACTTTGGTGACCACATTGGACGCCATCGAAAAGCCAATCCCGATGGACCCGCCGTTGGGCGACAGAATGGCGGTGTTCACGCCGATCACCTGACCGTCCATGTTGAACAGCGGCCCGCCCGAGTTGCCGCGGTTGATCGCAGCATCGGTCTGGATGTAGTCGTCATAGGTGCCCGAAAGGGCCCGATTGCGGGCCGACACGATCCCGGCCGAGACCGAGAACCCTTGTCCCAGCGGGTTGCCCATGGCCACCACCCAGTCGCCCACCCGGCTCAGGTCCGAGTTGCCAAAGGTGACGAAGGGCAGGGGGGTGTCACTTTCCACCTTCAGCAAGGCGATGTCGGTTTTCGGGTCGGTCCCCACCAGCTTGGCCGTAAGCCGGGTGCCAGAGAAAAACTCGATCTCGATTTCATCCGCGTTTTCAATCACGTGATTGTTGGTGACGATATAGCCGTCTTCCGAGATCACAAAGCCCGAACCAAGCGCTTCCGAACGGCGTGGCGCACCGTTCCCGCCCGGATTGTTGCGGTCCATGAAATCGCGGAAGAAGTCTTCAAACGGGCTCCCCTCGGGCACGATGGGGCCGCCGGCGGCAGGGCCAGACACCACCGCCGAGGTGGTGATGTTCACCACCGATGGGCTGATCTGTTGCGCCAGATCGGCAAAGCTGTCTGGCGCGCGGGCAAAGGCCCCCTGCGCCTGACCCAAGGCCAGCGCGAGGCCGAGACCCAGCGCCATGAGCGTGGCGCGACCACGCGCGCCAAAACCCGGATGGGCAGAATAAGTTGTGGCTTTGGACTGCACTCCCGAACTCCTCTTCGTTTGGACGGCAGGCCCGTGGTGCGAATATCCGCGCCGGGTCGCCAGCAGGCTGTAGCATATCATCAGGTAAGTAGCGCCGAACGCAATGCAAACCCTGTTACGATGTCTCAAAGCCTTGTGATGGCCCCGTGTGCGCGGCGCTCAGCGGTTGCCACGCCGTGCAAAAAGCCCTGCGTCTTCGGCCGCCCGGCGCAAGGCGCGCGACTTGTTGACGGTTTCCTGAAATTCGGCCTCGGGATCACTGTCAAAAACCACACCGCCACCGGCCTGCACATAGAGCGTCTCGTCCTTCAGCACGGCCGTGCGCAGCGCGATGCAGAAGTCCATTTCGCCATTGGCCGCAAAATAGCCGACGCCGCCCCCGTAGACACCGCGCTTTTCCGGCTCCAGCTCGTCGATGATTTCCATCGCCCGCACCTTGGGCGCACCCGAGACCGTTCCCGCAGGCAAGCCCGCCAGCAGCGCCGACAGCGCGTCTTCGCCTTCGTTGATCTGACCCACCACGTTGCTCACGATGTGCATCACATGGCTGTAGCGTTCGATGGTGAATTTCTCGGTCGGATGCACCGTGCCCACCTTGGCAACCCGGCCCACATCATTGCGCCCCAGATCCAGCAGCATCAGATGCTCGGCCAGCTCTTTCTTGTCAGCCAGAAGATCCAGCTCCAGCGCCTTGTCTTCTTCGGGCGTTTCGCCCCGCTTGCGGGTGCCAGCGATGGGTCGGATCGTCACTTCCCCATCGCGCAGCCGCACAAGGATTTCCGGGCTTGCCCCAATCACCTGAAAGCCGCCAAAGTTGAAGAAGAACAGGAAAGGCGAGGGGTTGGTGCGCCGCAAGGACCGGTAAAGCGCAAAGGGCGGCAACTCGAACCGCTGTGCCCAACGTTGGCTTGGGACCACCTGAAAAATGTCACCCGCGCGGATGTAATCCTTGGCCTTCTCGACCGCCTGTTTGTAGCCTTCATGGGTGAAGTTGGAAACCGCCTCTCCCACGGGGGAAGCCTCGCCAAGGTCGCGCTGCGCCGCCGGTGCCCGATCCAGATCGCGCAGGGCATCCATCACGCGCTCGCCCGCTTGCGCATAGGCCGCACGCGCCGACAGGCCGCTGCTGGCCCATGCCGGAGACACCAGCGTCACCTCGCCCTTCACGCCATCCAGCACGGCAATCACCGTGGGCCGCATCAGCACCGCATCGGGCAGGCCCAGCGGGTCTGGGTTCACGTTGGGCAAGTTTTCCACCAGCCGGATCATGTCATAACCCAGATAGCCGAACAGCCCGGCAGACACTGCGGGCAGGCCTTCGGGCATCTCAATGGCGCATTCGGCGATCAGGGCGCGCAGCGTTTCCAGCGGATGGCCGTCCAATGGGTGGAAGGCACCTGCATCATAGCGCGCCTCGCGGTTGATCTGCGACTCCGCGCCATGGCAACGCCAGATCAGATCGGGTTTCATCCCCACGATGGAATAGCGCCCCCGCACCTCGCCACCGGTCACGGATTCCAGCATGAAGGTGTCGGGCCGCGCCTCTCCGAGTTTCAGCATCAGGCTGACAGGCGTGTCCAGATCAGCCGCCAGCCGGACCCAGACCAGCTGATTCTTCCCCGCGTTCCAGTTGCGCTCGAAGTCTTCAAAGCCGGGGGAAAGGATCATCGGAAAGGGCTTTCGGTCTGTGGTGTCAACAGGACAGGTCAGTTGAATTGCGCGTGGACCGCGTTGATGGCGTTCTGGTCAAGGAAAACCCCGGCCTCGTCGGTCAGCGCGTTCGAGAAGAGCAGAAGGGCATCCTGTGCCAAGGCCTGTTCGACCTGAGCCGAGATGGCCTCTTTCAAGGCGGCGACGTCCTCGCCCTCTTGGGCGGCCGCGCGCACCTCATCCAGACGCACGACACCGATGAAATCTGTTCCTTCGATCACCCGCAGATCGCCCGCTTCCATCTCGAAGACGGCGGAGAGCAATTCGGGCGGGGCACCTTCTACAAAGCCATCGCGGGCGATGTTGGCGGTGCGCTGCACGATGCCAAATGCCCCCAGCGAAGCTCCGCCCTCGACCGCTGCCTTAACCTCCACCGCGCGCTCAGACAGGGCGCGGGCGGCGGCATCGGCGGTGGCGGCCGCCAGAACATCGGCGCGCGCGGTTTCAAACGGGATCGGAGCCGCAGGAACAAGTTCGACGAATTCCATGGCAACCACGCCGCCATCGGCGAGCAACACGGCTTCCGGGAAATCGCCCTCTTCCAGTGCAGTCGCCGCCGTCCGGAAGGCAGGATAGGCGGAAATGCCTTCAGGCGCGGTTTCATTGGCCACGAAATCCACGGTGTCCACCGTCATGCCCTGCTCTTGCGCCACCTCGTCCAAGGTGGAGCCGCCGGCAAGCATGTCATCGATGGCCTCGACCCGGTCGGCAATGGCGCGACGCGCGGCGTCGGCCTGAATCTCCACCGCAAGGTCCGGCCGCGCGGCTTCGAAATCGATTTCCTGCGCTGCCAGAATGGCGTTCATGCGGAACAGCGCAGGGCCAAGGGTGCTTTCGAACGGTCCGACAACGCCGGGTTCTTCCAGCGCGAAGACGGCATCCGCCGCAGCGCCAAGATCTTCGCGCGACACGTCGCCCAGATCGATGTCTTCCAGCTCCAGACCGCGCTCTGCCACCAAGGTCTCAAAGGCCTCGCCCGCATCCAGCCGCGCCTTGGCCTCGGCAGCGGCTTCGGTCGAAGGATAAATCAAACGTTCCACCAAGCGGCGCTCAGGCTGAACGAATTCGGCGATGCGTGCGTCATACATCCGGCGCAGCGCCTCTTCGTCGACGGGCTGATCGGCGGCGATCGCGTCGGGCAAGAGGGCAGCGTAACGGATGCGTTTGGCCTCTGGCGCGGTGAAGCGGTCGATGTTGGCCTCATAATAGGCGGTCAACTCTGCCTCGCTCGGTGCGGCCACCGGGGTTTCCAGATCTTCGGCGGTGAGACGCAGCACAGAAAAGCCGCGACGCTCCCCCACCCAGTTGTAAAGCGTATCGGTCAGCGGCGCAGGGGCCACAAAGCCGCCCGCAATCGCCCCGGTCAGCAATTGCCGCGCCAGATCCGACCGCAACGTCGCCTCATATGCGCTTTCGGTCAGATTGTTGCGGTCCAAGGTGAAGCGGTAGGTTTCGCGGTCGAACCGGCCGGCGGTGCCTTGGAAGGCGGGGGACTCGGTGATGGTTTGTGCCACCACGGCATCGCCCACCGACAGGCCGATGCGATCGGCCTCGTTGTCGAGCGCCGCCTGTGCCACCAGCGACTGGAGCACCTGGCGGTCCACCCCAAGGCTTTGCGCCTGCGACAGCGAGACCGTCTGCCCGAACTGGGCGGACAGCGCCGAAAGCTCTTGCTGAAGCGCGCGGGCATAGGTGTTGGTTTCGATCTCGCGGTCGCCGACCCGACCGATGGCGGTCAAGCCACCGCCAAAATTGGTGACCCCAAAGCCGCCAAGGCCGACGACCAGCATCGCCATCAGCACCCAGATCACGATCTGGCTGCCCTTGCCCTTTTTGCGCGGGCTGTTGTCGTCGTCTTTTGCCATCGTCCGCCCCTGTAGAACCTGCTTTGCGACTGTCTATGCGCTATGACATGAGGGAACAAGAGGGCGGGGCGCAAGTCCTCAGGGGCGAAAGGCTTTGAGCCTGCGGAACACTTCGGCAATCCCCGCCGCGTCGACATTGGCAAAGGCGATGCGGATCTGGCGTTTGCCGGCTTCCGAGCCGGGGGGCTGGAACATGGTGCCGGGCAGCATCAGAAGCGAGGCTTCGGACACCAGCCTTTTGCACAAGACATCCGACGCCATGTCGAAAGGATGCGCGACATAGGCAAAATACGCGCCGCATCCCAGCAGTTCCCACCCGTCCAGCGTGGCAAAGCCATCCACCATGGCGCGGCGCCGGGCCAGAATCTCATCCCGCTCGCCCGCCACCCATTGGCCAAGGTTGCGCATCCCCCAAAGAGCCGCGATCTGGCCCAGCTGGCCGGGGCAGATCGCCACGGTGTCGAGGAACTTTTCGACCTCGGCCAGCCGTCCGGCATGCGCCACCACCGCGCCCACCCGGTGGCCCGTCAGGCGGTAGGCCTTGGAAAAACTGTAAAGATGGATCAGGGTATCCGACCAGTCGGGATCACAGAACAGGTCATGCGGGCGGCCACCCAGCTCGACCGAATGGCGGCTGTCGAAATCACGGTAGGTTTCATCCACGATCAGCGCAAGACCATGGCTCCGGCACAGATCGCGGAAGGCGGTCAGCGTTTCGGCGGGATATTCCACGCCGCCCGGATTGTTGGGCGACACGAGGACGATGGCACGGGTGCGGGAGGTAATAAGGGCGCGCGCGGCCTCGGCCTCGGGGATCAGTGTGGCGCCGGTGTCCAGTGCCACGGTGGTGACGCCTTGCATGTCGAACCACATCTTATGGTTGAAATACCAAGGCGTTGGCAGGATAACCTCATCCCCGGCCCCGGCAAGCGTCGACATCACGGCGGTGAAGGCCTGATTGCAGCCTTGGGTGATCGCCACCTGATCCGCCCGGATGTCTCCGCCATAGGCGCGCGACCATTGCAGCGCGATTTCGGCGCGCAAGTCAGGCAGCCCCAGCACCGGGCCATAGAGATGCGCGGCATCGTCCCGCAACGCGGCCTCGGCGATCGCCTGGCGCAGGCCCAAGGGCGGCGGCTCAACAGGCGCAGCCTGGCTGATGTTGATCAGCGGTCGGTCGGCCGGGAAGGTGACCCCCGAGAGCCAACGGCGCGCCTCCATCACGGGCGGTGCCTCGGTGGCGGCCATGGCAGGGTTGAGCGGAAACGTCATCGGTCGCACCTTTGGCTGTCGGCGGAACCGGGGGTTTCACACCCCCGGACCCCCGTGGGATATTTGTAAACAGATGACACGGGGTCTGCGGGCAAGATCAGTCGGTGCCGCGGTAGGGCTGGACATATTGCAGGGCCATATCCCACGGGAAGAAGATCCAGGTGTCCTGGCTGACTTCCGTGATATAAGTGTCGACCTGCGGGCGGCCCGAGGGCTTGGCATAGACGGTGGCGAAATGCGCGTTGGGATAGAGCTTGCGCACCAGTTCAAGCGTCTTGCCGCTGTCGACCAGATCATCAACGATCAGGATACCGGTGCCATCGCCCATCAGCTCATCCTGCGGCGATTTGATCACCCGGGCCTCGGTTTGTGACTGGTGGTTGTAGGATTTCACGCTGATCGTATCGACCACGCGGATGTCGAGTTCACGGCTTACGATCATCGCGGGTACCAGACCGCCCCGGGTGATGCCCACCACCGCTTTCCACGCGCCATTGTCCGGCCCCTTGCCATCGAGCCGCCAAGCCAAGGCGCGGGCGTCTCGGTGGATCTGGTCCCAGCTGACGTGGAAACCTTTTTCATGGGGCAGGCGGTCGTTCATGGCAGGCTCCTTCAGGTGGCGGCGATCTTGGCGCCGAGCAAGGCGAGAAGACCGCCAAAGCTGCGGTCGATCGCGGTTTTGAAACGCATGTAAAGCTGACGCGGCCGGTCGAGACTGAACGCACGGGCGACCGTGATGGTGCAGGCCAGTTCATTCAGGAACACCAGTCCCAGGATCAGCGCGATCCAAGGCAGGCTGGTGCCCACGGGGATCGTATTGACGAACACCGCCCCGAAAAACACCGCAGGCTTCGGGTTGGACAATTGGGTGAACAGCCCAAGACGCAAGGCCGAGAGGCGGCTTTGCGGGGCGGGGCTGTCCCCTACGATGATCAGCGGGTCGGACGCATGGCGCCACATCTGGAACGCGATCCAGCACAAGAACAGCCCGCCGGCGATCTTGAAGCCCCAGAGCAGCGATGGCGCCAGCAGAAACAAGGTGGCCATGCCAAACAGCGCCGCCACCGCCCAGAACAGCGCGCCAAGCCCGATGCCGACCGACAGCCAGACGCCGGTGACAAAGCCTTGCGTCACCCCGGTGCGCGCGGCCATCAGGATGGCCGGCCCCGGGCTTGCCGCGGCCAGCAGATGCACGAACCAGACCGTGGCCAGCGTGGCGAGTGTCACTCTTTGCGTCCGGTCACCACGTCGATGTCGGGCGCATCGACCGCCTTCATCCCGACGACATGATAGCCCGCATCCACATGCAGGTTTTCGCCCGTGGTGCCCGAGCCGAGATCGGAGATCAGGAACAGCGCGGCCTTGCCGACCTCTTCCTGCGTGACATTGCGGCGCAGGGGCGAGTTCAGCTCGTTCCATTTCATGATGTAGCGGAAGTCACCGATGCCACTTGCGGCAAGGGTTTTGATCGGACCCGCCGAGATCGCATTCACGCGGATGCCATCCTTGCCCAGATCTTCGGCGATGTATTTGACCGAAGCCTCCAGCGCGGCCTTGCACAGCCCCATCACGTTGTAATGTGGCATCACCTTTTCCGCGCCGTAATAGGTGAGCGTCAGCAGGCTGCCGCCCTTGGGCATCAGCTTGGCCGCGCGCTGGCAGATCGCCGTGAAGGAGTAGACCGAAATATCCATCGACATCAGGAAGTTGGCGCGGCTGGTTTCGACATAGCGGCCGCGCAGTTCATTCTTGTCGGAAAAGCCGATCGCATGGACCACGAAATCGATCGTGCCCCATTCCGCCTCAAGCCAAGCGAACAGCGCGTCCATGCTTTCCTCGCTGGCCACATCGCATTCTGCCATGCGCACCGTGCCAAGCGAGGCTGCCAAAGGCTCCACCCGCTTTTTGAGCGCCTCACCCTGATACGAGAAGGCAAGCTCTGCGCCATGGTCGGCCAGCGTCTTGGCAATGCCCCATGCAATGGACTTGTCATTGGCAAGTCCCATGATCAGCCCGCGCTTGCCCGCCATAAGCCCTGTTGACATCTGTTGTCCCTCGCACATTTCTCGCGTTGAGATTGACGTGTAGGCGAAAGGCAATTCCCGTTCAAGCCAGAGGCTGACGGGCGCATCGCCCAGAACAAAGGACTGCGATCATGGACCGGAGCGGAATTTTCGCGGGCGACGACCCGTTTGCCATTGCGCGGCGCTGGCTTGCCGAGGCCGAGGCCACCGAACCGAATGATCCCAATGCCATCGCGCTGGCCACGGTGGACGCGCAAGGTTTGCCCAATGTGCGCATGGTTCTTCTCAAAGAGATCGAGGCCGATGCCTTTGTCTTTTACACCAATTACGGGTCCAAGAAGGCACAAGAGATTGAGGGGGCCGGAAAGGCCGCCTTCGTGATGCATTGGAAATCCCTGCGCCGCCAGATTCGGGTGCGCGGCTTCACAGAGCGGGAAGAGGGGCCCAAGGCCGATGAGTATTACGCCAGCCGCAGCCTGAAATCACGTCTGGGGGCTTGGGCAAGCCAGCAATCGCAGCCTTTGTCCAGCCGAGAGCATCTTATGGCCGAGGTGGCCAAGCTTACGGTGACCAAAGGGCCCAATCCGCCGCGCCCATCCTTTTGGGGAGGTTTCCGGCTGCGCCCGGTTGAGATAGAGTTTTGGGCGGACGGGGCTTTCAGGCTTCATGACCGGTTTCGGTGGACCACCGAGCCGGGGGCGGGGTCATGGGACATCCAAAGGCTCAACCCCTGATTGTTGTCCTTGAGCGCGTAAAGGTGTAGGGTTTCCATACAAATGTATAAGGATTCCTTACAGAAATGCTCTTGAATCCCGTCCCCGAATAGCGTCATGTCGGCGCTTGGGGTCTATCTGGGGAACGGCTCTGTTATGACTGAAGAAGATAAGGTCCTGCATATTGTGCATGGCCAAGTGAAATGGTTTGATCCGGCAAAAGGCTTTGGCTTCATCGTTTCGGATGAGGCTGATAGCGATATTCTGTTGCATGCCAATGTCTTGCGGAACTACGGCCAGAACTCCGTCGCGGACGGCGCCACAATTTCCGTGCGCGTTCAGCAAAGCCCGCGGGGGGTTCAGGCGGTAGAGGTCTTGTCCGTGCAAGCCCCTGCCGGCGGTGGAATTCCGCTGGCTGATGAAGGCAGCATGATCAGCGCCGAAGAGGTTGCAGCCTTGCCGCTGGAGCCGTCGCGCGTGAAATGGTTCGACAAGGCCAAAGGGTTCGGCTTTGCCAATGTGTTTGGCAATGGCGATGACGTGTTCATTCACATTGAAGTGTTGCGCATGTCGGGCTTTGCCGATCTACAAGCAGGCGAAGCGGTGTGCCTGCGGATCATCCAAGGCAAGCGCGGGCGCATGGCGGTTCAGGTGGCATCATGGGAAGCAGCAACACGCGCCGGAGGCTGATCGGGTCTCTTGCGGCATCGGTCATCCTTGCGGGGCTCATCGCGGCCCCGGCAGCAGCGGCATGCCGTGACGATCAGGTAGAGGTGCGCTGGCCCGGCGGGCAGGCGCGTTTTACCGTCGAAGTGGCGGATACCGATGCGTCCCGCAGCCGGGGCTTGATGCATCGCGAGTCGATGGCGCGGTCGGCCGGTATGCTCTTCATCTACGAGTCGCCGCGTCGGGCGACGTTCTGGATGAAGAACACCCTGATTCCGCTCGACATGATTTTTGCCGATCCCTCGGGGCGGGTGACGAAGGTGCATGCCAATGCGATACCGCAAGACCTGACCACCATCGACGGTGGTGAGGGTGTCAAGTTCGTGCTGGAAATCAACGGCGGGCTTGCTGCCCGGCTTGGCATCGCCGAAGGGGCCGAGATGCGCCATCCTTCAATTTCAAATCCCGCATGGCCTTGTGCCGAATAGCCCTTTTCATTCCGCTTGGCATTCGCTAAGACCCCCTCAGTCGGGGCGTAGCGCAGCCTGGTAGCGCGACGGTTTTGGGTACCGTAGGTCGAGAGTTCGAATCCCTCCGCCCCGACCATCTTTCACAGACCAAAAGTAATTGGCTTGCGCACATAGCAGGGCGCATAGGTCCTTTGGTGCTGACTCGAGAGTGAAACTTTGCGGCCCCCTGTCGCGCGCTGTCAGGCGATGGCCCGACATCCGCTGTGATCGCGCCTCAGCACTCCTTGGCGCCCATGCGGATCACCTCGTGCCCGCTCAGCCGGATGACATCCAGGATCTCATGGCGGCCTTCGCGCATGAACCATCCTGCCAGCGGTGCGGGGTAGTGCGCGGCCATGATACGGGACCAGTGGTCAAATTCGGCGGGGGGCAAGCCAATGCCGTAGAATTGGGACTGGGGGCCGTGAAAGCCAAGGCGTGCCGACGCCCGCACGCAGGTGTTGGGCAAGGCCAGATACAGCGTGCAGGACGAGGCGCACCAGCCCGCAATCTCGATCCGCTCCCCGCTCTGGCGCAAGGTCTCGATCTGGGCAAGACGCTCGGCCAAGCCGCCGCCGCGATCTTCGCGAATGACTGCGGCAAAAGCCCAAGACGCCAGCCAGATCCAGAACACGGCGCAAAGCGCGACACCGGGCACGATCCACCAGCCCGAGGCAAGCCTTGGTCGGCCCGTGGCAGCGCGGCCAGCAAAGGCAGTGGGGTTTTCCAATTCAATCGTTTTGGGCATGTCAGTACTCGGGCCTCCCGTCACCCGGGGACAAAAAAAGGCTTTTAAAAATGTTGCTGTGCAGGCGCGGGGCGCAGGGGCCGCCAACGCTCTTGGCTGCGGGCGCGGCAATGGGCAGCGGCTGAGGGCCGTCGTTCCGACTGCGTGCGGAATATGCTTGTTTTCTGGGCTTGTTGACGCCGCGCATCAGGCGGGACCGTTTTCGCCATATGGCACGGTGTGAAGACGGCGCGAGGCTCATAATATCCACCCCATCAGGGCGAGCCACAAAAACGCACAGATCACAAAGGCCGGAACGATCCACCAGCCAGGCGGCAGCCTGGACATTACTTTTACTCCACCATTTACTACACACCCATCGTTACTGAGGGGGAAACGAGTCTTCCCTGTCACAAATCTATGCCGCATGACCCCACTATCATGACAGTGGTTTCTGCTTGGTTTCCCTTTGCTTTGCTGAAACACTCCGTTTCCGGAATGTGAGAGGGCAGAGGCAGGTGCCCCGCGCGCAAGCCCCATACAGCCGATTTGCGGCCACAAAGGCCCGCGCCGCGCAGGTTCCACGCGCGCACAGAACGCCCATTTCCTTCGCGCGGGCCTCAGTATATGCGCTGCTCCTGATCACATGGCGGTCAGAAGCGGCCCTCCTATGCGGATGGATAGGAGATCGCTGCACGGTGATCCGCTATGCCAGTGCAGACAATGGTGGGAGATCCTGCATGCATGCGATGCGTTGGATGGGACGCTGCTCATGGGCCAAGGCCCTGTGCGTGGCCACGCTAACCTTTTTCTGCACGCCATCCGAACCTATGGCCGAACCCTTCGGGCCACCCGAAGGACCGGTCGTCCTGACCGTGCGCGGAGAGACGGCGGCCACGCCCGGCGGCGTTGACGTGCAGCTTGATCTTGAGGCGCTCAGATCTGTCGGTGTGAAGACGATGGAAACCGGCACCATCTGGACCGAGGGCACAAGCACCTTTGAAGGGGTCGAACTGTCCAGTCTGATGCAGAAACTGGGCGCGCACGGGTCTCACCTACGGCTGATCGCGCTGAACGAATATGCGGTGGAGATCCCGATGACCGAGGCGGTGGAAGGCGGTCCTTTGCTCGCCTATCGCATGAATGGCATCGACCTGTCGCCGCGCGACAAGGGGCCGCTGTGGATGGTCTACCCCTATGACACCAATCCAGATTACAAGAATGAGGTCAGCTATTCCCGCTCGATCTGGCAGTTGACCACAATCGAGGTTCTGCCCTGATCTGCGTCACTCTGCGCTTGTCCTTGGCCGTCGTCTCCCCATATCCCTAAGGCCAGTCCGCAACGGATGGGCAGACTGCCGAGGGAAAATGACCGATCTATCATCGCCGCCCGTCGCCTCGAACGGCGGCTTCCGTTTTGACAATTCGTGGCACCGTGATCTGCCGGGCACCTATGTCGAACAGGCTCCCGATACCGCGCCCGCTCCTCAGCTTTTGGTGCTGAACGATGCGCTGGCGGCGGATCTGGGGCTTGATGCCGCCAGTCTTGCGCAGCACCCCGGCTGGTTCGCGGGCGGCGCTTTGCCGGCAGGCGCGGCTCCCATCGCTTTGGCCTACGCCGGACATCAGTTCGGCGGCTTTTCTCCGCAACTGGGGGACGGGCGCGCGCATCTGATCGGCGAGCATCTGACCCCCGCCGGGCAGCGCCGTGACATCCAGCTCAAGGGATCTGGCCGCACACCTTTTTCGCGCGGTGGAGATGGCAAGGCCGCGCTTGGCCCCATGCTGCGCGAATATGTCATTTCCGAAGCCATGGCCGCCATGGGCGTGCCCACCACGCGCAGCCTTGCGGTCGCGCTGACGGGGGAAGATGTGCGGCGCGAGCCGGGCCTTTTGCCCGGAGCGGTGGTCACACGGGTGGCCGCCAGCCACTTGCGGGTGGGCACCCTCCAGTTCTGGGCGGCGCGGGGGGACCATGCCACGCTTGCGCGGGTGGTCGATTATGCAATTGCGCGCCATGACCCCGATCTGATCGGGCGCGAAGACAGGGTGCTTGCCTTCTTTGATCGTGTCACGGCCCGTCAGGTCCGTCTGGTTGCGGCATGGATGGGCTTGGGCTTTGTGCATGGCGTGCTCAACACCGACAACGTCGCCTTGTCGGGAGAGACCATCGACTACGGCCCCTGCGCCTTCATGGAGGCTTATGCCCCCGGCACCGTCTTTTCCTCGATCGACCGGCAAGGCCGCTATGCCTATGCCAATCAGCCGCTGATACTGGGCTGGAACCTTGCCAAGCTTGCTGAAAGCCTGTTGCCGCTGCTGGGCAATACCGATGCCAATGTCGCCTTGCTGAACGACCGTCTGGCTGCGGTTGAGGCGCGTTATCAGGCCGCATGGCTGGCCGTCATGCGGAGCAAGCTGGCCCTCGCGGGGGAGGAAGAAGGCGACGCCGATCTTGCCACCGGGTTTCTGGCTGCGATGGAAGGGCAGGGGGCCGATTGGACACTGTCCTTCCGCCGTCTGGCCGAGGCCGCCGAAGGCAATGTGTCCCCGCTGCGCGCGCTTTTTGCTAATCCAGAGCGCTTGGATCTGTGGTTGCCCCACTGGCAAAGCCGTCGGCGCGACGATGCAGCCCCCCATCTGCGGGCAGCCAATCCCGTGGTCATCCCGCGCAATCACATGGTCGAGGCCGCGCTGGAGGCCGCAGATCTCGGAGATCTCGCGCCCTTCCGCGCGCTTGTCGCCGAAGTCACCGATCCTTACACAGACCGTCCGGGGCGTGAGGCCTATGTCTTGCCTGCGCCCACCGGCTTTGGCGATTATGTCACCTTCTGCGGGACCTGAGGCCTATTCGGCCTCGGGGTGCTCTTTCATCAGACGATCGGCTTTCTTGCGCACCAGCACGCTGCGCAGGTCGTGCATCGCAAGCAGCAGCGCATCGGTCACCTCTTCCAATTGCGCCGCGCTCGCCTTTGACTGGGCCCATTGCGTCACAAGGTTCAGGTGATCCACCGCGCGGTGAATGTCATCCACATCGCGCTCGGCCAAAATGGCGCTGCGTCGCGCGATCCAGTCGGCGATGACGGCGGTTTCGGCCGCCGTCAGCTTGCGGTCTCCATGCGGCTTGATGGTGCCGTTCCGGACATTCGCGATGGCGATTTCTTCCATCTCGATCCGGCGCTGGCGATTTTCCGTATCAACCTTGAACACAGCCGCCCCGTTTTCGCGGATGCGGAAGTAATACTCCGGCAAATCGCCCGCCATGAAGGCTCCTCAGGTCAGTGCAGCACAAAAGCTCTGGATGCGCGCGCAAGCCTCGCGCAGCGTCTCGTCTGACGTAGCGTAGCTGACCCGAAAGTTTGGCGAAAGCCCGAAGGCCGCTCCGAACACCACCGCGACGCCGGTTTCCTCGAGCAGCGCAGTCGCAAAGACCTCATCATTGGTGATCAACGTGCCCCCGGCGCTGACCTTTCCGATACACCCCGAAATATCGGGGTAGACGTAAAAGGCGCCTTCCGGGTTGGGGCAGGTGACCCCTTCGGCCGCGTTCAGCATCGACACCACCAGATCGCGCCGCCGTTCGAACAGCTTGCGGTTCTCGGCCAGAAACTCCTGCGGCCCGGTCAGGGCCTCCAGCGCCGCATATTGGCTGACCGACGACGGGTTCGAGGTGGATTGCGACTGGATCGTGCCCATGGCCTTGATCAAGGCCACCGGGCCCGCCGCATAGCCGATGCGCCAGCCCGTCATCGCATAGGATTTCGACACCCCGTTGCAGGTCAGCGTGCGGTCGTAGAGCGCAGGCTCCACCTCGGCTGGCGTGCAAAAGGTGAAGTCGCCGAACACCAGATGCTCATACATGTCATCCGACATGATCCACACATGCGGATGCCGCAACAGCACCGCACACAGCGCCTTCAGCTCGTCGCGGGTATAGCCCGCACCTGTCGGGTTCGACGGGCTGTTGAAGATGAACCACTTGGTTTTCGGCGTGATCGCCGCTTCCAGCTGCTCTGGCGTCAGCTTGAAATTCGTTTCGATCCCGGCCACGACCGGCACCGGCGTGCCGCCCGCCAGCAGCACCATATCCGGATAGCTGACCCAATACGGCGCGGGAATGATGACCTCATCGCCGGGATTACAGGTGGCCATCAAGGCGTTGTACAAAATCTGTTTGCCGCCCGTCCCCACCGTCACCTGTGCAGGGGTGTAAGTCAGCCCGTTCTCGCGCAGAAACTTGGTGCAGATCGCCGCTTTCAGTTCGGGGATGCCATCCACGGCCGTATATTTCGTGCGCCCCGCATCGATCGCCCGCTTGGCGGCATCCTTGATGTTCTGGGGCGTGTCAAAGTCCGGCTCGCCTGCGCCGAGGCCGATCACATCCTTGCCCGCCGCTTTCAGCTGCGCCGCCTTGGTTGTCACCGCAATGGTCGGCGAAGGTTTCACGCGTGCCAGCGTGTCGGACAAGAAGGGCATCATCGGCTCCTGATTTGTCATTTCCGGCCTTTGCTCTTATGGTCGCCCGTGAACCCAATCAAGCGATATCGACCTTCAGGAGAGGCAAGATGGCGGATAATGACATGGCGGCGACGTGGTTTTCAGCCGAAGTGGCCACCTTCGGAGACCGGCTCGCAGGGGCGCGCGAAGCGGCAGGGCTCAGCCAAAGCGATCTGGCCAAGCGGCTGGGTGTGCGCCTGACCACCGTGCAGGCGTGGGAAGATGACGCCTCCGAACCGCGCGCCAACCGTTTGCAGATGCTGGCAGGCATGCTGAACGTTTCGATCCGCTGGTTGCTGACAGGGCAGGGCGATGGGCTCGATGCACCCATGGCCCCCGTCAGCCATGATGCCGCCACGCTTGAGGCGCTGGCAGATTTGGCCCGCATGCGGGCGCAGATGCTGGCCTTGGCGCAGGATCTGGGGCAGATGGAAACCCGGCTGCATCACCTGATGCGGCGGCAACAGGTGGATGCAGAATGATCGGAACGGAAACCCCGCAAGACCGGCTGAAGCGGATGAAGATGCGTTCGTGGCGGCGCGGCACCAAAGAGATGGATCTGGTGCTGGGGCCATGGGCGGACGCCCATCTGGAACAGCTGACCGCCGCAGAGCTGGACATATACGAGCTTCTCTTGGCGGAAAATGATCAGGATTTGATGGCCTGCCTGTTCAATCAGGCCGAGCCACGCCCCGAGATTGCCCCCCTTCTTGAGCGGATCACAGCCTTCGCCCGTGACAGATTGCGTAAGGTTTGAGCCAAACCCAGGGTGGGTTTACCGAATGTTGGAGGTTTATGCTGATTCTGCCCCTGTTTCTCGCAAGGCGGAGGGGACGCATGACCCATCAGGCACCGGTTCTGGATGGCACACATAAGCTTCTGACGGTGGGCTATCTTGAAAGCCTTGCCTTGGTTGAACGGCTTCACCGTCTTTTGCTCGACGTCATCAAGGATGAGTTTGAGCGGCTGGGGCTGCTGGAAATCAATGCCGTGCAGGCGCTTTTGCTGTTCAACATCGGTGACAATGAAGTCACCGCCGGAGAGCTGAAAAGCCGTGGCTATTACCAAGGCAGCAATGTCAGCTACAACCTCAAGAAACTGGTTGAGCTGGGGTATATGCACCACCAGCGGTCCGAACTTGATCGGCGCTCGGTCCGTGTGCGCCTGACGGAAAAGGGGCGGCGGGTGCGGGCGCTGTTAAAGGATCTCTTTACCCGCCATGCCGAGGTGTTGTTGCGCAAGGCCATCATCGACCCGGCCGGGATGGAAGAGGTGAACCACGCGCTCAAGCGTTTGGAACGCTTCTGGACCGATCAGATCCGCTACATCTACTGACGCCACCACGCGGCATGGGTGGCAAAGCGCCCTTGCAGCTTGGCGAGCAACCGGTTCGCCAGCCCCGGATGTGGCAGATCTCCCGCTGCCAACCGATCCATGGCGACTTCGGGCGGACAAGGGCGTCGGCTCAGCGGATCATAATACCGCGGATAGGCGATCAGTGTTGCATGCACCAGATGGTCAAGGCTGGGGCGCGGCAGCAGCCCGCCATCCGCCCCGCGCACCCGCCGCTGCGGGACCGGGCCCAGATCCTGCGTCAGTCCCCAGCCCGCATAAAAGGGCGCGCCCAGACAGGTCACTTTTTTGCCGCGCAACAGCGCTTCAAAGCCCAGCAGGCTGGTCATCGTCCAGATCTCGTCACAAGCCGCCATCAGCGCCACAGGATCGGCGCGAGCGGCCACCACATCTGCCAGCCCCGCCAGATCAGCGGCAGAGATCGCCCCCGGTCGCAGCCCAGCCTCGACATCGGGGTGGGGCTTGTAAATCAGCACCGCCTTTGGATGTGCCGCACGCGCCGCCTGCAACAGGCCAAGGTTGCTGCGCACAGCACCTCCCCCTTTCAGGATCGACGCATCATCCTCCACCTGTCCGGGCACCAGAATCCGGTGTCCGGGCGGCAGGTCGGGCAAAGCGCCCGGCAGGTTATATTTCGTGAGCCCGAGCGCCACCAGCCGGGCGCGTAAGCGCGCCGCCCGCGCCAGCCCACCCGGCGGCGGCGGCGCAAGGATCAACCGCTCCAACCGGCTTTCGCGGTGGGGATCGTAATAGATGCCCAGATCATCCGTCACCAGTGACAGGGGCGGCACCAGATCCGCCCCCAACCCCCGAGAGCGCAAGAACCCATCTTCCACCCGTCGGACAGGGGCTGCGCCTTGCGGCAGATCGGCGCTTTCCTTCCCTGCCCAGACCAGAATCCCTCGGCCATCAAGCGTGCCGGGACGGTCGCGGAAGATCAGCGGCCGCTCTTGTCCGAACACCGCCTGCAACCGCGCGCGCTTCCACAGCCGCATGCCGATCGCCACATGGCCCGCGCGGTCCTCTCGAAACGCCCGCACCTCGGCCTCCAGCTGATCAACCGCCTCTTCAAAGCTGCACAGCCGGTCACGACAAGGATCATACCACAGCGGCGCCAAAATCATCGCGGCCGCGAAAAGCTGCGTCTTGGTCAGTGTCCGGCCCCGGCGCGCGGGCGCGATCTGATCCTGTGTCAGCCCCCATCCGGCATAAAAGGGCTGGCCGAACACCTGCGGGCGGTGGCCCGCCAGAATGGCTTCGAACCCCAGTTGCGAAGACACGGTATAGACCGCGATCGCCCCCTCAAGCAGCGGATAGGGCGAAACCGGCGCGGCCAGAATGCTCACCCGATCTGAGGCATCCGCTGCCGAGAAATGCCCCGGCCTCAGGCCAAGCGCGGTTTCCGGATGCACTTTGATCACGATCCGAGCCTTGGGGTGCGCCTCCATCGCCGCAGCCAGCATCTGCGCGAAACTCTGCGCCGTGGCGCCCGACCAGCGGATCGCCGCATCGCCACGGGTTTGGTCGATCACCAGAACATAGCCCGGCCGCGGCAGGGCGGCGCATGGGTCGTGTATATTGTATTTTGACAATTCAAGCGCGCGCAGGCGCCCTATTCCATCCCGTGCACGCGACAAAAGGTTGGAATCGTCTAATAGATTGCGGCTGAGGATCTGCTCCAGCCGCGATGGCATGCTGGCGTCGAAATGCACGCCAAGCGGATCAATCATCAGCCCGAGCGCCCCGCCACCCAGGCGCCCTGGCTTCACGCTGCGCAGAAAGGCATCCTCCAGTCGGATCAGCGGCACCCCGCGCCGGGTGGCCACCCGCTCGCCGCGTTGCGCAAAAGGGCTGCGTCCCCAGACGACAACGCCATCCTCGGGGCCCGGCAGGCCAAGCGCAAGCCTATGGCCGGACAATTCCAGCATCCGCCGCAGCCTTTTGTTCTGCAAGAAGCCGGCGTTGTAATGGTAAAGCCGCCGGGGAAGGTCCGCGGCGGCTTCAGGTCTGTCATCGGGGCGGGGTGCCAAGCGGGCCTCAGCCGCCGCTGCCCACGTCGGACAGCGAATTGGCTGCCCCGGTCGTGCCCGTGATCGCCGACAGCGTTTTCTGCCATTGCACGAAGGGGGCCTCGGTCACGTAAACCGTATCCTGATCCCGCACGACGAAATCCCGTGCCTCGAACATGCCGGTTGGCTGCGTCAGGTCCAGCACATACACCATCCGCTGGTCGCCGCGCAGATCATTGCGGCCCAGCACGGCGTTGGCAATCGCTTCGGGTTCGTTGCGGAACACAAAGACGCCGGTCGGATCGGCGAGGTTGGTGTTCAACCCGCCCACAATCGCAATCGCCTCGATCGCCGAAAGGGTCTGCGTCTCGAAGGGGACGCGGTTCTGGGTTCCTGTCGCCCCCAGCGCCACAAAGGCCCGCGTGTCGCGCTCCACCACGATCTTGTCGCTGGGGCGCAGCGCGATATCAAGCGCCGGGTTGGAATACAGATCCTGCAACCAAACCTTGCCGGTGTGGCTGCCGCGCGTGACACGGATCACCGCCACCTCGGGCTCAATCGCCACACCGCCCGCGCGGGCGATCATCGCCGAAAGTTTGCGGGTGGGGCGTTCGATGGCATAAACCCCGGTCGCCCCGACGGCCCCTTGGACAGACACCGTCGATCCGTCTCCGGCCACGCGCGCCACCGTCACCTGCGGATCGGGCGTCTGGGTGTCCAGCTTCCGGGTGATCGCGCTGCGCAGCCCTTCTGGCGTCTGGCCTGCGGCCTTGATCCGCCCGGCATAGGGCACGAAGATAAAGCCCTGACCATCGACCTGCACCTCCTCCAGCGCGCTGACACGCTGGCCGGTGTTGCCCAAAAGCGGGTCATCCCGCACGTTCTCGAAGATGGTCAGCGCCAGCGTGTCGCCGGGGTTGATCGTATCAGATCCCACCACGCCGGCATTCAGGAAGGCCGAGGAAAAGCCAAAAGCCGGCACCACCGCCGTCGCCCGTGTCACGCGCTGATTGACGGTCACGACAAAGGCATCCCCGTCCTTCAGCACAGATCCCCGGAAGATCTCGGCCTTGTTGGGCCCGGATCTTGGCAGGCCACAGGCTGCCGTGGTCGCCATCAACGCGACAAGGCAAAGGGCTTTCGCCCCTTTCGTTGCAAGCACTTTCACTGCTCGGGCTCCTTTAAGTGGATTTGCCTCAAGTTTTGCGTGCAAGTCTAAAGAATGACCCGAGAAAATGAAAGTGCCGGGTTTGGCGCTCAATTCACCAGCCGCAACTGTTGCCGCGGCGCCGCGTTTCCTGACACCAGGGCGTCATAGGGATCTTCCGCCGACAGCATCATATCGACCACCTGCCGCAGAACCTCGCGCCGCCCGCGCGCGCTGTAGAAGCCACCGGTGATCTGGCTGGTTTCCAGCAGGTAGTGCCGATACTCGCGGTACGCGCGTGCATCCGGACGGGAGGGATGCGCGAAAAACTGCGCAATCGGTTGCGACGAGACGAACTCGGGTTTGGCATAGACCGCAGCGCCAAAGATTTTCAGCGGCATGCCGCGCCAAAGCACCTGTTGCCCCGCGGTCGAATTGACGGTGACGGCAGAGCGCGCATGGTTCAACAGGCGCGCCAGCTTCCCGCCCCGCACGAAATGCACCCGCCCTTCCACCCCGTGCAGCCGCGCCAGCCGCCGGATCTCGGCCTTGAGCGGCGCACGCCCGTCTTCCAGCGGATGTGCCTTGAACACCAGATGGTGGTGCGATGCCGCACCTTTGGCAAAGCCTTCGGTGACCACGGCCAGAAACTCAGCCATGCTCTGGAACGGGGAATGCATCTGAAAGCTTGCGTCATGTTCCAGTTGCAGCAACACCAGATGATAGGGGAATCCACCGTGCCGGATGCGAAATTGCGCGATCATCCTTTCCCAGCGGTGAAAGGGCAACATCACCAAGCGTTTGCAATAGAGCAGGAATTCCTGCCACACCGTCTGCTTGCGATGGGGGCGGAAATGGCGGAAATCCCAAAACCCGGTCAGCACGAACCAATGATAGAGCGCGCCCCAGAAGATATGCTGGCGCATGTCGCCCCAGCGCGCAGCGGCTTCGGGCTGGTCCATCTCGGCTTCGGCCAAAGCGGCCTGCATGTCAGCGACACGCATCTGCATCAGCCGGGAATGGCCGTTCACGCCGTCGCGTTCATAGGTCACCCAATGCGGGCGCAGGTAGCCTTCTTCGAAGACATGCACTGTCACCCCGGCGGCCTTGGCGGCACGCACCGCTTCGGCATGCAAGGGGCGGGTGTCGCCATAGAGCACCAGATCGGTGATGGTCAGATCGCGCAGCAGCGCGGCGATCCGCTCTGGCCAAAGCGCGGCCGGGTCACGAAAGGCGATGAAACTGTCGTTCGATGGCCAGAATGCCCGGTCGCCCCGGTTGAATCCCACGCGCCACACCGTCGCGCCCGCCGTCTGCACCATCTTGCCCAACTGGTGGAAAAAGGGCCCGTGCGGCCCTTGCAAGAACAGAAAGTGGCGGTTTTCCCCGGTCTTGCGCATCTTGCCCGTCAGTTTGCTTCGCAGCCATCCTAGGTCCGGCCCTCTTGACCAATAGCGAAGGGGCAAGGTCAAAGCACGGCGAATTTTTGACAAAATCCGTCTGACCTTGCGCAGGCCCGGGTCGCAGGCTAGTCCTTGCAGCAAAGGAGATCGGCCATGTTCACAGGGATCGTCAGCGATATCGGCGAAGTGCTTGAAACCGAGCAGCAAGGCGATCTGCGCGCCCGCATCGGCACCCGCTATGATGTGGCGGGCATCGACATCGGGGCCTCCATCGCGTCAGACGGCGTCTGTCTTACGGTGATCGCCACCGGCACCAGTCCGCGCAACTGGTATGATGTGCAGATCTCGGCCGAAACCGTGCGCAAGACCAATCTGGCCCGCTGGAAACCCGGCGCGCGCGTCAATCTGGAACGCGCACTGAAGGTGGGGGATGAACTGGGCGGCCACATCGTCTCGGGCCATGTCGATGGCGTGGCCGAGGTGGTGGCCGTGCAGCCCGAAGGCGACAGCCTGCGCGTCACCTTCCGCGCCCCCCGCGATCTGGCCCGTTTCATCGCGCCCAAAGGCTCGGTGGCTCTGAACGGCACCTCGCTGACCGTGAATGAAGTGGAGGGCACCGATTTTGGCATCAACTTCATCCCGCATACGCAAAAGGCCACCACTTGGGGCGATGTGGCGGTGGGGGATCTCGTGAATCTCGAGGTGGATACCATGGCGCGCTATGTCGCACGGTTGCGCGAATGGGACTGAGCGCCGGTCTGGGCCACAACGGCGGCCCCGAACTGGCGGGCCTGTCTTGGCGCGGCCATTGCTGGCGCACGGCGCGGGCCCGGCTTTTGCCAAACTTGCCGCTCGAGGTGGTGCGCCTGCGGGTGCGACGCGCGGCGGAACTGGGGCTCGACTACAAGACCTACGCCGGGATCCGCGCCAGCACCGGGCATGATCTGGTGGCCTTTTTGTTTTCCTCCAATGCCTTGCGCATCCTGCGCCAAGGTCAGGCGCTCCCCGCCGACCGCGCGGTCAAGCTTGGGGCCATCCAGTCCACCCGGCTGATCGGCCTTGCGGTGCCGCCACTGGCCGCCCAAACCCTTGCTGAAGCCGCGCCGATCCTCGCGCAAACCCACAGCGCACCGCCACTTTTGGGCAGCTTCAACCAAGCGCGCGATCAGTTGCGGGCCGTGCTGGGCAAAACGCCCTCTGACACCGTCCTGTTGATCGGTGATCACGGGCTCGAGGCCGAGTGGTGCGCCGCGGGCCGCCTTGCCGGATACCTGCCTGCCGCGCGCTATTTCGGCGCCTGAGGCACTTTCCCGCACAGCCGCTCTGCACGGCCAGCCTCTGGCTTTTGTGCCTCTGTCGCGGTAAAGCCTGTCAAACCCGTTCAGGAACACGCGCAATGACTCAATATTCCGCCGCCATCTCGTCCGTCGAAGACATCATCGACGATGCACGCAATGGCCGCATGTTCATTCTGGTCGACCACGAAGACCGTGAAAACGAAGGTGATCTGGTGATCCCGGCGCAGATGTGCACACCGCAGGCGATCAATTTCATGGCCACCCATGGCCGCGGCCTGATCTGCCTTGCGCTGACCGAAGAGCGGGTGGATCAGTTGGGCCTGCAACCGATGAGCCCGAAGAACCAGTCGCGTCACGCCTCGGCCTTCACCCTGTCGATCGAAGCACGCGATGGCATTTCCACCGGAATCTCGGCGGCGGACCGTGCGCGCACGGTTGCAGTCGCCATCGACCAGACCAAGGGCCCGCAGGACATTGCCACCCCCGGCCACATCTTTCCCTTGCGCGCGCGCGACGGCGGCGTGCTGGTGCGCGCGGGTCATACCGAAGCGGCGGTCGATGTGTCGCGGCTGGCCGGGCTGAACCCGTCGGGCGTCATCTGCGAGGTGATGAATGACGATGGCACTATGGCCCGGCTGCCGGACCTGATCACCTTTGCCCAAAAGCATGGGCTGAAGATCGGCACCATTTCCGACCTGATCGCCTATCGCCGCCGCAACGACAATCTGGTGAAGCTGAGCCAAGAGCGCAGCGTCACGTCCGAGTTTGGCGGCGACTGGGCCTTGCGCATCTACACCGATGTCACCGAAGGCGCTGAGCATGTGGTGCTGATCAAGGGCGACATCACCACCCCCGGCCCGGTGCTGACCCGGATGCACACGCTCGATCCGCTGCTGGATGTGGTGGGTCTGGGCGGGGCAGGGCGCACGGCCGAATTCGCCGACTCGATGAAGCTGATCGCGGCAGAGGGGCGTGGTGTGCTGGTGCTCTTGCGCGAGCTGGACCGCAAGCTTACCTCGGACACCGAAGCCTCGCCGCAAACGCTCAAGCAATATGGCATCGGCGCGCAGATCCTTGTCTCGCTGGGTGTCAATGAACTGACACTCCTCACGAACTCACCCAAGCCCAAGGTTGTGGGGCTCGATGCCTATGGCCTGTCAATTACCGGCACCCGCCGGATTACGGAGTGACCCATGGCCACGCACGAAACCCATTACACCCTGCCGCTGCCGGAATTTGATCGTCCCGTAAAGCTGCTGATCGTGGTCGCGCCCTATTACAAGGACATTGCCGACAATATGGTTGCGGGCGCCCGCGCCATCGCCGCCCAATGCGGGGCCGAGGTCGATCTGGTCGAAGTGCCCGGCGCGCTCGAGGTGCCGACCGCCATCGCCATGGCCGAACGCCAAGCCAAGTATGACGGCTACGTTGCCCTTGGCTGCGTCATCCGGGGCGAGACCACGCATTATGACACCGTCTGCAACGACTCGAGCCGCGCCATCAGCCTTTTGGGCCTGCAAGGCGCTTGCATCGGCAATGGCATTCTGACGGTGGAAAACCGCACGCAGGCCGAAGTGCGCGCCGATCCGGCCGGGCAGAATAAAGGCGGCGGCGCCGCTGCGGCGGCCTTGCACCTGATCGCGCTTTCGCGCAAATGGGCGGGCCAGACGAAAGGGATCGGATTCCGCGCATGACAGAGTCAAAACCGGCCGCCAAGCCGAGCAACGCCGAGAAAAAGCAGATGCGCTCTGCCGCCCGGCTTTATGCCGTGCAGGCGCTGTTCCAGATGGAAGTGTCGGGCCAGACCATCAAAGCCGTCTGCCGCGAATTCGAGGTGCACCGCTTTGGCGCCACCTATGACGAGGGCGAATTTGCCGAAGGCGATGTCGATCACTTCCGCCTGCTGGTCGATCACGCCGTGAACTATCAGGCGCGCATCGACCAGATGACCGACCGCGCTTTGGTGGCGAAATGGCCGATCGACCGCATCGATCCGGTGCTGCGCGCGCTGTTCCGCGCCGCCGGGGCCGAGATGACGCAGATGCCCACCCCACCCAAGGTGGTGATCACCGAATTCGTCGACGTGGCCAAAGCCTTCTTTCCAGACGGAAAAGAATCCAAGTTTGTCAACGCGGTGCTCGATCACATGGCGCATGAGGCCAAGCCCGAAGGCTTCTGATGCGTCACAGGGACAAACCGCTTTTTACAGGAGCCTGATCATGTCCCGCACCGCCTCTGTCTTTGCTTGCGCCTTCGCGCTCACCCTTGCCGCCAGCCTGCCTGCCCCTGCGCAACCGGTGCCCGCCGATTACACCGCCATCGAATGGAAACTGGTCGCCATCGATGGCCAGCCCTTTCTGGCCGAGGCCCGCATCGATCTTGCCACCCCGGGCGAGGTGACAGGGCAAGGCCCCTGCAACCGGTTCTCCGGCCGTTATGACGGCACCTTGCCCGACTTCCGCCCCGGCGCGCTCGTCTCCACCCGCATGGCTTGCGCCGATCTCGCCGCCGAATCCGCGATGTTTGCCGCACTCGAAGGCATGACCCGCGCCGAAGTCACCGGCCCCACCACCCTGCTGCTGACCGGCCCCAAAGGCGGCAGCATGGAATTTGTCCGCCCGATGAACTAGGGCGGCCTGCGCCTGCGGCGATTTGGGCCTTTCCCTTTGCCGCAGTCACGCTATCGTCAGGACGTGATCAGGAGTGTGCCATGCCCAAACTCATCCGCCTTTACATCGTGAATGTCGCCATCGGCTTTGCCATCGCCGCTGCTTTTGTCGCGGGTCTCGTTTGGCTGGATGTCGGCGGGTTGCAGCGCCTGATCTTGCAGGCGCCGATGGGCTGGGTGGCGGCGCTGATGTTGGTCATGTTCAATGGCGTGGTCTTTGCCGGGGTCCAGTTTGCCATCGCCATCATGCGGCTCGCCGAAAGCGACGACACCCCGCCGCGCGGCCCGCGCCTGCGCCAAGACCCCATCCCGGTGCGCGTCACCCCATCGGCCCCCCGGCGACCCTTCCACCGCCGCTGAAGCCCCGGACGTCATCCCCCTGTCTGCATGGCCGCCGTAGCACAGCGCCAAGCCGATGCTTGCCCTAGGGTCACCTCACGCCGGGTAACAGGACGGTGAGAAGCCGGAACTTGAACGCCGTCCAGACGTTTCCTCCGCGACCGGCACGAGAGAGGCCGGTGTGTGTGAAAAGGATAACATGATGACAGTCAAACTCCGCACCCTTGGTGCTGGCGTGCTTGCCATTGCCGCCGCTCAAGTCGCTTTCACGCCTGCTGCTCTGGCTCAGGTGGAAATCACGGGCGTCGAAACCCTCAACGACCGGCTCGACGACATCAATGAGGCTGTTGCGGATGACATGGCGCGCGCAGAAGACGCAGCCCGCTTTGGCAACCCGGAATTCCGTCCGGGCCTGAGCGGAAGCGCCTCGATTGGCTATTCGGGCAAGACCGGCAACAACGAGTCGCAAGATATCTCGGCCGGCGTGCGTCTGCGCTATGCTCAAGGCCAGTTCGTGCAAACCCTTGGCGCGGCACTCGATTTCTCGGAATCGAACAACACCGCAACCAAGGAAGACGTGTTCGCCGTCTATGACGCCAACTACTATTTCGACCAGAACTTCTATGCATTCGCCTTGGCGCGTCTGCAAACCAACGGTCTGGCCGAAACCGCTGAAGACAACCGTCGCGACGGCTTCTTGGGCTTCGGTCCCGGCTACCGTCTGGTGAACACGCCCGACATGACCTGGCGTGTGCAGGCCGGTATCGGCGTCAGCTACCTGCAAAACGGGGCACGGGAATCCGAAACGGAAACCGGCTATCTGGCCGCGTCGCGGTTCTTCTACAAGATCAACGACAACTTCTTCGTGACCAACGATACCGACGTGCTGAAGTCTGACTCGGCTCTGCGCGCCAACAACGATCTGGGCTTGAACGTCAAGATGACCGACACGATCTCGACCCGCGTCAGCTATCTGACCGAGTATAACGACAGCCGTGCGATCAAAACCGACAACAAGCTGGGCGTTTCGCTGGTGTTCGGCTTCTGAGCCGGATAACCCCACACAGCCGGAAAGGGGCGGAGAAATCCGCCCCTTTTTCGTATCTGCCGGTAAAAGAGAAGGTGGCGGGCCCGCAGCGACCGTGGGCGGCATGGTTTCCCGAGAGCCAGAGGTCTCAGGGGGGCACCAGGTAACAAGACCAGGATCCTGCCAGAGCCAGCACCCATTCGATTGCTTATCGGCCACTGGAAAAAAGCCCCAGCACGCGAAGAGCAGCACCCGCCAAGCACCAAGATAGGCGCCCCGCCGGTTCAGAACAAGACCCGGCACGCAGCCAATCGCTTGCCACGGCGCGTAAAGCTTCCGCGACGGCCCCTCTTGTCAGATGTTCACGTTTTATTCATACTCTGCGCATGGAAAATACATCAGAAGTCCTGCCGCCGATGCCCGGCCAACGCCTTGCCCGCGGGGTCGCCCGTGGCCTGCGCGACATGGGCTTTGTCTCCGTGGAAGAGCTGGTTCCCGCCCCGGGACTGCGTGTCGATCTGATGGCGCTGGGCCCGAAAGGGCAGGTCTGGGTGATCGAATGCAAATCCTGTCGCGCCGATTTTCAATCCGACCGCAAGTGGCAAAACTACCTGCCGTGGTGTGATCGCTTCTTCTGGGCGGTCGACGCCGCGTTCCCGCAAACGCTTTTGCCACCGGACAGCGGCCTGATTCTGGCCGATGCCTACGGGGCCGAGATCATGCGCATGGGGCCAGAAACACCGCTGGCACCCGCCCGGCGCAAGGCCGTGCTGCAAGGCTTCGCGCGCCACGCCGCCTTGCGGCTGCAAGCATTGCGCGATCCGGCAGGCGTTATTTCCGCTTGGGCTTAGCCTTGGGCTTGCCGGTTCCCATCGCCCGCGCCGCTTCGGCGGCCGCGCGCAATTCTTCGGCGATTTCCTCGGCCTCTTCCGGTTCGAAATCCAGTGGCAGCTCGATTCCCCCATCGGCTTCCACATAAATGCGCACCATTCCGGCCGAGGTCGGCCCGATCTGAAGGTTTGCGGCGATATCGCTTTCCTTGTCGATGCCCATCGTGATCCCCTTTGTGGCAGTGCGTTCCGCCTAGCGCCCTTTGGTCCGTTTCGCAAGCCGCAGCCCCAAGTCTTGATGTGCCCGCGCGCCCCTCTCCGTGCGATTCACGAAATTTTTGCGGCAAACCCCGCTTGCAATCCCGGGTAAGGGGCGTTAAATCGCCCCGTGTGCCGGCTTAGCTCAGTTGGTTAGAGCACTAGATTGTGGATCTAGGGGTCCCCCGTTCGAGCCGGGGAGCTGGTACCATCCTCCCTCCTTGCGTGCGGTCTGGTCGTCCTTCGGGCGACACGCCGCCGCATGGGGGCAGGGGCGTCTCTCCTCCTCTTTCGCTCCGCCTGCGGCTTGGCTATGGTCGCCCTCCGACCGAGAGGGACCAGACCATCATGACGCCAGACACCACCCGCCGCATCGCGCAGACCATCGCCACCGAAATCAACGCGCAAACGCCTCAGGTCACCGCCGCCGTGGCCTTGCTGGACGAAGGCGCCACGGTGCCTTTCATCGCGCGCTACCGCAAAGAGGTGACGGGCGGTCTGGACGATTCGCAACTGCGCCTGCTGGCCGATCGTCTGGTCTATCTGCGCGAGATGGAGGCCCGGCGCGCCGCGATCTTCGGGTCTATCACGGAACAGGGCAAGATGACCGATCCGCTGGCCCTTTCCATCGCCAAGGCCACCACCAAGGCCGAACTGGAAGACATCTATCTGCCCTACAAGCCCAAACGCCGCACCAAGGCGATGATCGCCCGCGAAAACGGGCTGCAACCTCTGGTCGACGCGATTCTGGCCGACCGCACCGCCGATCCGGCGACACTGGCGGCAGGCTTTGTGACCGAAGCCGTGCCCGATGCCAAATCCGCGCTGGAGGGTGCGCGCGACATCATCGCCGAAGGCCTGTCGGAAAACGCAAGCCTTCTGGGCCGTCTGCGCGACCACATGAAACAAGTCTCCCGCCTTTCGGCCAAGGCGGTGCCGGGGAAAGAGGCGGAAGGCGCCAAGTTCTCCGATTACTTCGCGCATGACGAACCTTGGGCCACCGCCCCCAGCCACCGGGTGCTCGCCATGCTGCGCGGCCGCAACGAAGGCTTTCTGACCCTCGATCTCGAGATCGACGCCGACGCCCCGCGCGGCCAAAGCCCGGCAGAACTCGCCTGCGGTGCGGCGCTCTCGGCGGCGGGCAAGGGGGCTGCTGATGCGTGGCTGCGCGAGGCTGCAAGCTGGGCGTGGCGGATCAAGCTGAAAACCTCGCTCACCCTCGACCTGATGGGCGAGCTGCGCGACCGCGCCGAGGCCGAGGCGATCAACGTCTTTGCCCGCAACCTCAAGGATCTTTTGCTGGCCGCCCCCGCAGGCGGCAAGGCGACCATGGGGCTGGACCCCGGCATCCGCACCGGGGTCAAGGTCGCGGTGGTGGATGCCACCGGCAAGGTGCTCGCCACCGACACCGTCTATCCGTTCCAGCCCAAGAATGACCTGCGCGGCGCACAGGTGGCACTGGCGCAGCTGATCGCCAAGCACAAGGTGCAGCTCATCGCCATCGGCAATGGCACCGCCAGCCGCGAGACGGAAAAGATGGTGGCCGACCTGCTGGCCGTGCTGCCGGGGGCGGAAAAGCCGGTGAAGGTCATCGTGTCGGAAGCCGGGGCCTCGGTCTATTCCGCGTCCGAGCTTGCCGCGCGCGAGTTTCCCGATCTCGACGTGTCCTTGCGCGGCGCGGTCAGCATCGCCCGCCGCCTGCAAGACCCGTTGGCCGAACTGGTGAAGATCGAACCCAAGAGCATCGGCGTCGGCCAGTATCAGCACGATGTCGATCAGCACCGCCTCGCGCGTCAGCTGGAGGCCGTGGTCGAAGATGCGGTGAACGCGGTGGGGGTGGACCTCAACACCGCCTCGGCGCCGCTCTTGGCCCGCGTCTCGGGCGTGGGGCCGGGTCTGGCCGAGGCCATCGTCGCGCATCGCGACGCGAACGGCCCTTTCACCACCCGCCGCGAGCTGCTCAAGGTCGCGCGGCTGGGGCCAAAGGCCTTTGAACAGGCCGCAGGCTTCTTGCGCATCGCCGGCGGCAAGGAACCGCTTGACGCCTCCTCGGTCCACCCCGAGGCCTATGACGTCGCCCGCCGCATCACCGCCGCCTGCGGCCGCGACATCCGCAGCCTGATGGGCGATGCGGCGGCGCTGCAAAAACTCGACCCGCGACAGTTCATCGACGACCGCTTTGGTCTGCCCACGGTCAAGGACATTCTGGCCGAACTCGAAAAGCCCGGCCGCGACCCGCGCCCCAGCTTTCGCACCGCCACCTTCACCGAAGGCGTGAACGAAATCCGCGACCTGAAACCCGGCATGTTGCTGGAAGGCACCGTCACCAACGTGGCGGCCTTTGGCGCTTTCGTCGATGTGGGTGTGCATCAGGACGGTCTGGTCCATGTCAGTCAACTCGCCGACCGCTTCGTCAAAGACCCGCATGAGGTGGTCAAAGCCGGAGATGTCGTGCAGGTCCGTGTGGTCGAGGTGGACGCCGCCCGCAAACGCATTGCCCTGACCATGCGCAAGGACAGCAGCGACGCGCGCGAAACGGCCCGCGACCGCGCCGCCACACGCGCCGAGAAACCCGCCCCCCGCGGCAAACCGCTGCCGATGCAATCCGCGCCGCAAGGCAACAGCGCCAATCCTTTTGCCGATGCGCTGCGGGGCAAGTTCGGGAAATAAGATGAGTATTTGGAAAAGGTGCAATCCTGACGCGCTGTCCTTGATTGCACCTTTCTGAAATACTCCCGCCGGAGGCATCCCCCGGCCGGGCAGGGCGCTGGCCCTGGTCAGTTTGCCTTGCGGCGCGGCAGGAACGGCAGGGGGGCGACGGGCACGCCATCCTCAATCAGCTTGCGCGCCTCTTCCGGGCGCGCCTCGCCATAGATGGCGCGTTCGGGGGCGGCGCCGTCATGCATGGCGCGCGCCTCGGCGGCAAAGTTCATCCCGACATATTCCGAATTCGCCTCGACCTGCGCGCGCAAGGCCGCCAGCGCTTTTTCCTTTTCGGATTGCGGCTGTGACAGCGGGGCCGGGGCTCCTTGTGCCGCTTTGCGGGCCGGGCGCACCGCAGGCGCCATCAACAGCTTGTCCACCTCTGCCGATCCACAGACGGCACAGCTGACATGCCCGGCCTTGCGCAAGGCGTCGTAGGCTTCAGCCGATTGAAACCAGCTTTCAAACTCATGGGCTTGGGCGCATTTCAGGCTGTAGCGGATCATCGGCAAACCATGGATCGGGGCGGTGTCTTCAGCGACAGAGCTAACGATCGCCCGGTCAAATTCAAGTCGCCTTCTCTTGTGCTGGCCGCTGCGACAGGTTTTGTCCGTCAAGGCACAGTCCGGCAAGCAGGCTGCGCAACTCTGGTTCGGCCACCTTGCGCGCCGCCTTGCGCGCGTCAAACCACTTGCGCCGCCGCTCTTTGCGCTCGGGGAATTTTTCGGCCAAGGCGCTGACGCGCAGCGCATACACGCTTACGTCGCAGGGCAGCGGCGCCTTGGCGGCGCGTTGCTTGTCATAGCCATAACGGCCGATGGGTTCATCTGTTTCGAGCGCGCCTTGCACGCCGGCCTCTTCCCAAGCCTCGGTGGCCGCGGCCTCTGCGGCGGTCTTGCCGACCATCGGCCACCCCTTGGGCACGATCCAGCGGCCGGTGTCGCGGCTGGTGATCAACAGCACCTGCACGCGCCCGCGATGCATCCGCCAACACAGGGCGGCAATCTGGCTGCCGCTTTTCTTGGCGGGGCTCGGGTGGAACTGCTCTGGCGCTGTCTGTTTCATGGCGTGTTTTTCTTGGTCTGGGCCTGCCTCATGCCTGCGTCTGATTTTTCGGATACGCGGACTTCGGAAAAAAATCCTTGCATCGGACCATTGCGCGGCTGTGCAATCCTATATTGAGGCTCTTGCACAGCTTGTCACCCCCTCTTGCACTGAAACTTTTCCTGCGCCCGCCTCGCTGGCGGCCTCCCGCGCATTTTTTGCGCAGGCTGTTTTGCCCCTTTGACGCAAGGACAAGAAAGACTATCTGCGCCGTAGAGAAGGGGAGGGGTTTCATGCGCCGTCGGACGTTTCTTGCCTGCTTTGGAGCGGCGCTCGCCTTGCAGGCGGGCGGTGCAGGGGCCGCGGCCGAGGCGCCGCGCTTCACCTTTGCCTCGATCGATGGCGGCCAGATCGCGCTCGAAACCTGGCGTGGGCGTCCGGTGCTGGTGGTCAATACCGCATCGCTTTGCGGATTTGCCGGGCAGTTTGATGACCTGCAAGCCTTGCATGACCGCTACGGCCCGCGCGGCCTTCTGGTCTTGGCGGTGCCTTCGGATGATTTCAACCAAGAACTGGCCGATGCGCAGGCCGTGAAAGAGTTCTGCGCGTTGCGCTTTGACCTGACCCTTGCGATGACCGACATCACCCATGTCCGCGGTCCAAAGGCGCATCCTTTTTATCAGTGGCTCGCGCTGGAAGAGGGTTTCACGCCCGGCTGGAATTTCAACAAGGTGCTGCTCGGCCCCGAGGGGGAGGTGGTGGGCACCTGGGGCGCCGCGGTCAAGCCGACCTCCGCCGTCATCACCCGTCAGATCGAGCCGCTGTTGCCGTGACCTTGCCGATCTTTGTCGGCTCCGCCGTCTATCGCGGCTCGTCCTATGGCGCCACGCATCCGTTGCGCGTGCCGCGTGTCTCCACGGTGATGGATCTGGGGCATGCGCTGGGCTGGCTGCCGCCCGCGCAATATCGCACCAGCCCGCGTGCCAAGCCTGCCGCCCTCATTCACTGGCACACGCCCGCCTATATCGCGGCCCTGCAAGCTGCCGAAGCGCAGGGGACGGTGTCGCCCGAAGTGCAGGCGCGTCACCATCTGGGCACGCTGTCAAACCCGATCTTCCCCGAGATCTATGCCCGCCCCGCCACCGGGGCCGGGGGGGTGATGCTGGCGGCCGAGCTTCTGGCCAGCGGCACGCCCGCGGTGCATGTGCCGGGCGGCGGCACCCATCACGGCCTGCCGGACCGGGCCAATGGCTTTTGCTACCTCAACGACCCCGTGCTGGCGATCCTTGCCTTGCGGCGCGCGGGCTTTGCCCGCATCGCCTATGTCGACATTGACGCCCATCATTGCGACGGCGTCCAGCACGGCTTTGCGGGCGATCCCGAAACCCTGCTGGTCTCCACCCATGAAGAAGGGCGCTGGCCCTTTACCGGCGCGCTGAGCGATGATGGCGGCGGCAATTGCGTGAACCTGCCGCTCCCGCGCGGGCTGAACGATACCGAAATGCGCGCGGTGCTGCATCAGGTGATCCTGCCGCATGTGCAGGCGCATCGGCCCGATGTCATCCTGCTTCAGGCCGGGGCGGATTCGCTCGAGGAAGATCCGCTTGCCCGCCTGTCGCTCTCGAACCGCGCCTATATCGAGGTGCTGCGGGCGTTGCGCCCCCTTGCCCCGCGCCTGCTGCTGCTGGGGGGCGGCGGCTATAACCCGTGGAGCGTGGGACGCTGCTGGACCGCGCTTTGGGCCACGCTTGCGGGGTATGAGATCCCCGATACCCTGCCAGACGCGGCGCAGGCCATCTTCCGCGCGCTGTCTTGGGGCGGCGGTGGCCGCCCGCCGCCCGCCCCCCATCTGCTCACCACGCTTCTCGATCCGCCGCGCGAGGGCCCCTTGCGCGATGACCTGCGGCCAAGGATCGCCCATCTGGCGGCGCGCTTGCGGGCATAGGGCTTCCCTTGCGCGGGTGAGGGGGGTAGATCAGGGCAAACCCTTTGCAAGGACCGCCCCCATGAAAATCGGCACTCGTGAGATTGGCCCCCACCACCCGCCGCTGGTCATCGCCGAAATCGGCATCAACCATGGCGGCAGCCTCGACGTCGCCAAAGAGATGGTGCGCCTCGCCGCCGGGGCAGGCTGCGAGATGATCAAGCACCAGACCCATATCCTTGAAGACGAGATGACAGACGAGGCGAAGTCGATCTTTCCGCCCAATGCCGATGTCTCGATCTGGCATGTGATGGAGCGTTGCGCGCTCAGCCTCGAGGACGAGGCCGAACTCAAGCGCTACACCGAATCCCTTGGCATGATCTGGATTTCCACGCCGTTTTCGCGCGCCGCCGCCGATTACCTCGAAAGCCTCGACGTGCCCGCCTATAAGATCGGCAGCGGCGAGGCGGATAACCTGCCGCTCATTCGCCACATCGCGCGCAAGGGCAAGCCGGTGATCCTGTCCACCGGAATGCAGACGATCGAAACCCTGCGTGCCAGCGTGGCCATTCTGGATGCGGCGGGGGTGGATTATGCGCTGCTGGAATGCACCAACCTGTATCCCAGCCCGCCCGAAATCGTGTCCTTGCGCGGCGTGACAGAGCTGCGCAGCGCCTTTCCGAAGGCGGTGGTGGGCTTTTCCGACCATTCCATCGGCCCCGAGATGGCGCTGGCCAGCGTGGCGCTGGGCGCCTGCATTCTCGAGCGTCACTACACCGACACCCGCTATCGCAAAGGCCCCGACATCATCAACTCGATGGACCCGTCGGAACTGCGCCACCTGATTGACCGCGCGCGTGAGATCTGGATTGCCGCCAACAACCCCAAGCAACGCTCCGCCCCCGAGGAAGACGTCTACCGCTTCGCCCGCGCCTCTGTGGTGGCCGACGCCGACCTGCCCGAAGGCCATGTGATCCGCGAACAAGACATCTGGGCCCGCCGCCCCGGCTCGGGCGAGATCGCGGGCTATGACTTCGACAAAGTGCTCGGCAAACGCCTGACCCGCAGCGTAACGCGCAACACGCAGTTGAAGTGGAGCGACCTCGCGTGAGTGACGGTCTGCGCCTGCCGATCTGGATGATCAACCTTGATCGTGCCACCGAGCGTCGTGCCAAGATGGAGGCGCAGTTTGAAGCGATGGGCCTCACCGTCACGCGCGTTCCGGCCATTGATGGAAAGGCCGAGGCCGCGCGCCTTGCGCCCATGGCCGATATGCCCGGTTTCGCCAAGCTGATGGGCCGTCCGCCGCTGTCGGCGGAATTGGGGTGCTACCTTTCACACCTGGAGGTTTGGCAAAGGCTGGTGGACTCCGGGGCAGAGGTTGGCTTGGTGCTCGAAGATGATGTGGTCTTTCACGACGACTTCCTGCCTGCCATTCGCGCGGCGCTGACTGTCAGCGACCAATGGGATATGCTGAAGCTCAACCGCATCCGTGCCAAAATCCCGGTCCGGCAGGGCAGGGTGGGGAACTGGTCTTTGAACGCCTATCTGGGGCCGGCCACGGGATTTGGCGCCTATCTGCTGAAACGCGATCTTGCCCTGCGACTGCTCCCCGCCATGCTGCCGATCCGGCTCCCCGTCGACTATGAAGCGACGCGCTTTTTCGAACATGATTTTCGCCTGATGGGTCTTGAGCCTTTCCCCAGCCACGTTGATGACGGCGGAACAAGCACCATCACCGGACAAAACTTCGCAGAGGTGACAAAACCGCCCCGCCACAAGCGGCTCGGGAATTATGCCATGCGCGCAGCCAATTACCTGCGCCGTGCCATTTGGCTTGGCAAACACGGGATGCTCTTGCCCTCCCGCTGATCGGTGGGTTCAGGGCAGCCAGATTTTATGCTTGTCTTGATAATAGCGCACACAGGCTGTGTTCAGGGCAATACGGTCCATCCCGTCCACCACCTGCTTGTGAAGCGCGACGCGCTTCACCTCATTGCGCGATCCCCGCACGCGAGGCCCGCCAAATTCAAGCCAGATCGGAACATTGCGCGCCGTAAGATGTCCTGACAGCCAGACATCATCCACCATCCAAAAGGGGTGTGGAATGTCGAAAACATCATCCCCAAAGAAATGCGGGCGCACCATGACGCCGCCCCAGCCTTCCAGAATATCGGTATAACCGCTGGACGTGGCCTTGCGCGATTTCCATGTCCCAAGGCTTGCCGCACGTTTCAGGCGATACATCAAATCCTTCTTGCGCCGATCGTATCGCGGCAACAGCGCCCCACGAAACGGCACATCCGTGCATTCGAACAGATCACTGCCTTCCTCGACGATGCAACAATCAGGGCGCTTGGCCGCCGCCTCCGCAAAGCGCTCCAGCGCTTTGGGGTCATAAATCTTGTCATCATCGCAAAAGAAAATCAGGACATCTTCGTTCCGGTATCTCTGCACTGTGGGAAGAACCTTGGTTGCTGGCCCAAAGTCCTGCGCGACCCGGTTCAGCGTGATCCCCTCCGGCACCACAGGCGGCACCACAGGATTGAAACTGGCCCGCCGATACGCATCCGGAATATGCAGCAAGATCTCGACAGGCTTCACCGTCTGGTTCAAAAAACCCGATAAAACATCGTTGAGGAACGGGAACCGCGGAGGAACCGCAGTAAGCGAGACAACAATCCGTGTCATTTTGACGCTGAATTCCTATGCCGATGGTGGCATCGATATGCATGATCTTGCCGATCGCCACAACCCACCGACATTGCGCCCAAAGCGTTTTGCAGATAGGTGCCACCGACAGCAAAAGCGATCCGCATGACCCGTCACCTCCTTTTCCTTATTGGCCTTGGGGCCAAGCCTGTGACGTCAGGGCTTGGTTTCGCGCGCGTGCAAGTCGCCAGACTGCCAATCGGGACCCGGTTGCGTCGGTTCAGGAAAATGGGTGGGCGTTTAGATGTCAACCAACTGGGACACGTTGCCCCGCACGCCCCTCGCCGCCACCCCCATGGCTGGAGGCAAAGCCTCTGGTGCCGACGGCCCATTTCTATTGCCGGTGGCCCCCGCGCTTTGGCACCCGTAATGCGCAGTGCTGTGCTCCGCGCTGCACTGTGATGTCTAAGTCACTGTATTATTTTGTCATTATTAAGGTAGACGTATGATCCCCCGATGGAAAATTCGACGTGAATTGCTTCGACTGGCGCGTCAGATCACAGGCTTGCCGCGGAAAATCGCCTCGACCCCGTCAAAGATCGCGCAGCGGCGCGAGGTGCTCAATTATCGCCGCGACTTTCACAAGCTGGTCCAACTGACAGAGGGAGAGGTGCCGCTCGGCCAAAAGGTCGTGATTTTCTTGCTTTTTCAACCCAAGTCGATCCCCGGCTCGGTCTTTCTGACGCTCACCTACCTCTTGAAAAGCGGTTATACCCCCCTGATCGTGATCAACGGCAAGGTTCCGCAGGGCAGCGAAAGCCAATTGCGCCGCTATGCTTGGCTCCTCTTGCAGCGTCCAAACTTTGGCTACGATTTCGGCGGCTATCAAGACGGTATCAGACTCCTGCAAGAACGTGGGATCGACCCCGAGCGCTTGATCATCATGAATGACAGCGTGTGGTTCCCGATGTCAGGCGATCCGATCCAGACGGTGGAAGCCCATCTTGATGAGCATCGTCTTGATGCAGCAGGCCTGAACCAGGATGAAAAGATCCGCTATCAGCCGGACGGGTCGGTAAAATACGAATTGCGGCACATAGAGTCCTACTTCTATTTGTTCTCATCAGAGTTTTGGAAATCTGATCTGTTTCGCAGCTTCTGGCGACAGTATCGCATGTCGAGCGACAAGAGCTATACGATCAAAAATGGCGAAATCGGGTTTTCGGCTTATGCAATGGCACGAGGGGCAAAGTTTTCGGGCTTGCTTCGCAGGTCGCTCTTTCTCGAAAGGATCGAAAGCTGCCCGTCCGATTTTTTGCGTCTCGTCCTCAACTATGGCGCTTATGCGGATGCAAATTATGCACGTGAAGCCCAAGCGCTGCTTGCAAGCTATGAGGAAAGCGATGTCTGGCGTCAGCGCGCTTTGGCGCATCTGCGAAATGTCGCCTTGCGGCGTCCGTTCAACACCAGTTTTTGTCTGGCTTGGCATCAGCTCTTTGGCATGACGTATTTGAAAAAGAACTCGCAGACCTATTTCCACGATATGCGCAACAAGTATCTTCTTGCGATCGAAGATGGCCACATCGCTTCGCCTGATCCTATACTCCACGCCGAAGTGAAGGCGCTTGTCGCCTCCCATGATCCCAGAACTGCAGAGCGTACATTGTGACCCGCCATCTCCTCTTCCTCACCGGCACCCGCGCCGATTTCGGCAAGCTTGAACCTCTCGCGGCTGCCGCGCGCGATGCGGGGCATGCGGTGACCTTTTTCGTCACCGGCATGCATATGATGGAGCGTTATGGCCTGACCAAGCTTGAGGTGCAGCGGATGCCGGGCGTGCGGGTGCATGAATTCCTCAACCAGCGTCCCGGGGATGGGCAGGATGTCGTGCTGGCCAAGACCGTGGTCGGCTTTTCCGACTTCATCACCGAACACAAGCCCGATCTGATCGTGCTGCACGGCGACCGGATCGAGGCGCTGGCAGGCGCGCTTGTCGCCGCCACCAACTACATCCCTTCCGCCCATATCGAAGGCGGCGAGGTGTCGGGCACCATCGATGAGGTGTTCCGCCATTGCAACACCAAGCTTGCCACCCATCACTTCGTGTCGTCACAGGCCGCCGCCCGCCGGGTGATGACGCTGGGCGAACCGCCCGAGACCATCCATGTCATCGGCTCGCCCGAGCTGGATTTCCACGCCAGCCCCTCGGGCGTCAGCCTTGCCGAGGTGCGGGCGCGCTATGACATTCCCTTCGACGATTACGGCATCGCGGTCTTTCATCCCGTCACCAGCGAACAGGCGAGCATGGGCGCGCAGGCAGAGGCGCTTTTCGGTGCGCTCAATGCCTCGGGGCGCAACTTCGTGGTGATCGCCCCCAACAACGACCCCGGCTCGGATCAGATCTTCGCGGTGCTGGCTGGCCTGCCGAAAGACCGCTTCCGTCTGATCCCTTCCATGCGTTTCGCGCATTTCTCGGAACTGATGAAACATGCCGCCTGCATGGTGGGCAACTCCAGCGCGGGCGTGCGCGAGGCGCCGTTCCTCGGTCTGCCCTCGCTCGATGTCGGCACCCGCCAGACAAACCGGGCAATGGCGGCCTCTGTCGCCTTCGCCGCCGCCGGTGATGGGGCCGCGGTGGCGCGGTTTCTGGCCGACCATTGGGGTCGACGCACCGCCCGCGACAGCGGCTTTGGCGAGGGCAGGGCGGCCGACCGCTTCGCCCAAACCTTGGCCGATCCCGCCTTCTGGGCCCAGGGCCTGCAAAAGGCCTTCCGCGATCAAGACCATGGCTGAACCCGTTCCCATGGGCCTTGCCTTGCGTGCCTATCTGGCCGCCAGCCCGCTGATTGCGCTGGCAGGGCCCTTGGTGCTGCGCCGCCGCCTCGCGCGCGGGAAGGAAGATCCGGCCCGCGTCGCCGAAAAGCGCGGCCATCCCAGCGCGCCCCGACCGCCGGGACAGCTGATCTGGCTGCATGCGGTGGGCTTGGGCGAGGTGCTGGCCTTGCGCGGCCTGATCACGGCGCTCGCCCGCGCCGAACCCGAGCTGCACTTTCTCATCACCTCTTCGGCACGCTCTTCGGCGCAGGTGATCGCCAGCAACCTGCCGCCGCGCACCCGCCACCAATTCCTGCCGCTGGACGCGCCGCGCTACCTTGCCCGCTTTCTCGATCATTGGCAGCCCGCTCTCTCGATCTGGGCCGAGCAAGAGCTCTGGCCCGGTGCGGTGGTGGCCGCCCATGCGCGGGGGGTGCCCTTGGCGCTGGTCAACGCCCGGATGACCGACGCAGGCTTTGCCCGCCGCGCCAAGGCGGGCGGCCTTTATGGCGATCTCTTGGCCCGCTTCGCCCGCATCACCGCGCAAGATGCGCGCAGCGCCGCGCACCTGCGGGCCTTGGGCGGCGACGGCGTCTGGGTCAGCGGCTCGCTCAAATCCGCCGCGCCGCCGCTCGCCGCCGATCCGGCCACGCTGGCCGCGGCAAAGGCCGCCGTGCAAGGCCGCCGCGTCTGGGTGGCCGCCTCGACCCATCCCGGCGACGAGACGCAGGCACTGGCCGCCCAAGCCGCGCTCTGGGCGCAAGACCCGCGCTGGCTCCTCATCCTTGCCCCACGCGATGCCGCCCGCGCAGGCGCCATTGCCGCTCGCCTGACCGATGCACGCCTGCCCTTCGCCCGCCGCAGCCTTGGCCGGGTGCCCGCGTCCGGAGATGCGGTCTGGCTGGCCGACACCTATGGCGAGCTTGGTCTGTGGTATCGTCTTGCGGAAGCCGCGCTGATCGGCGGCGGGTTCGACAGCATCGGCGGCCATAACCCATGGGAGGCTGCCCATCTGGGCGCAGCCATCCTGCATGGCCCCGATGTCGCGAATTTCATCGCCGATTACAAAGCCCTGCAAGACGAAGCGGCGGCCATCGCCGTCGCGCCGGGCGCTTTGACGGCAGCCTTGCAACAGCCCGACCTGCACCATAGGGCCGCGCGCGCGCAGGCCATCGTGACCCGCGCCGCCGATGCACTCGACCCGCTGGCCGCCGATCTGCTCAGGCTGGTGCGCCCATGATTCGGGCCTTTCTCCTTGTGTGGTCGGCGCTCTGGACACTGGGCCTGCCACTCC
This sequence comes from Pseudorhodobacter sp. MZDSW-24AT, assembly GCF_002794355.1. GTDB lineage: Bacteria > Pseudomonadota > Alphaproteobacteria > Rhodobacterales > Rhodobacteraceae > Pseudotabrizicola. Next base: position 170,301 of record NZ_PGOI01000001.1, on the reverse strand, counting down.
TCCTCGCCTATCTGTGGAAGCGCGGCCGCAAGGACCCTGCCTATACCTCCCATCTGGCCGAGCGTTTCGGCCGCCACCGTCCGTCGCCGAATTTTCGCAGAAAATTCGTGCCCGGACGCGCCATCTGGGTCCATGCCGTCTCGCTGGGCGAGTTGCGCTCTGCCGTGCCGCTGATCCGCGCGCTGCTCGACAGCGGCAGCCAAGTCGTCACCACCCATTTCACCCCCGCGGGCCGGGCCGAGGCGCATCGCATTTTCGCCGAAGACATCGCTGAAGGCCGACTCACCGCCGTCTGGGTGCCGTTTGAAACCGCTTGGGCCTACCGCGGCTTTTTCCGCAGCTTCCGCCCCGCCTATGGTCTGGTGATGGAAATCGAGATCTGGCCGCGCATGGTCGCCGCCGCCCGTGCGCAGAAGGTGCCGCTCTTCATGTGCAACGCGCAATATCCCCGCCGCGCCCTCGCACGTGACAGTGGCGGTCTGCGCTTGCGGCAAAAGGTGATGCAGGGCTTTGCCGGGGCGCTGGTGAAATCGGATCTGCAGGCGCAGCGCTTTGCCGCGGTGGGCGTGCGCAACATCGCCGTCACCGGCGAATTGCGCTTTGACCAACCGGTGCCGCCTGCGCTGGTGGCGGCAGGGCAGGCGGCCCGGCCATGGCTCGGCGCCAGCGCCCGCCGCGTCCTCACCATCGCCTCCGCCATCGAAGGCGAGGATGCCACCTATCTCCACGCCATCCACGCCTTGCGCGCCGATCACGCCGCGCGGGGCCTGCCGATGCCGCTCTTCGTCTACGTGCCCCGCCGCCCCGAGCGGTTCGATGCGGTCGCACAGATCCTCGCCGCCGAAGGCCTCAGCCTCCTGCGGCGCTCCAGCCTTGGCCCCGCGTTTGACCCCGCCGTCTGGGGCGCGTCCCCCGTCCTCTCGCCCGACATCTTCTATGGCGACTCCTTGGGCGAGATGTATGGCTACCTTGCCCTCGCCGATCAGGTCATCGTCGGCGGCGGCTTCAACCCCAAGGGCGCGCATAACATTTCCGAAGCCTTGGTGCTGGGCAAGCCGGTGCTGACCGGTCCGCACACCCACACCATCGAATATCCCTTCGCCGAGGCCGAGGCGGCGGGTGTGGCCGCCTCCGTCCCCGATGCCGCCGCCCTTGCCGCCGCCCTCATCGCCGATGCCGCCACCGATCCGGCCCGCATCGCCGCCTTCACCGCCGCGCATTCCAATGCCACCGCCAAAACCATGGCCGCGATCCCGCAGCTTCTGGCGGCGATCAGACCTTCCTGACCCCCGCCGCCAGCTGCTCGCTCAACAGGAACTCGACCAGCCGGAAATCGTAAGGCGTGTCAATGTCATGGCAGCGCTCCGAAGGCAGCACGAAGGGCAGCACGCGCCCCTCATAGATGGTTTTTGCCCGCCGCAGATAGGCGGGATCAACCACATAGACGACGCCGACATGCTCATAAACCACCGGCGCATCCTGCCGCGCCCAAACCCCGCCGGGCAGCGGCTTTGACACCTGCAAGGCGCCTGTGGCATCCGGTTCCACCAGATTGAAATAGGGGTTCTTGCGCGCCTCGCAGACGCTCATCACCATATCGGGGGCTTCGCTTGCGAACCGGTCCAGCGCGCCGTCGATATCCTCGGGCACCCGCAAGGGCGAGGTGCAGTCCAGATCCAGAAAGGCCGAAACCGGCCCGCAGATCGCCTCGGATGCCGCCAGCGCGTGCTGCCACACGCCCCATTTGGGCGCGGTATCGGTGGCCAGTTCCGGCGGGCGCAGACCAATGGCCAGCGCGCCGCGCGCCACGGCATGGGCGTAAATGGCCGGATCATCGGTCGACACCACCACCGCGCCCACGCGCGGATTGGCAAACAGCTGGTCCAGCGACCAGTCGATCAGCGGCTTGCCACAGAGCGTGCGAAAGTTCTTGCCCGGCACGCCCTTCGATCCTTTGCGCGCCCCGATATGACCTAGAATCAAGGTGTCCTCCCGCTTGCCTGAAGGGATGTGTAATAGTCCGTCAACCGCGCCTTCACCGGGCCCAAGGCGGCCTCTGACCAGATCAGCCGCCGCCCTTTGCGGTCCACCACCTCGCCACCCTCCGGCAGCGCCAAGAGCGCCTCGCCCTTCACCTCCGCCCCCGGCAGGGTCAGCGCCACCAGCCCCGCCCAGCGACGGCGCACCCAAGGCAGGCGCGCGCGCAGCAGGATCAACCAGCGATAGGGCAGCATGAATTCGGTCGGCAGCTTCACCGCAAGGCGCCGCGGGATCGCCCGCATCTGCGGCTGATGCGCCCAGCTCATGAAGCGCTCATCCGCAATCATCGGACGCAGGCCGTTGAAGCCATGCGCCGCCACCAAAGCCCGGTAGCGCGCCGCGATATGCGCGGTTTCCGCCGGGTGATAGACCACGATCGAGGAATTTCCGCGCGCATATTTGCGCCCCTTGGTCAGCCGGAACACCCCCCGCGCCAAAGCGCCAAAGGGCAGCACCGCGCTTTGCAAGATCGCCACCGTCCGCCGCTCGGTCTGCAAGGCCAAAAGCCGCGTCAGATCCCCCAGCACCACCGTGTCGATATCGATGAACACGGCTGGCAGATCATCCGGCACCACGCCCGCTTCGAACATGCACAGCTTGGTCTGACAGCCCGCGCCGCGCATTTCGGGCGCCATGAAGAAGTCCGGGATCAGCCGCTGCACCACCCCCGGACGCAGCCCCTCGCGCTGGCGGTCGGTGATCAGCACCACGCGCGGCGGGTGGGCGGCATGGCGGCACACGGTGGCAATCAGGTGATTCACCTCTGCCACCGGGTATTTCGTGCCCCACAAGACCAGCACCAGTTGCCAGACCGGAGGCGCGGCCTCTGTCACGTCCGCACCCCGGCAAAGCGCGCCTGCCATTCGGCACGTTCTTCATCGGTGATCTTGCGGAACAGGTTTTCCGGCACGCTGAACGGCTGCCCCGGTTCAAGCACGCGCATCGCGGCGGGCAGATCATCGGGCCATGTCCAATCATCCGACCCCATCGCTTGCATCATCGCGGCGGACGCATCGGGGATAAAGGGCTGCGACAGGATCGCGTAGACCCGGATCAGGTTCAGCGCCAGCCGGATCATCGCCTGCGCCTGCTCGGGGTCGGTTTTCACCACGCTCCACGGTGCCGCGGCCTGCAGGTATTCATTGCCGATCACCCAGATCGCCCGCAACTCGGCCGCCGCCTTGCGCACCTCCATCGCCTGCATCAGCGCCTCATAGTCGCGGATACGCGCGCCCAGATCGGCGATCAGCGCGGTTTCCATCGCGCCAAACTGGCCGCCTGCCGGAACGGTGCTGCCGAACTTCGACGTGGCGAATTTGGTGACGCGGCTCACCAGATTGCCCAGCACATCGGCCAGATCCTTGTTCACCGAGCCTTGGAAATTCTCCCATGTGAACTCGGCATCCGAGGATTCCGGGGCATGAGACAACAGCCACCAGCGCCAGTAATCGGAAGGCAGGATCGACAGCGCCTGATCCATGAACACCCCGCGCCCGCGCGAGGTGCTGAACTGACCGCCGTCATAATTCAGATAGTTGAACGATTTCAGGTAATCGACCAGCTTCCACGGCTCGCCCGAGCCCAGAATGGTGGCGGGGAAGGACAGGGTGTGGAACGGCACGTTGTCCTTGCCCATGAACTGATAATAGGTCACGTCCTCGGCGCCCTTGTCGGTGCGCCACCAGCGCTCCCACGCCGCATCGTCCAGACCATTGGCATCGGCCCATTCGGCGGTGGCGGCGATATATTCGATGGGGGCGTCGAACCAGACATAGAACACCTTGCCTTCCATCCCGGGCCAAGGCTGATCGCCCTTTTTCACCGGAATGCCCCAGTTGAGGTCGCGGGTGATGCCGCGGTCCTGCAAGCCATCGCCATCGTTCAGCCATTTCTTGGCGATCGAGGTGGTCAGCACCGGCCAGTCGGTCTTGGAATCGATCCAAGCCTCCAGCTTGTCGCGCAAGCTGCGCTGCATCAGGTAAAGATGCTTGGTCTCGCGCAGCTCAAGGTTGGTCGAGCCAGAGATGGTAGAGCGGGGGTGGATCAGATCGGTCGGGTCAAGCTGCTTGGTGCAGTTGTCGCATTGGTCGCCCCGCGCCGAGTCATAGCCGCAATTGGGGCAGGTGCCTTCGACATAGCGGTCGGGCAGGAAACGGCCATCATCGACCGAATAGATCATCTTTTCCGACACTTCGCGGATCAGCCCGTTCTCGGCCAGCTTGCCTGCAAAGCGTTGCGTCAGCGCATGGTTGCGCGGGCTGGAGGAGCGGCCGAAATGGTCGAACGACAGGCGGAAGCCACGCGCGATCTCGGCCTGCACGCCATGCATCTCGGCACAGTATTCCGCGACGGGCTTTCCCGCCTTGGCGGCGGCCAGTTCCGCCGGGGTGCCGTGTTCGTCGGTGGCGCAAATGAACATCACCTCATGCCCGCGCGCGCGCATATAGCGGGCGAACAGATCGGCGGGCAGCTGGCTGCCCACCAGATTGCCCAGATGCTTGATCCCGTTGATATAGGGAATGGCCGAGGTGATGAGAATCCGTGCCATGATGCGCCTTTGTCTTGTGGTGGCGTCGGTGTAGCGCAAGCAGCAGCGCCTTGCCAGAGGATGCGCCAAGGGCCAGCGGCGCAAAATGAGTATTTGGAAAAGGTGCAAGCCTGCAAGCGGCGCGCGCCTGTCAGCGGTCGCGGCGGCTGCGCAACAGCTTGCCGATCAGGAACGAGGTGCGCGGCTCGTAGGTATAGGGGGTGCGGGCATCCGGGGCAGGGCGGCTGCGCATCCGCGCAAGGCCAAACAGGATCAGCGCCACATGCGACAGCGCGATCATCAGGAACATCGCCGAAGGGCCGTAGCGGTCGATCAGCAGCGCCGCGATCAGCGGGCTGGCGATGGCCCCCACCGCATAGAGGAACATCAGCGCCGCCGACAGCTCCACCCGCTCCATCTGGGTGGCGTAGTCATGGGCATGCGCGGTCGAGACGGAGTAGACCGGCATGGTGAAGAAGCCGAACACCCCGGCGGCCAGAAACACCCCCAGCGTGCCGCTGCCCGCCGCCAGCACCGTGGTCGCGCAGGAGAGGGCCCCGCCCACCGACAGGAAGATCAGCACGCTGCGGCGGTCATAACGGTCGGCGAGCCAGCCCACAGGATATTGCGCAAAGGCCCCGCCCAGAACATAGGCCGCCAGAAACAACGCGATCTGATCGGCGCGCAGCCCCACCTCGGTGCCGTAAAGCGGCCCCACCATGCGAAAGGCCGCGCCCGTGATCCCCGAGACCACCACCCCCGCCGCCGCCAAGGGCGACATGCGCCAGGCAAGACCGGGGCGCAGGCGCGGGGCGTCGGGCATTTCGGGCGCCTCGGCACGGCTGAGCGTCAGCGGGAAGATCGCAAGGCAACACAGCAGGGCGAGGATGTTGTAGGACAGGTAGCTTGCAGGCTCCAGCACCCCGATGATCAGCTGCGCGCCCAGAGAGCCCGCGATATCGACCACGCGGTAGAGCCCCATGGCCCGCCCCCGGGTTTCATTGGTCACCTTGGCCTGCAACCACGCTTCGATGATCGTGTAGCACCCCGCCACCGCCAGCCCCGAGGTCAGCCGCATCACCGCCCAGGCATAGGGATCGACCACCATCATATGCGCCAGAATCCCAAGGGTTCCGGCGGCGGTGAAGGCCGCAAAGGCGCGGGAATGCCCGACACTGCCCATCAAGCGCGGCGCCCACCAGCAGCCGATGAAGAAGCCGAAGAAATGCGCCGAGCCCAGAAAGCCGATCTGGCCCGGGCTGAACCCCAGCGCCACACCCGAGATGGCATCCAAGGGGGCCACGCCCCCCAAACCCAGCTGCAGCAGCACCACAGAGAGAAACAGGGCAGCAAAGGAGATCATCAGGCGCATGGGCAAACCAAAGACCCTTTGGTCTTGCAAGTAAAGAGGCGCCGCACGCCCGAACGGGCAAAAAGCGCCGTGACCGCTGCGCGCCTGCCTGCGTGAGGAGCGGGGGAAATTCGCGCGCCTCCCGGCACTTGGCCTTGCCTTGCCGGGCTGGGGGGCTAGGGTGCAGGCCAGAACTGACGGCAGCGAAGGGCAGATCATGGAACGCGTTCAACTGGGCAAAAGCGGCATCGAGGTTTCGAGGCTCTGTCTTGGCACCATGACATGGGGCAGCCAGAACACCGAAGCCGAAGGCCATGCGCAGGCCGATCTGGCGCTGGATCACGGCGTCACCTTCTGGGACACCGCCGAGATGTATCCGACCAATCCGGTGCGGGCAGAGACTGTGGGCGATACCGAAACCATCATCGGCACTTGGCTTGCGCAGCGCGGCGGGCGGGCGCGGTTGCAGATCGCGACCAAGATCAGCGGAGCCGGGCAACAGGCGGTGCGGGGCGGCGCGCCGATCACGGGCGCCAGTCTGCGCGCCGCGGTGGAAGACTCCCTGCGCCGCCTGCAAACCGATTACATCGACCTTTACCAACTGCACTGGCCCAACCGCGGCAGCTATCATTTCCGCCAGTCGTGGCGCTATGCCCCGCGCGTCACCGACCGGGCCGAGGTCGAGGCGCATATGCTGGATGTGCTGCGCGCTGCCGCCGATCTGATGGCCGAAGGCAAGATCCGCGCGATTGGCCTGTCGAATGAAAGCACATGGGGCGCGGCGCTCTGGCTGCATCTGGCGCAGGTGCATGACCTGCCGCGCATGGTCTCGGTGCAGAACGAATACTCGCTTTTGTGCCGCCAGTTCGACACCGATTGGTGCGAGCTGAGCATGGTCGAGGATATGCCGCTTCTCGCCTTCTCGCCGCTCGCGGCGGGGCTGCTCAGCGGCAAATATGCGGGCGATGTGGTGCCGGTGGGCACGCGGCGCAGCTTCACGCCCGATCTGGGCGGGCGCATCACGCCGCAGGTGTTCCCGGCGGTGGCCGCCTATCTGGGCATTGCCGCCACCCATGGGCTTGACCCTTGCCAGATGGCGATTGCGTTTTGCCTGTCGCGGCCGTTCCCCTGCATCCCGATCATTGGCGCCACCTCGACCGCGCAGTTGATGCCGAACCTTGGAGCGGCGGATGTGTTCCTGTCAGAGGATGTGCTGGCCGACATCGCCATTGCGCACCGCCTGCATCCGATGCCTTACTGACCGCCTGTCCTTGCTCTGGTAACCTGCCCATGCGTGTGCGCCTGCTCTTGCCCTTGCTCCTGCTGCCCGTTCTGGCCGCCTGTCAGGTCTTGCCCGGAGCCTTGGCGCGCGATGCCACGGTCGAGGCGCAGGCCAACCCGATCACCGGGGGCGCCATCGCTGTCACCTCGCTGGATGCGCCCGCCGCCGCGCCGGCATCTGCGCCCGCCGCAGCGCCAGCCGCCGTGCCTGCGCCCGAGGCCTCCCCCGAAACCGCCGCTTCCCCCCCCGCCGAAGCGCCCGCCGCTGCCGAACCGGTGGCCCCTGTGGCCGTCAAGACGGCGGCGCAACTGGCCTGCGAGAGGCGGGGCGGGCGCTGGAGCGTGGCGGGCGGCGGCGCGGCGGCCTTTTGCCAGAGCCCCACGCGCGACGCGGGCCAATCCTGCCGGGCCGCGACCGATTGCACCGGCTATTGCCTTGCGAAATCCGGCACCTGTGCCCCCGTCACCCCGATGCTGGGCTGCCATGACATCCTGAACGACCAAGGAAGGATGCTCACCCAATGCATCAACTGATCCGCGCGGCGCTTTCCGGCCTTGCCTTGCTGGCACTTGTCGCCTGCACAGGCCCGCGCGCGCCCGCCACGCCGGGTCCTTACCGCGCGCCCTCGGCGCCGATCTGGTCGAATGCCCAGCTGGACCAATCCCGCCTGATCGGGCGTTGGCAACAAACCGCTAGCTTTGCGCCGCAAGGCAGCCGCTGCACCCCCGGCGGGGCCGAGATCGGCGGGCAGGGCGGGGCGCTCCGCATCACCGCGCGCCTGTGCCTGTCGGGCCAGTCGGTGCAGATCAATGGGCCGATGCCCAGCACCGGACCGGGGCGCTTTCTGGTGAATGGTCAACCGTGGTGGGTGATCTGGGCCGACACCGATTACCGCACGCTGGCCATCGCCACCCCCTCGGGCGATTTCGGCTTTATCCTCAACCGCGGCGGCGGGTTGCCGCCCGACCGGCTGACCGCCGCGCGCGAGATCTTTGATTTCAACGGCTACGACACCCGCCGCCTGCAAACCTACTGACCCACCCCGGCCCGCAGCGCCCGCAGATGGGCGGGCAGCTCGCGGGCCGACACCTCGGCCTCGCGCACCAGCCAGTCGAAATGCCGGGTAAAGCTTTCGACCCGCGCGGTATCGCGAAAGGCCAGATAGTGCCGCCCCAGATAAAGCACCGCCAACAGCGGGCCAAACACCGTGATCGGCGCGGAAAACACCCGCCGCGCATCGAACAGATAGATGCGCAGCGCCGGATACAGCGTTTCCGTCAATTCGATCAGCCGGTCGATCTGCTCCAGCCGCAGCGCCACTGGCAGCCCGGCATAATAGCCGGTGCCTTGCGCAAAGGCCAAAAGCTCATGCCGGGGCAGGGCGATTTCATAATCCGACCGCGCGCCCCGCATCCACGCCAGCCGGTCCTCGAAGGCGCCAATCGCCTGCGCCGCCGACCGTCCCAGTTGCGGCGCATATTCCCACTCCACCACCCCGCGCGTTTTCAGCATATCGGGCAGCGTCGCGGGCACATGGCGGATCTTGTAGCCCGCCGCCTCTTGGTGCCAGCCAAAGATCGCCTCGTCGATCAGCGCGCGCGGGGCCTGCGTCTCGGTCAATTGCATCGCCAAAAGGTCGGCCACCGGCTCGGGGCGCTTGGACAGGCCCAGCAGCCAATCCGCCGACACCCCCAAGGCTTCGGCACAATCCGCCGCCAGTTGCGCATTGGGCAGCCGCTTGTCTGACACCAGAAGCTGGCTGATGGTGGACCGGTCCACGCCACAGGCCCGCGCCAGCGCCGCTTGCGACACCGCGCGCTCGCCCATCGCCTCGGCCAAGCGGCTGCGGAACAGGGCGGCGCGCACACGCTTGTCGATCATACCTCACCTTTGGTGACAAAACACAACAGTGTTGTGCAGATGTTGCGCATCCTTGGCGTTCCGGGGGCCGCTGGCAAGTGATATTCACAAACCAGTTATCAAAACGGACCCGCGCGCCTTGGCCATACACCCTGACTCCCGCTCCGCTGTCGAATGGCCCACCCTCGCGCTTCTGGCCGCCACCTATGCCCTCTGGGCGCTTGGCACCACCTTTGCTTTCGGCCTTTCCCCTGCGCTGGGCATCGCGCTCACCGCGCTTGCGATCACCCAGTTCTGCTCGCTTCAACACGAGGCGCTGCATGGCCACCCCTTCCGCAGCCCGCGCTTGAATGAGGCGCTGGTGTTCCCCGCCTTGTTCCCCACCGTGCCCTACCGCCGCTTTCGCGCGACCCATCTGGCGCATCACCATGACCCCAACCTGACCGATCCTTACGACGATCCGGAATCGAACTACCTTGATCCGCGGGTCTGGGCGCGGCTGCCGCGTGCTGTTCGCGCGGCCTTCCGCGCCAACAACACGCTTCTGGGGCGGATGCTGCTGGGCCCGCTCCTTGGCTCCCTGCTCTGGCTGCGGGGCGAGGCGCGGCTGATGCGCCATGATACCACGGCGCGCCATGACTGGGCGCTGCACCTGATCGGGCTTGGCCTTGTGGCCCTCTGGCTCGCCTTCGCGCCGATGGGCTGGCTTGGCTACCTCGCCGCCGTCTACATCGCCGCCGCGATCCTGAAAATCCGCACCTTTCTGGAACACCGCGCGCATCATGCGCCCCGCGCCCGCACGGTGATCGTCGAAGACCGTGGCCCGCTGGCGCTGTTGTTCCTCAACAACAACCTGCACGTCGTCCACCACATGCACCCTCAGGTGCCATGGTATCGCCTGCCCGCGCTCTATGCCGCGCAGCGCGGGCACTACCTGCGCCGGAATGACGGCTATCTCTACCGCTCTTACGCGCAGATCTTCGCGCGCCATCTGATCCACGCCAAAGACCCGGTGCCGCATCCGCTCCGCCCCAGCGTGCCAGACCCCACCCCCGAGACAGGCGCCTATGCAATCCGCCGGAACATCGGCGTGTTGCCGGAATTGTCAAAGAACGGCACCCCCTGATCGGGCGCGCCGCGCAAAAGCGCGCTCACCTCCGCCAGCACCACCTCGGTGATGAAGGGCAGGTCCAGCGCCCGCGCCTCGGCCAGCCCGATCCAGTGCAAATGCGACAGCTCATCCTCGGCTGCGCTGAAATCCTCCTCCGGGCTGGCCAGATCGGCCGCATCCGCCAAGAAGAACCGCGCATCAAAGCGCCGCGTGCGACCGGGGGGCGTGATCGCACGAAAGACAAAGCGCAGGCGCGCCCCCGCCGCCATGCGCAAACCCGTTTCTTCGCGCAATTCCCGCAGCGCGGCCCCGGTCAGCATCCCCGGCGCAGGTGCCCCCGGCCCGCACAGCGCGCCCAGCCGCGCGGCACAGCGCGCGCTGACGGTGGGCTCCGCCCCGTCGTCGCCCGCATCCACCGCGCCGCCCGGGAACACGTATTTTGACGGCATGAACACCGCCGCCGCCCCGCGCATCCCCATCAGCACCTGCGCGCCTGCGGGGCGCGCGCGCCACAGGATCACCGTCGCCGCCGACCGGATCGCAGGATCAACCGTCATGCGAGGCCCCGCCAAAGCCATGCATGCGCCGCGACCACTGGACCGCCACCATCACCCCCTTCAGCCGGGGCAGCAGATACAGCGACAGCGCCACCGTCCCCACCGAAAACACCGAAGCCAGCACCAAAGGATCGGGCCGATAGGCCACGAACACATAATGGATCAGCGGCGCCAGCAGATGTCCGACGATCAGGATCGTCAGATAGGCGGGCCCGTCATCGGCCCGCTGATGGTGCAAGGCCTCGCCACACACCGGGCAAGCCTCGCGCACCTTCAGATAGCCGCGCAGCATCTGGCCCGCGCCGCAGTTCGGGCAGCGCCGCCGCCAGCCGCGCCGCAGCGCCACACCCAGCGGCCGCTCCGCATCCTCGGGCGCCACGGATCTTTCGTTCTCGGAAAACATTCTGTCCGACATGGCCGCGCAACTTTTTATCGGGATCAGGAAAGGGCGCCGCAGGCGGCAACCGCCTCCTGATAGCGCGGCTCCTTCCCCTTGCGAAAGGCCCATCCTCCCCCTTGCGCGTCTATGTCGCAAGCGCGCCACAATCTTTGCCCCCCCCCGCGACGGAACGGCCGCCATCGCGCGTTTCACTCTCACAAGGCCCGCAAGGAACCGCGGGTCGCTGGGAAAAGGAACCGAGCAATGATCGACAAGACCAAGATGTTGGCCTCTTCGCTGATGGCCCTCGCCGTCGCCCTCACCGCAGGTGCCGCCTTTGCCGACCGGGGCGACCGGATGGGCGGCCTGCGCGGCGGCCCGATGGGGGCAGGGCTGGACTTTGCCGCCATCGACGCCAATGGCGACGGCAAGATCACGCCCGAGGAAATCACCGCATGGCGCGCCGCACAGGCCGCGGCACTGGATGCCGATGGCGACGGCCTGATCTCGGCCGAAGAGATCGCCGCCATGCACATCCGCGCCGCCACCCAGCGCGCCAATGACCACGCCGCCCGCATGATCGCGCAACTCGACACCGATGGCGATGGCAAGCTCTCGGCGGCCGAACTCGCCACCCGTCCGATGGCCGCGGGCCTGTCGGACCGCATGTTCGACCGGCTCGACACCGATCAGGACGGCGCCATCTCTCAGGCCGAACTCGACGCCGCCAAAGAGCGCATGTCCGACCGGCGCGGCCACCGCGGCGACAGGCACGGCGGGCAGCACCGCCCCGATCAGTCCCCGCGTGACAGCAACTGATCCTGCAACCGATCCGGGGGCCGCGCCATCGCGCGGCCCTTCCGGTGGCGGGCGAAAGCCGATAAGCCAGCAACAGGATGGACATGCCACGCGACACGCAAGCCCCGCTCTCGGACGAGGCGCTGCTGGGCCTTTACGCCGCCGGCGACCGCGAGGCCGCGCGCCTGCTCACCGGGCGTCTGGCCCCGCGCGCCTTTGCCCATGCGCTGCGCATGCTGGGCGACCGGGCCGAGGCCGAGGATGTGGCGCAAGAGGCTCTGTTGCGGCTGTGGAAGGTCGCGCCCGACTGGCGCCCGGGCGAGGCGCAGGTTTCCACATGGGTTTACCGTGTGGTGGGCAATCTGGCGACCGACCGCCTGCGGGCGCGCAAACGCCGCCGGGCCGAGCCGCTGGAGGATGCGCCCGAACCGGCCAGCGACCAGCCCGCCGTGCTGCAAAGGCTGATCGAGGCCGACCGCATGGCCGCGTTGCAGGCGGCGCTTGCGGATCTGCCCGACCGGCAACGGCAGGCGGTTGTGCTGCGCCACATCGAAGGACTTGCCAACCCTCAGATTGCCGCGATCATGGCCATCGGGGTCGAGGCGGTCGAAAGCCTGACAGCGCGGGGCAAACGCGCTTTGGCCGCCCTTCTGGCGGGACGCCGAGAGGATCTGGGATATGACGACGCAGACTGACACCACCCCCGCCGATGCCGATCTGGACGCCCTGTTCGATCAGGCGCGCGCCCAGCCGCCCCAGCCGGATGCGGCCTTCATGGCCCGTGTGCTGGGGGATGCCTATGCCCAGCAACCCGCCCCCGCCGCGGTTGCGCCGGTGCGTGCGCGCGTGCGGCCCGGGCTTTGGGCGCGGCTGGCCGCTGCCCTTGGCGGGGCGCTCGCCGTCGCCGGGATCGGCAGCGCCGCCATGGCCGGGCTGGTCATCGGCTATGCCCAGCCCGAGCCGGTGGTTACTTTCGCGGGCAGCATCGGCTTTGGCGTCAGCGAAAGCCTTGATCTGCTGCCCGGCTTTGATGCGCTCTTGTCCGAGGAACTGGTGCCATGACCGATCTGCCGCCGCAGCCCCCCGCACCGCGCCCGATGGGGCGAGGGCTCAAGATTGTTTTTGCCCTCTCGCTCGCGCTCAATCTGGCGGTGGTGGGCACCGTGGCAGGCTTTGCCTTGCGCTTTCATGACAGCGACCACCCCAGCCCTGCCGCCGTGCGCGCGCTGAACTTCGGCCCCTTCACCGAGGCGCTGACCCGTGACCAGCGCCGCGCGCTCTTGCGCAGCGTCGCGCAAAGCGGTCCTGACCTGCGCGAAATGCGCGCCCAGATGCGCGGCGATTTTGAAACCGTCCTTCAGGCCTTGCGCGCCACGCCTTTTGACGCCGCCGCCTTCCGCACCGCCATCGAAGGCCAAAGTGACCGCATCGCCGCCCGGGCCGAGGCCGGGCGTGACGCGCTGGTCGCCTTGGTCCTGCAAATGTCCGATGCAGACCGCGCCGCCTTTGTCGCCCGGCTGGAACAGTCGCTGGACCGCCGGGGCAACAAAGACGCGCGCGCCCCCCACGAAGCCCGCCCGCCGCGCGACGGCGCCGAGGCGCCAGAGCGCCCGTGAGGGCGGGAAAACGTCTTGGCGCCTGCGCGCTCAGGCGGCGCTGCGGCTGGCCAGTGTCACCTTGTTGCGCCCGGCGCGTTTTGACGCCAGCAGCGCCTGATCCGCGTGCCCGATCAGCGTCTCCACCCCGATCGGGTCGCATCCTGCCGCCTCCAGCGGGCAGGTCTCCGACAGCGCCAGCCCGATAGAGACGGTGACCGTCAGGCTGTCGCCGCTGCCCAGCACCACCGGGCGCTGTTCGACCTGCTGGCACAGCCGCCGGGCCACGCTCTGCGCCTCGTCCAGCGTGGTGAAGGGCAGGGCGATCAGAAACTCTTCCCCGCCGATCCGCGCGAGCAGATCCTCCTCGCGCAGGTTCATCCCCAGACGGCGCCCGACCTCCACCAGCACATCATCCCCCGCCGCGTGGCCATAGCGGTCATTCACTGATTTGAACCGATCAATATCGGCCACCATCACCGCCAGCGTGCGCCCGTCGCGCCGCGCGCGCTCGGCCATCACCGCCAGCCGCGCCTGCGCATAACGGCGGTTGAACAGCCCTGTCAGCGGGTCGATCATCGCCAGCCGCAGCCCGTCTTGCACCTGTTCGCGCCGCTGATCCGCGCGCCGCTTGGCGCGCAGCACCGCCCGCAGGCGCAACACGATCTCGGCCACCGGCATTTCGGTGGTCAGCATCGCATTCGCCCCCAGATCAAACCCCATCTTAACCTCGTTGCGCGCGGCGGGCCCGGTCAGCAAACAGATCCCGGCATGGCGCGTGGTGCTGCGGCTGCGCAGATCCGACAGCAGCCGCAACGCCCGCTCCGGTCCCGGTGTCGCGCCCGCCTCGGCATCGATCACAAAGATATCGGCCCCGCCGCTTTCCGCATCCGTGCCCGACAGCGCATCGCTGTGCCCCAGAACCGAAATCCGGTCCCGCATCCGGGGCGACAGGTCCCGCCGCAGCTTCAACGCCATCTCGGGCCGGTCGGTCACCAGCACCAGATGGCCGGGGTGGCGAAAATCGGCGGCCGCATCCGCCATGCCAAAGATCGTCGCATCCTGCCCCTCGGCCAGCACCGCCAGATCCTGTCGGCAGCGCAACAGGTTGCGCAGCCGCGCCATCAACAGATCGTCGTCATAGGGCTTGACGAACACATCATCCGCCCCCGCCTCCAGCGCCAGCAACCGGTCTTCAAGCGCAGGCGAAGACGACACCACGATCACCGGAATATCGCGCGTCAACGCGTCCTCGCGCAGCGCGCGCAGCACATCGATGCCCGACAAATCCGGCAGCATCAGGTCCAGCAAGATCAGGTCGGGCCGATCCTTGCGCGCCATCCGAAGCCCTTCCGCCCCCCCGGCGGCCATCAGCGGATGATAGCGCGCCGCGCCAAGCTTTACCTTGAACACGATCCGGTTTGTCGCGACGTCATCAATGATGAGGATTCTGCCGTCCATGCCAGTCCCGAGCCGAAGGAAGTTCTACTCTACCCTTGTTCCTACCATTTGGTTAAGGAATCCTTGCTGAAGCAATAAGCGATTTGCTTCGATTTGCGATAAACTGTTTCCAACCTGACGCCCCCCGGAGATCCGCTCATGTCAAGGCAAGACTCTGCTGAAACGCTGGCCTTGCAGGCCTTGTCCTGGCTGGCCGCGAATGAGGATTTGTTGCCTGTTTTCATGGGCTCCACCGGCCTCGCGCCCGATGAACTTGCCCGCCGCGCGGCCGAGCCAGAGTTTCTTGGCTCTGTGCTCGATTTCCTGCTGATGGATGACGCTTGGATCATGGCCTTTTGCGATGCCACCGGTCTGCGCTATGAAGCCCCCATGCTGGCCCGCGCCGCCCTGCCGGGGGGCGAGGCACAGCACTGGACATGATGCCCCAACCCCGAAAGGCCCCCCATGATTGACGGCGTGATCTTCGACAAAGACGGCACCCTGTTCGACTTCCGCCGCAGTTGGGGCGGCTGGGCGCAAAACCTTCTGGCCCAGCTCGCAAGGGATCGCGCCCATGCGCGCGAAATGGCGGCGGCCATCGGCTATGATCTGGACAGCGGCATCTTCGCCCCGGACAGCCCGGTGATCGCGGCCACCGCGCAAGACATCGCGCAGGCGCTTGCCCCGCATCTGCCGGGCCAGTCCGTGGCCCAGATCGCCGATCAGATCAACGCCGCCGCGGCTCAGGCCCAGATGGTGCCAGCCGTGCCCTTGCGCCCCTTGCTCGAATCCCTGCGTGCCACGGGCCTGCGCATCGGGCTTGCGACCAATGACACCGAAACCCCGGCCCGCGCCCATCTCGCGGCGCATGATCTGACCGATCTTTTCGATTTCATCGCGGGCTACGATTCCGGCCATGGCGCGAAGCCCGGGCCCGGCATGTGCCTTGCCTTTGCGCGCGCCACCGGGCTCGATCCCGCCCGCATCGCCATGGTGGGCGACAGCCTGCATGACCTGCACGCGGGCCATGCGGCCGGGATGCTGCGCATCGCCGTGCTCACCGGCATCGCAACCCAAGCCGATCTCGCCCCCCATGCCGATGTGGTTTTGCCCGATATCGGCGCGCTCCCCGCCTGGATCGCCAGCCACGCCGCCTGAAAACGACGCGTTCACGTCGCCGCTGACGCGCGCATCTTGCGCGCCTTTCGGCCATCCTGTGCCAAAGGGCCACTACAGGCCGGGGCCAGTCAGGCCCGGGCCAAGACAGGCCACAGGAGAGGGCGGATCATGGTGGACGTGCAAGATCGCAAAAAGCGCGCGGGCGGCCGCGCGGGCAACAAGGCCCGCGCAGGCTCTGCCGTGATAGACCAGATGCCGTGGCGCATCCCCGTCAACCCCGACCGACCCACGGAACCGCTCGATGCCGAAGGGGTCGCGCGCATCCACCGCGCCACCATGACCATCCTGTCCGACATCGGCATCGAATTCCTCAACCCCGAGGCCGTGCAGATCCTGCGTGAGGCGGGCTGCATCGTTTCTGGCACCAATGTCCGCATGGACGAAGCCTTCGTGATGGAGATGCTGGCGCACGCGCCCGAAACCTTCCCCATCACCCCGCGCAACCCGGCGCGGCAGGTTGTCATGGGCGGCCAGCACATGCTCTTCGTCAACGTCAGCTCCCCGCCCAACGCCTGGGATCTGGAGCGCGGCAAACGCTCGGGCGACATGGAAACCTTCCGCGAATTCACCAAACTCTCGCAGTATTTCAACTGCATCCACGTCATCGGCGGCTATCCGGTGGAACCCGTCGATGTCCACGCCTCGGTCCGCCACCTCGATTGCCTTTATGAACAGCTCACCCTGACCGACAAGGTCGTCCACGCCTATTCGCTGGGCGCCGAGCGGGTAGAGGATGTGATGGAAATGGTCCGCATCGCGGGCGGGCTGACCCCGTCCGAGTTCGATGCGACCCCGCGCATGTTCACCAACATCAACTCGGTCAGCCCGCTCAAGCATGATTACCCGATGCTCGACGGCGCCATGCGGCTTGCCCGGCGCGGCCAGCCGGTGGTCGTCACCCCCTTTACGCTTGCGGGCGCCATGGCCCCCGTCACCATGGCGGGCGCAGTGGCGCTGTCCTTGGCCGAAGCCCTCGCCGCCATCGCGCTGCTGCAATACATCCGCCCCGGCTGCCCCGTCGCCATCGGCACCTTCACCTCCAATGTCGACATGAAATCCGGCGCCCCCGCCTTTGGCACGCCCGAATACATGCGCGCCACGCAAATGACCGGCCAATTGGTGCGCCATTACAAACTGCCGCTGCGCTCGTCAGGCGTCTGCGCCGCCAATATCCCCGACGGCCAGTCGATGTGGGAAACCTCGAACAGCCTCTGGGCCGCCGTGCAATCGCGCACCAACCTTGTCTATCACGCCGCAGGCTGGCTCGAAGGCGGGCTGATCGCCTCCCCCGAGAAATTCGTGATGGATTGCGAAGTGCTGCAAATGATCCAGCGCTATTTCGAACAGGCGACCTTTGCCACCACGCCCGAAGACCTTGCGCTTGATGCCATCCGCGAGGTCGGGGCAGGGGGGCATTACTTTGGCTGCCAGCACACGCAAGACCGCTATCAAACCGCCTTTTACGCCCCCTTCGCCAGCGACTGGCGCAATTATGAGGCGTGGCAAGCCGATGGCGCGGTCTGGACACCGGAACGCGCCCACCGGATCTACAAGCAGATCCTCGCCGAATTCACCCCCCCTCCGATGGACGATTCCGCCCGCGAAGAGCTTGCCCGCTTCGTCGCCCGCCGCAAGCAAGAGGGCGGCGCGCCCACCGATTTCTGACCGATCCTTCCTCACTTGCCCCACGCGGCCCCCCCGCTATCTCTGGGCAAGGAGGAACCCCATGTCCGTCAATACATTGCCCGTCACCACGGGCGAGGCGCTGGCCACGCTCTGGCAAGGCTGGCAGGCGCAGGCGCGCGGCGCGCTCACCGTCAGCTGGATGCTCCACGGCCGCCCCGGCATCGGCAAGACCGAGATCGTGCAAACCCTCGCCGCCCGCGCGGGCGCGCAACTCTTTGACCTGCGCCTGACAACGATCGAGCCGCAGGATCTGCGCGGTCTGCCCTATTACGATCACGCCACCCAGCGCACCATCTGGTATCGGCCCGAAGACCTGCCCGATGATCCCGCCCAACCGGCGGTCCTGTTCTTGGATGAACTCACCGCCGCCCCCCCGGCGCTGCAACCCACCGTCTACGGCCTCTTGCAGGAACGCCGCATCGGGCGGCACCGTCTGCCCGACAGCGTCTTTGTCGTCGCCGCCGGCAATGGGCCCGAGGATGGCGCCATCGCCTATGACATGGGCACCGCGCTGTCGGACCGGCTGATCCACCTGTCCTTGCGCGCCACCGCGCAGGATTGGGTGGAAAACTATGCGCTGCCGCAGAACCTTCACCCCGCCATCCCGGCCTTTCTGCGCGGCCGCCCGGATCTTCTGGAAACCACCGCCGAAACCCTGCAGCGCGGGCAAACCATCGCCTGCACGCCCCGCTCTTGGGCGCGGGTCAGCGCCATCCTCCACGCCATCCCCGACCGCCGCCTGCGCGATGTGATGATCGCGGGCACGCTGGGTGAGGCCCCCGCCGCCGAATTCGGCCTTGTCCTTGCCGACATCACCGCCAACCTGCGGGTGGCCGACATGCTCGCCGCCGCACCGGGGCAGGCTTGGCCGCTTTATCCCACGTCGCTGCATGGGCTCACCGCGCTCACCTATGCGCTGATCGGCGCGGCCGAGGCGACCACCATCCCGCGCATCATCGCCCTGATGGCGGGCATCGCCGATTTGCACCACCACCGTGACGAGGCCACCTTGCGCGCGCTCCCCTTGGCCGAGCTTTGCACGCATGGCTTTGAACTTCTGCTGCAAAAGGCGCTTGCCCAAGGCTGGGAGGCGCAGTTTGCCGCCTCGCCCGATTGGGCCGCCTATGCCGCCCGCACGCAGGCGCGGGCGTGACCGCGCCGGGCCAGCATTCGGCCCGCGCGCGGCCCGCGCTGGTGCATCTGGCCGCCGAAGACCCGGCGCTGGGCGCGCTGGCGCTCTGGTGCGCGCACCGCGACGCGGAGGGTGGCCCGCCCGCCCGCACGACCGGCATCACCATCCATTACGGCCCCGGCTTTGCGGATCTGCCCGCGCATGAACAGGTGGGGCTGGCCGCGCATCACATCCTGCATGTCGCCTTGCGCCATGGCCCGCGCATGGGGGCGATGGCGCAGCGGCTGGGGCAGGGGTTCGACCCCGCGCTCTACACCATCGCCGCCGATGCGCTCCTCAACGAAACCCTGCTCGCCGCGCACTATGCCCTGCCGCGCCCCGCGCTCACTCTGACCGACCTGCTGACCCAAGCCCTTGGCCTCCCCCCGGGTCCTGACGCGCTGACCACATGGGATGTCGACCGGCTTTATCTTCAGCTTGCCGCCCCCGCCGATGGCAAGCGCAAGGGCAAAGGCCCGAAAGGGCAGGGCGGCGACAGCCCAACACCGTCCGAGGCCGCACATGCCATGGCCGCGCGCGCGGGCTTTGCCCCTGATCTGTCCCCCGCCACCCCCGATGCCGACAGCCCCGAGGGCGCCGATCAGGCCGCCCAATGGCGCCAGCACCTCACCCGCGCGATGGAAGCCGGGCGCCTCGCCGGGCGCGGGATCGGCCTCATCGGCCACCGCCTCGCCGATCTCGCGCCGCCGCGCACGCCGTGGGAACACGTCCTGCGCCGCCTTCTCACCCGCGCGCTGCTGCCGGGGCGCAGCCAGACCCACCGCCGCCCCGCGCGCGACTGGATCGCGGCCGAGGCGCTGGCGCGCAGCACAGGCGCGCCCACCCCCGGCTTTCGCCCCGCCACCCGCCGCACCACCGACGTGCCGCGCATCGCGCTGGCGATCGACGCCTCTGGCTCGGTCGATGGCGCGCTGTTGCACCGCTTCCTGTCGGAAACCACCGGCATCGCCCGCCGCGTCGCCGCCGAAATCCACCTGATCGCCTTTGACGATGCCCTGCGCTGGCAGATCCGGCTCGACCCCGCCCGCTGGCAAACTCAGATCGCGGGCGCGGACTGGCCGCGCGGCGGCGGCACCGATTTCGCGCCGCCCCTTGCCGCCGCGCAGGCGCTCCATGCCTCGGTCGCCGTGGTGCTGACGGATCTCGAAGGCCCCTTTGGCCCGCCGCCACGCGGCCTGCCGGTGATCTGGGGCCTGACCACCCCCGCGCCCGCGCCCCCCTTTGGCCAGATCCTGCCGCTCACCCATTAACCCGCCTTGGTCAGCGCCCGCATCCGCGCATGGGCCGAAATCGCCCGCATCTCCAGCGACACCACGCTCACCGTATCCTTGCGCGCCAGCGTCAGCCGCTGCATCTCGGCCTCGGTCAAGGGCGGCGCGAACAGCTCCGCCCGGATCAGCGCCTGCTCCTCCGCCGTCAGGTCCAAAAGTGCAGGCCCGTCGTCGCTTTGCACGGTGACAAAGGTCAAGGGCGCCACCCGTGCCAGCTCGGATTGCTCCACCACCAGATGCAGCGCCCCCGTGCTCAGCCGCCGCCCCGCGCCGATCTGCGTCAGGATCGCACGCCCCCGCGCCGCGAGAAGATCGGCCATCCGGTCGCGCGTCGCCGCGTCCATCAGCGCCGCCCGCGCCGCCGGCGTCAGCCGCAAAAAGCGCATCTCCACCCCATAGATCACCAGCACCATCAGGGCAGGGGCCTGCGCAATCGCCAAAGCCGACTCCCGCCACAAAAGCGCCAGTCCCGCAAAAGGCGCCAGCGCCACCAGATAGCGCAGCAACTCCACCTCAAAGATCACCCGCGCCTTCAGCCGCCAGCCGCCCCCGCGCGGCCAGACAAAGCTGCGCCCGATGAACCGGCGCGGGATCTGGCGAAACTCCAGCGCGGCCTTGCTGGAAACGGTGCGGGGCGTGATGATGAACATGGCCAGCAGTCTAGCGCGCCAAACCCGCCCGCCCAGAGCCGATCGCGCCCACCGCACTCCCCCGGATCATCTCCGCCATCTGCGCGAACTGGCTCGCCAACGGGTTGGTCTTGCGCCAGACCAGCCCGATGCTGCGGGTGGGGCGCGGCGCGGGCAGCCGCGCCACCGCCACGTCCGAAGACCGCGTCTCCACCTCCACCGCCATCTGCGGGATCAGCGTGACGCCAATCCCGGCCCCCACCATCTGCACCAGCGTGGTCAGCGAGCTTCCCTCCATCAGATCGCGCGGCACCGCTGATCCCAGCTTGCAAAAGGAAATCGCCTGCTCGCGAAAGCAATGCCCTTCCTCCAGAAGCAGCAGGCGCATCTCGCGCAAGGTTTCCGGCGCGGGCACGGGCTTGGCCGCATCCCGCATCGGGCGCACCAGAATGAACTCTTCTTCAAACAGCGGATATTCCGTCAACCCCGGCTCCGACACCGGCAGCGCCACCAGCGCCGCATCCAGCCGCCCCTCGGTCAGATCCTCCACCAAGCGCTGCGTGATCGCCTCGCGCGGGCGCAGGTCAAGCGCGGGGTAACGCGCGGTCAGATCCTGCATGATGCGCGGCAAAAGATAAGGCGCCACCGTCGGGATCACCCCCAGCCGCAACCGCCCTGTCAGCGGCCCGAACGACGCCCGCACCAGATCGCCCAGCTCTTCCACCGCCTGCAAGATTCCCCGCGCGCGCGCCGCAAATTCCACCCCCAAAGGCGTCAGGCTGATCTGCCGCGCCCCCCGCTCGATCAAGGGCGCGCCCAAAATGTCTTCCAGCTCTTTCATCTGCAAAGACAGCGCAGGCTGCGAAATCGCACAGACCTCTGCCGCGCGTCCGAAATGGCCTTGCTGCGCCAAGGCGTCGAAATAGCGCAGGTGTTTCATCGACAATGCTCTCATAAGAAAAACATATGCGCTTCATTAGAAAATGCAAATTCTTATTATGGAACCTTTCTGTTAGAACCATTCCAAGCAGCCTCGGTTCTGCGGGCCTTCGATTCGTCAGGCCCGATCCGTGAACCGGCTGTCCGACACACAAGAACGGAGAGATGCGACATGGATGGAAACGATATCAAGTCCGGCGGCAAATGCCCGGTGATGCACGGGTCTTTGACGACAACGGCATCCACGGTGATGGATTGGTGGCCCAAGTCGCTCAACCTCGACATCCTGCACCAGCATGACACCAAATATGACCCGCTCAAGGGCTTTGACTACCGCGAAGAGGTCAAGAAACTCGACGTGCCCGCGCTCAAGGCCGATCTGCACGCCCTGATGACCGACTCGCAGGATTGGTGGCCCGCCGACTGGGGCCATTACGGCGGCCTGATGATCCGTCTCGCGTGGCATTCGGCGGGCACCTACCGTCTGGCCGATGGCCGGGGCGGCGGCGGCACCGGCACCATCCGCTTTGCGCCCCTGAACTCTTGGCCCGACAACGCCAACCTTGATAAGGCCCGCCGCCTGTTGTGGCCGATCAAGAAGAAATACGGCAACCGCCTGTCTTGGGCCGACCTGATCATTCTGGCGGGCAACGTCGCCTATGAATCCATGGGCCTGAAAACCTTTGGCTTCAGCTTCGGCCGCGAAGACGTCTGGCACCCGGAAAAAGACATCTACTGGGGTTCGGAAAAGGAATGGCTGGCCCCCTCCGACTCCCGCTATGACGACATCAAGAACCCGTCCACCATGGAAAACCCGCTGGCCGCGGTGCAGATGGGCCTGATCTATGTGAACCCCGAAGGCGTCAACGGCCAGTCCGACCCGGCGCTGACCGCCCTGCATGTGCGCGAAACCTTCGCCCGCATGGCGATGGATGACGAAGAAACCGCCGCCCTCACCGCAGGCGGTCACACGGTGGGCAAGACCCATGGCAACGGCGACGCCGGTGCCCTGCAAGCTGCCCCTGAAGGCGCCGACATCACCGAAGGCGGCTTGGGCTGGATGAACCACACCAGCCGGGGCATCGGGCGCAACACCGTCACCTCCGGCATCGAAGGCGCCTGGACCACGCATCCCACCAAATGGGACAACGGCTATTTCGACCTGCTCTTCGGCTATGAATGGGAGCTGAAGAAATCCCCCGCCGGAGCCAACCAGTGGATGCCCGTCAACATCCGCGAAGAAGACATGCCGGTCGATGTCGAAGACCCGTCGATCCGCGTCATGCCGATCATGACCGATGCCGATATGGCGATGAAGGTCGACCCGATCTACCGCGCCATCTGCGAACGCTTCGCCGCCGATCACGCCTATTTCTCGGAAACCTTCGCCCGCGCTTGGTTCAAGCTGACCCACCGCGATCTGGGGCCAAAGGTGCGCTACATCGGCCCCGAGGTGCCGCAGGAAGATCTGATCTGGCAAGATCCGGTCCCCGCAGGCAACACCTCCTATGACGTGGCTGCCGTCAAGGCCGCCATTGCGGCCTCGGGGCTGTCGGTGTCGGATATGGTCACCACCGCTTGGGATTCCGCGCGCACCTATCGCGGCTCGGACATGCGCGGTGGGGCCAATGGCGCCCGCATCCGCTTGGCGCCGCAAAAGGACTGGGAAGGCAACGAACCCGCCCGCCTGGCCCGCGTGCTCTCGGTGCTGGAACCCATTGCCGCCCAGCATGGCGCCAGCCTTGCCGATGTGATCGTGCTCGCGGGCTCTTACGGCGTGGAACAGGCCGCCAAGGCCGCTGGCTTCGAGATCGAGGTGCCTTTCGCCCCCGGTCGTGGTGACGCCAGCGCCGAGCAAACCGATGCTGCCTCCTTCGACGTGCTGGAACCCGTCGCCGATGGTTTCCGCAACTGGCAAAAAGAGCATTACATCGTCAGCCCGGAAGAGCTGCTGCTCGACCGCGCTCAGCTGATGGGCCTGACGGCGGCGGAAATGACCTGCCTTCTGGGCGGGATGCGCGTGATCGGCACCAACCACGGCGGCACCCGGCACGGCGTCTTCACCGACCGCGTCGGCGCCTTGACCCCCGATTTCTTCGTCCACCTCACCGATATGGCGTGGCAGTGGAAACCGGCGGGCCGCAACCTCTACCACATCACCGATCGCAAGACCGGTGCGGTCAAGTTCACCGCCACCCGCGCCGATCTGGTGTTCGGCTCGAATTCGATGCTGCGCGCCTATGCCGAGGTCTATGCCCAGGATGACAACGCCGAAAAATTCGTGCGCGACTTCATCGCCGCTTGGGTCAAGGTGATGAACGCCGACCGTTTCGATCTGGCGTAAAAGCACGCCCCCCCCGCAGACACCAATCTGCGGGGGGCCTCCTTCCGGGGCACATGGCCCTCAGGCCCCCCCTCATCTGTTCATAAATATCCCACGGGGGTCCGGGGGTGTGAAACCCCCGGTCCGCCCGCAGCCCGAGGCGCGCGGCCAGAAACCCTAACGCGCAGGCGCAAAGTCAAACGCCATCAGATGCCGATACCGCTCCCCCGGAGCCAAGCGGGCGCTGGGAAAGTGCGGCTGGTTCGGACTGTCGGGAAAGCGCTGGGTTTCCAGCGTGAATCCGGTGAAGGGCGCGATGGGGTGGCCATCCTTGCCCGGGTGCCCCCCCGCCAGATGCGCGCCGGTATAGAACTGCACCCCCGGCTCATTGGTCCAGACCTCCATGCGCCGCCCCGACGCGGGGTCCACCGCCTCGGCACAAAAGCGCAAGGCCTCGCCCCACTGCGCCACCAGCGGCCCGCTCAGGCACAGGTTGTGGTCAAAGCCCGCCTCCCCGGGCAATGCGGCCCCGATGTCGCGCAAGGCGCCAAAGTCAAAGGCGGTCCCCGCCACCGCCCGCACCTCGCCGGTGGGGATCAGGTCCGCATCCACCGGCGTCACATGGCTGGCCCCCAGCCGCAGCCGCTGACCCATGACCGAGCCATGACCGGCCATGTTGAAATAGCTGTGGTTCACTATGTTCACCACCGTCGGCGCATCGGTCTCGGCGGTCATCTCGATCCACAGCCGGTCTGCCGCGTCCAGCGCATAGCGCACCTGCATCGTCAGCCGCCCCGGATAGCCCATCTCGCCATCCTCCGACGTGGCGCAAAGCGTCACCGCCCGCGCGCTCACCGCCGCGATCTCCCAGATCTTGCGGTCAAACCCGGCGCGCCCGCCGTGCAGGGCGTTTGCGCCCTCGTTGCGGTCCAGCTGCACCGCGCGCCCGTCCAGCACGAACCGCCCCCCCGCGATGCGGTTGGAAAACCGCCCGCAGGTGGCGCCCAGATAGGCACGGGTCGCTTGATAGCCCGCCAGATCTGCATGCCCCAGCACGATATCGGCGGCCACACCCTGCCGGTCCGCCACCCACAGCTCGGTCAGCCGCGCGCCATAGGTCATCACCCGCGCCCGTGGCCCGTCGGGCCCGCCCAGCGCGACCGCCTGCACCGCCACGCCGTCGATCCGGCCGATCTCTTCCACCGTCATCCGCTCCCCCCGCCTTGCCGCCGCACCATGCGGCGCGCGTGCCAAAAGCGCAAGCCGGGCGCCGGGGTCACGGCTCCGGCAGATCCGCCATCAGCCGCGAAAGGTGATGCGCCAGCGCCGCCACATTCGGCGGCTGCAAGATCGACAGATGATCCCCCGGCACATCGATCACCTCAAAGCCCGCCGCCGCCACCGGTGCCCAGCCCAGCCCGTCGCGCGCGCTTTGCGGACTGTCGAAAACATTCTCTTCGGCGCGGAAGATCGACAGCGGCCGGTGAATCGGGCGCACCTCATAGGCCTGCACCGCCAATTCGGCGGCCACCATGAAACTGTCCACCGTCATCGGCGCCGCGCTGCCCTGCCGGGTCTGCAAACGCAGCCGCAGCTTTTTCAGCCGATAGGCCAGATCCGCCCAGCGGTTCGCGGCAATGCCCATCAGATGCGCAGGCCCGCGCCGGTAAAGCTGGCGCAGATGCACCCCCATCCGCGCCCGCCCCGACAGCCGCGACCGCCCGCCGGGCCCCGCGCTGTCGAACAGCGCGATCACCCGCACCTCGCGCCCGGCCCGGATCAGCTGCTGCGCCAACTCATAGGCCACATAGCTGGCAAGCGACACCGCCCCCAGACTGATCGGCCCTTCGGGGAAATGGCGCTGGATCTCTTCGGCATAGGCGCGCGCCGTCTCGCGCACGCCAATCGGCGTGTCCTGCGCGAGCAAACCCACCGTCAGCCCGAACACTGGCTGATCCGGTCCCAGCGCCTCGGCCAGCGGGCGGAAATGCTCTTCATTGCGCCCCAGCACATGCACGCCAAACAAAGGCGGGCGGCTGCCCTTGGGCTGGATCGGGATGATATACCGTGGCCCCGCCTGCGCCGCCGCCAAGGCCCGCGCAAGACCGCGCGGCGTCGGCCTGCGATGCAGATCCGCCACCGCCAACCGATGCCCAAGCGCGGCCTCGATCCGCCCGATCAGCTGCACCGCCAGCAGCGAATGCCCGCCCAGATCGTGAAAATCATCCTCGGGTCCCACCGCCTCCCGCCCCAGCGTCACCGCCATCAGCGCCGCGATCTGCCGCGTCACCGGGTCCTCTTCGGCCCCTCGGTCCACCTGCGCCGCCGTCTCGGGCACGGGCAGCGCGGCCAGATCCACCTTGCCCCCCGGCGTGCGCGGAAAGCGCGCCACCGGCACAATCGCGGGCAGCATATGGGGCGGCAGGTGTTCGGCCACCGCCGCGCGCACCGCCTCTGCATCGGGCAAGGGCTGGCCATCCGCCGCCGCCACCCAAGCCACCAGCCGCGCGCCGGGCGTGCCTGCGTGCAACACATGCGCCAAGGCCCGACCGACGCTCTCTTCGCGCTCCAGAACCCGTTCCACCTGTCGCAGGTCAATGCGAAAGCCGCGCAGCTTCACCTGCCGGTCGCGCCGCCCCAGAAAGGCCAGCGTGCCCTCCGGACGCCAGCGCACCATATCGCCCGTGCGGTAGATCCGGCCCTCGCCGTGAAAGCGGTCCGGCGCAAAAGCCTCGGTCATCGCGGCAGCATGGCCGATATAGCCGTCGCTCACCGCAGGCCCGCCAATCCACAACTCGCCCACCGCGCCGGGCGGCGCCAGCGACCCATCCGGGGCCAGCACATAGGCCCGCGCATGCGCGGTGGGCCGCCCGATCGGAATGTCCTCGCCCCCTGCGTCCCGCGCAGGCTCGTGCAGGGTGCAGGTAATCGTGGTTTCTGTCGGCCCATAGCCGTTCATCCAGCGCGGGCGCGGCGCGATCCGCTGCCATGTCGCCAGCGCGCGCGGGCTGATCTGCTCGCCGCCCACCACCACCAGCCGCACGCCCGGTGGCAGGCTCAGCCGGTCGCGTGCCATCTCGTCCACCAGCACATGCCAGAACGCTGTGGGCAGGTTCAACACGGTGATGCCCTGCCGCGCCACCTCTTCCAGAAAATGCCCCACCGATCCTGCCATCGCATCATCGCGCAAGATCACCTTGGCCCCCGACAACAGCGTGGGGATGATCTCTTCGATCGACACATCAAAGGACAGGCTGGCAAATTGCAGCACCCGGTCCGAAGGCGTCAGCCCGAATGCCGCGATGATCGCGCTGGCATGGGCGGAAAGCGCGCCCATCGACACCGCAACCCCCTTGGGCAACCCGGTCGAACCCGAGGTATAAATCACATAGGCCAGCCGCTCCGGCGCAGGCGGCAGCAGATCGGGGGGCGTCAAGGACGATTCCCCCGGCTGGGCAAAGGGCGACATCAGACGCACCCCATCCGGCACCACTTGCCCCGGCAGCGCCACCATCAGGCGGCAGCCGCTGTCGCGCAGCATATGGTCCCGCAGCGCCTCGGGATAGCTTGGGTCCAGCGGCAGAAAGGCCGCGCCCACCCGCATCACCGCCAGCATCGTCACCACGAATTGCGGAATGCGGGGCAGGCTGATGGCCACGATCTGCCCCGGACCCACCCCCGCCTGCACCAGCCGCGCCGACATCGCGCTCACCCGCATGTCCAGCATCGAATAATTCATGCGCTCCGGCTCGCCCACCATCTTCAGGGCAAAGGCTTCGGGGCGCTCATAGACCAGATCGGTGAAGCGCAGGCTCACACAGGGAACCACCGGTGGCAGGCGCAGGTCGGGCCGCCCCAAGGACAGCACCGCCGCCTCTTCCGACCGGGGCAGCATCGTCAACTGGGTCAGCGGCGCATGGGTCGGGGCCTTGGCCAAGGCCGCAAGCACCTCCGCCAGATGCCCCAGCATGACCTCGGCCTTGCCATCGGCCACCGCTTCGGGGTCATGTTCCAGCACCAACAGCAGCGCCGCATCGCCATAGGCCGCCAGCGTCAGCGGCAAAGCGCCTTCCTCATGCACCTCCACCCGGCGCTGCGCCCAGTCCGGCCCCAGCGACCGCATCGTGGCCTCCAAAGACCCGCGCTCGAACATCACCATCGAATCGAACAGCGATTCCGTCCCCGGCAGGCCGCACCAATGGCGCACATCGGTCAGCGCCGCATGTTCATGCGCGCGCAAGGCCAGCACATCCTGCCGCAGCGCGCTCAGAAAGGCATCGGCGGCCCGTGGCGGGGCAATCTGCACCTTCATCGGCAGCGTGTTGATCAGGCACCCCACGGTGCGCGCGCTGCCCGGCACGATGTGCCGCCCGGCGCGGGTGGTGCCGAACACCGCCGTTGCCCGCCCGGTCCAGCGGGCCACCACCATGCCCCACGCCGCTTGCACCATGGTGCCCAGTGTCGCGCCCGCGGCCTCGGCCCGGTCGGTCAGCGCCTCGGTCAGCGCCACGTCAAGCTGGCGCCGGATCTGCCGCCGCCGCGCCATGCCCGATCCGCTCGGGTCATCCGCCAGCGGGTTGGGCTGATCAAACCCGTCCAGATAGCTGCGGAAAAACGCCTGCGCCGCACCGGTGTCCCGCGCGGCCAAGGCCTGCGCATAGCCCAGAAATCCCAAGGACGGGGCAGGGGGCAAGACCCGCCCTGCCAGCAGCGCGAACACCTCCTCCAGCACGATGGCCATGCTGCGGCCATCGACCAGCGCGTGATGCACCGTCCAGACCATCACCGACCGGTTCGGCCCCAGATGCGCCAGCAGCACCCGCCACGCCGGCGCGCCCTCCAGATCGACGCCCTGTTCCCGGTCCGCCGCCAGATACTGCGCCAGCATGCCGTCGCGGCGGCGCGCGGGCAGGGCACTCCAGTCCTCCAGCGTGACCGCCACCTCCACCCGCTCACGCAGCACCTGCACCGGAGTCACCCGCTTGCGCCACAGGATCGACAGCCGCAGCGCCTCGTGGCGTGCCGCGACCTCGGCCCATGCCGCCTCCAGCGCCTCGGCCTCCACCGTCTCGGCGTCCAGATGCACCACCACCTGCTCAAGGTTGATCCACGGCCGCCCCGCCAGCACGCTTTCATAAACCATGCCCAGTTGCAGCGGCGTCAGCGGCACCTCTGCCAAGGCCGCCTCCCGCTGGGTCGCGGCCAGATCCTGCACGGCCTCGCGCCTGTCCGGGCTCATGGCTGGCCTCCGAACACCGTCTGCAAGGCCGCGATGGCCCCGCTGTCCAGACTGAGCGCCGCCGCCGCCAGCGCCGCCCCCGCCAGCGCAAAGGTCAGGTCATGCAGCCCGTCCCACGCCCGGTGCCGCCGCGCCAGCCAGATCAGGAACGGATAGACCGCCAGCCCCGCCAGCGCCTGCCCGATCAAGGCCCCCACCAGCCCATAGGCCTCGGCGCCCAGGATCAGCCCCGTCACCAGAAACACCGCCCTGAGCGCCGTCAGAACGAAATAGCTCCGGCTGTCCCCCGCCGCCAGCGCCGACTGGTCATAGGTCATCCCGATCACCGAAGGGATCTGCACCACCGCGATCACCACCAGAATGGCCCCCGCCATCGAATAGCGCGGGTCATAGAGCAGATCCACGATCCACTCCCCCGCAAAAGCCATCACCCCCAGCAGCACAAACACCGCCCCCGTCAGCACAAAACGCATACGCCGCAGCTTGGCGAAATTCTCCGCCGAAGCCCCCGGCGGCCGCTCACGGTACAGCGGAATCAGGATACGCCCGCCGATCGTCTGCCCCAGCAGCATCGGAAACGACGCCAGAAAGAACCCGATGTTGTAAAGCCCCAGCTGTTCCAGCGTCAGATACTTGCCCAAGATCGCCTTGTCGCCCTGCGCCACCATGAAGCCAAAGGCCGTCGACAAGAACAGCCACACCCCGAAATGCAGCAGATCCCGCGCCGCCGCGCCTTCCCAGCGCGGGCGGCTGCGCGGCCCCGGCAGCGCCAGCACGATCAACGCCAGCCGCGTCCCCGACGAGACGATCCATCCCGCCACCAGCGCCCAGACCGATTGCGTGGCCCAAGCCAGAACCACCATCGACAGCACACCCACCGCCTGCGCGATCAGATCCAGCGCCGTCAGCCGCCCCAGCCGCAGATGCCGCGCCGCCGTGTCCACCCGTGTCGGCTCCATCCCGTGCAGCAGCAGCGAAAACCCCGCCACCGGCAGCAGCCAAGCCAGCTCCGGCTGCCCGTAAAACAGCGCCGCAGGCCAAGCGATCAAGGCCGAAGCCAGCCACAACAGCCCGCCGCGCGCCATCTGGATCGTATAGGCGGTGTCCAGAAACGCCGGATCATCGCCGCGGCGGTGCTGCAAAATCGCCGGATGCGTGCCCACATCCGAAAACATGGTCAGTCCCACGATGAACACCGACACCAAGGCCATCAGGCCAAAGGCTTCCGGAAACAGCAGACGGGTCAGAATCAGGTTCGACGCAAGCCGAAGGGCCTGACTCGCGCCATATCCCAGCGCGGTCCAGGCGGAACTGCGCATGACGCGTGCCAAAAGCCCGTCGCCTTGCAGCCGTGTGAGAATTGGGCTCATCCAGAGACACCCTCAACGAGACACGGCGATGGCCCGCCCCCCGGCAACCACCCACATGCGCGCAACCTGCCTCAAAAAGCGCTTGAGATACAAGCCTCTTTGTCATCTCCCCCCACACTTCCGGCCGCGCTCCGGTGCCGCCGCCGCAGCGGTGCCGCCGCCTTGCGCGCGCGCAAGGCTTGCACCCGCGCGGCCCGCAAGGCAGGCTGGCGGCATGACCGCTGTCCCCGCCCTTGGCGGCCCCTCCTTCTGGTGGCACCAGATCGGCCTGCCGCCGCGCCGCGCCGCCCTTGCGGGGGATGCGCGCACGCAGGTCTGCATCATCGGCGCGGGCTATACCGGGCTCTGGGCCGCGCTGGCCCTCAGCGCGGCCCGGCCCGACCTCGACATCCTCATCGTCGAGGCCGAACATGCAGGCTTTGGCGCTTCGGGCCGCAACGGCGGCTGGCTCACCGGCGGCTTTGCTTGGTCGCATTCCCGCTATGCCGCCCACAGCAGCCCCGCCGCCGTCCGCGCCATGGTCGCCGCGATGAACGGCACCGTGGCCGATGTCATCGCCCAGTGCGACCGCCTCGGGATCGAGGCCGAGATCACCCCCACCGATGAACTCCTCATCGCCACCAACCCCGCGCAATGGCAGCGCCTACAGGCCGAATACCAGCACCGCAGCGCGTGGGGCGAGGCAGACCGCCTCAGCCTGCTCGGTGTCGCCGACACGGCCCGCCGCATCCACATGCCCGGCACCCAAGGTGCGCTCCGGGTCTCCGGCACCGCCCGCATCCAGCCTGCCAAACTGGTGGCAGGCCTTGCCCGCGCGGTCGAGGCGCGCGGCATCCGCCTCTTGGAAGGCACCCGCGTCACCGCCATCGCCCCCGGCCTTGTGACCACCGCCCAAGGCCTGATCCGCGCCGAGACCATCCTGATCTGCACCGAAGGTTTCACCGCCCATCTGCCGGGCCAGCGCCGCACCCTTCTGCCGCTGAATTCGGCCCAGATCATCACCGCGCCGCTGCCGCCATCGGTCTGGGATCAGATCGGCTGGCAAGGGCACGAAATCATTGGCGATTTCGCGCACAGCTATGTCTATTGCCAGCGCACCCCCGATGGCCGCATCGCGCTGGGCGGGCGCGGGACGCCGTATCGCTACGCCAGCGCGCTGGACCGCAACGGCGTGCCCGATGCCGCCACCATCGCCCAGCTCACGGCGCGGCTGCATGCGCTGTTTCCGGCCACCCGTGGAACCGCCATCACCCATGCGTGGTGCGGCGCCTTGGGCGTGCCGCGCGACTGGTGCGCCCGTGTGCAGTTCGACCCCGCCACCCGCATCGGTCAGGCGGGGGGCTATGTCGGCGTCGGGGTCGCCACCGCCCATCTCGCAGGCCGCACCCTCGCCGCGCTCGCACTGGATTTGGACGATCCGCTCACCCGCCTGCCGTGGGTCAATCCCCAAGTCCGCCGCTGGGAACCCGAGCCTTTGCGCTGGCTCGGCCTGCATGCCACCTATGCCGCCTATGCGCTGGCCGACCGGCGCGAGGCCCGTGGTCATCCTGCCTCCCGCCTCGTCACCCTGATGAACCGTGCCATCGGCCGCGGCTGACCTGCACCTCCCCATTCCTCCGACAGAGCCCCCGCTGCCCACCACAGCCGCCCGCCAGAGGCCGTCCCGGCGCGCCTCTCTCATTTTCTGTCCGAAATGATCCCGAGGCGCGCGCAGCGCAGGGGCGGCGCTCCCTCCACCACGGCCCAAAGCGCCGCCCCCCGCCGCCCGAGCCGTCGCCGCCTCCCGTCCCGCCCCGTGGCGCGTGACATCGCGCCGCGTGGTGCAGATCGCCTCTTGCGATTCCGGTGCGCCGGGATGATCCAGATCAAATCCCCCGGTCAAAGCTGTCTGCTAGGTCAGGACCGGGCCGCAGGAGGGCCGCAGATGTCGACGCTCACATTTCTTCTGGCCGTTTTGGCGCTTCTGGTGGCACCGGGGCCGACGAACACGCTGATCGGGCTGGCGGGGGCGCGGCACGGATTGCGGCGGGTGCTCGCGCTGGTGCCAGCCGAACTGGCCGGCTATCTTTCGGCGGTGCTGCCGCTGGCGCTGCTCGGGGCGCCGCTGCTTGCCGCCGCCCCCGCGCTCGCCTTGGTGCTCAAGGGCGTGGCGGCGCTTTGGGTGCTGCGGCTGGCCTGCACGCTCTGGCAGGCCGATGCCAGCCCCGAGGGCGCGGGTGCCCGCCTGACGCCGGGGCAGATTTATGTCACCACCGCGCTGAATCCCAAGGCGCTGGTCTTTGCCCTCGTCCTGCTGCCCCCGGTGCAAGAGCCTGCCTTCCTGCCGCAGTTGGGGCTGTTCTGCCTTGCG
This sequence comes from Pseudorhodobacter sp. MZDSW-24AT, assembly GCF_002794355.1. Taxonomy (GTDB): domain Bacteria; phylum Pseudomonadota; class Alphaproteobacteria; order Rhodobacterales; family Rhodobacteraceae; genus Pseudotabrizicola. The sequence goes on along the minus strand of NZ_PGOI01000001.1, from coordinate 137,183 downwards.
GTGGCGGCGGTCGCGTTGCTTTGGGGCGGGGCGGGGGCGCTCACCCGCCGGGCAAGGTCGCGCCCGGCCTGGACACCGCCGTTGCACCGGATCGCTGCCGCCTGGCTGGGCTTCGTCGCGCTGTCGCTGGCCTTTGGCGCGCTGCCGACCTGACGTTCCGCTCCCGCCGGGGCCGCGCCCGCCTTACAAGCCCGCTGTCTGCGGCGCGCCCGCTGGGCTTTACTGCGCGCTGCATTTGTTAAAAAACCATGAAGATCACAGGGTCAAGCTGTTGATATTGAACAAGTCTTCATTTTGTAACACAGGGGGCACCCCCAAGACCCTCACCCACGCCCTTTCCAAGGCACCAGTTTTTTCTCGGCCATCCGCATGAGGATGTCGATCCCATAGCCGATGATCCCGATCAGGATGATCCCCATCACCACGATGTCGGTCAGCTGGAATTTCGAGGCCGCGATGATCATCATCCCCGCCCCTTTCTGGGCCGCGACCAGCTCCGCCGCCACCACCGTCCCCCAGCACACCCCCATCGCCACGCGGGCCCCGGTGAAAAGATCGGGCAGGCTGTTGGGGATGATCACATGCCGCAGGATCTGGGTCTTGCTGGCCCCCAGCGAATAGGCCGCGTGGATCTTCGACAGCTTCACCCCCGAAACCCCCGAGCGCGCCGCGATCGTCATGATCCAGAGCGCCGCCAGAAACAGCAGCACCACCTTGCCCGTCTCCCAGATCCCGAACCAGATGATCACCAGCGGGATCAGCGCCAAGGGCGGCACGGGCCGCATGAATTCCACGATCGGGTCAAACCAGCCGCGAAACCAACCCGACAACCCCATCGCATAGCCCAGCGGAATGCCGACAAGCGCGCCCAAGGCAAATCCCGCCAACACCCGCGCCAGCGACGCGCCCAGATGCCCCCAAAGCGAGGTATTCTGATAGCCATTCGTCGAGATCTCCACAAAGCGCGCCACCACGGCCTCGGGGGCAGGCAACCAGATCGGCTCCATCTGCATCCCCTTGGCCGCCTGAAAGTTCAGCGATCCGCGCGGTGTGAGGGTGACGGTGCCGCCGGTGACACTGACCTGATCGTCCACCGCGACGGGCTGACCGTTGATCGCCACCACCTGCGCGCCTTCGCCATCATTCTCGACCACCCGCAGCAAGACCGACCGCCACGCCTGAACCACCGCCGCGTCACCTTGCGCAAAGCCGGAGGCCTCGGGCGGTTGCGGCGCGGCGGGCGTCTCCCCCGCCGCATGCACCGTGATGCGCACCTCGGCCTGCGCCTCCGCTCCGTCCGGCGCGCGCGCAGTATAGGTGAACCCTGCCGCGCCGGTGAATGGCCCCGGCACGTGCAGCGGCACAAGGTTTGATCCGGTGAAGGCCCCCCAGATCAGAAAGATCGACAGCACCGAGATCACGCTGGCCACCCGGTCGGGCTGGATGGCCGACTCGTCACCAAAGGTGACGGTCTTCAACGAGGTGAAGTCATGCCGCCCGCGGCGGCGCTTGATCCAGCCCCAGAGCAGCATCGAGACCGTGAAAATCGCGACGTAGAACAGAAGAACCATCATGCAGCGCTGTCCTTCTTGCCCATGATCTCTTCTTCCATGCTCCAGATCATCGACAGGATCTCTTCACGCGTCTCTGCAAAGCCGGGCGACTTTTTGACCTCGCGCAGGTCCATCGTCACGCCGCGCTCCGCGAAGGGCAGGGCGTATTCGCGGAAGATCCGTCCCGGGCGCGGTGCCATGACCAGCAGGCGCTCTCCCAACAGCAGCGCTTCTTCCACAGAATGGGTGATGAGCACCACGGTCTTGCCGGTCTCCTTCCAGAGCTTGAGCACCAAGCCTTGCATTTTCTCGCGTGTGAGCGCGTCCAGCGCCCCCAGTGGTTCATCCATCAGGATCACGTCGGGATCATTGGCAAGACAGCGCGCAAGGGCCACGCGCTGCTGCATGCCGCCCGAGAGTTCATAGACAGCCTTCTCGCCGAAATCGCGCAGGCCTACGGTTTCCAGAAGGTGGTCCGTGATCCGGTCGCGCTCGGCCTTGGCCATGCCCTTCATGCGCGGGCCGAAATCGATGTTCTGGCGAACATTCATCCACTCGAACAGCGCGCCTTGCTGAAACACCATCCCGCGCTCGGGGCCGGGGCCTGTTACCCGCTTGCCGCCCAGCCGGATCTGCCCTTCGCTCGGCGCCAGAAACCCGGCAAGAATGTTCAAAAGCGTGGTTTTGCCGCAGCCCGAAGGGCCAAGCACAGACAAAAGTTCCCCTTCCTTCAACTCAAGTGAGACATTTTTCAGCGCTTGCACCGCTGCTCCGTTGGGCAGGTCAAAGCGCATGGACACGGAATCGATGATCAGTCCGGACATGCGTCCTCCGGGTAAGGGGCGGGCGGCCCGGTGGGGGGCCGCCCTTTTGCGGCTTACATGCTGCTTGCGGCGGCCAGCGGCGCGGTGTTCACCGTGCTGTCATAGCTGGGCAGAGCGGCCGGAATGGAGCCTGCTCCGACGAAAACCTCGGCCACGCCCTTCATGAACTCCTGCGCGCCGCCGCCCAGCCATTTGGCCGAAAGCTGGTCCTCTACGGTTGGGAACACGAAGGTTGCGATGGTCTCGGTGGTGGCGGCCTCGTCCATGCCGGAATCCGACGCAATCACCGGCAACATGGTGGCGTGATTGGCGCTGTCGGCCCACATCGCGTTGGCGTCAGCCGTGACCTTAAGGAACTTGGCCACCAGATCAGGATTTTCCGCCACGAACCCGGCCGGAGCAGAGGTGACGTCGAACACAAGAATGCCAAGCGCCTCTTTCTCGGCGCCGGTCAGAAGCACATTGCCCGATTCCTTGGCGCGGCGCAGACTGCCGCCCCAGCCGCAGAACACGTCGACCGAGCCTTGGGTGAACGCCGCCGCGCCATCCGGTGGCGCCATATCGATGATTTCAAGACTGGCGAGGTCCACCCCGAAATGGTCCATCTGTTTCAGAAAGCCATAATGTGCGGCAGTGCCCAGTGGCACCGCCACCTTCTTGCCAGCCAGATCGGCGGCATTGTCTTTGTCAATCTCAAGCGCGCTTTGCACCACGCAGTTGTCGTTGTCCGCGTATGAGACAGCCACGTCAAGGATCTGCAGATCCTGTCCGGCGCTGGACGCAACCACGAAAGGCGGCACGCCCTGACTGACCGCGAAATGCACATCGCCCGCCGCCATCGCCGCCGACATCGCGGTGCCGGTGTCGAAAGCAACCCAGTTCACCTTGACGCCCATCTCGGCGTCATAGGTGCCTTGCACTTTGGCATATTGGAAAGGCATCGGCCATTCCATGAAATAGGCGACTGTCACCTCGTCCAGAGCCATGGCGCTGGTGGTGCCTGCCAACAGGGCCACTGTGGCGGCAGCACTTGTCAGTGTCTTGCGGAATGTCATCCTTGGCTTCTCCTTGTTGGGTTTGTCTTGTCTTTGCTTTTGCCCTCATTGATCGGGGCAGTTCCGGCGCTGTCCAGCGGATCGGCCGGGTTTCAGGAAATCGGAACGCCGGTTTCCAGCCCGATCAGCCCGCCGCTTCTCGATCTTTGCCATGCTTTGGGTGCGCGCCAAATGATTTTGCATCTGGCTCTATCGGGGTGGGGCGTCTGGCCCTACGATTGCCTGCGGCAAAGGCGGATGCTGGCGACAGGCCCGCCCCTATGGCGAAAGGGCTGGGGCGGGACCACAGAAGGACACGGCGCATGGACGGCTACAGCAGCAATGATATTTCAGCGGTGGTCGAGGCAGACCGCGCCCACATCTGGCACCACCTGAGCCAGCATAAGGCCTATGAAACGATTGATCCACGCGTCATCATCGAAGGCAAGGGCATGCGCGTCTGGGATGCGCGGGGCAAGGAGCATCTGGATGCCGTCTCTGGCGGGGTCTGGACGGTGAACGTGGGCTATGGGCGCGAAAGCATCGCCAACGCGGTGCGCGACCAGCTGATCAAGATGAATTATTTCGCCGGTGCCGCAGGGTCGGTTCCGGGCGCGCGCTTTGCCCAGAGATTGATCGAAAAGATGCCGGGCCTGAGCCGCGTCTATTATTCGAACTCGGGGTCCGAGGCGAATGAGAAGGTCTACAAGATGGTGCGCCAGATCGCGCACAAGCATCATGGCGGGCGCAAATGGAAGATCCTCTACCGGGAACGCGACTATCACGGCACCACCATCGGCACATTGGCCACCAGCGGTCAGGCGCAGCGGGCGGCGCAATATGGGCCCTATCCCGATGGCTTTGTGATGGTCCCGCATTGTCTGGACTACCGCGCGCAGTGGGAGGGCGACAATTACGGGGAGCGCGCGGCAGCTGCGATCGAAGAGGTGATCCTGCGCGAAGGGCCCGACACGGTGGGCTGTCTGGTGCTGGAGCCGATCACGGCGGGCGGCGGCGTGATCGTGCCGCCTGCGGGCTATTGGGAGCGGGTGCAGGAGATTTGCCGCAAGCATGACATCCTGCTGCACATCGATGAGGTGGTCTGCGGTGTGGGCCGCACCGGCACATGGTTTGGCTATCAGCATTACGGCATCCGCCCCGATTTCGTGACGATGGCCAAGGGTGTGGCCTCGGGCTATGCCGCGATTTCCTGCACGGTGACGACCGAGGCGGTGTTCGACCTGTTTAAGGATGATCCCGGCGATCCCATGAGCTATTTCCGCGACATTTCCACCTTTGGCGGCTGCACGGCGGGTCCGGCGGCGGCGCTGGAAAACATGCGGATCATCGAGGATGAGGATTTGCTGAACAACACCATCGCCATGGGCGAGCGGTGCCTGAACAACCTGCGCGGGCTGATGGACAAGCACAGGGTGATTGGCGATGTGCGCGGCAAGGGGTTGTTCCTTGGGGCCGAGCTGGTGGCGGATCGCGGCACCAAAGAGGCGCTGGACGAAAAGACGGTGCAGGCGGTGGTGGCCGATTGCATGGCGCAAGGGGTCATCATCGGCGCGACCAACCGCAGCCTTCCGGGGCTGAACAACACGCTGTGCCTGAGCCCCGCGCTGATCGCGGGCCCGGATGACATCGACCAGATCACCGATGCGATTGACCAAGCCCTGACGCGCGTCTGCGGCTGAGGGGGGATCAGAAGAATGGCATCCTCCGCCCCAGAGAGGGGCAGAGGATCGTGTTTTTGCGTCGTCGTCGCCTGCGGCTCCTCCTCCGCGAAGGGCCTCCGGCGGGAGTATTTCGGAAAGCTGCAAATGCAAGGCCGGGCTTGACCTTTGAACATGCGCGGCGTTTCTGGTCTTAGTCCTGATAAGGCCAGATTATGCCCATTCCCGCCGACGCTTTCTTCATGCCGCCCGGCACCGCAGGCACCTTGCAAAGCCGCATCCGATCCATGGTGGTGCAAGGCGTGTTGGCGGGGCGATTGCGGCCGGGCGACAAGATGCCGTCGTCGCGGGGATTGGCGGCGCATCTGGGGGTGAGCCGTATCACCGTCACCTTGGCCTATGCCGATCTGGTGTCATCGGATTACCTCTCGGCGCGCGGGCGGTCAGGGTATTTTGTCTCTGACACAGCGCCGCGTGCGCCGGAGTTTCCGTCATCGCCCGCGCGCGATGAGGGGGTGGATTTCACCGCCCTCACCGGGGCGCGGTTTTCGGGCCTTGCGCGTCTTGCCAAGCCTGAGGATTGGGAGCGCTATCCGTTTCCGTTCATTTACGGGCAGGCGGACCCTGCCTTGTTCGACCATCAGAACTGGCGCGCCTGCGCCTTGCGTGCGCTGGGGCGGCGCGATTTTGCGGCGCTGACCTCGGATTACTATGAACGAGACGACCCTGTGCTGATCGAGCATGTTCTGCGCAGCATCCTGCCGCGCCGGGGCATCGCCGCGCGGGCCGAAGAAGTGCTGCTGACCCTGGGGGCGCAGAACGCGCTGTGGATGGCCGCGCAGGTGCTGTTGGGGCCCGGCACGCGGGCGGTGATCGAGACTCCCGGCTATCCGGGCCTGCGCGCCATTCTGGAACCGTCGGGAACGCAAATGGTGGCGGTGGATGTGGACGAGGGCGGTCTGCCGCCCGAGCGGATTCCGCAGGGCGTGGATGTGGTGTTCACCACCGCGTCGCACCAATGCCCGACCAATGCCACCATGCCGATGGCGCGACGGGTGGCTCTGCTGGAGGCGGCGGCGCGGCAGGGCTTTGTCGTGGTAGAGGATGATTACGAATTCGAGATGTCCTATCTCAAGCCGGTGGCGCCCGCGCTGAAATCCTTGGACCGTGACGGCCGCGTGATCTATGCCGGGTCGTTCTCAAAGTCGATCTTTCCGGGATTGCGGCTGGGGTACCTGGTTGGGTCGCCCAGTTTCATCGCCGAGGCGCGCGCTTTGCGTGCCTTGGTGTTGCGGCATCCGCCGGGGCATATCCAGCGCACGGTGGCCTATTTTCTGGCCGACGGGCATTATGATGCGCTGATCAACCGGATGCGGGTGGCCTTTCGCAGGCGACGTCAGGTCATGGAGGAGGCGCTGGCCGAACAGGGGCTGACCATGGCGGGGCAGGGCGGCTTTGGCGGGTCGAGCATCTGGATGCGGGCGCCTGAAGGCATCGACACCGATGTGCTTGCGGCGCGCCTGCGGGGCGAAGGGGTTCTGATCGAACCCGGGCGCGCTTTCTTTCACCCCGATCGCGCCAATCGCCAGCATTACCGCTTGGCCTATTCCTCCATCGCCCCGTCGCGCATCCCGGAGGGCATCGCCCGGATCGCGCGCGTGCAGGATCAGATGCGCCTCGGCTAACCAGCGGCTGCACTGGACTTAACCGCGCGCAAGCTCTGGCCCTAAGGCGGGGCAGGCACGCTCGGTAGACTGGCCGAAAGAACCCCAGTGCCGGAGCCGGACCGATGCGCATGACCACAGAAGAAGCCTTTGTAAAAACCTTGCAGCGGCATGGCATTGAGCATGCCTTTGGCATCATTGGCTCGGCTTTCATGCCGATTTCCGATCTGTTTCCCCGCGCCGGGATCACTTTCTGGGATTGCGCACATGAGGGCAGTGGCGGAATGATGGCCGATGGCTACACCCGCGCTTCTGGCAAGATGTGCATGATGATCGCGCAGAATGGCCCGGGGATCACCAATTTCGTGACGGCCGTGAAAACCGCGTACTGGAATCATACGCCGCTTTTGCTGGTCACGCCGCAGGCCGCAAACAAGACCATCGGCATGGGCGGATTTCAGGAAGTGGAGCAGATGGCCTTGTTCAAGGACATGGTCTGCTATCAGGAAGAGGTGCGCGACCCGAGCCGCGTGGCCGAGGTTCTGAACCGGTGCATTCTTCAGGCCAAGCGGCAATCGGCTCCGGCGCAGATCAACATGCCGCGCGATTTCTGGACGCAAGTCATCGACATCGACCTGCCTGCCGTGGTGGAGTTCGAGCGTCCGGCAGGCGGCGAGGAAGCCATTCAGGCGGCGGCGGATCTTTTGTCAGAGGCAAAGTTTCCGGTGATCTTGAACGGCGCAGGTGTCGTGCTGGCGGGCGCCATCCCGGCAAGCATGGCGCTGGCCGAACGGTTGGATGCCCCGGTCTGCGTCGGCTATCAGCACAATGACGCCTTTCCCGGGTCGCATCCCCTTTTCGCTGGGCCTTTGGGATATAATGGCAGCAAGGCTGCGATGGAGTTGATTTCGGGCGCAGATGTGGTACTTTGTTTGGGTACCCGGCTGAACCCGTTTTCAACACTCCCCGGATACGCGCTGGACTACTGGCCCAAGGCGGCCAAGATCATCCAAGTCGATATCAACCCGGATCGGATCGGGCTGACGAAAAAGGTGACAGTCGGTATTGTCGGCGACGCGAAAAAGGTCGCCGAGGCGGTTTTGGCGCGGTTGGCCATCACCGCCGGTGACCATGCGCGCAGCGAACGCAAAGCGAAGATCGCTCAGACCAAATCGGCGTGGGCACAGGCGCTTTCGTCGATGGATCACGAAGAGGATGATCCGGGCACCACATGGAATCAGCGCGCCCGCGCCGCCAAACCCGATTGGATGAGCCCGCGCATGGCGTGGCGCGCGATTCAGTCGGCTCTGCCGAAAGAGGCAATCATCTCGAGCGACATCGGCAACAATTGCGCGATTGGCAATGCTTACCCCACCTTTGAGACCGGGCGGAAATACCTTGCGCCGGGGCTGTTCGGCCCCTGTGGCTATGGGCTGCCGTCGATCATCGGGGCCAAGATTGCCTGCCCGGATGTGCCGGTGGTGGGTTTTGCGGGCGACGGTGCCTTTGGCATCGCGGTGACGGAGCTGACGGCGATTGGCCGCCCGGAATGGCCTGCGATCACCATGGTGGTGTTCCGCAATTACCAATGGGGCGCGGAAAAGCGCAACTCCACGCTTTGGTATGACGATAACTTCGTGGGCACCGAACTGGACGAGGGCGTCAGCTATGCTGGCATCGCGCGGGCTTGCGGATTGCAGGGCGTGCAGGCCCGCACGATGGACGAGCTACGTGCGGCACTGACACAGGCGCTTGCCGATCAGAAGGCGGGCAAGACCACCTTGATCGAAGCCCTGATCAACCAAGAACTGGGCGAGCCGTTCCGGCGCGATGCGATGAAGAAACCCGTTGAGGTGGCCGGGATCTCTGCGGCCGATATGCGCCCGCAGACTGTATGATCCCCTTTGGCCTGACCGGGGCAGAAGCGGGGTTGGTGGCGGCAGGAATGGTCGTGGCAGGCTATGTCCGGGGCTATTCCGGCTTTGGTTTTGCGGCGCTGGTCATGCTGTTTGCCGCACTGGTCACCGATCCATTCCCCTTTGTGCCGGTGGTCATTCTGGCCGATATCGTCATGACGCTGGGGCAGGCGCGCGGGATCTGGGCGCATATCGACTGGCGCCGGGTGGCCGGGTTGTTTGCGGGCTGTCTGGTCGGGGTGCCCGTGGGTGTGGCCGCCGTCCAGTGGGCAGGGGCAGATCTGGGCCGCGCGGTGCTGTCGGTCTTTGTGCTGGCGATGTGCGCACTGCTTTTGGCCGGATGGTACATCGGGCGACAAGGCTTGGGCGCCCATGTCGGGGTGGGCGCTGTCTCGGGGCTTGCCAATGGCATGGCGGTGGGCGGGCTTCCGGTTGCGGTGTTCTTTACGGCACAAGGGGTGGCACCGGTGGTGTTCCGCGCCACGGTGATCGCCTATTTCACCGCGCTCGACCTGTGGTCGCTGCCCGTCTTGTGGCAGGCGGGGCAGATCACCCGCGACAGTTTCGTCGCAACCGCCTTGGGCCTGCCCTTCATGCTGGCCGGGCTGGCCTTGGGCGATCGCCGCTTTGCCCGGACCAGCCCACAAGACTTTCGCCGCTTTGCCATATTGCTCTTGGCCGGGCTTTCCGTGGCCGGGCTTCTCAGATCGGTGACATGATGCTTTTGGTCGTCAATTCAGGGTCTTCCTCGGTGAAGCTTGCGGCCTTCGAGGGCACACAGCAGCGGGCGCAGGCGCAGGTGGACCGCATTGGCAGCGGTGGCCCTCCTGACCACGCGGAAGCGCTGGCCCTTGGCGTTGCGCAACTCGCCGTGCCGGCCCGTCAGATCCGGGCGGCGGCGCATCGGGTCGTGCATGGTGGCGCCGAACTCACGCGGACCTGCCGCATCACGCCCGCGATCGAGCAGACCATCGCGGCCTGCGCGACACTGGCACCGTTGCACAATCCGCCTGCCTTGGCGGGCATCGCGGCGGTGGCGCGGCTTTGGCCGGGTCTGCCGCAATATGCAGCCTTCGACACCGCGTTTCACGCCAGCAATCCAGACGTGGCCACCACCTACGCCCTGCCTGCGGCCGAGCGGGCGCGCGGGGTGCGGCGGTATGGATTTCACGGCCTGTCTTACGCGGCAATTGTTCGAAACATGCAACATTGCTACCCCAACGGCGTTCCAAAGCGGCTTCTTTCGTTTCATTTGGGCAATGGGGCTTCGTCCTGCGCGATCGTCGACGGCCATTCTGTCGCCTCGAGCATGGGGTTTTCACCGCTTGATGGTCTGACCATGGGGACCCGCCCCGGTGGTCTCGATCCTGCTGTGGTGCTTGATCTGGTGGCCCGTCACGGGCTGGAGCAAACCGCGCAGATGCTGAATCGCGGCTCGGGCCTCAAGGCTCTGGGCGGCAGCAATGACATACGCGCGTTGCACGCAGCCCGGACGCCCGAGGCAGAATTTGCCATTGCGCATTTTTGCTATTGGGCGGCCCGGCATGGTGCTTCGCTCTGCGCCGCAATGGGAGGCGTGGATGCGATCACCTTTACTGGCGGAATTGGTGAGAATGACGGCATTTGCCGTTCCAATATCTTGAATCACCTTGCCTTTCTGGGGGCGGTCATGGACGGTGACGCCAATGCAAGGGGGGAGAAGGCCTTGCATGCCGCGACCTCGCGTGTCGCCGTCTGGATCGTACCTGCCGATGAGGAACGCCAGATTGCGATTGAGACAGCGGCCGCCATGAGCCGGGAGGGGCAGACATGAACCAGCCGTTTGTGAACACATCGCCGCAAGTCTCTGACGAGATACGTCAAACCACCTGCTACATGTGTGCCTGCCGCTGTGGGATCAATGTGCATCTGAAAAGCGGCCGCGTCTCCTACATCGAAGGCAATCGTGACCACCCCATCAACAAGGGCGTCCTTTGCGCCAAAGGGGCGTCGGGCATCATGCAAGTGACCGCCCCCAGCCGGCTGCGTGCGCCCTTGCGCCGGGTTGGGCCGCGCGGATCTGGTGCTTTTGAGGAAATCAGCTGGGAAGAGGCGCTGCAAACGGCGGTGGATTGGATGCGCCCGCTGCGCGATACCGCACCGGAAAAGCTCGCGTTTTTCACAGGGCGTGATCAGTCACAGGCGCTGACAGGATGGTGGGCGCAAGCCTTTGGCACGCCAAATTATGCCGCGCATGGCGGGTTTTGTTCGGTCAATATGGCGGCAGCGGGGATTTATACCCTCGGCGGCGCCTTTTGGGAGTTTGGCGCGCCGGATTGGGAACGCAGCAAGCTTTTTGTGTTGTTCGGCGTGGCCGAAGATCATGACAGCAATCCGATCAAGATTGGCATCGGCAAAATGAAGGCGCGCGGGGCACGGGTGATCGGGGTGAACCCGATCCGCACCGGCTATAACGCGGTGGCCGATGACTGGATCGGCATCACGCCCGGGACCGATGGTTTGCTGATCCTGTCGCTCATTCACTGCTTGCTCGAGTCGGGCAAGGTGGATCTCGACTATCTCGCGCGGTTCACCAACGCGGCTTATCTGGTCAACAGCACGGACGGGCCAAACAAAGGGCTTTTCGTGCGCAATGCCGAAGCGCAACCCTTTGTGATTGACCGCCGCACCGGTGCCCCCGCCCCATGGGAGGCAAAGGGTGTGCAGCCCGATCTGGGCGCTGTGTGGCAAGGCCACCGGACCGTGTTCCAACATATGGCCGAGCGGTATCTGGCTTCGGAATACGCGCCAGAGGCCGTTGCCGAGCGGTGTGGTGTCACCGCCTTGCGCATCCGGCAACTGGCCGCCGAACTGGCGTCGGTCGCCTTTGATCAGGCCGTCGAAATTGCGCAGCCTTGGGTCGATTTTCGCGGCGACGAACATGCCACCATGATCGGTCGCCCGGTCAGTTTTCATGCGATGCGGGGCATCTCGGCCCATTCCAACGGCTTTCAGACCGCCCGCGCCTTGCATCTTTTGCAAATCCTGCTCGGGGCTGTGGAAACACCGGGCAGTTGGCGCATGAAACCCCCTTACCCGAAGCCGGTCGAGGCGCATCCAACGCCGCATTTCGTTTCGGTGCCGGGCAAGCCCTTGTCAGGACCGATCCTTGGCTATGTGCGCGGGCCAGAGCAACTTGCCTTGCGCCCCGATGGCAGTCCTGCGCGCATCGACAAGGCGTATAGCTGGGAAAATCCCTTCTCGGCTCATGGGTTGATGCATATGGTCATTCCCAATGCCGCTGCGGGGGAGCCTTATCGCATCGATACGCTGTTTCTGTATATGGCGAATATGGCGTGGAATTCGTCGATGAACACAGCGCAGGTCATGCAGATGCTGACCGCGCAAGAGTCCGATGGCAGTTACACGATTCCCCGGATCATCTACTCCGATGCCTATGCGTCCGAAATGGTGGCCTATGCCGATCTGATCCTGCCGGACACCACCTATCTGGAGCGTCACGATTGCATCAGCATGCTCGACCGCCCGGTCAGCGAGCCGGACGCTGCAGGGGATGCCATTCGCTGGCCCGTGGTCGAGCTTGACCGTGACGTGCGCGGCTTTCAATCCGTGCTGCTTGATTTGGGCGCGCGTCTTGGCTTGCCGGGCATGGTGAATTCGGACGGCACCGCCCTCTACAAGGATTACGCCGAATACATGGTCAACCACCTGCGTCGCCCGGGGGTGGGGCCCTTGATGGGCTTTCGTGGCACAGGTGCAGAGGAAGGGCGCGGCGCGGCCAACCCCGCGCAAATTGCGCGATACATCGAAAACGGTGGCTTTTATCAGGCGCACGTCCCCGAGGCGGCCAGCTTCTTCAAGCCTTGGAACATGGCCTATCAGGAGTGGGCGGTCGAGATCGGGTTGTTTGACACGCCCCAGCCTTACCTGTTCAACATCTGGTCCGAGCCGATGCGCCGCTTTCAATTGGCTGCCGAAGGGCATGGGCCTCACCAGCCGCCCGATCATCTGCGGGACCGGTTGCGCCAAGCAATGGACCCGCTGCCGCTGTGGTATGCGCCTTTCGGGGACGCGGATGAGCGTTTTCCGATCCATGCCCTGACCCAAAGACCGATGGACATGTATCACTCTTGGGGGAGCCAGAATGCGTGGCTGCGGCAGATCAGGGGGCATAACCCGCTGTTCGTGCCGACCAAGCTGTGGAAAGAGCATGGCTTTCATGAAGGCGATTGGGCGCGCGTCACCTCGGCCAACGGTCAGATCACGGTGCCTGTGGTCCATATGGCCGCCTTGAACCCGCACACCGTCTGGACATGGAACGCCATCGGCAAGCGCAAGGGGGCATGGGCCTTGAACGATGGCGCTCCGGAAGCGACGCGGGGCTTTCTTTTAAACCATCTGATCTCAGAGCTTTTGCCGCCGAAAGGGGATGGCATGCGCTATTCGAATTCTGATCCGGTCACCGGACAAGCGGCTTGGTTCGATCTGCGCGTGCGTATTGAACGCGTGCCGGCCCCCGACGGTGGCGCAAGCCTGCCGGCTTTTGGCGCCGTGCCGCGTGTGGTGCCGGAAGGGGGTGCAAAATGACCTGTCTGCCGGGAAAGACCGACAAGGCCTTGGGGCTGGTGATCGACCTTGATACCTGCGTGGGCTGCCAAGCCTGCGTGACGGCCTGCAAAGGCTGGAACGACCAAGGCTATGGCGCGCCGCTCTCAGATCAAAACCCTTATGGTGCAGAACCTTCGGGCACCTTTCTCAACCGCGTTCACAGCTATCAGGTTCAGCCCGATGCGGCTGCCCCGATGATTGTGAATTTCCCGCGCTCTTGCCTGCATTGCGCCGATGCGCCCTGTGTGACGGTCTGCCCCACTGGCGCAAGTTACAAGCGGGCGGAAGATGGCATCGTGCTGGTGAATGAGGATGCCTGCATCGGTTGCGGCCTGTGCGCTTGGGCCTGCCCTTATGGCGCGCGCGAAATGGATGCTGATGCGGGTGTGATGAAGAAATGCACGCTTTGCGTCGACCGCATCTATAATGACACCCTGCCCGAGGTTGACCGCGAACCCGCCTGTGTGCGCACTTGCCCCACCGGTGCGCGGCATTTTGGCGATCTCGCAGATCCGACAAGCGCGGTCAGCCAGTTGGTGGCGGCCCGCGCAGGCTATGACCTGATGCCCGAGCAAGCGACCCGGCCCACCAACAAATACTTGCCGCCCCGTCAGAAGGATCGCCCGGATCAGGCCAGCCTTCTGGCCCCCTTGCTGGACATCAAGGCCACGGGGTTTGCGGGATGGCTTGACCGGGTATTGGGGAAGATCTGAATGAATCCGGCACCTTCGGTTATTGTCTTCACGGTTCTGTCTGGCATGGGTTTTGGCTACCTTGCCCTTCTGGCCACGTTTCACGACTACAGCGGCGCGGCGGCGTTCTGGCATTGGGCCTTTGGTTATGTCTTGGCGACCATCGGTCTGATGGCTTCGGTGTTTCACCTTGGCAATCCGCAGCGGGCGTGGCGGGCCTTTACCCAATGGCGCAGCAGCTGGCTCAGCCGCGAGGCTTGGGGCGCAGTGCTGACCCTTCTGGCCTTTGCGCCCTTGGCGCTGTCCGACTGGCTGGGCCTCGGCCTGCCGCGCGGGTTTGGCTGGCTGGGGGCTGCGCTCGCCCTTGCCACCGTGCTGGCGACCGGAATGATCTATGCTCAAATCCGCGCCGTGCCGCGCTGGCACCACTGGAGCGTCCCGCTGCTGTTTCTGGCCTATGCGGTGGCGGGCGGGTGTCTGTTGGCGGGGTTTCGCGTCTCGGCCATTCTTGCGCTGGTGGCGGTGGCCATCACGCTGTGGCTGCATTGGCGCATCGGGGATGGTGCCTTTGCCCGGGCTGGCAGCACCTTGGGCAGCGCGACGGGGTTGGGCGCGCGTGGCGCCGTTTCGGTGTTTGAACCTGCACATACCGCCGGAAGCTATCTGCTGCGCGAGATGATCTATGTTGTCGGGCGACGGCATGTGCCAAAGCTGCGCATGCTCGCGCTTGGGGCCGGTGTGGCCGCGCCCGTGCTGGCCTTGCTGCTTGTGCCGGGCACGGCTGGCTTTGGTCTGGCGATCCTGCTGTATCTTGTTGGGGCCTTGGCCCAACGCTGGCTGTTCTTCGCTCAGGCCGAACATGTCGTCGGATTGTACTACGGCAAGCGCTAAGCACTTGCACGAGATGCAAGGCTGGCACATTCTTGCAACCTGGAGTGAGAGCCTGACAGAAGGTCAGCGCACAGGACGCGATGGACAATCACGGCATGAAGGGAATTGACGTCGGGGCTTTGCTCCTTGCGTGTGCGCAAGGCCTTGCCGATCTGGCAGAGGCCGGGCTGGAAGAGGACCAGCCTCAGGCGATCGAAAACGCGGCGCAACAGATGCTCGACAGCCTCGCTCGGGGTCTGTCGGTTCCCTTGCGGCTGACCGTCGGGGCGCGCGCATGGCAGGCGGGGCAGGGGCCCGTCAAGGGAACCTGCCTGAGCGACAAGAATGCGGGGCTTGCGGGTCTTCCGCATGACTTGCCCGCCCCGGTGTCTGAGGCGCTGAAGGCTGTGCTGCGCAGTTTGCAAGCCTTGTTCCGCAGGCAGGACGGCCTTGCCACGCGCCAGCTTGCCGCCCAACAGGCTGATGCCAAGATCGCGCGGCGTGATGAACTGCTGCGCCGGCTTTTTGATCTGTCACCCTTGGGCATCGTTCTGATCGACTATACAAGCGGTCAGATCATTGAAGCCAATACGGCCTTCATGTCCTTTGGCGACTGGCCGCGTGACGCGCTGATCGGCACACCGATCCGGTCGATCCTTCCGGCCGGACACGAGGCGGTTGTCGAAAGAACCATCGCGGATGTGAAGGAAGGTGGCCGCTTCGGTCCGATCGACCAGAGCTTTCAGCGCCCTGATGGTTCTCATTTCCCGTCGGTTCTGCGCGGCTTTCTGCTGACGACGGGCTATGGTCAGCGCATTCTTTGGGTGATGGTCGAAGACATCAGTGAGATGCGCGCCTACTTGGCCGAAGTGCGCGCCGTGCGGGACGAGGCCTTGCGGTTCCGGGCAGAATTGCACAGTGCCGTGCAGGCCTTGCCGCATGGCTTCATGCTTTTTGATGCGCAAGACCGCATCGTGATGGTGAATGCCTGCATGAAGGCCATGTATCCAGCCTTGGCACATCTGATGGAGCCCGGTGGCACCTATGCCGAAGTGCTGCGGACGGGCCATGCCCTGAACATCTGGGCTGTGCCCGAGGATGAGAAACAGGCCATGGTGGACACCACCTTGGCCGAGCGGACACTGCCTGTGTCGGACAGGCTGACGGGTCTGACCGATGGCAGGGTGATCCGCGCCTTGGACCGGCAGATTTCCAACGGCGGGCGCGTCGGCCTGCGCATTGACGTGACGGCCGAACACGAAAGCAAAGAGCGGCTGACCCATGTGATCGAAGGCTCTCAGGCGGGAACGTGGGAATGCGACTTCCTGACATGGGAGAACCGGGTCAATGCGCGTTGGGCGTCGATGCTGGGGTGGACGTGCGAGGAACTTGCGCCCATCACCCTGAACACATGGCGCGACCTGTTGCATCCCGAAGATGTCGAGCATGCCATGGCCTGTCTGTCGCCGGTCACGCGCGGTGAGGCGGATCTTTACGAAGCCGTGTTCCGCCTGCGGCACAAGGCAGGGCATTGGGTCTGGGTCCAGTCCCGCGCCACGGTTTCGATGCGCGGCTCTGACGGTTTGCCGCTGCGCCTCTCGGGCGTGCATGTCGATGTTTCGGCACTCAAGGCCGCCGAAGAGCGGTTGCAACAAATCATCGAAGGCGCCGAGGCCGGGATCTGGCATCACGACATGCTGACAGGTCTGTGCCATGTCAACGACATCTGGGTGGGCATGCTCGGCTATACGCTTGAGGAACTCGGCCCCGTGACCGACGCGGTCTGGCAAGGCCTTTTGCACCCCGATGACTGGATCATGCTGAACCGCAACATGGAAGAGCGTTTCAGCAGCGGCACCCGGCACTTTGAGGATGAATTGCGCCTGCGCCACAAGGCCGGACATTGGGTCTGGGTGGCCTCCCGGGGGCAGGTCACAGAATGGGATATGCAAGGCAATCCCACCGCGACGTCTGGCGTGCATCTCGACATCAGCGCACGCAAGGGGCTTGAAGTCGACCTGAGGGCCGAGCGCGACTTTCTGGCGACATTGATGGAAACCTCGGGGTCCGGCATTCTTGCGGTGGATGAGGCCGCGCGCGTGGTGTTCTTCAACCGGGAAGTGCAATCCATCTTCGAACTTCCGGCAGAAGCCTTGCAAGATCAACTCTGCGATCCCGTCGCCTTGCGGATCATGGACAGCGACGGCCATGTCTTGCCTTTTTCTGCCATGCCCTGCCGGGTGGCATTGAGCAGCGGCCAGATGGTGCGCGACGTGCGGCTGCGCCTTGGGATGCTGGATGGTCGCGTCAAGGTCGTGTCCGTCAATGCCACGGTCCTGCCCGACCCGGTGATGTCGGCGCGTGTGGTCTGCACCGTCACCGACATCACCGCGGCCTCCCAAGCCGAAGATGACCTGCGGGCCGCGATTGACCGTGCCGAAGCGGCCAGCCGCGCCAAGTCGCAGTTTCTGGCGAACATGAGCCACGAATTGCGCACCCCGCTGAACGGCGTGCTTGGCATGGCGGAATTGCTGGCGGCCGGCGATCTGGATGGTTCGCAGCGTGGCATGCTGGGGGCCATCCGCGAGTCGGGCGCGCATCTGTTGTCTGTCGTGAATGATCTGCTTGATCTGGCCAAGATCGAGAGCGGCAAGCTCGTGCTGGAACTCGCCCCGATGAACCTCGCGGATTTGGCGTCGCGGATCGAAGCGATGCATGGGCTTTCCGCGCGGCGCAAGGCGGTCGCCTTGAGCATCACCTTGGGGCCGGGCACCGAACGCCTGCGGCGTGGCGATGCCAAGCGCGTCCTTCAGGTGCTGCACAATCTGGTTGGAAATGCGGTCAAGTTTACCGAAGCCGGCGCTGTCACCGTCACCCTCGCCGAAGAGCCCAGCCATCCGGGCCGCATCCGCATAACTGTGGCCGATACAGGCATCGGCATGACGCGAGATCAGACGGAGCACGTCTTCGAGGAATTCACGCAAGGCGATGAATCGATCACGCGCCGCTTCGGCGGAACCGGTCTGGGCCTGCCCATCGTGCGGCGTCTTGTCGGCTTGATGGATGGCGAGATCACCTTGGTCAGTGCGCATGGGGAGGGCACCACCGTGACGGTCAGCCTGCCGATGCCTGCCGAGGTCGGCCTGCCCTCTGCGGTCTGGCAACAGGCCGAGGCACCGGCGCAGCACGCGCCGCTCAAGGGGTTGCGCGCGCTTCTGGCGGAAGACAATGCCACGAACCGGCTCATCATCCGCACGATGCTGGCACGGCTTGGCATCTCTGTGACACAGGTCTGCGACGGCGATGAAGCGGTTGAAGCTTGGGCCCCGGACCTGTTTGACGTGTTGCTGCTCGACATCTCGATGCCGCGCAAGGATGGGCTGACAGCATTGGCCGAGTTGCAGCACAAGGCCGGTGCGGCCGGGCTTCCGCCGGTGCTGGCAGTCACCGCAAATGCCATGGCGCAGCACCTTCAGGATTATCGCCGCGCCGGATTTTCCGATGTCGTGACCAAGCCTGTCACGCTTGAGGCACTGGCAGGCGCGATCGCGCGCACGCGGCCCAAGATCGGTGCGCTGTCTTAGGCAGTTGCGGGGCCTGTGCAAAAGGCAGTTGTCTAAAATGTCCTGCGTTATCCGGCCCGGGTAAACAATTCCTTCAGTCTTTCGGCGCTACCCATAGAGGAGCAGAGGGTCGCAGCCGCCCTCTTCACGCCGGTCAGAGGGTCTTGAACAGATGCGCACGATTGAACTGGTCGCCAGGGTCACGCCGGATTCGGCGCAAGCCTTGTGGTATGAATTGGAAAGCCAATTCGACGGCGCGGGGCCCAAGCCTGCCCTCGTGATCGATGCGCAGGCGGTCCGTCATCTCAGCGCGGCGGCGGTGCAGGTGCTGTTGGTCGCCCAAAAGCGCGCGCAGCGCGACGGTGGAACGCTCTCCCTCATCACCCCTTCGCCAGAGTGTCAGGAGTGTTTGCGCGTGATGGGGGCCACCTCCCTGATCGGGGAGGCTGTGGCATGACCCTGCGCATCCTGGCTGTCGACGACTCCCTTACCATGCGCGAAATGCTCCGCCAGACGCTGACCGAAGCAGGGTTTGACGTGATGCTGGCAGAAGATGGCGTTGATGCCCTGCACCGTCTGCCCGACGCAGATCCGGATCTGATCCTCACCGATCTGAACATGCCCAAGATGGATGGTTTTGGGCTGATCGATGCGGTGCGAAAGGGGGATGTCGCGCCGCGTGTGCCCATTCTGGTGCTGACCACGGAAAGTGCGACCTCACTGAAGGAGCGTGCCCGCTCTGCCGGGGCCACGGGCTGGATTACCAAACCTTTTGACGAAGTGTCGTTGGTTTCGACCATCCGGCGCGTCGCAGCGGTGTGAGGGCGGGATGGCGGGGCTGATAGACCTTCGGGATATCTTCTTTGTCGAGGCGGACGAGCTTCTGTCGGCACTCGAAGAAGGTTTGCGCGCAATCCAGACCGGCGCGCATGACACCGATACGGTCAATGCCGTTTTCCGCGCCGTGCATTCGATCAAGGGCGGCGCGGGTGCTTTTGATCTCAAGGCGCTTGTCGGTTTTGCGCATCGGTTTGAAACGGTGCTGGATGCCTTGCGCGCGGGCAAACTCCAGCCAGAACCGGCCCTTCTCGGCGGCCTGCTCCATGCAAGTGATCATTTGGCCGACATGATTTCCGCCGCGCGGCAAGGTAATGCGACCGATCCGGAACATGATGAACGGGTGATTGCGGCGCTGGAGCAGCATGCGGGTGGTGGCGGCTCGAAAGAGGAAGAGGCCTTTGTTTTCGAGCCTTTGGCCTTGGACGGACCCTTCGGGATCGATGCGGTCCGCCTGCCTCTGCCCTCAGGCACCCGCGATGTTACCCTGACTTTCCGGCCGCACGCGGGTGCCTTTGCCTCTGGGCACGACCCCTGCCTTTTGCTGCGCGACCTCTGCGCAGATGATCCGGCCGAGGTTTGCTTGGATCAATCGGCCCTGCCGGACGCAAACAGTTTTGACCCCGGGCAATCCTACCTGGGCTGGAAAGTCATCCTGCAAACGGAGCGCACCGACCCGCAACTTCTGGCAATTTTTGAATTCATTGATGGCATTTGCGATCTCACCATTGCCTCAGCCGCGCCACCCATTCCTGACGTGGCCGCGAGCCTCCCCCCGCCATCGTCGCCTCCTCTTGCCCCGGTGCCGAGCGCCCCGCCAATCCCCGCAAACACGGCTCCGGCGCAAACCTCTGCCCCACCTGCCGCGGCTGTCAGCCCCGCCGCGGGCACTGGTCCCCGTCCCACGATCCGGGTTGATATCGACCGCGTGGATCGTCTGGTCGACATTTTGGGAGAGCTTGTCATCCATCAGGCGATGCTGACCGAAGCCATTGAACAATCCCCCGGCTTCGGTTCGGTGGAGGTGGACCGCAGCCTTGATCAACTCCGTCAGCTGTCGCGTCAGATTCAGGAATCGGTCATGGCCATCCGGGCACAGCCCGTCAAACCCTTGTTCGACCGGATGCACCGGATCGTCCGAGAGGCGTCGATGGCAGCTGGCAAGGCCGCGCGCTTGGTCACGGAAGGGGAGGCGACAGAGGTTGACAAAACCATCATCGAACGGCTGGCCGATCCTCTGACCCATATGATCCGAAATGCGGTGGACCATGGGCTCGAGAAACCCAGCCGCCGGACCGATCTCGGAAAGCCCAGCGAAGGTGTCATCAAGCTGGCGGCTGCCCATCGTTCAGGTCGAATCGTCATCACGGTGCAAGATGATGGGGCAGGGATCGACCGTGAGAAGGTGCGTCAGATTGCCATCGACAAGGGGCTTGTCGCCGCCTCGGCCGAACTCACCCCGCAAGAGATTGACGCCTTGCTTTTCCTGCCGGGCTTCTCCACCGCCACAGAGGTTTCCGCGCTCTCGGGACGAGGGGTGGGGATGGACGTCGTTCGCTCTGAAATTGCAGGTCTCGGGGGGCGGGTTGGCATTACGTCTGTGCGCGGTCTCGGCACCACGCTGACCATCAGCTTGCCCCTGACCCTCGCCGTGTTGGATGGCATGGTCTTTGTGGCGGCGGGGCAGACCCTGGTGCTCCCTGTCTCAGCGATCATCGAAACGCTGCGGCCGGAGCCGGGGATGCGGCACAGTCTGGGCCAAGCCGACTCTGTCCTCGACGTGCGCGGGCGGTGTATGCCCTTGATCGATGTCGGCATGGCTTTGGGTTTTCGGCGCAGCCTGCAACCGGGTGAGGGCGAAATTGTTGTCGTTGTCGAACGCGGCGATGATGGCGCGATTGCCTTGATGGTGGATGGGATCCGCGACCAAAGGCAGGTCGTCATCAAGGGGCTCGAGGCGAATTATGGCCAAATCCCCGGCATCGCCGCTGCCACTGTGCTGGGAGATGGCTCCGTGGCCTTGATCCTCGATCCCACCGATCTTGCGGCCAGCGGACAGTCGCCTTCACGTCCCGTTTCCCCTCTTGCGGCGGAGTAACATCATGCGTGCCACAGGATCTGCGACGGATCCCAATGTTCGCGAATTGGTCGCCTTTCGCACCGCGCGTCAGGATTTTTGTGTCGACATTCTTTCTGTGCGAGAGATTCGTGGGTGGAGCCGACCAGCCTTGCTGCCTCATGCGCCCCATTATGTTCAGGGCGTGATCAATCTGCGCGGCGCGGTGGTGCCAATCCTTGATCTTGCACGTCGGCTTGGGTTGGAGCCAATTGAGGATACCGATCGCAACGTGATTATCGTTGCCGCCATACAAAACCGGATCGTCGGGCTGCTTGTCGAGGCGGTGACAGATATTCTGACAGTGCCTTCCTCAGGCGTGCAGCCGACGCCGGACCTGGCTTCGGAAACCACGCGCAACATGCTGCGCGGAGTCGTTGTCCAAGACAGCAGGTTGATCAGGCTGCTCGATGTCGGCCAGCTCTTGCCCCAAGATGTCGAGCCGGCGGCATAACTCATGAGCCAAGGTCTCGCGCCAACGGCAGATGTGTTCCTAAGCGATCAGGATTTCTCGCGCATTGCTGCTCTAGTTCACGACGTTGCGGGGATTGTTCTCGCCGAGGCCAAGCGCCCCTTGGTGCATTCGCGTCTGATAAAGCGCCTGCGCAGCCTCAACTTGCCAGATTTCGCGGCCTATGCTGATTATGTGTCAGGACAAAGTGGTCAGGCAGAGCGTTCCGCTTTGATCTCCGCCGTAACCACAAATGTCACCTCCTTCTTTCGCGAGCAGCATCACTTCGACAGCCTGGCTGCCACCATCCTGCCTCCTCTGATTGCCAAGGCTCAGGCGGGCGGGCGGGTCAGGCTTTGGTCTGCAGGCTGCTCAAGCGGGGAAGAGCCTTACAGCTTGGCGGCAGTTGTGTCGGAACTGTGTCCTGACGCCTATCGGTATGACATCCGCATTCTGGCAACCGATATCGATCAAATCATGGTCGAAAAGACACGCCGCGCGATCTACCCGGCAGAGGCGGCAACTGGGCTTTCCCCCGATGTCGCACGCCGCCTTTTCGTTGCATCAAAGGCGGGGACGGCGTTGCACATTCACGAAAAGATCAAGTGTTTGGTGACCTGCAATCACCTCAACTTGCAGGACCCATGGCCTATGAAGAGGCCGTTTGACGTGATCTTTTGCAGAAATGTCGTGATTTACTTCGATAAGCCGACGCAAGAACGCCTGTGGCAGCGTTTGGCGACCGTGATGCCACGAGACGCATTCCTGATGATTGGGCACTCCGAGCGCGTGACTGGCGCGGCTCTCGCGGAGTTTCAAACCGAAGGAATGACCACTTACAGACGCCGCTGACATGCGGCAGCAAATCAAGCGGACAAAGGGGCAGCAATGAAGCGCGAAGATCTGAAGATTATGGTGGTGGACGATACTGCGGTGAGCCGGGGTTTGATCACGCAAGCGCTGGATTGGATGCAGGTTGAAGGGTATCGCACCTGCGCCGACGGGGAAGAAGCGTTGCGCTCTTTGGTGCAAAAACCTGTTCATCTTGTCATCTCTGATTATCACATGCCCGGGCTCGACGGCCTAGGCTTATTGGAGGGCATCCGGCGCACAAAGGGCATTGAGCGCATGGGGTTCATCTTAGTGACGGGCCGTGCGGATGCCACAATTGTTGCAAAGGGGCGGGCGCTTGGCATGAACAACATGATCACCAAGCCCTTCACACGCGAGGGGATGCGCGATTGCATTGAGCGGGTAGTAGGGCCGCTCTGATGGATAGTCCGGAAAACACCCCTCTGGATCAGGCTGACCTGTCAGGCACTGGAGATGTGAGCGGTCGCAGCACGGTGCTGTACAGCGGCAAACATCTCGCGCGGGTGGCTCAAGAGTTACGTGCTTTCGAGGCCGCGATGATTGCCCCTGGCCTTCTATGTGACCACCGCGAAGCCGCTGATCAACCGCTTGCGCACCGCCAACGCTTGCAATCTCTGGATCGCATCATCCAAGAACTCGACGGGCTGTCTGAGATCCTGATTGGCACGGCCTCGCATCTGCCGGATCGCCCCGAGGAAGGCCTCATCGAGTTGATAGAAAGGCCGCGCCTAAAAAGGCTTTCACTTGCCGTGCGGGGGCAAATGCTTGAACCTTCCGCAAGTTCGATCGTCATATTCTGAACAAATCCCTCTTTTCCTCTCGTCTGCCATCAAAACAAAACGATATCTGGCCGACCTGAGAGGCTTACAGGTGCTTCCTGAACGGCGGCAGCGGGCAGCTTCATCTGCTGCACTTGTCCCGAAACCGGCCACACGCGAAGCTTGCGTCCACTATTGCCGCCAAGGCTGCCGCCGAGATAACGTATTCCTTCGCGACGCAGAAAGTCTTCCGCGAAGCGGCCATTGGCAGCACCGATGTCGGTGAGGCCAGGAACCATCCGACCGCCGCCGAACAGTTTTGCCTCCAACCTGTCTCGCCGCGCGCCTGCGTGTATTAAGGAATTGATCAACAGCTCCATCGCGTTCAGGCCATATTTCATCGTATTTCGGTCATTTGGGTCGTTTCCGGGCAGAAGAAAGTGATTTAGTCCTCCCACCCTTGCAATCGGATCGCGCAAGAACGCCGCAACACAAGATCCGAGAATCGTCGACAGCACGTCCTGCGGGTCTGATGACACTTGGTACTCTCCTTGGATAACGACCTTCAGCTTTTCACTGTGTTGCATCAAATGGTCCGCTTGTGGCTGCCGGGGGAAGGCGGGTCCGCGGCCTGCAAAACCGCGGCAGCGATGGCATGCAAAGGAAGGATCTGAAGCGCTGCACCAAGATCTCGGGCCACGCGCGGCATGCCGTAGATCGTGGAGCTTGCTTCATCTTGGGCAATCGTGTGTCCGCCGGCGTGACGAATGCGCAGCAGGCCTTCTGCCCCGTCTCGTCCCATTCCTGTCAGCAAGGCCGCGACAGGGGGAGGCTGCAGTCGGGCTGCCGCAAAAAACAAGGGATCGACAGCGGGCCGATGCCCATGAGCGGCGGGTGTGTCAACCAGGCGCAGTGTTGCCACCGGATGCGCCGTTACGATGAGGTGGAAATTTCCAGCCGGGGCCACATGAATCCGTCCGCGCTTCACAATCTGGCGGTCTTCAGCCAGAACGACCTCAGGCGCGCAGTGACGGTTCAGACCGGAAACAAAGCTTTCAACAAAACCAGGCCGCATGTGCTGCACAAGAATGGTTGCGGGGCAATCGGAGGGGAAGCTCGCAAGCACACGGTGCAACGCTTCGACCCCGCCTGTTGAGGCGCCCATGACAATGATCCGATCAGAGGAGGCGGGAGGCGCAGGAAGCTGTCGCAACATGGTCTCCCGTCAGGCAGCGCGCCCGAGACTTGGTTTTGAGTTCGTGCGGTGGAGGGTAAAGCCAGACAAAAGCTCGGAGAGTTGATCTGCTTCTTGCTTGAGCAAGACACTCGCAGCTGTCGACTCTTCTACCATGACGGCGTTTTGTTGGGTCACCTTGTCGAGAACGGCAACCCCTGCGTTGATTTCTGCCAAGCTGTTGGACTGATCCTGCGCCGCTTGCGAAATCTCTTGCACAATCGCGCTGATATCGGCCACGTCAGACACAATAGCCTCGACCGCGCGACCGCTCTGGCTCACCAGTTCCGCCCCGCTGCCGACTTGGAGTTCCGAAGTGGAAATCAAGGTTTTGATTTCCTTGGCGGCGTCGGAGGAGCGCTGAGCCAAGGCTCTGACCTCTGCGGCAACCACGGCGAAACCGCGGCCCGCGTCACCAGCGCGTGCAGCCTCGACACCGGCGTTCAACGCCAGAAGATTGGTCTGAAAGGCGATATCGTCGATCACGGAGATGATCTTTGAAATTTGCGAGGAGGACTGTTCAATGGCTGCCATTGCGTCAATGGCTTGGCGCACGACGCCGCCATTGTTGCGCGCTTCGCTATGTGCCGATTTAACTTTGGTTCCGGCTTTCAGTGTGCCTTCGCTGGCGGAGCGGACATTCGCCGTCAAGGTGTCCAGCGCGGCTGCCGTTTCTTCCAACGTGGCGGCTTGGCTTTCTGTGCGCCGCGACAGGTCGGCGGCGGCATTGGCGATGTTGTCGGCCCCGCTGAGGATGGACGCGGCGACCTCCGCCACCCGGGCCAGCGTGTCGGACAGGCTTTGTGCCGCTTGGTTGCAGTTCAGCCGCAAGCTTTCATAATCGGCCGGGAAGCGCGTCACGATTTGTGTCGTCAGATCACCCGCGGCAAGCGCGCCCAAAGCATCGCGCAGCGCGTCAACCATCTTTTGCTGCTCCACAGCGCGTTCTTGCATCGCGCGCTCGGTGGCGGTGCGAAACTCTGTTTCGGCACTTTGGTCAGTACAGATGGCAATGATGCGCTGAGGCTCTCCCCGACGATTTCGGATCACACTCAGGCTGCAGATCACAAATCGGTCTGTGCCATCTTGCGCCACACGGTGGTGGGGTTCACTCAAGGCGCCGCGGGAGATCACGCGGGAAAGCACATTTTCTGCCTCTGCTCTGCCTCCTTTGAACAGGATGCCAAGATGCTGGCCCACGATGGCTGCACGCGCATACTGATAAACGCTCATCGCCACATCGTTGACCGTCAGGATCCGGCCATCTAGCCCGATTTCCAGCACCGCCTGTGCGGCGTTCACCGCAGAGATGATGGCGTCTGCGCGCCTTTGTTCCCGCACGTTTTCCCAGACCACAACATAGCCCGCCCGGGTGCCATCTTCATCTTCCACCGCGCTGATCGACAGGGCGAAGACCTGATCGCCAATTATGATGTCCGACTCCAGTTGGGCATTGGCGGGGTCTGACATCTTGATGAGGTTGGCATTGTGATTGGAATGAAAGACAGAGATGTTGCGCCCGATCAGCCGGTCTGGATCAAGATCGGGAAAGCGGGCCCGCATGTCGCCGATGTGATCGCGGAACAGTTTGATGAGTGCCGCATTCACATACATCAGGGTGCCTTTTGCATCACAGATCATCATCGCGGTGCTGGTGGTGGCGAAGGCCTTCCCCTTGAACAACATCTCTACCCGGTTGGCATCTGCGGTCTCCTGATCCTTGCGAAAGACCTCCAGCCCGCGGGCCAGTTCGCCAACCTCGTCACGCCGCTGCAAGAAGCCAATCTGTGTGGGCGTGCGCGCCATCATGGCCAAGGTGGCTTGCGTGAGATGCGCAAGAGGGCGCGCGATCCAGCGGCCGATGCCAAAGCCGATACCAAGCGCGACAAGGGCCAGAACGGCAAGCGCCACGAGCGTGCGTTTGGCTTCTCCCCTGACCGGGGCGGACACCACCTCTGCCTTCCGCTCAGTAAGGATCGCCCAGCCGATGTTCAGGCTCGTGACAGGGCGATAGGCAGCCAGAACCGGTATGCCGTTGGTGTTGACGGTGTCTTCTATGGTGTCAGTTTCGCCGCGCAGGGCAGCAAGCATCTGAGGTGTCTGGATCGGGTTCCGGCCCGTGATCACGCTCCCGCTTTGACGGCTCCAGTAATATCCATTGCCGCCCAAAAGGGTAAAGTCATACGCATCGCCCCCTTGACCATCGTCGCTGACAAGGGCCGTCAGAAGCTCGACCGGGAGCTGGATTGCCAAAACACCCATCCTGCGCCCCGTTTCATCATCGACGGGATAGGCCAGAAAGCTGGCTGGCTCGGCGTTGGAATAAACATAAGGCGCAAAATCCTCAAACACCATGGTGGGTTCAGGGGTTTGCATCGCCCGGCGAAAGGCGGCGCCCAGCGGGGTTTGGGCCAGATCACCCACCATCGCGTTTTGGCCCAGATCGCCTTCCTTGGCGACGGTGTAGACCAGATGGCCTTCGGCATCGAACAGGAAGATATCGTAAAACCCATTCTCGCGCCGCATGCTGCGGAAGAAATCATGCAACTTGGCATGGGTCAGCCCATAGGCGCTGCGCTCCGCGCTGTAATCATAATTGTCACGCGCGGTGCCCGTTTCGCGATTGGGGTCTACATAAGTGCGGTACAGGAAATCTGGTGCCTCTGGCCCCATCGCGCGCAGGATGACCGAGAGTTGTCGAATGCTATCGCGCGTGAACTGGGTGCCAGCGGCGGCTTTCAACCTGCCTTGCGTGGCCTCAAACCAAGTATCCACCCGATAGACGGACCGAGCCGTTGCCGCCTGCATCCCGCTGATGGCCTGTGACATCAAGGCTTTGCGCATGTCGCCCAGCACAAAGGTGGCATAGGCTGCCAAAAGCACGACGATCGACAGCATAAAGACGGCGGGCAGCAGGAACGTGAGGCTTGTGCGCTTCATGGAACACCTCCGGACAGCGGGCGGGTTGACCTGAAGCGATCAAAGCCCGTTGGTGCAGACTGCACCTTGCGGTCCTAAGAATTCCGTAACGCAAAAACTTCTAACGACTTTGCCGGGCCATCCTGAACAGGCCCCCGGTGCGGTGCCGCGCCGGGGGCCTTATGGTTTTGGTCGCAGGGCGGGTCAGAAAAACGCCTGCAGCCCGGTGATGGCGCGGCCAAGGATCAGGGCATGCACATCATGCGTGCCCTCATAGGTGTTCACCGTTTCAAGGTTCACCATGTGCCGCATGATCTGATACTCTTCCTGAATGCCGTTGCCGCCGTGCATGTCTCGCGCCAGACGCGCAGCCTCCAGCGCCTTGCCGCAATTGTTGCGCTTGATGATCGAAATCATCTCGGGCGCGGCATTGGCCTCATCCAGCAGGCGACCAACCTGCAAGCAACCTTGCAGGCCAAGGCTGATGTCGGTCATCATATTGGCCAGTTTCAGTTGATAAAGCTGGGTCTGAGCCAAAGGCTTGCCGAATTGCTTGCGGTCCAGACCATAGGACCGGGCGGCATGCAGGCAAAAGTCAGCGGCCCCCATGACCCCCCATGCAATGCCATAGCGCGCCCGATTCAGGCAGCCAAAGGGGCCCTTGAGACCTTCGACATGCGGCAAAAGCGCATCCTCTCCGACGGCGACATCCTTCAGCACGATCTCACCGGTGATGCTCGCGCGCAGCGAAAGCTTGCCGCCGATCTTGGGCGCCGACAGCCCCTGCATGCCCTTGTCAAGGACAAAGCCACGGATCTTGCCGCCATGGGCTTCGGATTTGGCCCAAACCACAAAGACATCTGCGATCGGTGCGTTCGAGATCCACATCTTGGCGCCGTTCAACACATATCCATCGGCGGTCTTCTTCGCCACCGTCTTCATGCCCGCCGGGTCTGACCCGGCATCCGGCTCGGTAAGGCCGAAGCAGCCGATCCACTCGCCAGACGCCAGCTTGGGAAGATATTTCTGCCGCTGCGCTTCGGTGCCATAGGCGTAAATCGGATACATCACGAGGCTGGATTGCACGCTCATCATGCTGCGATAGCCCGAATCCACCCGCTCCACCTCTCGCGCGACCAGACCATAGGCCACGTAAGACGCGCCCAGCCCGCCATAGGCTTCGGGGATCGTCACACCCAACAGGCCCATGGCGCCCATTTCGCGGAAGATGTCCGGATCTGTGGATTCCTCGCGATAGGCCGCGATCACCCGGGGTTGCAGCTTTTCCTGCGCATAGCTGCGCGCGGCGTCGCGCAGCATGCGCTCTTCTTCGGTCAGTTGGTCGTTCAGGCGGAACGGGTCTTCCCAATCGAAACGGCCCAGATCGGGGGCGTCCTTGGCTTTCAGGGTCGGGGTCTCAAGGCTCATGGCATCCTCCGGCTGTGGTCAGGGTGGCGAAGCTGGCGCCCGGTCGAAGACTTGCGTTTGCTGGGACGTCGGGGCCACCCCCGAGGGGGCTGGCCGCCGGCCGCCAGCACTTTTGAAAGGCGGCAAGTCTATGCGTTGGGCGCAACACTTACCCTGCGTTATTGCTCAGAATGATGCGATTTGCTATTGAAACCTTCTCACCGGATCATGAGGAAAATGCATGATTGGCCCGCGCCGCCTGTTGCCGTCCATGCCTGCGCTTCTGGCCCTAGAGGCGGTGGACCGTCTGGGCACCGTTTCGGCGGCGGCGGCGGATCTGTCCTTGACCCAAGGGGCCGTCAGCCGCGCCTTGCAAGGTTTGGAGGCGCAGCTGGGTGTGGCACTCTTCGTGCGGGACCGTCAGCGCTTGCGCCTGACCCCGGCCGCGCAAGAGTATGTGCGGCAGGTGCGCTCCAGTCTGACCGCGCTGTCACAGGCCTCGCTGCGGCTGCGCGCCAATCCGGCGGGCGGGGGGCTGTCCTTGGCCATTCTGCCCGCCTTTGGCGTGCAATGGCTGGCGCCGCGACTCCCCGGCTTTGCGCGGGCGCATCCCGGGGTGACCGTGCATCTGGCAACACGGCTGCGTCCTTTTGACTTCACGACCGAAGGCTTTGATGCGGCCATCCATTTCGGCCGCCCCGATTGGCCGGGGGCCGAGCATCTGTTGTTGATGGAAGAGGTGGTGCTGCCGGTCTGTGCGCCAAGCCTGATCCCGGCGCCCCTCGCGGCGGTCAAGGACGTGTTGACGCTGCCCTTGCTGCAACTGGAAAGCCGCCCCGGAGCATGGGGCCGCTATCTGGCGCAGCAGGGCATGCCGGGCCAGCGTCCCCTGGGCATGGTGTTTGACCAGTTCGCCACCATGACCCAAGCCGCAATCCACGGCCTTGGGGTGGCCTTGCTGCCCTTGTTTCTGATCGAAGATGCCTTGGAAAGCGGGGCCTTGATGCCCGCTTGGCCAGCGCGGGGGCATGGTTTGGGCAGTTACTATCTGGTCTGGCCGCGTGAGGCTCCGCCCCGCCCGCCGCTGATCGCCTTTCGCGACTGGATTGCCACCCAGCTGGTCTAGGGTTTTGTGCGGTTCTGCACAATCTCCCTCTGACCGTGCGGCTTATCTGCAAATTCTTTTGGTCTATCTTGGGTGCAACGCCCCGCGTCGGGGCCATAGGAGGGCAAGATGACAAAGATTTCCGGTATTCACCACGTGACCGCCATTTCCGGGGCGGCCCAAGCCAATGTCGATTTCTTCACCGGTGTTCTGGGCCAGAAGCTGGTCAAGAAAACCGTGAACTTCGACGATCCCGGCACCTATCACCTGTATTATGGCGATGCCGCCGGCAGTCCGGGCACGATCCTGACCTTTTTTCCGTTCGCGGATGCAGGCCCCGGCCGGGCCGGTCCGGGCATGGCGTCCGCCTATGCCTATGCGATTCCGGCAGGCGACTTCGACCAGATCACCGATGATCTGGCCGCGCGCGGTTTGGCCACAGCGGGCACCGGCCTGCGGTTTGGCGAGCGCTTCATCACCTTGCGCGACCCTGATGGCGCACCGGTGGAGCTCATCGAAAGCACCGCGGCACAGGATACCCACGGTTTCCATTCGGTGACCCTGTGGGAACGCGACCCCGAACGGACTGTGAAGCTTTTGACCGAAGTTTTCGGCTATGAGAAGGCCGGGACCGAGCAAGAGGGTGCCACGGAGCGTCAGCGTCTGATCGCACCGGGGGCCGAGCGCGGCCGCATTCTGGATGTGATCCGCGTGGCCGGGGCACAGCCGGGGCGGCAAGGGGCGGGCACGATCCATCACATCGCCTTCCGGACCAAGGACGATGCCGAGCAAAAGGAATGGATGGAGCGTCTGGCCCATGCCGGGCATCGCACAACGCCGGTGACCGACCGTCAGTATTTCAACGCCATCTACTTCCGCGAGCCGGGGGGCGTGCTGTTCGAAATCGCCACCGATCCGCCGGGATTTGCCATCGATGAACCAGCGCACAGCCTTGGCCAAGCCTTGAAGCTGCCTCCGCGCTACGAGCCGATGCGCGACCGCATTGAAAGGGTGCTGCCGCCCTTGCGGGTGCGCTCATGACCGCGCGCTTGCCGAAAGGCGCGGTTCAGGGGGTGGTGATGCTGCACGGGCGCGGCGGATCTGCCGCAGACATCCTGTCGCTCCTTGACCATGCCGCTTTGCCCGATGTGGCCGCGGTGGCGCCGCAGGCCCCGGGAAACAGCTGGTGGCCCAGCAGTTTTCTGGCGCCCTCCGCGCAGATCGAACCACATGTGCAGCGCGGCCTTGCCGCTGTCGCCGAGTCTGTGACCACACTGGAGCAGGCGGGCATTCCGCGCGCATCCATCTGGCTGTGTGGGTTCAGCCAAGGCGCCTGCCTTGCTCTCGAGGCTTATGCGCGGGAGGGGGAAGGTCTGGCAGGCGTTTTTGCCCTGTCCGGCGGCCTTGTGGGGCGGGCCGATCTCTCCGGGCCGCAGGACGCGCTTTATGGCCATGCGGACAAGCGGCTTGATTACACGGGGCGGCGCACGGGCAAAGTCTGGCTCTCCGTGCACGAACGCGACCCGCATATCCCGCTCAAGCGGGCCAAGGACAGTGCCACAGCCTTGCGCGCGCTGGGGGCAGAAGTGCAGATGCAGGTTTATCCGGGCGCGGGGCATGGCGTCATGCGCGAAGATATCATTGCCCTGCGCCACGCCTTGAACGGCTAAGCGGCGCGCGTGACGGGAAGGGGCCATGCGGCCCCTTTCATTTCGTCAGGATCAGCTTGCCTTGACGGGTGATGCGCAGCGAATAGACCATCCCATTCAAGAGGATACGCGCCTCACGCCCGCCTTCGGTCAACGCGGTGGCGTCATGCAGGGGAACGGCGTCGACCAGTTGCTCCATCGGGGTCAAAGCATTCATGACCGCCCCTCCAGCCGATCCAGCATCGCGCCAAGCAGATCGTTCGGCAGCAATCCGGCCAGAGATTGGCGAAGAAGTTCAGAGACATCCGGCGCAACGGGCGCGGTGCGGACAACGGCAGGTGTCATGGCAGATGGTCCTTTGGACAGGGTTTATGGTCTTGGCTGGCCCGTCCGGACTGGCTGTGTGAATACCTTACAAAAATACTTTGAAATGTAAAGCCTGTGCTGCGGGTTTTTTTGAACACCCTGTTGAACCGGCCCGCAATCTGCTACATTTGAGACTGACGCCGCAGAAGGATCGTGCCATGGCCGAGCGCAAACTGAAACTGTCGCCCTTGGATCCGGTCTGGTCCCGCGTCTGCGACGAGGCAGAGGCCGCGATCAAGGAAGATCCGCTGCTGGGCGGGCTGATCCATTCGTCGCTTTTGCACCATGCCAGCATGGAGCAGGCCTTGGCCTATCGCTTCTCGTTCAAACTCGCATCGGCGGAAATGGGCGAGCAGATCCTGCGCGAAATCGCGGATCAGGCCTACCGCGATGACCCGGATCTGGGCGCTGCGGCCCGCGCCGATCTGATGGCGGTCTATGACCGTGACCCGGCCTGCCACCGCTTTTTGCAGCCGATCCTTTTTTTCAAGGGCTATCAGGCCGTGCAGGCCTATCGGATCGGGCATTGGCTCTGGACGCATGGGCGCAAGGATCTGGCCTATTTCGTTCAGATGCGCGTCAGTGAGGCTTTTGGCGTCGACATCCACCCCGGCGCGCGCATCGGCAAAGGTCTGATGATCGACCACGCGCATTCCATTGTGATCGGGGAAACCGCGGTCGTGGGCGACAATGTCTCGATGCTGCACTCGGTCACCTTGGGCGGCACCGGGAAAGAGGATGGCGACCGCCATCCCAAGATTGGCGATGGTGTCCTGATTGGGGCAGGGGCCAAGGTGCTGGGCAATATCAAGATCGGCCATTGCAGCCGTATCGCCGCAGGTTCGGTGGTGTTGCAGGACATTCCTTGCAACAAAACCGTCGCCGGTGTTCCGGCCAAGATCGTGGGCGAGGCCGGTTGTTCGCAACCTGCGGTTTCGATGGATCACAAGTTGTCGGGCTGCATCGACTGCAACTGATGGCAGCCCATGGCGCCAGATAAAAACGCCCCCGGATCATGGGATCCGGGGGCGTTTTCAATGGACTGGGGACGTTCAGGCCAGCATGGCGATCGGGTTTTCCAAGGCCTCGATCACCGCTTTCAGGAAGGATGCGCCCAAAGCCCCGTCGATCACCCGGTGATCCACCGACAGCGTCATCGACATCACGGTGGCCACCCCGATGCTGCCATCCGACGTGACGACCGGCTTCTTGATGCCAGCCCCCACCGCCAAGATCGACCCATGCGGCGGGTTAATCACGGCATCGAAGTTTTCGATCCCCATCATCCCGAGGTTCGAGATCGCGAAGGACCCGCCTTGATACTCATGCGGTGCCAGCTTCTTGGTTTTGGCGCGGCTGGCCAGATCCTTCATCTCGGCCGACAAGGCCGAGAGCGATTTCTTGTCGGCGTCGCGCAGCACGGGCGTGAACAGCCCGCCCTCCACCGCCACCGCTACCGCCACATCGGAAGGCTTCAGCTTCAGGATACGGTCACCCGCCCAAACCGCATTGCAATCGGGCACCGCCTGCAAGGCCTGCGCGCAAGCCTTGATGATGAAGTCATTCACCGAAAGCTTTACGCCGCGCCCTTCAAGCGATTTGTTCAGCGTCTCGCGGAAGGCCATCAGCGCATCCAACTGCACCTCGCGGCGCAGATAGAAATGCGGGATGGTCTGTTTGGCCTCGGTCAGGCGCGCGGCGATGGTGCGGCGCATGCCGTCAAGCGGCACTTCGGTGAAGGTGCGGTCGGCATACATCTTCAACACCGTCTCGGCCGCCATGCCGGCGGGCATCGCCGCCTTGACCGGGGCCGGGGCGGCCGCTGGGGCTCCCGAGGCCGCGGCTGCCGCCGGGGCAGGGGCTGCCTTGGTTGAGGCTTGCGTCCCTTCGACATCTGCGCGCACGATCCGGCCATGGGGGCCAGAGCCTTTGACAGCCGTCAGGTCCAGACCCTTTTCCTTGGCAATGCGCCGGGCCAGCGGTGAGGCAAAGACCCGCGCACCCGAAGCCGATGCTGCCTTGGCGGGCTCAGCGCTCGCAGGTGCTTCGCTTTTCGCGGGTTCCGCAGGCGCAGCCGCCGGAGTCGCTTTCGCCGATGTTGGCGCGGCCGCGACAGACGAGGCATCCTCGCCATCCTCAAGCAAGACGGCGATGGCGGTATTCACCTTTACCCCCGCCGTGCCTTCGGCGATCAGGATCTTGCCGATGGTGCCTTCATCCACCGCCTCGAATTCCATCGTCGCCTTGTCGGTTTCGATCTCGGCCAGAATCTGACCCGATTTCACCACATCGCCTTCCTTGACCAACCACTTGGCCAAGGTGCCCTCTTCCATCGTTGGCGACAGCGCGGGCATCAGAATTTCGGTTGCCATGATGCGCTCTCCTTACCGGTAGCAGACAGATTTCACCGCGGTGGCGATTTCCGCCGGGGTGATCAGCGCGAACTTTTCAAGGTTCGCGGCATAGGGCATCGGCACATCCTTACCGGTGCAGGTGATCACGGGCGCATCCAGATAGTCAAACGCGCGCTGCATGATCGTGCTGGCCAGATGGTCGCCGATCGAGCCCACGGGGAAGCCTTCCTCTACGGTCACGCAGCGGTTGGTTTTCTGAACGCTCGCCAGAACGGTGTCGTAATCAATCGGGCGCAGGGTGCGCAGGTTGATCACCTCGGCATTGATGCCATCCTTCGCCAGCTCTTCCGCCGCGGCCAGAGCATGGGCCACGCCAATGCCAAAGCTCACGATGGTCACATCGCTGCCTTCGCGCATGATCGATGCCTTGCCGAAGGGAATGGTGAAGTCCGGATCGGTCGGCACTTCGAAGCTGCGCCCGTAAAGGATCTCGTTTTCAAGGAAGATCACCGGGTTCGGATCGCGGATCGCCGATTTCAACAGGCCTTTGGCATCTGCGGCCGAATAGGGCATGCAGACCTTCAGCCCCGGAATGGCCGCATACCACGCGGCATAATCCTGGCTGTGCTGCGCGCCCACGCGGGCTGCGGCACCGTTCGGGCCACGGAACACCATCGGGCTGCCCATCTGACCGCCCGACATATACAGCGTCTTGGCCGCCGAGTTGATAATGTGGTCAATCGCCTGCATGGCGAAGTTGAAAGTCATGAACTCAACAATCGGGCGCAACCCGCCCCAGCTTGCGCCGACTGCGATACCGGCAAAGCCATGTTCGGTGATCGGCGTGTCCACCACGCGCTTGGCGCCGAACTCGTCCAGAAGACCTTGGGAAATCTTGTAGGCGCCTTGGTATTCACCCACCTCTTCCCCCATCAGGAAGACGGTGGGATCGGCCCGCATTTCCTCGGCCATCGCCTCACGCAGCGCTTCGCGCACCGTCATCGTTTTGGTCGGGCCTTCGGGCAGGTCGGCATGCGGCCAGCCCTTGGCGACAACCGCCGGGGCAGGGGCAGGATCGGCAGCCTTGGCGGGAACCGAGGCAGGGGCCTCTGCCGCCGGCGCGACGGCTTCGGCCACTTTCGGCGCGGGCGTGTCGCTGACGCTTTCGCCGTCCTCCACCAGCACCGCGATCGGGGTGTTCACCTTCACCCCCGCCGTGCCTTCCGCGATCAGCAGCTTGCCGATGATCCCTTCATCCACAGCCTCGAATTCCATCGTGGCCTTGTCGGTTTCGATCTCGGCCAGAATCTGGCCGGATTTCACCGCATCGCCTTCTTTCACCAGCCATTTCGCCAGCGTTCCCTCTTCCATCGTGGGCGACAGAGCGGGCATCAATACTTCGGTTGCCATATGTCGGTCCCCCCTCAGGCGTAGATGTCGGTCCAGAGTTCCTCAACCGGAGGCTCTGGGCTGTCTTTGGAAAATTCGGCCGATTCGTTGACCTGTGCCTTGATCTCTTTGTCTATGGCTTTCAGGTCGTCATCGGTGGCCAGCCCACCTTGCAGCAGCAGGTCGCGCACATGCTCGATTGCATCCTTTTCCGACCGCATCTTTTCCACCTCTTCGCGGGTGCGATACTTCGCCGGGTCCGACATCGAGTGGCCGCGATAGCGATAGGTCATCATCTCAAGGATATAGGGGCCTTCGCCCGCACGGCAGGCGGCAACCGCCTTTTCGCCCGCAGCCTTCACCGCCAGCACGTCCATCCCGTCCACGGCTTCGCCCTTGATGCCATAGGCCGCACCGCGCTCCCACAGCGACGGCGACTTGGTCGAGCGCTTGACGCTGGTTCCCATCGCATAGCCGTTGTTTTCGATCACGAAAATCACCGGCAGGTTCCACAGCTGCGCCATGTTATAGGTCTCATAGACCTGGCCTTGGTTTGCCGCGCCATCGCCGAAATAGGTGAAGGTCACATTGTCATTGCCCTGATACTTGTCAGCAAAGGCGAGACCCGCCCCCAGAGGCACCTGCGCGCCCACGATCCCGTGGCCCCCATAGAAGTGCTTTTCCTTCGAGAACATGTGCATCGAGCCGCCTTTCCCCTTGGAATAGCCGCCGATGCGCCCGGTCAGTTCTGCCATCACGCCCTTGGGGTCCATGCCGCAGGCCAGCATGTGGCCGTGGTCGCGGTAGCTGGTGACGCGCTTGTCACCCTCCTTGGCCGCCGCTTCCAGCCCCACCACCACGGCTTCTTGCCCGATATACAGATGGCAGAACCCGCCGATCAGGCCCATGCCATACAGTTGGCCCGCCTTTTCCTCAAACCGCCGGATCAGCAGCATCTCGCGGTAGTATTTCAGCAACTCTTCCTTCGAGGCATTGGGCCTCTCGGCTGGTTTCTTGGCGGCCATATGCGGCGTCCTCCCGTCAGTGGCTAGAATAGTTCAGTATTAAACTATTCATAGCGCATCGGGATTTATTGGGCAAAACAAAAAGTGCCGCCACGTTCTGCATGTCACCCATGCAGAAATGGCAGGTCTTGCACCGAAAAATGCTGTGGGGTTTACCGGATCACGATTTCATCCGGGCGCACATAGCCCAGCACATCGCGCACCCGTTCATCCAGCAGATCCACGTCCAGATACCGGTCCGACAGGCGGGCGGTCAGATTGCTGATCCGGTCCAGATCTTCATACAGGCGGTCCCGCTCGATCCGCAGCGCTTCGGCCTCGGCGCGGATCTGCACCTGCCGAAACACGCCGTAATCCCCCTGCACGGCGGCAAAGGTAAAGTAAGCCCCCAGCATGAAGGCAAGGATCAGGTAAACTATGCCGCCGACCGGAAACCGGTTGCCATGTGCTATCATCGCTCTGCCCCGTCTGGCCGTTTGCCCGGCCTTTGCAGAACCATCGCACAGTTGATTCGAATAAGGAATCCCCCTTGCGGGGGGTTCCGATCACATTTGGCTGTCTCAGCCTGCGACAGAGGCCGCATGAATGCTGTCGATCGCCTGCGCGAGCAACGCGTCAAACTCTGCATCCGATTGCTGGGCCGAAAGCCCTTCGCTCAGCGCGCGGCTGAAGCTTGCAATGATGCCCCGGTTGCGGGCCAGAATGGCATTGGCCGCTTCCCGGCTGTGCCCGCCTGACAGCGCCACAACCTTCAGCACGCGCGGATGATCGACCAGCGGCGCGTAGAACCCGTCTACCGTCGGCAAGGACAGCTTCAGCATCACCTGACGATCCTCGGGCAGCGCGTCCAGATGGCGCAGGATCTCGGCCATCAGCAGCGCTTCGGCCTCGGCCTTGTCGGCAATCGAAATGGTGACCTCGGGCTCCAGAATGGGCATAAGTCCCGCAGCCGCCACCTGATCGCCGATGGCAAATTGCTGCGCGACGATGGCGGCAATGCCCTTTGCATTGGCCGCATTGACCACCGAGCGTTCCTTGGTGCCAAACACGCCCAAAGCCTTAGCCCGCGCCAAAAGCGCATCCAGCCCCGGCATCGGCTTCATCAGCTGCACGCCATCGGCCTCGGCCTCCAGCCCTTTGTCGATCTTGAGAAACGGCACCACCTTGCGCTGTTTCCACAAGTACTCGGCGGTGGGGGTGCCGTCGATGTCGCGGTCCATCGTCTGCTCGAACAGGATCGCGCCCACCACCTTGTCGCCGGTGAAGGCAGGCGATTTGATGATCCGCGCCCGCATCGCATGGATCAGGTCGAACATCTCGGTTTCATTCGAATAGGCATCCTCGGTCACGCCATATTGGCGCAGCGCCTTGGGGGTAGATCCGCCGGATTGATCCAGTGCCGCGATAAACCCGTTGCCTTTGCCGATCTGCTCGGCCGCTTGCGCGAAATCCATTCTGACTATCCTTTGAAAACGCCGCAGAGGTTGCCTTTGGATAGCCCCATGATCTGCGCCTCGCAATCATGGTGGCGCTAACGGTGTGTGGAATTTCCTGCACTTACCGGCAGAAGCGCCACAGCGGCCCACAAGACGGGCGCAAAAGCCCGGCCCCCGGCGCACCTTGCGAGGCGCCGGGGGCCGGGGTGTAAGGCTTCAGGCCATCAACGCAGCCACGCCGGGCAATTCCTTGCCCTCCATCCATTCCAAGAAGGCGCCGCCTGCGGTGGAGATAAAGGTGAAATCCGCCGCCGCCCCGGCCTGATTCAGGGCCGAAACCGTGTCACCCCCGCCAGCGACCGAGATCAGCTTGCCTTCGCGCGTCAGCGCCGCCGCCGATTTCGCTGCCGCATTGGTCGCGGCGTCAAAAGGTGTCAGTTCAAAGGCGCCCAAAGGCCCGTTCCAGATCAGCGTCTCCGAGGCCTCGAACACCTTCACGATGGCCGCCACGCTCATCGGCCCGGCATCCAGAATCATCGCGTCGGCAGGGCAGGCATCGGCCGCCACCACATCATGCGCGGCATTCGCCTTGAAGTCGCGCGCGACCACCACATCCACCGGCAGATGGATGGTGCAGCCCGCCGCCTTGGCCTTGGCCAAAATCTCGCGCGCGGTGTCGGCCATGTCACGCTCGGCCAGCGATTTACCCACCTCGATGCCCTGCGCCACAAGGAAGGTGTTCGCCATACCGCCGCCGATCACCAGATGATCCACCTTTGTGACCAGATTGCCAAGCAGGTCCAGCTTGGTCGACACCTTGGCCCCGCCCACAACCGCCACCACCGGGCGCTTGGGCGTGCCAAGCGCGGCCTCCAGCGCCTGCAACTCGGCCTCCATCAGACGGCCCGCGGCGGCAGGCAGCAGATGCGCAAGCCCCGCCGTGGAGGCATGGGCCCGGTGCGCGGCAGAGAAGGCATCATTCACAAAGACATCGCCCAGCTTGGCCATTGCAGCGGCAAGCTCCGGGTCATTCTTTTCCTCGCCCGCGTGAAAGCGGGTGTTTTCCAGCAACACCACATCGCCCGGTGCCGCCCCGGCAATCGCCGCTGCGGCGTCATCGCCCGTGCTGTGCGCGCAGAACACCACCTTGCGGCCAAGGCTGGCCTCCACCGCCGGGGCGATGTGACCCAAGCTCATCTCCGGCACCACCTTGCCCTTCGGCCGGTCGAAATGCGCGAGCAACACAACCCGCCCGCCGCGCGCGATGATATCCTCGACCGTGGGCTTGATCTTGTCGATCCGCGTGGTGTCGGTCACCTGACCGCCCTCCACCGGCACGTTGATGTCAACGCGGACCAGCACCGTCTTGCCCGCAAGCCCGATGTCGTCGAGTGTTTTCCAGCCCATGACGGACCCTCCTGTCGAATGCTGCCCTCTGTTTCTGCCGGATTGCCGCGCAGGTCAACCGATCTGCGCGCTGCCCCCTTTCCATGTGGCCCCACGAGGGTTAGGTTCCCGGCCAGACAACAGCAAGGAGCCAAAACCGATGGCCGAGATCAAAGACCCCGAAAACACCATCATCCTGACGCTGAAGGATGGCGAAGTGGTGATCGAACTTCTGGCCGACGTGGCCCCCAAACACACCGCCCGCATGAAGGAACTGGCCCGCGCCAAAGCCTATGACAACGTGTGTTTTCACCGTGTGATCAACGGCTTCATGGCGCAAACCGGCGACGTGGAAAACGGCAACATGGAAAACAACTTCAACCTGCGCCGCGCGGGCACGGGCGGATCGGACATGCCGGATCTGCCGGCCGAATTCTCCAAGCTGCCGCATGACCGGGGCACGCTGGGCGCGGCC
The DNA here is from genome assembly GCF_002794355.1 of Pseudorhodobacter sp. MZDSW-24AT. Taxonomy (GTDB): domain Bacteria; phylum Pseudomonadota; class Alphaproteobacteria; order Rhodobacterales; family Rhodobacteraceae; genus Pseudotabrizicola. The sequence continues at coordinate 97,000 of NZ_PGOI01000001.1, read as the reverse complement.
CGCAGCCAGAACCCGAACTCGGCCAACAGCCAGTTCTTCATCAACTTCGCCGACAACCACTTCCTGAACGGCCAATACACCGTCTATGGCCGCGTGATCTCGGGGATGGAGCATGTGGACAAGATCACCCGGGGCGAGCCGCCGGCGAACCCGGATCGGATGATCACCGTGCGGGTGGCTGCCGATGTCGCGTGATCGCTTTCTTGCAGGCGGGCTCTTTGCGCTTGGGCTTGCGGTGGTGGGCGGTTACGCCGTCAGCCAATTCGCCAGCCCGGTGATGGCGCAGGTCGAAGACGGCCCCGGCCCGAACCTCGTGATCGAGGTGGCGGGCGAAGCGTCTGGCACCATCGTGATCGACATGCTGCCCGAGGTGGCGCCCAAGCATGTCGAGCAGATCACAGCGCTGGCCCGCGAAGGGGCCTATGACGGCGTGGTGTTTCACCGCGTGATCGACGGCTTCATGGCGCAGACCGGCGATGTGGAATTCGGCAAATCCGGCGGCGACACCGCGCGCGCAGGCATGGGCGGCTCCAGCCGCCCCGACCTGCCCGCGGAATTCTCCGACATCTCCTTCGACCGGGGCGTCGTGGGCATGGCCCGCAGCCAAGACCCGAACTCTGGCAACAGCCAGTTCTTCATCATGTTCGCGCCGGGCGAGTTCCTCAACGGGCAATATACCGTTGTGGGCCGCGTGATCTCGGGCATGGAGGTGGTGGATGCCATCAAGAAAGGCACCGGCGGCAATGGCGAGGTCAGCGACCCCGACCAGATGGCAAAAGTGACCGTGACGGAATGATCTGAAAAGGGGGCCGCAGCGGCCCCCTTTTTCTTGCCCCACCTTGCCAATCGCGCGGCGCTGACAGATTGTCGCGCGCATGAAATCAAAGGGGTAGGGGATGACCACCGATATGCAGCGCCGTTTGGCAGATGTGCTTCACCACCGCAGCGCGGGGCTGGAAAAGGGCGACCCGGTGTCGCTGCCGTTGACCAGCTCGACCAGCTTTCATCTGCCCGAGGTGCAGGGCGCGCCCTATATCTATGCGCGCAACGGCCAGCCGACATGGTCGGCGGTCGAAGCGCAGCTTGCCCTTCTGGAAGATGCCGAGGTGGTGGGCTTCCCATCGGGCATGGGCGCGATTTCGGCTGCCCTGTTCGCCTCGTTGAAAACCGGGGACCGCGTCATCCTGCCGTCTGACGGCTATTACGTCACCCGCGTCTTGTCCGAAGGCTTTCTGGCGCCCTTGGGTGTGGATGTGGTGCAGATCCCGACGCTGGATTATGCCACCGCCGATTTCACCGGGGCGGCCGTGGTCTATCTGGAAACCCCCTCCAATCCGGGTCTGGATGTGGTGGACATCGCGGATGTGTGCGCCCGCGCCCATGCCGCCGGGGCCATCGTCATTGTCGACAACACCACGATGACGCCGCTGATGCAGCGCCCGCTGGATCTGGGCGCCGATCTGGTGGTGGCTGCCGACACCAAGGCCCCCGCAGGGCATTCCGATGCGCTGTTTGGCCATGTCGCGGGCCGCGATGCTGCCCGGATGGCCCGGGTGCGCGACTGGCGGCGGCTGTCGGGCGCGGTGCCGGGCAGCATGGAGGCTTGGCTGCTGCACCGCGGGCTCGAGACGCTGGACGTGCGCTTGGAGCGGATGTGCGCCAGTGCTGGTGTGATCGCTGCGCGGCTGGCCGAGCATGATGCGGTGCGCGCCTTGCGCTATCCGGGCTTGCCGGACGACCCCGCCCATGCGCTGTCGAAGCGGCAGATGCAGGGATTTGGCTTTCTGATCGGTGTCACGCTGGAAAATGCCACCGTGGCCGAGCGCTTTCTGGAGCGCTGCCCCTATCTGGTGCGCTCCACCAGTTTTGGCGGCACCCATTCGGCAGGCGAGCGGCGGGCCCGCTGGGGCGATGCGGTGCCCGAAGGCTTTCTGCGGTTGTCGATCGGGGTGGAACCGGTCGAGGCGCTGTGGGACGCGATGGCCGAGGCCTTGCGCTGATCCGAACGCACCCGTCCGAGCGGCGCGCCCCTGCGCGCGCCTCTCGAACGGCGCTTAGATCAGGTCGATGAGGCGGGCCGCCTCGTCGCGCGGCGCGCTCAGCGGGCCCCGGTCTTCGCCGGGGAAGAAGCGCGCGCGCACCGCCGTGGGCATCGGGCGCGGGGTTTCGATCAGGACACGCGGGCCGATGCGTTCGGATTCCGCCTGCCAAGCACGGGCAAGGGCGATCTGCCCGGCCTTGCTGGCGCCGTAAGCGGCGCCAAATTTCTGCCCGGCCAGCGGATCGTCAAAAAACATCGCACTGCCCTTGGCCGCCTGCAACAGCGGCGCAACCATGGTGATCAGAAAGGCGCTGGCCCGCAAATTGGCGGCGATGGATTTGTCGAGATCCTTCATATCCATCGAGGGCGCCGGGGCCAAGGCAGTGGCATGCACCGCGCTATGCGCCCAGAACTGCAGCCCGCCCCAGCGGTCATGGATCGACCGGCACAGATGCCGCATCGCGTCTTCATTGGTCACATCCATCGGCGCCAGAGTGAGACCGCCCGCGCCGGGCAGGCCCGCCGCCTTGACCCTGTCGTCGAGATCTTCCAGCCCACCCACCGTGCGCGCCACCGCCACGACATGCCAGCCCCGAAAGGCAAGCTGTTCGGCCATGGCAGCACCAAGCCCGCGCGAGGCGCCGGTGATCAGGGCGATATTCTGGGTCATGGGTGGCTCCGGTGGCTGGCGTGGGCAGCGGGGGTTTCACACCCCCGCACCCCCGTGGAGTATTTGGGAAAGATGCAAGAGGCGAAGGGGCGATGGGTTTACTCTGCAGCCTTCATTTCGAACCCTTCGGCGATCTTGTCCGAGGGGATGACCGGGTAATCGCCCGAGAAGCAAGCATCGCAGAATTTGGGATTGGCCGCATCGCGGCCCGCGGCCTCGCCTGCGGCGCGGTAGAGGCCGTCGAGCGAGATGAACTTGAGGCTGTCGACGCCGATCCAGTCGCGCATCTCGTCTTCGGTCATGGTGGCGGCCAGCAGCTTGGCACGTTCCGGCGTATCGACGCCATAGAAGCAAGGCCAGGCCGTGGGGGGGGAGGCGATCCGGAAATGAACTTCGGCGGCCCCCGCCTCAAGGATCATGTCCTTGATCTTGCGGCTGGTGGTGCCGCGGACCACCGAGTCATCCACCAGAATCACCCGCTTGCCCTTGATCAGGGCGCGGTTGACGTTGAGCTTGAGGCGCACGCCCATGTTGCGGATGGATTCGGTGGGCTCGATGAAGGTGCGACCCATGTATTGGTTGCGGATGATCCCCATCGCGTAAGGAATGCCCGATTGTTGCGAATAGCCGATGGCAGCAGGGGTGCCGGAATCGGGCACCGGGCAGACCAGATCGGCCTCGACCGGGGATTCGATGGCCAGTTCCACCCCGATCTGGCGGCGGGTTTCATAGACCGACCGGCCGCCGATGATGCTGTCGGGACGTGAGAAATACACCTTTTCAAAGATGCAAAAGCGCGAGGGGGCCGGATGGAAAGGCCGGGTCGAGACCACCTTGTTGCCTTCGATCACCACCATTTCACCGGGTTCGATCTCGCGCACGAAATCGGCGCCGATGATGTCGAGCGCGCAGGTTTCCGAAGACAGCGCCCAGCCGGAATCGCCGATGCGGCCCAGAACAAGCGGGCGCACGCCCAAGGGATCGCGCACGCCGATCAGTTTGGTGCGGGTCATCGCGACCACCGAGAAGGCCCCTTCACAGGCCCGCAGCGCATCCTTGATCCGTTCGGAAAGGTTCTTCTGGATCGAGCGCGCCATCAGGTGGATGATGCATTCCGAGTCGGAGGAAGACTGGAAAATCGACCCGCGTTCAATAAGTTCGCGGCGCAAGGCCGCCGCATTGGTCAGGTTGCCGTTATGCGCGATGGCGCAACCGCCCATGGAAAACTCGCCAAAGAAAGGCTGCACGTCGCGGATGGCGGTCGCGCCTTTCGATCCGGCGGTGGAATAGCGGACATGACCGATGGCGAGCTGCCCCGGCAGCGTGTCCATCACATCGGCCTTGGTGAAGTTGTCGCGCACATAGCCAAAGCGGCGGGCCGAGTTGAAGCCGTGATCCGGGTGATAGGCAACGATGCCCCCCGCTTCTTGCCCCCGGTGCTGCAGCGCATGCAGGCCAAGCGCGGTGAAATTGGCCGCGTCCGAGACGCCGATGACGCCAAAGATCCCGCATTCCTCCTTCAACTTGTCATCATCAAAGGGGTGGGACAGGAAGGGGCGCATCGGGCTGCTCCGTCTAGGACTGATGCGCCTCCCTTTACGGCATGGGCGCGGCAGTGTCACGCGCATTGCAGCACAGGCACCGCGCCAATGTGCTGCAATGCGGCGGGTCAGTTGCCCGAGGGCGCGGGTTGCGCGGCAGGCGCCGTGGCCGGAACGGCGCAGGCGGCCGTCAGGTCATTGTAGCGCGAGACAATCCAGCCGGGGGCATCCGCCGGAATGCTCTCGTCGATGTTCGCCTGAAAGCTTGCGAAAACCTTGGCCGAGCGGGAGTCGTCGACGATGGGGATCGCATTGGCGGCCACGGCGCGGTCATACACGATGAAGGCCACGGCCACCAGAATCACCCCGCGGGCCACGCCGAAAAGGAACCCCAGCGCCTGATCGATGCCGCCCAAGGCCGAACGCTGCACAAAGCTGGAAAACAGCGGCGTGAAGAGCGCTGCGATCACAAGGCCAATCGCAAAGACCAAGGCGAAGGCGCCGATGATCGACAGTTCACAGCTGTCGCCCAGAAACTCGCCCACGACGGGCAGCTCCCGGACCAGCGGTTGCGCGGCGGGGGCGAAAAGGAAGGCCAGCACCGCAGCGCCGATCCAACCCGCAATGGCCATCGCCTCGCGCACCAGCCCGCGTGAATAGGCCAGAATCGCCGACAGGACGATCACGCCCGCCACGATTCCGTCCACCAGAGTAAAGCCGTCCATCGTCCGCTCCTTTGTGTCGCCTCAGCCCGCGCCGAACATCTCGCCGACAAAGGCGGTCAGGTCGGGCATGGTGCGCAAGCTCATGCCTGTTTCGCCCGCGGTTTTCGATCCTGTGGGCAAGGTGGCCTGTTGAAAACCAAGTTTCGAGGCTTCTTTCAACCTGTTTTCGGTCTGCCCCACCGGGCGCAGCGCGCCCGACAGCGAGATTTCCCCGAAAAGCACCATGTTCGGCGGAATTGCCACATCCTCGCGTGCGGAAAGCAGCGCAGCGGCAACCGCCAGATCGGCGGCAGGCTCGTTCACCCGCAAACCGCCTGCCACGTTCAGAAACACGTCCAGCCCGGTAAAGGGGATGCCGCAGCGCGCCTCCAGCACCGCCAGAATCGTCGAGAGCCGCCCCGACTCCAGCCCCACCACCGTGCGGCGCGGGGTGCCCAGCGGGGACGGCGCCACCAGCGCCTGAATCTCGGTCAGCACCGGTCGGGTGCCTTCGATTCCGGCAAAGACCGCCGAACCCGGGGCAGGGCGGTCGCGGTCGGACAGGAACAGCGCCGATGGGTTGGTCACCTGCGCCAATCCATTGCCTGTCATCTCGAAGACGCCGATTTCATCCGCCGGGCCAAAGCGGTTCTTCACGGCGCGCAGGATGCGGAACTGATGGCCGCGCTCGCCTTCGAAGTAAAGCACGGTGTCCACCATATGTTCCACCACACGCGGGCCCGCGATCTGGCCTTCCTTGGTGACATGGCCCACCAAGATCACCGCGACGCCGCGTTTCTTGGCGAAGGTCACCAACTCATGCGCCGCCGCGCGGACTTGGCTGACCGAACCGGGGGCGGCCTCGACCGTGTCCAGCCACATGGTCTGGATCGAATCGATGATGGCCAAGGCCGGACGCTCAGCATCCAGCGTGGTCAGAATATCGCGCAGGTTGGTTTCTGCGCCCAAGCCCACCGGGGCCTCTTGGAGGCCCAACCGCTGTGCGCGCATCCGCACCTGCGCCGCAGCCTCTTCGCCCGATATATACAGAATCTTCAGCCCGGTGCGGGCAAAGCTGGCGGCCGCTTGGAGCAAGAGGGTGGATTTTCCGATGCCGGGATCACCGCCCACCAGAATCGCCGAAGCCGGTACCAGACCGCCGCCCAGCACCCGGTCCAGCTCTTCGATCCCCGAAGAGGCGCGGGGCGGAGGCGCCTCTTCGGTGGCCAGATCGGTCAGCGGAATCGTCCGGCCCTTGTGGCCAAGCGACTTGGGTCCGGCGGAAAGCGGGGCTTCTTCGACGATGGTGTTCCACGCGCCACAGGCATCGCAGCGGCCCTGCCATTTGCGCGATGTCGCACCGCAGGCGGTGCAGGTGAAGCTGGGGGAGGATTTGCTCATCCCGCCTGCCTAACGCGGAACGGGGGCGCTCTTCAAGTCTCGCCGGCTTGCATCGCCCGCCTGCCGCGCGCGGCGCCAAGGCGCATCAGGGCCGATGCGTGCGCAGCGACAAAGCCACGCTCACCAGCACACAGCCGCTGAACAGATAAAGGCCCCATGCCACTTCTACCGTGGCAAGGCCCACACCTTTCACCACCACGATGTAAAGCGCGATCAAGAACACATCCGCCATCGCCAGCCGTGCCAGCAGCCGCAACGCAGTCAGGAGGCGCGGTGACAGCAGCCCGAAATCCAGCAGCGCCAGCCCCAGCGTCTTGAGCCACGGCACAAAGATCGCCAGCACCGTCACCACCAGCGCCAAGGCCACGTCGCTGGCCCACAGCGCCTGCACCCCCGAGATCACCGAAATCTCGGACAGGCCAAACAGCGGCAGCAGCCCCGCGCGCAGCAGCGGCGCGAACCACGACAGCGGAAACAGGATCAAGAGCGACAGGTTCAGCCATTTCATGCCCCTTGGTCGCCGTGGGCCGCCCCCCCGTCAAGCCGCTTTTGCCGGCGGACCATCGCCAAGGCCGCGCTCCGGCACAGGCGTGTGCCCAAAGATCTGCGCATCGGCCTTGTCCCAGCCCAGAGCATCGCGGATCAGCGCGACGGCTGTGGTCAGGCTCAGCGCAAGCAACACGGTCAGCACAAGCCCGTTGACCGCCAGAAGGAAGGGCTCATGCCATTTCGCCTGACGTCCCCAACCCGACACCAGCCAGAACCAGCCGATCACCGATCCGACCCGGGCGGGCAGCACCACTTCGGCGGGCAAGCGAAAGGGCCAAAGCATCCAGACACTGTAAAGCGCCACCCCCAGCATCAACAGCGCGCCGCGCCGGTCACCGATCCGCCATGTGGCATATCCCGACACCGCAATCGCCAGCGGTGTCATCAAGATCAGGCTTTGCACCAGACTGCGCCAGATCGAAGGCTGTTCAAAAAGAAACGCCAGATCGACCTGAAACAGTGCGGGCATGGCGCCTAGCGGATGGCGTTGATCGGGCCTGTGGCGCGGCCATGGATGAACTGCTGCACATAGGGGTCGGGGCAGCTGTCAAGCGCGGCCACCGGCCCGGTCCATTTGATGGTGCCTTCGTGCAGCATGGCGACCTCATCGGCAATCGCCCGCACCGAGCTCATGTCATGGGTGATGGTCATGGCGGTGGCGCCCATCTCGACCACGATCTCGCGGATCAGGTCATTGATCACCCCCGACATAATCGGATCAAGTCCGGTGGTCGGCTCGTCAAAGAAAATGATCTCTGGCTCGGCTGCGATGGCGCGGGCAAGGCCTACGCGCTTTTGCATGCCGCCCGACAATTCGGCGGGATACAGGTCGGCGACCTGCGGGCCAAGCCCCACCCGGCGCAGCTTCTCTACCGCGATGGCGCGCGCCTCGTCCTTGGGGCGTCGGCTGGCCCCGCGCATCAGCCGAAAGGCGACGTTTTCCCAGACCCGCAGACTGTCAAACAGCGCGCCCCCCTGAAACAACATGCCAAAGCGCGCCAGAAAGGCGTCGCGCTCGGCCTTGCGCACATCCTGCCCGTCCAGCGTGATGGTGCCGCCATCCGGCGTGACCAAGCCCAGCACCGATTTCAGCAGCACCGATTTCCCGGTGCCCGATCCGCCGATGATGACCATGCTCTTGGCGGTCGGGATGGTCAGGTTCACCCCGCGCAGCACCGCGTTGGACCCGAAAGATTTGGTGACATTCTCAAGCGTGATCATGAGGTAAAGAACACCTCTGTCAGCATGTAATTGGCGGCAAGGATCAAAACACTTGCCCCCACCACGGCGGATTTGGTCGCCCGGCCCACGCCTTGCGCGCCGCGCCCCGAATTCATCCCGTGATAGCAGCCCAAGAGCGCCACCAGAAAGCCGAAAACCGCGCCCTTGACCAGACCCGAGCCGATATCCCAGATCTCCAGAAAATCGACGGTGTTTTTCAGGTAAGTGACCGAGTTGAAATCCAGCCGTGTCACCCCCACCAGCCAGCCGCCCATGATGCCGATGGCATCGCCCACGCCCACCAGCACCGGCACCGCCAAGGTGGCCGCCAGCACACGCGGCACCACCAGATATTTCATCGGATTGGTGGACAAGGTGGTCAGGGCATCGATCTGTTCGGTCACCTTCATGGTGCCAAGCTCCGCCGCGATCGAGCTTGCCACCCGCGCCGCCACCATCAGCCCGCCCAAGACCGGGCCCAGCTCGCGCACCATGCCAATCGCCACGATGCTGGGCACCACCGCTTCGGCATTGAAGCGCGCGCCACCCGAATAGATCTGCAAGGCCAGCGCGCCACCGGTAAACAACGCGGTCAGCCCCACCACCGGCAGACTGAACCAGCCGATCTGCATCACCTGCGTCGCGAACTCACGCCAGTAGAAGGGCGGGCGCAGCATATGGCCCAGCGTTGCCACCGCAAAGAGCGCCACCCGCCCGATCGCGGCCAGCGTCGCCAAGGCCGGGCGCCCGACCGCGCGCAATCCGCTGGCAGGGCTCACGCCGCGCCCTCCTGATAGCGCCGGGTGTAGCGTGGGCCAAGCGAGGTCAGGATCTCATAGCCGATGGTGCCCGCCGTATCGGCCAGATCATCCACCGTCTGATGCGGCCCCAAAATATCGAGGCTGCGTGGCACATAGGCCAGATGGCTGATGTCGACCGTGATCAGATCCATCGAGACCCGGCCCACCAGCGGGCAGGGGGTATCGCCATCCCACAGCACCGCCGTGTTCGACAGGCCGCGCAACAAGCCGTCGGCATAGCCGCCCGAAACCGTGGCAATCATGCTGGGCGCCTCGGCGGTCCAGGTGCAGGAATAGCCCACGGCCTCGCCGGGTTGCACGATGCGGGTCTGGATCACCGGCAAGGACAGCCCCACCACCCGGCTGGCGCCTTCATAGGGGCGGCCGCCATACAGACCGATGCCGGGCCGGGTCAGATCGAAGTGATACTTCGGCCCCAGCAGGATACCGCCCGTCGCCGCCAGCGAGCGCGGCACGCCGGTGCCATCGGTCATCGCGTGGAAGGTGGCCAGTTGCAGCTCGTTCAGCGCATGGTCGGGGTCGTCGGCACAGGCCAGATGCGACATGATCAGCTCGGGGCCGGCGTCCAACACGAAAGGCGCCACCGCCTCCCACTCCGCCTCTTCCATGCCCAGCCGGTTCATCCCGGTGTCAAGCTGCACGCCAAAAGGCAAGCCCGGCAGCGATTCCAGATGGCGGGTCACCTGATCAATGCTGTTGAGCATCGGCGTGAGATCAAGGTCATGCACCATCTCGGTGTCGCCCGCCATATGGCCCGACATCACGCAGATCTGCGGTCCCGGCCCCAAGGCCTGCCGCAGCGCGGCCCCTTCTTCGGCGACGGCCACGAAAAACCGGCGCGCGCCCGCTTGGGCAAGCGCCCTTGCGACGCGGGTGATGCCAAGGCCATAGGCATCGGCCTTGACCACCGCCGCCGTCTGCACGCCCGAAGACGAGGCCCGGTCAAGCGCCCGCCAATTGGCGGCAATGGCATCAAGATCAATCGAGAGGGTTGCTGTTGTCATGGGGGTTTGTTGTCAGATCAGGGGTTACGGTCAAGCGGAAAACGGGGCTTTCGGCGGAAAGGGGCGGGCTTGGGGGCATCTAGCCCCCGCGCCCGCGCTCGGCCGCGCGCCGGTTCTGTGAGGGCGGCGCGGGCAGGCAGGCGGCGGAGCCTCCGGCGGGAGTATTTGGGAAAGCTGCAAGCTCTTGCGGCGGCTTTGAGGCTCTGTGGTCAGTAATCGGGCCCGTCGCCCTGCCAAGGCTTCGCAAGGTTGCCAAAGCGGGTGAAGCGCCCTTCGAAGCTGAGTTCGACCGAGCCGATGGGGCCGTGGCGCTGCTTGCCGATGATGACCTCGGCCTTGCCATGGACCTGCTCCATGATCTGCTGCCAGGCCGCCATCTTCTCCAGCTCGTGATCACCCGGCTTCTCGCGCTCTTTGTAATATTCATCGCGGTAGACGAACATCACCACATCGGCGTCCTGTTCGATCGAGCCGGATTCGCGCAGGTCCGAGAGTTGCGGGCGTTTGTCTTCGCGGCTTTCCACCTGACGCGACAGCTGCGACAGGGCGATGACGGGGATGTTGAGCTCTTTGGCGATGGCCTTGAGCCCTTGGGTGATTTCCGAAACCTCCTGCACTCGGTTCGCTTCCGAACCTTTTGACGAGCCTTTCAGCAGTTGCAGGTAGTCGATCATCAGCACATCCAGCCCATGCGTACGTTTCAGCCTGCGGGCGCGGGCGGCGACTTGGCTGATCGGCAGGGCCGGGGTGTCGTCGATGTAGAGCGGGCAGGATTCCAGCTGTTTGGCGGCATCGACGAAGCGGCGGAATTCGGTTTCGGTCATGTCGCCGCGCCGGATCTGCTCGGATGGCACTTCGGAGGCTTCGGACAGGATCCGGGCGGCAAGCTGTTCCGCGCTCATCTCGAGCGAGAAGAAGCCCACCACGCCGCCTTCGACAGCACCTTCATGGCCATCGGGCTTGCGCCCGCGCTTATAAGCCTTGGCGACGTTGAAGGCGATGTTGGTGGCCAGCGAGGTTTTGCCCATCGAAGGGCGTCCGGCAAGGATCAGCAGGTCGGATTCGTGCAGGCCGCCAAGTTTCTTGTCCAGATCGGTCAAGCCGGTGGAGATGCCCGCAAGCCCGCCGCCGCGCTGATAGGCGGCATTGGCCACATTCACCGCATCGGTCACGGCCTTGAGGAATGATTGAAAGCCCCGCTCGGCCACGCCCTGCTCGCCCAGCTTGTAGAGCCGCTGTTCCGCCTCGACGATCTGCTCGCGAGGCTCTGACGCCATGTCGATCTTGCCAGCCTTGGCGCTGATGTCGCGGCCAAGCGCGATCAATTCGCGGCGCACCGCCAGATCATAAACCATCTGCGCATAATCGCGCGCGGCATAGGCCGAGATGGCGGCCCCGGCCAGACGCACCAGATAGGCAGGGCCGCCCAGTTCCTTCAGGCCTTCGTCATCTTCAAAAAAGGGCTTCAGCGTGACCGGGCTGGCCAGCGCGTTCTTCTGGATGCGGGCGGCGGATTTCTCGAAAATGCGCTGATGCACCGGATCGTAGAAGTGCTCCGCCTTCACGGTGCTGGCGATACGGTCATAGACATCGTTGTTGGTCAGGATCGCGCCCAGCAATTGTTGCTCGGCCTCGATGTTGTGCGGCAGGCTGTCCGTCTCGGCGGCGGTCGGCAGGTCGGGTCTGATCTTTGCAACTTCGTTCATCTGCGGCGCCTGCCTCCCCGGATTAAAGACTGCGACTTAGCCCGGCCAGGGGGGCCTCGGCAAGCCGGGCACAAAGCTGTGGATAAGCCTGTGCAAGACTCTGGCCGCCTTCAACCGGTTGCTGGCACGGGTCATGCTGCCGCAAGATCTTGCGGCAACGAGACAGAGGTTAGCATGGCAAAGCGATTCTGGTGAAGGGTTGTCCACAGTTTGTGCACAGGCCTGCCCACAGCCTTGGCGGCGGGCAGGCGGAAACTGGCGCATCCGGCTTCACGCCGAAACCGGGTCAGCCCTTGCGGGCCTCTTGCCACGCCCGCGGCGCGCTCAAGAACGCCTCGACCTCGGTCAGGGTGGCGGCATCAAAGGCACCTTGTGCCCGCGCTTCGGCCAGCACATCCCACCACGTGCACAGATGGTGCAGCGTCACGCCATGCTCGGCCAGACGCTCCGTGGTGCCCTCGAAAATGCCGTAATAAAAAATCACCGCCGTATGGGCACAGCTCGCCCCGGTGTCGCGGATCGCATCGACGAAAGACAGCTTGCTGCCGCCATCGGTGGTCAGATCCTCCACCAGCAGCACCCGCTGGCCTTCGGTCATCGCCCCTTCGATGCGGGCGTTGCGGCCATAGCCCTTCGGCTTCTTGCGCACATAGGTCATTGGCAGTGCCAGACGCTCGGCCACCAGCGCGGCAAAGGGAATGCCCGCGGTTTCTCCCCCGGCGATGTTGTCAAAAGCCTCGAACCCGGCATCGCGCATCACGGTGACGGCCATGAAATCCATCAGCATCGACCGGATGCGCGGATAAGAGATCAGCTTGCGGCAGTCGATGTAGGTGGGCGAGGGCAGGCCGCTGGCCAAAGTAAAAGGTGTCTCGGCGTTGAAATGCACGGCCTTGATCTCCAGCAGGGCGCGGGCGGTCAGGCGGGCGATTTCTTCGCGCGGGGGAAAGCTGGTGGGGATCATCGGGTCATCCTTTTAACGCATCGGGCTTGCATCTTTTCCAAATACTCCCGCCGGAGGCTCCGACGACAGCCGCAGGAGCCTCCGGCGGGAGTATTTGTACAAAGGTGCAAATCAGGCTTCCACCGCCCAATGGACGGGGGTGCCGGGGTTGAAAACGGTGACGGGGCCGGCTTCGGTGATGATCTTTTCGGGCCAGCTTTGCGGCTGATCCTGCTTCACCAGCCGCAGGCGCGCCGTGTTGGCGGGCAGGCGGTAGAAGGCGGGGCCGTTCAGGCTGGTAAAGGCTTCCAGCCGGTCGAGCGCGCCCTCCTCCTCGAAGACATGCGCCAGCAGCGCCATGGTGTTGGTGGCCGTAAAACACCCCGCGCAGCCGCAGGCCTGTTCTTTGGCGGCATCCACATGCGGCGCCGAGTCGGTGCCCAGAAAGAACCGGCCCGCGCCCGAGGTGGCGGCCGCGCGCAACGCCAGACGGTGCTTTTCCCGCTTGGCCACCGGCAGGCAATAGTAATGCGGCTTGATCCCGCCCACCAACAGGTGGTTGCGGTTGATGATCAGGTGATGCGTGGTGATGGTGGCGCCCAAGGTCTCGCCGCCGTCACGCGCATAAGCCACGCCCTCTTCGGTGGTGATATGCTCCATCACCACCCGCAGCTCCGGCAGGCGGCGGCGCAACGGGTCGAGCACGGTGTCGATGAACACGGCCTCCCGGTCGAAGATATCCACCTCGGCCGTCGTCACCTCACCATGCACGCAAAGCGGCAGGCCGATTTCGGCCATTTTCTCCAGCACCGGCATCACCTTGTCCACGTCATGCACACCGCCATGCGAATTGGTGGTGGCACCCGCGGGGTAAAGCTTGACCGCCTTCACCAGACCCGAAGCATGGGCCGCCGCCACATCCTGCGCATCGGTGCTTTCGGTCAGGTAAAGCGTCATCAAGGGCTCGAACACGGCCCCTTCAGGCAAGGCGGCGAGAATGCGGTCGCGGTAGGCCGCGGCCTGCGCCCCGGTCACCACAGGGGGCACCAGATTGGGCATGATGATGGCGCGGGCAAAATGACGCGCGGTTTCGGGCAGCACGCCTTGCAGCATCGCGCCATCGCGCAGGTGCAGGTGCCAGTCATCGGGGCGGAGAAGGGTGATTTCCTGGGTCATGATGGTCCGGTTACCGCAAAGCCCGCGCGGTTTCCAGTGGGCAGATGCCCCGCCAGCGGCCGCAAATGTGGAACCGCCGCCCAAGGGCGACCCTTGGACGGCGGCACAGCTTGACGTGGCGGCAGGTCTGGCGCACCCGACCTGCGGCGACGGCGTTACTCCAGCGCCTTGTCGGTCACCATGTGGGTCCAGGCCATGCCTTCGGGGGCCTTGGTGATGGCCGGATTGTCAGGCGACACCGCGGCGAGCAGGGTGGCCACGGTTTGCTCATAGTCGGCCGGGTCCAGCTTGCCATCGCCGCCTGCGGTCAGCTTGGCGACCTCCGACATCATGTATTGCTGATGCTCCAGCCGCTGCGCGCCCGATTCGTCGTTCTCCACGATGATCTCGGCGGCCTCATCCGGGTTTTCTTCGGCGTATTTCCAGCCCTTCATCGAGGCGCGCACGAACTTGGCCATCGTCTCGACAAAGGCCGGATCGGCCAGACGGTCTTCCAGCACGTAAAGCCCGTCTTCCAGCACCGCCACACCTTCATCCTTGTAAGAGAAGGTCACCAGCTGGTCTTCGCTGATCCCGGCATCGATCACCTGACCATATTCGTTATAGGACATGACCGAGATGCAATCGGCCTGCTTTTGCAGCAGCGCATCCACGTTGAAGGCCTGTTTCAACACCGTCACACCGCCTTCCGATCCATCGGTGGCGAGACCCAGCTTGGCCATCCAGGCGTAGAACGGGTATTCATTGCCAAAGAACCAGACGCCCAAGGTGCGTCCCGGGAAATCGGCGGTGGTGGTCACGCCCGAATCCTTCAGACAGGTGAACTTCAGCCCGCCTTCGGAGAACGGCTGCGCGATGTTCACCAGCGGCAGCCCACGCTCGCGCGCGGCCAAGGCAGCGGGCATCCATGTGGTGATCACATCGGCACCGCCGCCTGCGATCACCTGTTCCGGCGCGATGTCGGGACCGCCCGGCTTGATGGTGACATTCAGGCCTTCCTCTTCGTAAAAGCCTTTGTCCTTGGCCACATAATAGCCCGCGAACTGCGCTTGCGTCACCCATTTGAGTTGCAGCGTCACATCCTCGGCGCTGGCCATCCCGGCCGAAAGCGCCAACATGCTGGCCGCAAACAGTGTCTTTTTCATCTTCAGACCTCCGTGTTGTGCCCCTCTGACGGGGGCGTTGCCGTTGCGTATCGGGGCGGTTCTTCGTGCCGCCCTTAATGAAGCTGCGCGCCTATTTGCGCTGTGACGGGTGCCAGAAGGTCACCCGGGATTCGATCAGCGCGATCACACCATAGAGCGCCGATCCCGCCAAAGCCGCCACTGCAATTGTGGCCCAGACCATGTCCAGCGCCAGTTTTCCCACCTCGGTCGAGATGCGGAACCCCATGCCCACGATCGGACTGCCGAAAAATTCGGCAACAATCGCCCCGATCAGCGCCAAGGTCGCCGCTATTTTCAGCCCGTTGAAGAAGAACGGCATCGCGGCGGGCAGGCGCAGCTTGATCAGCCGCTGGGTATAGGTCGCCGAATAGGTCGCCATCAGGTCGCGGTGCAGCCGGTCGGTGGCCTGCAACCCGGCCACCATGTTCACCAGCAGCGGAAAGAACACCATCACCACCACCACCGCCGCTTTGGACTGCCAGTCAAAGCCGAACCACATCACCAGCACCGGTGCGAGGCCCACGATGGGCAGGGCGGAAACGAAGTTGCCCACCGGCAGCAGCCCCTTTTGCAAGAAGGGCGAGCGGTCAATGGCAATCGCCGCGACAAAGGCCGCCACCGTGCCGATGGCAAAGCCCGACAGCGCGCCCTTGATCACCGTCTGCACGAAATCGGCCCACAGGATCGGCAGCGAGGACGCGATCTTTGGCCCAATCACCGAAGGCCCCGGCAGAATGACCGTCGGCACCGCAAAGCCGCGCACCAGCCCTTCCCACAGCACCAGAAGCGTCAGCCCAAACAGGCTTGCCACCATCAACCGCCCGGCCCGCGTGCGGCCAAAAGGGCTTGCCGCCAGCCGCACGTTCAGCGCCCAAGCCGCCAGCCAGAACACCACCGCGCCCCAAAGCCAGATCATGCCGGTGCTCCCATCCTTGCCCGCGCGACGCGCTCGATCCATCCCACGATCAGGATCAGCCCGCCCGCCAAAATCGCCGCCGCAAACAGCGCCGCCCACATGATCAGCGGTTCGCCAAACTGCGACCCGATCAGCATCCGCGCGCCCAAGCCCTCGATCGCGCCCGTCGGCAATTCCCCGATGATCGTCCCCACCAGTGCCGCCGCCACCGCCACCTTCAGCGAGGCGAAGAAATAGGGCAGCGACGCCGGCAAGCGCAGCTTGAGGAAAGTGTCGGTCTCTGACGCGCCATAGGTCGACAACAGGTCCAGCTGCATCTGGTCAGGGCTGCGCAAGCCCTTGACCATGCTCACCAATACCGGAAAAAACGACAGATAGGCCGCGATGATCGCCTTTGGCACCTCGCGGTTGTCGATGCCGATCTGGTTCGACACCGTCAGGATCATCGGCGCAAGTGCCACGATCGGAATGGTCTGGCTGATGATCGCCCAAGGCATCACGCTCAGCTCCATCACCCGGAACCGCACGATGGCCATGGCCAGCCCCACCCCCAGCGCAATCCCCAGTGCAAAGCCCATCATGGTGCCGCGAAAGGTGACATAGCCATGATAGACCAAAGAGCGTTTCGACGTCACCGCCTGCGCCGTCACCCCTTTCCACAGCTCGGCGGCCACCTGATGCGGCGGCGGCAGCAGCGGCCGGCTCTGCGCCATCGTCTGCGGGATCACTTCCGCCAGCGTCACCGTCGTGCCCGCCCGTGCGGCCTGATCATAAACCCATGTGGCATTCATCCACACCGCCGCCGCATACCACAGCACAAGGATCGCCGCCAAAACGCTCAGCACTGGCAAAGCTGCGGCGAAACGGGGGGCGCGCTCAGTCATCCTGATGCCCCGCGCGCAAGCCCTCGCGCACCCGATGAGCAATCTCGATGAACTCCCGGCTGTCACGAATGTCCAAGGGGCGCTCGCGCGGCAGCGGGCTGTCGATCACATCGGTGATGCGGCCGGGGCGGGGGCTCATGACCACGATCTTGGTCGAAAGATACACCGCCTCGGGGATGGAATGGGTGACAAAGCCAATCGTCTTGCCCGTCCGCGCCCACAGTTTCAGCAATTCCTCGTTCAGCCGGTCGCGCACGATTTCATCCAAGGCGCCAAAAGGCTCGTCCATCAGCAGGATATCGGCATCAAAGGCCAGCGCGCGCGCAATGCTGGCGCGCTGCTGCATCCCGCCCGACAACTGCCACGGAAACTTGCCGCCAAAACCCGCAAGCTCCACCAGCTCCAGCACCCGCGCCACCCGCTGCTCCTGCTCGGCCTTGGAAAATCCCATGATCTCCAAGGGCAGCTTGATGTTGCCGGCAATCGTGCGCCACGGATACAGCCCCGCCGCCTGAAACACATAGCCATAGGCCCGCTGCCGCCGCGCCTCATCGGGCGTCATGCCATTCACCGTCAGCGACCCGCCCGTCGGATGCTCCAGCGCCGCGATACAGCGCAAAAACGTGGTCTTGCCACAGCCCGATGGCCCGATGAAGCTGACAAAATCCCCCTTGTTGATCGTCAGGTTCACATCCTTGAGCGCATGGACCGGCCCGTCACCGGTCTGAAACGTCAGGTTCAGATCGCGCGCCGCAATCACCGGCGCACTGGTCGTCAGCGTGTCCTTCATGCGCTCACACACCCGTCGCCGGAATGCCCGACCGCTGCACAGGGCGCGGCGCGGTCAGATCTTTCCACTGGCTCATCGCCCGGTTCACCGCTGGCCGCGCCTCACGCGCCACAAACTGGCCATGCCCTTCGCGGCTGGTCATCTGGCCTTCGGTCACCGCCACATGGCCCCGCGTCAGGGTAAAGCGCGGCAGGCCCTTCACCTTATGCCCTTCAAACACGTTGTAATCGATCGCCGATTGCTGGCTCTCCGCCGTGATGGTCTTCTCCTTTTCCGGGTCCCAGACGATCAGATCGGCATCCGCCCCCACCAGAACCGCGCCCTTCTTGGGATAGCAGTTCAGGATCTTGGCGATATTGGTGCTGGTCACCGCCACGAATTCATTGGGCGTCATCCGCCCGGTGCCCACCCCTTGGGTCCACAGCATCGGCAACCGGTCTTCCAGCCCGCCGGTGCCATTGGGGATCTTGGAAAAATCGTCCCGGCCAAAGCGCTTCTGCGCGGTGGTAAAGGCGCAATGATCTGTCGCCACCACCGACAGGCTGCCCGAGATCAGCCCGGCCCACAGACTGTCCTGATGCTGCTTGTTGCGGAAGGGCGGGCTCATCACGCGGCGTGCGGCATGGTCCCAGTCAGGGTGGAAATATTCAGACTCATCCAGCGTCAGATGCTGGATCAAAGGCTCGCCCCACACGCGCTTGCCCGCCTGACGCGCGCGGCGGATGGCCTCATGGCTGTCCTCGCAGGACACATGCACCACATACAAAGGCACGCCCGCCATATCGGCAATCATGATCGCGCGGTTGGTGGCCTCGCCCTCCACCTGCGGCGGGCGCGAATAGGCGTGTCCTTCCGGCCCGCAATTGCCTTCGGCAAGCAGTTTGGCGGTCAGTTCTGCCACCACATCGCCATTCTCGGCATGCACCATGGCCAGCCCCCCCACTTCCCCCACCCGGCGGAAGCTTGCGAACAGCTCGTCGTCATTCACCATCAAGGCGCCCTTATACGCCATGAAATGCTTGAAACTGGTGATCCCCGCCTTGGCGCTCTCGGCAATCCCCTCCCAGACCCGCTCGCCCCACCAGGTGACGGCCATGTGATAGGAATAATCGCAATGCGCCCGCGTCGATTTGTTCGACCACACCTTCGCCGCATCCATCAGATCCTGCCCTTGGCCGGGCAGGATGAAATCCACCACCATCGTGGTGCCCCCCGACAAAGCCGCGCGGGTGCCGCTGTCAAAATCATCCGCCGAATAGGTGCCCATGAAAGGCATCTCCAGATGCGTGTGCGGATCAATCCCGCCCGGCATCACATAGCAGCCGCCCGCATCCAGCACCTTGTCGCCCGACAGCCCCTTGCCGATCTCGACAATCACGCCGCCTTCGATCTTCACATCCGCCGCATAGGACAGATCCGCCGTCACCACCGTCCCGCCCTTGATCACCGTCGAGGCCATCACACCGCTCCCTCATGTCATCTGTTCACAAATATCCCGGGGGTCCGGGGGCAGAGCCCCCGGCGGCCAGCCTCAGGACACCACCTCAGCCACTTCAAGACAGGCGTGCAGCAGCACATCCGTCCCTGCCGCCGCCCATGCGGGCGAAATCTCCTCGGCCTCGTTGTGGCTCAGCCCCCCGACACAGGGGCACATCACCATCACCGTCGGCGCCACGCGATTGATCCAGCAGGCATCATGCCCGGCCCCGGACACGATATCCATATGCGCATAGCCCAGCCGTTCCGCCGCCCCCCGCACCGTCGCCACCAAACCGGCGTCAAAGGTCACCGGGTCGAAATGTCCGACCTCCTCGATCCCGCAGCCAAGCCCCAGCTCCGCCGCCACCGCATGGGCTGCGCGCATCACCTCGGCCTTCATCGCATCCAGCTTGCCTTGCTCGGGGCTGCGGATATCCACCGTGAACACCACCTTGCCCGGAATCACATTGCGTGAGTTCGGATGCACGAACACCTGTCCCACCGCACCCACAGCATTGGGCTGATGGCTCATGGCAATCTGATGGACGCGTTCGGTGATCCGCGCCATCCCAAGCCCCGCATTCACCCGCATCGCCATCGGCGTGCTGCCGGTATGGGCATCCTTGCCGGTCAGGGTGATCTCCAGCCACCACAGCCCTTGGCCATGGGTCACCACGCCGATCTGCTTGCCTTCGGCCTCGAGGATCGGGCCTTGCTCGATGTGCAACTCCAGCATCGCATGCATCTTGCGCGCGCCCACCGCCTCGTCGCCAACCCAGCCGATCCGCGCCAGCTCGTCGCCAAAGCGCTTGCCCTCGGGGTCGCGCCGGTCATAGGCGTAGTCTTGGCTGTGAATGCCCGCAAACACGCCACTGGCCAGCATGGCGGGCGCAAAGCGCGCGCCTTCCTCGTTGGTCCAGTTCGTCACCACGATCGGGCGCCGCGTCGTCACCCCCAGATCGTTCAGCGTGCGCACCACCTCCAACGCGCCCAGCACGCCCAGCACCCCGTCATAGCGCCCGCCCGTGGGCTGGGTGTCCAGATGGCTGCCCATATAGACGGGCAGGGCCTCGGGGTCGCTGCCCGCGCGGGTGGCAAACATATTGCCCATCTGATCCACGCCCATCGTAAGGCCCGCCGCCTCGCACCAGTCGGCAAAAAGGTGGCGCCCTTCATTATCGGCATCGGTCAGCGTCTGCCGGTTGCAGCCGCCCGCCACGCCGGGGCCGATCTGCGCCATCTGGTCAAGGCTGTCCCACAGACGTTCGGAATTGATGCGGAGATTCTCTCCGGGTGCTGGCATCAGCTGGCTCTCCCTGTGTGCGCGGGGTGTCTTTGCACCCCTTGCCGCGACTCGTTTTCTGACCGTATGGTCAAGCTCAAGCGCACCACAACCTGACCATCCGGTCAACATAATTCCCGCAAGGCCAATGCCTCAAAACGCCCAAGTTTCGCGCATATCCAAAGGCAAACGCACCGAAATCCGGCGCGAAAATGAGCGTATGATCTTGGATGCGGCAGAACGCGTCTTCGCCGAGGCGGGCTATGGCGGCGCCACCATGCAGCTCATTGCCGATCTTGCAGGCCTGCCCAAAGCCAATCTGCATTACTATTTTCCCACCAAAGAGGCGCTCTACCGTCAGGTCGTGCGCAACATCTTTGAAATCTGGCTGCACGCCGCCGACAGCTTCGACCATGCGCCCGGCCCGGTCGAAGGCATCGGCGCCTATATCGAGGCCAAGATGGAAATCTCGCGCCGCCATCCCTATGGCTCCAAGGTCTGGGCTTCCGAGGTGATGCACGGCGCACCGGTCATTCAGGATTACCTCGAATCCACCCTGCGCGACTGGACGGCCGGGCGCATGGCGGTGATCCAGACTTGGGTGGATCAGGGCAAGATGGCCCCGGTGGACCCGCGCCATCTGCTTTACATGCTCTGGGCCATGACCCAGCATTACGCCGATTTCGGCCATCAGATCGAAACGCTGAACGGCGGCCAGCCGCTCACCGATGCCCAATGGCGCGAAGCGACCGAAACGGTCAAAACCGTGATCCTGCGCGGCATCGGGGTGCTCTGAGCGCTGGGCCGGGGCAGGGGACGCCGCCCCCCGCCCAAAGGTCAGGCCTGCGCCTCCAACAGCGCGATCATCCGGTCCAGCACCGCCATCGCCGCCACGCCATCGGCAATCGTCGGCGCGGCTGACGGCCGCCCCGACAGCCCTGCCGCCACATCGGCCAAAAGCGCCGCATAGCCCTTGTGATCTTCATTCGCCGCAGCGGTGAAATTCGGGCTCCATGTCAGCGTGTCACAGCCCGGGTCCAGCGTCGCCGCCGGATCTTCCGCCTTGAATGGCGGGTCACGGTGCCACGCCACATGGATCACATTCGACACTTCCACCCGGTTGTGATCGCCCATCACCATGATCTGTTCCATCGGTGTCCCGCGCGATTGCAGCGTGCCCATCACCACATGGCCGATCACGCCGCTCTCGCAGGTGAACCCCATATGAAACAGCACGCGCCCCTTCGCCGGGCTGATCCGCCGCACGCTCAGCTCGGCCAGCGGGCTGCCCGCCAGCCAAGGCAGCAGATCCATGTAATGCACGCAGTGATGCAGATAGAACCCGGTGTAATCCTCCTCGCCCGCAAAATAGGTGGGCGCCGTCATATAGCTCGCGGTGATCCCCAGCACCGGGCCAAACGCCTCGCCGCGCAAGATATTGCCCGCAATCCGGTTGCCGGTGGAATAGCGCTTCATGAAGCCCACATAGACCGGAACCCCCGCCGCTTCCGACGCGCGCTGCAATTCCAGCGCCTGCGCATGATTGGCCGCCGGGGGCTTTTCCATGAACACCGGAATCCCGCGGGCGATGCAGGCCAGCGTGGCGGCATGGTGCACCTGTGGCCCCACCGCCATGAAAACCGCATCCAGCCCCGGCTGCGCCAGCATCTCCTGCCAGTCGCTATAGGTCTGTGTCACGCCATAATGCGCTGCCGTCTCGGCCATCGCTTCGGCGTCGCGGTCGCACAGTGCCGCCAGCCGGAACCCGGCCTTGCCCAGTTGCGGCAAAAGCATCCAGCGCGCATGACGCCCGCAGCCGATCCAGCCAATGTTCAGGGGTTTGGTCATTGCGCATACTCCGCCAAATCCAGCGCCGCGCGGATCAGCGCATGGCCAGCCTTCAGTTTCTCTGTCTCATCCTCGGCAGGGGCCCGCCATTGCGCGATGGGCAGCGCAAGCCGCTGGTCGTCGCGCCGGAACGGCTCCAGCGACACCGGCCCCTGATAGCCCACCTGTGCCAGCGCCCGCATGATCGCAGGCCAGTCCATGTTCCCGGTGCCCGGAAATCCCCGGTGGTTTTCATTGGCCTGAAAATGCACCGTGCGGTGCCCCGCCAGCCGGATCGCATCGGGGATCGACTGATCTTCCATGTTCATATGGAAGGTGTCGAGCATCAGCCCCAGCCCCGCATCGTTCACCGCATCCACCACGGCGATGCCTTGCCGCGTGGTGTTGAGCATATCGGTCTCGAACCGGTTGAGCGGCTCCACCGCAAACACCTTTCCGGCCGCCCGCGCCAGCGGCGCCACCCGTTGCAAGCCGTCGATCATCCGGTCGGCGCGCGCCCTCATCTCGTCGGCACTGCGGGGCAGGGGCGGGCGCCCGGCAAAAACCATCGGCTCGCCATAGAGCGGCCCGCCGATGATCTGCGCGCCCAAGCCTTCAGCCACTTCCACACAGCGGGCAAGGTAGTCCAAACCGCATTGCCGTGCCGTCGCCTCTTCCGAGGCGATGGAGCGTTGCACATTCACCCGGGCCGCCAGCACGACCGCAAGCCCCGCATCGTCCAGCGCCCGCCGCGTGGTGGCCAAGTCCAGACCATCCTCGGGTTCGGGCACCAGCATTTCGATGAAATCAAAGCCCATGGCACGGATCTGCGCGAACAGCCCTAGATGCGCGCCGGTGAACGGGCGCACGAATTGCATCGAAATGATGCCGACCGGATTCTTCAAACTCATCTCCCTTATCCCTTGACCGCGCCTTGGGTCATCCCGGCGATCAGACGTTTTTGCACGAACAGGAACAGCAGCGTTGCAGGCATCGCGCCCACAATGCCGCCCGCCGTCAGCAGGCCCCATTCAATCTGGTATTCCCCGATCAGCGTCTGGATCGCGACGGTGATCGGCTTCACGCTGCGCCCGCCAAGGGTCAGCGCGTAAAGGTATTCGTTCCAAGCGGTGATGAAGATATAGACGCCCGTCGCAATGATACCGGGCGTGCACAGCGGCAGCACCACCCGGAACAACGCGCCAAAGCGCGTGCAGCCATCCGTCATCGCCGCCTCGTCCAGCGACCGGGGGATGTTGTCGATATAGCTTGTCATCATCCAGACCGAGAACGGGATCGCCACGGTGGAATTGGCGATGATCAGTGCCAGATAGGTGTCCACCAGCCCAAGGCTGCGCATCAGGATGAACAGCGGCAGGATCAGCAGCACCAAGGGAAACATGTTGATCAGCAGGAACTGCAGCATCAGCAAGCGGCGCCCGCGAAAGCGGAACCGCGAAAACGCATAGGCCGCAGGCACCGCAAGGCCCAACCCCACCAGCATGGTGCCACTGGCCACCACAAAACTGTCAAACAGGTTGCGGCCAAAGCCCACCGTGCGGAACAGGCGGCCGTAATTCTCCAAGGTCGCGCCCGCCAGCGACGGCCCTTCGGTGAACAGCCGCGATTTTTCGGTGACCGAGGTCAGCGCCATCCACAGATAGGGCGACAGCGTGAAACACAAGATCAGCAGCACCGGCAGATCCACCGTCAGAATGCGCCGCGTCAGCGAACGGTTGCGCACCATCATCCGATGTTCCTCCCCGCGCGGCGCAGATACAGGATGACAAAGCCCAAAAGCACCAGCGTGAAACTTACCGCAAGCGCCGAGCCATAGCCGTAATCAAGCCCCGTGCGCGCATTCACAAAGGCGTAAAGCGGCAGCGTATAGGTCGAATATCCCGGCCCGCCGCCTGTCATCACAAAGATCACATCGATGGAATTGGCCACCCAGATGATCCGCAGCAGCGTCGCCGTCATCAGCACGCCCGCAAGCCCCGGCAGGGTGATGTGCCAGAACTGCCGAAAGCTCGATGCGCCATCAATCGCCGCGGCCTCGTAATAGCTTTTCGGAATCCCCTGCAATCCGGCGAGGATCATCACCGCAAAGAACGGAAAGCCCTGCCATGTCAGCGTGAGGATAATCGCATACAGCGCGGTGTCCGGGTTCGCCAGCCACGGGATCGACGCCGTGATCAGGTTCATCCGCAGCAACAGGTCGTTCAACACCCCGTAATTGCTGTCATAAATCCACACCCACATCAGCGCGATCACCACCGAAGGCAGCGCCCAAGGGATAATCACCAAGGCCCGCGCCAGCCCCCGCCACGGGAAATCTTGGTTGAGCAATAGCGCCGTGGCCAGCCCCAAGAGCATCTGCGCAGGCACCGTGATGGCGATCCAGATCACCGTCTGGCGCAATGACACCCAAAACACCGGATCGGCCAGCGCGGTCTGGAAATTCTTGAACCAGACAAAATCAAACACCCGCGGACGAAACAGCACATAATCATGCAGGCTCATCCAGACGGCCTGCACCATCGGCAGGAACACGATCGCCAGCGTCACCAGCACGGCAGGGGACAGCATGGCATAGGGAAGCACCCGGCGCGACAGCGGCACCGGCGGAGCGGAAAGTGCGGACATGGGGTTGCCTTGCAGCTAAAGGGGGTGGCAGGCCGGGGAGGAACGGCCTGCCACAGGCTCGCTCAAACGGTCACTTGTTGTAGAGCGAGTCGATCTCGGCGTTCATCGCCTCGGCGCTGATCTCGCCGATCAGCGCGCGCTGCATCGCGACCGGCCAGACCGTATTGGCGAAATCCGCCGTCTCGCTGACATTGGGCAGCAGATTGGCAAAGGGCAGCGACTTCACCGTCGCCTCCACAAACCGCGCCTCATGCAGGTTCCAGTTGGCGCTGTCGGTCTTGGTCACCGGCAGTTGCCCGGTGGCCATGTTGAAAGCCGCGTTGTTTTCCGGGCTCGACAGAAAGCTGATCCACTTCCACGCCGCGTCCTTGTCTTGCGCGCTGGAAAAGATCGCCGTGCTTTCATCGCCGAATGAGGTCCAGCGCCCGCCGCCGCATTCCGGCACCGGCACGGCCGACACCTTGTCGCCCAAGGTGGCCACCATATCGGCGGAAGAGCCGATGTGGTGAATGGTCATCGCCGTGGTGCCGTTCTTGAACGCCCCGATGATCTCTTGAAAGCCGTCATTCGGGGCCGAAGGCGGAAACACCTTGTCGGTGCGGAACAGGTCCACCACGAACTGGCTGCCGTCCACGCCTGCGGCACTGGTCAACTCGCCGGGGCCAAAGCCCACGCCCTCGCGTGACAGCACAAAGCTCGCCCAATGGTCATGCCCGCCTTTGCCACCGCGAAAGCCAAAGCCGTACACATCGGGCTGCCCGTCGCCATTGGTGTCGCGCGTCAGCTTCAGCGCCGCCTCGCGGAACTGCTCGCAGGTTTCCGGCGGGGTCAGCCCCAGCTCGGCAAACATGTCGGTGCGGTAATAGAGATACAGCACCACATATTGCACCGGCAGATAGTAATGCCCGCCATCCGCCGCCGCCGTCAGGTTCAGCAGATTGTCCTGAATCTCGGCCTTGCCCTCCCAAGCGTCCAGCCGCGCATCCAGTGGCTCCAGCGCCTCCATCTCCAGCAGACGGGGCAGGGCATTCAGCTTGACCAGCGCCGCATCCGGCGCGGTGCCTGCGGCAAAGGCCGTATACAATTGGTCGTAATAGCTGTTCCACGGGATGTTCTCGGCATTGATCTTGATGCCGGGGTTCTCCGCCTCGAACTTCGCCACCAGATCCGACATCGGATTGTCGGCATTGTCGAAGTGATACCAGAAGTTCACAGTCTGCGCGCTGGCCGCACCGGCAAGCAAGGTGCTTGCCATCAGCGCCGCCGCAACCCTGCGGGTGATACGGGTGGTCATCATCTGTCTCTCTCCCTTGGTGTGTCCCTGCGCGGCGGCTGATGGGTCAGACTGCGAAACGCCTCCCCCGCATCGACCAGCGCCCGCTGCGCCTCCTCCAGCTCAAGGCTCATCTGCATGAAGCCATGAACCACTCCGCCATGCAGGCGAAATCTGTCGGCCCGGCCCAAGGCCATCAGCCGCGCATAAAGCCGCTCGCTGTCCGACCGCAGGGGGTCGATCTCGGCGGCGTTCAGATACAAAGGGGGCAGAGCCCGCAGCGCCGCATCCGTCGCGCGCAACGGCGCAAGCTGCGGATTGTCGCGCAAGGCTTCGGGCGCATACCAATCCCAATAGCGCTGCATCTTGGCGCGGCTCAGCCCCGGCCCTTCGGCAAACTCTGTGTAGGACGCCGTGGTGAAATCCGCGCCATACACGCCATAAAACAGCAGTCCGCAATCGGCAGGCGGCGCATCCGCCCCCAACATCACCGCCAGCGCAAGATTCGCCCCCGCGCTGTCGCCCGCCAGCGCATACGGCCCCGCCAATCCGGCAAAGGGCGCATGGCCCGCGTGCAGCGCCGCCCAGATCGCCCGCGCATCCTCCAGCCCGGCGGGAAAGGGATGCTCGGGCGCCAGCCGGTAATCGGCATTCACCACCACCGCACCCGCCGCCATCGCCAGCAGGCGGCAGGCGCGCTCATGCGTGTCGCGGTCGCAGAACGCCCAGCCACCGCCGTGCAGATACAAGATCGTGCCGCGCACCGCCCCTTTTGGCACCAGTATCCGGCAGGGCAGGGGCCCCGCCGGGCCCTCCACACTCACCTCCCGCACCTCGGCCATCTCCGGCAAGTCCCGGTTCCAGCGTGCATTGCCCCGCGCCGCCTGCGCCCGCCCCTCCGCCGCAGGCAAGAGCGTCGGATCGGGCAGCCCCGCATCCTCGGCCGCCAGCCGCGTCAGAATTGCCGCCATCGCAGGCGAAGGCTGGCTGGCGGAAGGCTGACTGCGGCTCATGCTGCCCCTCCGATCACGCTGGGCCCGAAATCCACGATCGTGGTGATGTGATGCGACAGCGCCGACACCGCCGCCTCGGCATCGCCCGCCGCCACCGCCTCGATAATCCCCTGATGCCGGTTCGCGGTCTCCAAAAGGTCGCGCTGCTGTTCCGGGTGCAGGATCTTGAAGCGATGCGCATGGATCAGGCAGCGCGCCAGCATCGGCTGCACCGGTGGCAGGTCGGCCTGTTCGAACAGCCCGGTGTGAAACGCCCGGTCATGCACCGACAGCAGGTATTCATCCCCCGCCGCCGCCGCCGCCTGCATCGCGCCCAGATGCCGCCGCAGGTCTTCGGCCAGCGCGCCCCCGCGCCGCGCCATCGCCCGCCGCACGCCCCGGCATTCAATGTCATGGCGCAGGCGGATCAGCTCTTCGGCATCCTCGGCCCGGCAATCGGCAATCACCGTGCCGCGATGCGCCATCCGGTGCACCAGCCCTTCTTCCTGCAACAGCAGCAGCGCCTCGCGCACCGTGCCCTGCGACACCTCAAAGCGGTTCGCCAACTCCAGTTCCAGCAAGGCCGAGCGCGGGGCCAGCATCCCCAGCACAATCTCGCGCTGCAGACTGCGATAGATCACATGGCTGCGCCGCGACGCAAAGGCCCGCACAGTGGCCTGTGTTTTGGCGGCCTGTGCCTTGGCGCCCATTGCCTTGGCGCCCTGTGACCGAGGCCCCTCTGTCTGAGGACCCTGCGTTTGGCTCGGGCCTTGGGAAAAAGTCTCGGCAGCCATGTCAACTCACTTGATCTGCGTTATCATTATCAATATCGATAATAGAAACACCGCGGGCTGACAAGCCCTTTGTCACAGGGGAAGAGGCGCAGATGGCCACGATCACACTCGAGCAACTCACCAAAAGCTATGGCGCGGTGCAGACGATCCATGGCATCGACCTTGCGATCCGCGATGGCGAGTTTGTCGCCCTTGTCGGCCCCTCCGGCTGCGGCAAGTCCACACTTCTGCGCATGATTGCGGGGCTGGAAGACGTAACAGGCGGCCGCCTTTCCATCGGCGAGCGGGTGGTCAACGCGGTCGAGCCGCGCGACCGCGATGTGGCGATGGTGTTTCAGGATTACGCGCTCTACCCGCATATGACGGTGGAGCAAAACATCGGTTTCGGCCTGAAAATGCGCAAGACCGATGCCGCCGACATCGCCGCCCGCGTGGCCGAAGCCGCGCAGATCCTCCAGATCGAACCCTTGCTTCAGCGCCGCCCGGCCGAGCTCTCCGGCGGCCAGCGCCAGCGCGTCGCCATGGGCCGCGCCATCGTGCGCCGCCCTTCGGCCTATCTCTTCGATGAACCGCTCTCCAACCTCGATGCCAAGCTGCGGGTGGAAATGCGCACCGAAATCAAGCGCCTGCACGGGCTTCTGGGCCGCACCACCGTTTACGTCACCCATGATCAGGTCGAGGCCCTCACGCTGGCCGACCGTGTGGTGATTCTCAAGGACGGGCGCATCATGCAAGAAGGCCCGCCGCTGACGCTTTATGAAGAACCGGCCAACCTGTTTGTCGCCGCATTCATCGGCTCGCCGCAGATGAACCTGTTCGCGGGCACTCTGGCCGGGGATGGCATGCCGGGGGTGCAGCTTGACGGTCTGCACCTGCCGCTCTCTGCCCAAGCCGCGCCCGGCACCGCCGTGACACTCGGCGCGCGCCCCGAAGCGATCCTGCTGGCCACCAGCGGCACCCCCGATCTGATCACCAAGGTCGAGGTCTTTGAACCTCTCGGCTCTGATACCATGGTGTCGTGCCGCATCGCGGGCAGCATGGCGGTGGTGCGTCTCGCGCCCGAGGTGCCGGTGGCGCGCGGCATGGCGCTGCCTTTGCGCTTTGACCGCCGCAAGCTGCACCTTTTTGATTCCGCCACCGGCCTGCGCATCGCCGCCCAGCCGCAGACGGGCTAAGGCAGGCCTATTCCGGCGCGGGGCGGTCGGTCACATTGGCCAGAACCACCGCGATCATCTGGGCGATCCGGTCCACCGGCACGCCCGAAATGCGCTTTTCCAACCCCAAAAGCACAATGCCATGGACCGAGGAAAACAGCGCCCGCGTCATCAGATCGATCTGCGGCGCCGACCAGTCGGGGAAAATCCGCCGCAAGGGCGCCGCGATCAGCGCAAACAGCGCCGCCAGTTCCGCCAGATACCACGCGGGCACCGGCTGCTCGACCGACATCTCCAGATCAAACAACGCCCGCCACGCTTGGGTGTTTTCCGCCGCAAAGGCCAGATAGGCCTGTGACATGCAGATCAGGCTGTCCTGCGGCGCGCTGTCCTGCGCGCCAAGCGAGGCCGAGACCGCCGCCCCCAGCCGCCGGAAGGTGCGCCCGTTCACGGCCATGACCAGCGCGTTCAGATCGGGAAACACCGTATAGATCGCGCCCACCGAACAGCCCGCCAGCCCTGCCAGATCACGTGCTTTCAGCGCCGCCAAACCATCGCGCGCGATGATCTCTTCGGCATGATCGATCAGGCGGTCGCGCAAGGCTGCGCGCCGCATCTCTGTCTTGCTGGGGGCCTTGGTCATGGCATCTCCTTGAACTTGGTTCACAGTTAGCCGCGCCAAGGCCAAAGCGCAAATCAGGTCTTGTGTGGCAGGGTCGAGGGCGCGCCGCCTTCGAACCGGTTGCCATTGGTGTAATCGCAAGGCGCTTCCTGCATCTGAAGATGCAGGCCCGTGCCGGTATAGGGATGGGCGCGCGCCACATCCTCATCAAAGTCGATGCCAAGCCCCGGCGCTTCGGGCGGCAGGATATACCCCGCCTCCCAAGTGATGGTGTTGCGAATCAGCTTTTGATGGAAGGCACCGCCAGTCTCGATCGTCTCGGCGATCAGCAGATTGGGAATCGAGGCCGCCAGATGCACATTCGCCGCCCATTCCACCGGGCCCGCATAAAGATGCGGGGCCATCTCGGCGTTGAAGACCTCGGCCATGGCGCTGATCTTCTTGGCCTCCCAGATCCCGCCCACCCGGCCCAAGGCCGGTTGCAGGATCTTGACCCCGCCATGGCGCAACAGCGCGCCAAATTCCGTTTTGGTGGTCAACCGCTCGCCGGTGGCAAGCGGAATGCGCACACCCCGTGCCACCTCTGCGAATTCCAGCAGATTGTCCGGCGGGATCGGCTCTTCATACCAAAGAGGATTATAGGGCTCGAGCTCGCGGCCCAGCCGGATCGCGCCTTGGGTGGTGAACTGGCCATGGGTGCCGAAAAGAAGATCGACCCGGTCCCCCACCGCCTCGCGGATCGCGCGGCAAAAGGCAACCGAGCGCGAAATGTCGGACAGCGCCGGCTGATGCCCGCCGCGGATGGTGTAGGGTCCGGCGGGATCGAACTTCACGGCGGTGAAGCCCATCTCCATAAAGCGCACCGCCGCCTTGGCGGCAGCATCGGGATCGACCCAGAAATCGGGGTCTTCATTGCCCGGTTCGGGGTAAAGATAGGTATAGCTGCGGATGCGGTGGTTGATCTTGCCGCCCAGAAGCGCCCAGACCGGACGGTTGCGCGCCTTGCCCAAGATGTCCCAGCAGGCAATTTCCAGCCCCGAAAACGCGCCCATCACGGTGGGATCGGGCCGCTGGGTGAAACCCGCCGAATAGGCGCGGCGGAACATCAACTCGATGTCTTCGGGGGAGCTGCCTTCCATATGGCGGGCAAAGACATCCTCGATCACCGCGATCATCGCCTGTGGCCCGACGGTCGAGGCATAGCATTCGCCATAGCCCACGATGCCACAGGCGGTGGTGAGCTTGGGGAAGATCCAGTAGCGCCCGCCCCAGCCGGGAAAAGGCGGCGCCACGACGAAGATTTCGAGGTCTTTGAGCTTCATGGTCCGGCGTTCCTTTTGTGGCCAGCGCCGGGGGACGTCGCGTCCCCCGGACCCCCTGCGGGATATTTATGAACAGATGAAGGCTAGGCCGGGAGAAGCGGCAGGGCAAAGGCTTTTGCGACAGAATCTGCCGCAAACGGGCGATCAGGCAGGGCGCGGGCGCGACAGGCGCGGGCCCAGCACATGCAGCGCGAGGCAGGCGCACATCAGCAGCGCCGCCAGCAGGAAGGGCGCGCCGGGCGCATAGACCGGGGCCTCGGGCGCGGTGAAGGCGCTGAAAGTGGCGGTCATCAGCAAGGGCGAGGTGATCATCGCGATGGCATTGAGGCTTGCCAGCACGCCTTGCAACTCGCCTTGCGCATCGGGCGGGGCGGCGCGGCTGGCGATGGCCTGCAAGGCGGGGGTGACAGCGCCGCCCAGCGCGGTGATCGGGGTGATCATCAGCGCAAGGGTGGGGGAGGTGACAAGGCCCAGCGCGGTGAGGGTGACGATATCGACCCACATGCCGTAACGCGCGGCGCGGTGTTCGCCAAAGCGGCGGATCATCGGCCCCACCAGCAGCGCCTGACCCAGCGCAAAGCTGATGCCATAGATGGCGAGCGACACGCCCACCATCTGGCTGGACCAGCCAAAGCGCGCCTGTCCGTAATAGGCCCAGATCGCCGGATAGACGTTCATGGCGATGCCAAGGATCAGAAAGCAAGCAAGGGTCGGGCGCAGTCCCGGCAGGCGGCTGACGGCGCGCAAGGCGCCCAGCGGATTTGCGCGGCGCAAGGAGAAGGGACGGCGGGTGGCGTCGGTGACCGTTTCGGGCAACACCCACCAGCCAAAGGCGAGATTGGCAAAGGCCAAGGCTGATGCGGCGTAAAAGGGCGCGCGTGTATCCACCCCCGCCAGCAGCCCTCCGATCAGCGGCCCCAGTACGAAGCCCACGCCAAAGCCAGCGCCGATCAGGCCAAAGCGCGCGCCCCGCTGGTCGGGCGGGGTGATGTCGGCGATAAAGGCGGTGGCCGTGGCATAGGTGGCCGCCGTCACCCCCGCCACCAGCCGCGCGATCAGGAGAAGCCAGATCGACGGCGCGACCGCCATCACCAGATAGTCCAGCCCCATGATTAGCAAGGACAGCAACAGCACCGGACGGCGGCCAAAGCGGTCTGACAGCGCGCCAAGGATCGGACCGAACAGGAATTGCATCACCGCGTAAGAGGTGGCGAGCACCCCGCCCCAAAGCGCGGCATGGGCCAGATCCTGCCCGGTCACGCTGCGGATCAGATCCGGCATCACCGGAAAGATCAGCCCGATCCCGATGGCATCCAGCGTCACCGTGGTCAGGATGAAGGCCAGCGCAAGGCGGGGCGTTTGGCTCATGATGCGGCCTGAACCGCGTGCGCGATGGCGTCCAGCCTTTGCGCCAGCGCCTCGGGGCAAGCGAAAAACGGCGAATGCGAGACGGGCAGCGTGCTGCGATGCGCCAGCGGCACCGCCTCGGCCATCACCGCCTGATACTCGGGCGGGATGGCGCGGTCTTCCGTGCAGCGGATATAGTGCCGGGGCAGGGACTGGCTGCGCGCGGTCAAGGTCAGAGGCGTTTCCTGCGGGACAATCGGTTGCGGTGTCAGGCACAGCGCCGCAAGCGTCTGCGCCTGCGCGTCGCAGTCGTGGTAGAACAGCGCATCGGCCATCGCCGGGTCAAAGCGGAAGGTGCCCGCCGCCTTGTCCACCTGAATGGCCGGGGCCAGCGGCTGGCGCGGGCCTGCGCGGCGCATGTCGCCCAAGCTCATCCCCGAGACTGGAGCATAGGCGCAGAGATAGACCAGCCCCGTCATCCGGGACGGATCAGCCTCGGCGGCGGCGGTGATCGCATATCCCGCCATCGAATGACCAACCACCAGCGTCGGCCCCTCCAGCGCGCCACAGATCGCCTGCGCATAGCTGTCCAGCGTCACCTGATCCGCCGGGGTGCGGTCACGCCCATGCCCGGGCAAATCGATCGCGCGCGCCCGGTGGCCCAAGGCCGCCAGCGCGGGAATCACCCGGTGCCAGCACCACGCGCCATGGCACGAGCCGTGGATCAACAGGATCTCAGGCATGGCCGATGCTCTCCAGAAACTCACGGATCGCCTGTGTGTAGGCGTCGGGCTGTTCCACCATCGGCAGATGGCCTGCCCCCCGGATCAGCTGAAACCGGCTGCCAAGGATCAGGTCGGCGGTTTCCTTCACCAGATCGGGCGGGGTGGACCCATCGCGCAGGCCCGCAAGCGCCAGCGTCGGCAGGGTCAACCCGGCGGTCGGCGTGTAGAAATCCGTCCCCGCAATCGCCGCCGCCGCCCCCATCCAGCCCTCGGGCGCGGTGGAGAGCAGCATGGCGCGCATCTGCGGCAGTTCGGGCAGGTCCCGCCACCCGCGGCCAAACCAGCGCTCCAGCGTGGCCTCGGCGATCGCCGCCATCCCGCCCGCGCGCACCGCCTCGATCCGGGCCTGCCATTGCGCGGCAATGCCGATCCGGGCGGCCGTGTTCGACAACACCATCCCCCGCACCAGATCCAGCCGCTTGACCGCAAGCCCTTGCGCGATCAGCCCGCCGATCGACAGGCCCACCACCACCGCCTCGCGCATCCCCACCTGCGCCATCACCCGTTCCACATCATGGATCAGCGCGCCCATCGCATAGGGCCCGGGCGGCACATCGGAACGCCCATGGCCGCGCATGTCCAGCCGCAAGATCCGGTGCCCGGGCAACCGCGCCACCACCGGATCCCACAGCCGCAGGTGGGTGCCCAAGGCATGCAACAGCACCACAGGCGGCGCCCCCTCCGGCCCCGAGACCTCCACATTCACCCGCAGATCGGGAAAGAACAGCGTCGCCATGGCTCAGCCAAACCGCGCCACAACGTCGCGGAACAGGCCCGGGTCCACATTGCCCCCGCTGGCCACGCAGATCACCGGATCATGGGTCTCGGCCTTCAAGGCCGCCGCAAGCGCCACCGCCCCCCCGGGTTCCAGCACGATGCGCAGATGGGTGAAGGCCAGCGCCATCGCCTCCAGCGCCTGATCGTCGCTCACCGCAATTCCCGCGCCCGCCAGCCGCTGCAAGACCGGAAAGGTCAACTCTCCCGGGCTGGGCGTCAGAATGGCGTCACAAACCGATCCGGTCCCTTGGGCATTGCGCAGCCGCTCGCCCGCCGCCAAGGACCGCGCCATGTCGTCAAAACCCGCAGGCTCCACCGTGCGCAGCCGCAGGCCCGGGGCGTGCGCCTCCAGCGCCAGCGCAATCCCCGCCGACAGGCCGCCGCCGCCGCAACAGACCAGCACCTCGCCCTGTTCCACGCCCAAGGCTCGCGCCTGCGCCGCGATCTCCAACCCCACGCTGCCTTGCCCGGCGATCACCTCGGCATCGTCAAAGGGCTTGATCAGCGCCAACCCGCGCTCGGCACACAGCCGCGCGCCAATCGCATCCCGGTCCTCGTGCTGCCGGTCATAAAGCACCACCTCCGCCCCAAAGGCGCGGGTGTTGGCGGCCTTCACCTCGGGCGCGTCGGACGGCATCACCACCACACAAGGCAATCCGTGCCGCGCCGCCGCCAAGGCGACACCTTGGCCATGGTTGCCCGAGGAATAGGCCAGCACCCCGCGCGTCTCCGCAGGCAGCGCCGACACCGCGGCCCAAGCCCCGCGAAACTTGAACGATCCTGTCACCTGCAGGCATTCCGCCTTCACCAGCACCCGCTTGCCCGCCCGCGCGCTCAGCAGCGGCGCTTCCAGAAGCGGCGTCGCCCGCGCTGCGCCCGCCAGCCGCGCCGCCGCCGCCTCGATCTTGGCCAAATTCATCCGCATGCCTCCACAAAGCGCCGGATCACCGCAACGGCCTCCGGCTCATCCAGAAAAGGGATATGCGCCCGGTCCGGCACCTCCCCAAAGATCATGTCCGGCCGTCGCCGCCGCATCTCATCCGCCGTCGCCGCCGACAACAGGTCAGAATTCGCGCCGCGCAACAGCGCCAAAGGCTTGCCCGCACAGGCCTCGAACAGCGGCCAAAGGTCCACCTCCGGCCCGTCGAAGGCGGCAAGAAAGGCCGCGCGCAAGGCCGGGTCATAGGTGATGCGCAAGCCCTGCGGCGTCTCGCGGTAATGCAGCCGCGCCTCCTCCAGCCAGCGGCTCTCGGGCACGTTGGCAAAGCCCGGCATCACGCCGGGCAAGGCCGCCGCCAGCGCCGCATGGGTCTTGGCCGCCGGATTGCGCCCGACATAATCGAAAATGCGCTCCAGCCCGGGGCGGTGGATCTCGGGGCCGACATCGTTCAACAAAAGCCCGCGCAGCCGCTGCGGCGCAAGGGCGGCCAGCAACATCCCGATCAGGCCGCCGCGCGAGGTGCCGATCACCGCCGCCGCCTCCACCTCCAGATGGTCCAGCAGATCCAGCGCATCGCGCGCCTCGATGGGCACGGTATAGCTCTCGGCCCCGGTCCAGTCGCTGGCCCCGCGGCCACGGTAATCCATGCGGATCACCCGGCAAGGGGGCAGATGCGGCAGCATATAGTCAAAATCCCCCATCGTGCGGGTCAGGCCCGACAGGCACAACAGCGGTAGCCCCACGCCTTGGTCGTCATAGGCCAGACGCGCCCCGTCCTGTGCCGTGAAAAACCGGGTCATCGCCGCATCCTCGTGCCTACATCCTTCGCCTTGCCGCCCCCGCTTGGAAGCCTTCATGCCAACGCCAGCCATCCCGCCGCCCGATCCTCGCGTCCCGCCGGGGCCTGCGCCCCCGGTCGGGATCGCGCCCGTCCCGTCGCGCGCACGGTCCCCACCGCCGCACAGATAAAGCCCAAGCGCGCCCCGCCCGCAATGCCCCATCGGGTCCGCGGGGCCCCCGCCTTCGGACAAAACCGCGCCCCCCTAAGGCGCCGCCCCCCTCATCCGCTCTGGGCCCGCCCTTTATCTTGGCCCAAATATCCCCGCCGGAGGCTCCCCCGCCCCCCAAGGGCGCCTCCGTCGCAGTCCTCTTCCCTCTGCCCCACAGGGGCGCGGCAATCGGGGCGCTTGCCCCCATGGCCCGGGTTGCCTAAACCCGGGCCAGAACAAGGCAGGACGTTATGGCACGCACCCCGACAGTGACAGAAGACCGCGCAACATCGAAACGGGTCGGCGCGCTTGCCGGGCTGATGCCGTTTCTCACCCCGTACCGCCGCCTTTTGGTGCTGGCGCTTGCGGCTTTAGTGCTCACTGCCGCCGTCAGCCTGATCCTGCCCTTGGCGGTGCGCCGCGTGGTCGACAATTTCAACGCCGATGTGGTGATCCTCGATCAGTATTTCGGCGCCGCCATCGTGATCGCGGGCCTCTTCGCCTTTGGCTCGGGGATGCGCTACTACCTCGTCACCCGGCTGGGCGAGCGCGTGGTGGCCGACATCCGCCGCGCGCTGTTCGACCGGGTGCTGGGCCTCTCGCCCGCCTTTTTCGAGCGCCTGATGACAGGCGAGGTGCTCAGCCGCATCACCACCGACACCACGCTGATCCTGTCGCTGATCGGCTCCTCCGTCTCCATCGCCCTGCGCAACAGTCTGATCCTGCTCGGCGGTCTGGTGCTGATGCTGGCCACCTCGGCCAAGCTCGCAGGTCTGGTGCTTCTCATCGTGCCGGTGGTGGTGGTGCCCATCATCGTGCTGGGCCGTCGCCTGCGCAATCTGGGCCGCGAAAATCAGGACTGGATCGCCAATTCCTCCGGCGCCGCCTCCGAAGCGCTCTCCTCGGTGCAAACCGTGCAGGCCTTCACCCATGAACCCCAGACCCGCGCCGCCTTCGCCGAGGTCACCGAAAAAAGCTTCCTCTCGGCCAAGACCCGCATCGGCACCCGCGCGCTGTTGACGATCTTCGTGATCTTTCTGGTCTTCACCGGCATCGTCGGCGTGCTCTGGATGGGCGCGCGCGACGTGCGCGCCGGGGTGATGACCGCGGGTGAGCTCATCCAGTTCGTGATCTATGCCATCATGGTGGCAGGCTCGGTCGGCGCGCTGTCGGAAATCTGGGGCGAGTTGCAGCGCGCCGCCGGCGCGACCGAGCGGCTGGTGGAACTCCTCAACGCGACCGATCCGGTGGCAGACCCGGACGCCCCCGTCACGCTGCCGCGACCCGTGCGCGGCGACATCCGCTTCGACGCCGTCACCTTCCGCTATCCGGCCCGGCCCGAAACCTCGGCCCTCGACACCATAACCCTGCATGTTCAGCCGGGGGAAACCGTGGCGCTCGTCGGCCCGTCCGGGGCGGGCAAGACCACCATCCTGCAACTTCTCCTGCGCTTTTATGATCCGCAACAGGGCGCGGTGCGTCTGGATGGGGTCGACCTGCGCGCCATGACCCGCAACGATTTTCGCCGCGCGCTGGCGCTTGTGCCGCAAGACCCGGTGATCTTCGCGGCCTCCGCCCGCGACAACATCCGCTTTGGCCGCCCCGAGGCCACGGATGCTGAGGTCGAAGCCGCCGCCCGCGCCGCCGCCGCGCATGATTTCATCACCGCGCTGCCCCAAGGCTATGACACCGGTCTGGGCGAACGCGGCGTCATGCTCTCGGGCGGGCAGAAACAGCGCATCGCCATCGCCCGCGCCATCCTGCGCGACGCCCCGGTCCTGCTTCTGGACGAGGCCACCTCGGCCCTCGACGCCGAATCCGAGCGCCTTGTGCAATCGGCGGTGGAAACCCTCGCCAAGGGGCGCACCACCCTCGTGGTCGCCCATCGCCTTGCCACCGTCAAACGCGCCGACCGCATCGTGGTCTTCGATCATGGCCGCATCGTGGCGCAGGGCAAGCACGAAGATCTGGTGGCCCAAGGCGGCCTCTACGCGCGCCTTGCCCGCCTGCAGTTCACCGATGGCACCGTCCGCTAGCGGCACCAGCGGTGCATTTTGAGTATTTGGAAAAGGTGCAAATCCCAAAGCGTCCGCAGGATTTGCACCTTTCTGAAATACTCCCGCCGGAGGCATCTACCCGCAGGGCAGGGGGAAGGCGGCGCAGAAGACAAACCCGTTCTTGCCATGCCGGCATGACGTTGCGTTTTCATCCGCCCCATCGGCTTGGCAAATGCCGCATTTGCCCACATGCTGGGCACAGGGATAAAAGACCCCCCATCAACGGGGTCATAGGGAGGATGCTATGGGGAAATTCGTGACGCGTGCAGACATCGCCGCGACCGAGGCGGAAATGTCATGGGCCGACCGGCCGGTGGCGCGCACGATGCATGAATTCATGTCGACCACCAAGGCGGCGCATGGCGCGCGCCCCGCCGTGAGCTACCAGCTGCTCTCTGGTGCCGACACCAAGCGCGAGACACTGACCTGGGCCCAGTTGCACGCCCAGACCACCCAAGCCGCCAACCTGTTCCGTGCTCTGGGTGTGGGAGAGACCGATGTGGTTGCCTATGTGCTGCCCAACAGCCTTGAAACCGTGGTCACCCTGATCGGTGGCGCCGTCGCGGGCATCGTGAACCCGATCAACCCGCTGCTCGAGCCCGAACAGATCTCCGCCATCCTGCGCGAGACCAAGGCCAAGGTTGTCGTCACCCTCAAGGCCTTCCCCAAGACCGATCTGCCGCAAAAGGTGGCCGAGGCCGTGCGCCACGCCCCGTCGGTGAAGACCGTGCTGGAAGTCGATCTCGTCCGCTATCTTTCGGGCGCCAAGAAATACATCGTGCCGCTGATCCGGCCGAAGAACCCGGTCAAGCACACCGCCACCGTCAAGAACTTCATGGCCGAACTCGCGCGTCAGCCCAGTGACCGCCTGACCTTTGCCGACGAACCCCGCGACCGTGTCGCCGCCTATTTCCACACCGGGGGCACCACCGGCATGCCCAAGGTGGCCCAGCACAAGGTCTCGGGCATGGTCTATAACGGCTGGCTTGGCCAGCAGCTTCTGTTCAAGCCCGATGACGTGGTGATGTGCCCGCTGCCGCTGTTCCACGTCTTCGCGGCCTATCCCATCCTGATGAGCATGATCGCCTCGGGCGCCCATGTCGTCTTCCCCACTCCGGCGGGCTATCGCGGCGAGGGCGTCTTCGACAACTTCTGGAAGCTCATCGCCCGCTACAAGGCCACCTATATGATCACGGTGCCCACCGCGCTCTCGGCGCTGATGCAGCGCCCGGTCGATGCCGACATCTCCTCCTTGCGCAGCGCGTTTTCCGGCTCCTCCCCGCTGCCGATCGAGCTTTACAACCGCTTCAAGAAGGAAACCGGCATCGAGATCGTGGAAGGCTATGGCCTGACCGAATGCACCTGCCTTGTCTCGATCAACCCGCCGGATGGCGTGAAGAAGATCGGCTCGGTCGGCATGCCTTTCCCCTACACCCATGTCCGCATCCTCACGCAAACCCCCGAAGGCTTCCGGGAATGCGCCGTGGATGAGGTGGGCGAAATCTGCGTGGCCAATCCGGGCGTCTACGAAGGCTCCACCTATACCGAGGTCGACAAGAACAAGGATCTGTTTGCCGAAGGCCGCTTCCTGCGCACCGGCGATCTGGGCCGCATCGATGCGGATGGCTATCTCTTCATCACCGGGCGCGCCAAGGATCTGATCATCCGGGGCGGGCATAACATCGACCCTGCGATCATCGAAGAGGCGCTGATGGGCCATGACGCTGTGGCGGTGGTGGGCGCCATCGGCCAGCCCGATGCGCATTCGGGCGAATTGCCTGCGGCCTATGTCGAACTGGTCAAGGGCGCCACTGCCAGCGTGGCCGACCTGATGGATTACGCGGGCAAGCACATTCATGAACGCGCGGCGCTGCCCAAGCATATCGAGATCCTGTCTGAAGTGCCGAAAACCGCGGTGGGCAAGGTGTTCAAACCCGATCTGCGCCGCATGGCGATCACCCGGGTCTATAACGAGGCGCTGGCCAAGGCTGGCATCCCCGCCACGGTGGCCATGGTCGCCGAAGACAAGAAGCGCGGCCTTGTCGCCAAACTCGCCAAATCGGGCGAGGTGGAGGATGCCAAGGTCACCGAAGTGCTCGGCGGCTTCACCAACCCTTGGGATTGGGCGGCCTGACCGCCGCTCCATCGCTTGTCGAGGCGCGCTCCTGCCGGGGGCGCGCCTTTGTCTTGCACGTCGGCCGCCGCGGTTGATCCCGCCGCGGCCAGACGGGCGCGCAGCCCTCCCGGCACAAGGGACGCGCCAGTGGCAGCGCGGCCGTTGCCCAAGACCAGCCTCCATCAAACCGCACAGCCGATCCCGGCGCTGTTCTCTGGCCCTACGGCGGGAGTATTTCAGAAAGGTGCAAGGCCATGAAGGGCAGGGGGATGCGGCCGATCGCAAAGGCTTGCCGCTCTCCGCCTTGCGCGCTGTCTGAATTGCAGCTTTTCCAAATACTCTGGGGTGAGCCGCCCTCTTCGGGCGGCGAGGGGCAAAGCCCCTCACGCCGAGGCGGTTGGCCGCAGGCCAGAGCCGAGACAAGACGATTGCGGCGCAGCCGCTCTTTTGTCTGTCCTGCGGGCCCGTTCGTTAAAAAGGTCTGAAAGCTGCAAGGCTAAGTCATTGAGATGTATGTAGCTTCAGTCTTGTAACACAGAGGGTCATGCATCCCGGTTCAGCCGATGAAACAGATGGGTAAAGGTTGCCGCCCCCAAGACCGGGATCAGCAGGTTGACCAGCGGCAGCGACAAGGGTGCCGCCATCAGGATCCCCGCGAGCCAGATCTTGCCCCCATGCCGCCCCCGCAGCGCCTTCGCCCCCTGCCGCCCCAAGCGCCGCATCGCGACGAGGGTGAAGTATTCCCGCCCCAGCAAAAACCCGTTGACCGCCCAGAACACCACCGGAACGAACGGCCCCGCAAAGGCATAAAGGATCAGGGCCAGCGCATTGACGGCGATCAGCAGGGCAAAGAAATTGGCCGCATCCACCAGCGCATCCCCCCAAGCCATGCGCGGCACCGACGGCAAGCTCGGGTAGTGCCGATCCTCAACCGCCTGCGCCACATCCTCAAGGAACAGCCCGGTGAAAGCCGAGGCCACCGGCATCATCAGGAACACTGACAGCCCGATCATCAGCACCGCCGATCCCCAAGACAGCAGCGTCTCCAACCCTGTCACCGGGCCGACAAACGGGATGTCGATGGTCTCGGGGGTGACGCTTTGGATCAGAGCCAGAAAGCCCGCATAGACCGCGATCAACAGAGCCAGCGTCAGAAGCACGCCCAGCCCCATCACCCGCCGGAAACGCCGATCCCCCAGTTGCAGGACAGCTTTCAGAAAATCGCCAAGGATCATGTCAGCCCCAGCTTACCAGCCGCGACAGATCGGGGCGTGGACGGTCGGCAGCCATCGGGCCCGGAGTGGCGATGTGAATGATCCCCGCCACCGTCTCGTGATCCGCGCAGCCAAAGGCCAAGGCCCGGAACTGCGCATCATGCGAGGGCCAGCCCGACAGCCAGCACGCCCCCCAGCCCGCAGCTGTTGCAGCGTGCACGATGTTCATGCACAGCGCCCCGGCGGACAGCACCTGTTCCGCCACAGGCACCTTTTCGGCGTCTTTCGGCGAAGAGATCACCACCACAGCCAACTGCCCGCGGTCAAACTGGCCACGCCCTTTCTCGATCTTCTCGGCGTCGCCATTCAGAGCGCGTGCGCGCTTTTCTGCCAGATCGGCAAGCCGCGCCATCGCAGCCCGCTCGAGCACGACGAGTCGCCAAGGCTCAAGCTTGCCATGGTCAGGCACCCGCGTCGCCAAGGTCAGGATCTGCATGAGCTGACCACGATCGGGCACCGGGCCTGTGAAGGTCTTTGCGCCGGGCGAGCGTCGGGTGGCAAGGTAGTCGAGAACGGCAGGGTTGGGGTCTGGCATCTGTGGCTCCGGTCGGTTTGACGCCAAGCTAAGCGCGAGGCTCGCAGAATGCCACCCTGCCGCGCAGCTGGCCTGCACCATGCGCCTGCTTGCCGGGGCGACCGGATTGGTCGTGCCTCGGGTCTAGGGCTTGGACGGACGCTCGATCCGGTAGCTGCCCTCGGGCAGATCAAGCGCTGCCGCAAGATCGGCAAGCTGGCCCATGGACAGGCTGATGCGCACCACATCGCCAGAGACCGGATCTTCCTGTTCCAGAACGACACATTCTTCAAATGCCAGAATGGTTACGTCCTCTTCCAGCGGGTCTTGCCCTTCGTCAATCAGCGTGATGACGGTCGCATCAAAATCGTGTTCGATTGTAAACATAAAGGGAGAGTAGCCCTGCAGGCGCCGCGAGGGCAATGGCAATTGCGGCGTGATTTGCAACTTGGCGTGAGGTCAAGCGGGGGGCCTTTCGTCTGCGCAGGCACCTGCTATCTTCGCCACAAAAATCTCATGCACGAGGCGGATATGGGCATTCAAAGATTGGCTTTGGCGATCGGCGTTGCCGCTTTGCTGGCAGCCTGCCAGCCAGTCGCTTACCCGGCAGGCGGGGCGGTCGTTTCCCCCACGCCGCTGCCAGTGCCCGCGGCGCCCGCCTTCGAAGGGGTATTGCCGCCTGAGCAGGCTGCGCGCAATTTTGTGGCCGTGGTGAACCGGGTTGAGCCGGTGGCCGAAGCGATGTGCCGGGAACGCAACCCGCGCAGCAATTGTGACTTCCAGATCGTCGTCGATGACCGCCCGGGCCAGCCCCCAAATGCCTTTCAGACCCTCGATCGAAACGGCCGCCCGATTGTGGGCTTTACCCTTGCGCTGATTGCGGATGCGCGCAACGCGGATGAGATCGCCTTTGTGGTGGGCCACGAGACGGCGCATCACATCGCAGGGCATATTCCTCAAGTGCAGCGCACTGCGGTGACGGGGGCGGTGCTGGCAGGCGTTTTGGCACAGGCCTCTGGCGCCCCGCCTGACGCCGTGCGTGCGGCGCAGCAGATGGGGGCCAACATGGGGGCCCGGACCTATGCGCGCGAGTTCGAGCTTGAGGCCGATGCGCTGGGGGCCGAGATCGCCTTCCGGTCGGGTTTCGATCCAGTGCGGGGTTCGGCCTTCTTTGACCGATTGCCGGACCCGGGCGATGAGTTCTTGGGAAGCCACCCGCCAAACGCACAGCGCAAGGAGATTGTGCGGCGCGTCGTGGCCGGCCTGCGCTGATCCGCTTGTGTCATTGCATCCGGGGCTTATCTCTGCTCAGTCAAGCGTGACGAGGGCAGGCGAGGGGCGCGCGCAGATGATTGGCACACGGTTCATGTTCGAATTGCGCCGCGTCTGGCGCAAGCTGTGGGTCAGGACATCGGCCTTCGCCTTGGCAGGCGTTGCGGTGGTGGTGCTAACGCCGCTGGTGTCGCCGCTCTTGCCGGACTGGCTTGCCGAGATCGAAGCTGCCGAATCGATTGAGAGCATCCTGAGCATCCTTGCCTCGTCGATGTTGGCCGTGACCACGTTCTCAGTCTCTATCATGCTGACAG
This sequence comes from Pseudorhodobacter sp. MZDSW-24AT, assembly GCF_002794355.1. GTDB lineage: Bacteria > Pseudomonadota > Alphaproteobacteria > Rhodobacterales > Rhodobacteraceae > Pseudotabrizicola. The sequence continues at coordinate 53,691 of NZ_PGOI01000001.1, read as the reverse complement.
CCTATAACGCTGCATCCGTGTCCGGAACGCCGCGTGCGGTGTCTTTGCTGAAAGAGGACGTCACCTCACAGATGGTGCTGGCCACGTTTCTAGGTGCGTTCCTGTTTTCCTTGTTCGCGCTTATCGGCATCCGCAGCGGTGTTTTCGATGCTGCCGGGCGAGTCGTGTTGTTTTTTGCCACGATGTGGGTGACGCTTGCGGTGGTCATTGCCCTTGTCCGCTGGATCACGCACCTGACCAACTTTGGCAGGCTGATCGACACAGTCAGCCGGGTTGAAACGGCGGCTGCCGAAGCGATGAAGGCGCGGGTGGCGGCACCTTACCTGGGAGGGGTGCCGCCGCAGGGACCGGTCCAAGGATGGGTGCCAATCTACCCAGAAAAGTCAGGATATCTGTGCCATGTCGATATGCCTGCGCTGCAAAAGCTCGGGTCCGAAATCAAAGGCGCGCCCATCGGGCCGGTGATCCGGTTGGATCTGGTTCCGGGCAGCTTTGTCCATCGCAAGCGGCTGCTGGCATGGCTGGCACCCGAGCTTGCGCAAGGTCCAGAAAGCGATGATCGGCTGGAGAGGGCGCGGCAGGCCTTTACCATCGGCACGGCGCGCACCTATGAGCAAGATCCCCGTTTTGGACTTTCGGTCTTGTCCGAGATTGCGGAGCGCGCACTGTCTCCGGCGGTGAATGATCCGGGAACGGCGCTGGATGTTTTAGGTCGACAATTCAAGATCTTGGATCTGTGGACACAGCGCGGGACTGCGGCAGAGGCGGAATATCCGCTGGTTTCCGTGCCCGGATTGGAAATGCAGGACTTGTTGGAAGACGCCTTTGCCGGTGTGGCCCGTGATGGCGCTGGTGTCATTTCGGTGCAGTTGCGGCTTCAGAAACTTTTGGCCGCGCTCGCCCAGACCGACCCCGCGCAGTTCGGAAACGCCGCACTGCGGCTATCTGACCGCGCCTTGGCCGAAGCGCGCAAGACGGATCTTTATGCGGAGGATCTGCGGCGCCTTGAGCAGTTGCACGCGGCTTTGCGCGAAAGTTTGCCACCGTCGGCTTGATCTGCATCAAGGCAGGAGCCACCCAAGGGGCGCACTCTGATCTGCACGGTGCCAAAGCAAAGGTATGGCGATGATCGGATATGCGGAAAGCCCGCTGGCTTGGGGTTTGACACGGGGAATGGCAAGGCTGCTGGGGGTCAATCTGCCGTCGGCTGTGGTGGAAGGCTGGTTGACCCGTCGCGAGTTGGGGCAACTGGTGGCGCGCTGCGAGGCCTGCGGTCAGAAATCGGCCTGCACGGCATGGCTGGCCATCGCGGCTGGCACACCCTGCCTTCCAGTCTTTTGTCCAAACAAATCAGCTTTGGAAGTCTTGTCGCTGCGGCATTGACCTTTCTCCTAGCCGCCTACAGGACAGGGTGGCAGCGAAAGGGGGCAGGATGATCCGACTGGACAAGGTGGTGAGCGACCGCGGCTCTCGCTACACGGTGACGGGTGGCAGGGTTGCCGGGCGGGCAGGGGTGGATAGCTTTTTGCAAACGCTCAAACGCGAAAAGAAATTCGCCAAGGCAACGCATAACACTTGGGCGGTGATCCTGTCAGACGGTGGCCCGCTGAAGAATGATGACGGGGAGGCTGGCGCCGCTGCGGTGATCTTGAAGATGCTGGAGCGCGAAGGGCTGACGGACTGCGTGGTGGTGGTCACAAGGTGGTATGGCGGCGTGCATCTGGGCGGCGACCGCTTCGCCCATGTCGTAACCTGCGTGCGCGCCTTTCTTGAGGCATGGCGCCAACAGGGTGGGGTGCCGAAGGCTTAGCTCTGTCGGCGCCGATGCGCGCGATAGAGAAGAGGCGCGAGAACGTGGTCATAGGTGCGCGCCGCCAGCCAGTGGACCCCTGGCAGTCCGGTGAGCCAAGCCAACCAGCGCAAATGTGGCAACTCGCCCCAAAGCGCGCGAAAGGCCGCAAGACCAGACAATACCTTGCCTTGATGCCAAACATGCAGGCGCCGCGCGGCGTCGTCCGGGCTCAACCCCCAGTCGGCGGCCCGCTCAAGCGTGTCAAAGCGGATGGGCAGCCCGTCGCGCAAGGCGCGACGCTGATAGGCGGTGATTTCTGCCCGGCACAGGGGGCAGGTCCGATTGTAAAGAACGCGGGTTTCTTTGGTCATGGTGCGCAACCTAGCGCCGGGTCCTCATCGCGCCAGTGCGGCACCCAAGCGCAGGTGGGTGCGGCGCCAGTAGCCGCACCCATTTCTCCTCAGGCTTGCGCAGGAAGGGCCAGTTCTGCGTTGAGGGTAAGAACCTGGCGCACAGCCTCTGCCGCCTCGCGACCTTTCTTCACAAAGTGATTTGCGAAGAAATCGGTCAGGGCTTCGGTCGGCTGGAAATTATGCGGGGTGAGCGAGACCGAGAACACCGGCACGTCGGTGGTCATCTGGGCTTGCATCAACCCGTCGATGACCGCTGCGGACACGAAATCATGCCGATAGATGCCGCCATCGACGACAAAAGCGATTGCGACCACGGCATCATAACGCCCGCTGCGTCCCAATTTCTGGGCAAGGAGCGGCATCTCGAATGCGCCAGGCACGTCGAAACTGTCTATATGTGCGTGCGGCAGGATCTTTGCGGCTTCGTTCAGAAAGCTGTCATGAGCGCGGTCTACAATCTCGCTGTGCCAGCGGGCGCGGATAACGGCCACTCGGGCCGAAGAAGGATAGGCAGGAGGGTTGGTCATTTTGGAACCTTTGCGTTGCTGCGTCAGGTCCCAGAGCACAAACGGACACGGCCCGCCGAAAGTCGGCGGAACATGGCCATTCTCTTTCATCCGGACTATACCGTCGGCCCCGGAGTTTCACCGGATCTGCTGACCCAAGCGCCTTGGAAAAGGTGCTTGGCGCTCGCGGGCTATACCGCCGGTGGGGAATTGCGCCCCGCCCTGAGAACGCCGCGTGGCTAAGCTGTTTCGCGTTTCAGGGCAAGTCCGGATTGTCGTCTGCGGCCACGGGCGCCCGTCAGGCTTATCCCAAGGCATAGCCTGCACCGCGCACCGTGCGCAGCGGGTCTTCTCCCCCATTCTGCATCAAGGACTTTCGCAGGCGGCCGATGTGCACATCGACAGTGCGACTGTCGACATAGATGTCGCGTCCCCATACGCGATCGAGCAACTGCTCGCGCGACCAGACCCGACCGGGTTTCTCCATGAAGGTCGAGAGCAGACGAAACTCTGTCGGACCGAGTTTAAGCACCTGATTGCCCCGGTAAACCCGGTGCGTTTCTGGATCAAGGCGGATGTCATCCCATTCCAGCACCACGCCGATGGAGGAGGGGCGCACCCGCCGCAACTGCACACGCGCGCGCGCCATGAGTTCCAGCACTGAATATGGCTTGATGACATAATCATCGGCTCCGGTTTCGAGCCCGCGGATGCGATCCACCTCTTCGGCGCGGGCCGACAGCATGATGATCGGAATCCCCCGGGTTTCCGGACGCATTTTCAGCCTTCGGCAGACTTCGATGCCCGAGAGTTCGGGCATCATCCAGTCCAGGATGATGATGTCGGGCATCTCTTCGTCGACCAGCATCAGCGCATCTTCGCCATTCGCTGCCTGCACAACGCGAAAGCCTTCGGCTTCCAGATTATAGGCCAAGACTTCGCGCTGCGCGGGTTCGTCCTCGACCAGTAGGACAACGGGTTGAGAGGTATGAGCCATCGGTGACCTCAGAGGGTTGTTGTGGGTGTATCGGTCAGCGAGGTGAGGTCGCCTTTGGGGCGTTCCTCATCGGGCATCCTGCCGTTGACCAGATAAAGAACCTGTTCTGCAATGCCGGTGGCATGGTCTCCGACGCGCTCGATGTTCTTGGCGATAAAATGCAGGTGCATGCAGGGTGTAATATTGCGCGGATCTTCCATCATATGCGTGAGGAATTCGCGGAAAACAGAATTATACATTTGATCCACTTCGGCGTCGCGGCGGCGGACATCTTCGGCCAGCCGGGCATCGCGGGTGACAAACGCATCCAGCGCGTCTTTCAAAAGGCCGACGACAGATCGCGCCATGCGCGAGATGGAGCCTGCGGACCCGTTGACCGGCCGCATCTGATTGAGCACGAGTGACCGTTTGGCGAGGTTCTTCGCGTAATCGCCTGAGCGTTCGAGCGAGCCCACGATCCGCATCACTGTCAGCACAGTGCGCAGGTCTGTGGCCGTCGGGGCGCGCAAGGCGATGATGCGGGCGCATTCCGTGTGGATCTGATCTTCCAAGGCATCGATGTCGCGGTCGCCGGCACGGACTTCGGCGGCCAGCGCCTCGTCGCGGGTTTCCAAGGCGGTGGCGGCCCGCAGCAAGGCGTGCTCGACCAAGCCCCCCATCTTCATCACAAGTGCCTGAACACCTTCGAGGTCGCGGTCAAAGGCAGAGCTGATATGGGGGTCGCTGATCATGATCTTGGGTCCTTTGCCGATCTGGCCGGAGAGAGATGATGGGCGGGCGCATCTTGCGAAGCGCCAAAATGCTGCGCGTATTGTGCTGGCCAGACCATCGCCACACGGGTGCTGAGGGCGCAGGGTGCCGGGTCAGAACTTTGTAACGCGACGGTCATGGCAGGCAGACTTTCCTGTTGTCCCGCTCTACCAGAGGGCGAAGACGAGTCGATCTTGCCTTCCTTACTTCGGCGGCATGACCCTCATGCGTCAGTTTTGTAACAGGTAAATGACAGTCATCAATCGGCTCTCCACTGTGCAACCTCTGGCTCTTTGCGGCGCTGGAAGTTAGGTTTCGCCGCGCGGCACTTGGGACAAAGGGCAGGGTATGGACACTCTTATCACGCGGCGGGCCCTCTTGACCGGCACGGGTGCGGTGGCGGGGCTCGCGCTTTTTGCGCTGTCAGAGCTTGCCGCGCACAGTCTCCTGATCGGGCTGCCACTTCTGGCTGTTGCGACCTTGATCGCCGCCTTTTTCGCAGCCTTGCTTGCGATGGCGGGACCGCTCACCTTGGGCCGGGCTGCCGTTGGCGCAGCGCTTGTCGCGGTCACTGTCACGCTGCTTTTGACTGTCGCCGCCCTTGGGTTTGCCCCGGCACAACAGGTGTTGGACAGTGCGCATGCGGTTCTCGGCGCCGTGATCCTGACGCTGGTGCCATTGCCTTTCTGGATTGCGCGGCATGGGGCAGGGTGGCGCGACTATGCGACCTTGTTCCGCGAGACTTGGGCCATGGTGGTGCGGGCAGTCGCAGCTTGGGCCTTTGTAGGGTTGGTCTGGGCGATGATCCTGCTGTCTGACGCCTTGCTCAAGGCGGTCGGGATCGATCTGATTGACCGGATGATGGATACCGGGCCCTTCAACTGGCTGGTGACGGGCGCGGCGCTGGGGTTGGCACTTGCGGTGGTGCAGGAGCTTTCAGAGTATGTCAGCCCCTATTTGATCCTGCGCTTGCTCCGGCTCTTGCTTCCCGTGGTTTTTGTGGTGTCGGCTGTGTTCCTTCTTGCGCTGCCGTTTCGCGGGGTGACGGGTCTGTTTGGATCATGGTCTTTTGCCGTGACTTTGTTGACGATGGCGGGGGCTGTGGCCGCATTGGTCAGTGTTGTGATCGACCAGTCTGACACAGAGGCGACGGCAAGTCCTGTTCTGGCGCGCATCGCGCAAGCGATGGCACTTATGCTGCCCGTTTTGGCGGGTCTTGGGGCTTGGGCTGTCTGGTTGCGTGTGGCGCAATACGGATGGACACCTGACCGTCTGTTTGCCAGCCAGGTCGCCGCATTGGGCTTGGGCTATGGTGTGCTTTACGCGCGGGCCGTGGTGAGTGGTCCGGCGTGGATGGCAAAGGTCAGACAGGCCAATGTGATGATGGCTTTGGTGCTTATGGCGATGGCGGCGGCGAGCATGACACCGATCCTGAGTCCGGAGCGTCTTTCGGCCAACAGTCTGATGGCGCGACTGGAAGATGGGCGTTTGCCCCTTGCCGAACTGGACCTGAGCCTGCTTGACCGCTGGGGGAAACCGGGGGCAGAGGCTTTGGCGCGGCTTGAACAAAGGTCAGCAGAACCGGGGCAGGAGGCTTTGGCCGAATGGATGGCACAGACCCGCTCGCCCTCCAAGGCGGCGGATCGCGAGTCTGTGTTGGCTGAAGTCGCCACCCTGATGCCTTTGCAGCCGGAAAGCGCGTCAGCGACGCGCGACATCTATCTGACTGCGCTCGACACCTATCGTCTGGGCGCCTTGCGTGAAAGCTGTGTGCGGCAGATGCCGGGCGGCGGGCCGGGCTGTGTGATGGTGGTTGCCGATCTGCAACCGGGGCTTCCCGGTGAGGAAGCACTGCTTCTGGAATACAGTGCAGGAGGCTATGTGCAGTTTACCGGCTTTCACAATGATGCCCTGCATGGGCCAAGCCTGCGTGAGGTTTTGCCCGCCAACGGTGCCTTGCCGCAATACGAGGCGGGGGAAGCGCTTATCCGCGCTTGGCAGGCGTCTCCGCCGGCTGCGATGCCCTTATCGGTGAACCAGTTGAATCTGCCGGGTGGTGGCGGGCTCATTCTGGCCCCCTGACTGTAAGTCGCAGGGTTTGCGCAAGGCTTCTTTAACATCGCCGACCTAGACTGGCACGGATTACCCAACCCACACGGGAGATGGCCATGCTGGGGCTGATCAATCGCGCGCTGGAAGACTTTTTGAAGCGACGGCACGGTTCAGCGGTCTGGCAACGGGTCGTGCTGCGGGCGCAGTTGCCGTTCGATAGCTTTGAGCCGCTGCTCAGTTATGATCCGGCACTGACCGAAACCGTCATTCGCGCGGCCTGCGTGGAACTCGGGCGACCACGGGAGAGCATTCTGGAAGATCTGGGGACCACTTTGGTCTCTCATCACGATCGGGATGGACTGCGCCGCCTGCTGCGATTTGGCGGTGTCACCTTCCGTGACTTCCTGCATTCTTTGGAAGAATTGCCAAACCGGGCGCGCCTCGCCTTGCCGGATCTGCATTTGCCGACAATCGTTCTGGAAGATCGGGGAGGCGGGCAGTTTACTATTCGTGCGCTGCCGCCGTTTGCTGGCGCGGGGTTCATCCTGATCGGATTGCTGCGCGCCATGGCAGACGATTACGGCGCCTTGGTGCTGCTGGACATGATGCCGTCTGAGCGGGAGGAGGATGTGATTTCCGTTCTGCTGCTGGATGAAGCCCATTCGGAAGGGCGCAAGTTTGACTTGGCCCTGCGGGCGTCATGATCCGGGCGTGTCGCGATGGATGAGCTCTGGCCGTCAAAACCAACCGAGGGGTTTGCGGGTGTTGCGCTGCCTGTCGCTGGGCTGGATCGTCTGATACCCATGCATTTGCATGTGTCAGCGTCAGGCCAGATTTTGGGCATCGGTGCGACCCTTGCCAAGATCGTCGGCGGCGCAAGGATGCCGACAGCGTCTTCGGAGAGCGGACAGCATTTCTTCGATCTGTTTGAGGTGCGCCGACCTTCCGGTGTGACGGAAATGGTCCATGTGCGGTGTCATGAAGGAAAGCGCCTGCATGTGGCCCTGCGCGGCGGGGGGGCAGAGTTTCGCGGGCTGGCGGTGGCTGATGCCTTCGGCGGTATGGTGATGAATCTTTCCTTCGGAATTGGCGTCGCGGATGCGGTTCAGGCGCACGCACTCACAGATGCCGATTTTGCAGCCACGGATCTGACGGTAGAACTGCTCTATCTGGTTGAGGTGAAGCGGGCCGTGATGGACGAACTGCAACGCTTGAACCTACGCTTGCAAGGCGCAAAATCGAAAGCGGAAGAGCAGGCCCTGACAGATACCCTGACAGGATTGCGCAACCGCCGTGCCCTTGATTTGGGCTTGGCGCAGGCGGTGCTCTCTGCGCAGCCCTTTGCGCTCATGCATCTGGACCTTGACCGTTTCAAACAGGTGAATGACAGCTGGGGACATGCCGCTGGTGACAAGGTCTTGCAAGTGGTGGCTCGGCTCTTGTCGGGTGAAACAAGGTCGGGCGATCTGGTGGCGCGGGTGGGGGGTGACGAATTCGTGATCCTGATGCCCGGAATGGCCGATCCATCGCGGTTGCGCGCCGTCGCGACGCGGATCATCGCGGCCTTGGCAAGGCCGATTTCAGTTGAAGCAACGATGTGCCAGATCGGCGGCAGCATTGGGCTGACTGTCTCGACCCACTATGAAACTCCCGCCCCCGAGGTGATGCTGCGCGATGCGGATCTCGCCCTCTATGCGGCCAAGCACGCTGGACGGGGGCAGGTGGTCGTCTTTTCGAAGGATCTGGCAATGGGCGAAGGAACCTCGGCGGACGGACCTGCGTTTTGATGGCAGAGCGCTGCCATGTCCGGCGGTGCGTCACCGAAAGGATTTCTCATGTCAGAAGCACTGAAGGCCGTGCCAGCGGCAGACAAGATCGACACCGGCATCACAGGCGTCACCGCCATTTCTAAAGGCCTGAGCGAGGCACTCGCGGACACCTATCGCCTGCTGTTCAAGACACATGCCGTCCACTGGAACGTTGAAGGTCCGCTGTTCCACTCGATCCATATCCTGACCGAAGCGCAGTACAACAATCTGTTCAAGGCGGCCGACGATCTGGCAGAGCGTATTCGTGCCTTGGGCCGGATCGCACCCTATCAATTGTCTGAAGTCACCAAGATGTCTTGCGTCAAGGATCCTGCCAAACTGGGTTCGGCGCAAGAGATGGTGGAAGACCTCGCCGGAGAACATGAAGCCGTTGTCCGCCGTATGCGGGATGTGATCGGCCGCGCCGAGGACGGTGAAGATGTGGCAACTGCCGATTTGCTCACTGCACGCGTGGCCTTCCACGAAAAAGCCGCTTGGATGCTGCGCGCCACCTCCAAGTAAAAACGCAAGGGCCCGGGGTGCAGTGCTCTCCGGGCCTTTTCTTTCACTTGGCGCAAATGAAAAGGCCCCGGATCACTCCGGGGCCTTTCATCATTGGGGTTTCGATCACTTGATACGGGTCACAACACCATCGGCGAATGCGGCGATAAGTGCGGCGTAATACTCGGGCGTGTCGGTGAACGCGCCATCCAACACCGCACCGTCCGGCGCAAAGGCTTGCGCTGTCAGGGCCGTCACGGTCAGCTCATAGCTGTCGAATTTGGTATTGTCGGTGTCGCTGGTCACATTCACCGAGCCGACCAGAACAGCATCTTCGAGGTTCAACTGGTTCTGGAACGAGTTTGCCAAGGACAGTTCGTCGATATCGACGCTGATCTTCACGCCATCTTCGCCAACCCGGTCGACAAGGCGCGCGAGGATGGCATTCTGCAGATCAGCCGCCGTGTTTGCCCAGTAGCTCGCAGCCTCGGCATTCGAGATGGCGGTGATATCGGCGGTCACGTCGATTTCTTTCACCATCGTGTCCTGCGCGAATGCGGCCTGCGCGATGAAGAGGGCGGTGGTTGCCATAAGAACTTTGCGGAACATGAAAAGATCCTTCCAGATATGTGATGCGAAGGGCAGCCCTCGCTTGCACAGAGAACGCAATCCGGCCTGAGGAGTTCCACGAAGCTCCTGAAGTTCAATAAAAAACGCCTGCCACGAGGGCAGGCGCAAGGTGGTGTGTGAAGGGACAAAACTCAGGCGTGCAGGGTCTCGGTCGAAGAGAAGAACATGGCTTGGCTGACGGCCGAGCGCACTTGCTCTTCCGAGAAGGGTTTGGTGATCAGGAAAGCCGGTTCCGGTTTGTCGCCCGTCAGCAGCCGCTCGGGGAAAGCGGTGATGAAGATGACCGGGATATCGTCGAATTGGGCCAGGATATCATTGACCGCGTCGATCCCCGACGAGTCGTCGGCCAGCTGGATGTCCGAAAGGATCAAGTCGGGGCGGTCGCGCGCGGCAAGCTCGACCGCTTCACGGCGTGTTCTGGCAACGCCTGTAACCTTGTGTCCGATCTGGCCCACGATATCGACGATGTCCATCGCGATGATGGCCTCATCCTCGATCACCATGACCTTCCCGGTCACGGATGCCTCCATCTCGCGAATGGCGGCGTCCAGAAGCGCCTGCACTTCGGTCTCATCATGCGCCATGATTTCGGCGATGGCGGGGCGGTCAAAGCCTTCAATCGCATGGAGCAGCAACGCCTCGCGCGAGTTGGGCGTCAGCCCTGCCATGTGGACCTGCGCCCGTTTGGCCAAGATGTCATCTTCGGTTTCCAACGGCGCGCCAGCACTGGCCCAGACGCGGTGGAAGCAGTGGAACAATCCGATCCGTGGTGTAGAGGCTTCGCGGACCGGCGTATCTTCGATCAGAATGCTTTCCAAGGTCGCGGCAGCGTAACGGTCGCCGGTATCTTGGCTGCCGGTGAGCGCACGCGCATAGCGACGCAAAAACGGCAGATCGGCCGCGATGGCCGATGTCAGATCGAAGGTCGCGGAGGCAGTCATTATTTTCTCCCCAGTTTCGTTTTCTACGGAACCAAACGCACTGGCGTCGCGTTTGGTTCCATGAATAAATGCGGGATCGGTAGAGTAGCATGATGATGGAACATATGTCGGGTGACAACCAGAAATCCAGTTTGCGCAAAGACATTGATGAAAACCTGAAGCGTGTCTACGAGGCGGCGCTGAAGGAAGAAGTGCCTGACAGGTTTAAGCTTTTGCTCGAGCAGCTGAAAGCAAAGGAGGCTGGCAAATGAGCAGCGCCCCCGTCACCCATGCAGACCCGCGTGACGAGATGGCAACCCACATTCCTTCCCTGCGTGCCTTCGCCATCTCACTGACCCGCAATGTGAGCGAAGCCGACGATCTTGTGCAGGAAACCATTTTGAAAGCTTGGTCGAACATCGAGAAGTTCACCGTTGGCACTGACATGCGCGCGTGGCTTTTCACGATCCTGCGCAACACGTTCTTTTCGTCCAAGCGCAAGACGCGGCGCGAAGTGTCCGATACCGATGGTGTTCACGCAGCTTCAATGTTTGAGAAGCCGCATCATGACGGGCGTCTCGCTTTCACCGATTTCAGCCATGCATTCGACAAGCTGTCGCCCGAGCATCGTGAAGTTCTGATCCTTGTGGGCGCGAACGGGTATTCCTATGAGGAAGCGGCGCATATGATGGGCGTGGCTGTCGGCACTGCCAAAAGCCGAGCCAATCGCGCGCGTGCCAAATTGTGCGAGATGCTCGGTCTTGCTGAGGGTGAGGATATTCTGGCGGAACAGTCGGGGGCAACTCTGGCGGTGATGGGACGATCGGGTATTCAGGCAGCATGACGAAGTTGGCCGCGATACCGCGGCGGTTTTCAGGACTTGGATTTCGCCTCATGGCCGTGATGGGGGTTGCCCTATTGCCGCTTGCCATCCTTAGCTATGTTCAAGGACTGAAAACCGCGCAGCTGGCCGAAGCAAGGGTCACAAATGTAATCAAGGGTGAGACCTTGATTGCAGCCAATCCGCTTATTGCAGAACTGATGAAGGCGCAGGCGAAGGCTGCCACCTTGGCAACGGCTTTGCCTGCCGTCGTGCAAGGGGATGTTCTTGCGAACCTGGATGCCTGCCGCAGGCTTATGGACAATCTCGTCGATGCCAACATCGGGGTGGTTACATTTGCTGGCTATGTGGATGTGAACGGCCAGATGGCGTGCGGCGCGCGCAACGAACAGCGCGATCTTGCCGGAACAGAGGCTATGGCCATCCTTCTGGATGACCCGGGCCCTAAAATCGCGGTCAATCCCTATGGACCAGTCACCCAAGCATCGGTTTTGATCGTGTCGCACCCTGTGGTGGATGCCGCCGGAAGCTTGATGGGATTCGCCTTTGTTTCCTTGCCACATGAGGCCTTGGATCAGCAGACAAAAACGGCGTCAACAACAGACGACCAGCCGCTTGCGCTTATTACTTTCGATGCGAACGGGGCTTTGCTGACGTCCTCGATCGGGATGGACGCAGCCGAGCAAAGCCTTCCAGCGGGCCGGGATCTTGCGAGCTTCACGCGCAACAACAACGGCCGCAGCTTTATCGCAAGCACGCCAAGCGGCGAGCGGCGGGCCTTTGCCGTTGTCCCCCTACAGATCGGGTCACTGTATCTGATTGGGTCTTGGCCTGCCGACCGGCTCGACAATACCATTCTCGAAGGCGCATTGCCTGCCTTCATGTTTCCGATGCTGATGTGGGCGGCCAGCCTTTTGGTGGCGTGGCTTGCAGCAGAAAGCCAAGTCTTGCGCCATGTACGTCTGCTCCGCGACCGTATCACCGCTTTTGCGGCTGGGGAGCGACAGTTGCCGGAACTCAACATGGACGGTGCCGCCATCGAGCTGCGTTCGGTGGGCCGCGCCTATGAGCGCATGACCGATGCCGTCGTGCGCAATGAAGCGGATCTGGAAAACACGATCCATCAAAAGGAAGTGCTGCTCCGAGAGGTGCATCACCGCGTGAAGAACAACCTGCAACTCATTGCTTCGATTTTGAATATGCAGTTGCGGGGGGCGCGGACTGCGGAAGCGAAGGAAGCGATGCGCACGGTGCAGGAGCGCGTGATCAGCCTCGCCACGGTGCACCGCGAACTGTATCAGACCAGCGGATTGACAGACGTGCGCGCAGATGAGCTTTTGCCGCGCGTCGCGGGTGATCTGCTGCGGATCGGCTCTGCCCCCGGCCGCCGCTTTGAGTTGGTCGCCAGTGTGGATGATATTCGTCTGACGCCCGACCAAGCTGTGCCATTGGCGCTGTTTCTGACCGAAGGCATGGCGAATGTGATCAAGCATTCTTGGAATGCAGGTACTGCCGGGTCCACCGTAGGACTGCGGTTGGAGCGCACGGGCGGTGGGATCGCAAGATTTACGCTGCGCAACAGCCTGCGCCCCGTGGTGGCTCAGGGCGACGATCCCTTGGTGCCGGGCAGCGACGGTTTTGGCTCTCAATTGCTGACGGCATTCTCTCAGCAGTTGAACGGGAAGGTGACTCGCGGTCGCGAAGGCGATGAGTATCTGCTTACAATGGATTTTCCGCTGCGCCCGCTTTCAGAAGCCGAAGAACGGTCTGCTGCGTCCAGAGAGGCGCCGCGCGGGTAGGGGGAAGCAGAAGAGGTGTCCCGCCTTGGGACAAGCCAAGGACGGGCTGCGTCCATCACAGTGACAGGCTGAAAAATGAACGCCGACACCCTGCCCGACGCAATGCCGAAGGTGTTCATCACGGCGGCCGAGGCCTATCCGGCCTTGGAAAACGCGTTTTTGACCGCCGAGACAGAAATCATCGCCAGTTTTCTGGTGTTTGACCCGGAAACCCGCCTGCGCTCTGCGCAGGCGCAGAACGTCGGACCGCGCTGGTTCGACCTGATCGTCGACTGTCTGCGCCGCGGTGTGAACATCACGCTAAAACTCTCGGATTTCGACCCGATCGCGCGTGCCGCGATGCATCGAGGGACGTGGCGCAGCATACGCTTGTTGCAGGCCGCAGCCGAAGTTGCGGGGCCGGGTGCAGGGAAGCTCAAAGCGACGGTCGCGCGTCATCCGGCCGAGACAGGTTCTCTTCCCCGGTTCTTGTTGTCGCCGGTGATCATGAAGCGCGTGTGGCGTCTGTGCCAATGGCTGAACAAACAGCCGGCCGACCTGCGCGCGGCTGCCTTGCGTGAGATGCCCGGTGCTGCCGAACTTATCGTCGTTCGGCCAAATGGGACCGTGCGCCCAAGACTCTGGCCGGTGCCGCGCCTGTTCCCCGGGACGCACCATCAAAAGATTGCCGTGTTTGATCGCCGCCTCCTGTATGTTGGTGGTCTGGACCTCAACGAGCGCCGCTACGACGATCAGGATCATGAACGCCCGGCGGATCAGACTTGGCATGATGTGCAGATCATCGTCGAGGGGAAGGTGGCAGAAGACGCGGTGCGCCACCTTGAGAGCTTCGAAGCCGTGACCGCAGGCGATATGCCCCCGGTCGAACGCGGCGACTTGCTGGTTACACTCTCGACACAGCGGCGCAGGCCTTTGGTGCGCTTTGGTCCCAAGCCCGTAGTTCAAAGCATATTTGACGCGCATTGTGCTGCGATTTCCAAGGCGAAGGGCCTGATCTATCTGGAAACCCAGTATTTTCGCGATGGAGCTTTGACCCGCGCGCTTTGCGCGGCCGCAGCCGCGCGGCCCGATCTGCACCTTCTGCTCATGCTGCCGGGGGCGCCCGAAGAACTGGCCTTCGAAGGGCGGACGGGGCTCGATTCCCAAGTCGGGGAATGGCATCAGGCGCGCTGTCTGCGCCGTCTGCAGCGCAGTTTCGGGGCGCGTCTCTTTATTGGCAGCGCCGCCCAGCAAAGGCGAGGCAGGCCGGACAAGACGGTCGGACGCGATCATCTCAAGAACGCGCCGCTGATCTATATTCACGCCAAGGTTTCGGTCTTCGACCATGTGGCGATCATTTCATCCGCAAACCTGAATGGTCGTTCCATGCGATGGGACACCGAGGCGGGCGTATCCTTGACAGACCTGAACGTTGTCGATGACATCCGGCACCGCTGTATGGCGCATTGGCTCCCGGAAAAGGCCGACCAACGTTACTTTGCGCCAGAAACTGCGGTGGCTGCGTGGCGCGGGCTCGCGCTGTCGAATGCGGCGCGGCCTCCTGAATCTCGGCAGGGGTTTGTTTTGCCCTATGATGTGCGGATCGCCGAAAAATTCGGAACACCGCTGCCCTTCCTTCCCCCTGAAATGGTGTAAAAAAAGCCCCATGGCGCGAAGCCATGGGGAGGTGGGGTTGCCTTGAGGAGGCAGGGGAAAGACAGGGTAGGGACCGCGTTTAACGCGCGCGACCGCCCGTGAGTTTGTCGGCAAGCTTTTGGGTCGCCTTCCGGCGGCTGCGGGTCTGCGCGCTTACGCGCTTTGCCGCGTCGTTGACCTTGGCGCTCGCACGGCGCGTGGTCCTGCGCGCGGAGTCTTCAATGTCCTCCGCGGCATCTTCTACCGTCTCGACAACGCTTCGCCCCTTGTCGCGTGCATTTTCAAGGATTTCCGACAGATCGGAGACCATGGCCAAGGCGGCCTCGGTGCCGCGTGCGCGCAAGGCACTGGCGGCCTCGCCAAATGCGCGGCTGGCCGCACTGCGCTCGGTGTCAAACACGTCCCGGGCTTTCTTCATCAGATGCTCGGCAGACTGGCTCAGCGATTCTCCCTCGCGGCGGTTGGCCTGCAAGGCGGTTGCCAGTGCCGCGCCAAGGGCAACGGCGACCGCAGCGGAAGCGACGGGATGACGCCGCAGGATGTTGCGATCGTCTTCTTCTTCGGTAAGCTCGTCAAACTTGTCTTCGACAGCCTCCGCGCCCGAGGCAAAGGCCGCATAGGCGCGCTCACGGGCGGCGATGATGCGGTCTGCGGCATCAGCGCTCATGTCTGACAGGCCATGTGCAAACGCAGATGCAAGGTCGGAGGCGAGATCTGCGGTGACAGCGGCTTTTTCACGGGCAAATGCAGCGGCATCGTGGCCCCTTTCTGACATGTCGTCATAGAGGGCGGCGAGCCGCTCGCGGGCCGCGTCGCGTGCGTCATCAGCCTTCGCCTGCCAGTCTTCCAACGTGTCAGAGACGCGCTCGGTCAGGCTCTGGTCGTCTTTTTGACCGAACGCGAGCCAAGCGAGACCGGCCCCTACCAGCACCGTCGCCAAAGGATGTGTGCGCAAGGCGCGCGTCGCGGCGGTTGCGAGGACGGTTTGACCCAGAGGCCCGGTGGCGAGGCCAAGCAAATCATCCGATGCGTTTCCACCCCCGACCAAGCGACCGGTCAGTCGCCCAATCGCTGCGCGAAGGGCATCTTCAGTTGCGCGGGCCTCATTGAAAAGCGCTTCAGATCGACGGGAGCGTGCCATGTGAATCTCCAAACTTAAAATGTATCAGGGGCGGGTGGCGGGACGCGTCTCGCCAGAGCCCGCGAGGGGTGAAAGGGGAAGGGTCGCGCGTTTGACGAGGCGGCCTGCGACCAGCACGAGCACCACGGCGGCAAGAGCGCAAACGCCCGCACCCGTCAGCAAAGATTGCAGCGGCGTCAGGCCCAGCAGGGCAAGCCATAATAGGCCTGCCTGAACCAAAAGTCCCAGCATGATGACAACAAGGACCATGGCCATAGCGCCCAGCACGCCTGCCGTTACAAGAGAAGACGCGCGAACCCGAAGCTCTGCCTTGAGAAGAGCCAGCCGAAGCTGGACGGTGCGCCGCGCCAGCATGACAAGATCAAGCAACGGGACGAGCCAGCTTTCGACACCAGAGCGCGACATCAGGTTATCCTGCCAAACCGGTCATATTCTGCGCTGCGCAGCGCGCGGGCCCAGGAAGAACCACGCGATGAAGCCGATGATCGGCAGGAAGATGATGAGAAGGGTCCACAGAACTTTCTTGCCGGTGCTGGCGGAAGACCCAAAGACCGAGATGATCGCCCAAAGATCAAGGGCGAGGATCAGAAGCCCCCCGAAACCGGACAGTTCAAACATGCTAAGCTGGTTCATCTCGGATCACCTTTGTGGGTCAGCGGTTCTGCCATGGCGCGCGGTCACGGCATTCTGGCTTGACAACGCGCCTTGGCGTTCCGGGTTCCCTGAAAATCTTGAACGCAGAAACAGCTCGGCTGATGTGCAGGCTAAAGAAGCCGCCATCGCACCGCGTTATCGGAAAATGCGGTGCCGGGGGAACCCTGGGCAGCAGCGCACGTTGACCATTCATGAGCGCTTAGGCGCATAGACCTGAACCAGATTTATAGGAGATTACCATGCTTGGTTGGGCATTGACGTTTCTGGTCGTGGCATTGATTGCAGCGGCTCTTGGCTTTGGCGGCATCGCAGGTGCCTCGGCCTCTATCGCACAGATCCTCTTCTTCGTGTTCATTGTGCTGTTTGTGGTTGCGATGATCGCACGTGCCGTGCGGGGGCGTCCTCCGGTGTGATCGGGCCGTGACACCATGTTGATATGCTAGAAAAGGTCGTCCTCCGGGCGGCCTTTTTTGTCGCGCGGGGTCTGTCTATCGCTGATCAATCTCGCGCTGACCCAACACCAAAGCGTCAAGGTGTTGGGTTGTAGGCTCTTGCAGGTATGCGATGACCGGGGGCGCTTGCCGGTTCTTCAGCGGGGCGCGTTCTGGGTGGCGCTGTCCCAGACGGGCTCCAGCGCGCCGGGCTTGCGCAGTTGCGCAAGGGCCTGCTCCGTGGCATCCGACGCAGGAGACAGTGTCAGCGGCTGCCGGATGGGAACCACCGCAAATTCCGCGGGCCGAGCGGTCAAGGCGCGACCTGCATGATGGGCAAAGCTGATCAGCGACAGGTGCAGGCGTCCGTCTTTCGTGTCGCCATAGGTGAGGAATACAACACGTCTTGCGCCGCCAGCCACAAGCTTCCGCGCTTTGGCGACGGCGGTGAGGAAATCGGTCCCGGCCTCGGTTGTTCCGGGCCCTGCTCCACAAAGGATGTAATGCACGGCATCCTTGGAAGTCGCCGGGGTGTCGGTCATCGCCACCTCGGGCCGGGCGAGTTGGGCACCAGCCCCGATCAGGGCCTGCATCCAAAGCAGCTTGAGGCTGGGTGAGGCAGGAGAGAGCTTGTGCGGCTGAGGGTCCGTAACGGTCATCATGCGCTCCATGAGGCAGGGCACCCCGAAGGGCGGCATCCCAGTAACGCGCACAGGGGGGGCAAAAGTTCCGATCTTCCGGATAGGCCGGCAAAAGATCGCCTATCTGACTGCTTCTGACTGTGAGAACGCCGCGAGGAACCCATTTATGCAAGGCGGCGTTGCGCTAGGGAAAGATCGCGACCCCGCCGCCGCGTTTTACAGGCGGTCACGACCGACGAAATTTATAGATAAAGGGCTTTTCATGTCTGCCAATCAAAGCGGTTCCGATTTTCACGGCGCGGGAATGGTGGAGGGCGGCCCCAAAAATCCGAAGGCAGATCACCGCACCGAAGCAGATGGCAAAAAAGATGCGGCGGCGGATTTGCAGGGCGTCATCTCCCAGTTGAGTGACGCTGCCGAAGGTGCCGAGCGCGTGTCCTTGGGGGATCTCGTGGATGCGATGGGGCGTTCCTCCATGGCCGCGGTTCTGCTGGTTCCAGCGCTTTTGCTGATTTCGCCGATCAGCGGCGTGCCCGGGGCCTCGGTGGTGGGCGGGATCGTGATCGCCCTGATCTCTGCGCAAATCCTTCTCAGACGCGAAAAGGTCTGGCTGCCCGAGTTTATCCGAAACCGGACCTTGCCGGGCAGCACATTGCGCAAAGGTCTCGAATGGTTGCGCAAACCCGCGCGGCGTTTCGACGGGCTCGCGCCCGCCCGACCAGAAGGCGGCAGACATGCATGGTGGATGCCAGTGCTGGCGGCGATGTGCCTGCTTCTGGGCCTCGGGATGCCCATGCTTGAGCTGATCCCCTTCTCGTCATCGATCGTCGCGACACTGATCGCCGCACTCGCTCTGACCATGCTGACGGGGCGTCTTACAATCGCGATGGTTGCGATCGTGCTGGCGTCGGCAGCGATTTATGCGGTGGTCTGGCTGATCTAGCCTCTTCCCTCTTTCCCGTCCACAGCGTGAAGCGGGATGGTCAATGTCACGCGCGTGCCATCGATTTTCTCGAAGACCAGTTTGCCACCGAGTTGTTCGGTGAATTGCAAGGCCACGCGCAGGCCGAGACTGCGCGACTTTTCTGGTGCGAAATCGGTGGGAAGGCCTTTTCCATCATCCTGCACGATGATGACTGCCTCTGAACCGCGGCTGAACATCTTGAGGTGAAGATGCGTCACTGCATCCTTGTCTTGATGCGTCGCATGCTCGACCGCATTCGAGACGAGTTCGACAATGATCAGCGCCAAGGGCGTTGCTTGATCGCCGGTGACGACAACGGGTTCCACATCGAAGTCCAGGACGATCCTGTCGGACAAGGCAGAGTTGCTGACCACTTCAGGCAAAACATCGCGCATCAGCTGGCCCATATCCGTGCTTTGACGCTTTGGATTGTGCAATTGCCGCTGAATGTTCGCTACCACTTGAAGGCGGGCGGTCGCAACATCCAAAGCCGCGCGCGCAGCTTCGTCTGACACGTTTCGACGTTGCATCTTAAGCAGCGATGCCACCACCTGAAGGTTGTTCGACACACGGTGCTGCAATTCATGGAACATCGTCTTGTTCGCCTGAGCGAGCGTGTCAGAGCGGTCTTTCTCGATCTCGAGCTTGCTAAGCGCGTAGCGCATCGCATGCAGCAGAACCAGTTCGGTTGTCGCAATAAACATATAGAAAACAAGCGCAACCACGCTTGGGAAGGTCACCGAAAAGCTTTGGTGTGGCGCAAGGAACCAATACCACGCCGCAAGCCCGCAGACCACAGCCACCACAATTCCGGCCCGCGTTCCTGCAAAATATCCTGTCAGGATCACGGCAGGAAAAAAGGTCAAATAGGGAAAGCCCGGTGGCAAAACCGGATCGAGGTAATGGCGTAAAGCAATCGAGACAACAATCGCAAGACACGCAAAGCAAATTTGAAAGGCAGGACTACGCTGTGCGACAGCCCAAAGTCGCAGTTGTTCCATTCCGTCTATTTACCCTATGTCCGGTTCCTGCCCGGCGTCAGGCAAAGGTTATCCCAAGCCAATGGCATTGCAATGGCTTTCCGCGCGAACGACCTACCGGGGGCAGGCCGTTCGTAGGGCCGCCCGGGTTTGCTGTGCTCGGGTCGGCATGTCAAGTCCGCGCATTGCGGCAACCGGGTGAATCGGCGTCTTACTGTCATCCGCGCGTTACACCTGCAGTGGCCGAGCCCTCCAAACCACTGGTCGAAGCGGATCGGCACCTCCGCCGCGACAAGGATCATGTTTGGCATCTGACGACTTTCTGAAACTCAGAATGTGTCATGGAACCAAAAATGGCCTCCCGCACTTAACTAGGACATATTCAAGGAGGGAAAAGTTGAAAACAAGTTGCCGTGCCTGCCCTTTGCGCCAGTGCGAAGCGTTTTTGCCAATGACCGACGATGAAGTCAGGTTCATGGAGCGTTTCAAGAAAGGCGAATTGTCGGTTGCGCGCGGGGCCACGATCCTCTCAGAGGGCGAGCCAAGCGGGCAGCTTTACACCGTCCTTAGTGGACTTGGTCTGCGTCACAAGACATTGGAAAATGGCCAGCGTCAGGTTCTCAACCTGATCTTTCCGGGCGATTTTCTGGGTTTGCAGGCCGGGCTGATGGGGGAGATGGGCCATTCTGTCGAAGCGGTGACGCCAATGGTTCTGTGTGTCTTCGACCGAAGTGGCCTCTGGTCTTTGTTTCAGAACAATCCCGCGCGCGCCTATGATCTGACATGGATCGCCGCTGTGGAAGAGCATTTTCTGGGCGAGACTGTTGCAACCATCGGACAGCGCGATGCGACGGCGGCCTTGGCTTGGGCGTTTCTGCGGATTTTCCGGCGCGGCGAAAGCCTTGGACTGGTGCGTGACGGCAAGATGTCGCTGCCTTACCGCCAGCAGGATATGGCAGATGCCTTGGGCCTGTCTCTCGTGCACACCAACAAGCGCCTGCAACGCTTCCGCGCGGCCGGCTTGATGGACTGGTCACGCGGCATCCTGCACATTCCGGATCGCAACGCACTCGCAAGCATTGCCAATCTGCACGACAGGCCTGCCGAAAAGCGGCCCATTCTTTAGCGGGCGCCCCCCTTGCGGCGCACGCCGCCAGCGGGCAATCTGACAACCGCCAGAGCATAGGAAATGCTCTGGGAGGGGGAGATTGGGATGCTCAAGGGAATTGACCACAGATTGAACGCAGATGTTCTGGGGGCTCTGCGCGCCATGGGACATGGCGATTACATCGTGGTGGTGGATACCAATTTTCCCGCCGACAGCATCGCGCGGTCAACCGCGACGGGGCGTTTGCTGCGGATGGAGAACCTGACCTCGGCGCAGGCGGTGCAGGCGATCCTGACGGTTTTGCCACTCGACACATTCGTGCCAGATTTCGCAGGGCGCATGCAGGTGGTGGGAGAGCCCCATACGGTCCCTGACGTGCAGGCCGAAGTGCAGGCCGAGGTGGACAGCGCGGAAGGAATGTCACGCCCGCTTCCCGGAATCGAGCGGTTCTCCTTTTATGATCTGGCGCGTGGGGCCTATGCGGTGATCCAGACCGGAGAGCGACGGTTCTACGGCTGTTTCATGCTGCGCAAAGGCGTGATCGGACCTGAGGCGTAACCATGCAGCAGCCTATTGTGATCTTGGGGATTTTTGTGGCGGATGCGGCCTATCGTGCGGACCGCTTGCCGCGCTTGGGTGAGACCATTCTGGGGCAGGATTTCAGATTGGGGCCCGGCGGCAAAGGGTCGAACCAGTCGGTCGCGGCAGCACGCGCCGGGGGGGACGTTCATTTCATCACGCGCCTTGGCCGCGACGCCTTTGCTCAGATGGCCTATGACCTTTGGGAAAAGGCCGGGGTCACGCCCGCAGTAACGGAAGATGCGGAGAGTTACACTGGCTCTGCGTTCATCTTTCTGGAAGCCGCAACCGGGCAGAACGCGATCATCGTGGCACCCGGCGCGGCCGCGCGGATCGCCGTCGCCGATGTCGAGGCACGGCGCGGGCTTATCGAGGCGGCGGGCCTGTTCATGACCCAGCTGGAACAGCCGTTGGACGCGGCCATGCACGGCTTGCGCATTGCGCGCGCGGCAGGCGTGCGCACCATCCTTAACCCTGCGCCAGCGGCAGATCTGTCGGATGAGATGCTGTCGCTGTGCGATCTCATCACCCCCAACGAGTCCGAGGCCGAGGGTCTGACAGGTGTGAAGATTGCCACACGGGCCGATGCTGAAGCGGCCGCTGACCGGCTGATCGCGCGCGGTGTCGGCGCTGCGATCATCACCTTGGGGGAAAAGGGTGTGCTCTACCGCAAGGACGGGCAAACGTTGCATGTGCCTGCCCGCGCCTCTGGCCCGGTGGTCGATACGACCGGGGCGGGTGATGCGTTCAACGGAGGGCTTGCTGTTGCGCTGTCGCAAGGGGCGAGCATGGAGCGGGCGCTCCAGTTTGGCACCGCGGTCGCAGGGATATCCGTCACCCGTCATGGCGCCGCGTCATCCATGCCGACACGTCCGGAAATTGAGGCCTTTCTGGCGAGCTGACGCCTCAGGGTCGGCAGCGGGAAGGGCGCTGTCGCGGCGATCAGGCTGGGACTTGCGCAGAGAGTGAACACGATGCTGCGTGAGATCTTGCCTGTTCTGCGCCCTTCAGCTGTGAAGGCAGGCGCAACGCCCTGCGCCTCGCACGCGTGCATCTGCGCATGGATCGGGCAGGTTGAAGACATCATTTTCGTATGGTGCACTTTTCTTAATCACAATGCGCACCGCTTAAGCGCAATTCGTCTGTTTTTCCGCCATCGCTCGTTTGTCTTCTGATCTCGGATTGAGCCTGCCCGCATCCCGCAGCACCTTGGCGCAAAGCGGGGTTTCATGTTTGCTGTCTCCATCACAGAGCCGATGCAGCGAAGCCGGGGCGAAGCCTCGGTTGCGCTCTCCTGTGGGGGGGCTGGGCTGCGGCTGACGGGTCTTCGGCAGCAGGGATCGGCCAAATGTATTCTTCCGCACGGGCCGCGTGGCGTTGCGGGCGTCCCCGAGATTGTGTTCCTGAACACGTCAGGGGGACTGACGGGCGGCGATAGCTTGTCATACGCGGTGCGTCTAGGCCCGCAGACACGGGCCGTTGCAACGACCCAGACGGCGGAACGCGCCTATCGCTCCAGCGGCGACGCAGCGCGGGTGCGGGTCACGATGGAGGTGGGCGAGGGCGCTTGGCTCGATTGGCTGCCGCAGGAAACCATTCTGTTCGACAGCAGCCGCCTTGATCGCCGCACCGTGATTACCCTTGCCCCCGGCGCGGGGTGTCTGCTGGTTGAGACCGTGGTCTTGGGCCGTGCTGCAATGGGGGAGACGGTGGCGCAACTGGCTTTGCGCGACTGGCGCGAAATCCGGCAAGGCGGGCGGCCGCTGATGGTTGAGCCGCTGGTGCTCAATGATGCTGCCCTGCGCACTGGCGTGGCGGGGCTGGCGGGGCAGCGCGCCTTTGCATCGGTGGCGATGGTGGGGCAGGGCGCGCCTGATCTGTTGCAGGCCGTGCGCGCGGTCTTGGATGAACCGGGGGTCATCGCCGCAGCCTCGGCGTTTGACGGGCGGCTGATGCTGCGCATGGCGGCCCGCGATGGCTGGCCGCTGCGCCGTCAGATAGCCCGATGCCTTACGGTCTTGCGCCGGGGGCAACCCTTGCCGCGCGTCTGGCAGAATTAAAGGAGAGATCATGAACCTTACGCCTCGCGAAAAAGACAAGCTGTTGGTCAGTCTTGCCGCCATGGTTGCGCGCGGTCGGCTGGCGCGTGGCGTCAAGCTGAACCACCCCGAGGCCATCGCGCTGATCACGGATTTCGTGGTGGAAGGGGCGCGTGACGGGCGGCGGGTTGCTGATCTGATGGAGGCGGGCGCCACCGTCATCACCGCCGACCAATGCATGCCCGGCGTGCCTGAGATGATCCATTCTGTGCAGGTCGAGGCCACGTTTCCCGATGGCACCAAGCTTGTCACCGTGCACCATCCGATCCGATAAGAAAGGTCTTCCGATGAAAAAATTTCTGTTCGCACTGGGGACCTTGGCCGCGATGCCACAGGCCGTGCTTGCCCATCCGGGCAATCATGACAGTTCGGCGTTCCTGTCGGGCCTGCAGCACCCGGTCGGGGGCGCCGACCATGTGCTGGCCATGGTCGCGGTCGGCCTTTGGGCCGCTGTCAGCGGCGGTCGCGCCCTTTGGGCGCTGCCAGCGGGATTTGTCGGCGCAATGCTGGCGGGGGGCGCTTTGGGGGCTGTCGGTGTCGCTTTGCCGGGGGTGGAGCCGATGATTTTGGCCTCTATCGTCTTGCTGGGCGTGCTGGCGGCCTTGGCATGGCGCGCGCCTCTGGCGATTGGGGTGGGCGTCGTGACGGTTTTTGGCCTGTTTCACGGTCATGCGCATGGCACCGAAGGCCCGGCGGACGGCCTGCTGATGTATGCGGCAGGTTTTGGTCTGGCGACGCTGGCCTTGCATGCAGCGGGGCTCGCCTTTGGTCTGGCTCTGAACGCTTTGTCGGCCCGAAGCGCTGCGCGGGCACTCGGTGCTGGCACGGCAATCGCGGGCCTCGCCTTGGCCTTTGCATAAGGAGGGTCCTATGATTCCTGGCGAAATCATTCCCGCTGAAGGGGATATCACCCTCAATGCGGATGCGTTGGTGACGGTGCTTATGGTCTCCAACACGGGCGATCGCCCGGTTCAGGTTGGCAGCCACTACCATTTTGCCGAGACCAACCCGGGGCTCTCGTTTGACCGTGCCGCCGCGCGTGGTCAGCGGCTGGACATCCCAGCCGGAACGGCGGTGCGCTTTGAGCCGGGACAATCTCGTGAGGTGCGCCTTGTGCCGCTGGCAGGCACACGCCATGTCTATGGGTTCAACGCCCAAGTGATGGGCGCCTTGTAGGAGCTCATGCCATGCTGCCTTTTACCCCCTTCGATCTGATGCGCCTGTCGATGAACACCGCCACCATGTTGGTGCAGGCACAAAGTGTGATTGCCATGCGCATGATGGGCATGGCGGGGGTCTGGGTGGTTTCGCCCACGGAAAACGCGCGCATGGTGTCTGAAAAGATGCGTGCGGTGGTGAAGGCCGGGGCAGCCGCTCAGAAATCTGCCCTGTCGGGCGGGTCCGTCACCCAGATTGCCGAGGCAGCCCTTGCCCCGGTGAAACGTGCAACTGCCGCCAACGCCCGTCGTCTGACACGCGGCGGCCCCAAAACTCCGTTCTGACAGAAAGGTTTGTCCCATGCCCTTCGTGCTTTCCCGTGCGGCCTATGCCGATATGTATGGCCCGACGGTGGGGGACCGGCTGCGGCTGGGAGACACGGACCTGATCATCGAGGTCGAGCGTGATCTGATCGCGGAACGCAGCGGCGCAGGAGAGTTGCGCTTTGGCGAAGAGGTGAAGTTCGGCGGCGGCAAGGTCATTCGGGACGGGATGGGTCAAAGCCAGATCACCCGCGCACAAGGCGCGATGGACACGGTCATCACCAATGCGCTGATTGTGGATTACACTGGGATCTACAAGGCGGATGTGGGCCTGCGGGATGGCAAGATCGCGGTGATCGGCAAAGCCGGGAACCCTGACACCCAGCCCGGCGTGAATGTCATCATCGGGCCGGGGACCGAGATCATCGCAGGCGAGGGGCGGATTCTGACAGCGGGGGGAATGGACGCCCATATCCATTTCATCTGCCCGCAACAGATCGACGATGCTTTGCATTCGGGTCTCACCACCATGCTGGGCGGCGGCACGGGCCCTGCGCATGGGACGCTGGCCACCACCTGCACGCCGGGGCCTTGGCATCTGGGGCGGATGATGCAGGCGGCGGATGCGCTCCCGATGAATCTCGCCTTCGCCGGAAAAGGAAATGCCTCGCTTCCCGCCGGGATCGAAGAGCAGGTGCGCGGCGGGGCATCCTGCCTCAAACTGCACGAAGACTGGGGCACCACCCCCGCCGCCATCGACTGCTGCCTCAGCGTTGCAGAGGCAATGGATGTGCAGGTGATGATCCACACCGATACCTTGAACGAATCCGGCTTTGTCGAGAACACGTTGAAGGCCATCGCGGGGCGCACCATCCACGCCTTCCACACCGAAGGCGCAGGCGGCGGCCATGCCCCCGATATCATCAAAGTGGTGGGATCGCAGAACATCCTGCCCTCTTCCACCAATCCGACGATGCCTTATACGGTGAACACCATCGAAGAGCATCTCGATATGCTGATGGTCTGCCACCACCTTGACCGCAAGGTGCCCGAGGATGTGGCCTTTGCCGAAAGCCGCATCCGGCGGGAAACCATCGCTGCCGAAGACTTCCTGCACGATCTGGGGGCGTTTTCGGTGCTGTCCTCTGACAGTCAGGCCATGGGCCGCGTCGGAGAGGTGATCACCCGCACTTGGCAGACCGCCCATAAGATGAAGATGCAACGCGGGCGGTTGGAAGGGGAGCAGGGCGCGAATGACAATCTGCGCGTGCGGCGCTACATCGCGAAATACACCATCAATCCGGCCATCGTGCATGGCATCAGTGACCACATCGGCAGCATCGAGGTGGGCAAGCGCGCCGATCTGGTGCTGTGGAGCCCGGCATTCTTTGGCGCCAAGCCCGAGATGGTGCTGATGGGCGGCGTGATCATGGTGGCCCAGATGGGCGACCCCAATGCCAGCATCCCGACGCCGCAGCCGGTCCACAGCCGGTTGATGTTCGGGGCCCATGGCCGCAGTGTGGAACGCAATGCGGTGATTTTTGTCAGCCAAGCCGCGCAGGACGACGGCATTGCCGCGCGTCTGGGATTGGCCAAGGAAACGCTGGCGGTGCGCGGCACGCGTGGGGTGCAAAAGGCCGATATGAAACTGAATTCCGCCACCCCGCACATCGACGTGGACCCCGAAACCTATGAGGTGCGGGCCGATGGCGTGTTGCTGACCTGCGAACCGGCCGAGGAATTGCCGCTGGCGCAGCGCTATTTCCTGTATTGAAGTGCGGGATCTAATGCAGCGCCCCCGCCACCACCCGCTGAATCGGCCATCCGGGGCGGGGTGGTGGCGGGCTGAAACGCGTCCAGCACTGGCCGCGCCCGCTGTCGCGGCAGCGTCAGTTCTCCCTCGATCTCCCTCACCGGCATGATCTCCCCCTTCTGGCAAAGTCTCGATCAGACTGCGCCGACAGGATTAACAAACCTCTCACACCCGCGCGTGTTGTGAGAAAAGACCATAAGCCAAGGACACCAGATGACTGACCTGCCCCCCGCCCACCGCCTGCTGCAATACCCGCGAGAGACGTGCGACGATGTGGTTGTACTGACCTATGACGAAAGACTGGTGCGCCGCAAACGGCTTCAGACTGCGCAAGGCGCCGGGTTTCTGGTGGATTTGCCCGAGGTGGTGAACCTTGATCTGTTCTGGGGGTTCGAGCTGGAAGACGGCCGCGCCATTCAGGTGGTCGCGGCGGCAGAACCGGTGCTGGAGATCACTGGGCCGGATCTGGCGCGCTATGCCTGGCACATCGGCAACCGCCATACCCCGTGTCAGGTCGAGCCTGCGCGTCTGGTGATCCGCGCCGATCATGTGCTGGAGGCGATGCTGCACCAGCTTGGCGCATCTGTGCGCGCCCTGACCGAACCCTTTGCGCCGGAAGTGGGCGCCTATGGCTTGGGCCGCCCGATGGGGCATGACCATGGCCCTGCAGAAGGGCACAGCCACAGCCACTCCCACAGTCATTCGCACAGCCACGATCATTCCCACCACCATGACCACGGTCACGCCCACCCGCACCGCAAGCCCTGAGGTGCCGCGATGAGCCATGATCTTCTGACCCTTGTGCAATGGCTTTCCCCGGCGTTTCCGACCGGAGGCTTCGCCTATTCACACGGGTTGGAGGCGGTGATTGCCAATGGTCAGGTCACCGATGCGGCTGGCGTGCAGCTTTGGCTGGCCGAGGTGCTGGAGTTCGGAGCGGGCCGGCAGGATGCGATCCTGCTGATCCAGGCCTTGCAGCGTGACGCAGACCATCCCGCGCTCGACATGCTGGCGCGCGCGCTGCAACCCTCGTCCGAACGGTTGCGTGAAACGCTGGATCAGGGCACGGCCTTTGCCCGCACTGTGGCAGGGTTAACGGGGCGTGACTTGCCGCCGCGGTGCCTGCCGATCGCGTTGGGAGAGGCGGCGGCAGGCCTCGCCTTGCCCAAGGCGCAGGTGGCGGCGCTTTACCTGCACGCCTTTGCCAGCAATTTGACCTCGGTTGCCATGCGCTTTGTCCCGTTGGGGCAAGCCGAAGGTCAGCAGGTTCTGGCCGCGCTTCATCCGTTGATCGATAGGCTGTCGCAAGACGCTGTCCTGCTCTCTCTGGACGATCTGGGCACCTCGGCCTTTGGCGCGGATCTGTCGGCAATGGCGCATGAAACCATGGAAGTAAGGATATTTCGCACATGAGCAAGAACGGACCTTTGCGCGTGGGCATCGGCGGCCCTGTCGGCGCAGGCAAGACAACCTTGACCGAACAGCTCGCGCGCGCCTTGGCCAGCCGCTGCTCAATGGCTGTCATCACCAATGACATTTATACCCGCGAAGATGCCGAGTTCCTGATGCGGGCGCAGGTTCTGCCGGCTGACCGCATTCGCGGCGTCGAAACCGGGGGGTGCCCGCACACGGCAATCCGCGAAGACGCCAGCATCAACCTTGCCGCCATCGCCGATCTGCGGGCACTGCACCCTGATCTGGACTTGATCCTGATTGAATCAGGCGGTGACAATCTGGCAGCGACCTACAGCCCCGAGCTGGCAGACATCACCATCTATGTAATCGACACCGCCGCCGGTCAGGACATCCCGCGCAAACGCGGGCCGGGCGTCACGCGCTCGGACTTGCTGATTGTGAACAAGACCGATCTGGCACCTTATGTCGGCGTAGATCCGATGCTGCTGGAGTCTGACACCGCGCGGGCGCGGGGCAGCCGGCCGTATGTCATGGCGCAATTGCGCCAAGGCAAAGGCGTGGCGGATGTGGTGGCCTTTCTGGAGAGGGAAGGCGGGCTGGCCTTAGATGCCAAAGGGGCCTTGGCCGAGACGACCTGACCAAAGCGCCACAGACCTCAATGTTGCCTGACAAACCCCGGCGTGCCGGGGTTTGCGCGTTTTTGATCAAAGATCGGTCAGTTGCGGGGGCTGAGTCGCCCGATTTTGCACCTCTGCGCTTGTTTCTTGGGCTGTGATCTGTGTCGTAGCCTAATTGTCGGGCATTTCCGACGATCAAAGCCTGCGGTTCCAGCCTTGCATCACCTGCAACTTGCCGCGCTGCGGCAATGACGCTTTCGTGACAAGGCAGGCCACACTTGGCCTGCACAAGAACAAAAGATGTGCGGTGGCGGCCGCGAAATGGACCTCCGCCACCACCGCACGGGGTGCAACAGAGTTGCCGCGCCAGAATAGACTTTCCCACATCGCAGGGAAAGCCCGTTCGCCTGCGCGGCCCAATGAGGGAAAACCATGTCGAAATTCAAGGGAGCGTTGCTGGCCTCTGCCATTGCCATGACGGCTGGGCAGGCCATCGCACAGGATGAAACGATCAAGGTGGGCGTGCTGCATTCGCTGTCGGGCTCGATGGCGATTTCGGAAACCACGTTGAAAGACGTGATGCTGATGCTGATCGAAGAGCAGAACGCCAAGGGCGGCGTGCTGGGCAAGCAGTTGGAAGCCGTGGTGGTGGACCCGGCCTCGGACTGGCCGCTGTTCGCCGAAAAGGCGCGCGAGTTGATGACCGTGTCGAATGTCGACGTGATGTTCGGCTGCTGGACAAGCGTGTCGCGCAAATCCGTGCTCCCGGTGATCGAGGAACTGAACGGTCTGCTGTTCTACCCCGTGCAGTATGAAGGCGAAGAATCCTCGAAAAACGTGTTCTACACGGGGGCGGCGCCAAACCAGCAGGCCATCCCGGCCACCGACTATTTCCTCGAAGAACTGGGCGTCGAGAAATTCGCGCTTCTGGGCACCGATTACGTCTATCCGCGCACCACGAACAATATCCTCGACAGCTATCTGAAATCCAAAGGGATTGCCGAAAGCGATATCTTCGTGAACTACACCCCCTTTGGCCATTCCGACTGGTCCAAGATCGTGGCCGATGTGGTGGCGCTTGGGGCAGACGGCAAAAAGGTGGGTGTGATCTCCACCATCAACGGCGATGCGAATATCGGGTTCTACAAGGAACTGGCCGCAGCTGGCATTTCCGCCGATGACATTCCGGTCGTCGCCTTCTCGGTCGGCGAAGAGGAACTCTCGGGCCTCGACACCTCGAACCTTGTCGGTCATCTGGCGGCCTGGAACTACTTCCAGTCGGCGGAATCGGATCTGAACAGCGAATGGATCGCCAAGTGGAAGGCCTTCGCTGGCGAAAACCGCGTCTTCAACGATCCGATGGAGGCCCATGTCATCGGCTTCAACCTTTGGGTTCAGGCCGTAGAGAAGGCCGGCACCACTGATGTCGATGCCGTGCGCGAGGCGATGTATGGGCTGGAAACCCCGAACCTGACCGGGGGCATCGCCAAGATGCTGCCGAACCATCACCTGACCAAGCCGGTGCTGATCGGTGAAATCCGCGCCGATGGCCAGTTCGACATCGTCTCCTCCACCGAGCCGGTCCCCGGCGACGCCTGGACCGATTTCCTGCCGGAATCGGCGGTGCTCGAGGCCGACTGGGCCGAACTCGACTGCGGCATGTATAACACCGAAACCAAGACCTGCGTTCAGATCAAATCGAACTACTGATCTGCCGGGGCGGGAGAGGGCACGTCCCCCTCCCGCCACTTCCTTTCCCCAAATCCAAGGCCCACCCATGCGCGCCGCTCTTGTCGCCCTTCTCTGTCTGCTGCTGCTGCTGATGCCAGTGGCGTCGCACGCGCAGACCGCCTCGCCGGTCACGGCTGCGGCCATCGTCGAAGACAACCGCGCGCAGATCGAAAAGC
This sequence comes from Pseudorhodobacter sp. MZDSW-24AT, assembly GCF_002794355.1. Classification (GTDB taxonomy): domain Bacteria; phylum Pseudomonadota; class Alphaproteobacteria; order Rhodobacterales; family Rhodobacteraceae; genus Pseudotabrizicola. Next base: position 23,216 of record NZ_PGOI01000001.1, on the reverse strand, counting down.
CGTCGCGCCAGACCATCGGCCCGGTCATTGCCGCGCTTGCCGCAAGCGGGGATCCACAGGCGGTGATGATCTTGCAGGCTTGGGCAAACCGGGGTCTTGGGCTGCGCAAATCCGATGGCGCCTTTGTCCTGCTTTCTGAAGCGCCCGAGGGCTATGCCCTGCGCGGGCTAGACGGCAGCGACGCCGGGACCGCCCCCCGCGCCGAGATCACCGAGCTGCGCCCCAATGCAGGCGTGCGCGGGATCATCGCCAATGCGCTTGTCCAGTTTCAGCTGAGCGATCCCGACCGCGCGCGCCGTGCCGAGGCACTGACCACCATCGCCCGTGACCCGGCCCCCGAACTGCTCACGCCCTTGCGCGCCTCGATCGAGGCCGAAACCGATCCCGCCTTGCGCGCCCAGAAGGACCGCCTGAACCGACTGCTGACCCTGCGCTTCGATCCGGACGCCGCCGCGCGCATTGCCGCGATCGAAAGCTTCTCGGGCGATCTCGGGCTCGATCTGCGCGCGGCCCTCAACCCACTGCTGGCCACCACCCGCCGCGCGGCGCCCGAGGGAGCCGCCTTCGACGGCAACATCGCGCGCACGCTCGAGCCCGGCGATGACCTGACCGAGACAGAGGCCTATGACAGTCTGGTCGCCGCCGGTCTTGCCCCCCCACGCCTGACGACCGCCGAGCTGAAAGCCTCTCTCGCCGCCAATATCGTCGACGGCGCCGTTGCCGGCATCCCGCTGGCCGATCTCAACACCCAAGCCGCCCGCAACCGCGCCTATACCGCGCTGGAGGTGGCAGGCACAGTGCCCGTGGCCGCCACCGATGAAGAGGTGACGCAGATCGTTGCGAGCCACCAGTTCGTCGAAACCTATGCCGAGCCTGACCCCGCCATCACCACCGCGGCCCAAGAGGTGCTGGCCGGGATCGAGATCAAACTGGGGGCGATGCAGACAGCCGACCTTGCCCTCGACGCATTGTCTCTGGCCTCCATCTACTTCCTCGCCGCCATCGGCCTTGCCATCACCTTTGGCGTGATGCGGGTAATCAACATGGCGCATGGTGAATTCATCATGATGGGCGCTTACACCGGCTATGTGGTGCAACTGTTCATCCCCAATTATACGCTGTCGCTGATCGTGGCGCTGCCGCTGGCCTTCCTCGTCACCTTCGCCGCCGGGGTCGCCATGGAGCGGCTGGTGATCCGCCATCTCTACAAGCGCCCGCTGGAAACGCTGCTTGCCACCTTCGGCATCTCGATCGCGCTGCAACAATTGGCCAAGAACATCTTCGGCACTCAAGCGCGCCCGCTCACCTCCCCGGCTTGGCTCGATGGCGCCCTCACCTTCAATGACATTGTCTCGATCAGCTACATCCGCGTTGGCATCTTTGTTCTGGCCATCCTGTTCCTGATGGTCTTCCTCTGGCTGATGAAGCGCACCCGGCTCGGCCTCGAAGTGCGGGCGGTCACGCAAAACCCCTCCATGGCCGCCTCCATGGGCATCAACCCCGACCGCATCAACATGCTCACCTTTGGCCTGGGCTCCGGCATTGCGGGCATTGCTGGCATCGCCATCGGCCTCTTCGCCAAGGTCACCTCGGAACTCGGCAATGATTACATCGTGCAAAGCTTCATGACGGTCGTGGTGGGCGGCGTCGGCAACATCTGGGGCACGCTGGCGGGCGCGCTGATGATTGGCACACTGCAAAAGGGGATCGAGTGGTTCAACCCCTCCAACACCCTGGCCGCTCAAACCTATATGATCCTGTTCATCATCCTCTTCATCCAGTTCCGGCCAAGGGGCATCATCGCCCTCAAGGGCCGCGCCGCGGGGGATTAAGACCCATGCTCCCCCTGTCATCTGTTCACAAATATCCCACGGGGGTGCGGGGGTGTGAAACCCCCGCTGCCAACGCCAGAGGCCGCGCATGACCCGAACTTTTCTCGCCCGCAACCCATCGGTCCTTTGGTTCCTGCTGCTCCTGTCGCTGTTCACGCTGGGGGTCACACTCCTGTCCGAGGCTTACGGCCTGGCCTTGATCTCCACCTCCTTCATCAAGACGCTGGGCAAGACGCTCTGCCTGTGCTTGGCCGCGCTCGCGATGGATCTGATCTGGGGCTATGCGGGGATCCTCAGCCTCGGCCACATGGCCTTCTTCGCGCTTGGCGGCTACATGATCGGCATGTGGCTGATGTATGCCCGCACCGAGGCCATCGTCATCACCGCCCTCTCGAACGAGGCGCTGCCCGCCACCGCGCAGGAAATCCAGAACGGCATCGCCGCCCAGATCTTTGGTGTGGTGGGGGCATCCGAATTGCCCGGCGTCTGGGTCTTTGCCCATTCGCTCCCCCTTCAACTTCTGCTCGTCGTGCTGGTCCCGGGCCTCCTCGCGCTGATCTTCGGCTGGCTTGCCTTTCGCAGCCGGGTGACGGGGGTTTACCTCTCCATCCTGACCCAGGCCATGACGCTTGCGCTTGCCCTTTACCTCTTCCAGAACGATTCCGGCTTGCGGGGCAACAACGGGCTTTCGGGCTTGCAGAACATCCCCGGTCTGGACGCTGTCTCTCAGGACCGGATCTCGGTCTGGTTCCTCTGGGCTTCGGCGGCGGCGCTCGGGCTTGGCTACCTTTTGGTGGCCTGGGTCGTCTCGGGCAAGTTCGGCTCCGTCATCCGCGCCATCCGCGATGACGAGGCGCGGGTGCGCTTCCTTGGCTATTCGGTCGAAGGGTATAAGCTCTTTGTCTTCACCCTCACCGCCATCATCGCCGCCATCGCTGGCGCGCTTTACTACCCTCAGGCCGGCATCATCAACCCGGCCGAGCTTGCCCCCATCGCCAGCATCTATCTGGCGGTCTGGGTCGCCATTGGCGGGCGCGGGCGGCTCTATGGCGCGGTGATCGGGGCGGCGCTGGTGTCGCTCTTGTCCTCATGGTTCACCGGCGGGCGGGCGCCATCGCTCAACCTGGGCTTCTACACCGTCAACTGGGTCGACTGGTGGCTGATCCTGTTGGGCCTGACCTTTGTCTGCGTCACGCTTTTCGCGCCCAAGGGCATCGGGGGTCTGTTCGACCTGTGGCAAGGCCTGCGCCACCCCGACCGCAAAGGGGCAGCCCTTGGCCCCGATGATGGTGCCTTGCTGGAAAAGGAGGCCAAGGAATGACCCAGCTTCTGGAAGTGTCCGGCGTCTCGGTCACCTTTGACGGCTTTCGCGCGATCAACAACCTGTCCTTCTCGATCGGTCCGGCCGAGTTGCGGGCGATCATCGGGCCGAATGGGGCGGGCAAGACCACCTTCATGGATATCGTCACCGGCAAGACCCGTCCCGACGAAGGCCGTGTGTTGTGGGGTTCGCGGCTGCAATCGCTTCTGTCGATGTCCGAGGCCCAGATCGCGCGGGCCGGAGTGGGGCGCAAGTTTCAGCGACCGACAGTGTTCGAGGATCAGACGGTGGCTGACAATCTGATGATGGCGCTGAAGGCCGCGCGCGGGCCGCTGGCGGTGCTGTTCTGGTCGCCCAAGGTGGCGGATCATGCGCGGGTGGCGGCGCTCGCGGCCGAGGTGGGCTTGGGCGACGCTTTGGCGCGCAAGTCGGGCGAGCTTAGCCACGGGCAAAAGCAATGGCTGGAGATCGGGATGCTGCTGGCGCAAGAGCCGCAGCTTCTGTTGGTGGACGAACCCGCCGCGGGCATGACGCTGGCCGAGCGGGAGCACACCACGCGCCTGCTGGTGGATCTGGCGCGGACCCGCGCGGTGGTGGTGGTGGAGCATGACATGGAATTCGTGCGCCGCCTGAACTGCAAGGTCACGGTGCTGCACGAAGGGTCTGTGCTGGCAGAGGGCAGTCTGGACCATGTCACCCGCAATCCGCAGGTGATCGACGTTTATCTGGGGCGGTCCGAGAGATGATCAGAACCGAAGGCCTGACACTGCACTATGGGGGCAGCCAGATCCTGCACGGGATCAGCATGGAGGCGCGCGCGGGCGAGGTGACCTGCGTGATGGGGACCAACGGGGTGGGCAAGACCTCGCTGTTGAAGGCGCTGGCGGGGACACATCCTCGGTCGGGCGGGCAGCTGTGGCTGGGCGGTGAAGAGGTGCCCGTCGTGCCGCCGCAGGGCATGGCGCGGCGGGGGCTGGCGGTGGTGCCGCAGGGGCGGATGATCTTTCCCTTGCTGACTGTCCGGGAAAACATGGAGACGGCCTATGCGCTGCTGCCGCGGGCGGAGCATCGCATCCCTGACGAGATCTTCGAGCTTTTCCCGATCCTGAAAGAGTTCCTGCATCGGCGGGGCGGGGATCTGTCGGGGGGGCAGCAGCAGCAGCTGGCGATCGCCCGGGCGATGATCATGAAGCCGCGGGTCTTGCTTTTGGATGAGCCGACCGAGGGCATCCAGCCCAACATCATCCAGCAGATCGGGCGGGTCATTGACTACCTGAAGGGGAAGGGGGACATGGCGATCATTCTGGTCGAGCAATATTTTGACTTTGCCTATGGGCTGGCCGACCGGTTTTATGTTCTGAAGCGGGGGGAGGTGGCTTTGGAGGGAGACAAGGCCACGCTGTCGAAAGAGGTTCTGAAGGCGACGGTTTCGGTTTGACGCCGGGTGTGTGACACACGCGCTGTCACACAGGGGGTCATTTTTGAAGTCATTTGAAATCAAGCTCTTGGCTGCGGGAATTTACCAAAACTTAACGTTTGAACACGGGGCGGGTGGTGGTGTGGGACGCGCAGGCGGGACAGGCCACCACCCTTTCGCGGCCACAGTTCCCCGTTTCGTCGGCGCCGCTTTTGCCCTTGCGAAGCGGTGGGGGCTGGCCAAGAAAGGGAGGCGAGGCCGCAAGGGAGGAACCGATGGAGACGCAAGCCTTGGCCGAGGCCGTGCTGGGCCGGATGACGGGCGCGCGGATGACAGGCGCGCGGATGGTGGTGGCCATCGCGGGCGCACCCGGGGCGGGCAAATCGACGCTGGCCGAGGCCTTGTGCGACGCGCTGAACCAGCGCCAGCCGGGGGTGGCGGTGGTGATGCCGATGGACGGCTATCATCTGGACAATGCCCTTTTGGACGCACGCGGCCTGCGCGACCGCAAAGGCTCTCCTCCGACCTTTGACGTGGACGGGCTGGCGCGTGATCTGGCGCGGGTCCGGGCAGCGGACAGGCCGGTGATTCTGCCCGTCTTCGACCGCGATCTGGATCTGGCGCGGGCTGGCGCGCGCGAAGTGGGGCCAGAGGTGCCGATCATCGTGATCGAAGGCAATTACCTGCTGCTGGATCAGGCGCCGTGGCGCGATCTGGCCCCGATGTTCGACATGACGGTGTTTGTCGAGGTGCCCGAGGCCGAGTTGGAGCGCCGCCTTGTGGCGCGTTGGCTGCATTATGGCCATGCGCCCGAGGCGGCGCGGGCACGGGCGCTGAGCAATGACATTCCCAATGCGCGGCTGGTGGTGGCGCACTCGCGCGCGGCGGATGTGACCCTGCGCCAAGACACGGCTTCAGACTGAAAAAGAGGGGGGGCAGATGCCCGCCCCCCCAAGAGAAAACCTGTCCGGCCCGCGGTCAGGCGGGGACCAGCCGCACATCTTCGGGCGCGAAGCCCATGTGGACCGTGTCGCCCTGCCGGAAGGGCAAGGGCTGGGGCGCGCCGATGGCAAAGATCGAGCCTGCGGCGGTGGACAAGGTGTATTGCACCGAATTGCCCAGCCATGCGGCATAGGTGACCTCGGCCGGGAGGCTGTGCGGTGCCGGATCGCGCGACAAGCGCACATGATGCGGGCGCAAGACCATGCGGGCAGGGCCGGTGGCGGCACTGGCCAAGGGCAGGGCGAGGCGGCGGTCGAGCAGGGCCACTTCGGTGGTGTCGCCCGCGCGCGTCACCTCGACATCGATCAGGTTCGCGTCTCCGATGAAATCGGCGATGAAGGCCGAGGCCGGGCGATCATAAAGATCTTGCGGCGCGCCTTCTTGGGCGATCTCGGCGTTTTTCATGACGATGATGCGGTCCGACACCGCCATCGCCTCTTCCTGGTCATGCGTCACATAGACCGCCGTCAGGCCCAGGCGCTGCTGGATCTGGCGGATTTCCTCGCGCACATGGCGGCGCAATTTCGCATCAAGGTTCGAGAGCGGTTCATCGAGCAACAGAACCTCGGGTTCCAGCACGATGGCGCGGGCCACGGCGACGCGCTGCTGCTGGCCGCCCGACAGCTCGGACGGCAGCCGCGCGCCAAAGCCCTTGAGGCCCACCATCTCGAGCCCGGCTTCGGCGCGGTCGCGGAGTTCGGATTTGGCCGTGCCCTTGACCGAGAGGCCGTAGCCCACGTTTTCGAGCACGGTCATGTGCGGGAACAGCGCGTAGGACTGAAACACCATCGACACCGCGCGGTAGGTGGCCGAAAGATGGGTGACATCCTGCCCCCCGATCAGGATGCGGCCAGAGCTTGCGCTTTCAAGCCCTGCGATCAGGCGCAGCGTGGTGGTCTTGCCGCAGCCCGACGGGCCAAGCAGGGTGACGAGCGTGCCGGGGGTGATGTCGAGCGACAGCGGCTTGAGCGCCACAACATCGCCGAAGGTCTTGGTGACATTTTCGAAACGGACAGAGCCTTTCATGGCGGCCTCTTTCAATGGGCTTCGATGCGATCGGCCCGGCGCAGTTTGCGCCGCCCGATGATCAGTTGCAGGGCAAGGATGGCGACCAGCATGGTGACGATCAGCACGGTGGCATAGGCGATGGCGATGCCGAATTCGCCATTCTCGACCCGGCCGACGATGAAGCTTGTGGCCATGTTGTAGCGGGCCGAGACAAGGAAGATGACGGCAGAGACCGAGGTGATGGCCCGCACGAAACTGTAGGTGAGCGCGGCAAGAATGGCCGGACCCATCAAGGGCAGGATCACCCGGCGCAAGGTGGTGGCCGAATTGGCGCCAAGGGTGATCGAGGCCTCGTCCAGCGATTTGTCGAGCTGGCTCATCGCGGCGATGCCGCCGCGCACGCCCACCGGCATGTTGCGGAACACGAAGACGATGATCAGGATCAGGCCGGTGGCGGTTAATTCAATCGGCGGGAAGTTGAAGGCCATCACATAGGCCACCCCGATCACCGTGCCGGGAATGGCAAAGGAGAGCATGGTGGAAAACTCGAACGCCTCTTTGCCCGCGAATTTCTGGCGCACCAGCAGATAGGCGGTGGCGAGGCCGACGGCTGCGGTGAGCGGGGCTGCGATGGCCGCGATGGTCAGAGTGGTGAAATAGCTGTTCCATGCGGCCCCGGTGAAGTGGATGCCGTTGCGATAGACGATGCCGAAGGCGCGGGTGTAATGCTCGAAGGTGAGCGTGTGGTCATAGCCCCAGAGCTTGACGAAGCTGCCAAAGACGATGAGCAGGTAAAGCACCAGCGTGAAGGCGGCCCAAGGCAGGGCGACGGCATAGCAGGTCCAGCGCAGGCCATCGTTCAGCGCGGCGTTGCGGCCCGAGTCGGCCTTGCCGGTGACGGTGGCATAGTTCTTGCGGCCCAGCCATTTGCGTTGGGCAAGGAAGGCGCCCAGCGTCATCACCAGAAGGATGAGCGAGAGGATGGCGGCATTGGCCGGGTCGGCCACGGTGCCGACGATGGCGAAGTAGATTTCGGTGGACAGCACGTTGAAATTGCCGCCGAGCACGAGCGGGTTGCCGAAATCGGCAAGGCTTTCGATGAAGCCGAGCAGGAAGGCATTGGCAAGGCCGGGGCGCATCAGCGGCAGGCTGATGAAGCGGAAGGTTTGCCAGCGGTCGGCGTCGAGGGTTTGCGAGGCTTCCTCCATGCTGGGGCTGACGCCTTCGACCACGCCGATCAGCACGAGGAAGGCGATCGGGGTGAAGGAGAGCATCTGGGCGAGCCAGACGCCGTAAAAGCCGTAGAGCCAGCGGGTTTTCTCCCATCCGAAGGTGTCGGAGAAGAACTCGGTGATGGTGCCGGCGCGGCCGAAGAGGAGGATGAGGACGAGCCCGATCACGAAGGGAGGCGTGATGATGGGCAGGATGGTGAGGACGCGCAGGAGCTTTTTGGCGCGGAAATTGGTGCGGGTGAAGATGAGCGCGAAGGCAAGGCCCATGAGGGTGGTGCCGGTGGCGGTGGCAAGGGCGAGCAAGAGCGAGTTGAGCGCCGCGCCGCAGGTGCCGCGCCCGGTGAGGCAGGCGGCGGACCAGATTTCGGGGGCGAAGAAGCGCGGGAGGAATTCGCTGACGCCAAGGCCCGCGCCGCCGCGCAGCTCGAAGGCGCGGATCAGGATGAAGCTCATCGGGTAGAAGACGAAGATGCCGACGAGGGCGATGATGGCACCGATGAGGCCGGTGATGAAGGCGTCTCCGCGACCACGGCCCATGCCGGAGATGCCGGTGGTGAGGAGAAAGAGCAGTGCGGTGGCGGTGACAAAGGCGCCGCCGCCCATGCCGGGCTGGCTGGCGCCGTCCAGCAGGCCAAAGCGGGTGCCGTTGCCAAGGATCACAAGGCCTTGAGCGGCCATCAGCGCGAGGCCGAGGCCGCCGCCAAGGACGAGCCCGCGGGCGGTGGTGAGGTGGTCGCGGCGGAGCGCGAGGGCGGCGGCGGCGATGGCAAAGCCCAGAAGCGGCAGCCAGAGCCAGCCGCGCGCCTCCATCGCCCAGAGCAGGGCGGGGCGCGCGTCGCTGCCCAGTGAAGAGATCCAGCCGAAGGACCAGAATCCTCCTGCCACCATATACCAAGGCAGCAGGGCATAGCCTGCCAGCCCGATCAAGAGCCAAAGCCCCGCCGTGCGCCGCATTGTCTTATCCTTTGGAAAACTGCCGGTGGATGCGCGAAGGGCCCGCCCCGGATGGGGGCGGGCCGGTCAGGCGATCACTGTTCGAAGTTGCCGCCCTTGGACTTCACTTCGGCTTCCCAGCGGGCCAGCAGACGCTCGCGGGTTTCAGAGGCGCCATAGGTGGCGAAATCGTAGTCGATGAGCTTGACCGCGGCCATGTCGGGGGCCTCGGGGTCGGTTTCGGCGGCGGGGTGGGAGGGGATGTTGAACACGCCGACCTCGAGCCCGCGCGACTGCGCTTCGGCCGAGATCACATATTCCACCCATTTCGTCGCGGCTTCGAGATTGGGGGTGTTGGCGATCACCGACACGGCGCCGACCTCATAGCCGGTGCCTTCGCAAGGCGAGACGATCTCGACGGGGAAGCCCTGCTTTTTCAGGTTCACCATGTCATGCATGAAGCCGACCGCGATGGTGGTTTCCGCCCGCGCGGCCATCTTGCTGGGGGCCGAGCCGGATTTGGTGTTCTGGTTCACGTTCTGACCGATGTCGGCCAGCATCTTGAACGCCTCGTCCTCGCCAAAGAGCTGCACCAGCGTGGCAAGCTGGGTATAGGCCGTGCCGGAGGATTGCGGGTTCGAGACCGTGACCTCGCCCTTGTATTCGGGCTTGGCCAGATCCTTCCAGCAGGCTGGCGCGGGCAGGCCCTTTTCGGCCAGAACTTCGGTGTTGTACAGGATGCCCAGAAGGCCCACATGCACACCCACCGCCTTGCCGCCCGACATTTCGGTCATGTTCTGCGACCAGCCGAGCTGTTCAGAGACATCGACGCCGCTGGCGACGGTCAGGTTTTCATTGGCGGCGATCAGATGCGGGTCGCCCGTGCCACCCCACCAGACATCGATCTTGGGATTGCCGGCTTCGGCGCGGATCTGCGCCAGAACCTCGCCGGTGGATTTGCGCACCATCGCCACGTCAATGCCAGTGTCGATCTTGAAGTTTTGCGCCATCAGGTCGCACCATGCCTGCTCGTTCGAGCAGACGACGTTCAGGCTTTGCGCCGAAGCGCCGCTTGCGGCCATGGCGGCAGCCAGTGCCAAAGCACTGATCAGTGTGGTTTTCATCGTGGTCCTCCCGGAATGGCCACCTCTCCCGAGTGGCCCCGGCAAAGAGTTGCACAGGAGGCTGGCCGGGGGGGAGGGGTGGCCCGGTTAACAGACTGACCGCAAGCGGGGATTATGATGAACAATGTTACAAACCGCCAGAAAAGCCAGAATTTTCGCAACCGGAATAAGATTGCACCCCGCGACGCTTTGCCCATCATGGCGGCAGGGAGGACAAAGGCCATGGAACATGCGTCCATGCCGCAGGGGGAGATGCCTTTGGGCAAGTCTCCGGTTGTGGCCATCATAGATGATGATGCGGATCTGCGCCGCACGGTGGCGGATCTGCTGGCGGAAAACGGCTTTGATCCGCTGCCGTTGCCGGATGGTGCCTCTTTTCTGGCGCTGGGGCCGCGCCCGGCGGTGGATCTGGCGCTGATCGATCTGCGGCTGCGCGGCGAGAATGGCCTGACACTGGCCATCCGCATCCGCGAGACGATGGGGATTCCCATCGTGATGCTGACAGGGCGCGGCGACGAGATGGACAAGATCATCGGGCTGGAAACCGGGGCGGATGATTACATGATGAAGCCCTTCAACCCGCGCGAGCTGATCGCGCGGTTGCGGGCCGTGCTGCGCCGCACCGGGCACCCCGGCGTGCTGCCCCCCGACCGCAGCGCCAGCAACCTGCGCGCCTTTGGCCGTTTGCGGCTGGATCTGACCCGGCGGGAATTGCTGGATGAGACAGGGGCCGAGATTGCGCTGACCAATGCCGAATACCGGCTGCTGGACTATTTCCTGCGCCATCCGGGCCGGATCATCCCGCGCACCGAATTGCTGACCGAATTGGGCAATGACCTGTCGCTTTACATGGATCGCACGATCGATGTCCTGATCCTGCGGCTGCGCCGCAAGATCGAGGCGGTGCCGTCAAAGCCCGTGCATTTGCAGACCCGGCGCGGCCAAGGGTATATTTTTGTGACCGGGGCGGCGGCGTGACACGCCTTTCGGTGCGCAGCCGCCTTTTGGGGGCGCTGGGGCTTTTGGCGGCAGCGGTGCTGATTGTGGGGATCATCGCCTGGGGCGCGCTGTCGCGCGGCAATGACCGGATGGACCGGCTTTTGGGCGACACCTTGGCCGGGGTGGATCAGGCGCTGACCTTGTCGCGGCAAGCGGCGGATCTGGCCACGCTTGCGCCCTATCTGCTGACGCTGGACAGCCCTTTCCGCGTGGCGCAGGAAGGGCAAGAGGCCACGCGGCTGGTGGACGGGATCGCGGCGGGGCTGGCGGCGGAGGATGCCTTGCGCCCGACCTTGGCCGAGATGCGCGGCGCGATTGCCGATCTGGTGCGCGATGCCTCGGTGCGGGCGGAACTGCGCGACCGCACCTTGCGGCTGAATGCGGAACTGGCCGCGGCCGAGCGGCGCTATGCGGCGCAGTCGGCGCGGGTGACAGCCCCTTTGCAGGCCCGGCAGGATTGGCTGACCTTGCAGCGGAGTGCGGCGGCGCTGCTGGGGGCGGGACGGTCGGAAAATCTGGTGGGTGTGGGCGAGTTTCAGCGCGAATACACGCGGCTGATGCAGCGGATCACCGGGCAGCGTCCGGCGGATGAGGCGGTTGAGCTGACCCGCCTGCGCGCCATTGCCGAAGGGCCGGAAGGCATGTTCGAGTTGCGGCGGCGCGAGTTGGCGCGGCAGATCGGCGCCGAGGCGGCGCTGGTGCGCATCCGGCTGGGCGCGGCGCAGGTGACGGCCGAGGGCGCGGCGGCGACCGCGCGGGCGCAGGCGGCGATTGCCGCAGAGCGGGCGAGCACCACCACGGCGATTGCCTTTGCCAAATCGACCCTGCTGTTGGTGGTGCTGGCCAGTGCGGCGCTGGCCTTGGTGGCGGCGCTGTTTGTGTCGGGCTATGTGACGGGGAATCTGCGGGCGATTTCCGAGGCGATGATGCGGCTGGCCTCGGGCGACCGGCAGACGCGGCTGCCGCGTGGGGCGGGGCAGGGCGACGAGATTGGCAAGCTGTTTCATGCCTTTCGGATTTTCCGCGCCAATGCGCTGCGGCTGGACCGGTCGCATCGGCAGATGGCGCAGCGGACCGCGCTTTACGAAAACATGATGGCGGGGATCAGTGACGGGGTGGCGATCCTGTCGGAGCAGGGGCAGATCGTGGCGCAGAACGCGCGGCTGGCCCCGGTGCTGCGGGTGGACCCGGCGCGCTTGGCGGGGCGGCCCCGGCTGATGGAGGTGATCGGCGAGGCGGGCTGGGTGCCGGATGCTGGGCAGCCGGGGCTGGGGATCTTGTCCTTGGGCGAGACGCATCGGGCTGAGCTGCGCGAAAGCACGCTGCCGGCGGGCGGGTCGGTGGTGCTGATCGCGGACGCGACCGAGCGGCGGCAGATGGAAGAGCGGCTGCGCCAGATCCAGCGGATCGAGGCCTTGGGCAAGGTCACGGGCGAGGTGGCGCATGATTTCGGCAATATCCTGTCGACGATCTCGGGCAGTTTGCATCTGATGGACCGCGCCCCGCCCGAGCGGCAGGCGGCGCTGCGGCAGAGCATGGCTTCGGCGGTGGATCTGGGGGCGGCGCTGACGGGGCGGCTGCTGGCCTTTGCGCGCCGCCAGCATCTGGAGCCGGAACTGGTGGAATTGCCGGCCTTGGTGGAGGGGATCGTGGATCTGGTGGGGCTGGCGCTGCCCGACCGGGTGGAGCTGGTGGTGGCGACGGTGCCAGAGGAGTCGTTGCCGGTGCGGGTGGACCCGGGCCAGCTGGAGAGCGCGCTGTTGAACCTGTGCCTGAACGCGGGGCAGGCGATCGAGGGCGCGGGGCGGGTGACGCTGCGGGTGGCGCGGGCGGGGGATCTGGCGGTGATCGAGGTGGCCGACACCGGGGCGGGGATGCCGCCCGAGGTGCTGGCCCATGCGATGGAGCCGTTCTTCACCGCGCGCGCCGATGGCACCGGGACCGGGCTGGGTCTGGCGATGGTTTACGGGTTCATCCGGCAATCGGGCGGGGATATTGCGATCACCTCGGCCCCCGGGCAAGGCACGGTGGTGCGCCTGACGCTGCCGCTGCATGGGGCGGTGCCGGTGGCGGTGCCGAGGCTGGGGCGGGTGCTGCTGGTGGAGGACAACCCGGAGGAACGCAAGGCGGCGCTGGCTTTGCTGGGCCCGCTTTGTGCAGAGCTGCGCGTGGCCGAGGAGGCGGCGGGCGCGCTTTTGCAGCTGGCGCGGCCGTTGGATCTGATCGTGACCGATCTGTCGCTGGCGGGCCGGATCGAAGGCTGGCGGCTGGCGGAGGCGGCGTTGCAGCGCTGGCCCGCCGCGCGGGCGCTGGTTGTGTCGGGCCATCTGCCCGAGGTTGACCCTATGTCGTCCCGGTTTCCGGGGCGGATCACCACCCTTGCCAAGCCCCTCACCGCCGAGGCGGTGGGGGCGGCGCTGACCTTTTTGCTGAGAAAGACGGAAGATGCCTGATTTGCCTGTGATGCCCGGTGCCGGGCCAGACCTGCCCACCGCCTTGCTGTTCGACTGCGATGGCACCTTGGCGCTGACCGCCGACATGCATTTCAACGGCATGGCACAGGCCTTTGCGGCGCAGGGGCTGGAATTGCCGCGGGCGTGGTATCTGGGGCTGACCGGGCTGGACCGGCGCGGGCTGTTTGCGCAATTCGCCGAGGATTTCGGGCGCACGCCGGACATCGCGCGGCTGGTGGCGGAGTCTGTGGCACAGACGGCGCGCATGGCACGGCAGGCGCGCGAGAATCCGACGGTGGCGGCGCTGGCGCGGGCGGGGGCGGGGGTGCTGCCGATGGCGGTGGTGACCAATTGCGAGGGCGAGATCGCGCGGGCGGTGCTGCATCACATCGGGCTGGCCCCGCTGTTCGGTGCCATCGTCGCGGTGGAGGATGCGCCGCGCGCCAAGCCCGCGCCGGACCTGTATCTGACGGGGGCCGCGCGCTTGGGCGTGGCGGCGAAAGGGTGCCTTGTGCTGGAGGACAGCGATCAGGGCATCGCGGCGGCGCAGGCGGCGGGGATGGCGTGGGCGGATGTGCGCCGCCCCGACTGGCCGGCGCGGGCGCAGGCCTTGGTGGCGCAGATCACGGCCCACCGCGCCGCCCTGACCCGCGGCTGAGCACCGCGCAAAGCGGGGGCGAGCCGCAGATCTGAAAGATCTTTCAGGGCCTTGGCCGCGTGTTGCTTGCGGCTATCCGCTTTGCGATGGGTGGACTTTTGCAGATCCCGGGTTATGATAACGATAACACCGCCAAGCCGCCTGTGGCTGGCGGGATGTGACCCGGAGAGGATGCCGCGATGTGGACCCGAAGCGCGATTTTTCGTGGGCGGATCAAGCCCGGACGCGAGGAGGAGTTCTACGCGGAGGTGGCGCAATTTCTGGTGCCTGCGTGGTCGCAGATGCTGCATGCACAGGCGGTGCGGGTGTATCAGCCGATGGAGTCGGAAGCCGCGCTGAGCGATGTGTTTCTGGTGCAAGAGATTGACTACCCCAGCCGCGCGGCGATTGACGAGGCACTGGCCTCGCCGCGCCGGATCGCGGCGATGCAGGCGCTGGAACGGGTGCGCCCGCTTTATGACGGGCGCCACCATCATGTGATTTACCGCAGGTTGCCGGGCAGCGCCTGAGCCCGGCACCTTGGCTTTCGACAAGGCAAGACTGACCCGCGACCCGTCCGCAGGTTCGGATGCCTGCGTGGCCGAAAAGACCGTGGATTGCAGCGCGTGCGGCTGCCGATGGCGGGTGGGGGGCTGGATGCCCACTCCGGCCCCAAGACGCCGGGGCTTTTGCCGATTTGCACGGTGCCTGTGCGGGTTGCCAAGTGGCGGAAGACCGAGGCTTGGCGGCGGGTCCGGCAGGCCAGCGATGTTTGCCCTGTCATCGCCCGATGGCGGCTGTAGATATGTAAAAAGAAATTTCACATGGCAGGGAACTGCGTCACACTGCGCGGCGTTTAAGGCACTCGGACGGTGCGGGCGGAGCCCGGCCGCCCATATCGGCATGCGTGAAGGGGACAGCGTTCGTGAATTTCAGGCAGGATAGCGGCGTCATCGCCGTTGTGGGCGTTGCGCTTGCTTTTGTGTTCGTGCTGGATCTGATGTTCCCCTTGGGCACAGCGGTGTGGCTGGGCTACTTTATTCCGCTGATCCTGAGCTTTGTCAGCACGCGGCCGATCCTGCCTGTCGCGGTGTCGGGCGTGATCATCCTTGGACTTGCGGCGGGCTTTGCGCTGGACCGCGTCGGGATAGACCCCACCATCGCCGCCGCCAACCGGATCATGGCGGGCAGTCTGGCCTGTATGCTGGGCTGGGCCGGGCGCTATCTGATTATCAGCCGGATGCGGCTGGCGGATTCGGACTGGGTGCAGCAAGGACAGGTTCAGATGTCGCGCGCCGTGCAGGGCGACATGTCGCTGGACAAGCTGGGCGCGCAGGTGCTGACCTCGCTTGGCGAGAAACTGGGCGCGCGGGCGGCGGTGGTGTATCTTCGCCAAGGCGGCGGGTTTGAGCGGTTCGGCCAGTGGGGCACGGATGCCGAGAGTCTGCCCAAGACGATTGCCGAGGGTGACGGCCACCTGACACGGGCGACACAGAGCAATGCGATCGTGAGCCTGAAGGCCGATCCGTCGGTGGCGCTGGGCTGGGGATCGGGGCTGATGCGCGGGCATGCCGCCTATAGCGTGATTGTCCCGACCCATGATGGCATTTCCTGCAATGGTGCGATTGAGATTGGTCTGGACGCCCCGCTGAGCGAGCCTGCGCGCAAATTGCTGGAGCGGGTGAGCGACAAGGTGGGTGTGGCGATCCGGTCGGCGCAATACCGCACGCAGTTGCAGCAATTGCTGGAAGAGAGCCGCCGTCAGGCGGAAGAGTTGCGCAGCTATAGCGAAGAGATGGCGGCGACCAATGAGGAATTGGAAGAGCAGACGCGCGCGCTGAAGGAAAGCCAGCAGATGCTGGAACATCAGCAATCCGAGCTGGAAGAGCAGAACGCCCAGCTGGAAAGCCAGACGCAACTGCTGGAAGATCAGCGCAATGCGCTGGTGCAGTCGCGCAAGACCTTGGAAGAGCAAGCAAAAACGCTGGAGCGCGAGAGCCGCTACAAATCGGAATTCGTGGCCAACATGTCGCATGAGTTGCGCACGCCGCTGAATGCGCTTTTGATCATGTCACGCTTGCTGGCGGAAAACCGGGGCCGCACGCTGACGGCAGAGCAGGTGCGCTGGGCGCAGACCATTGAAAGCTCGGGTCAGGATTTGCTGACGCTGATCAATGACATTCTGGACCTGTCGAAGATCGAAGCGGGCAAGATGGACTTGATCCGCACCGAGGTTGACCCCCAAGCGGTGGCGCGCAAGCTGTTGCGTGGATTCGAGGTGCAGGCGCGATCGAAAGGCTTGCAGCTGACGGCGGAAGTGGCGCCGGGGATCGCGGCTTTCCACACCGACAGCAACCGGCTGGAGCAGGTGCTGCGCAATTTCCTGTCGAATGCGCTGAAGTTCACCGACCGGGGCCGGGTGTCCTTGCTGATCTCTCCGGTGCCGGAGGGAATTGCCTTTGCGGTGCAGGACACCGGGATCGGGATTTCCGAAAGCGAGCAGGAGGCGGTGTTCGATGCGTTCCGGCAGGCGGATGGCACGATTTCGCGCCGCTATGGCGGGACCGGGCTTGGGCTGTCGATCTCGCGCGAGTTGGCGGATCTGTTGGGCGGCGAGATCACCTTGGCCAGCACGCCGGGCAAGGGCAGCACCTTCACGCTGACGCTGCCGCTGGATCTGCCGCAGGAAGCGGGGATGACGCGCGCGCCTTCGGTTGCGGCGGAAGTGCCGCGCACGCCGCTGGCTGCGCCTGTTCCCGAGCAAAGCGCCCAAGGCAAGACGCTGCCCCCGGCGCTGACGCCGCTGCCGGGGATCACCGATGACCGCGAGGCCCTGTCGCCCGGCGACCGGGTGATGCTGGTGGTCGAGGATGACGTGGCGTTTGCGCAGGTGCTGCGTGATTTGGCGACCGAGCTTGGGTTCAAATGCCTGTGCGTGGGCCGGGCGGATGAGGCCATTCAGGCGGCGCGCCATTACAAGCCGCATGCGATTGTGCTTGACGTGGGGCTGCCCGACCATTCGGGCCTGTCGGTGCTGGATCAGCTGAAGCGCGATGTGGCGACGCGGCACATTCCGGTGCACATGTGCTCGGCCGAGGATTACACGCATGAGGCGCTGTCGCAGGGGGCGATCAGCTATATGATGAAGCCTGTGCAGCGCGATGAGCTTTCGCAGGCCATCCAGCGGCTGGAGCAGCGGTTGGAGCAGCGGGTGCGGCGGGTGCTGATCGTGGAAGACGATCCGGCCCAGCTGGAAGGGCTGAAGGCGCTGCTTGGCAATGACGAGGTGGAGGCCGTGGGTGCGGCCACCGCCGCCGAGGCCTTGGCCGCCTTCCGCAGCCAGCGGGTGGATTGCATCGTGCTGGATATGACCTTGCCGGATGCCAGCGGGTTTGACCTGCTGGAGATGCTGGATTCCGATGATGACCCGAGCTTCCCGCCGGTGATCGTTTACACCGCCCGCGCGCTGAGCGAGGCGGAAGAGCAGCGGCTGCGGCGGCATTCGAAATCGATCATCATCAAGGGCGCGAAATCGCCCGAGCGGCTGATCGACGAGGTGACGCTGTTCCTGCATCAGGTGGTGTCGGACCTGCCGGAAAAGCAGCGCGAGATGCTGGCGGCCTCGTTGAACCGCGATGCGATGCTGGAAGGGCGGCGTATCCTGATTGTCGAGGATGACATTCGCAATGTCTATGCGCTGACCGGGATCTTCGAGCCTCATGGCGCCACGGTGCAGATTGCCCGCAACGGGCGCGAGGCGCTGGAGGTGCTGGGGCGGATCGCGGATGGGGCGCAGCCCAAGATTGATCTGGTGCTGATGGATGTGATGATGCCCGAGATGGACGGGCTGACCGCCACCCGCGAGATCCGCAAGATCGACCGCTGGAAGGGGTTGCCCATCATCATGCTGACGGCGAAGGCGATGGCCGATGACCAGAACCAATGTCTTGCGGCGGGGGCGAATGACTATTTGTCCAAGCCGCTGGATGTGGACAAGCTGTTGTCGCTGACCCGTGTCTGGATGCCGCGATGATCCCGGCGCCTGTGCCTGTTCCCGCTCCGGCGGATGTTGAGCTGGATTTGTTTCTCGAAGCGCTGTTCCGGCGGTATCATTATGATTTCCGGTCGTATTCGCGCACGTCCTTGCAGCGGCGCGCCGATCTTGCGCGCAGCCGTCTGGAGTGCGCGACGCTGTCTGATTTGCAGCGCCGCCTGCTGCATGAACCCGATGTGTTGCCGACGGTGATCGATGCGATGACCGTTCAGGTGAGCGAGGTGTTCCGCGACCCCAGCTATTATCTGTCGATCCGGCGCGAGGTGATCCCGCATCTGAGCACCTTCCCTTCGCTCAAGGTTTGGGTGGCGGGCTGTGCGGATGGCGAAGAGCTGTATTCGCTGGCGATCCTCTTCCGGGAAGAGGGGCTGTTCGACCGCACCATCTTTTATGCGACCGAGATCAACCGCCGCGCGCTGGCCAAGGCCGAGGCGGGGGTCTATGATATGGACCGAATGGCGCAGTTTTCACAAAATTACCATCAGGCGGGGGGGCGGGCCTCTTTGTCGGATTACTACACGGCAGCTTATGGCCGGGCTGCCTTTGACCGGAGCCTGCGGCGCAAGACGGTGTTCACCGAACACAATCTGGCCTCGGATCAGGTGTTTTCGGAAGTGCATCTTGTGTCTTGCCGCAATGTGCTCATTTACTTTGATACGACGTTGCAGGACCGCGCGTTGGGGCTGTTCGCAGACTCCTTGGCGCGGGGCGGGTTCTTGGGCCTTGGGGCGCATGAGACCTTGCGCTTTTCAGCGCATGCGCCGCTGTATTCGGCGTTTGACGAGTCTCAGCGCATTTGGCGCCGCAATGCAGTTCAGGGAGGGTGACCATGCCGGATAGAGCGATCCGCTTTCTGCTGGTGGACGACATCAAGGAAAATCTGGTGGCGCTTGAAGCCTTGCTGCGGCGGGACGGGCTGGAGATTCACAAGGCGCAATCGGCGGCCGAGGCCTTGGAGCTGATGCTGGTCAATGATTACGCCTTGGCCTTGCTTGACGTGCATATGCCCGACACCGACGGCTACGAACTGGCCGAGCTGATGCGGGGGGCCGAGAAAACGCGGCGGCTGCCGATCATCTTTGTGACCGCCGCCGATGTGGACGAAACCCGCCGCTTTCGGGGCTATGAAGCGGGGGCGGTGGATTTCATCTTCAAGCCGATTGATCCCGTGGTGCTGAAGTCCAAGTCGGAGGTGTTTTTCCAACTGGGCCAGCAGGCGCGCGATCTGGCCCGCCAGCGCGACGAGATGCGTGCGATTGCGCAGCACCGCGATCAGGCGATGGCGCGGCTGAAGGCGCATACCGACAATTCGCCGCTGGCGACGATCGAACTGGATTGCGCGCTGATGCTGCGCGCATGGTCGCAGGGGGCGGAGCGGATCTTTGGTTACAAGGCGCGCGACATGCTGGGCCGTCCGGTGGGCGAGACGCGCTGGCTTGCACCCGAGACGATCGAGGTGCTGCGGGGGTGGATCGCCGCCGACAACGCGAGCGAAGCGGCGCCACGCTATACGATGGAAGCGGTGGCCTTTGGTGCCGATGGTCGCGAGATCGCCTGCGAGCTGCACGGATCATCGCTGTGCGAGGCGGATGGCAAGCATATGTCGCTGACCTTGCAGGTGCTGGACATCACCGAGCGGCGGCAGGCGGAAGAAATGCGCTCGTTGCTGATCGGGGAGCTGAACCACCGGATCAAGAACACCTTGGCCAATGTGCAGGCCATCGCGCGGCAGACGCTGCGGCAATCGGCCAGTCTGCAAGCCTTTGATCAGAGCTTTTCGGGCCGCTTGCAGGCACTGTCGCGCGCGCATTCGATTTTGTCGGATGCCACATGGTCGAGCGCGCCACTGGATGGCTTGATCGAGGATCAGGTGAAGGCGGGCACGCTTGTGGGCGACCGTTTGCAGCGCCATGGGCCGCAGGTGCAGATTTCCCCGGAGAACATGCTGCGGCTTGCGCTGACGCTGCACGAATTGGGGACCAATGCGCAGAAATACGGCGCGTTTTCAGTGCCCGGGGGCGAGGTGATCCTGTCGTGGCGCTGTGAGGGCGACGGGCTGATCCTGACATGGCAGGAGCGCGGCGGCCCTACGGTGGTGCCGCCCACGCGCAAGGGCTTTGGCCACACGCTGATCGGGGCGAGTGCTGGCGGCGAAGAAGGCACGGTGGCGGTGGACTGGCAGCCGACCGGCGTGGTCTGGACCATTCGTCTGACCGAAGGCGTGACCCTCCTGCAAGGCAGCGCGGCCGCGCGCCCTGTGGCGGCGCCGGTGACCTTGTCCGAGGATTTGCTGATCGGTCGGCGCATCCTGCTGATCGAGGACGAGCCGCTGGTTGCGCTGGATCTGAGCTGCGAGTTGGAGGATGCCGGGGCCGAGGTGGTGGCCGTGGCCCGCACCTTGCGCGATGCACTGGTGGCGGCGGAAGAGCAGACGGTCGATCTGGCGCTGCTGGACGGCAATCTGGGCGGCGAGCGGGTGGATGGCGTGGCCAAGATCCTGCGCAAGCGCAACATTCCGTTCTGCTTTGTCTCTGGCTATGGGCCGGAGCATCTGCCGGCGGATTTCCAGTCTGTGCCAATGGTGCAAAAGCCGGTGGACCCGGCGAAGCTGCGGCTGGTGCTGGAAAAGATGGTGTCTGACTCGATGGGGCAACCGGTGGCGCTGGCAGGCTGAAGGCACGCGCAGGGCGCAAGGGGTTGCCGCGGCCTTTCCTTTGCGGGAAGGTCGGCCCGGCACGGTGGAGGCGCCACAAGGGCGCAGCCGCCGCTGTTGGGGACGGATGACGCATGACCTATACTTTCCTGCACAGCGCGGATCTGCACTTGGGCAAGGCCTTTGGCAGTTTTCCCGAAGGAATCCGGGGCCGCCTGCGCGAGGCGCGGCATGGGGTGATTCAGCGGCTGGCGGCGGCGGCGCGGGCGGGGGGTGCGCAAGATGTGCTGCTGGCGGGCGACACATTCGACGCCGAGACGCCTTCGCCCGAAACGCTGCGCCATGCCTTGCGGGCGATGGCGGCGGAGTCGGATCTGCGCTGGTTCCTGCTGCCCGGCAATCATGACAGTCTGGCGGCCTCGGAATTGTGGCGGCGGATCAGCGGCGATGCGCCTGCCAATCTGCGGGTGTTGCTGACGCCGGAGCCACAGGCGCTTAAACCGGATGTGTGGCTGTTGCCGGCGCCTTGCACCCAGCGGCGTCCGGGGCGGGACCTGACCGAGGCGATGTCGGGGGCGACCCCGGCAGGCTGCCTGCGCATTGGTCTGGGGCATGGGGCGATCACCGATTTCAGCGGCGAGGACGGCGGCGCGGGGATCATTCCGCCGGACCGCGCGCGGCTGTCGGGTCTGGATTATCTGGGGTTGGGCGATTGGCATGGGCGGATGCAGGTTGGCCCGGCGACATGGTATAGCGGCACGCCGGAAGCGGATGGGTTCAAGCACGAAAGCGCGCCGGGGGCGGTGCGGGTGTGCTTGGCAGGGGGCGGGGCGGTGGCCGAGCCGGTGCCGACAGGGCAGTTCCACTGGCGGCGGCCCGGGCTGGATCTGTTGCCCGGTGACGATGTGGCGCGCCGTTTGTCGGATGTGCTGCCGCCGCAGGCCGCGCGGCGCGATGTGCTGATGCGGATCGAGGTGACGGGGCGGTTGACCTTGGCCGAGCGCGCGGGGCTGGAGGCCGAACTGGCAGGGCTTGGCCCGGATTTCGGTTGGTTCGAGGGGGACCTGAGCCGGTTGGGCACCGATGTGGGCCGGGGCGATCTGGAGGCGATCGACCGCAGCGGCGCGCTGCGCGAGGCGGCGGAAACCCTGTTGGGGCAAGCGCAAGACCCGGCTTTGGGCGCGGCCGAGCGCGCGTTGGCCGAGGCGGCGCTGGCGCGGCTGTTCGCGCTGGTGCAGGAGGTGCAGCCATGAAGATCCGGGCGATCGAGTTGACCAATCTGCGCCGTTTTGGCGGGCAGCGGGCGCGGATCGAGGGCATCGGGGATGGGATTTCGGTGCTGTCCCAGCCCAATGAATTCGGCAAATCCACGTTTTTCGACGGGCTTCATGCGCTGTTCTTTCAGCCGCATCGCAGCAAGACGGCGCAGACGCGGGCCTTGCAGCCGCATGCCGGAGGCGCGCCTGAGGCTGCGGTGGAGGTGGAGGTGGCCGAGGGCCGGTTCCGGCTGGAAAAGCGCTGGTTGTCGCGGCAGAGCGCGCGGGTGCTGGATGCGTCCGGGCGGGTGATCGCGCAGGAGGATGAGGCCGAGGCGTGGATCGACCGGTTGGCGGGTCAGGGGCTGACGGGGCAGGGGCTGGCTGGACAGGGGCAGGGGCTGGCGGGGCCCTCGGGTCTTTTGTGGGTGCGGCAGGGGCTGTTGGGGCTGGAGCCGGAAGGCAGCACCGCCGCCGACCGGGCCGAGCGGGACCGTGCCTTTGCCACGCGGCGCGATCTGGTGTCTTCGGTCGCGGGCGAGATCGAGGCGATGACGGGCGGGCGCCGGATGGATCAGGTGCTGGCGCGGGTGAATGAGGCGCTGGCACGGCTGGCGACCAGCACCTTGAAACCCAAGGCCGGGGGCGAATGGGCGCGGGCGGTGGAGGAGGCCGCCGGTCTGGAGGCCGCGCGCGACGCTTTGGAAGAAAAGGCGCGCCGCTTGACAGATGCGCTGAGCCAGCGCGGGGGGCTTTTGCGCCGCCTGCAGGCGCTGTCTGACCCGGAGGCGCAGGCGCGCGAGGCCGAGGCCTTGGCCCGGGCCGAAGCGGCGCTGCAGGCCGCCGAAAGCCATGCGGAGCAAAGCCGGAAGGCAGCGGCCGATGTGCGGCTGGCGCAGGTGACGCTGGCGCAGGCGCGGGCCGAGATCCGCCGGATCGAGGATCTGCAAGGGCGCTTGGACAAGGCCGCCGCGGCCCATGCCGAGCGCGTGGTCGCGTCTGACCGCGCCGAAGGCTTGGTGGCGGCGGCTGCGGCGGAGGTGGTGGCGGCGCAGGGCCAGCATGGCGCGGCGGTGACAGCTCTTGGCGTCGCGGCCGACAGGGTGGAGCGCGCACGCCGGGCCGATCAAGCGCGCGCGGCCCGGGCACGGGCGGTGACACTGGCGGCGCAGCTGGCGCAGGCCGAGGCGCAGCGGCGGCATTGGGAAGCGCAGAGTGCGGCGCGCGCGGTGCTGCGCGTGACCCCGGCGGCGCTGGAGCGGGCCGAGGCGGCGCAGGCGGTGCTGGACCGGCTG